>CAUQMS010000001.1:0-464817 GCA_963519305.1 uncultured Enterobacterales bacterium
TTGAACCGTTGGTGATGATGAAAAGTGGATCACTTTTAACCCGTTGTTGACAGAGAAAGAGCAGGGTAAGCGCCGAGGCTGATCATGGTGCGTTTTGATGTGTTAGGTACCTGATAGCGGAAACGCCAAATTTTCTTGCCGGTGGTTTTGACCAGGAGAAAGAGTCCGTCACCGTCATGCAAGGTGAGGTCTTTATCGGTGGCTTTGGCTTTTTGTACTTCGGTGTGGGTGAGGGGGCGTGTAGTCCGCGCCATGCAAGGATCTTCCCTAATTGGTATACGTTTATTGGTATATATATTAGCGTATACCAATTCGTATACCAATAGACTCCGGTTTCAGGCGGATCTCCTCGGACTACTACAGACACAAAAAAGCCCGCAAACCTAGGAGGGATGCGGGCTTTCAGGACTTCTCCGGACTTATCTGGTAATAACCGGATCATAATTTGGTGGAGCTGGGGGGATTTGAACCCCCGTCCGAAATTACTACACTATAACCGCCACCCTTTAAAAACAGCTACATGCCCGTAAACACTGCGTTCGGGCTAACAGTGAGTGACAGACTTTTACACTGGTTATTACCCTGGCTGGACACTTTGTGGATCACGGCTGGTATTAAGTAGTGTGAGAGGATTTTTGGTAATAGCGTCTTCTAAATGGCTTGGCGCAAAGTGTGCATAAACCATTGTTTGCTTAATATCGACGTGGCCTAGAATATCCCGTAGCACTATAATACTGCCACCGCTCATCATAAACTGACTTGCGAAAGTGTGGCGCAGAACGTGTGAGCATTGGCCTTCCGGTAGTTCAATACCAGCTCTTTTTACTGCGCCCTCAAACGATTTTCGACACGGGCTAAAAAGCGGTCCTCGTTTTTTAGGTATCTCGTCGTAAAGTTCCTGTGATATCGGGATGGTTCTATTTTTCCTGCCCTTAGTTTTTATGAACGTTATGCGGTTAGGGGTTACTTGGCTTCCTTTTAGAGATTCAGCCTCACCCCAACGAGCACCAGTAGACAGACAAATCTTCACGATTATTGCCAAGTAAGGGTTTCGTGAGTTTGAACATACATCAAGCAACCGCCGAATTTCGATTGTATATAGAAAAGCCAGTTCTTGCTCATCAATCTTGAATCGATTGATGCCATCTAATGGGTGGGGGTGAGTCCAATGGCCAAGCTCTTTTAATTTACCGAAAACAGCAGAAAGGTTGCTTTGTTCAAGGTTTACTGTACGAGGCTTAACGGCCATTTTCCTGCCATTAATATCTGGTAGTTCACCTTTTAGCCGCTGTTCGCGGTACGTACTAAAATCAGACACCGTAAGACTTGTTGCAATTGGGTCACCAAGGCCAAGACAGATTGCATCCAATTTTGCTTTTAAGCGCTTGGATGAATTCAGCGTTCTGCCATAGAGGTTGTGCCAAAGTTCGATAAGGTCGGATAATTTACGATTATCTTCTTTCTCACCTAGCCACGGCTTATCAACCATTTCGCTCAGAATGTGTTTTTCATATGCGAGCGCCTCGCCCTTTGTGATGAATTTTTTACGAACACGTTTCCCATCAACGCCATTCGGGCGTAGATCGCATAACCATTCACCAGAGTCTAATTTTCTTACCGTCATTACTCTTTTACCAAATACGTCGCAACAACTTTGCCCAAAGAACGCACATCCTTTAGGTCCCCATCGATCGGGTATTTACCTGTATCAATGCGAACTTTCTCGCCTGGCAGCAACATCAAATCTCTAATACTGATATTGCCAGTAAATTCAATTAGCCATTTTCCATCTTTAATTGGTTGTTCGCCTACATCTACAAAATAAGTAACGCCGCCATCCTTAATTACGTTAAGGGTCCCTATATGGGCAGGCAGCATTACTTTGTCAAAAATGACTGAGGACGTGTTTAGAAGCTTGCCATCTGAAAGTTTGAAGGATGGGATCTTGACTGTATCCGCTTCAACGTTGTTAAAGCAGTTCCCTTCTCCAAAGGAAAGCCACTGGATAGATGCCCCTGTTTCTAATGCGCAACGCAAGACGATATCAGCGGGAAAATTATCTCTGATAATCCGATTTCCCAGTGAGCCATTGCTGATCCCTAGATGCTGTGCAAGTTGCAGCCTGGAAGTAAATCCATATGCCTCACATATCCTCTCAATTGCGGGACGTGCTCCAGTTTCCAAATTCATGAAATTCACCTTTGTAGAATAACAACCATTGACATTCTACAAGTAAGAACATAGCATCCCGTTATGTTCTCCTTTGGTTAATCAATGGGGCGATTAAAAGACAATAGTTAACAGTAGTGTGCAAGCACTACCCGAACAGAGGATTTTGCCCTATGCAGCAGGCTAATACAAACATCAGCGAAACGCGCTGGCTCCCTTTAAAAACGTTTTGTGAACGTGCTGGCATCCCGCTTCGCCGGGGAAGGTATTACGTAAGTGCAGGTAAATTAACAATTAAACCAAAAGAAAAGCGAAACGAAAGGGTTTACGTCGATTGGTTTGCTTGGAACAACGGCTAAATAAATAAACTATTCGTGAACCATGAACACATTCTGTGTGCATAGCGGGGCAACAACAATGTTTGATTATCAGACCTCTATACATCCGCATTTAGATACAGCTTGCCGCCGTTTTTCACTGGCGCACAACCTGACCGAAGTCGCCGAGAAAGTCGGTATGACTGCCCAGGTTCTGCGAAACAAGCTGAATCCAATGCAACCGCACCGCTTAACACTGGTGGAGCTGATCGTCATTACCGATCACACCGATGATTCCACGCTTTTGGATGGTCTGCTGGCACAGCTTAAGTGTTTGCCCGCTGTTCCGATGAATGAAGCCCAGCCTGACAACTTATCTATGCACACACTGAGTGCCACGGCCGCAATCGGCGTTATCGCCGGTGAAGCCATATCCACTGCGCCTATGACGCAGACACGTAGAAACGCCATTTTAGACCGAGCCAATCAGGCGATCCGCGATCTGTCCTTGCTCGTTGTGTCCGTTGAATCGCGTTTTCATACCGCCCCAGCATTAACCAGCGCCATGGATGTATTAGGTGCGTTAGGTGTCATGCCGGGTCTGAACTGAGGTAATCCGATGCAAGTCTTCACACGACTTTTACAGAAGCAATCCCCGTCTATCCAGCTGCCAAGCCATGGCCACGGCTGGTTAGAGTTGCCGAACGGTCAGCGCTGGCAGCCTGCTGCCAGCAAAGTGCAGTTTCTAAGTGGCTGCGGTTCTCCGGCAGTGAACACAACACGCCGCCCCTGGTGGTTTCGCATGATGGGATTAAGGGGGGGAGCGTGGATACACAAACACCTAAATGGATAGCTGAGGCCCGCAAGATGATTTCCGGGTGTGATAGCCGGGTAAAACATTACTGGAACAATGTCGATGAGGAAGACCGGCGTTACCTCTGCTTCCTGGCAGGACTCAAACAACGCCATATCGAATGTGCCTGGGATGAGTTGACCGAAGCCGAAAGGGTTTCTTTATGGGGCGCGGTGTTGAAGGTTCGGCGGTTGCAGAAAAGCACTAACTACTTCACCCCGGAGGATTTCAAAGGCGCAGGAGCTTGCAGAGTAGCCCGCCGAGAAGTTGAACAAGACACAAATAATTCAATGCACTGAGGCAAGTATGAAAATGATTATGGTAGAGAAAGCAGGGCTTAAGGAAGATTTCATAGCCTGGAATGTTGCGCCGAATTATGCCCGTATTTTCCTGGATAAGTGCCAGGAATTCGACGGTTTGATCGCGCTGTCACCGCAAATGTTTAATGATTCGATGCATCTTGATAATCCGCACCAGTGGTTTGCAGTGAGCTGCGCATTTTGGTGCCGTGTTTATCGTGAGGCCGAAACCAGTAAAGGCCAGCTTGAAGCACTTGCGTCTATCCGCGCCACTTATTACCTGGCCAATTTTCTTGGCCAGGGTTCCATCACGGTGTTGATCGCCCGTTGGTGGGATTGCGCCAAGCAGCTGCACGGCCTGCATTCGTTGAATGTGTCCCCCGTTGCCCGTCAAAGAATCGAAGTTAAGCACTTTCATTAAGTAACCAACTGCTAAGAATTCCCACGGCTTCCCCTTGGTGGCCGGGGTTTCTTGCTGCCTAAAATCGGAGTTTTACCATGCAAATGAAACGTAATGATCGCCAGAAACGAACCTCTTACTTAGACGCTTTCGCTGCGGAAGCGCCTGAGTGTTGTAGCCCTGTTATGGCCTTGCTTAAAGGCGCACGCGCTGAAGCAATGGATGATGCCGCCGTGAAATTTTCGGGCCATTTGGATCGCATGGCCACTCATGTGGTCAACGAAGGATTGAGCGCCACCGAGATTGTGGAGCTTATGCGGCAGGAGTCTGAGCATCTGGGTCGTGTTGGTCGTGGGGCTGCATTATGAAAACAGTTCTGAAATGGGCCGGTTCAAAGGTTCGCATTATTGAGAAGCTTAAGCGTCACCTGCCCGCTGGCCAGCGCCTGGTTGAGCCGTTCGCAGGTTCCTGCGCGGTGATGATGAACACTGATTATCCCGAATACCTTATTGCGGATATCAATCCAGATCTTATCTATCTCTATAAGGCCATAGCGCTGGACGCCGAGCAGCTCATTACGGATGCCAAGCGTTGGTTTGAGGTGGGCAATACCTCCGAAAAATACTATTCCTTGCGAGCGGATTTTAACATTAGCTCAGATTGGTATTGGCGGGCCACGCTCTTTCTCTATCTGAACCGTCACTGTTATAACGGCCTGTGCCGTTACAACCAATCAGGTGGATTTAACGTGCCTTTCGGTAAATATAAAGCCCCGTACTTTCCAGAGGATGAGATCCGTGCTTTTGCTGAGAAAGCAAAGAAAGCCACGTTTGTTTGTTGTTCATATGCCGAAGCGCTGGCCATGGTTCGTTCTGGTGATGTGGTGTATTGCGATCCGCCATACCTGCCAGCCAGCAAAAGTGCGGATTTCTCTTCCTATCATTCCGGCCCGTTCGGAATGGCCGAGCATTCCGGTCTGGCCGTCCATTTAAAGCGCCTGGCCGCCCGCAGTTTTCCGGTGATCGTTTCTAACTGTGAGACGCCGGACACGCTGAGTCTTTACCGCGATTTCAACATCACCAAAATCACCGCCCCCCGCTCAATTGGTGCATCGGCCGGCAGCATTAAATCCGCCCCTGAAATCATCGCCAAGCTGGTGCCAGCCAATCCGCAGTATTTGCCGCCAGTGCCTGGTGTGGACTCGTCCCTGGTTGAAGGTATGCCTGTCCGTGAAGAGGAAAAAGATTATGAATACTGAGGAAGTAAAAGAGATTATTTCCGATGGTGATTTTTAATCATGGCTGAATTTAACGGCCAGCACCATGAGGCGCGTGCGAGACAGCAAGAGTTCTTTGGCCCCCGCGCCCCGAGTGACATTAGCCTGACCGAGCGCAAGTTATGGCACCTGAATGAAACCGATCACGCCTGGCGTGCTAAATATCTGGCAGGGATGCCGGATTATTTGGCGCGTTATTTTGGCCAGCGTTATACAAAATTAATGGAGGCAGGCCCACAGGGCCGCCGCCGTGCTAATACGTTTTTACGCACTACGGTAGGTAAAAACGTATTGCCACGTCTGCGAAAGGTGCGTGCACAGTACACAACGGATTTCCAGGGTGCGGGCGGTGTACATATCCCGTTCCTGAAAGATTTAGAAAAACTCCCTACCTACGGCCGTGATGAAGTGCACAACCTGGCGCACGTAGTTGCTGATTTTATGGCTGAATCCTTCAATGATTTCACTCGCACGGCTTTCCCGGAAGATTCCAAATCCCACGAAGAATTAGAATGGCGCACGACAGCTGCTTACCGTCATTTGGCTGAGTTGGTGAAGCAATTTAATATCACGCCGCCTTATTGGCAGTCCTTCAACGCGGGCAACAATTTCACCGTGCGAAATGCTGAGTCTGGTTTGCTGCGGATGATGGCACCGGAATGGTGGCGCGGTAAGTTGAAACGAAGCCGTGATCTGTTGCGTGAACATATGGCCATTGCCGTTGGTCAGGTGCAAAAGGCGGCATCGGCTTACGTCAGCCGTTCCACTCAAGGGGAATGGGTGGAGCAAAAGAAACGTAACCGAGAGTTTTTTAAATCATGCGATTTGGAAAATCAGGAAACGGGGGAACGTTTTTCCCTGGCTGACAGGGTGGACGGCAGCAACGCCAACCCGGCAAAACGCCGCTGTGAACTGATGGTGCGTATGCGCGGGTTTGAAGACCTGGCCACGGAAATGGGCATGGCGGGGGAGTTTTATACCATCACCGCGCCGTCCAGTTATCACGCCGTGCACAGCGGCGGCGGGTTCGTTTCTCAGTGGAATGCCGCCAGCCCACGCCAGACACAAAAATACCTTTGCGGTGTATGGGCCAAGGCCCGTGCGGCGTTTTCGCGTGCCGGTATCAGCGTGTTTGGTTTCCGCGTCGTCGAACCACACCATGACGGGACGCCGCACTGGCATATGCTGCTATTTATGCGGCCCTCTGATGTTGAACAGGTGCGCGATATTCTTTGCTATTACGCCCGCCTGGAGGATTCCGAGGAACTGCAATCAGCTAACGCGCTTAAGGCGCGTTTTCACGTTGAGCCAATCGATCCGGAGAAGGGCAGCGCAACGGGTTACATCGCAAAATACATTTCCAAAAACATCGACGGGTTCGCCTTGGACGGTGAGGCGGACGATGAAACGGGTGAGAACATGAAAGACATGGCCAAAGCGGTTTCAGCCTGGGCCAGCCGTTGGCGTATCCGTCAGTTTCAGCAGATTGGCGGTGCGCCGGTCACTGTCTGGCGGGAGCTGCGCCGGATGGGTGACTCAACTCTTGAAAACAAAACTATGGACGCCGTGCTGGCTGCGGCCGATGTGGGTTGCTGGGCGTCTTACACCCAGGCCCAGGGCGGTGCATTGGTGAAGCGCCGGGATCTGGTTGTGCGACTGATGTATGAAATTACTGAGTGCGGCAATGAGTATGCCGAGGACGTGCAGCGCGTGCAGGGTATTTATTCCCCGCTCTTTGGCCGTAGTTCCGAAGTAGAAACACGCTTGGTTAAGTGGGCGATTGTTCCGAAGTTGGCAGCCAGCGAAGCGGCTGCTGCTTTTTCTGGCGGCCCCGCCGCCCCTTGGAGTTCTGTCAATAACTGTACTCAAAGTACGATCACCGAGTTGAAAAAGGGGTTGGGTATTCAGCACCAAGATGGGGATCAGATGGCCAAAGCGCTGCTGAGGGGCAATATTGTGCGCCTGGATGATGAAACCGAGATGGTTTTGCGGGATGGAGAAGTGAGACTCAGGCCAAGGCAGCAGTATTGCCGGTCATGTGGTGACCTCTTAAAACCGGGGACATCTTCTTTCGATATGGAAGGGTGTTGTCTTGCCTGCGAAGAGGGTGGAAAGCATAAAAACTGTGCATCTAAGCGGGATTTAGATAACGCATTCAGCATATTATGAATATAGGATAAGTCGTTAATTTAAAAAAAGCATGCGCGTTGTGCTTTCATCAAAGCTAACAATATTGTACTGTACATGCATACAGTAACGATTATGTAAGGGAGGGAGGATTCTGTGCGGGATTTGTTTTTTGAGGCCATTGCATTACAACGAATTGAACTGGTGACCCGGCTTGTGTCACTGGGGAAGTGTGAGGCCGGAGATAGGGAATTAGTCGTTGATTGGGTGGCGGAGTTGTCAGCCGACTTGGTGCGAAAGTTGGATGAGTTTGAAAAACAAAACCCCCAAAAAGGGGGTAAAGGATCAGGCGGTTTGTTGCAGTAGGGAAAGAAGAAGTTGTTTATCGTCACCTTTCAGAGAATCAACCAATCCTTTAAATAAGCTGCCTTGAGATTTTGCGCTAGGACTAATAGTGTGTGAGAAGGTCATATTTACAACAAAGGTATGACCGCACTCATAATTTGAACAGGCGCAATAAATATCCGAGATATCACGGTGTTTACGCGCCGTTTTTTTTATTACTGCGTTAGCCCCGCATTCACGGCACACTACTTTCATTACGCGCATGTTGATGGCTCCAGGGGAATAATAACCCGGATAGTTTAGCTTTTTTCGGCTCATTTTTCATCACCGCTTTCATCTTCAAACGCAAAATTCAAATATAAATGTTGTGGGATATCCGGTGCGTTATTAACCGCATTCATGATCATCCTTTGCAGGGGAATAACTTCATCCTTTCGGTAAGTGGTGCGGGACTTTTCAGGGTCTGGCAGACCGCCTGTGTTTACCGGGATGATGCCCGCCAGGCCAGCCGGGAAGCGGTGCGCGTTTAGTACGTCCTGGGCGCTGATGTTTTTCACGTTATTAAATTCATCATTCGCGCCAATATCGCCCACCGGAATAAACTGGATCGCTTTTTCGGCACCGCCTGGAATATTCACAAAGATGGTGGAGAAATTACCAATGCCCTTGGCGCTTTCCAGCCTGTCGGCGATCTCGTCTTCTACTTCATCCGTCATGTTTGGGTCATTGGTGTAAATAATGCCGCCCGTGTGCGCCCCGTTGTGATAATAACGGCGGCGGAAAATCGTCGCCTCGCTGTTTAATAATGCGGAGTGGATGCCGCTGATATAATCCGGCAGCCCATAAACTTGCTGCTGCGGGTCATACTGCTTCAAAAAAATAACATCTTCCGGTTCATAAACCAGTGGTTCACCGTCCTGCAGAACCACAAATTCCCCCGTTTTACGCAGTCGCAAATACAGCGAGGGCAGCGGGGCCAGGCCAATCACGTTACCAAACCAATCGCGCAGCTTGAGGATGGCCAGGTCACCGAAAGACAGATAATCAAACACGCCGCCGCGCAGCTGCTCATGCGTTAGCCCACCGCCTTGGTAATCTGCGGCCACCATATTGTGGCGGGCGTAAATCACACCACCGTGCTGGCTGTTTAGATTGCTGAGTTGCGCCAGGGCCAGGCGATCCATGGGTAGCGTGAAATGGTCGAATTCATTGTCGTACCAGATATCCCGGTAATTCGTGCCGGTAGTTAAAATCGGTTCCGGCTTACCCAGGGTGATGATGCTCATTTTCTTGCTGCTGGCGGCATTTTTCGGCTTCTGATCTTTTGGCTGGCGTGATGGTTTGCGCTTGCTCATGCGGCTTTCTTCCCTAATTTCCATTTAGATTTACGTTTGTGCTCAAAGTTAATCGGCTCATTAATAACGGCGTGCGCAATAGCCCAAAAGGCATCCGCGTGGCCGGTTTCCACGGTGCGATCTGCTTTGAATGTCATGGCGTTGCCGCTGGCCGTGCTGGTGTGGCGGATGGCCAGAAATGACGCGGGGATCTCTTTGTTATCTTTGTTCCATTGCAGGCGTTTGGCTCCGATAACATCAATCATCTTGAGGACCAGGCGTGTTTTAGTTTCCATGCCGTAGTGAATAGCTACCGCCTCACGCAGTGCAAAATGCTCAATCAGTTCAAACACGCCGCGCCCGATGCCAGTCACGTCAACGCCGATGTACGTCATGTGATATTGACCGAATAGCTTTTTAATCTGCGCCGCCTGGTAGTTAAAATTCATCCCTTTCCAGTGCAGAATGCGCAGCACGCGGAATACTTCTACGGCGTGGATCGGCGGGGCGACAATCACAAAAGTGGACGTGTCACCCGAGCGGGCCGGGTCGAAGCCGCCCCAGACTTCCCGGCTACCGAACGGCCGTTCTAACGCCTCGTCATGGTCGTCCCAATCGTCAACGTCAACGCCGCACCGCTCCAGGTCGCTGAACTTGAAAACGCTGTCTTTGCTGTCCACGAACACACACATGTAAAGCATGTTGAACGTGTCGCGGTTGTAACGGTTTCGCAGCTTGTCGATGCTGGCCAGGTTGAAGCCACCACGGATCGCATCTTCCAGGGTAATGACGTAGCGCCATTGGCCATCTGGGCAGAGGCGACCACCGTCCTGCATTTCCTTGAAGTCAGGGAACTGAACGGCCGTCCTGTTTTTATCTCCGCGCCGCCACTCTTCACCCGTCCAAAATGGGTAAGCCTGGTGTGTTTTGGCGCTGGGTGTGGAAAAGTAGGTGGTGCGCCAATGGTCGTGCGTGGCCATGGCGCTGGCCACTTCGTTGAGCCTGGCAAAGTTCGGCACCCAAAAATATTCGTCGCAGTACAAATGCCCGCTGTAGGACTGCGCCGTGTTTTTGTTGGTAGACAGAAAACGCAGTTCTGCGCCATTACTTAAGCGGATCGGATTGCCGGTCAATGTCACACCGAAATACTGCTCTGCAATATTCACGATGTACGAACGGAAGACCTCCGCCTGAGCCTTGGAAGCGGAGAGAAAGATTTGTGGGTCGCCGGTTAGCGCGGCATTCTCAAAGGCTTCAACCGCAAAATACCAGGTGGCTCCAATCTGGCGGCTTTTGAGAATGTTGCGGATCTGCTTCGTCAGATTTAGGCGTAGGTGTTTCTGATAGCCGAATAAATGTTCTTCTGCGAAAGCATCAAAATCATCCTTGGTCAGGCTGGAGATATCATTTTTCTTATACTTGCGTTTCTTCACCGGCTCTGCGCCGTTATCCTGCTCCTGATGTTCTCCTTTACTGTCTGATTTTGCGGCGGCCAATTTCTCTTTATGCTTATTGGATTGCGCCCGCAGTTTTACGGCGTGAGAAATAAGGATGTCCATTTCCTTTATTTCTAATTCAGTTTTTCCATCGCGTCCGGCCAGCAATTGATAGCGGCGCTCAATAGCCTCCTCGGTGGATTCATGGCTAAGTAAATCTGCCCAATTCCATTTTGTTGCCCAATAGTAAATAATTCGCGCATTGGGCAGATTCAAGTCTCTGGCGATCTCTTTTGGTGTCGCACGCTTCAAATAAAGCGAACGCGCCACCCCGATTAATTCTTCTGCATAATATGCCATTTATTAATCCCTTAATTTTTATGGCTTAGGATAACGTCCATAACCGTAATTATGCGATGCCTAAATCTTTATTTCTTAACTTAATATCGGGTCTGATTCGGCTAATGGCTATATCCGATATTCACAGGGTGCGAGGGCGATAATAATTGGCGATACTGCAATCCACGGAAGAAAGGAGATAAATTCCGATATGTCAGGCTCTCAATTAATGACGAATTGGATCTGTATCGCTACCGAAGGGGAAACAGTTGATAAACGTTTTTTAACACGGGAAATGTTAATTGACGCAGCGGAAACCTATAACCCGGACTTATACACCGCATTGCTTTGGCCGGAACATGAACGTTGGGCGGGTAACGCGGGTGAAGTCTTGGAAGTGGAAGCCGGTGAGGATGATGCGGGACTGGTAAAACTCTATGCCCGTTTATGTCCATCAACTGATTTAATTTATGCTAATCGAAATGGAAAGCTTTTGTTTTCGTCAGTGGAATTAACCCCTGATGGTAACTTTCGCGGCACAGGGCGGCATTATCTGGAGGGATTGGGCGTTACAGATGAACCCGCAAGCGTTGGCACTACACGAATGCGATTTAATAAGCGGAAAGATAATTACTTCATCGGTAATAGTTCGCCGCTGGTGATTAACGAAATAAAGGAACTGGACATGGCAGGGAAAGTAAAAAACAAATCAACGTGGCGCAGTCTTTTCAGTATTGAAGACGAACAACCTGTAGTGGAAGAAGTGCCGCAGGGCGATGATAAATTGCAAGCGTTAGCCGAAGCGCTGGCGTCATTGGAATCACGCGTTGCTGCGCTGGAAACCAAAACGGATGAAACGGACTCAACCGTTGTTGATATTCAAAGTGATGTGGAAACCGTAAAAGGCGTGGTGGATACCGAAGAGTTTGCCCGTCTGCGTGACAACCTCCCGGCTATCGTTAAGAACTTTAGCAAGCAGGTGACACCGCTGCCAAAAAGTAACCCAAAAGGCACGAAGACGGAATTTAAATTCTTATAAGAATTTGACCAGGGAAATTATTAACCGCCGATGGCGATTAAGGACAATTAAGCAATGATTTTAAATGCAAAGGCGCGTGGCTTTTTAAAGCAATTCGCGGCGGGCCTGGCTGCGGCCAACGGTCTGGACGTGGGAGAAGTCTCTAATTACTTCTCATTGTCTGACCCGAAAGAAACCCAGCTGCGTGATGCACTGCTGGAAAGCTCTGAATTCCTGAACTGGATCACCGTCGCGGACGTTGATCAGCTGTCTGGCCAGGTGGTCAGCGTGGGTGCTTCTGGTTTGCATACCGGCCGTATTGCCGATGGTCGTTTCCGTCGCCAAGTTGGCGTTTCAGGTAACGATTACAAGCTGGTAGAAACGGACTCCTGTGCCGCACTGCGTTGGGATCTGCTGTCTATCTGGGCGAACGCCGGTTCAGAAGATGAGTTCTTCCAGCGCGTCACCGCTTTCACCACTCAGGCTTTTGCGTTGGATATGCTGCGTATCGGCTTTAACGGTAAATCCGTGGCGAAATCTACCGACTACGAAAAGAACCCGAACGGCGAAGATGTGAATATTGGCTGGCATGAAATCGTGCGTCTGTACGAAGACGGCAAGCAAATCATGACTGACCCGGTCACGCTGGATCAGAACGGTGATTACAAGTCATTGGACGCCATGGCGTCAGACCTGATTAACGCCAAAATTCCGCAGGAATACCGCAATGACCCGCGCATGGTCGTGCTAGTTGGGGCTGACCTGGTGGCCGCCGAGCAATACCGTCTTTACCAGGCGGCTGACCGTCCAACGGAAAAAATCGCCGCGCAAATGCTGGAAAGCACCATTGCTGGCCGCCGCGCCATTATCCCGCCGTTTATGCCGGGTAAACGCATGGTTGTTACCACGCTGAATAATTTGCACATCTACACCCAGCGTAATACTCGTCAGCGCAAAGCTGAGTTTGTCGAAGACCGTAAGCAGTACGAAAACAAGTACCTGCGCAATGAAGGTTACGCGGTTGAGTACCTGGAATTGTACGCGGCGATTGATGAAAGCGCGGTGACCATTGGCACCGTGGCCGAACCTGCCGAAAAAGTAGGGGAATAAGCATGATGTCACCCGCGCAACGCCATTCGGCCAGGTGTGCCGCACAGGCCAAATTGAAACAGCGCCAGGCGTTGGACAGTTCGGACAGTATGCACGTGATGGCCGCCGCGCTGGAAAAGGACGTGGAGGCGTTGCACGGGCTGACACTGGCGCAAAAGGTCGCCATCAAGCGTGATACCTATTTGCCGCGCTGGATGCCAACGGTTGAAAAGTATCTGGCAGAGGGCGTCATTCAGCGTAATCCCGTCCTGGCCTGGTGTGTGATTTGGTTGTTTGACGTGGGTGACTTGGATGCTGCCCTGGATTTAGCGGATATCGCTATTGAGCAGGGGCAAGACACTCCGGCCGCGCTGAGAAGCAACTTTGTCACCTTTACGGCTGACACCGTGCTGGCCTGGGCGGAAAACATGGCCAGGGAGGGCCAGCCGATTGAACCGTACTTCTCTCGCACGTTTACCAACGTGACGGAAAAATGGGAGCTGTACGAAGTGATCCGCGCCAAGTGGTTCAAGTTCGCCGGTATGCGCCAGCTGTTTGACCCGCAAGGCGTGCCGCGCGCCACCGTCACGGATGATGTGGCGTTGTTACAACAGGTTGATGGTTTGTTGGTTCAGGCGCACAAGCTGCATAGCGGCTGCGGCGTTGGCACCATGCGAAATCAAATTGCTGCCCGAATTCGGGCGTTGCAAAAGTAAAGACTACCGCAAGCCGGGGCGGGCGCGAGGGAGGTAATACCCTTGGGTTATGTACCGTGGATCTCGGTCAGCCCGCTTCTCTTTTCGGGGGAATTTTATGTTTAGCGGAACACCGATTGAGTACGACGATGAGCCGTTAAAAAACGAGGATTTTTGGCCGGATTTGAACCTGCAAGAGTTTCAGGAGCAACGGAGTATTCCGGCCGATATCGATAGCGGAACGGTGGCCACGGCGCTGCTGACCGCAGCCGGTGAAGTGAATGATTTACTGGTATCAGTCAGGGATGAATACCAGGCCAAGGGAATTGGCCAGGCGAGTGAAGCGCCAGGCATCAGCATGATGGACGGGAATCTGTTATGCGCCCGTTATAAGCGTGCGGTGTATGCCCGCGCTAAGGCGGATTTGATGGGGGAGTTTGCCAGCATTGGACGCCGGGAGACGCACCCAGGGCAGGAAAGCGAGGAAACCCGCAACAGCCTGCTGGCAGAGGGTTCGATTGCTATCCGGGCCATTAAAGGAAAGCGCCGTGTGGGAGTGCGAAAAATATGAGCCAGTTGGATGAGCTGACCGCTTTCATCACTGAGTACATGCCAAAACGTACCTTTCAGGGCGCAGGGTTTGCCAGTTTCATGGATGAAATGAAATTCATCCCAGCACAGCGGGATTTAGGGCTGGATCAGTATCGTCTGGCGGTTATCCGTTATGACGCGGCGCTAACCTGGGACAGGTTCCCCTATCGGTTGTATGACCCGCGCAACCTGGCCGCGTTGCTGCTGGTCTGGCTGGGTCAGGTTGATCGGTCACTGTTTGAAGAAATGGGCATTGATGATGAATTGCCGGATTTCGACATTGATGTGATCGATGAAGAAACGGCGGTGCTGGCCATTTCGGTGCCGATGGTTGAAGCGCTGAACATGGTCAAGGATGAAAAGGGAAATATCCCCATGGATGGGGCCATGTGGCGGCTGGCAGATCCCGAAATCTGGCTTGCCAGCGAGGCGCACGTTTACGGTGTGGATAGTCAAGGCGCACCGATTGGCGGCGAGGCACCGTGATCCGGGGTGAATTGGATGCCGCCCAGTTGAAAGCGTTGCGTAAGCAGCTGAACAGCCTAGCGCTACCGCAGAAAAAGCGTCAGCGGTTGTTATGGCGCTTAGCCAAGTACGGATTAATGCCAGCGGCCAAACGTAACGTGCGCAACCAGGCCGGGCCAGACGGGCAGAAATGGCAGGGACGCCAGACCAAGCGCAAAGGGAAGATGCTGCGCAATATGCCCAAACTGCTACACATCCGCGAAATGCCCGAAATCGACGGTGTGCGGGTGTACTTAAGCGGCGGCGGCTATCGCAACGGTAAGAAATCCATTGCGGCTGGCACGGTGGGTTATGCCCAGCAAAACGGCATGAGCGTGACGGTGAACCGCCGTCAGGTTGAGAAAAAAAGCCGGGTGGCGAGTTTGCCGGCCACCACGCGCCAGGCTAAACGGCTGCGGGCGCTGGGGTACAAGGTCAAAAAGGGCAAGCGGTGGCGCAAGCCAGCGTTTAGAGAAATTCAGGAAAGCATGACGATGGCCAAAGCGGGCCTGCTAATCAGGACGCTGTCCGGCAAGGCGGTGAAAACGTCCTGGTCGGTGGATGTGCCAGCGCGTCCCTTCCTGGGTATCTCGCAAGAGGATTTCAACAAAGCGTTAGCGCGTCAATTGCAGGGCATTGGCTACGGCGCAGGATAAGAGGGAACGGCATGACATGGCCAACGGTTGGCGTTAACCAGGTTAACCAGCTACAGGGTGAAACCAAAGAGATTGAGCGTGCAGTGTTGTACGTAGGAAGAGGAAAGACCAATGCGGGCAAAACGCTGCCGGTGAATACCCAGACTGATTTAGACGTGTTGCTGGGCGCTGATAGCGTGCTTAAGCGTGATGTTAACGCCGCCATGCTGAATGCCGGGCAGAACTGGAGCGGCTTTGTGCACGTCCTGGCCGAACCGGCCGAAGGTATTGAACCTGACTCATGGGTGGATGCGGTCATGACTGCCCAGGCCGTGGCATCGGTGGAAGGTGTGGTGTTATCGGATGATATCAGCGACAAAAAGCCGATCAACGAGGCCGCCAGTCTGCGTGCCAATCTGCTGGCCAAGTTGGGCCGCTGGTGCTGGTTTATCCTGGCGGTAGAAGGTCCGCAGGTTGCCGAAGAATGGGCGGATTATCTGGCGCGGTTAGCCACATTACAGGCGCAGATCGCCACGCCGTCCGTGCAGTTGGTGCCGCGTCTGTTTGGCAATGAGCCAGGCGTGTTGGCGGGGCGCTTATGCAATCGGGCGGTGACCATTGCTGACAGTCCGGCGCGGGTACAAACCGGCGCTTTGCTGGATATGGGGCGTGATGATTTACCCGTTGATGGCAGTGGTGCGGTGCTTGAGCTGGCCACGCTGCAAGCGTTGCAGGAAAAGCGCTTTAGCGTGCCGATGTGGTATCCGGATTACGACGGTTTTTATTGGTCAGACGGCCGCACGCTGGACGCAGAAGGCGGGGATTATCAGGCCATTGAATACCTGCGCATTGTCGATAAAGCGGCACGGCGCGTGCGTCTCCAGGCGATTGCCAAGATTGCGGACCGTTCGCTGAACAGCACGCCGAGCAGTATCGCCGCGCACCAGGGATATTTTGCCAAGGTGCTGCGTCAAATGGCGATCTCCACGCAGATTAACGGTGTGACGTTCCCCGGTGAAGTCATGACGCCGCAGGATGGGGACGTGATGATCACCTGGAAATCTGCCACACAGGTGGAGATTTATATGGTGGTGCGCACCTATGAATGCCCGAAAGGCATCACGGTAAGCCTGTTACTGAACAGTGGCGCAGCAGGGAGCAAATAACAGATGAAACGTATTTCAGGGCAATCCACCGATGTGCGTATGGACGGTGATCTGATCCACATCGAAAAGGTGAGTTTAGACATTACCGATAACACATCGGCCGCACAAACCCAGGGCGTACCTGATGGCCATGTGTCGGGTGACGTGGCCGGAGAGGGTGAGATTGAAGTTACCACCAAAGTGCTGGGGCAGCTTACCGCCATTGCACGCCGTGCCGGTTCCTGGCGCGGCATTGAGCCGGTGGATCTGATGTTCTATGCCAAGGCTGGGAACGAAGAGTTAAAGATTGAGGCTTTCGGCTGCAAGTTGGTGTTGAGCAACATCCTGGACGCTGATCCGAAGGGTGGCGGCGTCATGACACACAAAATTAAGTACTTCATTACCGACCCGAACTTTGTACGGATCAACGGCGTGCCCTATCTGGAAGATGAAGACACGCGCAACCTGATTGGATAAGGAATGGCAGGGATGCAAGAGCATGAAAAAAGTCTGTTAAGCCTCATTATTCTGGGCGCACTGATTGCCCTGGGTAAGGCGCTCAACAGTAGTGAACCCATTACGGCGAAGCTTTTTGTTGGCCGCATTATTTTGGGTTCGGCCACCTCAGTCGCGGCGGGGGCTGTCCTGATTTGGATCCCCGGCATTTCTCCGCTGGCCATCGCGGGCGTGGGGGCGGCGTTGGGGATTGCTGGCCACCAGGTTGTCGAGGTGTGGCTTAAACGCAGGGGAAGCAGTTTGTTACCGGGAAAGGGAAAACCAGAATGACACTGAGCGAAAAACAGCAGCTGTTTACGCAGCTGATTGCCCAGCTTGTTGAGTGGGCAGGGGAACGCGGCTACCGGCTGACCTTTGGCGAAGCCTACCGCACGCCGGAACAGGCCGCGCTGAACGCCAAAAGCGGTAAGGGGATCAGCAACAGTTTACACACACAGCGCCTGGCGGTGGATTTTAACCTGTTTATCAACGGCCAGTACCAGACGAAAACCGAGGCATATTTACCTTTGGGTGAATATTGGGAGTCATTGGGCGGCACCTGGGGCGGACGTTTTAAAACGCGCCCGGACGGGAATCACTTTAGCCTAGAGCATAACGGGGTGAAGTGATGGCCAAGCAACTGGCCGTCATTGGCCTGGCCATTCTGGCCGTGTTTACGGCGGGGTGGAAAGTCGGCGACTGGTATCGCGATAGTCTGGATTTGGTGATCAACCGCGCCGCCACGGTGGCCGGAGATAAGGCCCGGATTGAGAGCCAAAAGATAGGCCGCCAATCCGCCAGGGCGTTAGAAGATAAGTTGGAGGCGTTGAAACATGCGCAGCCTGTGGAAATCAGGACAGAATTGGTTAAACCGGTATTTACTAACGAGTGCGTGTCTGACGATTTTGTCAGGATGTACAACGCCGCCGCCGAAAATGCCGAGCGAATCCTATCAAGAAAATCTGTTAACGAAATGCCCGGAACAATTACCGCGCCTTAATGGTGTATTGGGAAAAGATGTTGCCAAGGTGCTTTTAAAAATAACCCCACAATATGCGGAATGTGCCGCACGGCATAACCAATTAATTGACGAAATAAACCAGCGAAGGAAATTAAATCATGAGCAAAGTACACACCATTGAATTAACTGTAAACGGTCAGGCTTTAATTTTTGAGCCAAACACAACCGCCTATAACAAATTCATCAATGAAATGTCGATGGACAATAAACTGGCCCCGGCAAATAACTATTTGCGCCGTATTGTTGCCGCAGACAGTAAAGCGGCACTGGATGAAGTGCTGGACATTCCCGGTTCGGCTCTGCAATTGGCGGCGGCGGTGAATGATAAATATGCGCCTAAGTTGGATATCGAACTAAAAAACTAGAGGCGCGGGTTCGCGCCATCGAAAATAACGGTCTGGAGCAGTATCTTATTTTGCGCCGCCATTATTTACCGCATGAAAATGACGATACGGAAAATTTAGCCCGCGCCGTGTGGCTGGATAATCGTCATTGGGAGTTTCAACGCATTGCTATTGCAAATGGCATTGCCCTGGCATTTAAAGGCGACTGATGGCGGATTTAGATTTTACGCTGAGCTTGATCGACCGAATTACGCGCCCGCTTAAACAGGCGCAAACGTCGGTGACCGGCTTCGCGCAACACAGTCAGGACGCCTTTGGGAAAATTGCCGTGGGTGTGGGCGGGCTGTGGGGCGTGGGTATGTCGATTAAAGGGGCGCTTGGCCCTGCGATCGACATGTATGACACGATGCAGGAGGCGTCTGCGCGGGGCATTGGTGATGATGTGCTGGCCAAGGTATCTGCCGACGCTCTGAAATTCAGTATGCAATACGGTAAGTCGGCGGTGGAGTTCGTGCAGTCCACGGCGGATATTAACGCAGCCGTTTCCGGGCTGAGTAGCGAAGAACTGCCGAAAGTGGTCAGGGTGGCCAACACGGTGGCCGCCGCGCTTAAAGGCACATCGGGCGACGCGGCGGAATTCATGGGCCAAATGTTCAGCCAATTCAGCGCCGATGCCAATGCCATGGGCAAGGTGCAGTTTGCTGAGCAACTGGCCGGGAAAATGTCCTTCATGAAACAGCAGTTCGGCACGGACATGGGGGTCATTAAAGATTTAATGGAAGGTTCACGCGGCGTCGGCTCAAACTTTGGCGTTGGCATGGACGAGCAGCTGGCGGTGCTGGGCGAACTGCAACGTTCGCTTGGGACAGAAGCGAGTGGATCCTATGAAGGCTTCCTGAGCGGTGCGCAGGAGGGGGCCAAAAAGCTGGGCTTAAGCTTCCAGGATGCACAGGGTCACATGCTTTCAATGCCCGCCATGCTGGAAAAATTGCAGGGAAAATACGGTAAAAGCATTGAGGGCAACCTTAAGGCCCAGGCGGAGTTAGATGCGGCGTTTGGTGACAGTTCGGCGGTGGTGAAGCAGCTTTATGGCAACGTGGACACCTTGCAACGCAATATCACCGTGCTGGGCGGAAGTGATGGCCTTAAACGCACGCAGGAAATGGCGCAGAAGATGGCGAAACCCTGGGATCGGTTGATGGCTGTTTTTGAGGCGATCAGAATTGCCATTGGGTTAACCCTGTTGCCGGTACTTTATCCCTTGTTGAACGGCCTGGCAGACGGCGGCCAGAAATTTGCCCGCTGGATGACCTTGTTCCCCAATATCGCCAAAGTGGTGGGATATGTTGCGTTGGCCATCTTAAGTCTGGCGGGGGCCGGTGCGCTGGCCAACCTGGTGATGGGTGTGGCCAAATTTATCATGATCGGCCTGAAAGGGATTTGGGCCGCTTTCACCCTGGTGATGAAGTTGGGAACTGCGGCGGTGTGGCTTTACAACGGCGCTATTCGTGCCTGGGCGGCGGGGATGGCCATCTTGCGCGGCGTGTTGCTGGCCATCCGTATAGCGGCTATGACGACTGGCGTCGCCTTTAACTTCCTGAGCTGGCCAATCCTGTTGATCATTGGCGCTATCGCGTTACTGGCCGTGGGTCTGTACTTGCTCATTCAGCATTGGGATGCGGTCAAGGCGGCCATCATGCAAACCGACGCTTTCCAGGCGCTGGCGGCTGCGGTGAATTGGGTGGCAGACGTGTTTATGACTGCCTGGAAGTGGATCGCCGATGGCTGGACGTGGTTGGTTGACAGCCTGGGCAGTTTGTCCCCGTTCGATGGCATGGCCGCCATGGCGGAAAGTATTGGTAACGTGTTTAGCGGGTTGTGGGAATGGCTTAAGAATTCCTTTGCCGGGACCTATAACTGGATCATCGATAAGTTAAATCTTATTCCAGGTATAAACATCGAAGCCAAACAAGTGGGCGATGTGCCTAAGCCGCTGCAAAATGAAATGTCTACTGGGGGGGCTACCCGGGGAATTGATCGTGGCGGGTTGAGCAAAGAAATAAACAGCAACGCGAAAACTACCACTGATAACAGCAAGAGAATTAACACCGTTAATATTTACCCGCAAAAGGGAATGACGCCGACTGACTTAATGGAATGGCAGGAGCTAGGAGCATGACGGATGCGTTATATATTGACCTGCTAATTACGGGGCGCAACTTCACGTTAAATACCGGCAATGAGCCGGAACTTTGTAATAATAAAATCAGCATTGGTCAGGATATTGTCCACGCCATTATTGAAAGTGGATTAACCACTCAGTTAGTGGCAGAAAGAAGCCCCACATTACGCGCTGACGTCATCACGCAATTAATACTTTTAGTTGAAGAAGACGAACGCATTATTCCCGGCACCGTGAACATTACCGAGGAATCATTAAAGCGGCTTTGGGTTGACGCAGAAACTTATGCTTTTGGCAAAATCCCCGTAGGGGTGAATTATGAATAATAAACCGACGATTGATTTTGAAAAGGTGCTGAGTGATAGCGGGATGCCGACGGCTAAGGACGAGATCCGCGACCAGTTCAACGCCATCGTAGACGCCGAAGGGATGATAACCAACACGTCAAAAATGTCGCCGTTCTGGAAGCTGGTCACGGCGATTGTAACAACGCCGGTACTGTGGATAAAAGACGTTCTGGTGAATACCGTGCTGGCCAATATGTTTTTGGCCACGGCGAGCGGCCAAATGCTGCGTCTGCTTGCCTGGGGCGTAAATCTGGAAGCTAAGCCCGCCAGCTTTGCCCGGGGGGCGATCCGCTTCATCAAAGAAGACGCCAAACATGTCGTCACCGTGCCTGCGGGAACGGTTATCCAGACCGAGCGCATTAACGGCGTGATTTACGCGGTCACGGTGGATGCTGACACCACGCTGGCGGCGGGACTGGCCAGCGAACTGATCCCCGTCACGGCAAGCCAGGCGGGCGGTGCGTTTAACCTTGCCCCTGGCTATTACCGTATTTTGCCGGTGGCGGTGACGGGTATCAGCCAGGCGGTAAACCAAGATGATTGGCTGCTGACGCCGGGTGCCGATGAGGAATCGGATGATGACTTGCGTGACCGTTGCCGCAATCAGTTCAACCTGGTTGGCAATTACCACACCGATGCCGTTTACCGCAGCATGATCGCCAGCATTGTGGGCCTGAGCGTTGAGCGTATTTTCTTTAAGCATGACGCGCCACGTGGCCCCGGAACGGCTAATGCCTATTTACTGCTGGATAGTGGCGTGATTTCCCAGCCTTTTATTGACGCAGTGAACGACCACATTAACACCCAGGGCCACCATGGCCACGGTGACGATATGCAGTGCATGGCGATGCCGGAAACCCGGCATGATTTGGCCGTTCAGCTGTTTGTGACCAACCCGGACAACATGACCGATGAGCAAAAAACCGCGTTGGTTGGTAATGCCAGCGACCTGATCCGCGCTGCTTTTCGGGAAAATACGGACTATGACGTGAAACAGACCTGGCCCTATTCACGGTTCTCTTTTTCTAATTTGGCCCGCGAAATCCACAAGACGTTTGCTGAGGTGGATTCCATCACCTTTTCTCTGGGCGATATCGTCAGTGAGCTGACGGTGCCGCGATTAAACTCACTGGCGGTGGAGATCAAGAGTGCCTGATTTCAAAGCGCGATTAAAAAATCTGGTGTTGCCTTCATGGATGAGCGAAGGCGAACCGGCCGCGCTGCTGCGGGCAAGTCGCACGTTTTGGCAGGGCGTTTATGAGTGGGTGAGCTGGCCACTGCGCCAGTTTGATCCGCTGATGTGTGCGGAACCGCTGCTAAAGCTGTTGGCCTATGACCGCGATATAACCCGGTTTAACGGTGAGCCGCTAACCCTGTTTAGAAAGCGCGTGGCTTATGCCTTTATCAATGCCAGTGACGCCGGTTCAGCGGCGGGATTTATCGCCATCTTTGACCGGTTGGGGATTGGTTACGTTGAGTTGCTGGAGCGTCAGAAGGGTGCGGATTGGGACGTGATCATGGTGCGGGTGACAGACAGCCAGATCGCCGATAACAGCGATTTACTCTTAGAAATCATCCGTAAATATGGTCGTACCTGCCGCCGCTATCAATTTGAAGTCATCACGACCTCTGGGCTGAATATCCGTGCGGGGTGGAACCAGGGCGAATACGTATGTTATCCGGCCACCCTTGGCACTGAATCAACCCCCGCCACGTTTGGCGCAACATTATCGTAAGGACGCGAAATGTCTCAGACCGTAATTACCGAAGCCTTTGAACAGTGGAAGGCACAGCAGGCTACCGATAACCAGCCGGTGATCCTGGATGAATTTGTGCTGGCCAACGTGCCGGGGCTGGACCCGTCCAAAGGGATTGACCGCAAAGAAGGCTTGCCGCCAGCGGCACACATCGTTTATCGCCAGGCAGTCAGCAAAACCGGCGTGGTGAATGATAATTCCGTGGTGTACTCCGTGACCATTGGCGCGGATGTGGGCGACTTTGCTTTTAACTGGATTGGTCTGGTCAATAAAGCCAGCGGCACGCTGGCCATGATTGTGCATGCACCGCTGCAAAGCAAAGTGAAGAACACCAACGGCCAGCAGGGCAACGTGTTAACTCGCTCATTCCTGATGGAGTACAAAGGCGCGGTGAGCGAGACGTTAATCTCAACACCGGCCGAAAGCTGGCAGATTGATTTTACCGCCCGCCTGTCGGGCATGGATGAAGCCCTGCGACTGGCCAACGTGGACACCTACGGTCCCGGTGCCTTCTTTGACGATGGTTTTTTGGTTGCCAAGACAGGAAGCCAGCATTTTGTTACCCAGGGGCTGGGGTACATCGGCGGTCTGCGTGCGTCACTGGCGGCTAACGCCAATATTGCGCTAACGGCGATACCGACCAAAGTCTGGGCGGATGTGAGCTACAGCGGGACGCTAACCAGCGCTTACCAGACGCGCATTAAATTCACTATTGCCCCCGAACTTGCCCACTACACCAGCAATGGGGTAGCGCATTACGTGTTTGCACTGGCCAGTATCGACGAAGATGGCGTTATTACCGATCTGCGTCCCAAAGGGTCATTGGGTGAACAGCAGGGTAATAGCGATTATTTGCGCAAAGATAAAAATTTGTCTGACGTCCATGACGTTCTTACAGCGCGTAAAAACTTGTCCCTGAAAGGTGCGGCGTTATTGGATGTGGGAACGACACCCAACACAGTGGCGGCGGGGGATGATCCACGTTTTGACAGCTATCCGGTAGGTGCTCCCATTGCGTGGCCGTCTGACACATTTCCCGATGGTTTTGCGCTCATGGCCGGACAGACCTTCGATAAAACCGTTTATAAAAAACTCGCTATTGCCTACCCGTCCGGTGTGATCCCGGACATGCGTGGGCAAACCATCAAAGGTAAGCCTGCCAGCGGGCGCGCCGTGCTTTCCCTTGAACTGGATGAAAACAAAAGCCACGGTCACGGGGCTTCGGCGAGCAATACCGATCTGGGGCGTAAGATAACTAGCACGTTTGACTATGGACGTAAGGGAACCTCTGGTTTTGACTACGGAACCAAAGGTTCGGATGGCCAGGGTGCGCATCAACACCAAATGGGTGTGGCGGGGGCGAATAATCGCTTTGGTGCCGTAGGGGTTGCCAAAGATTATGGCTTCAGCGGCTCAAGTAATGCCAATCAAACAGCAATGCCAGTGACCAGCGTGGATGGTAACCACGGACACAATACTTATATCGGCGCACACGATCACTATGTCGATGTTGGCGGACACAATCACTATATCGATATAGGCGCACACGGCCACACCATCATCGTCAACGCCTCTGGTAATGCGGAAAACACCGTTAAAAACGTTGCCTATAACTACCTTGTGAGACTTGCATAATGTTCAAATATTCAGAAGAAACCCAAATCATAAAAGTGTATGACTTCTCCGCTATTACCGGTGAGTTAATTGGCCAAAGTGATGCAATGATCGCCCCAAATACTGGACTGCCCGCCAGATGCACCGATATTAAGCCTCCAAAATATAAAAGCGGTTACGTGGCCATTTTCGCGAATGGTGCGTGGTCGAGCATCGTTGATTTGCGCGGGAAGATTTTTTACAGCACAGAGACGGGCTACCCTACGACTGTCACTGACCTAGGGCCATTACCAGAAAATGCAACTACCCAGGCACCGGCAACCCGTTTTGACCGCTGGGACGGCAAAGCCTGGGTAAAAGACGACACCGCCGAGCAGGTGCAACTTATCCAGGATGCCGACGCGCTCAAAAAAGAATTAATGAGCCGTGCTATGTTGCAAATCGACACGCTACACGATGCTGTCAATTTTGAGATGGCGTCTGATGATGAAACCGAGCAGCTGACTGCTTGGAAGAAATACCGTGTTTTACTCAATCGGATAGATGTTCAGAGCGCACCGGATATCACGTGGCCAGAGGTGCCGCAATAATGTGGCGTAAGGCAACCTTAAGTATCGGCCAAAACATGGTGGCGCTGACGTGTTCGGTGCTACCTGTGCATCCCTGGATTTATGGTGTTGGCCAGGATGCAGGCGAGGGCAGCTATTTAAGCCCAAAGAATGCCACTAAGTATCTGGCCAGCAAGCTGGAAGGGGCGGGCGAGGAAACCAGTGCCGTGGTGCTGATGGTTTGTGCCACCACGCACACTGACTTTATGAAGAACCTGGCGACGTTTTCGTCGGTTTTGCCGCTGCCGGTATTTTCTCAAGTTGCACGCCGGGCGCAGGAAGCAGCCCAGCTTGCGATCACAAAAATGCAGATCCCCGGCAAAGCGGCGGGCGGCTTGCCGCCTGCGGTGTCACTATCCACCGCCACCAACCGCCTGGCCATCAATGCCCAGCGCATTGCCCAGGCCAAAGCTGAGGCGGCCATCGGGGCCAGCGTTAGCGGCCTGGTGTCGGCAATGTCTGATTTTGCCACTGCCCGTCGTTCAGCCCTGGCCGGTGTCACCCAGGCGTTGGCGGATTTACAGGGGAAAAGCGCTACCGCCTGGGTATTTACCGCCAAAGGGTCCCCGGCGTTTATCGCCAGTGAAATGCGCAAAAATATCCCACAGCAGGATGCCATCTTTACGCTGGCCACGCTGTTTTCTGGCCCGGATTTATCGCCATTGGAGGGCATGATAAATGACGATCACCACGCTGGCGCTTAACGGCGAAGCCATCCCGCTGATGAACCTTAAAGTTACGGCAACAATGCAGTTTCAGGAAAAAGACCAGTCCGGGCAATCCTCGAGCACGGCCACCGCTGAGCAAGGAACGAAAGCCAAGGAATTACGCATTTCCGGTATGGTGCCGTTTCGTGATGTGAAGGTGCTTAAGCGATTATTTGAACTGGCAGAAACCAAGGACGCCAGCGGTAAATTGCAAACCTACCGCGTAGCCAATCTGGCCGCCCAGGCGGTTAACTTCCGGGAAGGGACATTCAGCGGGAATATTGACGCGCCACCGCAGGACGGAAAAATGGCCTGGCTGGTCACCTTCACGTTGCGCGAAAAGGGCAGCGTGGCCGAAAAGCGTGAAGCCCGCGCCGGGGGTAAAACGGCGGCCACTAAGCAGGGCGGAAAGGCTGGCGCTAATGGCGGTGCGGCGGCTGACGAAAAACTCAGTTGGTTTGAAAGCAAGGTGCTCAAACCCGTTAATGATGCGCTGGGGCCAGCATGAAAACGGTCAAAAGATTATATCTGTCCAACACGGCCGCGCACCTGGTGGACGTCAATCTGGCACTGGAGTTGAGCGCGTGCGGTCGGGGATTTATCACTGCGCAAACGGATGAAGATTTTACCGGCAAACTGGTGCGTCTTGATATTGGTTATCCCGATTTGGTGCTGCGCTGGTTCACCGGATATGTGGAGCGTTCGCAGCCTTCTGAATCGGGCTATCAGCGGCTTTTTGTCCGGGAGCTGGTCGGCATATTCGAACGCGCCTGGCCGTGTTCTTTCCAGCATCCAACCCTGCGCGATGTGGCCAAATGGCTGAGCGAGGAAAGCGGGCTTGAGTTTACCGTTCCTGCGGCGAGCTATGCCGACAAGCCGATCCCCCATTTCACCCACAGCGGCACCGGTTATCAACTTCTGGCCAGTCTGGGCCGTGCTTTCTCTATCAATGATTATATTTGGTATCAGCTGCCTGATGGCGACGTGTTCGTGGGTAGTGCGGCGGATGCACTGTTTGCGGATAAGCCAGTGGAGATCCCCAGCGAATTTAGCCAGGGAACGGCGGCGGGCAACACCATGACCGTGCCGGTTATCCAAACTCTGCGCCCAGGTGTAGACGTGAACGGGCAGCGGTTAACCACGGTTCGGCTGCATAACGATGATATGGCCATCACCTGGACGCCGCGCAATAAGGCCACCGGTCAGGCATTGCAGAAAACGCCTATTCAGCGCCAGGTTGAGGGGGCTTTTCCTGAGCTGGCCAGTGGTCTACATCTGCCGAAATTCGCCAGGGTAGAGGCAGCCAGCGAGGATGTGAGTAACGGAAATATTGCGGATCTCTATCGCCCCCGGTATGCCGTTGATTTGCAGCTGTTAGACGCAGACGGCAAACCGGCGAAGGATACCCCGATTTATCCGGCCGTGCCGTTGCCGTTGCCAATGGCGGGCAGTGAGTCCGGGATGTTCCAGTTTCCTCCCGTTGGCACGCTAGTAGAGGTGGGCTTTAACGAGGGGAGACCAGATAAACCCTTTGTTCGCCAAACGATGGCCCAGGGCAACAGCTTGCCCGCAGTCAAACCCGGAGAGCAGTTACAGCAGCAACGTGATGGTGTATCCCAGCGCGTGACGGTGGCAGGGGATTGGGAGCGCCAGACAGACCAGACGATCAGTGAGTCTTCCATGCGTCGCGTTATCCAGGCCGATGAGGAAACCCGCACACTGGTAGCCCGTGAAACCGCCATTCAGGCCACGGATAAAACCATTGTGCTGGGTACGTATAAGCTTTTGGCCGGTGCAGTGCAGCAGGTTGCCCAGGGGGATTTTAGCCTGGCTACTCAGGCCAACTATGTGGCCAGCATTCAGGGCAATGCCACTACCGACGTGATCGGCGATAGCGCGGTGAACATAGCGGGCCAACTGGTTGAGAGGGTCGGCCAATTACGCAGTAGCGTGGCGGCTGTGCGCCAGGAAGTGATTGCACCTGTGGTGTGGATTGGCAGCCAAAGTATTAATGTCTGTCAGCTGATGCTTGAAACCCTGGACGTGGTGAGGCAGCTGGCAGTACTGACGGCGGCGCACTCTCATAACAACACCGGCACACCGTTAAACGCATTGGCCATCACAGACACCGGTGCCAAAGCAACCGCGTTAAAAGAGAAATACGACCCCGTTATTGGTTAATTTAACAAGTACATATTATTCAATGGCCTGCGTACCAACGCGGAAATTTCAGGCATGGTAAAATAGAGCTTGAACACTAACGAGGTTTAAAAAATGAATATTGAACGAACTATTATTTCAGACTGTATGGCTTCACGTTTGGTAAACGATAAACAAAGAAGCGCTTTGTCCGCATGGTTAGCTCTTATTGTTGATAGTCGTATTCCTAAACCACTCCCCATGTCAGCGTTTAATATTGATGCTGATTTAGAGTTGGAAAGGCTGTTCATTGAGATGTGCCTACTAAAAGAAGTAGTTAGTTCACAAGGAAGTGATGGGGGTTTCTTGGTGGATTCGCTCACAGCAAGAGGTGAGTTGAGTTACTCTCGTCTCATAAGCGTGAAATAATTTTATATACCCGCCGCGTGCGGGTTTTTTATTGCCACTAAATAACCCGCATCAATCGCACGTAGCGCCGTGCAGCTTCCCATCCAATGCCCTGAACCCTTTCAAAACGATCAAGCCGTCTGAGTGAGCCAGTGCAGCCACGCGCCCACGAAACAAAGCAAGACCAGACGGAAATTGCACTACACCGCACCCGCCTGCGGCTTTTGCGTCAGTTATTTTTTTCAGTTTCAGTTTTCTACAAACCATAGCGCCAGCCCGCGCCGTGTCTGGGGGGCTGCCGTCATTCCCAAACTGAAAAGAATGAAAAGAATTTCAGTAAATTACAGTTTGCTGGATCTCCAGAGGATCGAGTAATAATTACAGGCAACTGAAATTAAAGGGTTTTGTCTTCTTTTTGTCAGATAAGCGGATCGCTAGGAAGATCAAATTCGTGAGCCGTTGAGGTGAGGATAGGCCAGATGTGGCGCGGCCTGTAAGAGATTTACAGACATTTTGTAAAACTGAAATTTGTGGAGTTGATGTACTGTAATTATATACAGTAAAATTAATTATCAGACGACAGAGCAAAAGCGACAAAAGGGGGATTTTATGCGGTCGATGAAAATTTGCAGTGCGATGATTTATTTCATGGCGAGAGGGGAAAGACTGACGAAGGAGCAAGTTTACGGGCAGCAGGGTAATCCTGTTTATGCGATCTGGCCAGTGGGGAAGCTATGGGGTGTGGCATATCACAACGGTAAAAGGTGGGCGTCTCTGTCATACGTACCGCAGAGAACTGAGCGAGGTGCTTACGATTGTGCGATAGCGCATTATTACAAATCCTTTTAACTTCGAACAGATCCAGTGTAGACCTTGATAAGGTGGCAAATGGACGCATACCGAGTAAAAAAATCCCTTCACCGGCAAGCCACCTATGAAAGGTGGCTTCTCGCTAAAACCCTCGAATTTCATTTAGAAATCATTTACTACCTGCTATGGGTTAGTTTCTCTTCCCACGACTCTAAAATAAACATGGTCAATGTGTGGGCTGCGTTAATGGCTAATCGCGCATGCCGAGGCTTGAGAGTGTAGATTTTTCTACTTGCGCCGTGAGCCGAACTTGCATGTGTTCTAAGCGCACCTATGCCATCAGTTATCGAATAAAGCCCGCTTAAAATGCGCTTAAGGTCCTCATCCTCTATGGTTTTAGTATCCATTCCTAATGAATCTCGCACTACTTTCCATAAACCCTGTAGGTCTTGTTTGGCAGGCGGTGCTATGCCCTCATCTGCAATATAAATTTTGAAAGTAGATTCAATAATGTTACATGCGGCAGATACGGCTTCACGGGGATCAGAGTGTAGGTTGTCGAAAGCGCGCTTAAATTCCATTTCAACCGCAGGCAGATTTCGTTTTTTTATTGCGTCTTGAAGTTGAACTGAGGTGATAGATTGTCCATCAACGATAGTACCGCCAGTTAAATATCTGAATCCATATTTCCCCAGCATTTCGTGCATTTTATCAACAAACTCTGTTGATGGCTTCGCCCAAAAGGTTTCATTTGGAGGCGTTTCCATGTAACCCTCAATCAGCTTACCCAAGATTGAAAGGGGTTCATCACATTCTTTATTAATGCGCCTAAGCCATTCAAGTGCTTTAGCAGTCTTGGAGCCTTCAGGAGGTTCGCCGGGAGCGTCAGAGTAAGCAAATAAGCTATCTAAGGTTGCATGAGTTTCAACACGTGAAATTTGATCTGCACATACAGAGATGATTGGTTGAGGAATTAGCTTACCCATTACAACTTTTCCTTTTGTAGTTGCTTTCTAGTAGAGGCTTTTAGAACGCTCGATGGACGTAATGTGGACATAGAAAGAAAAAAGGGGTCACGCTTTCACGTAACCCCTTGTTCTAATTGGTGGAGCTGGGGGGATTTGAACCCCCGTCCGAAATTACTACACCGTCGGCACTACATGCTTAGTCCAATCTTTACATTCGCCGGTCAGCTGCGGATGGACACGCCACTAACAAACTAGCCTGATTGGATTTAACGCTTCAGCCCCAGGCAGGACATCCACGCGATCTCTTTTGGGTTTGACCTCTCTTGATCCCCGTCCTAAGAGCGGAGGCTAGGGAGAGAGGGCTCTGAGCAGGTTATTAAGCTGCTAGTGCGTAGTTTTCGTCGTTTGCAACTATTTTTTTGCGGCTTTTTACGAGGCAAACCGCCCCTCGGCATGCTCCTTGGGCTTCGCAAATCCCGTCGAATCCAGAATCAGCCCCAAGTACTATTGAACACTATATCAGAAAATAGGTCCGCTAAGCCAGTAGCTTAGCGGCTTGAGTTCTTCATGATTCGCGCTTTGTCTACTTTCCACTCACGATCTTTAATGTTGTCCCGTTTGTCGTGTTCTTTCTTACCTTTGGCAAGGCCAATTTTGACTTTGCTCCATGCATTTTTCCAATACATGGACAGGGCGACAACGGTGTAACCATCACGGCTGACTTTACCGAACAACGTTTCTAATTCACGTTTGTTAAGTAGCAATTTTCGTGTGCGGGTTGGGTCACAGACAACATGACTGGATGCAACACTCAATGGCTGGATGGTTGCGCCAAAGAGATAGGCTTCTCCATCCCTGAATGTGACGTAGCTGTCAGTGATGTTCGCTTTGCCAGCGCGCATCGATTTGACTTCCCATCCTTGCAAAGCAAGCCCCGCCTCGATCTCTTCTTCAATGAAGTATTCATGGCGAGCGCGTTTGTTCATCGCAATGGTTGCGGAACCGGGTTTATGTGCTTTTTTATTTGTCATAGTGATACTTATTATACTGTAAGCGTTGGCGAATGAAATCCCCACCGGTCAACAGCCTGAGGATTTTGGCCATTGTTGCTATAGCGGCCAGGTAGTTTTTTGTCTCAAGGTGGATAAATGGTATGATTTGTACGATTTATGACACCTGGAAAATGATATGCCACAGATAAGTCGTTCTGCGCTTGTGCCGTTCAGCGTGGAGCAGATGTACAATTTAGTAAACGATGTCGATGCTTATCCGCAATTTTTGCCGGGCTGTACCGGTAGCCGTATTTTAGAAAAAAGCCCCGATTCAATGATTGCCGCAGTGGATGTTTCCAAAGCGGGTATCAGCAAAACGTTCACAACTCGAAATACGCTGATCAATAATCAGCGCATTGATATGCAATTGGTTGATGGGCCATTTCGTAAGTTGATGGGCGGCTGGAATTTCATCGCGCTCAGCCCCGAGGCCTGTAAGGTCGAACTCAATCTGGATTTCGAATTTACCAATAAATTGATTGAGCTGGCATTCGGTAAGATTTTCAAAGAGCTGGCCGGTAGCATGGTACAGGCTTTCACTGTGCGCGCCAAAGAGGTTTATAGTGTCTGAGATCTGCGTCGAGGTTGTTTACGCGTTGCCTGAACGTCAGTATCTGCGCACGGTAAAATTGGAGTCAGGAAGCACAGTCGAGCAGGCTATTTTGGGATCAGGCCTGCTTGAACTTCGACCAGACATTGATCTTAAAAGTAACAAGGTTGGGATTTATAGCCGACCGGTAAAACTTTCTGATTTTCTTGAAGACGGTGATCGTGTCGAAATTTATCGGCCGCTGATCGCGGATCCGAAAGAACTTCGCCGATTGCGTGCAGAACGTTCTAAAAAATAAGGCGCCTTGAGCGCCTTATTTTTTTACCCCTAGGACAGGTATTGGCAAGGGATCACCACCACCCTCTGACCGGGAAATTAATTCTGACTGTCTAATTTAGGCTTGTTATCAACGTTGGTTAACGTGCCTGCCTCGTTAAAGGTCAGTGTCAGAGTTTGCTGTTTCACGCCTTCATGACCTGGTTGCTCACGGAAAACATAGTACCAGGTGTTATTGCCAAACGGGTCATGCAGCATCGGAGTACCAAGAACATAAGCAACTTGTTGCTTGGTCATACCGGTATGAATTTTTTGTACATCAGCAGGCGAGAGATAATTCCCCTGGTTGATGTCAGGTCGATAAACCACCTTTTCCAGTGTGGAACAGCCCGCAGTCAGCATTACAAGAGTTACTGCGGCGGCAGTTAGCGTTTTACAGCGCATAGTGATTACATTCCTTTAGGGCATAAGATGCCGATGATAATAGACCTTTCATCAGTTTGAAACCTTTGCTGGGCACCTGTATGACCGCATAAATGTAAAAAAGTTGAGCTTTTTACGCTGCCAGTAGCTCTTTTGCGTTCGCCAGAGTATTTCTTGTTACTTCGCTACCGCCCAGCAGGCGGGCCAGTTCCTGCAATCTTGCCTTTTTATCGAGGCGATTCATCTGGGTTTCTGTCACTTCACCATCGGTGTCTTTGCTGACGAAATAATGTTGGTGACCACAACCAGCAACCTGAGGTAAGTGGGTTACGCACATTACCTGAGTGGATTCTCCCAACTGACGCAGTAATCTACCCACGATAGCCGCTGTTGGACCGCTGATACCGACATCGACCTCATCAAAGATCAATGCGGGTGTTTCCATTTTTTGCGCAGTGATGACCTGAATCGCTAGGGCAATACGGGAAAGCTCGCCGCCAGAGGCCACTTTTGCTAATGCCTGCAAAGGCTGACCGGGGTTGGTGGTGACCTGGAACTCCAAACGGTCTGCGCCTTCCAAACTCAAGTGCTCTGGCACAAACTGCACCTGGATCCTGAATTTACCGTGTGGCATGGAGAGCGCTTGCATACTTTCTGTGATTAAACGCGTCAGTTCATCGGCATAGAACTGGCGTTTTTCGTGGAGCTGTTCTGCAACATTGAGCGCCTGAAGATAATGCCGGTTCACCGTTGAGCTAAGTTCGGCCTGATTCATTTCGTGATCATCAAGCAACTGCTGTTCTTCAAGCAACTGGCGATGTAACTCCGGTAACTCTTCAGCCGATACGCGGTGTTTTTTGGCCAGACTCAATTGACGCGAAAGACGCTGCTCGAGCTCGTAGAGACGGTTAGGGTCCATCTCAAGCCGCTCGCTGTAGTGACGAAGTTCATCGCTCGCTTCGCTGATTTGAATGGAGGCGTCATCCAGCATCACGAGCAATTCGTTTATTTTGCTGTCGATTTCGGCCAGTTCAATCAGCTGATTTTTAGCGGTATGCAGCAGACTGACAATATTTTGTTCATCGCCATCGGCCAGCAGATAAAGTGCGCTTTGACTCAGTGAGAGAAGCTGTCCGCTGTTTGCCAGCCGTTTGTACTCTTCATCGATCTGTTCGTACTCACCTGCCTGCGGTGAAAATTCGTTGAGTTCTTTGAGCTGGTATTGCAGCAACTGACGGCGGGCTTCACGCTCAGAGACTTGATGCTGATATTGTGCCAGCTGGCGGCAGCTGTAGTGCCATTCCTGATAGGCCTGCCGCATCTGCAACAGCAGTGCAGGCTGATCAGCATAGGCATCGAGAAGCTGTTTTTGATGTTCAGGCTTAAGCAAGAGCTGGTGAGCATGCTGACCGTGGATCTGGATTAAATGTTGTCCGACCTCACGCAACTGGGAGAGCGGGACCGGGGTGCCATTGATAAAGCCTCGTGAGCGGCCATCTGCACTGATTGTGCGGCGCAGAAGGCAGTCATTGCCTTCATCAAGCTGATTGTCAGCCAGCCACTGTTTTGCAGAAGGAGTGTCAGCAAGGGTGAAACGGGCGCAGATATCGGCGCGGGCTGAGCCCAGCCGCACGGTACTGCCGTCGGCACGGTTGCCAAGGCATAAACCCAGAGCGTCAATTGCAATGGATTTACCCGCCCCAGTTTCGCCGGTGATCGCCGTCATTCCGCGATGAAAATCGATATCTAACTCACGAACAATGGCAAAGTTACTGATAGTTAATTGCGCCAGCATGATCACCTTCCTGTACATAAAAACAGACCTGTAATTAAATACAGTATAAACTGGTTTTATATACAGTAAAGTCCCCGGCGCACTATTTTTAAATTCTGGAAGGAGGATTCCATCAGAACAGTTTTTTCGACCATCCGAGCTTAGTGCTCAATGTATTGAAGTAGCTGTAGTCTTTTGGATGAATGAGGTTGAGATGATACTCGCTGCGCCGGATGAGCACTTCTTCCCCTTGCTGAATAGGTAGCGCTATCTGACTGTCACAGCTGATCTCTAAGTCACTGCTGATGTGGGAGAATTTCAAGCAAATGGTGCTGCTGCTGTTAATCACCAGTGGTCGCGCTGAGAGGGTGTGCGGGAACATCGGCACCAGGGCGATGGCATCCAGTGTGGGCGTAAGAATGGGGCCTCCTCCGGATAATGAGTAAGCGGTAGAGCCAGTGGGGGTCGAAATGATGAGGCCATCTGAGCGTTGGGAAAAGGCGAATTTTTCGTCGATGTAGACTTCAAATTCGATCATGTGTGCCACTTTGCCCGGATGAAGAACCACTTCGTTAATGGCGGTACTTACCTGGCACTGGCGGCCTTCACAGCGCACCATGGCTTCCAGAAGGAAGCGTTGCTCGCTGAGGTATTCCCCTTTCAGGACGTCGTCCAACTGCTGCAGGGCGTTGTCCGGGTCGAGATCGGTCAGAAAACCAAGATTCCCACGGTTGATACCAATAACTTTAATGTCATACCGTGCAAGAACGCGCGCGGCACCGAGCATATTACCATCACCGCCGACGACCACAGCCAGATCGGCTTTTTTGCCAATATCAGCCAGACTGCCGGTTTGTGCGCCCTCAAGTTTAAGATCCTGAGCAACCTGACGTTCAACCACAACCTCATAGCCTTTCGAGACTAACCAGTGATAAAGCATTTCATGGGTCGCGAGTGCAGAAGGGTGACGCGGGTGGCCGACAATGCCTATGCACTCAAATTTTTTATTCATCGCTGTGGTTATCCTCAGTAGGCTTTTTTAACGCCTGCATAATGTCTGAACCTTTGAAAGCAAACCTTGAAACGGCGGTTTTGATCCCCATAATAAACCCAGTAGCAAGATTAATGCTAAAACGCGGAGAAATTCATGAGTAGTAAAGAACATAAGACGCCTAACGAGCAAGCCTCGGATGAGTTAAATCAGGAGCAAGCGCTGCATACGGAAGCGGAAACTGAGGCGGCAGACGTCGTTGATCCGCGCGACGAGCGTATTGCAGAACTTGAAGCCCAGTTGAAAGACGCTCAGCAACGCGAACGCGATAGTCTGTTGCGTGCCAAAGCGGAAGTAGAAAATATCCGCCGCCGCACCGAGATGGATATTGAGAAAGCGCATAAATTCGCTCTGGAAAAATTCTCCAGCGAATTGCTGCCAGTGATCGACAACCTGGAGCGCGCGCTGGACTTGGCTGACAAGTCCAATGCCGAACTGGTGGGTCTGATTGAAGGCGTGGAGTTAACGCTGAAATCGTTGCTGGATGCGGTGCGTAAGTTTGGTATGGAGGTGGTGAGCGATATCCACGTTCCATTCAACCCTGAGTTGCATCAAGCCATGACACTGATGGAATCGGAAGATCTTGAGCCGAACCACGTGATGATGGTGATGCAAAAAGGTTATACGCTGAACGGACGTTTACTTCGTCCTGCGATGGTAGCGGTGTCTAAAGCCAAGGCTTAATCCCGTTGTGATCCAAGAAAAGGCATCCTGCGGGATGCCTTTTCTGTTTTAAGCGGGCAGTACCGGCATCCAATTAATCGGTTCGAGCCCCTGTTTTTGCAACAGTGCATTGGTTGCTGAGAAATGTTTGCAACCGAGAAAACCGCGGTGCGCTGAAAGCGGTGACGGGTGCGGTGCTTTCAGAATGTGGTGGCGTTGTGCATCGATAAAGTTGCCTTTTTTCTGCGCGTGGGAGCCCCACAGCAGGAAAATGACACCTTCACGATGCTCATTGAGCGCGGCGATGACTTTATCAGTGAAGGTTTCCCAGCCTAATTTTGCATGGGAATGGGCCTGACCGCCCTCAACGGTTAATACTGTGTTGAGCAACAATACCCCCTGATCGGCCCAGCTTTGCAGATAGCCGTGTGTGGGGCGCTCGAAGCCAGGGATATCTGTCACCAGCTCCTTGTAGATATTGACCAGAGAAGGTGGTGCCGGGATGCCAGGGCGGACTGAAAAAGAGAGACCGTGTGCCTGATTCGGGCCATGATAGGGGTCTTGCCCGAGGATCACGACTTTGACATCTGAGAGTTCCGTTGAGCGGAAAGCACTGAAGACATCGGCCTGGGGCGGATAAATAATTTTGCCGGCAGCGCGCTCGCTGGCGACGTACTTCAGGGTGTCAACGAAGTAGGGTTGCTCTTTTTCGGCACCAATAACGTCATGCCAGGTGAGAGTGGTAGACATTAACGCGATCCTTTTTTCTATAATTTCAATCGCGTTAGCTTACCTGCATGTGCAGAACAGGGAAACTGTGCGGGGTAAGGAATCAGGAAAAGGATGTGTGATGCAGTGTTCGCTGCAAAAATAATTGATATTTTTCAAATTAAATTGAAATCAGTGGCGAGTAAAAATTGATATAAAACATTAATTTGCCGTGAGTGGGAAATAACCACAGGTTTAAAGTTGATATTTATCAAGGAATGCGGGGTCTTCAACTGTTATATCTGATAACAGGAACAGAAGTTTGGCGTCAATTTTGGCGACATTCATGTTAACAGTATCAGTATCGTAGCCATTAACGGAGGCAACACATGATCACCGGAATCCAAATTACCAAAGCTAACAATGAAGCGCTGAAAAACTCTTTCTGGCTTCTTGATGATGAGAAAGCTGAAGCACGTTGTATTTGTGCGAAAGGCGGTTATGAAGAAGATCAAATCGTTGCAGTGAGCGATTTGGGCCAGATTGAATATCGTGAAGTACCGATGGAATTCAAGCCTACCGTTCGCGTTGAAGGTGGTCAGCACCTGAACGTTAACGTGATGCGCCGTGAGACTTTGGAAGACGCAGTCAAGCATCCGGAAAAATACCCACAGCTGACGATTCGCGTGTCTGGCTATGCGGTGCGCTTCAACTCACTGACGCCTGAACAGCAACGTGATGTCATCACCCGTACTTTCACCGAAAGCCTGTAAAAGCATCGGACGAAATGCAGTGTGTGATGGAATAAAAAAACCGCCGAAAGGCGGTTTTTTTATGACTGAAATCAGCAGATTACTTTGAGGTATCTTTGGTTTCAGTTTCGGCTTTAACGCGACGCTTGCCGACGTTTTTACTGTCACGGTGACGGACTTTTACTTTCACCTTAGACTTCACCTGGGCTTCTTTCTGCTTCTCTTTGCGCTTCGCCAGCACTTTCTTGGATGGCTTGCCGGTCGTCTTCTCGCTTGGCGCTTTGGTTTTCGGACGCAGTTCATCAATCACGCGCGGTTTTAATGGCTCATTAAGGTAACGGCCGATTTTCCCGAGTAACAGATGGTCATGCGCTTCAACAAACGAAATTGCTGTGCCTTTACGGCCCATACGGCCAGTACGGCCGATGCGGTGCAGGTAGGTATCGGCGGTCAGCGGCAGATCGAAGTTAAAGACGTGGCTGATATCGTTGATATCCAGACCGCGTGCGGCGATATCGGTAGCCACCAGGACGTTAACGCGATCTTCAACCATACGTTTTACGGCTTCAGTACGTTTAACCTGAACCATTTCGCCTTCGAGGTAACAGGAGTTGATCCCTGCTTCGCGAAGCCAGGCTACCAGCTCGTGCACACGTTCACGCTTACGCACGAAGATCACAGATTTAGTGACATCTTCCTGCTTAAGCAGGTGGATCAGCATCTGGGTTTTATGCGCGACGTCGTCAACGCGGTAATACCATTGCAGGATCTTTTTGCGTTCGCGGCGTGACGGATCGGCTTCGATTTCAACCGGCTCAGTCAGGATGCGTTCTGCGAATTCACGAATGGCTTCGCCTTCCAGCGTTGCGGAGAATAGCAACGTCTGTTTACGCCAGCGCGCTTCGGCTGAAATCGTTTCGATATCCTGTGCAAAGCCCATGTCCAGCATGCGGTCAGCTTCGTCGAGGATCAGCGTTTCAATAGCGCGGCAATCGAAGTTTTCTTCTTTAATGTATTGCAGCAAACGGCCGGTCGTCGCAACGACGATGTCCTGATTCTCACTGAACACTTCGGCATGGTTCATGTAGGCCACACCGCCGGTGATCGTCGCGATATCCAGATCGGTATGTTTAGCCAGTTCACGTGCCTGGTCAGCAACCTGCATAGCCAGTTCACGCGTGGGTGTCAGAATAAGAATACGTGGCGGACCAGATTTCTTACGCGGGAAATCCAGCAAATGTTGCAATGCAGGCAACAGGAATGCTGCTGTTTTGCCGGTGCCGGTAGGAGCCGAACCCAACACATCGCGTCCGTCCATTGCAGGCGGAATTGCCTCTGCCTGAATGACAGTCGGGCGGGTATAGCCTTTTTCGCCCAGGGCGTCTAGCAGGCGTTCATCGAGTTCGAGTTCGGAAAAATTGGTTACAGTCATGGTCTACCTCTACTTGGGGCGCCGATTATAGACGTGTTAGACGCGATCTTCACCTATTTAAGCGGATAGCGCGGCTTTTCCTTGGCGGATGTTTGCCCTATGCTACGACAGTTTTGAATATCAGGCCGTCTCGCAGAGGATTTTAACGGTGAATAATGTGGTGAATGAAGTCAGTGTCAGCGAGCCTTTGCGGCGTAACGGTTTTACTTTTAAGCAGTTTTTTGTCGCACACGACCGCTGTGCCATGAAAGTGGGCACCGATGGCGTTCTGCTGGGGGCCTGGGCACCGGTAGAACAGGCAACGCGTATTCTGGATATCGGTTCTGGCAGTGGCCTGATTGCCCTGATGCTGGCGCAGCGGACTTCGCCGTCCGTCGCCATTGATGCCGTCGAGTTAGATCTTCCCGCCGCCGAGCAGGCAAAAGAGAACTTTCAGGCGTCACGCTGGGCTGAACGTCTTAATATCTTCGCGCAGGATATCAATGTCGTCGCGCAAACGCATCCGGGCCGGTACGATTTAATCGTCAGTAATCCCCCTTATTTTGAATCTGCTGTTGCCTGTCGGGATGAAGCCCGTAATACGGCGCGTTATACAGAAACGCTGACGCATAGTGCATTACTGCTGTGTGCGGAAAAGTTACTGATGGCTCAGGGGCTGTTTTGCGTGGTACTGCCTCATGACATTGGCCTGATGCTGGAACGTCATGCGCATCAGCAGGGCTGGTTTACCTCGCGCCGGCTCGCGGTGCGGGACCGTCCAGGCAAAGCACTCAACCGCCTGCTGCTGGTTTTGTCGCGTCAGCCTGCTGAAACTCATTCTCATGAACTGGATTTACGTGAGAAAGAAGGCGTCTACAGCCCGGAGTTTCGCGCACTGATTGCAGATTTCTACCTGAATTATTGATAAATGGTGGCAAGAACGGTGCGGTCCCTCGCACTGTTTTGATACTGACTTACGGCTGAAGGATGGTGGGCTCAGGATGGTCGAGCTGATCCGGATAGTCGAGCGTGAAGTGCAATCCGCGACTCTCTCTACGCTCCATAGCACTGCGTACAATCAGTTCGGCAACCTGCACCAGATTACGTAATTCCAGCAAATTATTAGAAATTCGGAAGTTAGCGTAGTACTCATCGATTTCCTGTTGCAGGGTCATGATACGGCGCAGGGCGCGCTCAAGCCGCTTGGTCGTACGCACAATGCCCACGTAGTCCCACATAAACAGGCGCAGTTCATGCCAGTTATGCTGGATCACCACCTGCTCATCGGAATTGTCGACCCGGCTTTCATCCCACTGAGGCAGATGTTTTGCCAGTTTAGCGTGCGGAAGGCGCTTGATGATGTCCTCCGCTGCCGACCAGCCATACACCAGACATTCGAGCAGCGAGTTCGATGCCAGACGGTTGGCGCCATGCAGACCGGTATAACTCACCTCACCGATGGCATACAGACCGTCCAGATCGGTGCGGCCATGTTGGTCCACCATCACGCCGCCACAGGTATAGTGTGCGGCAGGGACGATTGGAATCGCCTCTTTTGTCAGATCAATACCCAGTGACATCAGCTTTTCATAGATCATCGGGAAATGCTGCATGATGAACTCTGGCGGGCGATGGCTGATATCCAGATACATACAGTCTGCACCCAGACGCTTCATTTCATGGTCAATAGCACGGGCCACGACGTCGCGGGGAGCCAGTTCGCCGCGTGCATCAAAATCTGGCATAAAACGGCTGCCGTCCGGGCGCTTCAGGAAAGCCCCTTCGCCGCGTAACGCTTCGGTCAGCAAAAAGTTTCTGGCCTGAGGGTGATACAAACAGGTGGGATGGAACTGGTTGAATTCCAGATTTGCCACACGGCAGCCCGCGCGCCAGGCCATTGCAATACCATCTCCCGAAGAGATATCGGGGTTCGTCGTGTACTGATACACTTTTGCCGCGCCGCCGGTGGCGAGGATCACGGCCTTGGCCCGCAGTGTTTCGACGTGCTCTTTCTCACGGTTCCAGACATACGCGCCAACCACACGTTGTGTGCCTGTCAGACCAATTTTGCTGGACGTGATCAGGTCAACGGCGTTATAGCGCTCTTTCACGCAAATATTAGGGTGCGATCTTGCTTTCCCTACCAGCGTGGTCTCTACTTCTTTACCAGTAGCATCAGCAGCATGCAGTATGCGCCGGTGACTGTGACCGCCTTCGCGAGTCAGGTGATAACGCTCCTCAGAGCTTGCGTTTGTTTCGGTATCAAACAGCACGCCCTGATCAATTAACCACTGCACGCAATGACGCGCATTACCGGCGATGAACTCGACGGCTTCCTTATCACACAATCCGGCACCGGCGATGAGGGTGTCATCGACGTGAGAGGCAATGCTGTCCTGCTCATCGAACACCGCGGCGATGCCGCCCTGTGCATAAAAGGTTGCGCCTTCGTTTAAAGGTCCTTTGCTGAGTACAGTAACGCTACTATGGTCTGCAAGTCGTAAAGCCAAAGACAGGCCGGCAGCACCACTCCCGATAATCAATACATCGCTGACAAATTCAGATGAAGGTTGCATAACGTATGATGTTTGCAGAAGAAGAGGGAAAATCATGTTAGCCTAAACGTCCGGGCAAAAGCCACGGACTTGAGACTTCAATAGAAAAAACAATGGCGATGTGGAACTTAATGTTTCATGTGAACTCCAAGCAGTACTTGCTCAGGAATATAATGATGACAGCTGGCAGTACGACTTTATGCGCGGAGATAGTTTTGGGGAGATTTTACCTCGGATGAGCGAGCAGTTAGCCGATCAGGTTCTGGTTGAGCGGGTCCAGAAGGGTGATCAGAAATCGTTCAATTTACTGGTTATCCGTTACCAGCATAAAGTAGCGAGCCTGGTTTCCCGCTACGTACCACAGGGCGATGTGCCTGATGTGGTCCAGGAATCATTCATTAAAGCGTATCGTGCGTTGGAATCTTTTCGAGGCGATAGTGCTTTTTACACGTGGTTGTACCGTATCGCGGTCAACACAGCGAAAAATTATTTAGTTGCTCAGGGGCGGCGTCCACCAGCCAGTGATGTGGATGCCAATGATGCCGAAAATTTTGAAAGTGGCGGCGCATTGAAAGAAATTTCGAACCCTGAGAATTTGATGTTGTCAGAAGAGTTGCGGCAAATAGTTTTCCGTACGATTGAAGCACTTCCTGAAGATCTTCGCATGGCGATCACCTTAAGGGAGTTAGATGGATTGAGCTACGAAGAGATAGCCGCCATCATGGATTGCCCCGTGGGCACGGTAAGATCGCGTATTTTCCGCGCCCGGGAAGCTATTGATAATAAGGTTCAACCGCTGATTCAGCGTTAACGATGGCGGACACTGGAAGGGTACTTAGGCATGCAGAAAGAAAAGCTTTCGGCTCTAATGGATGGTGAAGTCTTGGATTCCGAGCTTCTGAGTTCGCTGTCGGATGATAAAACGCTTCAACAAAGCTGGCAGAGCTATCATTTGATCCGCGACACTATGCGCGGTGATATGGGAAATGTGGTGCATCTGGATATCGCAGATCGTGTCGCCGCTGCGTTAGCGAATGAGCCTGCTCGTTTGGTTCCCGGCGCCGTTCCGGAATCCCAACCTCAGCCTCATACCTGGGAAAAAATGCCGTTCTGGCATAAGGTTCGCCCTTGGGCAAGCCAACTGACTCAGGTCGGCGTTGCTGCTTGTGTCTCCCTGGCCGTTATCGTGGGTGTGCAACATTACAATCAGCCGGATGCATCAGGTGCTTCACCTGAAACCCCTGCGTTCAATACGTTGCCGATGATGGGTAAAGCATCGCCGGTAAGCTTTGGCGTGCCAACCAGTGACAGTACTGCACTGAATGGGCAACAAAATGTGCAGGAACAGCGCAAGCGCGTTAATGCCATTTTGCAGGATTACGAACTGCAGCGCAGATTACACTCTGATCAGCTCCAGTTGGAATCTGTTACGCCACAGCAGGCCGCTGTTCAGGTACCCGGAACTCAGTCTTTAGGAATGCAAACGCAGTAATGAAGCAAATTTGGTTTGCCGTCTGTTTAATGACGGGCAGCCTGTTGACTCCAGCAATCGCCTCGGCAGAACCAACGACCGAGGCGTTATTGCAGGAAATGAACAAGGCCACTCAGTCTTTAAATTATGAAATCGCCTTCATCAGCATTACGAAGCAGGGAATTGATTCCTATCGCTATCGTCATGCCACCTCTAATCATTTCCCTCTCGCGCAGTTAGTCCTGATGGACGGACCTCGCCGTGAAATCGTCCAACGTGGTAAAGACATCAGCTATTTCGAAACGGGCTTACAGCCGTTTACGCTAGATGGCGACCATATCGTTGACTCTTTGCCTGGGATTGTTTTCAGTGATTTCGTGCGTTTGGCGAAATACTATGACTTTATTCCGGTTGGCAGGGCTCGTGCAGTGGACCGGTTGAGTCAGGTGATCCGGGTTGTATCACGTGATGGTACCCGTTTTAGTTATGTGATCTGGGTTGACGAAAATACCAAGCTTCCCCTGCGGGTTGATCTTCTTGACCGTGATGGTGAGACGCTGGAACAATTCCGCGTTATCTCTTTTGTCGCTGACGATGCTGTTAAACAATCCCTGATGACCTTAGAGAAAGCGACACTTCCTCCGGTGCTTTCCGTACCTGCTGGCGATAACACACAGTTCACCTGGCAACCAAAATGGTTACCTGATGGTGTGACTGAAGTGGCGCGCAGCCGCAGAAACTTGCCAAATATGCCAGTCGCGATAGAATCACGTCTTTATTCTGACGGGCTTTTCAGTTTCTCGATCAACGTGAATGCGACAACCAGTGCTCCTTCTGAGCAGTTGGTCAGGCAGGGGCGTCGAACCGTGCAGACGGAAATCCGCAGCGCGAATGAAATTACGGTTGTCGGTGAAATACCGCCGTCAACGGCTAAGCGAATTGCAGAAAGTATCGTCTTCACTGCGCAATAAAAGGTCAGGTAATCAAGATGATGAAAGAATGGGCCACCGTCGTTTCGTGGCAAGACGGTATTGCTGAGCTGCGTTGTGAGACGCAAGCGGGTTGCAGCAGCTGCCATTCGCGATCTGGCTGTGGAGCCCGGGTTCTTAATGAACTCGGTCCGCAAACAGAACATAATCTTTTGGTTAATATTGCCGAACGCCTTGAGCCAGGCCAGAAAGTTGAGCTTGGCATCACGGAGGGCAGTTTGTTGCGCTCCGCTTTCCTGATCTATATGACCCCATTATTGGGCGTTATTCTGGGCGGCGGCTTGCTGCAATGGCTGACGCAGGGCGATCTTTACTCCGTGCTGGGCGCACTAGCGGGCGGGGCAATAGGTTTTGTCGTTGCGCGTGCGCTGGCGGCAAAGCTGGAAAATCAAGCAGATTATCAGCCTGTCATCCTGCAAATAGGTCTGCCTCCTGACGCATTTAGATTCCAGCACGATAATGGCCGTCTACCTTCCTGAGTATTACCCTCTTAGTTTCTGATCGGGATCCGGTTTTGGATCATATGCTCGATCAGTGCGATGAAAAGATCGGCGCTGAACAGGGAGGTATAGAGTACGGAAAAGAGAATACGCCCATTGGTATCAAGCAGTCGGATCATCTGGCTGTTACTTCCTCCGCTAATATATTGTATATCCTCGACCGGAATACACAGCCCTTCATCCGATGTAATAAACCGTGCGCTTAATCGTAATTTTTTTTCATTTAACATCAATAAATTACGGCTGAAAAATTGATGCAGTTTACATTTCGACGCGGCCAGATAAGTAAATGAAAAACTCCCATCGTTTGCCAGAATAGACAGTGCCTGCGGGCCACGCGACATCAGTTGTTCATTCTTGATGACTTCAATCAGCCTTTCAGCATGCGCGATATTGGGGGGGATTTTATGCCAGCATTTATCATTCCCTTCGCGAAACGCCATGGTGTCTAATATTTTCCGGGTATATTTACCGGTTCTGTAACGATATATCTCAGTAATTTGGTCGAAAGGCACAAAGCGATGTTTTTGGTCTCTTTCGTTGATCACTAATATTCCATTCTCGTGCAATTGGTAAGTTTGTTTAGGTCTGGTGTAATGTCTGAGGACAAATAAAAGTGCGCCTAATCCAATACTGAAAATAGCCGACAACGTAATAATATGCAGGCCACCGCTGCCAGTTCTCCCCAGAGCAAGAAGAAATACGACCTGTATTGCTCCCCCCACCATTAAAAGGGTGGCAAGAACCATTGTGATCCAGGAATTGGCTCTGGCAAACCCATGCTGACTGAGCAACCGTCCTTCATTGATCATGATGCTAACCTTGTGACCGGATTGAGAAAAGTAAGACAAAGCAAGTGTTCAAATTAATCGAAATAGAGCATAAATAAATTCTTTTATAACAGTTATTTAAAGGTTTTTTTGTTGGTGAGTAAATGAGCATTTTCCTAAAGTCCTGCCCTCCAGCAGGCTATGTCCGGAGGCTGAAAACGTCAGAAAGGAGAGTTGCTTACAACTTATTGCAATCGTTACGACCCGCTTTCGCCTGAAGATAGGCATAATCATCAGTTAGGTGGCGGGGAGACTAGGTTTTCACGGTCCTCACATGTAGAATGCTGCGACTCAGGCGAAAGACAGCCAACCTACAAACCGTCGCTGTGTTGTTATGGCGAATGATTCAGAAATACCAAGGTAGAAAATCTTTATAATGAAGAACATAAGAAACTTTTCCATCATCGCCCACATTGACCACGGTAAGTCGACGCTGTCCGACCGCATTATTCAGATCTGCGGCGGCCTGTCCGATCGTGAAATGGAAGCGCAAGTTCTTGACTCCATGGATCTGGAACGTGAGCGCGGTATCACCATTAAAGCCCAGAGCGTAACGCTGGACTACAAAGCAAAAGATGGCGAAACCTATCACCTGAATTTCATCGATACTCCAGGCCATGTCGACTTCTCTTATGAAGTTTCACGCTCTCTTGCAGCCTGTGAAGGCGCGTTGCTGGTGGTGGATGCCGGTCAGGGCGTAGAAGCGCAGACTTTGGCAAACTGCTACACCGCGATGGAAATGAATCTCGAAGTCGTGCCGGTATTGAACAAAATTGACTTGCCAGCCGCCGATCCCGATCGCGCTGCGCAGGAAATTGAAGATATCGTCGGCATTGATGCCACGGATGCGGTGCGCTGCTCGGCTAAAACCGGCGTCGGTGTCCCAGATATTCTGGAACGTCTGGTGCGCGACATTCCGCCACCGGAAGGTGATCCGGACGCGCCTCTGCAGGCGCTGATCATCGATTCATGGTTCGATAACTACCTTGGCGTGGTTTCTCTGGTCCGTATTAAGAACGGCACCATGAGAAAGGGCGACAAAATTAAAGTCATGAGCACCGGCCAGGTTTATAACGCCGACCGTCTGGGTATCTTCACACCAAAACGCGTCGATCGCGATATGTTGGGCTGTGGGGAAGTGGGCTGGCTGGTTTGCGCGATTAAAGACATCCTGGGTGCGCCGGTTGGCGATACCCTGACGCTGTCACGTAACCCGGCTGAGAAACCGTTACCTGGTTTTAAGAAAGTAAAACCTCAGGTTTATGCGGGTCTGTTCCCTGTCAGCTCTGATGATTACGAAAACTTCCGTGATGCGTTGGGCAAACTCAGCCTGAACGATGCTTCTCTGTTCTATGAACCAGAAAGCTCCACCGCGCTGGGCTTCGGCTTCCGCTGTGGCTTCCTCGGTTTGCTGCACATGGAGATCATTCAGGAACGTCTGGAGCGTGAATACGATCTGGACTTGATCACCACGGCACCGACCGTAGTGTATGAAGTGGAAACCACCAGTAAAGAGACCATTTACGTTGATAGCCCGTCTAAGCTGCCAGCGCTAAATAATATCGAAGAGCTGCGTGAGCCTATTGCCGAATGCCACATGCTGATGCCTCAGGAATATCTGGGCAGCGTGATCACCTTGTGCATTGAGAAACGTGGCGTTCAGACCAACATGGTTTACCACGGTAACCAGGTTGCGTTGACCTATGAAATTCCTATGGCTGAAGTGGTTATCGACTTCTTCGACCGTCTGAAATCAACCTCTCGCGGCTATGCATCACTGGACTATAACTTCAAGCACTTCCAGACGTCAGACATGGTGCGTGTTGATGTATTGATCAACGGTGAACGTGTTGACGCCCTGGCGCTGATCACCCACCGTGGCAATGCGCAGTTCCGGGGTCGTCAGCTGGTCGAGAAAATGCAGGAACTTATCCCGCGTCAGCAATTTGATATCGCCATCCAAGCCGCTATCGGCGGGCATATCATCGCGCGTGCAACGGTGAAACAACTGCGTAAAAACGTATTAGCGAAATGTTACGGCGGTGACGTTAGCCGTAAGAAGAAACTGTTACAGAAACAAAAAGATGGTAAGAAACGCATGAAGCAGGTGGGCAACGTTGAGTTACCGCAAGAAGCGTTCCTGGCTATTCTCCATGTTGGTAAAGACAGCAAATAAGCCCTCAATAAGTTCGTAGGAGTATGCATGGCTAACATGTTTGCCTTGATTCTGGCGATTGCAACGCTGGTCTCCGGGATTATCTGGTGCCTGGATCGTTTCAAGTTCGCTCCCGCTCGTCGGGCGAAAATTGCCAGACTCAAGGTTGAAACCGCCGGTGCGGTTGACGAAAAAACGCTGAATAAAGTGGCTAAACAGCCAGGTTGGGTAGAAACCTGCGCCTCTGTTTTTCCTGTATTGCTGGTGGTATTTGTGGTGCGTTCGTTTATTTACGAACCTTTCCAGATCCCCTCCGGTTCGATGATGCCAACCTTGCTGATTGGCGATTTCATTGTCGTCGAGAAGTATGCCTACGGTCTGAAAGATCCGATCACGCAAACCAAGCTCATCCCGACGGGTGAACCTAAACGTGGCGATGTGGTGGTATTTAAATATCCGCTTAATCCAAGTCTGGATTACATCAAACGTTTAGTGGGCTTGCCTGGTGACCGTGTGACCTATGATCCTTTCAGCAAAGAAGTGACCGTTCAGCCAGCATGTAACAGTGGCCAGAATTGCAGTACGGCTCTGGCGGTAACTTACGATGCCGGCCATGCGAGTGACTTCGTGCAGACCTTTGGTCAGGCATCCGGCAGCGAAGCCAGCAGCGGTTTCTTTGAGATCCCGCCTTCGGCCAGCGTGCCGCAAGACGGTATCCGTCTGCTGCAGCGTCAGGAAACACTGGGTAACGTGACCCACAATATTCTGACCGTGCCAGGTGCACGCGATCAGCTCGGTGCTTACTATCAGCAACCAGGGCAGCCTATGGGCACCTGGGTGGTTCCGGCCGGCCATTACTTCATGATGGGCGACAACCGTGACAACAGCGCTGACAGTCGTTACTGGGGCTTTGTGCCAGAGAAGAATCTGGTCGGTCGTGCATCCGGTATCTGGATGAGCTTTAAAAAGCAGGAAGGTGAGTGGCCAACGGGTGTACGCCTGAGCCGCATCGGTGGAATTCATTAATTCAATGCTGCCTATTTACGCAGCATTATATTTCCACACGTTGTAGAATACTCTTTCGAGCGATAAAAGTTGGCTCCCTGAATTTTTGTTAAAATGAATAGGGAGCCACTGCAAACGAAACAGCTTTGGATTTGCTTTAGGCGAAGCAGGCCTGTTCCGTATGCTGAAGTTTTTGACGCATTCTTGATCTATTGGTAACTCATGAATCCCATCGTAATAAATAGGCTTCAGCGAAAGCTGGGCTACACTTTTCAACAGCAGGAACTCTTATTGCAGGCACTGACTCACCGCAGCGCCAGCAGCAAACATAATGAGCGGTTAGAATTCCTGGGTGACTCCATCCTTAGTTATGTCATCGCCAATGCGCTTTATCAACGCTTTCCCCGCGTTGATGAAGGCGATATGAGCCGGATGCGTGCGACGCTGGTGCGTGGCAATACCTTGGCAGAAATGGCGCGTGAATTTGACCTCGGCGAATGTTTACGTTTAGGGCCGGGAGAATTGAAAAGTGGTGGTTTCCGCCGCGAGTCCATTCTTGCGGATACGGTGGAGGCGCTCATTGGCGGCGTATTCCTGGACAGTGACATCCAAAACGTCGAAAGACTGATTCTCGAATGGTACCGCAGTCGTCTAGACGAAATCAGTCCCGGTGATAAGCAGAAAGACCCAAAAACCCGTTTGCAGGAGTTTTTACAGGGCCGCCATCTGCCGTTGCCTTCTTATCTGGTTGTGCAGGTTCGCGGTGAAGCGCACGATCAGGAGTTTACTATCCACTGCCAGGTCAGTGGCTTGAACCAACCGGTTGTAGGAACCGGTTCAAGCCGCAGAAAAGCCGAGCAGGCGGCAGCGGAACAAGCGCTGATACAGCTGGAGCTTGAATGAGCGAAGAAAAGAATTACTGTGGTTTTGTAGCAATCGTTGGCCGTCCTAACGTCGGCAAATCAACCTTGCTCAACGAATTATTGGGGCAGAAGATCTCCATTACTTCGCGTAAACCGCAAACAACCCGTCACCGTATTATGGGCATCCATACTGAAGGCCCTTATCAGGCTATTTACGTTGACACCCCAGGGCTGCACATGGAAGAGAAGCGGGCGATTAACCGTCTGATGAACCGTGCTGCCAGCAGTTCCATCGGTGATGTTGAGTTGGTGATTTTCGTGGTCGAAGGCACCCACTGGACGCCTGATGATGAAATGGTCGTCAATAAGCTGCGTGATATTAAAGCCCCGGTTCTGCTGGCTATCAACAAAATCGACAATGTCACTGACAAGTCGAAGCTGTTGCCGCACCTGCAGTTCCTGAGCGAGCAGATGAACTTCATCGACATCGTACCGATGTCTGCCGAGAAAGGTATTAACGTTGATACCATCGCCAGCATCGTCCGTAAGCGTCTGCCGGAAGCGATTCATCACTTCCCGGAAGATTACATTACTGACCGTTCACAGCGTTTTATGGCCTCTGAAATCATCCGTGAAAAACTGATGCGTTTCCTGGGTGAAGAACTGCCGTACTCGGTCACGGTGGAAATCGAGCGTTTCGTGACGAATGCGCGCGGCGGCTACGACATCAATGGCCTGATCCTGGTTGAACGCGAAGGCCAGAAGAAAATGGTTATCGGTAACAAGGGTTCGAAAATTAAAACCATTGGTATCGAAGCGCGTCAGGACATGGAAAACATGTTTGAAGCGAAAGTCCATCTTGAGCTGTGGGTCAAGGTTAAATCCGGTTGGGCAGATGACGAACGTGCACTGCGCAGCCTGGGTTATGTAGACGACTTATAAGGTCCGCGCCTATGGAAGGCTGGCAACGCGCATTTGTTTTGCATGGGCGACCTTACAGTGAAACCAGCTTAATGCTGGATCTCTTCACTGAAGGACAGGGGCGGGTGCGCATTCTTGCAAAAGGAGCGCGCGGCCGCCGGTCCAATTTAAAAGGCTGCTTGCAGCCTTTTACGCCTTTATTGGTTCGCTGGAGCGGGCGGGGTGAAGTGAAAACCCTGCGTAACGCCGAACCGGTCTCTCTCGCACTCCCTCTTTCTGGTTCAATGCTCTACAGTGGCCTCTATGTCAACGAGCTGGTTTCCCGTGTGCTTGAGCAGGAGACGAACTACTCTTCGCTGTTTTTCGACTACCTCAACTGTTTGCAAAATTTAGCGGGAGCCAGCAGTTCGCCCGAGCAGCCTCTGCGTCAGTTCGAACTGGCTCTGCTCAATCATCTTGGCTATGGGGTGGATTTTCTGCATTGCGCGGGAAGCGGGGAAGAAGTCAGCGACACCATGACCTATCGCTATCGCGAAGAAAAAGGCTTTATTGCCAGTCTGGTTATCGATAACACCAGCTTCACCGGCCGTGACCTCAAAGCGCTGGCCAGCCGTGAATTCCCCGATGCACTCACCCTGCGCGCTGCTAAACGTTTCACCCGCATGGCGCTGAAGCCTTATCTTGGGGGCAAGCCGCTGAAAAGCCGCGAACTCTTCCGCCAGTTTTTTGTTAAAAAGCTCGACACTCCCTCTGACAATTCCACCGGCTAAATTACCTTTCGGGGTACCCGTCACGCGGGTCGAGGGTGTAAACTGCCTCCATTAGCTGCATTATTTCCCTGTAATTAAACTCTACAACCAATCTGGAGCTGTCATGGCTGAATTGCTGCTGGGCGTTAACATCGATCATATCGCGACACTGCGCAATGCGCGCGGTACGGCTTACCCCGATCCGGTTCAGGCCGCGTTTATTGCTGAGCAGGCGGGGGCTGACGGTATTACTGTTCACCTGCGTGAAGATCGCCGTCACATCACGGACCGCGACGTGCGCCTGCTGCGCCAGACTATCCAGACCCGCATGAATCTCGAGATGGCTGTCACCGACGAAATGGTCGGTATTGCCTGCGAAATTGAGCCACATTTTTGCTGTCTGGTGCCGGAAAAACGTGAAGAAGTGACCACCGAAGGCGGTCTGGATGTCGCCGGTCAGATAGACAAAATGACCGTGGCAGTCTCCCGACTGACTGAAGCCGGCATTCTCGTTTCGCTGTTTATCGATGCTGATATGCGCCAGATCGACGCCGCTGTCGCCGTTGGCGCGCCTTACATTGAGATCCACACCGGCGCGTATGCGGATGCGAAAAACGATCTTGAAAGCCGGGCTGAACTGGAACGCATCAAACAGGCTGCGGCCTATGCGGCGGGTAAGGGGTTAAAAGTAAATGCCGGTCATGGTCTTACTTACCATAACGTACAGCCGATCGCAGCAATACCGGAAATGCATGAACTGAATATCGGCCACGCCATCATCGGGCAGGCGGTGATTGACGGCCTGTCAGGCGCGGTGCGTGAAATGAAAGTGCTGATGCGTGAAGCGCGCCGGTAATGGCTATTCTCGGGCTTGGTACTGACATCGTTGAAATCACGAGGATCGAAGCTGTGGTTGAGCGCAGCGGCGACCGTCTGGCGAAGCGCATACTTTGTGCGAATGAGTGGTTGCTCTATCAGAATCACCAGCAGCCGGTGCGGTTTCTGGCCAAGCGTTTTGCCGTGAAGGAGGCCGCAGCAAAGGCGCTTGGAACGGGGATTCGCAACGGTCTGGCGTTTGAACAGTTCGAAGTGGTTAACGATCCGCTGGGGAAACCTGGATTGATATTCCACGATCGCGCCGCTGAAATGGCGGCCGAGTTAGGCGTGACGGCGGTACACGTTACGCTGGCTGATGAACGGCGTTATGCGTGCGCCACGGTGATTATTGAGAACTAATGAACCGCATCACGCTGGGTAGTCATACGGCGTGATGCAGTACGACGAATTTATCCCACAACTGTTCGTTGGATTCACTGTGCTGTGGATCGATGATAATTGTGTTATCGATCGGGCAGACGCTCTGGCAGGTCGGCTTATCATAATGGCCGACGCACTCGGTGCAGCGATCGCTGTCAATCTCGTAAATCTCAGTGCCCATCGAGATCGCCTGATTCGGACACTCCGGCTCGCACATATCGCAATTGATGCATTTGTGTGTGATAAGCAGGGCCATAATCTCTCTCGTTTTCAGCAATAATCCGGGCGCGCAGTATAGCAGGTTTGACCTCGGCGAGGCGTTTGCTCGTCGCCTATCCCTCACTGAAATGATCCGGATCAAACCAGCTTTTTCACTAACTCCTCGCTATGTTTGATTCTTTCAGGGGCATGAGCTGTATCTTGCTGAATCAGCGCCATAAAAAGCAGGTCTGTGAGTGAGTATTGCGCCGTGGTGGCTGAAACTGCCGCGCCGCGCGTTGCCGGTAATTCCGCAACGGTGTAGAGACAATGGTCGGCCAGTTGCTGGAGTGAGTTAGGGGAAAAACCGGTCAGTGCCAGCACTCTGGCGCCGCTTTGACGCGCCACGTCGGCTGCCAGATTGATCTCCCGCCGCTCACCGCTAAACGAAATTGCCAGCAGTAAGTCTTCATCCGACAGCGCCTGAACCGTCGCCAGCAACACATGGGTATCCGATTCCGCAATCGCCGTCAGCCCGATTTTCAGCAGCTTATAAGCCAGATCTTTCGCGACCAGGCCTGATGCACCGATACCGGTAAGGATGATTTTTCGTGCTCCGGATAACATCGCCAGCGCCTGTTGCAGCCGCTGCTCACTGTTAATATCCAGCGTGGCGCGCAGCGCGGACTGTTTCTCCGCCAGAAGTTTCTCGCCAACCACCTGCAAGCTGTCAGTGCTGATAATCTGGTTATGTACAGTGACGGCCAGCTCTTTTTGCGGCAACGCCAGTGCTTCACTCATGGCCAGCTTCAGCGCAGGAAAACCTTTATACCCGAGCTTCTGGGCAAATTTCACCACGCCTGACTGGCTGACACCCGCCAGCTCCGCAAGTTTTTGTGAACTCAGATGCCGTGCCTGCTCAGGATGTTCCAGCAAAAAATCCGCCAGCCTGCGGTCATTTTGCGCCAGCGTGGGATAGATCTGGCGGATGCGGATCATGCTGCTCATTTTTTAGTTCCTCGCCCCGGTACCTGCGCACATCACGGAATAACAATTATGTTATCTAAAGTAGCAAATATTTCTCGCCTTTAAGAATAAAATATTCAAATATCTAACCATATTTATGAATTAAAAATTCACGAGGTAAGGTTATGAACTTAGGATCTCTGGTTTCTGAAAGCCGTAATCCGGCAACAATGGCTCTCGACGAGATGTCGACGCTGGAAATGGTCGCCGCTTTCAACCATGAAGACAGCAAAGTCCCCGAAGCTATTCACGCTGTTTTACCGCAGGTGGCGCAGGCTGTGGACATGGCAGCAGCCTCTTTTAAAGCCGGCGGACGCCTTATTTATCTGGGGGCAGGTACCAGCGGACGCCTTGGTGTGCTGGATGCCTCGGAATGCCCGCCGACGTTCGGCGTTCCGCATGGCATGGTGATTGGCCTAATTGCCGGCGGCCCCGGCGCCCTGCTAAAAGCGGTCGAAGGCGCGGAAGACAGCGAAGCGCTGGGCGTTGAAGATTTGAAGAATATTCAGCTCACTACGGCCGATACCGTGGTAGGCCTCGCGGCCTCGGGCCGCACGCCTTACGTTATTGGCGCACTGCGTTACGCCAGTGAACTTGGCTGCGCCACGGTGGCTATCTCCTGTAACCCGGATTCACCTATTGCGCATGAAGCCAAAGTCGCGATTTCTCCGGTCGTCGGCCCCGAAGCCCTGACCGGTTCAACCCGCATGAAATCAGGGACCGCACAAAAACTGGTGCTGAATATGATCTCCACCGGTGCGATGGTGAAAACCGGCAAGGTGTACCAGAACCTGATGGTGGATGTGAAAGCCACCAACATCAAACTGGTGGATCGCGCCTGCCGCATCGTGGTCGAAGCCACCGGTGCCGCCCGTGCTGACGCCGAAGCGGCTTTGGCACAAACTGAATTTGATGTTAAACCGGCCATTCTGATGCTGCTCAGTCAGATCAGTGCCGAAGAGGCCATAGAGCGACTGGCGACTCACCACGGCTTCTTGCGCGCGGCGCTGGCGGGGTAATGCTTTACTGACAAAGGGGAATGGGCATGGCGACGGCAATGGATAAAACGCAGCTTCTGGCAACGCAAATCCTGCAACGCGTGGGGGGTGAAGGCAATATCAGCAAGCTGGAAAACTGCATGACACGCGTGCGGGTTGAGGTCTTTGATGAGCAGAAACTGGATCTGACGGGCATTCAAACTCTGACGGGCATCAAAGGTTACATCAAGCAGGGCGAACAGCATCAGTTTATTGTTGGCCCCGGTGCGGCGGCCAAAGTGGTCGATGCTATGCGTGCGCTGCTCGTGGGCGGAGAAAATAACCCGCCGTCCGATGCCATTTCCCGCAATAAAGCCCAAGCCAAAGCGAAATATTCCGCACCGATGAGCGGTGCACTGCGTCAGCTCGCCAATGTCTTCATTCCGCTGATCCCGGCGTTTATCGCCTCGGGTCTGATCATGGGCATTATTAATCTGCTTAAGCGGCCTGACATCGCCGGTTCACTGGCGCTCGATTACCCCAATATTCTGGGCCTGCTGGCGATCTTCGGCGGTGCTGTGTTTGCCATCATGAATATTCTGGTCGGTGTGAATGCAGCGCGGGTGTTCGGTGGCTCACAGGCGATGGGCGGCGTAATGGCGGGGATCCTTTCCAGCCCGGCGCTGGCGCAAATCACCCTGTTTGGTGAAACCCTGCAACCGGGGCGTGGCGGGGTGATTGCCGTATTATTCGTCGTGGCACTGATGTGCTGGCTGGAAAAACGCCTGCGTCAGTGGTTGCCGGAGTCTGTCGAATTGATCCTCAACCCGCTGATCACCACGCTGGTGACGGCGACGCTGGCGATTGTCATTCTTCAGCCGTTAGGCGGCGTTATCTCGGATGCCATCGCACACGGCGTGAATATGGCAATCGATAAAGGCGGTCTGGTGGTGGGCGCGCTCCTGGCCGGATTCTTCCTGCCGCTGGTGCTGTCGGGGTTACATCAGGGGCTGGTGCCTATTCACGTCGAACTGATCCAGGCGCATGGTTCGAATCCACTGCTGCCTATTTTAGCCATGGCGGGGGTCGGGCAGGTGGGGGCGGCGATTGCCGTCTACATGAAAACCCGCAATCCGCGCCTGAAAAAAGTGATAAAAGGTGCGCTGCCGGTGGGTATTCTTGGCATCGGTGAACCGCTGATTTTCGGCGTAACCTTACCGCTCGGACGGCCATTTATTGGCGCCTGTTTAGGCGGGGCAGTGGGTGGTGCGCTAATCTGTTACTGGAAGGTCGCCACGGTGATCACCTTTGGGATCTCCGGTTTACCATTGGCGCTGACCATTGTGTCCGGAAAAGTGATGTTGTACCTAGCGGGGATATTGATTACCGTAATAGCCGGATTTATTTTCACCTGGATGATGGGGTTCAACGATCCCGAGGAGTAACGCATTGAGCGCGAAGGCGGATCGACGAGTAGTATTTTTTGACCTGGATGGGACGCTTCATCAGCAGGATATGTTCGGCAGCTTTATGCGGTTTCTGCTGTGGCGGATGCCGCAAAACCTTTTGCTGGTCGTGCCCCTGTTGCCAGTGATTGGCCTTGGCATGTTAGCGCAGGGGCGTGCGACGCGTTGGCCGATGAGCTTACTACTGTGGTCGATCACTTTTGGGCACAGTGAAGCCAAACTTAAAGATCTCGAATTGCGCTTTGTGAACTGGTTTCGCCAGAAAGTGGTGGCTTTTCCCGTGGTGCAGATGCGCTTGCGTGATTACATCGAAAGTCAGGACGCCGACGTGTGGTTGATCACCGGTTCGCCGGAAAATCTGGTGCAGCAGGTCTATAACGCTTCCCCTTTCCTGCCGAGGGTGCGTCTGGTGGGAAGTCGCATTGCCAGAGGCAAAGGTGGCTGGGTGCTGCCGTTGCGCTGTCTGGGCGAAGAGAAAGTCGTTCAGCTTGAACAGCGTATCGGTTCGCCATTAAAGCTCTACAGCGGATACAGCGACAGCAAACAGGACAACCCGTTGCTGTTTTTCTGTGAACACCGCTTTCGTGTCAGCAAGCACGGTGAATTGCAGCAGCTTGAATAAACGCCGTTTCCCCTTAACTTTTTCACATTACTTGTTCGCTTACTCTGTCAGCGGTTGGGTTAGGTAATATGACCACGGTATAATGGCCGCTGAATCAACGAGTATGAGGTGAAAGTGGCAGAGCAATACAGTGATGAAGATTGGATGCGCTACGCATTAAATCTGGCCCTTAAGGCGCAGGAAGAGGGCGAAGTCCCGGTGGGAGCCGTTCTGGTACTCGACAATCAGGTGATTGGCGAGGGCTGGAACCGGCCCATCGGGCATCATGATCCTACCGCTCACGCTGAAATCATGGCGCTGCGTCAGGGCGGGCAGAAAGTACAAAACTACCGCCTGCTGGACGCCACCCTCTATGTGACGCTGGAACCTTGCGTAATGTGTGCAGGTGCCATGATCCACAGCCGTATTCGCCGGGTGGTTTACGGCGCGGCGGACATTAAAACTGGTGCCGCAGGTTCACTGCTGGATATTTTAGGCCATCCGGGAATGAATCATCAGGTGCAGATCACACCCGGCATTCTGGCAGATGACTGTTCGGCCATGCTGAGTGCGTTTTTCCGTCACCGCCGCAGTCAGCACAAAGCCCTTAAACAGGCGCAGCGCGCCGCCGAAGGGCCTGACGACAAACACTGATGTTAACGCGCAGGTGCCAATGCCTGCGCGGCGCTCACCGCCGGGTAACCGGCACCTAACTGAGCCTGCAACGCCGCTTCCTGCGCCTGTTTTTTCTCCTTTTCCATCAGATATCCCACCAGACTTAACTGATAGCGGCGGATGTTTTCGACGTACTTATACGCCTGCGTTCCGCGCGCATAGCCATAGGTAGTCCGGCTGAAATAGCGCTTCTGGTTTAGCATCGGCAAACGCTGTTTCACATCGAGCCAGCTGTCAGGATTACCTTTCTGATCGGCCGTAAGTTTACGGGCATCCAGCATGTGACCGTAACCCATATTGTAAGCGGCCAGCGCAAACCAGATCCGTTCATCTTTGGGGATCGTTTCCGGCATTTTGTCCATCAGGCGCGACAGATACAGTGCGCCGCCCTGAATACTCTGCTCGGCGTCCGTGCGGTCATCAACATCCAGACCAGAGGCGGTCGCCCGGGTGAGCATCATCATGCCGCGCACGCCGGTCGGGGATGTCGCCAGCGGATCCCAGTGTGATTCCTGATAGGAGATCGCCGCCAGCAGCCGCCAGTCAATATCACTGGCGTACTTCTCAAACAGCGGTTGCAGCGCGGGCAGGGTGGTGTCGATCGCTCTGAGGAAAGTGCGGGTATCGACGTAGTCAAATTCACCCACGTGCCCGAGGTATTTTTCCTCCAGTTTTTCCAGCGTACCGTCTTCGGAAATCTGGCTGAAGAAATCCAGCATGGCAGCATACAGGCTGTCATCGTCAGGTTTCTTGCTGAAATACCAGGTCACGGGTTCGTCGGCGGTGACGTTAAACGCCACGGCTAAGCGCGGATAGACCCGTTGTATGAGCGCTACGGTGACGGAGTCGCCCAGCGTATAGTCGAGTTTTCCTTCGGCGACTTGTTGCAGTAATTCACTCGGCGAGAGTTTGTCGGTTTCGGTCCACGTTAACTCAGGGTATTTTTTACTGGCAGCCTGAAGCGCCACGATGTGTGCCGTACCGGAAGAGACGACCAGTGATCCTTTTATATCTGCCAGTGATTTTGGGCGCACCGATCCCTGGCGATACAACAATTGTTGTGACACCGAATAGTACTCAGGCCCTGTACGGTAGTTTTTCAGGCGCTCTACATTGTAGATAAGGCCTGACGCCAGCATGTCAGTTTTATTGTTGTCGAGGTCATTAAACATCGATGTGATGTTGTCATGTGGCGCCATCACCAGCGTTACGCCAAGATAGTCAGCAAAGCGTTTTGCCAGTTCGTAATCGAATCCGGGGCTGCCGTCAGGGCTGTTGAAAAAAGTCAGTGGAGAATTAAGCGTGCTCACGCGTAATTCTCCACGGGATTTTATCTGTTCCAGTTGGTCGCCTTCCCCCCGATGCCACGGTATGGTTGGCCACAAAGCCAACGCCAGCAACAGGGCAGCAAGACCGACAAGAAAGTAGTTTAATTTTATGCGCGTCAAATAGTTATCTCTGTGCGGCGCTATTATTTTAATGAGCTCAGGCTCTGTCATTACTATGGTTATATTCCCAGTGTCGACGCATTTTGCTCAACAAAACGACAGCCTGCAACTTTATTCACAGTAACCACATTAAAAGTACGCCTTATAGTTAATATGAATATTAACTACGCAAACGGTTTCGTCATGCTCAGGCTTTCTCTATAATAGCCCGCGTTTTCCCCCTGTTGCGCCCAATGAAGCACTGCGGTCAGTTGCTTCGAAGACGAGAGATCTGTGATTATGGAAATACTGCGTGGTTCGCCTGCTTTGTCGGCTTTTCGTATTAATAAGTTATTATCCCGCTGTCAGGATGCCCGTCTTCCGGTCAGTGATATTTACGCCGAATATGTACACTTTGCCGACGTCAGCGCCCCGCTGAGCCCTGACGAACAAACCAAATTACAACGCCTTCTCAAATACGGTCCTTCTCTCGCTGAACACGCTCCCGCTGGTCGCTTATTGCTGGTGACGCCACGTCCGGGCACCATCTCTCCCTGGTCTTCCAAAGCCACTGACATTGCCCATAACTGCGGTTTGTCTCAGGTATTGCGCCTCGAACGCGGTTTGGCATTTTACGTTCAGGCCCCCACGCTGACCGACGAGCAGTGGGCGCAGTTAGGCGCGTTGTTGCACGACCGCATGATGGAAACCCTGTTTGAAAGCCTCGAAGAGGCGCAGGCGCTGTTTGCCCAACACCAGCCCGCTCCGGTGCAGCACGTCGATATTCTCGGCGAAGGCCGTGGCGCGCTGGAAGCCGCCAATATCAAACTGGGCCTGGCACTGGCGCAGGATGAAATTGATTATCTGATGGACGCTTTTACGTCGCTGGGGCGCAACCCGACCGACATTGAGTTATATATGTTCGCGCAGGCCAATTCCGAACACTGCCGGCATAAAATTTTTAACGCTGACTGGGTAATCGACGGTCAGGAACAGCCTAAGTCGCTGTTCAAGATGATCAAAAATACCTTTGAACAAACGCCGGACCACGTGCTGTCTGCTTATAAAGATAACGCCGCCGTGATGGAAGGTTCGCAGGTAGGGCGCTTTTATGCCAATGCGGCTGATGGTCTTTATGACTTCCACCAGGAGCAGGCGCATATTCTGATGAAGGTTGAAACACATAACCATCCGACGGCGATCTCTCCGTGGCCGGGTGCGGCGACCGGCTCTGGCGGCGAAATCCGTGATGAAGGCGCGACCGGGCGCGGTGCCAAACCAAAAGCGGGGCTGGTCGGTTTCTCCGTTTCCAACCTGCGTATTCCGGGCTTTGAACAGCCGTGGGAAGAGAACTTCGGCAAACCAGACCGCATCGTGACCGCGCTGGAGATCATGACCGACGGCCCGTTAGGCGGTGCAGCATTTAACAACGAATTTGGTCGTCCGGCGCTGCTGGGCTACTTTCGAACTTACGAAGAGAACGTCAACAGCCACAACGGCCCGGAGCTGCGCGGTTACCACAAACCGATCATGCTGGCTGGGGGTATCGGCAACATTCGTGCTGACCACGTACAGAAAGGTGAGATCACCGTTGGCGCCAAACTGATTGTACTCGGTGGCCCGGCGATGAACATCGGTCTGGGCGGCGGCGCGGCTTCTTCCATGGCCTCCGGTCAGTCAGACGCCGATCTGGATTTCGCCTCAGTTCAGCGTGATAACCCGGAAATGGAACGCCGCTGTCAGGAAGTGATTGACCGCTGCTGGGAGCTGGGTGAAGCCAACCCGATTTTGTTTATTCATGACGTCGGCGCGGGCGGTTTATCCAACGCGATGCCAGAGCTGGTCAGCGACGGCAACCGTGGCGGTCGCTTCCAACTGCGTGACATTCTGAACGACGAACCGGGCATGAGCCCGCTGGAAGTCTGGTGTAACGAATCGCAGGAGCGCTATGTGCTGGCGGTTTCTCCGGCACAGCTGGCGCAGTTTGACGCTATCTGCCAGCGTGAGCGCGCACCTTATGCCGTTATCGGTGAAGCCACCGAAGAGATGCACCTTTCCCTCGAAGACAGCCACTTCGACAACCAGCCGATTGACATGCCGCTGGATGTACTGCTGGGTAAAACACCGAAAATGACCCGTGACGTCACCACGCTCAAAGCGATGGGTGACAGCCTGAATGCAGAGAACATTCAGCTCACTGAAGCCGTGAAGCGCGTCATGCATCTGCCGGCTGTGGCAGAAAAAACCTTCCTCATCACCATCGGCGACCGTACCGTCACCGGTATGGTGGCGCGTGACCAGATGGTCGGGCCGTGGCAAATCCCGGTAGCTGACTGTGCGGTAACTACCGCCAGCCTCGACAGCTACCATGGTGAAGCGATGTCACTGGGTGAACGTGCGCCTATCGCTTTGCTGGACTTCGCCGCATCAGGACGCATGGCCGTGGGCGAAGCGTTGACGAACCTGGCCGCCGTCGAAATTGGCACCCTGAAGCGCGTGAAGCTGTCAGCTAACTGGATGTCTGCAGCTGGCCATCCGGGTGAAGATGCCGGTCTCTATGCCGCGGTGAAAGCCGTCGGTGAAGAACTTTGCCCTGCTCTGGGTATCACCATTCCGGTCGGCAAAGATTCCATGTCGATGAAAACCCGCTGGCAGGAAGGCAATGAACAGCGCGAAATGACCTCGCCATTATCTTTGGTGATCACCGCCTTTGCCCGGGTGGAAGACGTACGCAGCACGGTGACGCCGCAATTGCGCACCGACAAGGGTGACACTGCACTCCTGCTGGTGGATCTCGGCTGTGGGCACAATGCTCTGGGTGCTACGGCATTGGCGCAGGTTTACCGCCAATTGGGTGACATTCCTGCTGACGTACGCAGTGCAGAGCAACTGGGTGGCTTCTTCAACGCCATGCAGACGCTGGTCGCCGATCGCAAGCTGCTGGCTTACCACGACCGCTCTGACGGCGGCCTGCTGGTGACGCTGGCCGAGATGGCGTTTGCCGGTCACTGTGGCCTGACAGCGGATATCGCGGCGCTGGGCAAAAACACGCTGGCTGCGCTGTTTAACGAAGAACTGGGCGCGGTTATTCAGGTACGCGCTGAAGATCGTGCGGACGTTGAGCAGACATTGGCGACGTTCGGATTAGGCGAATGCACCCACTATCTGGGCCGTGCCGAAACGGGCGACCGCTTTGTGATCACGCATGGCGACAAACCGGTGTACAGCGAAAGCCGTACCACGTTGCGTACCTGGTGGGCAGAAACCACCTGGCAGATGCAGCGTCTGCGCGATAACCCTGAATGTGCCGATCAGGAGCATGAAGCCAAGACGCACGATCGCGATCCGGGTCTTAACGTTAAGCTGAGCTTCTCTCCAGCGGAAGACGTGGCAGCGCCTTATATTGCCAAAGGTGCGCGTCCGAAAGTGGCCGTGCTGCGCGAACAGGGCGTTAACTCCCACATTGAAATGGCCGCCGCATTCCATCGCGCGGGCTTCGATGCGGTAGACGTACATATGAGTGACCTGCTGGCTGGCCGCCGCGATTTGCAGGAGTTCCATACGCTGGTGGCGTGCGGTGGCTTCTCCTACGGTGACGTACTGGGTGCCGGCGAAGGCTGGGCAAAATCCGTGCTGTTCAACGACCGTGTGCGTGATGAATTCGAAGATTTCTTCCATCGCCCGCAGACGCTGGCGCTGGGCGTATGCAACGGCTGTCAGATGATGTCCAACCTGAAAGAACTCATTCCGGGGGCAGAACACTGGCCACGCTTTGTCCGTAACCTGTCGGATCGCTTCGAGGCGCGTTTCAGCCTGGTCGAAGTGACCGCCAGCCCGTCGCTGCTGATGCAGGGGATGGTCGGGTCGCGTATGCCAATCGCGGTGTCACACGGCGAAGGTCATGTTGAAGTACGTGATGCGGTGCATCTGTCGCAACTGGAACATGCCAATCTGGTGGCGCTGCGCTTTGTGGACAACAACGGGCGTGTGACGGAAGACTATCCGGCAAACCCTAACGGTTCACCGAATGGCATCACTGCGGTTACCAACCTGTCAGGTCGTGTGACGGTCATGATGCCTCACCCTGAGCGCGTATTCCGTACTGTCAGCAACTCCTGGCATCCGGAAGAGTGGGGTGAAGATAGCCCGTGGATGCGCCTGTTCCGCAATGCACGTAAACAGCTTGGCTGATGTCTGACTGGGAGTGAAAAAACCGGAGTGCTTTTTGGCTTCGGTTTTTTTTGATTAAAAAACGGAAAACTCTCCAAAACAATTCATAATGTAATAATTAATTTCTTATATTTTGACGGATTGTGTGCATAATTTATTGTTTTTAATGGCTTAATTATTATCCTTTCGAGCTAATTAAGTTATCCTTATTTATTCATTAAGTATATTATTTAAAGCCAATCTATATGCTACACAGGTTAATTTAAACAGGCATATAGCCAATGAAAAACTTAAAAAGCGCTCTTCTTAAATCTGGGGCATGGTTTTATATCATTACACTTTCATTATTCTGTTCGACGTCGGCAATAGCCGGGAATAATGAAAAAATAACGCCAGATATCAACGTGTCGTCAACAAATAGTGATGAAAGTTGGTGGTCCTCTTTTAAGGGGGATATTACCGATACCTGGACAAGCCCGCAGCAGCAAGATATCTATTTGCCTGTTTTAACCCGGCATAACCGCCATACGCACAGTAAAAGTCAAATTGACAGTTATAATGAACACCCCTGGGGCGGAGGTTATGGTGTCTCCCGATATGATGAGAAAGGGAACTGGCACGGCCTGTATGCCATGGCATTCAAAGACTCCTTTAATAAATGGGAGCCCGTCGCGGGTTACGGTTATGAGAAAATATGGCATCCGTTAGAGGATAAAGACTTCCGTCTGGGCGTAGGGTATGTTGCAGCCGTCTCGGCCAGGGATAACTATGATTATGTGCCTTTCCCCATGGTTCTCCCTTTGGTCTCTGCGGGCTATTCGCGTCTTACCTTCCAGGCTACCTATATTCCTGGTGCTAATAGTAAGGGAAATGTACTGTTTGGGTGGCTACGTTATTCCTTCTAATTTGCAAGGTTATTAATAAGGGTGCTTTCTTTTAAGAAGATGAGAATGTTAATCATCTTTTATTAGGATTATTCCTGTTATTTTCGTGAGAAATATCTGAATGTCAGGGACCTGTATGTTTGCTTACAAAATGCCTTCTATCTGTTTAAATATTATTTAATCGTCAATTGATACAATTACTCCATAACGAAGGGAGTAATACAGTAAATGGTTATTTTTAAAAAGATGCTTTCCTGGGTATTTATATTATCCAGTTTCTTTGCTTTGCCTGCTTTGCCTGCTTTGCCTGCTTTGCCTGCTTTGCCTGCTTTGCCTGCTTTCGCCAGCTCCGAAAGTACGCCGTCAGCATCGACGCCAGCCAGGCCTGGTTTCATGGGGTGGTGGGACTCATGGTCAAATGATGTCTCAACCACCTGGAACGCTTCACCGGATAAAGACCTTTATCTGCCGGTCATTACCTGGCATAACCGCCTGACCTATGACAAAGAGAAGACCGATAGCTATAACGAGCGTCCATGGGGCGGAGGTTATGGTATTTCCCGATACGATGAAAATGGCGACTGGCATGGTCTCTATTTTATGGCCTTTAAGGACTCGCATAATAAATGGGAGCCTATCGGGGGTTATGGCTATGAGAAAATATGGCAACCGGCGGAAGATAAAAATTTCCGATTGGGTCTGGGATATACCGCCGCTGTCACGGCGCGGGATGACTATTCTTATATCCCGGTTCCTCTGGTGTTACCTTTGGCATCGATCAGTTATGACAAGCTGAGTTTTCAGGCCACCTATATTCCGGGTACTTATAACAACGGCAATGTGTTTTTCGCCTGGCTGCGCTATCAGTTCTGACCTGACTGTCATAAAAGTGTCATTGTTAATGTTTTGATGTGAGCTTGATCCCCCTCTGTTATCGCGTATTCCCCTATGCTGGAAATTCACCGCTGGAATCAATCTGTTGAAAAGGTTGAGCCGCGGTGGATGTCTATTGCCAAGGAAACTACAGAGGATTAACACGTGAAAACATTACCCCGCGCTTTTGCGCTGACGGCGTTAGCTTGCCTGCTGCCGATGTCCGCCCCTTCTTTTGCTGCCAATACGTCCCTTGAACTACAACAAGTTCTGGTCATGAGCCGCCACGGGATCCGTGCGCCGCTGGTGAACTACGGTGATGTACTTGCAGAATCAACCACCCACACCTGGCCAAAATGGCAAACAGAAGGGGGGTTACTGACGCCCAAAGGCGGAAAAGTTGAAGAACATATGGGCCAGTATTTCCGTGCCTGGCTGGCTAAAAACCAGGTCTTGCCTGCGGCACAATGCCCTGCCGGTGGCCAGGTGTTTGCTTATGCCAACAGTCTGCCGCGTACGATTGATACCGCTAAACACTTTGTGACCGGTGCATTCCCCGGCTGTGATGTTGCGGTCGTCAACAGGGTTGAAATCGGAAAGATGGATCCGGTCTTCAACCCGATCATCACCGCCGATGTGAATGAAAAGTTCAAAACAGACGCGCTCAACTCCATCAATCAGCATGCAGGTGAGGGCGGAATTGACGGTCTGAATCAGCGGCTGAAACCCAATTACCTGTTGCTGCAAAAAGTGATGGATTATCAGAATTCAAAATTGTGTAAGCAGGACAAACAGTGCGATTTGGCTTCACAGCCGTCGGCCGTGGTTTTGGTGCAGGGCAAAGAGCCTGGGATCACCGGACCTCTGCGTATGGCGACCGGTGCGACTGACGCCTTCATGTTGCAGTATTACGAAGGCTTCCCGATGAAGGATGTCGCCTGGGGGCAGATCACCACGCCTGAGCAGTGGACTAAACTGGAAACCATCAAGAACCTTTACCACGAGACACTGTTCGGCTCGCCAGCCATTGCAGCTAACGCAGCGAAACCACTGCTGACTTTCATCTCCGGTGCGCTGAATAAAGATGATGCGAAATCTGCAGATCAGCAGTCAGCACAGCAGGCGAAGCTGGCCTTGCTGGTCGGGCATGACTCCAATATTGCATCACTGCTGGCGGCGCTGAAAACCAAAGATTACACCTTGCCTGGTCAGTATGAACGTACGCCTATCAGCGGCGCAGTGGTGTTCCAGCGCTGGCACGATAAGAAAGCTAACAAGGATCTGATGAAGATCGAATATGTTTATCCAACAGCTAAACAGATCCGCAATAACACCCCGCTGAGCATGAAAAATCCGCCACAGCGCGTAACGCTGCAAATTGAAGGCTGCGAGATTGATAAGCAGGGATTCTGCCCGATGGATCAGTTCACTCAGGCTCTGCAAAAAGATCTGCAAGGCTGACTGCAGTGAATGGGGGCCTCTTGCCTTTCGGCGGGTTAGAGACCCCTTTTATCCCCTTAGCAATTTATTCACTTATCAATGCGTTATTAGTCATTTAACTTACCCTTTCGACTACCTGATAATCGCCAGATGTTATCTTCAGGCGCATTTCTATGTCCTCTTCTGCCCACTACCTGCATGCCCGTCAACGGGCCGATATCCACCGGCGCTCCCAGGCCTGGTGGTGGCGGCTGGAGTTGCCTACCTGGATATTAATGATGGCGGTATATAGCGGCTGGTTTGGCGTGGTTTATTTCTGGCAGACGCTGGGGACCTGGGTTGCGACACCTTTACTCATCCTGTTCACCACCTGGTATATGTCGCTGCAGCATGAACTGATTCATGGTCACCCGACACGCTACGCCCGGCTCAATCAGCTTTTTGGCACGCTGCCGCTGGCGGTGTGGTATCCCTATGGTTTATATCGTGACTCCCATCTGCATCATCACCGTAACGACCACCTGACGTTGCCGGAGGATGACCCGGAAGGTTATTACTTCACTCGCGCCCGCTGGGACAAGTTTCCGGCCTGGTGTATCGCGGTGATCAAACTGCGTAATACTTTGCCAGGCCGCATGATCATCGGGCCCTTGCTCGATATCTACGCCACGTTGACCGGCGCGGTGCGCGGTACACTTCGGGGAGAGATGAAAACCCTCACCATGTGGCTGATACATATCGCGTTGTTGGCGGTATTGTTGCACTGGATGTCACAGCGCGGTCTGTCGCCACTCTATTTTCTGCTGGCGGTGAGTTATCCGGCGCTGAGCCTGACCAAACTGCGCTCTTTCTTTGAGCATCGCGCTCATGAGGCACCTGAGGCGCGTTCAACGCTTAACGAAGCGGGTCCGGGCTGGCGCTTGCTGTTCCTTAATCTTAATTACCATCTGGTGCATCATGACTTACCCGGTCTGCCGTGGTTTGGTTTGCGAAAAGTCTATCTGGCCGAACGGGAAGCTTATATTCAGCGCAGTGAAGGGTTTCTGGTTGAAGGGTATGCGCAGTGGTTTAGCGACCACGCCCTCAATCCTGTCACCGTAGAGGTTCATCCATTGTCTCCCGGAGGCCCGGCTGCACCAGAGCCGTTTAGCGGCTATGATTATCCGCAAATATCTGTCAGGAGTACGGAATGATCGAGCTGTGTGAATGCTGATTTCAATGCCAATGTATGGCGTGGTTCAAGACGACGTGGAGCAGTTCTGGCAGGCGCTGCGCCAGCAGTTGATTCAGCTCAGCGGGAGTGATTCCCCGGTAACGTTGCAGTGGCCCGACGATCTGCTTTCACACTGGCAGCAGCCAGATTTACTCCTCAGCCAGACCTGCGGATTTCCTCTGGTGGCATTTTTGCCGCAGGTTCAACTGGTTGGCACTTTCAGCTATGACGCGCGGGGTTGCAGTGGCCCTTATTATCGCAGTTTCTTAGTAGTGCGAGAGGAAGAGAGTCTGGCCAGCCTGAGTGATTTTCGCGGCCGCCGGGTTGCGTTTAACAGCACGGATTCGCAGTCGGGGTACAACAGTTTGCGGGCGCTGGTGGCCCCTTTGGCTGAAAACGGTGAGTTCTTTGGTGTGGCATTGGAGAGCGGAGGGCACCGGCAGTCGCTGGAGCTTGTCCGGCAACGGCAGGCGGATATCGCAGCGATTGATTGTGTCACGCTGGAACTACTGCGCCGCTATCAGCCACAGGAGCTCGAGGGGCTGAGTATTATTGGTGAAACCGCTACTGCACCGGGGCTGCCGCTGATCACCGCAGCATCAACACCACCTGAAACATTGAATCTGCTGCGGCTGGCTTTGCTGGAAACCGTTGCTGATCCGCGAAATGAGGCGCTGTGCGAACGTCTGCTGATCCGTCATTTCAGCGTGCTGCCGCGTGAGGAGTATCAGGTCATTGAGCAGATGAAAGAGCAGGCCTGGCGACAGGGCGTCACCAGGCTGTAAAGCAGACTAATTAATGCGTTTCGATCGGATAATCTTCGTCGATATTACCCCATTCGGCCCACGATCCGTCGTACAACATCACCTCTTTCACGCCGAGTGAATCCAGCCCGAACGCCAGCGCTGCTGCAGTTACGCCCGAACCACAGGTGGTGATCACCGGTTTATTCAGATCCACACCCAGTCTTTCGAAAGTCGCCTTTAAAGCCTGCGGCGATTTCAGGTGGCCGTTTTCTGTCAGTTCGGTGAAAGGCACGCTGAGGCTGCCGGGGATATGGCCGCCGTGCAGGCCGGGACGCGGCTCAGGTTGTTCAGCTTTGAAACGTCCCAGCGAACGCGCATCGATTATCTGCACTTTGCCAAGAGCATCCTGTACCTGTTCAGCGCTGACCACCACCGGGCGAACCAGTTTAGCGGTGAAGGTGGCGGGAACACGGACAATCTCGCCGCTTTCGGTTGGTCGCCCTTCGGCTACCCACGCATTTAAACCGCCGTCCAGCACGCGCACGCTTTTCGCGCCAAAACTGGTCAGCATCCACCAGACGCGCGGAGCAGAAAACAGATCGCCTTCGTCATACAGCACTACGGTCTGGCCATCGCCCACGCCGAGGCGGCTCATCGAGGCGGAGAACTCTTCCGCCGTCGGCATCATGTGCGGCAGCCCGGTAGAGCAGTCGGAGATGCTATCGACTTCAACATAGATGGCGCCGGGGATATGTGCTTCCAGATATTTTCCGTGGAAATCAATGGGCGGCGTGATGCCGGGTTTTGACTTGCGACAGTCGATGATCACCACGTCCGGTGAGTTAAGATTTTTCGCCAGCCACTCGGTGGAGACGGTATGCGCAGAAGAGGTCATGTTCAGTGCCTTATCCAGATTTTATAGGGGAGAGGTAGAAAATTGATTTGGCGATCAGGCCGGTAAATCGCCGGGGATGAGGGAATAAACCCAGGCGTTTCTCGGTTCACCGCGATAATAAAGACGATTGCGGTGCAGGCCTTCGGCTACGGCACCGGCTTTTTCAGCCACGCGGCAACTGCGATGATTGCCGTCCATCGCGACAATCTCCAGGCGCGTCAGGGCCAGTTCGTCAAAGGCGAAACGTGCAGCAGCACGGACCGCCAGCGGGGCCAGTGAACGGCCGGTGAAACCGGTGCGGATCCAGTAACCGACGTTGGCGAACTTATAATCCTGATTGATACGGTTAACGCTGACAGAGCCAATCATCTGGCCGCTGGCGCAGTCAAACAGGCAAAAATTGAATTCAACGCCGCGATGACGTTTTTGCTCGGAGTCGATCAGATATTTGCGGCTGTCTTCCAACTGATACTGATCGGTACACCAGGTTTCCCACGCGCCGATTTCCTTCACTGAATCCAGAATGGCATCAAAGTGCAGGGCGGCCTCAAGTTCGGTCGCGACACGGATTTCGGTTTGGCTGTCCTGATACAGCTGACGCATTATCATCATTATTTTCCTGTCTCTGCGTTAAAGAAATCTGCATTTTGATAATGAATTCAGCCTCACACATCCGCGGGCGCTCTGTCAATCAGGCCTGTTCAACCAGCATCACCAGTTTAAATTCCGCATGACCCGCAGGGAAAAAGGTCTGCTGGCGGTAAACTACGCTGCCCTGAACAGGATGCAGGAAGCGACGTTCACCGCCTTCACGCCCAAGCACGTCCTGCTGATTCCACCACTTATTGAACGTGTCGCTCTCCTCCCGTAAAGCCATGACGCACTGGCGGATGGCGTCGGACTGGGCGAAATGACCGGACTCAGCCCGAAACTCTGCCACCACGCGTTTGGCACGTTCTGCCCAGTCCACTACCAGCGTACGTGCCAGCGGATGCAGGAACATGAAGCGTAATAAATTGGGCTGCGGGTCCACGTCGAGCCAGCCCGCGAAAAGCTGTCCGGCCTGCGGATTCCAGCTCAGTACGTTCCAGGCGCTGTCCAGTAAATACCCGGGGCAGGTGAGCTGATGAACGCAGGCGCTTACACGCGCGTCCGGCGCATCGGCGGCCAGCCGGGCCTGCGGATCCTTAACGCCCGCCAGACTGAACAGATAGTCACGGGCCGCCGTCTCCAGGCGCAGCGCTGCGGACAATCTGTCGAGCGTGGCTGCGGAGATGGAAACATCGCGTCCCTGTTCAATCCAGGTGTACCAGGTGGTGCTGATGCCGCTGATTTGCGCCAGCTCCTCGCGGCGCAGGCCGCTGGTACGACGGCGGGCCGAGGTCGGCAGGCCTACCGTCTGCGGCGTCGTGCGTTCGCGCTGGGCGCGTAAAAAAGCGCCGAGCGCTTTTGGGCCGCTCAGCGGTTCAGCGTTGTTCATAGACGTATAACCTCAGACAGGGTGTTATTCATACCAGTATAAGTGCTCATATTGTACCCGTATAGTACGCTGTTTATAGTGGTTTTGCGGCCAGCGGGCAGCCTATAAAAATCACAATAAAACGACGGGAGCAGGCAATGGAAAACAAAAACAGTCACAGTCAGGCGGTTGATAAGCAGTTCGGGTCGCAGGCACAGGATTACCTGACCAGCGCAGTACATTCACAGGGTGCGGATTTACAACGGCTGGCGACGTTATTGCAGTCTTACCCGGACGCGCTGGTGATCGATTTAGGCTGTGGTGCAGGCCATGCCAGCTTTATTGCCGCCTCAGTGGTGAACAAGGTGATTGCCTATGATTTGTCTGCGCAGATGCTCGAGGTGGTTGCACAGGCGGCAAAAGACAAAGGCCTGAACAATATTGACGTGCAGCAGGGCGTGGCGGAATCGCTGCCGTTTGCCGACAATTTTGCCGATGTGATCATCAGCCGCTATTCCGCGCATCACTGGCATGACGTTGGTCAGGCATTGCGTGAAGTGCGCCGTGTGCTGAAACCGGGTGGTAAAATGATCATGATGGATGTCGCCTCGCCGGGCAATCTGCTGCTGGATATTTATCTGCAAACGGTGGAGAAGCTGCGCGATACATCGCACGTCCACAACTATGCACCGGGCGAGTGGCTGAGCTTATTCTCGGAGGCAGGCTTACAGGCAGAGGAGCTGACCAGCGGTCGTCTGGTGCTGGAGTTCAGCAGTTGGGTGGCGAGAATGCGCACGCCGGAACATTTTGTGGTGGCAATTCGTGAACTGCAAAAGGTAATGTCGGATGATGTGGTTCAACATTTTGACATTCAGCCGGATGGCTCGTTTACCGTTGATCTGGCGATGATCGTGGCCAGCAAGCGCTGAGTGAGAGAGCAGGGCGCCGCAGACATCATGCAGCGCCCTGATGGGGCTATTTTTTACTGAAGATCTTCTGCCCGAGCATGACCAATGCCAGAACCGCCGCCCCGACAATCAGGCCCGCGGCCAGATCGGTCGCACCGGTGATCAGCGTGCTGACAAAGCCCTGATGCCCATGGTTGAGCACTTCAATCAGGCTGTGCATAAAGGGCAGGCCGTGGCTGATAATGCTGCCACCGACCAAAAACATCGCAAATGTGCCGACGACGGACAACGTTTTCATCAGCCATGGTGCCGCATTAACGATCATCCCGCCAAACGCACGCACCCCGTTCATGAAACCACTTTCGCCGTTCAGTTTGCTGAGATATAAACCGGCGTCGTCAATTTTGACAATCAGTGCAACCAGTCCGTACACGCCGAGCGTCATGGCTACTGCAATCAGCACCATCACGGTCACCTGGCTCATAAACGGTGCGGCAGCTACGGTCCCCAGTGAAATCACAATGATCTCTGCGGAAAGAATAAAGTCGGTACGTACCGCGCCTTTAATTTTCTCTTTCTCTACTTTGGCAACGTCAGCCTCGGATTTCACCTCGCGCGAGGTCTCCGGCTTTGCGTGATGCTCTTGTTTATTGCCGTGCATCAGCTTATGCGCGACCTTTTCGAAACCCTCGTAACATAAATAAGCACCGCCAATCATCAGCAGCGGCGTGATGGCCCACGGTGCAAAGGCGCTGATCAGCAGGGCCAGCGGGACTAAAATCGCTTTATTAATCAAAGAACCTTTGGCAACGGACCAGACGATGGGCAGTTCACGGTCGGCCTTTACGCCACTGACTTGCTGAGCATTCAGGGCCAAATCGTCGCCCAGCACGCTCGCGGTTTTCTTCGCTGCCACTTTACTCATGGCTGCCACGTCATCAAGGATCGAGGCAATATCATCAATCAGTGCCAGAAGGCTGGTTCCAGCCATAAAAGAACTCCCTTTTGTAAAAAATAAAAAGAATCATAACAGCGATTGCTATCAGGCGTCGATTTGTGCGAATCTGCTGTTAGGGCTGTAAATAACTGTCATTGAAATCCATTAAAACTCCTTAATTTCCTCCACTTTCTCTGCGCTGAAATTTTTACTTTCACTCTCTCCTCATTTCCGTCACAAAGATTAACGATCTTTACGGCGCATTACGTCTTCTTGCATTCGCTGGCAGATAATTAACTCAACGGAAAACATCCGCAAACTTAATTAACTAATTAATTTAGAACAGCAAACAGCAGAAGGTATGCATTATGAAACTCTTACCGATTTTAGCCGCAGCCATTATTACTACCGCCTCTTTCTCTGCCATGGCAGTCACCAAGATAACGTCAGCTGAAGCTGACAGCGGTAATTATCAATCATTGGGCGTTGTCTCTATCAGTCAGATGAGTGGTGCACCAGGCAGCATTAAAGAGCAGCTGAATGCGCAGGCGGCAGAGAAAGGCGCAGGATACTACCGGGTGATTGGGATGAGCACCCCGGGTGACTCCAGCCTCGAACGTGCCAGCGTAGAACTGTATCGCTAAATCCAATAGCCGGGGAACCGGCATTGATTGGATTGAGTGTAAATAACCGGCGTCAGGCAACTGAGCCGGTTATTTTATTGGATGTTGTTGTCAGCTTTTTTACCTCCCCCGCCAATATTTTCTTACAAAACACCGCTTAAGAATAAATTTAATCGCTGCAATTAGAGAATAATCTCATTTCCCCGGGCCTATTACGCGTCTTGTTAAAATTAATAGGGCTAATTAATTATTCCTTAAGAATTTTTCTATGTGATAGTGGTCTACTTCCCCAGGGGTTATAAAAAATGCTAAATGCCACAAGACTGACTATCAGAAACACCAGGGTCTCATTACAGAATCAATTTTATTACTTACAGAATTTTATCTCGTCACCGCGCACCATGGGGACGTTGGTGCCTTCTTCGCCCTGGTTATGCCGCTCGATGCTGAGCCAGATTGACTGGGCCAAATCACTGAAAATTGCAGAGCTGGGTTCTGCCGACGGAGTCCTGACTAAGCGTATCCTCGATAACATGCGGGTGGATGCACAGTTGCAGGCTTTTGAGATCCAATCCGGTTTCGTGCATAAATTGAACCTGATCGACGATTCACGCCTGCAGGTGATGGCGCACTCCGCAGAGCATCTGGAAGGCGATTTCGACGCTATTTTCTCCTGTCTGCCACTGCTGTCGATTCCTACCCGTATCAGCATGAAAATTCTGCAAAAAGCGCAGCAAAGGCTGAAGGCTAATAATGGCGTGATGGTACAGTTCCAATACAGTCACCTGTCAGAAAAGATGTTGTCCCGTTACTTCACCTGGCAGAAAATCCGCGTGGTGAAAAACTTCCCGCCTGCGCTGGTCTATGTCTGTAAGCCGCGCTAAAACGACGGTTTACACTCTTTTACCCAGCGGAATCTGGCGAGATATTGCACCACCGGCATTTATCAGTATGATGCCCTCAAGTAAGATTATTATTAGCATCAGGGCAGTACCGACCTAAGGCTTCACCAGCGGGCGATTTAAACCTGTTGATGAGGCTTTTTTGTTGTACTATTTTGCGAGTACAATTTGACGATTTTGACACACACAAGACGATTCAGACTCGTCATCCAGCGGATACAAAAAGCCCCAGGGTATTAAGGACAGCGGTAAATGACTCAACCCATTTTCATGACAGGCGCCCGCGGCGCAGGTAAAACGACGGTCGGCAGCGCACTGGCAACGGCGCTGAATTACAAATTTGTCGATACCGATAGTTATCTGCTGCAAACTTCCGGGCTCAGCGTGGCTGAAATTGTCGAACGTGAAGGCTGGGAAGGCTTCCGCCGCCGTGAAACCGAGGCACTGGAAAGCATCAGCTCACCGCTGACCGTGGTCGCGACGGGGGGCGGTGTGATACTCGCCGAGCATAACCGCAACTTTATGCGCCGAACCGGCACCGTGATTTATCTGCGTTCTCCGGCCGCCACGCTGGCGCTTCGCCTGCAGCAGTCGCCGTTGGAAGATCAGCGCCCAACCCTGACCGGTAAACCTATTACTGAAGAGATGCTCGACGTGCTCAGCGAGCGCGAAGCGCTCTATCAGGCTGCGGCGCATATCGTGGTTGATGGTGCGCAGACCCCCGCTCATGTGGTTGACGCCATACTCGACGCACTGGCGCTGCCTGTCGCGCGATAACGACGTACCGGCTGACGTGAGAGAACGGGCCTGATGGCCCGTTTTGCTTTTCAGAGGCTTCCGACCCCGACTTTTCGAGGTATGGCTGCTGACTGACTATACTTAAACCCATACGTGTTTATGTATTCCCCCTCAGCCAAGGAGTTTTTATGCCGAGTCAGCCTCCCTATCCACGCACTGCCTACATTGTTCCGGTTGAAAAGGGCGAGCCAGGCAAAACGGAAACCTGGTACGAACTGCGGGCCGACCATCCGAAACCTGACACACTGATCAGCGAACACGAAACCGAACGCGAAGCGCTGGATTCCAAAAGACGTTACGAAGATCAAAGCATCAGTTAGCCCACTTTTTAAAACGGCCTGCATTGAGCAGGCCGTTTGGCTTTCCGTATCCTGCGAACAGCCCGCTGTTCTTCACATTGCTTGAATGAATGCTTGAGAGTAAAATAATCACATAGGTTATTAATGAAGCCAGTGTCACGGATTTTGCCATGAAACGCCTGTCGACGTTTATCTCCAAACATAACCGGCTGATGCCGGCCCTTGGTGCCTTGTCTATCGTGGTTATCGAAGCCTCTATAGCACTCTATATCCTGCGCAATCTCTGACAGAGGGCTTAATCAATATATTCTGCTGATAATTAAACGCAGGGTGCCGGAATCATCGGCAGCCTTGCCCCGTTCCGCGTCATTATCTGTGAATCGTTAGACCTTAAAGAATATCTACCCGCCTTCGTCAGCCTGACAAAAAATAAACAGCTTGACCCTGCTCGTTAACAGTCTTAATTTTTACTTAACAAATCAGGAACAGAGTTCCATATATCGGAACCATTATTATGACCACATTAGAAAATGCCTCTGCGGTATTACAATTATTTTCCCGACAGGGGAGCGGACAGGGCCATCCGGGCCTGTCATTCAGTGATGTGGTGGAAAATTTAAAGCTGCCGAAGAGTACGGCTTCGCGATTATTAATGACCATGGAAAGCCAGGGATTACTGGAGCGTGATCCGGACAGCCGTTTATACCGAATTGGAAAGCTGATCCTCTCTGTCGCCAGTCATTATCTTTCGGCCCCACTGGTCGATGCTGCGTCGCCTTATATGGCGCAGTTGGGGCAATCGACCCAATGCACCGGGTATATCTCGATGCTGACCGGGCGGGACATCATGGTGATGCGCATGTTCCCAGGGCGCACCTATCTGCAAGTGGTGACACCCGCAGGCAGCCTGCTTCCGGCGCATGAAACGGCCATCGGGCGTGCGATTTTGGCGCGTTATACCGATGACGATGTTATTCAACGTTTTGGCACGGACTATCGGGTCAATTCAGTAAACTCTCCGCAAACGTTAGTGGCTCTTTTGGCCCGACTTGCAGAGATACGGGAAAGCGGCGTGTCTCATGCCTGCAACGAAACGTTGCAAGGTATCAGTACATTAGCCACCAGCGTCACCAATAAGCACCGAAATGAAATGGTGGGTTTATGTTTATCGTTTCCTTCGCCTCAGGAAGGTCGCGATATTCCCGCCGGAATTAAAGAGGGTCTGATCGCCGTCACTCAGCAATTAGCTGAAAAATTAGGTGACGAGTATTGGCAATAGACCGGTACCGCACCGCGACTGATCGCCTGTGAATAAAAATTTTCCCAGGCTTAAAAATAACGCGTTTATTTGCACCACTCTCAGGGGCCGTTATGTCAGAACACGATCTTCAGAATAATAAACAAAATCCACTCAGGGATATTGGCACGCTACTGGTCATGATTTTGCTCTCTATATTGGGTGCAATCATCGGCGTGCAGTTGATCACCACGTTAGGCGTTACGCCGAATACATCCATTATCGGGGCGCTGTTTGCGATGCTGCTGGCGCGTATTCCGATGCAGGCTTTCCAGCGTTATCGCTCCGTACATACGCAGAATCTGGCCCAAACGGTGATCTCTTCCGCCACCTTTGGCGCGGCTAACAGCCTGCTGATGCCGATTGCCATTCCTTACGTGATGGGACAGCCGCAGTTGATTTTGCCGATGTTTATCGGTGTCTCGTTCGCGATGCTGCTCGATGCCTATCTGCTTTATCGCCTGTTCGATACCAAAGTTTTCCCTGCCAGCAACGCGTGGCCTCCTGGCGTTGCCGCTGCTGAAGCCATCAAAGCCGGTGACAAAGGCGGGCGTCAGGCGTGGTTGCTGGTGGTTGGCGTGGTGATTGGGCTGGGCGGCGCGATGCTTAAAATCCCGATGGCGGCGTTTGGTACGGCGTTCATTGGCAATATCTGGGCATTAAGCATGTTCGGCATTGGTTTGCTGATCCGCGCTTACGCACAGCCGGTTGCCGGGCTGGACCTCAGCGCCATGTATATCCCGCACGGCATGATGGTGGGCGCGGGGCTGGTGTCGCTGATTCAGGTGATTCAGGTTGTGCGGGCGAAAAATGCTGATGCCAAAACCAGCTTCACGCAACCGGCCACCGAAGTGCGTAAAGCACTCGGATTTGGCGCCGTGGGCTATATCGCCATCGCCGCGCTGCTGGCACTGGCGGGCGGGTTGTACACCGAAATGTCATTCGGCATGCTGATTGCCTTCATTGCGTATGCTGCGTTTGCTGCTTTCTTCCACGAACTGATTGTCGGCATTGCCGCGATGCACTCCGGCTGGTTTCCGGCCTTCGCCGTCGCGTTAATCACGCTTATCGTCGGTATTCTGATTGGCTTCCCGCCGCTGGCACTTTGCGTGCTGACCGGTTTCACCGCCGCGACCGGACCGGCCTTTGCTGATATGGGCTTTGACCTTAAAGCCGGATTCATCCTGCGCGGTTATGGCAAAGATTTGCAGGCAGAACTCACCGGGCGTCGTATTCAGCTGTTTGCCGCGCTGATCGCCTTTGTGATTGCCATTCCGGTGGTCTGGTTCGCGCATATCGGTTACTTCGCGCAAGACCTCGTACCGCCGGTTGCCCGCGTTTACGCCAAAACCATTCAGGCCGGTGCGCAGCCTGGCATAGCTTACAGCCTGATGATTTGGGCAATCCCTGGCGCACTTATTCAGCTTATCGGCGGGCCAAAGCGTCAGTTAGGCGTTTTGCTGGCGACGGGCTTACTGATTAACAGCGTGATGGCCGGTTGGGCGGTGATCACCGGCATCGTTCTGCGCATCATCATCATCCGTATCTGGGGTGAAAAAGGGCGCACGCCGATGGAAATTCTGGCTGCCGGTTTTATTGCCGGTGACGCCCTGTACAGCTTCTTTAACTCGATTTTCAGTACCAAAACCAAGTAATAGTGCGTTAACACCAGGGCTTTTAAGCCATATGAAAAAACAGACTAATCATTCATGCATTTGCGAAATCAAACGCTGAAATGAAAAGCTGAATCCACCTCGCGGCAGTTTTGGTTGATGCGCTCCCGCAGCGCCTGCCGCGATGTTTTAAGAGGAAAGCATGATGAGTTTGCATCAGACATTGACCGTGTTCGAATTGATCGACAGTGCTTACGTCAGCGGTCAGGATGTAGTGGACCTATTCGCGGGCTATCCCGGCGTCACCGCCAGCACCCACCGTGCCGACGGCCCGAAAGGCGGCACCGATTTTGTACGTATCACAGTGCCCGGCAGTCAGGGGAAAAGCCGTGGAGGCCATGCGCCAACGCTGGGTATCATCGGCCGTCTCGGCGGTATCGGTGCGCGCCCAACGCGTATCGGCGTAGTCTCTGATGCCGACGGTGCCATCGCGGCCGTCACCAGCGCATTGAAGCTGGCCGACATGCAGCGCAAAGGCGATATCCTCGACGGTGACGTGATTATCACCACGCACATCTGCCCCAATGCGCCAACCCGCCCGCATGATCCGGTAGATTTCATGGACTCGCCGATTGACGACGTCACCATGAATGACAACGAAGTGGTGGACGGCGTGGACGCGATTTTGTCCATCGATACCACCAAGGGTAACCGCATCATCAATCACAAAGGCTTTGCTATTTCGCCGACGGTGAAAGAGGGCTACATCCTGCGGATCTCTGAAGATCTGTTGCGTATCATGGAGATGACTACCGGCAAACCGGCGGTCACTTTCCCAATCACTACGCAGGACATCACGCCTTATGGCAACGGTGTTCATCACCTGAACAGCATTCTGCAACCTTCCACGGCGACTGACGTTCCGGTGGTTGGCGTTGCGATCACGGCCGAATCGGTTGTGCCGGGCTGCGGAACGGGCGCAAGCCATGAAATCGACATCGCACTGGCGGCAAAATTTGCTGTCGAAGTAGCGAAAGAGTTTGGTCGCGGCACCTGTCAGTTCTTTGATGCCGACGAATATCAACTGTTGTTGTCGCTGTACGGAAGCTTGCGCCACCTGCAAAGCCGGAGTTGATCACTATGATGACATCCTTTGCGACCTTAACCATCGGTCAGGCCCCGCGCAGCGACATTATGCCGTTGTTGTCGGAATATCTTCCCGAAGAGTCAGTGACCCACATTGGCCTGCTCGACGGCATGACGCCGCAGCAAATTGAGCAGCGCTATTCACCGGCAGAGGGTGAGGCGCACTTGGTGTCACGTTTGCTGGATGGAACGCAGGTCACACTGGGATCGCACCGGGTCGAAGAGGGATTGCAGGAAAAGATCGACTGGCTCGAAGCACTCGGTTGTGAAACGATCCTGCTGCTCTGCACCGGCGTTTTTCAAAGCCTGAATGCCAAAACGGCCATGCTGCTTGAGCCGGACCGCATTATTCCGCCGCTGATCCGCGCCATTGTTGGCACCCATCAGGTCGGGATTGTGGTGCCCGTCGAATCACAGATCGCCGAGCAAGCCATCAAATGGGCGAAACTGCCGAAAGCGCCCTGTTTTGCCGTCGCCAGCCCTTATCTGGCCGATGCAGAGAAACTGACCGAAGCCGCGCTGGCTCTGGAAGAGCAGGGCGCGCAGGTTGTGGTGCTCGACTGTATTGGTTATCACCGTCTGCATGGTGAGCTGCTGCAAAGTAAACTCGGGATACCGGTGCTGCTCTCCAACGTGCTGGTCGCCAAACTGGCCGCAGAGCTGATTGTCTGACCCTGTGGCGGCAAAGCCTTCGTCGGTCAGCACCGCACTGTGGGTATTACGGGCAAACAGGCGTAGCCCGAGTTTATCCTCCAGCACGCGGATATTTTTGCGGATTGCGGCCGGCATCACGCCCGATTGGCGAGCAGCGGCCGAAAAATTCTCACTTTGTGCAGCGCTGAGAAATGAAGGCAATAAACGGTGAAGTTCCAGCGGCAAAGACCTGAGTGTAGCCTGTGAATAAGAAAGGGCGGGGAAGTAGCAACCGTTCAGAATGGCACTGCGCCACAATAAAATCAAATCAGTGTCCTGCCTTTGCGGCACGCCTCGGGAGTCGCCCATAAACCAACAATAATCAGTGACAGCAGCCCTTTTCTAACCCTAATATGGAGATTCTGAAACTTATCGCGAAGGGCCAATCTATGTTGAAAAATAATGAGTATTTTGCAGGGAAGGTAAAGTCGATTGGTTTTGACAGCGACAGCGCCGGTTGTTCAGCCAGCGTCGGCGTGATGGAGAAAGGGGAGTACACCTTCAGCACCGAGAAACCTGAAGAGATGACCGTCGTGCTTGGCTCGCTGAAAGTATTAATTCCAGGTTCACTGGACTGGCAGGTGTTTATGCCGGGTGAAAAATTCTATGTACCGGGTCACAGTGAGTTCAACCTGCAAGTGGTTGAATCGACAGCTTACCTGTGTAAATTTCTGAATAAATAATGTCTGAGCGGATACGGTCAGCAATAAAAAAGGACGCATTAGCGTCCTTTTTACATTGGGCAGATTGATATCCTCAAACCTTCAGGTGCAGGGCACATCTGCTGTAAGCCAATTTGTCCTGCAATATGAAGTATGACGGGAATATTAGCGTTGTGCTTCGCCGCCCAGGGCTTCTACCAGATTCTTGATCAGTGCGGCAATCTCACCGGTCATCAGGATAAAGTCTGCGTCGAAACGCTGCGCAAAATCGTCACGGTCGATATCGTCATTCTGTTCGCGGATCACATCGCTGAATTTCAGGCGTTTGATACTGCCGTCATCGGCCAGCACCACGGCGATACGTTCCTGCCAGTCTACGGCCAGTTTGGTCACCAGTTTACCGTTTTCGATATGCGTGGCGATTTCATCGCTGACCAGCGCCTGTTTTTTACAGCGGATCACGCCGCCTTCTTCCAGAATGGCTTTCAGTTCAGCTTCATCCTGTAAGGTAAAACCGGCCGGAGTTTCGCCAGAGCGTACCCATTCGGTGAGCGTCAGCTCAATCGGACTTTCCATGGTCAGCGGAACGACAGGCAGTGAGCCCAGGCTTTTACGCAGTAACGCCAGCATATCTTCAGCTTTCTTGGCGCTGGCGGCATCGACCATGATCAGATCATTAACTGTGTCGATCCACATATACGTCTGGCTGAAACGGCTGAATGCGCGCGGCATCAGCGTGTGCAGCACTTCATCTTTCAGCGAGTCTTTCTCGGTCTTTTTCAGCTTACGGTGCTGTTCACCTTCGATCTGGTCGATCTTGGCCTGCAGCTCTTGTTTGATCACCGGAGAAGGCAGGATCTTCTGCTCCTGACGGGCACACAGCAAGATCTGACCATTATGCGAGTGGGTCAGCGCATCGCCGCCGTGAGAACCCATCGGGGAGACCCAACCGGTCTTCGCCATGTCCTGACTGCCGCAAGGCGTAAAGGTAAAGGCGCTTAACTGCTTTTCCATCTCGTCGGCAGACAAAGAGACTTCACGGCTCAAACGGTAGACCAACAAATTTTTAAACCATAACATGATGTTATCCCTGTCCGTGCGCACCCGTGGTACGCTGATTTATAGAATGCAGGGCGGCATGATACCCAATTGAGCGGCGTGCGTCGTTAGGAAATCTTCCCGCAGACATGCCGTTGGGTTCTACACTGAGTAACCTGAACACCCTGAACCGCAGACACCAACCAAGTGAGGCACCCGTGCGAATTGGCATTGATTTAGGTGGAACAAAAATTGAAGTGATCGCGTTGTCGGATGAAGGCCATGAACTGTTCCGCAAGCGTGTAGACACTCCGCGTAACGACTACGAAAAGACCCTGAAAGCGATTGAAGGGTTGGTGCTGGACGCCGAAAAGGCCACCGGCCATCGCGGCAGCGTGGGGCTGGGGATCCCAGGCACGCTGTCGCCGTTCACCGGCAAAGTTAAAAATGCCAACTCGGTGTGGCTGAACGGTCAGCAGCTGGATGAAGATCTCGCCACGCTGTTAGGGCGCGAAGTGCGCATTGCCAACGACGCCAACTGTCTGGCGGTATCAGAAGCGACCGATGGCTCCGGAGCAGGAAAAAAAACGGTGTTTGCTGCGATCATTGGCACCGGCTGTGGTTCCGGGATTGCATTGAATGGCGAAGCCCATGCTGGCGGCAACGGCAACGCAGGAGAGTGGGGCCACAACCCGCTGCCGTGGCCAGACGAAGACGAAATCCGCTTCGCGCAGGAAGTGCCGTGTTATTGCGGTAAATCGGGTTGTGTAGAAACCTTCTGTTCCGGCACCGGTTTTGAGGAGGATTATTTCCGCCTCTCCACCCAACGTTTGAAAGGTGCTGAAATCATTAAGCTCGCCAACGAAGGCGATCCGGTCGCCGAACTGGCGCTCGGCCGCTACGAGCGTCGTTTAGCCAAGGCGCTGGCGAACGTGGTGAATATCCTCGACCCGGACGTCATTGTGTTCGGCGGCGGCATGAGCAACGTTGACCGTCTCTATCAGACCGTTCCTCTGTTATTAAAACAGTGGGTGTTCGGCGGTGAATGCGAAACACCAATCCTTAAAGCCACGCACGGAGACTCCAGCGGCGTTCGCGGCGCGGCATGGTTATGGCCGCAAGGCAGGTTCTCCCTTTAACTGTTTTTATTCCTTCCCCTAAAAGAAAACGGTCTGCGGGATCACCCATGCAGACCGTTCGAAAAAGCCAGATCACAGGGAGACTAAGGGGATGAGGTTCCCGAAGGGATGCCTCACCCCTTAGTATGCCCGTGAGTCTTGATCTGTTATCCACCGGACGACTCAGCGCAAAAGCAGACCCTTTTCTTTCACTCCCCCTCCAGCATGAGATCTTTTGGCGCATTGCTGCGCTGTACCTTGGTTGCCACGAAATAGAGATAACCACAGGCCATAAACAGCACGAACACGCCGCCAATCACCAGATTGAACCACAGCATCGCCACCAGGCACACTGATGCTAAAATCAGCGCAATGGCAGGCACTACCGGATAACCCGGCGCACGGAAACTGCGCACCATGTTCGGCTCAGTTTTACGCAAACGGAACAGACTCAGCATGCTCATCAGATACATCACGATAGCGCCGAACACTGCCATGGTTATCATGGCAGCCGTCAGCGACATGCCCTGCAGATTGATTAAACCGTCGCTGAAAATCGCCGCGATACCGATCACGCCGCCGAGCACAATGGCGCGGTGCGGCGTCTGATAGCGTGATAATTTCGCCAGACCGACCGGCAGATACCCGGCGCGGGCCAGCGCGAAGAACTGGCGTGAATAGCCCAAAATGATGCCGTGGAAACTGGCGATCAGACCGAACAGGCCAATCCACACCAGCATGTGCATCCAGCCGGAATGCTCACCAACCACCATTTTCATCGCCTGCGGCAGCGGGTCATTAATGTTAGAAAGCTTGCTCCAGTCACCCGCGCCACCTGCCATGACCATTACACCAATCGCTAACACCACCAGCGTTAAAATGCCGCTGATATAGGCTTTAGGAATGGTGCGTTTCGGATCTTTCGCCTCTTCGGCGGCCATCGCCGCGCCCTCAATGGCGAGGAAAAACCAGATAGCAAAAGGAATGGCGGCGAAGATCCCGGAAAATGCCGGTATACCGAAATGCTCGCCACCCGCCCAGCCGTTGAGCACGAAATTACTTACGCTGAACCCCGGTGCCACCACACCCATAAACACCAGCAGCTCGAGCACGGCCAGCACGGTGACCACCAGCTCAAACATAGCGGCGAGTTTGACACCCAGAATGTTCAGCGCCATGAACACTACGTAAGCACCAATGGCCGCCACTTTCGGATTCAGATCAGGGAACTGCACATTAAGATACGCGCCGATAGCCAGCGCAATGGCAGGCGGGGCGAAAACAAACTCTATCAGCGTCGCCATCCCTGCAATTAACCCGCCGGTTTCGCCAAACGCCCGGCGGCTGTAGGCGAAAGGTCCGCCAGCATGAGGAATAGCGGTGGTCAGCTCGGTGAAGCTGAAAATAAAGCAGGTATACATGGTTGCGACCAGCAACGTGGTCACCAGAAACCCCAGCGTGCCCGCTACGCCCCAGCCATAGCTCCAGCCAAAATACTCACCGGAAATCACCAGCCCGACGGCAATCGCCCATAGATGCAGTGTGCCGAGCGTCGGTTTAAGTTGTGATGTCATTGTGCTCTCCTGAAACCAGATGAAAGGGAAGGTCAGAACATCTTGCTTAAAACTTTTTCCAGCGCGCTGACCAGGATCTGGCTGTGCTCAGCCGTGAACACCAGCGGCGGACGGATTTTCAAAATATTAGCGTGCGGGCCGGATGCGCCGATCAGCACCCCCTCCTCACGCAGTGCATTGACCACTGCCAGTGCAGTTAATGAGTCCGGCGCACCGTCACCGGTCAAAAAATCGACGCTGATAAACAACCCGGCACCGCGCACGCTGCCAATCGCCTGGAAGCGCTGAGCCAGAGCGCTGATGCCATCCAGAATAGCTTTCCCCGCGATGCCGACGCTTGCGATCAAATTCTCCTGCTCAATCACTTCCAGTACCGCCAGACCGACGGCTGAGGAGACGGTGTTGCCGCCAAAGGTGTTGAAATAGCTCGACTCATTGCCGAAACGCTCAAGAATATGTGGCTGAATTGTAATGCCCGCCATCGGGTGGCCGTTGCCCATCGGTTTGCCGAGCGACACGATGTCAGGCAGCACGCCGTGCCGCTGAAAACCCCACCAGTGTTCGCCTGAACGCCCATAACCCGGCTGGACTTCGTCAGCGATATACAGTGCTCCGGCGTCGTGCACCACATCGATAGCTTCTTGCAAGAAACCTGCCGGATCGAAGAAACCGCCGTCGCTGGTGAAGAAGGTGTCGATCATCAGCGCCGCCGGTTTAATTCCGTGACGCTGCATGTCCGCCAGGGCGGCGCGAATATCGTTGGCGAATTTCTTGCCGACTGCGGCCGGATTGGCCGGGTTATGTACCGGCGCCGGGATCACCCGCGCATCGCCGTTCACTTTGACGTAGGGCCCCATCGACGCCGACAGCCCGGCGATCGCCTTGGTCATGCCGTGATAGCTAAATTCAGTGACGATCACGCCGGTGCCCCCGGTAAAATCTTCGGCAATGCGCAGCGCCAGATCGTTGGCTTCGCTGCCGGTACAGGTGAACATCACCTGACTGAGTTCGGCAGGCATGGTGCTCACCAGTTTTTCGGCAAAATTCAGCACATTGTCATGCAGATAACGGGTGTGGGTATTGAGGGTTGAAGCCTGACGCACCAGCGCTTCCAGCACGTGTGGATGGCAGTGACCAACGGACGGCACATTGTTATAGACATCAAGGTAACGGCGGCCTTCAGCATCAAAAACCCAGACTCCTTCACCGCGCACCAGATGCACTGGGTTTTTATAAAACAGCTGATAGGCCGGGCCAAGCAGCCGGCGGCGACGGTCAATCATTGCCAGATTCTCCGCCGGGATATCACCGCTGCTGGCGGCATCAAACGCATTGGTTTTCAACATGATATTTATCTCCTGACAGGTTTTTTTTGCAGCATGACCGGAGAGTCCGGCGCTGAGCGTTTGCTGATAATGCGCCCGGTCCGGCGGCAAAACTTGACCCCAGCGCAGCGATCGCCGTGCGCTGTGGTCAAGTTTTGCCGGCAGCGCAGGTGGCGTGTTCTGCGGTCAACATTTGCTATTGCCGGGTCAAGCGGCAAACGCGCGCGGCTTTCATTCTGAAGGCTCACCGAACTGAGCCACCGCCATCTGCCGGAGTGAAACGCATGAATGCCAAACAGTCTGATACCCTGGATTTAGCCAGCCTGGAACAGCTTGCCAGCGAAGCGCTGCTGCGCTATCCCGTGGAATTCCACGGACAACTTTCGTTGCTGTGCCGCTCTGAGAACGCCACCTTTCTGGTGCGCGGCAACGGGGGGAAACGCTTTGCGCTGCGCCTGCATCGTGGCGATTACCATCAGCGCGATGAGATAGAGAGCGAACTGGCATGGCTGGATGCGCTGCGCGAAAACGGCATTACGGTGCCGGAGGCCATCTGCGCTGCGGATAATCAGCGGGTGCAGACGCTCCCCGTCAGCGCTACGGAAAATCGCCATGTGGTGCTGTTTCGCTGGATCGAGGGCGACATGCCCACCACCGATGTTGATCCGCGCGCTTTCGCACAACTGGGCGAGATCACCGCCCGGTTACATCAGCACAGCCGCAGCTGGGCAGCACCCGCCGGTTTTCGTCGTATCGTCTGGGACAACGACACGATGGTCGGCCCGCAGGGGCACTGGGGGCGCTGGCAGAATGCACCGGGTCTGAGTGAACAGGATTTCCCACTGATTGAGGAGACGCTGACGCAGGTCCGCCGCGTTTTGCACAACTATGGCAAAAGCGCCCAACGCTATGGCCTGATCCACGCCGATCTGCGGCTGACCAATTTGCTGCTGCATAACGACGAAACACGCGTGATCGATTTTGATGACTGCGGAATGGGCTGGTACATGCATGATGCGGCGGCGGCCATAAGCTTTGTCGAGCACCATCCGCGCGCCGCAGAGTGGATCGAACACTGGCTGACCGGCTATCAGAAAGTCTGTCCGCTGAGCGACGCCGATCTGGCAGTGATCCCGACCATGATCGTCCAGCGCCGGATCCAACTGCTGGCCTGGCGCGGATCGCACGTCTCCACCGAGATGGCGCAAAGCCTGGGCAGTGAATGGGAGGCCGAAAGCCTGAAACTGTGCCGTGACTATCTGGCGACGGTTCATGCTCAGCAGGTGCTGGCCTGAGGCAGCCTGCACGTATTCTGTGCGCCGCACTGGGTGGGAAAGAGGATGTGCAACGCTAAGTGGCTGTTGCCGGAAGATTTCTCGTTTCAGTATCGCTGGTACGGAACTTGCAACAATCTTTCACCTGTTTGCGTGATGGAGTGAAAGAGAATGCACACTGAACCTTTGCTTCAGACCACCGCTGACCTCCAGTCAGTCCTCAGCGGTGCCCCAGACGCGCTGGACAGCCGCGATGCAACCCACCGCGGCGTACTGGCGGCAGCGGCTTCAGGATTAAGTGAATTTATTCTTTCGAAAGGAGCCGATGTTGACCGCGTACTCGGCCTGTGCCGCATCAATCCGGAACTGCTGCAACAACCGACGCTGAGTCTGGGGCTGACCAATTACTGTCAGGTGCTGGAGGAAGCGGCAGTGCAGTCGGGCTGTGATAACTTTGGTTTGCACTACGGCAGGCAGTTTAAACCGCAGTCATTAGGGCTGATCGGGTATATCGGCCTGTGTTCATCGACGGTGGAAACGGCGATTCAGAACGTGGTAAACGCTTTTCCTTTTCATCAGCACAATACGCTGACCCGGCTGGTGGATAGAGGTGATCATTACCGGTTCGACTATCAGGTCCGCCACGGGACGATTCTGTGCAAGCGGCAGGACGCTGAACTGACGCTGGGCATGATCCTCAACTTACTGCGCCACGGCCTTGGCAAAAACTGGGCGCCGCGTGAAGTACATTTTGAGCACCCGCGTCCGCAGCAGTGGCACGAGCACTGCAAAGTGTTTGATGCGCCGGTCTACTTCGATCAGCCGTATAACTCGCTGCTGATGGCGAAACGCGATTTACAGCGCACGATGCCGGAACGCGACCAGACGCTGTTATTGGTGATGCAGGACGCCATCCGCCGCCTGAATGCGGACTCTCCCGCACAGCAGTCGGTGGTGGACAGCGCCCGTTCGCGCGTGCGTCAGGCGTTGCTGCGCGGGGAGCCGGTGCTTGATGAGATAGCGGAGAAAATGGGGCTGTCGCCAAGTTCCCTGCAACGCCGTCTGCGCGAACAGAACTTAAGTTTCACGCAGCTGGTGGATAACGTCCGCTGCAAACTGGCAACCCATTATCTGCAACAGCAGCAACTGCCGATCTCCGAAATGGCGCTGCTGCTCGGCTATTCTGAGGTCAGCGCCTTTTCCCGCGCTTTTCGCCGCTGGTTTGGCGTCAGCCCGCGCCAGTGGCGACAGTCAGCCTCTGGCGCGTCGGCCCGGCTCTAAACGTTCATCAATCCCGCCGTCAGCGGCGGAAAAAACCGTGGTGGGGATCATACCGCCGGGCGTCATTACGCCACCGGTGACGGTCAGCCACTGTATCAGCTGGTGGCGACGGGTCTGAGTCGCGTGCGTTTCAGGTTTACTGTTTTTCATCGGCTGGCCTCTCTGCGGTGATAGCGCCATTGCAGCGGGTGACTGCAATTTATCTGTATAACCCTAAGCACAGGCCGTGCCATGTCGCGGATATACAGCAAAAGCGGGTTTCTGGCAGGGGGGAAAAGACCGGCGCACTGCACTGGTGCGTGAAACCGGTGTCAGGGTGGGAAGGCGGGCGATGGATGTGCAAGCCGCCAGCGTTTCGCCAGCGGCCTGAAGAGGGCTAAACTTTAAACTGACTGCTCAGCCGGCTGACGCCTAACCCGTTTACTTTGGTGACTATGATTTGCACCGGAATGCGATCTTTCATCGCTTCGACGTGACTGATGACGCCGATGGTTTTCCCCGAAGCATTAAGGCTGTCGAGGGCATCGAGTGCAGTGTCGAGCGTATCGGCGTCGAGCGTACCGAAACCTTCGTCGAGGAACAGCGAGTCGATGCGGGTTTTGTCGCTGACCAGATCCGATAACGCCAGCGCCAGCGCCAGACTGACCAGGAAGCTTTCGCCGCCGGAGAGCGTCCGGGTGTCGCGTACCGCGTCGGCCTGCCAGGTATCGACCACCTGTAACTCCAGCGCATCGCTGGTTTTACGTTGTAGCAGATAGCGGCCATGCAGCTTCTCGAGCTGCCTATTGGCTAAATAGACCAGATGATCCAGCGTCAGCCCCTGTGCGAATTTGCGGAATTTCGCGCCGTCACTGGAACCTATCAGCGCATTCAGATAACCCCAGTCATCGCAGAATTGCTGCGACTGCACAATCTGCGCGATCAGCGCCTGCTGGCCTTCGCGGCGCGTAATATCGCTGGTCAGCTGGTTGCGGATCTCGCCTTGCTGCTGTTGCAGGGTTTTCAGCTGTTGGGAGAGCTGGCCCAGTTCCGCCGTCAACGTGTCGGCATCGTTGTCGTTATCACCGAGTGTCTCCGGGCGAACCTGACGCAGCTGTTCCTGCGTGGCGTTGGCTTGTTCTAGCAGGGCACGGTGCTCGGCCTGACGCTGCTGGAGCTGCTCTTTGCGCTGTTGTAACTGCTGGCGCAAATTATCGTCGAGCAGAGCCTGCATGAGTGCCGCTTCGTCGCTGAACTCGCTGGCGGTCAGCGCCTGCTGCCACGCTTCTTCAGCCTGCTGCAAACGCAAAGCTGACTGCTGCTGTTGCTGGTTCAGCGTCGCCAACTGACCGGCCAGACGATCGCGCTGCTCCTGGGCTTTCAGTAATTGCTCTGATGCCAGCTGGAACGCTTTCTCGCACGCCTGCGTTTGAATTCGCAGCTGTTCACGCACCTGAGGAATTTGCTGTTCGCCAAACAGGGCGGTGCGTTGAGCGCTGAGTTCTGCCAGCGCTTTTTCGCCATCGCTGAATTGCTGTTGCAGGTGCGTAAGCTGAAGCTGCATCTGCGCCTGATTTTTCTGCATCAGCGTAAAGCGTTCAGTTAACAGCGCGGCCTGCTGGCGGGCGTTTTGCTGTTCATTGACGGCGGCTGCCAGCGCATCTTTGGCCTGTTGCAGCAGGCGTTCAGCCTGCTCATGGCTGGCGATGTGCCGCTGACACTGCTGTTCATCCTCCTCGCAGCTTTCCAGCCATTGCCCTAACTTCTCCGCATCCTGCAAAGCGAAGGATAACTGTAGCGGCGCGCTAAGTTGTTGCCAGGTCTTCAGGTGAGAGTCTAGCTGCTGCTGGTCTTGTGTCAGGCGGGTTTGCAGACGTACCTGTTGCTCTTTCAGACTTTCTGTTCTGGCCCGCAGTTCTGTACCGGCGGTCTGCAACGTTTCGGCTTTTGCGCGCATTTCGGCCACGCGTTGGGCCGTTACAGAAGGCTTAATCTCCTGATAGTGTTCAATCGCCGGGTGAGACGTCGAACCGCACAACGGGCAGGCTTCTCCGGTTTGCAGACGGGCGCGTTCGGCCTCCAGACTGACAATGAGCTTTTCCTGCTCCAGCAATTTTTCCACATCATTAAGATGGGCTTTCTGCTGCTTGAATTGCTGGCGGATAAGTTCAAGCTGCTGTTCTGCGCCGGCCAGCTCGGTCTGACGCTGAGTGAACTCCTGAGTCTGCTGTGCGACCCGCAGGCTGATTTGCGGGTACAGTTGGGACAGCGAAAACAGCTGCTGGCGCACCGGCCGCAGTTGCACCAGTTCTGCCTGGCGTGAACGCAACGCAGCGAGAGGATGCTGTTTCTCCCGCTCAGCCTGTTGCTGCTGCTGGGTGGTCAGGGCCGCGGTCAGCGGGGTCTGTTTGGCCTGATGCTGGCTGATTTGGATTTCCAGTTGGGCACGGCGGGCGGTCAGTTGTTCGAGTGCGCTGTTTTGCTCACGGACCTGCTGATTCACTTGTGTGAGCGACTGCGACGTTTCTGCCTGCGCTTTTCGCCACTGGGCAATCTGGTTGTCGAGCGGCTGTACCAGTTCGTCGATCAGCTTTTGTTGCTGCTCCTGAACCTGCATCTGTTGCTGGCGGGCAGTACGTGCCAGTTCCAGCGCCTGATTTAACGGCGTCATCTGCGCCAGCTGCTGTTCCTGTTGCTGCGTCAGGTCAGTTATCTGCTGAGATAAAGCCTGATTTTCCTGACGAATCCGGTTGCGGTCTTTGAGCAACGGGCGCAGCTTTTCAGCCGGTTCGCTACGTGCCAGTTGCTGTAACTGCGGTGCAGCTTGTGCGATATCCTGTTCCGTGGCTGCCAGCTGGCGCTGGTATTCGGCCTGCTTTTGTCGTGCCACTTGCCACTGTTGCAGCCAGTTAAGATCCTTTTGGCGAATCTGAGATTGCTGGCTTAACTGCTGTTCCTGCCCGCTGACAGCCGCCAGCTGGCTCTCCAGTAACTGACGCTGCTCTTCGCTCAATAGCTCAATGCCCGCCATGCGCTGGTGCAAACCTTCGAGCTGGTTCTTCGCCTGTTTATGTTGCTCGAACACCTGTTCAGACAGGCGGCCATAGATCTCGGTGCCGGTCAGCTCTTCGAGCAGTTCGGCGCGGTCATTGGCGTCGGCATTCAGGAAAGCAGCAAACTGCCCCTGCGACAGCATCATGGATTTGGTGAAGCGGCCGAAATCTAATCCGGTCAACTGCGCGATGGCGTCGAGTTTATCGCGCACCTTGTCGGCCAGAATTTTACCGTCAGCGAGTAGCGCCAGTTCCACTTTGGGGGCCTGCAAATTACCGTCTGGCGAATTTTTAGCGCGGCGCTGGCTCCAGAAGGCGCGATAGCCGATGCCTTTGACTTCGAACTCCACCTCAGCCAATGATTCGGCCGTATGGCGGGTCATCAGCTCGTTTTGCGTGGGGGAAACGTTCAGGCGCGGCGTCTGGTGATACAGCGCCAGGCAGATGGCGTCGAGCAGGGTGGTTTTCCCCGCGCCGGTCGGGCCAGTGATAGCAAATAAACCGTTGCTGGCAAAGGGCTCTGCGGTGAAATCGATTTTCCATTCGCCTGCCAGCGAATTCAGGTTTTTCAGACGCAGGCTGAGAATTTTCATGATGCGTTCTCCTCTGCGCAAGTCCCGCTTTGTATCTGTTCCACGACCTGAGCAAACATCGTGCGCATCCGCGCCTGCCGGTTTTCATCAACCTCGCTTTCCAGTGCCAGACGGCGTTCAAACACTTCGCCGACGCTCAGTTCGCTGAGGGTCTCTTTTTCCTGCTGCGAAATACTGTTTTGCCGTTGCTCTTTGCTGCGACGCAGTAATACCACTTCGACCGGCAGGTCGGCGGTCAGGGCCTGGATCCGGCGCTGAATATCGCTGAGGTAATCCTGTGTCGCGACTTCAATATCGAGCCACACTGGCTTGCTGGCGTCGGCATCAGCAAACTGGGTTAACTGCTGTTCGATGTCGGCGAGTGCGCCCTTGATCATCTGCATCGGCTGGAATTGCGGGATCTCCAGTGTGTCGATAGCGTTGAGGGTTGCACCGTCGAAATCGAGCAAATAGACGCTTTTCACCTTGCTCAGTTCGTCAAAACTCAGGGCAATGGGTGAGCCGCTGTAACGGATGTGTTCGGTTTTGGCTACACACTGGGCACGGTGAATATGTCCGAGGGCCACATAATCTACCGGCGGGAAAGCCTGCGCCGGGAAGGCGTCGAGTGTGCCGATATAGATATCGCGTACGGAGTCAGAGGTGCTGACGCCGACGGTGGTCAGATGGCCGGTGGCGATGATCGGTAGGGGTACGCCGAGGTGTTCACGTTCGGCGACGGCGGCCTGATAAAGTGCGTCATAATGTGCGGCGATGGCTTCCTGCAATGCCAGCTGCTTGTCGCTGCCGGACTGACCAGCCTGACTGGCAATCAAATCACGCGGGCGCAGGAACGGAATGGCGCACAGCACCGCACCGGGCGTGCCGTCACGCTGATTAAGCACCAGAATCTGCTGCGATAAATCTTCGCCGACGGTGGCAATCACCCGGGTATTAAGGCAGGAGAGCAGTTCGCGTGACTCATTAAGCGTTGCCACGGAATCATGATTCCCGGCCAGAACAATTAACTGGCAGCCGGTTTTTTGCAGTTCCACCACAAAGCGGTTATACAGTTCGCGCGCATAACTCGGCGGGGAGCCGGTATCGAAGATATCCCCGGCCACAATCACGGCGTCAACCTGATGATTTTCCACCTGTTCCTTCAGCCAGCGTAAAAACGCCTGATGCTCGGCGGCGCGGCTTTTGGTGAAAAAGTACTGACCAAGATGCCAGTCTGAAGTATGGATCAGGCGCATGAAACTCCCGTGATGAAGTGTCCAGGATGGAGTGACGCAAAGTATAAACGCCAGCAGGGGCGGCTGTCCCCGATAAATCAGCCGGATTTCAGCGGCATGACGCAATAATGAAGGCTTAACTACACTTAGTTCGGTTGCTGGTTTTTTTTCATAAATCTGTCACAAAACTGACGCATAATGCCTTCCGCAATCAAACAATTGATCGCTAACCTATTGGCAGGATCTACGATGGCTAGACGTATATTAGTGGTTGAAGATGAAGCTCCGATCCGTGAAATGGTCTGCTTCGTACTGGAACAGAATGGCTATCAGGCAATTGAAGCAGAAGATTTTGACTCGGCAATCGCCCGGTTAATCGAACCTTTCCCCGAACTTATTTTACTCGACTGGATGTTACCGGGCGGTTCCGGCATACAGTTCATTAAGCACCTTAAACGCGAAGCATTAACGCGTGAAATCCCTGTCATGATGCTGACGGCGCGCGGTGAAGAAGAAGATCGGGTGCGCGGGCTGGAAGTGGGTGCTGACGACTACATCACTAAACCGTTCTCCCCGAAAGAGCTGGTGGCGCGTATTAAAGCCGTGATGCGCCGGATTTCACCGATGGCGGTGGAAGAGGTGATCGACATGCAGGGCCTGATCCTTGACCCGTCCTCACACCGGGTGATGGCGAACGAGCAGGCGCTTGACATGGGCCCGACTGAGTTCAAATTACTGCACTTCTTTATGACCCATTCCGAACGTGTTTACAGCCGCGAACAGTTGCTCAATAACGTTTGGGGCACTAACGTGTATGTGGAAGATCGCACAGTGGACGTTCATATCCGTCGCCTGCGCAAAGCGTTGGAGATCAGCGGGCACGACCGGATGATTCAAACCGTTCGTGGGACCGGATACCGCTTCTCAACGCGCTATTGATACCCGTCATACTTCAAGCTGCAGGTGTGTTGGCTTCTCTCAGTTACCCGAATCACTTACTTGAGTAAGCTCATCGGGATGCCTTCGTTTTCCGCCTGCCTGCACCAAAAAGTAGGCGCCTTCAGGCGACTTGAATTATCTAGGGTAACGAATCATTTAGGGTAGAGAACAACTGACGGAGTCACTGTGTGTTAGAACGTCTGTCCTGGAAACGGCTGGCCGGGGAACTGTTTCTGTTCTGCCTGCCGGCGCTGATCATCGGTATTTTCATCGGCCATTTCGGATGGCTGCTTTTTGCGTCCCTGTTGGCGGCGCTGGGCTGGAATTATTATAACCAACTTAAACTTTCCCACTGGCTGTGGCTCGACCGCAGTATTACCCCACCAAACGGCCGCTGGAGCTGGGAGCCACTATTTTATGGCCTCAATCAGATGCAGATGCGCAACCGGCGGCGGCGGCGTGAACTCGGTCAACTGATTAAACGTTTTCGCAGCGGCGCAGAATCGCTGCCTGATGCGGTAGTGCTGGCGACTGAAGAGGGGAATATTTTCTGGTGCAACGGTCTGGCGCAGGAGCTGCTGGGTTTTCGCTGGCCGGAAGATAACGGGCAGCATATTTTCAACTTGCTGCGTTACCCGGAATTTCGCGCCTGGGTGCAGAACCGTGATTTTGACCGCGCCCTGAATTTACAGCTGAACAACGATCACTATGTCGAATTCCGCGTTATGCCTTATTCGGAAGGGCAGTTGCTGATGGTGGCGCGCGACGTCACTCAGATGCGCCAGCTTGAAGGTGCCCGTCGTAACTTTTTTGCCAACGTCAGCCATGAATTACGTACCCCGCTGACGGTGTTGCAGGGCTATCTCGAGATGATGGAAGATGAGAAGCTGGAAGAGCCCTTTCGCAGCAAAGCGCTGGACACCATGCAGGAGCAGACCCGCCGCATGGACGGACTGGTCAAGCAATTGCTGACGCTTTCACGCATTGAGGCCGCCACCAATATTGATCTCAATGAGCGGGTGGATATGCCGCTGATGCTGGGGATGCTTGAACGGGAAGTGCAGACGCTGAGCAGTGGTCGCCACGACATCGTGTTTCGCGTTAACGACAAATTGCAGGTGTTTGGCAATGAAGATCAACTGCGCAGCGCGGTCTCTAATCTGGTCTATAACTCGGTTAACCACACGCCTGCGGGCACCCGGGTAGAGGTCAGCTGGCAGCAGACACCGCTCGGCGCACAGTTTCAGGTCAGTGATAACGGACCGGGTATTGCACCGCAGCATTTACCACGCCTGACGGAGCGGTTTTATCGCGTAGATAAGGCCCGTTCCCGCCAGACCGGCGGCAGCGGATTGGGGCTGGCGATAGTCAAACACGCACTCAGCCACCACAATGCCAAGCTGGATATCATCAGTGAAGTCGGTACCGGCACCCGATTTATGTTCACTTTGCCGCAACGGCTGATTGTGCCTGTGGGGCAAAACAGCGGAATACGGGTTAAGCATCCGGAGTAAATCGGAAAGCTGCTGATGGAGTAGCTTTCCTTATCGCGGCCCGTATCTGGTGACCTGAAAATTCAGTAGCTTAACCATCTGTTAACACTTTATAAACGTGCGTGAAAAGACCTTAATCTGGTGGTTTCGCGCACTTTTATTGTTAATCGCGCATATCTTGTGCTTCGTTTGTTCATAAATCATACATATCATGTGATGTGTTTTAACGCTTATTTAGTGGCATTTACTGCTTTATGGTAATTATCTGGTATAAGACTCTGCTTTTTGGATCTCGACTTGCCTTTCCGCACTATAAACGTTTACCTTAGCCCCCGCTGTCGCTCGATATTCCCTGTATAACAACTTCTTTATCTGCATATCATCAGGCGTCTTTAAGCTCCTTTCTGCCCTCACATCGATGTTAATAGTCGTTCATCGCGGCGTTATCTCATGACGAAAGAGCAGGGTGCCAGCAACGGTCACTTTTATTCATTTGAACAGGCAACACGACACCAATCATGAGTACTCGTTTAGCAAGCAAAGATATTCTGGCGCTGGGTTTTATGACCTTCGCTTTATTCGTCGGTGCCGGGAACATTATTTTCCCACCGATGGTCGGTTTACAGGCGGGTCATGAAGTCTGGTGGGCAGCTGCCGGCTTTATGGTGACGGCGGTTGGCCTTCCCGTGATGACCGTGATTGCGCTGGCGCGCGTCGGTGGCGGTGTTGACGCCCTGAGTACGCCAATTGGCCGCGCGGCCGGCTTACTGCTGGCGACGGTTTGTTACCTCGCCGTGGGGCCGTTGTTCGCTACGCCGCGCACCGCGACGGTTTCTTTCGAAGTCGGGATCGCGCCACTGACCGGTGACGGCCCGCTGCCACTGTTCATCTATAGTGTGATCTACTTTGCGCTGGTGATTGGCATCTCCCTTTATCCAGGGAAACTGCTCGATACGGTCGGGCACTTCCTCGCGCCATTGAAAATTGTCGCGCTGGGCGTATTGGGTATTGCTGCTGTGCTGTGGCCTGCCGGGCAAAGCATTCCGGCGACTGAAGCCTATCAGGCGGTGCCATTCTCTACAGGTTTCGTGAACGGTTATCTGACTATGGACACGCTGGGTGCGATGGTCTTTGGGATCGTCATTGTGAATGCAGCGCGTTCACGTGGCGTAAGCGATGCCAAATTGCTGACCCGTTATACCGTCATGGCGGGTTTGATTGCCGGTGTGGGTCTGATGCTGGTCTACCTGAGCCTGTTTAAACTCGGTGAAAACAGTGCCTCACTGGTGCCGGATGCGACCAATGGTGCGGTCATTTTACATGCATATGTTGCCCATACTTTCGGTGGCGTGGGGAGTTTCTTCCTGGCGGCGCTGATTTTTGTTGCCTGCATGGTGACCGCAGTTGGCCTGACCTGCGCCTGTGCGGAGTTCTTCGCGCAATATCTGCCGCTCTCTTATAAGACGCTGGTATTTATTCTGGGTCTGTTCTCAATGCTGGTATCGAACCTTGGTCTGAGTCATCTGATTCAGATTTCCATCCCGGTGCTGACGGCGATTTATCCGCCGTGTATCGTGCTGGTGGTACTGAGCTTCACGCTGCGCTGGTGGAATAACACCACCCGTATCATGGCTCCGGTGATGCTGGTCAGTTTCTTATTCGGCGTTATTGATGGCCTCAAAACTTCTGCGCTGGCAGACCTTATGCCAGCCTGGACCTCGCATCTGCCGCTGGCGGCGCAGGGTCTGGCATGGTTGCCGCCTTCGCTGGTGATGCTGGTGCTGGTCGGAATTTACGACAAAATCAGCGGTCCGCGCAGCGTTACTGCCCATCAGTGATCCGTATTGAAGATTCACGCCAGTGATGTTTAGATCGTATAATTGATTTTCGCCAAGCAGGCCACGGGATCCCTTCCGTGGCTTTTTCATTGGTTTGAGTAAAGTCTCTCATCAGATTTGATGAAAACAGGAATTGGATTAATCACATGCAGCAATCAGTTGAGCAACCGTCCGTTGAGAAAGAACCGCCAGCGACTAAGCTAAAGCGCGGTCTGACGACCCGGCATATCCGTTTTATGGCGCTCGGTTCAGCCATTGGAACCGGACTGTTTTACGGTTCGGCCGAAGCGATAAAAATGGCCGGTCCCAGCGTATTACTGGCGTATTTGATTGGCGGAATTATTGCATTCATCATCATGCGCGCTCTGGGCGAGATGTCGGTGCACAATCCGCAAAGCGGCTCTTTCTCACGTTATGCGCAGGATTATCTCGGGCCGATGGCCGGATATATTACCGGCTGGACCTACTGTTTTGAAATCCTGATCGTGGCGATTGCCGACGTGACGGCGTTCGGCATCTATATGGGCATCTGGTTCCCTGATGTCCCGCAGTGGACCTGGGTGCTCAGCGTGGTGCTGATCATCGGCGCGATCAATCTGGTTAGCGTTAAAGTGTTCGGTGAACTGGAGTTCTGGTTCTCCTTCTTCAAGGTCGCTACCATCATCATCATGATTGTGGCGGGTTTTGGCATTATCTTCTGGGGCATTGGCAACGGCGGCCAGCCGACCGGTATCCATAATCTGTGGAGTCACGGCGGTTTCTTCAGTCAGGGGATTATGGGTACCATTTTATCCCTGCAACTGGTGATGTTTGCCTATGGCGGCATTGAAATCATTGGTATTACGGCTGGTGAAGCGCAAGACCCGAAGAAGTCGATTCCCAAAGCCATTAACTCCGTCCCGCTGCGTATCTTAGTGTTTTATGTGGGTACGCTGTTTGTGATTATGTCGATTTTTCCGTGGAATCAGGTAGGAACGCAGGGCAGCCCGTTCGTGCTGACTTTCCAGCACATGGGCATTACCGCGGCGGCCGGTATTTTGAATTTCGTGGTGATCACCGCATCTCTTTCTGCGATTAACAGCGATGTGTTTGGCGTTGGCCGTATGCTGCACGGAATGGCGAAGCAGGGGCAAGCGCCTAAAATGTTCAGCAAGGTTTCACGTCTGGGTACGCCATGGGTCACGGTTCTGGTGATGATGGCGGCATTGCTGGTGGCCGTTTACCTCAATTACATTATGCCGTCTAACGTGTTCCTGGTGATTGCGTCTCTGGCGACCTTCGCGACCGTATGGGTGTGGATTATGATCCTGTTCTCGCAGATCGCGTTTCGCCGCAAGTTGAGTAAACAACAGGTGAAAGCGCTGGAGTTCCCGCTGCGTGGCGGCATCTATACCTCAGTGTTCGGCATCCTTTTCCTGTTCTTCATCATCGGCCTGATCGGTTGGTTCCCAACCACCCGCGTTTCGCTCTACGTCGGTCTGGTGTGGGTGGCGGTGCTGTTGGTCGGGTATGCATGTAAACTGCGTAACGATCGGAAGAAAGAAGCGGTAACAGCGGGCAATAACACCTAAGCAAGCGCTCACATTAATATATAAAAAGGCCCCCGTTACCGTCACTGGTAACGGGGGTTTTTTACAATCAGTCTGTGACCGGGGTGAACGAAGGCAGCCAACGCCGAGACAGTGTGAAAGTTGAAGGTTAATAGCCTATCGCTGCACCTGCGGGTCTGCGTACATCATTCGCGCCATACAGATAGCCTTCACGTACTTTGCCCGATACCGCCGAGTCATTACCTGAAGTGGTCGGGGTCACGCCCGCAGCACCCGGTAAGCCGACCATAATCAGCTCTGCCGCACCCCACGGGGTTTGTTCGACCATTTTGTAGCCCATCTTCGCCAGAATATTCAGGCTGTCCTGGGAAACGCCGCGCTGCTCGTAATAGACTTCGTCCGGTAACCACTGGTGATGAATACGTGGTGCGTCAACGGCTTCCTGTGGAGACATGCCGTAATCAATCACGTTAAGCGCGGTTTGCAGCGTGATGGTGATGATGCGCGATCCGCCCGGGGAACCCAGAATCATGAAGATTTTTCCGTCTTTGGTCACCAGACTCGGGCTCATAGACGATAGTGGGCGCTTACCGGGGGCAATGGAATTTTTCGTCCCCTGCACGAGGCCAAACAAATTTTTCTCGCCGACTTTGGTGGTGAAATCATCCATTTCATCATTGAGGAAGAAGCCGGTGCCCGGCGCAATCACTACTGAACCGAAGAGCCCATTGATGGTGTACGTAGTAGAAACGGCATTCCCCATTTTATCGACGATGGAGTAATGCGTGGTTTCCGGCTTCTCATGCGGTTCCATACCCGGCTGTACCTGCGTGGATGGCGTGGCTTTATCCGCTTCTATCTTTTTGCGAATTTCTTCGGCGTAGCTTTTGCTGACCAGACGATCGACCGGGTTCTTCACAAACTCCGGATCGCCGAGATAGGTGTTGCGGTCCATATAGGCGTGGCGCATGGCTTCGGTGAGTGTGTGGATGGACGCCGCAGAGTTGAAGCCCATGCTTTTCAGATCGTAGCCTTCAACGATATTGAGGATTTCGCACGTCGTGACACCGCCGGAACTTGGCGGCGGCGCGGAGACAAATTTGTAGCCACGATAGCTGCAGGTAATCGGCGCGCTCTCGGTGATTTTGTAGTTAGCGAAATCTGCAGCGGTCAGAATGCCGCCGCCTTTTTTCGATGCCGCTTCTACCGCTGCCGGGATTTTGCCTTTATAAAACGCGTCCGGGCCATGTTCGGCAATGGATTCGAGCGTATTGGCTAAATCGGTTTGCACCAGTTTGTCGCCCGGCTGTAACGGACTGCCGTCTGCGCGCAGGAAGATGCGTGCTGCTTCCGGATCTTCTTTAAAACGTTGGACTTTGGTATCGAGGATGTCGGTATCTGCACGGGTCAGCATGAAGCCCTGACGCGCGAGTTTAATCGCCGGTGCCATGACCTGCTGACGCGTCAACGTGCCGTACTCTTTTTGTACCGTATCCATTCCCAGCACGGTGCCAGGTACGCCTGCGGCCAGATAACCATACAGGCTGGCGCCTTTTTTCACGTTGCCGTCGGCATCCAGGTACATATTGGCACTGGCAGCGGCCGGTGCGGTTTCACGGAAATTGATGAAGGTATCTTTACCGTCCGCCAGATGCACCGTCATGAAGCCGCCACCGCCGATATTGCCGCAGCACGGGTTCACGACGGCCTGCGCATAGCCCACGGCGACGGCGGCATCAATGGCATTTCCTCCCATCTTCAGAATATCCACGCCTACCTGCGAGGCCAGATATTGTGAAGTCACCACCATGCCGTTTTTGGCCTCTACCGCCGGGCTGGAGGCCGCATACAGCGGTGCGCTGGAGAGCATAGCCAGTACGATAAACGATTTTTTCCATGGAATTACCCACATATAAACTCCTGTTTATTACCCTGTCATTTTGATATCAGAACCTTCAGGCTCATGTGTGATAACGCTTTTTTGATGGTGGACGCGTCCATTTCGCCCGGAGGAACCCTTTTCCGTAAGAGCTATGCAAGGTACGCGCCAGTTATCCAGGCTTCGCAGCGCAGGCAAAAGGACGTATTGAGAGTAGCGTTAATTCAGGAGAACATGCAGGAGTTTGTTACGAATATGTGAACGAATGGAGGCGGGCAAAAAAAAACGGCCAGCGAGGCTGACCGTTATTGACCTTGAAATCCGAAAGAGGATTACAGGTTTGAGGCGTTTTCAGAAAGGTATTTAGCAACGCCATCTGGAGATGCGCCCATACCTTTTTTGCCTTTTTCCCACTGAGCCGGGCACACTTCGCCGTGCTCTTCGTGGAATTGCAGTGCGTCAACCATACGCAGCATTTCGTCGATGTTACGGCCCAGTGGCAGGTCGTTAACAACCTGGTGGCGAACCACACCGGCTTTGTCGATCAGGAATGAGCCGCGCAGTGCAACGCCAGCGTCCGGATGTTCGATACCGTAAGCTTTCTGAATTTCGCGTTTGATGTCAGCAACCATTGCGTATTTAACAGGACCGATACCGCCTTTCTCTACCGGAGTGTTACGCCATGCGTTGTGAACGAACTCTGAGTCGAAGGAAACACCCACAACTTCAACGCCACGTTTCTGGAACTCTTCATAGCGATGATCGAAAGCGATCAACTCAGAAGGACATACAAAGGTGAAGTCCATCGGCCAGAAGAAGATCACTGTAGGCTTGCCTGCAGTGTGTTTTTTGAAGTTGAAGTTTTCAACAACTTCGCCGCTACCGAGTACTGCTGCTGCGGTGAAATCAGGGGCTGGACGAGTTACCAGGACCATAAGTACTCCTGTTTATAGTAGGTAAGTGAATAGGATGTATAAATCGCTAGCTAGTATAGAGTCTGAAGGAAAGCGAATAAACCCCATCAGACCAATCAATCAGATAGTATCTGGCTATCAGTTTGCGAGCCACGTCGCAATCTCGCCTATGATTAACCGCCTGATTTGCAGGGTTTAGTGCGTCAGATCACGTTATTAAACGAGACTTTAAAGCTGACGATTTTTCGCCTGCTGCATCATTTGCGGGTAAAATTGCCAGAAAAGTTGTTCGAGGGCGTCGTAGTTCAGCTCAAGATCGTGGAAAGAGCCTTCCAGCGCACTGAGTTTTGGTCGCCGGGACGCCATACCTGTTAATACGTTGCCGATAAACGGCAGGGCGGCGTAGCGTTGCATCCAGCGCTCCGGCCAAAGCCATGCATTCAAATTCTGGAAGCGCTCGGGCATATCGGGCAGCTGCGGTTCAATTTCCTGCTGGCACTGGTCGATAAAATCCTCCAGAGAAACGGAAGGCACCAGTAATTCCCAGTGACGGGAGAGAAAGTGATCCCAGACCACATCCAGGGTGATGGGCGCCACGCGTCGAAATTCCGCACGAAAATAGCCGCGGGCGATTTTCACTTCCGGCAGACTGTCGGTCATGACGTCAACCCGGCGGTGCATGCGGATCCCGCTGACAATCGTGTCGGAATAGAGGCCGTCAGGATTGCCGCGAACGAAGTCAGCCAGCAGGTTGCCCAGCAGCGAACTGTCGGCCAGTGAGGCCAGGTGGAGGTGCGCTAAAAAATTCATCGGGGGAGTATAGCGCAGGAAACTTGATCTCTGACAGGGTAACGGGTGCCTTTATTAGCGCATAAGCTTGCAGGGGATGTCCCGTACCACTAGACTAACCCGCCTGTTTTTGTCCGTTAAGTGAAGTGAAAAGCCATGCGCGTTGCCGATTTTTCTTTTGAACTCCCCGAGTCCCTGATTGCCCGCTATCCGCAGACCCAGCGCAGCGGCTGCCGTTTGTTGTCGCTGGATGGTCCGACCGGCGGGCTGACGCACGGCGTTTTCACCGATATTCTTGATAAAATCCTGCCCGGCGATCTGCTGGTTTTCAACAATACCCGCGTGATCCCTGCCCGCGTATTTGGCCGTAAAGCCAGCGGCGGTAAGATTGAAGTGCTGGTTGAGCGCGTGCTGGATACCAAACGCATTCTGGCGCACGTCCGGGCGTCAAAATCCCCGAAACCGGGTGCTGACCTGCTGTTAGGTGATAACGAAAATATCAAAGCCACCATGGTGGCCCGCCACGACACGCTGTTTGAACTCGAATTTAATGAAGATCGCGACGTTTTCACATTGCTTGATGAAATCGGCCATATGCCACTGCCGCCCTATATTGATCGCCCGGATGAAGACGCCGATCGCGAGCTATATCAGACGGTCTACAGTGAACGTCTGGGCGCTGTTGCGGCACCGACTGCCGGTCTGCATTTCGACCAGCCGCTGATGGATCAGCTCAAAGAGAAGGGCGTAGAATTTGCGTTTGTGACGCTGCACGTGGGCGCAGGCACTTTCCAGCCGGTGCGCGTTGACACTATTGAAGAGCACATCATGCATGCCGAATATGCGGAAGTGCCTCAGGACGTAGTCGATGCCGTGCTGGCCTGTAAAGCCCGCGGCAACAAGGTGGTGGCAGTTGGCACCACGTCAGTCCGCTCGCTGGAAAGCGCGGCCAAAGCCTGTGAAGACGGGCTGATTGCGCCATTCTTTGGCGACACCAAGATCTTTATTTATCCCGGCTATCATTATCAGGTGATTGATTCCCTGATCACTAACTTCCACCTGCCTGAATCAACATTGATCATGCTGGTATCGGCGTTTGCCGGCTACAAGAACACCATGAACGCTTACCATCAGGCCGTGGCAGAACAGTACCGTTTCTTCAGTTACGGCGATGCAATGTTCATCAACCGTAACCCGCTGGCCCCGCAGGAAGTGGTGGAGCAGCAATAAGTAATCAGTAACTATCGGTCTGGACGCACTGCGTGTATCCGGGCTTTCTTTCCGGGCGCGACGCCACGGATTTAACCTCATCAGACTGTTTCTCTGATGCTGGAGGCAATGTGAAGTACGAATTAAGCACCACCGATGGCCGCGCACGTCGCGGACGTCTGGTTTTCGACCGCGGCGTGGTTGAAACCCCTGCCTTTATGCCAGTCGGTACTTACGGCACGGTAAAAGGCATGACGCCGGAAGAAGTCAAAGAAACCGGCGCGCAGATCCTGCTCGGTAACACTTTCCACCTGTGGCTGCGCCCGGGTCAGGAAATCATGAAGCTGCACGGCGATCTGCATGACTTTATGAACTGGCATGGTCCGATCCTCACCGATTCAGGCGGCTTCCAGGTGTTCAGCCTGGGCGCAATGCGTAAGATCAAAGAAGAGGGCGTGCATTTTCGTAACCCGATCAACGGCGATCCGGTTTTCCTGAGCCCTGAAAAGTCGATGGAGATCCAAAACGATCTCGGTTCTGACATCGTGATGATCTTCGACGAATGTACGCCATATCCTGCCGACTGGGATTACGCCAAGCGTTCGATGGAGATGTCACTGCGCTGGGCGAAACGCAGCCGCGATCGTCACAACGAATTGAATAATAAGAATGCTTTGTTCGGAATTATTCAGGGCAGCGTTTACGAAGATTTACGAGATGTATCATTAAAAGGGCTGGTAGATATTGGCTTTGATGGTTACGCTGTGGGCGGCCTGGCAGTAGGTGAGCCAAAAGAAGATATGCACCGTATTCTTGAGCACGTCTGTCCGCAGATCCCGGAAGACAAACCGCGCTATCTGATGGGTGTCGGTAAACCTGAAGATTTGGTCGAAGGCGTGCGTCGTGGCGTGGATATGTTTGACTGCGTAATGCCAACGCGTAATGCGCGAAACGGTCACCTGTTTGTGACCGACGGCATCGTAAAAATCCGTAATGCCAAGTATAAAAGCGATACAACGACCCTTGATGAGCATTGTGACTGTTACACCTGTCGCAATTATAGTCGTGCCTACTTGCATCATCTCGACCGTTGCAACGAAATACTGGGTGCACGTCTTAACACCATCCATAATTTGCGCTATTACCAGCGTTTGATGGCGGGTTTACGCCAGGCTATCGAAGAGGGTAAATTAGAGCTGTTTGTAAAAGACTTCTACGAGCGCAAAGGGAAAGAGGTTCCGCCTCTAAACTTCTGATCCGGAAGCCTTTGATTGCTATGTTCTGATGCCTAATTTCTGTGCTCAAACGTGGCCATCAACGATTTACCTGGCGTCGCTATTTTGGCGGCGCTTTTAAACGAGTCGATTCAACAGAAACAGACGGTGATCGTCATGTTTCATAACAACAATGAGGGAATTTAAATGAGTCTTTTCATTTCCGATGCAGTCGCAGCTTCCGGCGCACCGTCACAGGGAAGTCCTTACTCTCTGGTCATCATGCTGGTGGTATTTGGTCTGATTTTCTATTTCATGATCCTGCGCCCGCAACAGAAACGCTCTAAAGAACACAAAAAACTGATGGACTCCATTGGTAAAGGTGACGAAGTGATGACCACCGGTGGTCTGATCGGTCGCGTAAGCAAAGTAGCCGAAACCGGTTATGTTGTTATCGCGCTGAATGACACCACTGAAGTGATGATCAAGCGTGACTTCGTGGCTGCCGTTCTGCCGAAAGGTACGATGAAGGCTCTTTAATTTTCGATTTTCCCGAAGGGAACTGCCGTGTTAAACCGTTATCCTTTGTGGAAGTATCTGATGCTGATCGTTGTGGTCATCGTCGGTCTGCTATATGCACTTCCCAACCTTTATGGTGAGGATCCGGCTGTTCAAATTACTGGCGCTCGGGGCTCCGACGCCAGTGTTGCAACGCTGGACCAAGTCAAAGACGTATTAGATCAAGACAAGATTCAGAGCAAGTCGATTGCCCTGGAAAATGGCCAGATCCTTGCCCGCTTTAAAGACACTGATGTACAGCTGCGCGCACGCGAAGCCCTCACCAGCGCCCTGGGCGACAAATTTGTTATTGCACTTAACCTTGCGCCGGCAACGCCGCGATGGTTAAGCATGTTGGGTGCTGAGCCGATGAAGCTTGGTCTTGACCTGCGTGGTGGCGTGCACTTCCTGATGGAAGTCGACATGGATACCGCGTTGAGCAAGCTGCAAGAGCAGACCATGGACAACATGCGCAGCGATCTGCGCGAGAAAAATATTCCTTACGCCACGGTACGTAAACTCGACAACTATGGTGTTGAAGTTCGTTTCCGTGATGCTGCGACCCGCGACAGCGCCGTCAGCTATCTTTCCCCACGTCACCGTGATTTAGTCATCACCGCCAGCGGTGATAACGCCGCCCGCGTCGTCATGACCGATGATCGTCTGAGTGAAGCTCGCGAATACGCCGTTCAGCAAAACATTAATATTTTGCGTAACCGTGTAAACCAATTGGGTGTGGCCGAGCCGCTGGTACAGCGTCAGGGTGCTGACCGTATCGTGGTTGAGCTGCCGGGTATTCAGGACACTGCACGTGCCAAAGAAATTTTGGGCGCGACAGCGACTTTGGAATTCCGTCTGGTTAACACCAACGTTGACGCCACTGCTGCAACCTCAGGCCGTGTGCCGGGTGACAGCGAAGTGAAAAATACCCGTGAAGGCCGCCCGGTTGTCTTGTACAAACGCGTGATCCTGACCGGTGATCATATCACTGACTCAACGTCCAATATGGACGAATACAACCAGCCGCAGGTTAACATCTCTCTCGACAGCGCAGGCGGTAACGCCATGTCTAACTTCACTAAGGACAACATCGGTAAACCGATGGCGACCCTGTTTGTGGAGTACAAAGACAGCGGTAAGAAAGATGCCAACGGCCGTTCAATTCTGGCTAAGCAGGAAGAAGTCATCAACGTGGCGACGATTCAGTCACGTCTGGGCAACAGCTTCCGTATTACCGGTGTTAACGATCCGAATGAAGCCCGTCAGCTCTCTCTTCTGCTGCGTGCCGGTGCTCTGATTGCACCAATTCAGATTGTTGAAGAACGTACCATTGGCCCAACTCTGGGTATGCAGAACATTACTCAGGGCTTGGAAGCCTGCTTGTGGGGTCTGGTGGCATCTATCCTGTTTATGGTGGTGTGGTACCGTAAATTCGGCATGATTGCGACCACCGCGCTGGTGGCTAACTTGATCCTGATTGTTGGGATTATGTCACTGCTTCCGGGTGCAACGCTGACCATGCCGGGTATTGCTGGTATCGTGCTGACGCTGGCAGTGGCGGTTGACGCCAACGTACTGATAAATGAGCGTATCAAAGAAGAGCTTAAGAACGGACGTTCCGTTCAGCAGGCGATTCATGAAGGTTATAAAGGCGCGTTCTCCAGTATCATTGATGCCAACATCACTACCCTGATCACGGCGATTATTCTTTATGCGGTGGGTACCGGTTCGATTAAAGGCTTTGCTATCACTACGGCTATCGGTGTAGCAACCTCGATGTTTACATCAATCGTCGGAACCCGTGCCATCGTCAACCTGCTTTACGGCGGCAAACGCATTAAAAAGCTGTCTATCTGAGGAGTGCGTTGTGGCACAGCAACAATATACTGTTGAACAACTGAACTACGGCCGTAAAGTCATCGACTTTATGCGCTGGGACAATTTGGCGTTTGCCATCTCGGGTCTGTTGTTGATCATTTCAATCGCGATCATCGGTGTTCGCGGGTTTAACTGGGGCTTAGATTTTACCGGCGGTACGGTAATTGAAGTTAGCCTTGATCAACCCGCTAATCTTGATGATATGCGTGCAGCGATGGAAAAGGCCGGTTTCAAGGATCCGGTAGTCCAGAACTTTGGTAGCAGCCGCGACATTATCGTCCGTCTGCCACCGACGTCAGGTACTGCGGGGCAGGAACTGGGCAACAAAGTCATTGGGCTTATCAACGCGGATATCGACAAAAATGCGTCGGTAAAACGTATTGAGTTTGTGGGTCCAAGCGTGGGGAGTGATTTGGCCCAGGCGGGTGGAATGGCGCTGTTGATTGCGCTGATTTCTATCCTGATTTACGTGGGTTTCCGTTTCGAATGGCGACTGGCGTTGGGTGCTGTTATCGCATTAGCGCATGACGTGATCATCACTATGGGCGTGTTGTCATTGTTCAGGATTGAAGTTGATCTGACTATCATCGCGTCTCTGATGTCGGTTATTGGCTACTCGCTGAATGACTCCATCGTGGTATCGGACCGTATTCGTGAGAACTTCCGCAAGATCCGCCGCGGGACCTCTTACGAAATCATGAACGTGTCCCTGACCCAGACATTAAGCCGTACCATCATGACCTCAGCGACTACGCTGATGGTGGTGTTGATGCTCTACATCTTTGGTGGTGCGTTGCTTGCGGGCTTCTCACTGACCATGTTGATAGGTGTGTCAATTGGTACGGTTTCGTCTATCTACGTGGCGTCCGCACTGGCCCTGAAACTGGGTATGAAACGCGAACATATGTTGCAGCAAAAAGTCGAGAAAGAGGGCGCAGATCAGCCTTCCCTCTTGCCTTAAGCTGAGCCGACGTCCATCACTAAAAAGCCCCGCAATGCGGGGCTTTTTTATGCCAGCCAAACCACGTCTCCAATAATCAATAGCCGGATCCTATTGCAGCGATAGGTGATTGGCATCGCGCTATTTGATGTTTATCAACCTCAGCATGTCAGCCTGTCTTCATTATAACTTGCCGGAAATTCAACGGAAAAATATAGCCTGGCAGCCGCGGGCTAACGGGAAGTTATCTGGATAGGGAAATTTTTTCATGACAAAAACTAAAAAAGTCATAGCGGGTGCCGTTTTGGCCGCAGGCTTGTGCTATCTGAGTACTGTCGTCTATGTCTATCATTTCGACACACAACGCAGTGGCATATCGCCGGTCGCGGGCCTCACGCCTGAAAATGCCAAGATCCTTAAAACGCTCAATCAAAAAGGGTGCGATTACTGCCATACGCCTTCCACGCCTTTGCCTTTTTATGCCTCTCTGCCGGTTGCTAAGCAGCTAATGGATTATGACATCCGTACCGGCACCAAAATCTTCGACCTTCAACCTATCCGCAAGAGTCTGCTGGAAGGGACAGCTGCCCCTGAGACTGATCTGGCGAAGATCGAATGGGTGATGCAGTACAACGTAATGCCTCCGGCGCGCTATACCGCGCTGCACTGGGCTGGAAAAATGCGTCAGGCAGAGCGTGACGACATACTCGGTTGGGTAAAACATCAGCGCCAAACCTACTACGGCACGCCCGGGGCAGCGGTAAAATGGCAGAACGAACCTGTACAAATTCTGCCTGGTTCACTTAGCGTGGATAGTAATAAGGTGGCACTGGGAACGCGTTTGTTCCATGACCCACGACTTTCCGCTGATGGTACGGTTTCTTGCGCCAGCTGCCATGCACTGGCTTCGGGAGGCGTTGATAACCGGAAAACATCGATCGGAATACGAGGGCAAACGGGGCCAATCAATGCACCGACAGTATTTAACGCCGCGTTTAACCATCAACAGTTCTGGGACGGCCGGGCCGGTGATTTACAGGCTCAGGCTGGTGGGCCGCCACTCAATCCTAAAGAGATGGGATCCGCGTCATGGGATGAGATTATTGCCAAACTCGACCAGGACGCAGGGCTGAAGGCGAAGTTTATCGAAAGTTATCCGCAGGGCTTTACGGCCTCAACAATCACCGATGCTATCAGTGAGTTTGAGAAAACGTTGCTGACGCCGGACAGTCCGTTTGACCGCTATCTGCGGGGTGATGAACACGCGATTACCGCTCAGCAGGCACAGGGTTACCAGCTCTTCAAAGAGAATAAATGTGCCACTTGTCATACGGGAAAAACCTTGGGGGGACAATCTTACGAGCCGCTTGGGCTCAGGAAGGATTACTTTAATGCTGATATAAGCGATGCAGATATTGGCCGTATGAACGTGACTAAAAATGAGCGCGACCTTTTTCGTCAAAAAGTCCCGACGTTGCGTAATATCACGCTTACTGCCCCGTATTTCCACCGGGGAGATGTTGCGACGCTGGACGAGGCCGTGAAGCAGATGATGGTGTACCAGGTTGGCGAAAAGCCGTCACAACAAGATGTGGATGATATTGTAGCGTTTCTTGGTAGTTTGCAGGGCCACTACCAGCCCTATGTTCTCAGGAAAAATTAATACCTGACTGAACAAAAAAAGAACCCGACGCCAGTACCTGCCGTCGGGTTCTTTATTCCAACGCTGGTGTCGTTCAGGGCTGAGCGGCAACCTGTGGGGCAGACTCGGTTTCCGCCTCGATATGATGCAAGCGGATAAAGCCGAGGGTTTCAACGCTGACATTGCGTAAACGGATGTCGAGCGTCTGTTCAGCGCTTGGCAGCAGGGTTGGCGTGCTGGTGAGGGTCTGTGTTTGCATATCGACGGTCAGCGGTTTGCCGGTCACCGGATCCAGCTGTCCCCAGTCGAGAGAGGCCGTGAACATTGGCAATGGCTGGCCGGAAGTATTTTTGATATGCAATACGGCCTGAACACCCATAACGTCTGGCATGACGTTGGTCAGCGAGACGTTTAATGTACCGATGTTGCTTTTCAGCACGGCGGGGCTCTTGGCGGCAGGCAAAATATATAAGCCGGCGGTGGACTGACGGTTTAGCGTTGTTTGTTGCTCGAGCGCGCTGGCTAAATCGGTCAGGCGCTGTAACTTTTGATTTAACTGGCCGACTTCGGTTTTCAGCTCAGGCAATTGCGGGTTTTGTGCGGCGCAACCTGCCAGTGTCAGCAGGGCCGAAACGGCGAGTGCTGCGCGAAAATGTCGTGTCATGTCAGTAATTTCCTTTTCTGTTGTCCTGTAAATGTTCATCCGTAAGGACATATGAAGTCATAGAACGTCGGGGGAAATGCTCTGCCGCCGCTCTAACGGGTGGCTAAGTTTAACCCGATGTCAGCCAAAGTAGCGACAGCCTTTGTTGTCGTGCGACTTCGCGCTAAACTAGGGGCCAATCGGGTCCGCCATCAGGAAGTGCTATGCATTGCCCATTTTGTGCTGCTGTTGATACGAAAGTCATCGATTCCCGCCTGGTCGGCGATGGGTCACAAGTCCGGCGTCGCCGCCAGTGTCTGGTATGCCATGAACGCTTCACCACGTTTGAGGTGGCCGAGTTGGTTATGCCACGCGTCATTAAAAGTAATGACGTTCGTGAACCGTTTAATGAAGACAAATTGCGCCGCGGTTTCCTGAAAGCACTGGAAAAGCGGCCGGTGAGTTCTGATGATGTTGAAATGGCGATCAACCATATCAAGTCGCAGCTGCGCGCCACCGGTGAGCGTGAAGTTCCCGCGAAGATGATCGGTAATCTGGTCATGGATGCGCTTAAGGGGCTCGATAAAGTCGCGTACATTCGTTTTGCGTCGGTTTATCGCAGCTTTGAAGACATCCGCGAATTCGGCGAAGAAATTGCCCGCCTCCAGGATTAAGGACCGTTATGCCCGCTCAACCCTTGCATGCAGATGAGAAATACATGGCGCGCGCGTTTGAATTGGCGCGCCGGGGACGTTTCACTACCACGCCTAACCCGAATGTTGGATGTGTCATTGTGCGTGACGGCGAGATCGTCGGTGAAGGCTATCATCTGCGTGCGGGCGAACCTCATGCGGAAGTCCATGCCCTGCACATGGCAGGTGAACGCGCGAAAGGTGCAACGGCTTACGTCACGCTCGAACCTTGCAGCCATCATGGCCGTACGCCACCCTGTGCGGATGCATTGGTTGCCGCAGGCGTTACACGGGTGGTGGCATCCATGCAGGATCCAAATCCCGAAGTCGCGGGGCGCGGGCTTTATCGCCTAAAACAGGCGGGTATCGACGTGACTCACGGGTTGATGCACAGCGAAGCCGAAGCGGTAAATCTGGGATTCCTCAAGCGTATGCGCACCGGTTTCCCTTATGTACAGCTGAAAATGGCGGCCTCTCTTGATGGCCGCACTGCGATGGCTTCGGGCGAAAGCCAGTGGATAACCTCCGCTGCTGCCCGCGCGGATGTGCAACGTTTTCGCGCCCAGAGTTCGGCCATTCTCAGTTCCAGCGCCACCGTGTTGGCGGACAACCCCTCTTTGAATGTGCGCTGGAATGAACTCGACAGCGACACCCAAAATCTTTATCCGCAGGAAAATCTTCGCCAGCCACTGCGCATTATTATCGACAGCCAAAACCGCGTGACACCGCATCATCAGCTGATTACTCAGCCGGGGGAAACCTGGCTGGCGCGTTTGCTGGCGGATACACAGACCTGGCCCGACACCACGCAACAATGGGTGGTGCCGGGGCGCGACAACCGTGTTGACCTGGTACTGATGATGATGATGCTGGCAAAACGTCAGGTGAACTCAATCTGGGTCGAAGCTGGCGCTGAACTCGCCGGTGCTTTACTGCAGGCGGGTCTGGTTGATGAGTTGATTGTGTACATGGCACCAAAATTACTCGGGGAAAACGGGCGTGCGCTTTGCGTGCTTCCTGGCTTGCAAAGCCTCTCCGATGCGCCACAATTCACCCTCAGTGATGTGCGGCAGGTCGGGCCTGATTTGCGTCTGCGCCTTAAACCCTCTCACTGATGCGTGACTGAATCGCCCGCAGGCGGCCATGGCCCCGTCTGCAATATCCCCCTGTCATGCATGGGTTTATAAATCGCATGTCCAGACATGGGAATATTATGATAGAATCCGCCCCCCTGCGGCTGGGCCAGGCTGGGGTTGTTAAAAGCTGAACTCTTGAACCCATTTAAAGGAAAACCTATGAACGTTATCGAAGGTGTTGTAGCCACGCCGAACGCGCGCGTAGCAATCGCTATTGCCCGTTTCAACAATTTCATCAACGACAGCCTGCTTTCTGGCGCGATTGATGCCTTGAAACGAATTGGTCAGGTTAGCGATGACAACATCACCGTTGTATGGGTCCCGGGCGCTTATGAACTGCCTTTGGCTACCCGTGCACTGGCGAACAGCGGCAAATACGATGCCGTGATCGCACTGGGTACCGTCATCCGTGGGGGCACTGCCCATTTCGAATTCGTTGCTGGTGAATGTAGCTCTGGCCTGTCCAGCGTTGCCATGAGCAGCGAGATCCCGGTTGCGTTTGGTGTGCTGACTACCGAAAGTATTGAGCAAGCCATTGAGCGTGCAGGGACAAAAGCCGGTAATAAAGGCGCTGAAGCTGCCCTGACCGCGCTTGAAATGATTAATGTTATCAAGGCCATTAAGGCCTGAATCTAGTTAAGGGGAAATCCGTGAAACCTGCTGCTCGTCGCCGCGCCCGTGAATGTGCCGTACAGGCCATTTACTCCTGGCAGTTGTCGAAAAATGACATCGCCGATGTTGAATTAGAATTCCTGACTGAGCAGGATGTCAAAGATGTCGACATCACCTATTTCCGCGAGTTGCTGACCGGTGTTGCTACCAATGCTGAGAAACTTGATGCACTGATGGCTCCGTACCTCTCACGTCAACTCGAAGAACTCGGTCAGGTGGAAAGAGCGATTCTGCGTCTGGCACTGTTCGAGCTGAGCAAACGTCAGGATGTCCCGTACAAAGTGGCTATCAACGAAGCGATCGAACTGGCGAAAGTCTTTGGTGCAGAAGACAGCCACAAGTTTGTGAACGGCGTGCTGGATAAAGCCGGCCCACACATTCGTACGAATAAGAAGTAACTGAAAAGACTGTTAGTCACGCAGTTCGTTGATAATCATGTGATGTTGCATCGCTTACCATGGCGTTGACTAACCTGTTAGGGCCGGATATCCGGCCTTAATTCATTCTATCTCCGTCATCCTTCAGGTTGCAGGCGTGTTGGCTTCCCGCACCCCGAATGATTTGGAGCACTCGATCTGGAATTGTACTATGGCATGCGGCGAATTTGATTTAATAGCGCGCTATTTTAACCGGTATAGAACAGCACGCCGGGACGTACAGTTAGGCATTGGCGACGATTGCGCCTTGCTGACTGTCGCAGAAAAGCAGTTATTGGCAGTAAGCACCGATACCCTGGTAGAAGGCATCCATTTTCTCAAGACCATTGACCCGGCAGACCTTGGTTACAAGGCGCTGGCGGTGAACCTTAGCGATCTGGCGGCGATGGGTGCTGACCCGGCCTGGGTTTCTCTGGCGCTGACCTTACCTGAAGTGAACACTGACTGGCTCGAAGCCTTCAGTGACAGCCTGTTTGAACAACTGAATTATTACGGTATGCAGCTGATTGGCGGTGACACAACCCGCGGTCCGCTTAGCATGACGCTCACCATCCAGGGATTGATTCCTATGGATCGCGCCTTAACGCGTGCGGGTGCAAGCATTGGCGACTGGATTTTTGTGACCGGATCGCTCGGTGACAGCGCCGCCGGTCTGGCGATTTTGCTTGAACAGCTGCAAGTCAGCGATGCCGGGCACCGCCAGACTCTGCTGCAACGCCATCTGCGTCCGACACCGCGTATTCTTCAGGGACAGGCGCTGCGTGACCTCGCGACCTCCGCCATCGATATTTCTGACGGCCTGATTTCTGATTTACAGCACGTACTTACCGCCAGCGGCTGTGGCGCACGGCTGGATCTCGATGCACTGCCGTTGTCAGATTCTCTGCTTTCCAGCGTGGATAAAGAGCAGGCGCTGAAATGGGCACTGACCGGGGGCGAAGATTACGAACTCTGTTTCACCGTGCCTGAAATAAATCGTGGCGCACTGGATGTAGCACTCAGCCATCTGGGCGTTGATTTTACCTGTATAGGTCAGATTGCTCCGCTCTCCGAAGGCATTAAACTGCTGCGTTCGGGCGAGCCGGTAGAACTTGACTGGCACGGATTTGATCACTTTGCTGCAGGAGAAACCGCGTGACTCAGGATCCCAAACCTATCGGCCATAAAAAGCGCCCGGCGAATTATAAAGGTAAAACGGGCGATCACGTGCAGGACATGGCGGCAGCGAAGAAGCGTCTGGATTTACGCAATCCGTGGCATTTGCTGGCGACCGGTTTTGGCAGCGGTCTGTTCCCGGTCGGTCCCGGAACGGCAGGCTCAATTGCCGCCATTCCTTTCTGGATGGTGCTGACCTATCTGCCGTGGCAGGTCTATTCACTGGTGGTGATGTTCAGCATCTGCATCGGTGTTTATCTTTGTCGCCAGACGGCCAGAGATATGCGTGTGCACGATCACGGCAGCATTGTCTGGGATGAATTTGTCGGGATGTGGATCACCCTGATGGCCCTGCCAACCAATGACTGGCAATGGGTGCTGGCCGGTTTCGTGATCTTCCGTATTCTGGATATCTGGAAACCCTGGCCGATCCGCTGGTTTGACCGCAACGTGCAGGGCGGTATGGGCATTATGATTGATGACGTGGTGGCCGGTATTATCGCTGCGGGCATTATCTATCTGATTGGACATCACTGGCCGCTCGGCCTGTTCTGATCCCAACCGAAGAGCAAAGAGAAGGGTGCTGACGTGTTACGTTCAGCGCCCTTTTTGTTTATGGCACAAGACCCTTTGTTATTGAGAACCTGCTATTGGAAACCGGTCGCCGCGTGTGGCTGATAGGCCATTTCCAGCTCGGCGATCTCTTCTATCGACAGCTTCACCTGCAAGGCGGCGATGGCGTCATCAAGATGCTCGGCGCGGGAAGCCCCGATGATTGGCGCCGTGACCACCGGTTTGGCGAGCAGCCAGGCTAGGGCTATCTGCGCGCGGGGTACGCCGTGATCTTCTGCTACTTTTGCCACGCGTTCAGCGATTTTCGCATCGGCGGCTTCAGTCGCGTCGTAAAGCTGACTGGCAAATTTATCCGAAACCGAACGGGCCGTGGTTTCGCCCCACGGGCGGGTCAGTTTACCACGTGCCAGCGGGCTCCACGGCAGCACCGCAATGTCTTCCTGCAGGCACAGCGGGTGCATCTCATTTTCTTCCTCACGCTGGATCAAGTTGTATTGATCCTGCATCGAAATAAAACGCGCCCAGCCGTTTTGCGTTGAAACGTCGAGTGCCTGTTTAAACTGGTAAGCGTGCATGGACGATGCGCCTATATAACGTGCTTTCCCGGCCTTCACCACGTCATTGAGCGCTTCCAGTGTCTCCTCTATCGGCGTTTCGTAATCCCAGCGGTGAATTTGCAGCAGGTCAATGTAGTCCATGCCGAGGCGCGTCAGGCTGTCATCGATGGATTGCATAATGGATGCGCGCGAAAGGCCCGGTTTGAGACCGGTAACGGCATTGTAGACTTTGGTTGCGACCACAATGTGGTCACGTTGGGCAAAATCACGCAGGGCACGGCCGACAATTTCTTCGCTGCTGCCGTCGGAATAGCTGTTGGCGGTATCGAAAAAGTTAATGCCAGCATCCAGTGCCTGTTTGATGATCGGCCGGCTGCTCTCTTCGGGCAGTGTCCAGGCGTGGGTGCCGCGATCGGGTTCGCCAAAGGTCATACAGCCGAGGCACAGGCGCGACACCTTGAGATCGGTTTTTCCGAGGGTAATAAATTGCATCATTCCTCCTGATTTTTATTTTCATAAGTGAAAAAGTGAAATGCTTAGCACGCTATAACTGTAGTTCACGGCAGGAGGGATAACGAAGGAGGGGAGTAAAAACCCCTCTTTCTGGTAAAAGAGGGGAAGTTCAGAGCATTTCAGTCAGCGATATCAGGCCAGCCAGTTGTTGATCTGGCGTTCAATGCCGGCGGCATCCAGACCTAAATCTGTGCGGATCTCATCCTGTGTTCCCTGAGGAACGAAGTGATCCGGCAGGCCGATATTTAGCACAGGCACCATGATGCGTTTTGCCATCAGCAGTTCATTTACGCCACTGCCCGCACCGCCCATGATAGCGTTCTCTTCGAGCGTTACCAGCACTTCATGGCTGGCTGCAAGCTCAAGCACCAGTGCGTCGTCAAGCGGCTTAACGAAACGCATATCGACCAGCGTCGCATTCAGTTTGTCAGCCACTGCCTGAGCTTCCGACAACAATGTGCCGAAGTTAAGAATGGCGGTTTTCTCACCTTCGCGGCGCACAATCCCTTTGCCAATAGGCAGCGAAGCCAGAGGCTCACAGGCGGCACCGGTACCGCTTCCGCGCGGGTAACGCACAGCCACCGGTCCATCCTGATAGTGATAACCGGTATGCAACATCTGGCGGCATTCGTTTTCATCGCTTGGGGTCATGATGATCATATTCGGAATACAGCGCAGGAACGACAGATCAAACGCGCCCTGATGGGTCTGGCCGTCGGCACCCACGATGCCGCCACGGTCAATGGCAAACATCACCGGCAGGTTTTGGATCGCCACATCATGGATCACCTGATCGTATGCGCGTTGCAGGAAGGTCGAGTAAATCGCGACAACCGGTTTGTAACCGCCAATCGCAAGACCGGCGGCAAAGGTCACCGCGTGCTGTTCGGCAATCGCCACGTCAAAATATTGCTGCGGATATTCACGGGAGAATCGTACCATGCCTGAACCTTCACGCATGGCCGGTGTGACTGCCATCAGCTTGCTGTCTTTGGCGGCCGTCTCACATAGCCAGTCACCGAAAATCTTCGAGTAAGTTGGCAGACCTTCTTTGCTTTTTGGCAGCGTGCCGAGGATCGGGTCAAACTTCGGCACGGCATGCCAGCTGATCGGATCCTTTTCGGCAGGGGCGTAGCCTTTGCCTTTTTTGGTCATGATGTGCAGCAGCTGCGGCCCTTTCAGGTCACGCATGTTTTTCAGCATCTGCACCAGCGCCAGCACGTCATGGCCGTCAACCGGGCCAATATAATTAAAGCCAAGTTCTTCAAACAGCGTGCCCGGCACCATCATGCCTTTCAGATGTTCTTCGGTACGGCGCACCAGCTCTTTGATTGGAGGAATACCTGACAGCACTTTCTTGCCGCCTTCGCGCAGACGCGAATAGAGCTGACCGGAGAGCAACTGCGCCAGATGATTATTCAGCGCGCCGACGTTTTCGGAGATCGACATTTCATTGTCGTTGAGCACCACCAGCATGTCGGACTTGATATCCCCCGCGTGGTTCATCGCTTCGAACGCCATACCGGCGGTGATCGCCCCATCGCCAATCACGCAGATGGTGCGGCGACCTTTGCCTTCACGTTCTGCTGCGACGGCCATACCTAAACCGGCACTAATGGAAGTTGAAGAGTGGCCGACGGAGAGCGTGTCGAACTCGCTTTCACCACGCCACGGGAACGGATGCAGCCCGTTTTTCTGACGGATGGTGGAGATTCTGTCGCGGCGCCCGGTCAGTATCTTATGCGGATAGGCCTGGTGGCCGACATCCCACACCAGATGATCAAAGGGCGTGTTATAGACGTAATGCATCGCGACGGTCAGCTCTACCGTGCCGAGGCCAGACGCAAAGTGCCCGCTGGACTGGCTGACGCTGGCCAGCAAGTATTGGCGAAGTTCATCACAGAGCTTGGGCAGGCTCTCTTTTGGGAGCGAACGGAGTTCTTCAGGATTCTCCGCCAGCGCCAGTGTCGGGTATTTGGCTAGTTCAAGACTCATCAGTTGCTCATAGTAAGAATTAATTATCGCGTTCAATAACGAAACTGGCTAACGCGAGGAGCGGCGCAGTGTTGTAGGAAAGGGCGTCGAGCTGCGCTAACGCAGAGACGGCTTCCTGATACAGATCCCTGGCTTTTGCCTGTGCGCCGTCCAGCCCCAGCAGGGCCGGGTAGGTACTTTTGCCGAGTTGCTGGTCAGCCCCCTGACGTTTACCGAGTTTTTCGGTATCACCAATGACATCCAGAATGTCGTCCTGTACCTGGAAAGCCAGGCCGATGGCCTGCGAATAGGTGTCGAGCACGGGCAGCGCCGCGCGGCCTGTCTCACCGGCTGCCAGTGCGCCTATGCGCACGGCGGCGCGGATCAGCGCCCCGGTTTTGTGACGATGAATTTGCTCCAGCGCCTGCAAATCAACTTGCTGACCTTCTGCTGCCAGATCCAGCGCCTGACCGGCACACATGCCCGCGACGCCGCTGGCCGAGGCCAGTTCGGAGATCATCGACAGGCGATCCTGCATGCGGACAGCAGGCATCGGGGCATCGGCTAACAATGTAAAAGCCAGTGTCTGCAAGGCATCTCCCGCCAAAATCGCATTGGCTTCGCCAAACCTGATGTGGCAGGTAGGCTGGCCGCGACGCAGATCGTCATCATCCATCGCCGGGAGATCGTCGTGGATCAGCGAATAGGCGTGAATGCATTCGATCGCCGCCGCAGGCGCATCGAGATTTTTGAGATCAAGACCAAACAGCTCACCGGTGGCATACACCAGATAAGGGCGCAGGCGTTTACCGCCGAGCAGCGCACCATGACGCATTGCGCTGACCAGCGGGCTGTCAGAGAACGGCTGGGCATCAATATACGTCGTCAGTGCCTGGTCGACCCGTTTTTGCAGCACGCGAAGCTGGTGGTTGAAATCGATGATTTCGGTCTGTTGCTCAATATCAGCCATGACAGATCACTCAGCGTCAGGTGTAAAAGGTGTCAGCGCAGCGTCATTATCGCTGTCGAGCAGGATTTGCACCCGTTGCTCCGCCTGTTGTAATTTTTGTTGTCCCTGACGGGCCAGCTGTACGCCGTTTTCGAATTCGTTCAGCGCGTCTTCCAGCGGTAATTCACCGGACTCCAGGCGGGCGACAATCTGTTCCAGTTCGGCCAGTGCGGTTTCAAAATTGGCAGGTGGTGCAGCTTTTTTCGGCATAATTCTCTTTCAAACTCGTTGGATCAGATGGACGGAGCTGCCCTACCGCGTAACAAGGCGGATTAAAGCTCCGGTAGAAATTCCGCGTCGGCGTAACATCCGGGATGTGGTTTTGCGCGCAGAGCACTCAGTTTTGGTGATATACTTCGCGCCGCTACTGTTTTTGTTAAGTCAAAAAGCATTGTTAAGCCTAAAGCCTTTGTAGTAATGACGTTGGGCTTAACAATAATAGGCTCTTTAAGTCCGATTCAGCCACTCACGACCCCTATTTCTCACCGCTAACAAAAGACTGCCATGAAGTTTATCATTAAATTGTTCCCAGAAATCACCATCAAGAGTCAATCTGTGCGTTTGCGCTTCATTAAGATCCTCGCAAGCAGCATCCGTAACATCGTAAAGCCTCATGATGAGACTCTCGCGGTGGTTCGCCATTGGGATCATATCGAAGTTCGCAGCAAAGACGAAAGCAAACACGATCTGATCATCGAATTGCTGTGCCGCATTCCCGGTATCCGCCACGTGGAAGAGGTGGAAGATCGTCCTTATACCGACGTTCACAACATCTTCGAGCAGGCGCTGGAAGCGTACCGTTCTGAAGTGGAAGGCAAAACCTTCTGCGTGCGTGTAAAACGTCGTGGCAAACACACATTCAGCTCCGGTGACGTTGAGCGTTATGTGGGTGGCGGTTTGAATCAGCATATTGCATCGGCGAAGGTTAATCTGACCTCACCTCAAGTGACCGTGAAGCTGGAAATCAACGATGATCAGCTTGTACTGATCAAGAGCCGTCACGAAGGCCAGGGTGGCTATCCGATCGGTACACAGGAAGATGTGCTGTCGCTGATTTCAGGCGGTTTCGACTCCGGTGTGTCCAGTTATATGCTGATGCGTCGCGGCTGTCGCGTGCATTACTGCTTCTTCAATCTCGGCGGTTCTGCCCATGAGATTGGCGTGAAACAGGTGGCTTACTATCTGTGGAACCGTTTTGGCAGTTCACACAAAGTGCGCTTTATCGCGATCGACTTTGAGCCGGTGGTGGGCGAAATTCTTGAGAAGATCGAAGACGGCCAGATGGGCGTAGTGCTTAAACGTATGATGGTTCGTGCGGCGTCGCAAATTGCTGAACGTTATGGCGTGCAGGCGCTGGTGACCGGCGAAGCGCTGGGGCAGGTTTCCAGCCAAACCCTGACCAACCTGCGTCTGATCGACAATGCGACGGATACCCTGATCCTGCGCCCGCTTATCTCCCATGATAAAGAGCACATCATCAAGGTTGCCCGTGAGATTGGCACCGAAGATTTTGCCAAAACCATGCCGGAATATTGCGGCGTCATTTCCAAAAGCCCGACAGTCAAAGCAGTGAAAGCTAAAATCGAAGCCGAGGAGCAGATGTTTGATTTCTCGGTACTCGACAAAGTAGTCAGCGAAGCGCAGAACTACGACATCCGCCATATCGCTGAAGAGACCGCAAAAGAAGTGGCTGAGGTTGAAACGGTGGCTGAGTTTGCTTCAACCGATATTCTGCTGGATATCCGCGCGCCGGACGAAGCCGATGACAAGCCGCTTGAGCTGGAAAATGTGCAGGTAAATACCTTGCCGTTCTACAAACTCAGCGCGCAGTTTGCGGATCTCGATCAGACCAAAACCTACCTGTTGTACTGCGAACGTGGCGTAATGAGCCGCTTACAGGCGCTTTATCTGATTGAGCAGGGCTTCACTAACGTGAAAGTCTATCGCCCGTAACTTTCCAAGCGATAAAGAGAAACCCGGCCAAGGCCGGGTTTTTTATGCGCTTTGCTGCATCGAAACGGGCGGTTATTCCCGCGCACCTTCATCGGTAAAATTATAGATCCCCGGTGACATCACCAGCTGTGCTGCCACTTCCGCCGCCTTCGGTCTGCCGAGCAGCAGTTCGATTAGCTTGAGAGTAAATTCCATTGCGCTGCCTGGTCCCTGACTGGTGAGCAGATTGACGCGCGGGTCATGCATGACGCGTCGGTCAGACCATTTTGATGGCGATATTTTCTCTTTCAGTGTCGGAAAGCCGGTCATGTTGGCTACCGGGAAAAGGTCGTGATATTCCAGCACCAGCGCGGGAGCCGCACAAATAGCCGCCACAATCTTACCGGAAAAATGGGTCTGACGAACGGTTTCGACCAGCAGCGGGCTGTCACGAAAACACTCCGCACCTTTGAGGCCACCGGGCAAAACGATGGCCTCAAAAGGATTGTCAGCGACATCGACCAGTGCGACATCCGCCATAATCCGCACGCCACGCGAGCAGAGGATCTCCAGGTTGCCGTCACCGGCTACACTGGCTGTCGTCACCTTGACACCGGCACGGACCAGCAAATCGATGGCGGTAACGGCTTCGATCTCTTCGCTACCAGGTGCCAGGCAGACCAGAACTGAAACGCTCATAGTCATTTTCCTTTCTTTTAATCAGCTCAAATAAACGGGTATTCACCGGCAGCGAGAGCCCGTGCTTACGCGCGCGACGAATCACATAGCCGGTAATGTAATCAATTTCGGTATGACGCTGGGTGCGGATGTCCTGCAGCATCGACGAGTGATTGGCCGATGTGGTGTCGATCACCTGATAAACATAGCTCAGCAAGGTTTCCACGCGCGTCTGATAACCTTCAATCGCCATGACATCCGCCACTTCAGCGCAAATTTGCTCGATTTCAGTGGGGTAGGCAATAAGATCGCCATTGGTGCAGTTATTCAGGGCAGTGAGCGGGTTAATCACGCAGTTAACCGCCAGCTTATTCCACAGCGAAGGGTAGATATTATTGTGCCAGGCGACGTCGGGCAGGGCATTGTGCAGAACATCAGCCAGATGGCTTGCTGCGGCACCGCGCGCGGAGATGGGGCCGATATGGGTTACACCGCTGGCGACGTGGATAATAGAATTGCCCTCGTGACGGGCGGCATGGGTCGTAGCGCCTTGTAACATCGAGAAGCGGTTAGGCGGTAACTCTTCACCTGCGCCCATACCATTATGCAGTAAAAGCAAGGTGCAGTTATCATTAAGCATGGGCATTAACGCACTTACCGCCCCGGAGACCTGCCAGGCTTTCAGAGTCACTAACAACAGTTCACTTTCAGCAAGGTGCTGGGGATCGTTGGTGGGCAGGTTACGGTTGAATGCCTTGCCGTCTGTGCCAATGACATTTACGGCGCAGAACGGTTGTGGAATACGGATCCAGCCCTGGACATCATGTCCCTGGTTGTACAGGGTGGAAAGCCATAGTTGGCCCAGTGCACCGCAGCCAAGTACTGTAATCTTCATTATGCCTCCTGAGCAATTGAATCAAGCGCACTCAGTAAATCGAATGTTATGTTTCTTATTTGTTATTTATTTGTGTTTTTTAGTATAGCTGTTTGTGGTGTGTGTCACACTTATTCGGGCATTTAATGTCTGATTGGGCGTCAATCTGCAAAAGGATGCGGCTTGTTTTTGGCATCAAAGAGCGAAGGCGGTATTATGCACGCCATCAAACGACTTATCATCATAACGACATGGGTTAATATCCCGGGGAGAAGCGATTATGCCGTCATTCGACATTGTTTCCGAAATTGACATGCAGGAAGTCCGCAATGCGGTCGAGAATGCCAGCCGTGAACTGACCACCCGCTGGGATTTTCGCAACATTCCAGCCAGCTTCGAGCTGAACGAAAAAGACGAGTCTATCAAGTGTGCCAGTGAATCTGATTTTCAGGTTAACCAGCTGGTGGATATTCTGCGCGAGAAACTGGCAAAACGCAGTATTGAAGGCGGGGCGCTCGAGGTGCCTGAGCAGATGGAGCACAGCGGTAAAACGTACAGCGTGACAGCCAAACTGCATTCAGGGATTGAATCCACACTGGCGAAAAAGATCGTTAAACTCATCAAAGACAGCAAAATCAAAGTACAGGCGCAGGTTCAGGGCGACGAAGTCCGCGTAACCGGCAAAGCCCGTGATGATTTGCAGGCCGTGATGACGCTGGTACGCAACGGTGATTTAGGCCAACCTTTCCAGTTTAAAAATTTCCGCGACTGATTTTTTTTGCTGCAGAAATGAAAAAGGACGCTGAGGTTAGCGTCCTTTTTGGTTTTCTGAGGATACCGTCAGACCACCGCCACCAGCTGTTCGAGTTTTTGGCGGTTGGTCTGTTTAGTATCTACTTTGACGTAAGCACTCAACTCTTCCGGTACCACAACGGCTTCGGCAACGCCGGGTTGGGCTTTGATGCGTGCTTCGAGTGCAGAATCCTTCACGGCCAGTTCAGAGAGCGTGATGCGCAGGCTGCTGACGTAAGGTGGTTCGCTCATGGTTGAGCTGACCACCAGCCAGACAACGGCGATGGCGGCGCAGACCAGGAATACCGCACCGGCACCGACGTGACCATAAACAAAGCCACCGAGGCTGCCGCCGATAGCGACGCCAAGGAACTGGCTGGTGGAGTAAATACCCATCGCCGTTCCTTTATAACCTGCAGGGGATTCCTTGCTGATAAGCGAAGGTAAAATCGCTTCCATCACGTTAAAGGCCAGGAAGAACAGCTGAATACCGGCAATCACCACCCACAGGCGTAAACCGGCGTACCACAACACCAGTTCAGCCAACAAAATCACTGCCACGCAGCCCATGAAGACCTGTTTCATATGGCGCTTCTTCTCCGCGTAGATAATCACCGGGATCACCGCAACGAAAGAGACCAGCATAGTCACCAGATAGACGCGCCAGTGCTCACTCGGCGGAAATCCCGCGTGTTCCATCACCTGCGGCAGCACGACGAAACTCGACATCAGCAGGATGTGCAAACATAGAATGCCAAAGTTGAGTTTCAGCAGTTTGCCGTTGGAGAGCACTTTGCCAAAGCTGCCTTTGACCATACTCGACTCACGGTTGAGTAAATGCGTAGCAGGGGAGGGGACCACCAGAAGGGTGATCACAATGGCCACCAGCGTCAGTACTGCAATCGCCCAGAACAGCGCGTGTAATCCCCAGGCGTGGGTAATGATCGGGCCGAGCACCATGGCGATGGCGAAGGTCACGCCGAAGCTGATACCGATAAACGCCATGGCTTTGGTGCGGTTCTGTTCGCGCGTGAGGTCTGAAAGCAGGGCCATAACTGCGGCGGCAATCGCGCCGGATCCCTGCATCGCACGGCCGATGATCACGCCCCAGATGGAGTCGGTTGAGGCGGCAACTACGCTGCCGATGCAGAAGATAATCAGACCGAAGACGATCAGCGGTTTACGGCCTACGCGGTCAGAGAGCAGGCCGAAAGGAATTTGGAAGACGGCCTGAGCCAGTCCGTAGATGCCAATAGCAATGCCGATAAGGGTTTCACTGGCACCTGACAGGGCCATACCGTAAGTGGTCAGGACGGGCAATACCATAAACATGCCGAGCATGCGCAAGGAGAAGACAGTCCCTAATCCCCATGTCGCCCGGCTTTCCTGCGGGGTCATTTGGTTATCGTTCACATTACTACCTCAAGATGACAATCCGGCCATTGTAGTGCGGTTGGCCAGTTAGGGTAAAACGATGGATCTTTAGTAGATATTACGGGTATTGCTGTCCGGCGCGGGAAAAGAAAAGGCCAGTATCGCTACTGGCCTTTCAGTGTGCTGTGTTCCGGATGAATGGCAGCGCGTCAGACTAACCCTTGGGTTACCAGACGTAGGTCAACATTGATGTTGGGGTTGAGCTAAAATCAACCGACATCATAAAGCTTAGCGACATGATCGTGATGATGGAGAAGCCAAAGAGCTTTCTCGCCCAGATAATGTCGTTTTCGGCTTTGTAACCTTTCAGCGCCATGCCCAGCCACCAGATACTGACAGCGGCAGCGACGATCAGGTATTTATAACCTGCGTAACCGCTCAGGGTCAGCATCAGTGTCGCAATCATAAATGCCAGAATGTAGACGGTAATATGATGCTTGGCGACAGAAATGCCTTTCACCACCGGCAGAACCGGGATACCTGCTGCCTGATAATCTTTAAAGCGGAAGATAGCAATCGCGTACGAGTGCGGCATCTGCCACAGGCTGAAGATCAGAAGCAGGATTGCTGCGCCCATATCGAACTGGCCGGTAACGGCACAGTAACCGATAACCGGAGGCGCAGCGCCTGACAAGCTACCGACCAACGTGCCGTAAACCGATTTGCGTTTCATGTACAGGCTGTAAACGCCGACATAAACCACAAAGCCCATCACTGCCAGCCACATCGCCAGCGGATTGGCGCCCAGATACAGCAACGCAAAGCCCACAATACCCAGAATGGTCGCGTAAACCAGGGTTGTTTTCGGCGGTATAAGCCCCATCACCAGGACCCGGTTTTTCGTTCTTTCCATGATCCGGTCGATGTCGCGGTCGATGAAGTTGTTAAAGACACAACCCGATGCAACGACCAGCGAAACACCCACCAGCGTGGAGAGAAAGAGTGGGAAGTCGATGCTGCCTTTGGCAGCAAGGAGGAATCCCCCGATGACAGAAATTAAGTTGCCGAAAATAATTCCTGGTTTCGTTACTTGCAGGTATTGCTTAATCATCACGTGCAGCTCGGCTCTTTAACTGACCATCATATTGAGGTTGAGGTTATACATAATCCACAATGAGCCCACAACGACGATAAAGATAATCACAGCGGTGAACAGAAATGCCACCAGGTTCCAGCGTGCTTCCGACGCAGTACTTAAATGCAGGAAGTACACCAGATGGACCACGATCTGGATGACCGCGGAGGCGACCACGGTGCCAATGATCAGCGAATGCGAAGCAGTGTCGCTCATCACCATGGCAAACGGGATCACCGTCAGGATAACTGACAGGATGAAGCCAATCAGGTATGACTTCACGCTGCCGTGGCTTGCGCCGCCATGGGAAGTTACAGAATGACTCATCCTAATACCCCCAGCAGGTAAACAACGGTGAATACGCAGATCCAGACAACGTCCAGGAAGTGCCAGAACAGACTCAGACACATCAGACGGGTTTGGTTAACCGCGGTCAGGCCACGACGGCTTACCTGTACCATCATCGTGATGATCCAGATCAGGCCGCAGGTTACGTGGATACCGTGAGTGGCGACCAGCGCAAAGAAGGCTGACAGGAAACCACTGCGATCCGGACCAAAACCTTCTTTAATCAGGTGATGGAATTCATACAACTCCATCCCGATGAAGCCAAGACCAAACAGGAAGGTCAGGAACAACCAACCGTTAACAGCTTTTACGCTGCCTTTGGTCATGCCAAGCATCGCCATGCCGTAAGTAATACTACTAAACAGCAGGAAGAAGGTTTCGACCAGAACGAACGGCAGTTCGAAAATGTCTTTACCAGTCGGGCCGCCAGCGGTCCCGTGCACCAGTACCGCGTAAGTTGCGAATAAGCTCGCAAACAGTACGCAGTCGCTCATCAGGTAGATCCAGAAGCCGAAGACTTTGGTTTCACCCGCGTCGTGGTGCCCATGCTCTGCATGGGCTGCGTCGTGGTTAGTCAGGGTATCAGTTGCCATGTTTCACGCCTGCTTTGCTGATTTGTTCAAAATGCTGGTTCTCGATACGTTCGACTTCTTCAGCCGGAACGTAGTAATCAACATCTTCATCGAAGCTTTTCACAATCCAGGTCACAACGATGCCGATGAAGGTAACGAGCGCCAACCACCAGATGTCCCAGATTAATGCAAAACCGCTGACCAGGCTGAGCATGGCGATGACGAAGCCTGCGCCGCTGTTGCGTGGCATATGAATTTTTTCATATTTAGCCGGTTTAACATAAGCTTCGCCTTTCTCTTTCATGTCCCAGAATGCATCGCGGTCGTGAACTTGCGGTACGAGGGCGAAGTTGTAGAACGGAGGAGGTGAAGAGGTAGACCACTCCAGAGTACGGGCACCCCACGGGTCACCGGTCAGATCACGATTCTGATCGCGGTCGCGGACAGAAACGAAGATCATGATCAACTGACACAGGATACCGAGTGCGATCAACGCGGCACCACAAGCTGCAACAACCAGCAACGGGTGGAACTCAGGGTCGATGTTCTGGCTGACACGGCGGGTCATGCCCATGAAGCCCAGAATGTAGAGCGGCATGAAGGCAACGAAGAAGCCGATGATCCAGCACCAGAACGAACGCACGCCCCATTTTTCGTTCAGCGTGAAGCCGAAGGATTTAGGGAACCAGTAAGTCAGACCCGCGAAGCAACCGAACACCACACCACCGATAATCACGTTATGGAAGTGGGCAATCAGGAACAGACTGTTGTGCAGCACGAAGTCCGCACCCGGAACCGCCAGCAGAACGCCGGTCATACCACCCACGGAGAAGGTGATGATGAAGCCGATGGTCCACAGCATCGCAGCGTTAAGCTGGATACGGCCCTGGTACATGGTGAACAGCCAGTTGAAGATTTTTACCCCAGTCGGGATAGAAATGATCATCGTCATGATGCCGAAGAAGGCATTGACGTTGGCGCCTGAACCCATGGTGAAGAAGTGGTGCAGCCAAACGACAAACGACAGCACGGTAATGGCGATGGTTGCCCATACCAGTGAGGTGTAGCCGAACAGGCGTTTTTTGGAGAAGGTCGCGGTAACTTCCGAGAACACCCCAAACACTGGCAGAACCAAAATGTACACTTCCGGATGGCCCCAGGCCCAAATCAGGTTGATGTACATCATCATGTTGCCGCCCATATCATTCGTGAAGAAATGGGTGCCCAGATAACGATCCAGGGTCAGCAGCGCAACGGTTACAGTCAGAATTGGGAACGACACGATAATCAGGACGTTGGTACACAGTGCAGCCCAGGTAAATACCGGCATTTTCATCAGCGGCATACCAGGCGCACGCATCTTGAGGATGGTGGCGAAGAAGTTAACACCGGTCAGCAAGGTCCCTATACCGGATATCTGTAGACTCCATATCCAGTAATCGACCCCGACCCCCGGGCTGTACTCCTTACCTGACAACGGCGGATAGGCCAACCAACCGGTCTGTGCGAACTCACCGACACCCAGAGAGATGTTGATAAGGATCACAGCAGCGGCGGTAAACCAGAAGCTGATGTTGTTCAGGAACGGGAACGCAACGTCGCGGGCACCGATTTGTAGTGGAACGACCACGTTCATCAGACCGATAACGAAAGGCATTGCCATGAAGAAGATCATGATCACGCCATGCGCGGTAAAGATTTGGTCGTAGTGATGAGGCGGTAGGAAGCCCGGCTCGCCAGCGGAGGCAAGAACCTGCTGGCTACGCATCATGACGGCATCGGCAAAGCCACGCAACAGCATGACGAAGGCCAGAATGATGTACATGATACCTAATTTTTTATGGTCAACGGATGTGATCCATTCAGTCCACAAATACTTCCATTTGCCGAAATAGGTAATGCCAGCCACAACGGCCAGCCCACCTAAAATTATCGCGGCAACGGTGACCATGATAATCGGTTCATGATACGGAACCGAATCAAGCGTTAATTTTCCGAACATCGTTTATTCCTCGGCTCCGGCTGCGTGAGCATGATCACCCATGTCCATGCCTTTCATGTCTGTGCCTGCTGGCATAGGCATGGTCTGGCCTTTGTGCATGTTCATATCACCCATGAATTTGCCAATGATCTCTTTGAACAAATCAGGTTTGACGCTGGCGAAGTATTCAACCGGGTTGTCGATACTATCGGCTGCCAGTTTGTTGAAGTCGTCAGTGGTTGCTAGCTGGTTAGGCGCGGTCTTCACTTTTGCTACCCAGGTGTCAAAATCGGCACGGGTTGGGGTCGCAATTGCGTTGAACTTCATGCCAGAGAAACCGCGGCCACTGAAGTTTGCCGAGATGCCTTTATAGGTACCCGCTTCATTTGCAATCAAATGCAACTGAGTTTGCATACCGGCCATCGCGTAAATCTGTCCGCCTAACTGAGGAATAAAGAACGAGTTCATCACTGAGTTAGAAGTGACTTTGAACTGAACCGGAACATCTTTAGGAATAACCAATTCGTTAACAGTCGCGATGCCTTGTTCTGGATAAATGAATAACCATTTCCAGTCCAGAGCAACGACTTCAACTGTCATTGTTTTTTGGTCAGATACGATAGGCTTGAATGGATCAAGCGCATGAGTGGTTTTCCAGGTTATCGTTGCCAGAATGGCAATAATGATAATCGGAACAGTCCAAACCACGGCTTCGATTTTGTTGGAATGGGACCAGTTCGGGCTGTACTTAGCATTTGTGTTAGAAGCACGATACTTCCAGGCAAACGCCAAGGCCATGATAATCACCGGGATAACGACGATCAGCATCAAGCCGATTGCGGTTAAAATCAGTGTTCTCTGCTCGAGTCCAATTGCTCCTTTGGGATCCATCAGTGCCGTATTGCAACCGCTTAACATTAACGCAGAGGCAAATAAGGACAACATCCCAATACTTTTATTGTATTTCTTAAGTCTCATCTAACGACCTCAATAAATCAGGGCTCTATTGTCGCTCCATGTGTGCGGGCATTTTACGGGAAGGTTGCAGTACTGTAAACACGCTTAAGGAAGTGTCAGCAGGCCGCTGCCACTTTATGTTAACGGGGTCACAGATGTCACGGAGAGTGACAATTTCTTAGTGTCAACAATATGTTGCGGTGGGATCTCCCACTATGGTGAGCAAAAACAAGGTATAGCACTCAGGTGGAATATTTAACGCGAAGTGTAATGTTCTGGGTAAGTTTAATTAATGTTAATGTGATGTGTAAATATGGTGAATTTAAAAACCCAAAGCAGGTAAAAAAAAAGTGTATTTGAAAGATGCTGTAACTTATTAAATATAAATTATCGAGGGAAACTTATCTTAGCGCAGGGAAATTCGCCTCGATTTGCTCTCCGGATAACAATATTAAATTCCGCCAGTTAGGCATAAACCGGCTCAAAATACCCTTCACGGATCAACAAAAACCATCAGGCCAGACTTTGATGTTAGGTGCAAGGACACCTATTCCTAAAATACCGGCCTGTGTAACCTATACTGTCTTTTGACGGCGCAACGCCAGAAAATCCAGCAGGCTTCCAAGCGCAATTCCCGCCAGACACATCAGCGCGCCGGCTTCAAGCAGCCGTTGCGGCAGCACCGTCAGATTCGTCCACCCCAGTCCGTTACCCATCAGCGAGACGAGCCAGGCCGCCAGCAGGAGAGTCCCGGTTAACAACATGCGTAACGCCAGTTTATAACTGCCTGAAAAAGCGGTGCGTGGCAGGAACTGATCGGTCAGTTGGGTATATTCCAGCGTCTGGCGGCAGACGGCCAGCAGCAGTAAGCCCGGCACGGCGGCAACGATGGAAAAAAGATAGAACAGCGGCCAGCCGTGAGCCTCGACAAACCATCCGGCAATCGGGCCAACGTAAACGCGGCCAACGGCAGAAAGGGCAGAAAGAAGGGCAAACTGGGTGGCTGAGAATGAGCGGTTGCACAACGTCATCAGCAGGGCAACGAAGGCTGCTGTTCCCATGCCGCCGCACAGATTTTCGAAGAATATCGCTGTGCCCATCGAATAAAGGTGCTTATCGGTCACCGCCAGGATCCAGTATCCGGCATTGGATACCGCCTGCAAAATTCCGAAAATCATCAACGCACGGAACAGACTTAGCCGCTGCATCACCATACCGCCGTAGAGCGCACCGATGATGGTCGCCAGTAAACCCAACGTTTTGTTTACCAGTCCGACTTCACCGGCATCAAACCCCACGCCGCGAATCAAAAAGGTGGTACTGAGGCTGCCGGCAAAAGCGTCGCCCATTTTGTACATTACGATCAACAACAGGATCAGCCAGGCGTTGTTACGACCGAAGAAGTCTTTCAGGGGCGCAACAACCGCAATTTCTATCGTGCGGGGTGCGGGTTCGGAAACATCAGGTTCCGGCGCCATAATCGTGGCCATCACACCAATCAGCATCAGCCCCGCCATCAGCCAGTACATGTGTTGCCAGCCGAGGTAGCGGTCGGCTATCCACAGCGCCAGACCGCCGGAAACCAGCATCGCCAGACGATACCCGAGTACCGATACCGCCGCACCGCTGCCTCGCTCAGCCGCAGGCAGTAAGTCCGTTTTATAGGCATCAAATACGATGTCCTGCGACGCCGAGGCAAAGGCGATCAACACGGCCAGCGCGGCCAGCCAGAACAGCTCCTTTGACGGGTCCATGTAGCCCATGGCAAAAATGGCGGCGACAAGCAGCAGCTGCGTGAGGATCAACCATCCCCGGCGGCGGCCAAAAAAAGAGGGTGTATAGCGGTCCATCATCGGGGACCAGAGGAATTTGAAAACGTAAGCCTGGCCGACCAGCGAGAAGATGCCGATGGTTTTTAAATCGACATTTTCCACGGTCATCCATGCCTGAAGCGTTCCGGATGTCAGCGCAAGAGGTAAGCCGGATGCAAAGCCTAACAGCAGTAGGATCAGAGTGTTGCGTTGTGTGAAAATTTTGAAGTACTGATTTACCATGCAAATGTGTTCCTGCTGACCGGTGGAAGAGTGGCGCACGGGCATAATAAAGGATGCAGAGAGATAATAAAGAAGGGATTAGCAGAACGCGTGATTTCAAAGCGAAGAAGGCGAAAAACAATTCTGCCCGACGGTGCCGGGCAGAAGGAGTACATCAGCCAATAAAAGCGAAATTATCGGGCGTTGGCCTTGATAAAGTCGCTGATGCTGGTGTCTTGTGCCATGTCATTGATGACATCACCCAGGGTGCTGTTAACCGCATTGGTAATTTTGTCGTTGGTGGCGGTAAGCGCCCCCTGTACGTTATAGGTTGAGCGGTAGTTCTTAACCTGCTTATTGCCATTTTTCGCGGTAGCAATAATGGAGATGTCTGCTTTGGTCGTAATGTTGTAACGCAGATTGCCTTCCTGAACGTCAGCAAAGAGGTTATTGACCACGATTTGCAGATCAACAGCGCCATTCGGACCAATCATATAACCGCGTGCGGTCATCTGTTTTTCCAAAGACTCCTGCAGCAGGTAACGCAGATCGCGTGACGGTGTCAGGGAAACCAGTTGGCCATCACGGTTCACTTTTGCCAGCGCCTGATCCTGTCGTTGGTCAGCGCCGTTAACGCTGATGGTGATCCCTTGCAGGGTAGGATCCTGAGTCGGTAAAGTGATTTTTGGTGCAATATTCAGTGTGTTGGTGCTGGTGGCGCAACCGGCAAGCATCAATAACGCCAGCACGGGAAAAATGATTTTTTTCAACATGTTAAATTCTCAATAAATGCATCTGATTCAAGATGCAAAATGGGACGGGTTACGCAAAGTTCGCACATCATAACATCGCCTTTTTATGGGGGAAGTCCTGACGGTATGAAAAAACAACATTTGCCTAATTTATACCTGATGAGGTACACCAAACTGACTGATTGATATTTAATGATTTCACCCTATTTGCACAACGATGGCTAAATATCATTAGGTAAGACAAACTGATTGCCTTTTTTATCAATCGCCGCAGAAATTTTGTTTCTGTAACATACTAATAAGTCGTAAACCCGCCTATCCTTACTAGGTGACAGATGTTCCAGTGAGGGCGCAGTTCTCTGCTAAAGCGGTGTGAGGAGATTGCTATGATTCGCGAGCAAATAGAAGCAAAATTAGTTGCAGCGTTTGAACCTGCGTACCTGGAAGTGACTGACGAAAGTTATCGTCACAATGTGCCGGCAGGATCAGAAAGCCATTTCAAAGTGGTGCTGGTGTCCGATAAGTTTGTGGGGGAGCGTTTCCTGTCCCGTCACCGTGCTATTTACGGTGAGTTGTCTGTGGAACTTGCGGGCAGCGTACATGCGCTGGCGTTGCATACCTATACGCAAAAAGAGTGGGAAGGTTTACAAGATACCGTCCCGGCTTCTCCGCCGTGTCGCGGTGCCGGAACTCTGGTCTGACGGGGCTGGATCCCGCTCTCAAAAACCACAAAGATCTTCTTCCCGATACGGTATCAGTGGAACTTTCTTCCCAAGATGCGGTATTAGTAGAAGCGAATTTTGAAACGGCCTGCGGGCCGTTTCTGTTTTTAGCCGTGATCAATAAATGACAAGCAGGCGACAGGGTTGTTTAAGCCTCTGCATCGACTACGTTTTCCGAGGGATTGACCGCGATGTGATTTTTCCTCCCACGCAGTAGATTACCGTCCTCGACTCGCCGTCTATGCGCCGCTATAATGTCGCGTCTTATTTTTCCGGAATGGTTTCGGGACGCTTTCGAATACAGGGCTACGTTCTTATAGAGGACTGTCCCGGTTCTTAGAAGTCGTTTTCAAGGTAAGTTCGTTCTTTTCCACGCTTCTCATCTTGAGAACGACTTCTGGAGTTGACCGAGCACTGTAATTTTTTTGAGGTAACAAGATGCAAGTTTCTGTTGAAACCACTCAAGGCCTTGGGCGCCGTGTAACGATTACTGTACCTGCTGACAGCATTGAAAAAGCAGTGAGCAGCGAACTGGTCAACGTATCTAAAAAAGTACGTATTGACGGCTTCCGTAAAGGCAAAGTACCAAGCCACATCATCGAGCAGCGTTACGGTGCTTCTGTTCGTCAGGACGTTCTGGGTGATCTGATGCAGCGCAACTTCGTTGATGCGATCATCAAAGAAAAAATCAATCCAGCTGGCGCGCCTAAATATGTGCCGGGCGAATACAAATTGGGCGAAGATTTCAACTACACCGTTGAATTCGAAGTGTACCCAGAAGTAGAGCTGAAAGATCTGGAAAACATCGAAGTTGAAAAACCAGTCGTTGAAGTTAACGATGCCGATGTTGACACCATGCTGGAAACTCTGCGTAAGCAACAAGCTGACTGGAAAGAAAGTGACGCTGCTGTAACAGCAGAAGATCGCGTCACTGTTGATTTCTCTGGTTCTATCGACGGTGAAGAATTCGAAGGCGGCAAAGCCTCTGATTTCGTTCTGGCGATGGGTCAGGGCCGCATGATCCCAGGCTTTGAAGAAGGTTTGGTTGGTCACAAAGCCGGTGAAGAATTCACCATCGACGTAAACTTCCCAGAAGATTACCACGCTGAAAATCTGAAAGGTAAAGCGGCTAAATTCGCCATTACCCTGAAGAAAGTAGAAGTGCGTGAGCTGCCAGAACTGACTCCAGAGTTCATCAAACGTTTCGGCGTGGCTGATGGTTCTGTTGAAGGTCTGCGTGCTGAAGTGCGTAAAAATATGGAACGCGAACTGAAAGGTGCTGTACGTAACCGCATCAAAACTCAGGCAATCGACGGTCTGGTTAACGCCAACGACATCGACGTTCCTGCTGCACTGATCGACGGTGAAGTTGATGTTCTGCGCCGTCAGGCTGCACAGCGTTTTGGCGGCAACGAAAAACAAGCGCTGGAATTACCGCGTGAGTTGTTCGAAGAGCAGGCTAAACGTCGCGTAGTAGTAGGTTTGCTGTTGGGCGAAGTGATCAGCCAGCACGAACTGAAAGCTGACGAAGATCGCGTTAAAGCGCTGATCGAAGAGATGGCTTCTGCTTACGAAGATCCATCTGAAGTTGTTGAGTTCTACAGCAAAAATAAAGAGCTGATGAACAACATGCGTAACGTCGCACTGGAAGAACAAGCGGTCGAAACTCTGTTGTCTAAAGCGAAAGTGACTGAGAAAGCCACTACCTTTACTGAACTGATGAACCAGACTCAACCTGCATAATATTTTTTGCATGTTGTTGAGCTTACATAAGCTCAAAATCACAGCCCGCAGTTTTTACTGCGGGCTTTTTTATGCTAAGGGTATGACATTTTTCTTTTTTGCTGTTGTTTTTGCACTATATTTAGCGAAGAGGGTAGAGATAACCGGTAAGCGGGGCTGTTGCTGACAAGATTGAGGGCGAGCAGATATTTTTGCAGAGCCAGGGGATGAACAAAATGTGTCTGCCGCGAAAAGAAATCTCACTGCAGACTTGAAAAAGGGTGTTTATTCCCCCAATTGTTAACTACAAATGCAGAGTACTTTGCTGTTAAATTCTGACTGATAACAACCGTCAGCCGCGTAAACGGCGACTTGGCCGCTTGAGCATAGTCATCAATGCTTATCTCAAGTAGAATCGGTTTAACTAGCGCCAAAGAGAATTCTATTAGGAGACGGTTATGTCATACAATAGTGGACGAGATCAATTTGCACCGAACATGGCTCTGGTACCCATGGTTGTGGAGCAAACTTCACGGGGTGAGCGTTCTTACGACATCTACTCCCGCCTGCTGAAGGAACGTATTATTTTCATGACGGGTCAGGTTGAAGACCATATGGCTAACCTGATTGTGGCTCAAATGCTGTTCCTGGAAGCAGAAAGCCCGGAAAAAGACATTTTCCTGTACATTAACTCTCCGGGCGGCGTGATCACTGCCGGTATGTCTATCTATGACACCATGCAGTTTATCAAACCCGACGTCAGCACCATTTGTATGGGGCAGGCCTGTTCAATGGGCGCGTTCCTGTTAACCGCAGGGGCGAAAGGTAAGCGTTTCTGCCTGCCAAATTCGCGCGTGATGATCCATCAGCCTCTGGGCGGTTTCCAGGGACAGGCGACGGATATTGAAATTCACGCCAAAGAGATCCTGAAAGTGAAATCCCGTATGAATGAGCTGATGGCGAAGCATACTGGCAAGTCGCTGGAAGAGATCGAGCGTGATACCGAGCGTGACCGTTTCTTGTCAGCACAAGAATCTGTAGAGTATGGATTGGTTGACTCCGTATTTTCCCATCGCGTCTGACGGCTTAAATCTGCCGGGTTGATGGTCTATAGTTAAGTCATACAGAGGCAACGCAGGCTGACGCGACAGTTTTATTGTGAGCGCTGCGTTTCGCCCATCACAGACATAACAGCCATCTGCCGTCGATACGGCAGCGATTAACATGGCCGTACCGCGTATTTTTGCGGAACAGATACTAAAGAAGAGGTTTACTGATGACAGATAAGCGCAAAGACGGTTCAGGAAAGCTGCTGTACTGCTCTTTCTGCGGCAAAAGCCAGCATGAAGTGCGTAAGCTGATTGCCGGGCCGTCAGTGTATATCTGCGATGAGTGTGTCGATCTGTGTAACGACATTATTCGCGAAGAGATTAAAGAAGTCGCTCCGCACCGCGAACGCAGTGCACTGCCGACTCCGCATGAGATCCGCCAGCACCTTGATGACTACGTCATCGGGCAGGAACCCGCTAAAAAGGTTCTGGCTGTGGCGGTTTATAACCACTACAAGCGCCTGCGTAATGGCGATACCACCAATGGTATCGAATTAGGTAAGAGCAACATTCTGCTGATCGGACCTACCGGTAGCGGTAAAACGTTGCTGGCAGAAACGCTTGCACGTTTCCTGGATGTGCCGTTTACGATGGCCGATGCCACCACGCTGACCGAAGCCGGTTATGTGGGTGAGGATGTGGAAAACATCATCCAGAAACTGCTGCAGAAATGTGATTACGACGTACAAAAAGCGCAACGCGGGATCGTTTATATCGATGAAATCGATAAAATTTCCCGTAAATCTGATAACCCATCGATCACACGTGACGTGTCCGGTGAAGGTGTTCAGCAAGCGCTGCTGAAACTGATTGAAGGTACCGTGGCTGCAGTTCCACCTCAGGGCGGACGTAAGCATCCTCAGCAGGAGTTCCTGCAGGTTGATACTTCTAAGATCCTGTTTATCTGTGGCGGCGCATTTGCCGGTCTGGATAAAGTCATTGGTCAGCGTATCAACACCGGTACCGGGATTGGTTTTGGTGCTGAAGTGAAAGGTAAGTCTGAAAAAGCCACTGAAGGTCAGTTGCTGGCTCAGGCTGAACCGGAAGATTTGATCAAATTTGGTCTGATCCCGGAATTTATCGGTCGTCTGCCTGTTGTCGCTACCCTGAGCGAACTGAGCGAAGACGCGCTGATTCAGATCCTGAAAGAGCCGAAAAATGCGCTGACCAAACAGTATCAGGCATTGTTCAATCTCGAAGGTGTCGAACTGGAATTCCGTGATGAAGCGCTGGTGGCGATTGCCAAAAAAGCGATGGTGCGTAAAACAGGTGCCCGTGGTCTGCGTTCGATAGTAGAAGGCGCACTGCTCGATACCATGTATGACCTGCCATCACTGGACAGCGTAGAGAAAGTGGTTATCGATGAATCCGTAATTTCGGGTCAGTCAGAACCGCTGATGATTTATGGTAAACCTGAAGCGCAACAGGCATCTGGCGAATAATTAGCCAACTGTTCCATAAGGTTAGTGAAGAAATGGGGGATTTTGTCCCCCATTTTTTTTTACTCGCATTCTTGTCGTTGAATGTCAGATATTCATCCCCATATACTCAGATAACGACTTGCTGAAACCCGTTTGACTCGTGTTTCACGAGATTTCCTTAACCTGGCGGAAGCTAAACTAAGAGAGAGCTCTATGAACCCTGAGCGTTCCGAACGCATAGAAATCCCCGTCTTGCCTTTGCGCGACGTGGTGGTTTATCCGCACATGGTGATCCCGTTGTTTGTTGGCAGGGAAAAATCGATTCGCTGCCTCGAAGCTGCGATGGATCACGACAAAAAAATCATGCTGGTTGCGCAGAAAGAAGCGTCAACTGATGAGCCGGGTGTTAACGATCTCTTCTCTGTAGGCACCGTTGCCTCCATATTGCAGATGCTGAAACTGCCTGACGGCACCGTTAAAGTCCTGGTTGAAGGTTTACAGCGCGCACGCATTACCACGCTGTCTGACAGCGGTGAGCACTTTGCTGCTCAGGCCGAATACCTTGAATCACCGGCCGTGGACGAACGCGAACAGGAAGTTCTGGTTCGCACCGCCATTAATCAGTTTGAAGGCTATATCAAACTGAATAAAAAGATCCCGCCGGAAGTGCTGACGTCGCTCAACAGCATTGAAGATGCGGCCCGTCTGGCTGACACCATAGCCGCACATATGCCATTGAAACTCAGTGACAAACAGTCCGTACTGGAGATGTTTGATATCACCGAGCGTCTGGAATATCTGATGGCGATGATGGAATCGGAAATCGACCTGCTTCAGGTTGAAAAACGCATCCGTAACCGTGTCAAAAAACAGATGGAAAAGAGCCAGCGCGAGTACTATCTGAATGAGCAAATGAAAGCTATTCAGAAAGAACTGGGCGAGATGGACGATGCGCCTGATGAACACGAAGCGCTGAAACGCAAAATCGATGCGGCAAAAATGCCGAAAGAAGCGCGTGAAAAAACAGAAGCTGAGCTGCAAAAGCTGAAAATGATGTCGCCGATGTCCGCCGAAGCCACCGTTGTGCGTGGTTATATCGACTGGATGCTTCAGGTGCCATGGAATGCACGCAGCAAAGTGAAGAAAGATCTGCGTAAAGCACAGGAAGTTCTCGATACCGATCACTTTGGCCTCGAACGTGTCAAAGACCGTATCCTTGAATATCTTGCAGTACAGACGCGCGTCAGCAAAATCAAAGGGCCGATTCTCTGTCTGGTCGGGCCTCCGGGCGTGGGTAAAACCTCGCTGGGACAATCCATTGCCCGCGCAACAGGCCGTGAATATGTTCGTATGGCACTGGGTGGGGTACGTGATGAAGCGGAGATCCGCGGACATCGCCGTACTTACATCGGTTCCATGCCAGGTAAGATGATTCAGAAAATGGCGAAAGTGGGCGTTAAAAACCCGCTGTTCCTGTTGGATGAAATTGACAAAATGTCTTCTGACATGCGCGGTGACCCGGCTTCTGCACTGCTTGAGGTCCTGGATCCCGAGCAGAACGTGGCGTTCAACGATCACTATCTGGAGGTCGATTACGATCTGTCAGATGTGATGTTTGTCGCGACGTCCAACTCAATGAACATTCCGGCACCGTTACTGGACCGTATGGAAGTGATTCGTCTCTCCGGTTATACCGAAGATGAAAAGCTGAATATTGCGAAACAGCACCTGTTGCCGAAACAGATTGAGCGTAATGCTCTGAAGAAGACCGAACTGACGATCGACGACAGCGCTATTATCGGGATTATTCGTTTCTATACCCGTGAAGCAGGTGTGCGTAGTCTGGAACGTGAGCTTTCTAAGCTGTGCCGTAAAGCGGTCAAACAATTGCTGATGGACAAAACCCTCAAGCACATTGAGATCAACGGCGACAACCTGAAAGATTTCCTTGGCGTGCAGAAAGTGGATTACGGCCGTGCTGATACCGAAAACCGCGTCGGCCAGGTAACCGGTTTGGCCTGGACCGAAGTCGGTGGGGAACTGCTGACTATCGAAACTGCCTGCGTACCGGGTAAAGGCAAACTGACCTATACCGGCTCCTTAGGTGAAGTTATGCAGGAGTCTATCCAGGCGGCGCTGACGGTTGTACGTGCCCGTGCGGACAAACTGGGCATTAACCCTGACTTCTACGAGAAACGTGATATCCACGTTCACGTACCTGAAGGGGCAACGCCAAAAGATGGTCCAAGCGCCGGTATCGCAATGTGTACCGCGCTGGTTTCCTGTCTGACCGGTAACCCGGTGCGTGCGGACGTGGCGATGACAGGGGAAATTACCCTGCGTGGTCTGGTCCTGCCGATCGGTGGTCTGAAAGAGAAGCTGCTGGCCGCACACCGTGGTGGCATCAAAGTGGTGCTGATCCCGGATGACAACAAACGCGATCTGGAAGAGATCCCAGCCAACGTCTTGGGCGATCTTGTGATCCATCCGGTGAAGCGTATTGATGATGTGTTGAATTTTGCACTGCAAAATCCAGCCTTCGGTGCGCTACCGGTAGCAGCAAAATAGTGATCAAGGCCCTCACACTAAAATAAAACTCGGGCTGGCAGGTGAAATCTCACTTGCCAGCCTTTTTTTGTGTCGTTAAGTTAGACAGCTGTCAGTGAGTTTCAGGCTGCTTTCAGCCGCTTGCATAGCCCTGACAAGCTTGATATAACAGCTGCGCTGTCATATTCGCAGGGAAAATGCGATGTGGCGATAGAATTTCTAGAGGGGATGAATAGAGTGAATAAGTCACAACTGATCGACAAAATTGCCGCTGGTGCTGATATTTCTAAAGCGGCTGCTGGGCGCGTATTGGATGCAGTACTTGGATCCGTAACCGACACCCTGAAATCTGGGGAAGAAGTTGCTCTGGTTGGCTTTGGTACTTTCTCGGTCCGTGAGCGTTCTGCGCGTACAGGCCGTAACCCACAAACGGGTAAAGAAATCAGCATTGCTGCGGCAAAAGTTCCTGGTTTCCGTGCTGGTAAAGCGTTGAAAGACGCAGTCAACGGTTAATTACCTGCAGGTCAGGCGTCATACCTGCGAGACGAAAGCCACACAGTGCTTTCATTCCCAGGTCTGGTTGTTAAACAATAACCTGACGTCACCGGGCTGGTAAGGTAAGATACAAGGCGCATCGGAATTGATGCGCTTTTTTTATTACAGCGGAGTGTTGCCTCACTATGATGGACAATTTACGCGCGGCCTCCAGTCACGTCGCGCTCAAAATCATTCTGGCCCTGATTATTCTGTCCTTTGTTTTGACAGGGATGAGTAGCTACTTGACCGGTGGTTCTGGCGACTATGCAGCGAAAGTGAATGGCCAGGAAATAGGGCGTGCACAGCTGGAAGAAGCAGTGCAAAGCCAGCGTAGCCGACTGCAGCAACAGCTTGGAGACCAATTCTCTGCGCTGGCAGGGAGTGAAGGCTACATGCAGCAACTGCGTCAGGAATCGCTTAACAACCTGATTGACGTCACGTTGCTCGATCAGTATTCCAAAAAACTGGGTATTACTGTCAGCGATCAGCAGATCAAAAACGCGATTCTGGCGACCCCACAATTCCAGACTGATGGCCGTTTCGATAACGCTAAATATCTGCAAAGTATCCAGGGTATGGGCTACAGCGCAGACAATTTTGCTAAATTGATGAAACAGCAATTGGTCAGTCAACAGCTGGCTCAGGCTTTTGGCACGTCAGATTTCGTTCTGCCTGCTGAAACTAAAGCCATGTCTGAATTGCTTTTGCAAGAACGCGACGTTCGCACTGCGACTTTAGATACCGCGGCGCTGGCTGCGAAACAGCAGGTCAGTGACAGCGAAGCGCAGGCGTTCTACGACCAGAATAAGAACAACTTTATTTCACCTGAGCAGGTAAAAGTCAGCTACATCGAAATGGATGCGGCGGCTATGCAGGGGAAATCGACCGTCAGTGATGCCGACGTCACCGCTTACTACGACCAACATAAGAGCGAGTTTGGTCAGCCTGAGCGTCGTCGTTACAGCGTTATCGTACTCAAAACGCAGGCGGATGCCGATGCCGTCGCCGCTGAGCTGAAAAAAGGCGCCGATTTCGCCGCGTTGGCAAAAACCAAGTCCACCGATACCCTGAGCGGTAAGCAGGGCGGCCTGATGGATTGGGTTGAGCCTGAAACCACCTTGCCAGAATTCAAGAGCGCCAATCTGACTGAAAAAGGCCAGATCTCCGGTGTGATTAAATCTGACAGTGGTTTCTTCATCCTGCGCCTTGAAGACGTTAAACCTGAGCAGATCAAACCGATGGCTCAGGTGCATGACAGCATCGTGGATAAACTCAAGCAAGAGAAAGCCGTGGATGCGTATTACGCATTGCAGCAGAAAGTCAGCGAAGCCGCGAATAACGACAACGAATCTTTGGCTTCTGCCGAAGAAGTTGCTGGTGTGAAAGCGACACATACTGACTGGTTTACTCAGCAAGCTATCCCGGCTGGCATCAACTTCAAACCTGTTGTTCAGGCCATCTTCGAAGGCGGATTGATTGGGCAGGACGGTACGCCGGGTAGCAACTCAGACATCATTACCGTGGACGGCGATCGTGCTTTTGTTGTGCGCGTTGATGCGCACAAAGCTGAAGGCTTTAAGCCTTTTGCTGACGTTAAAGATCAAGTGATCGCGTTAGTGAAGCGTCAGAAGGCGGAAAACCAGGCGCGTATGGATGGTGAGAAACTGCTGACCGCCCTCAAAGCCGGTAAAGGCGATGAAGCGCTGAAAGCAGCGGGACTGACCTTTGGCGATGTACAGAAAGTTCAGCGTAGTCAGCAGCCTTCTGCATTTGAGCAAAATGTTTATGCTTTACCGCATCCGCAAAAAGATCAGCCGGTATACGGTTTGTCTCAGGATGACAAAGGTAATAGCGTTCTCGTAGAGCTGACCGCGGTTAATCCGGGGACTCTGCCAGATAATGAAACGACACGTTTTGAGCAGGAACTGCAGCAGTCTTCATCCAACGTGACCTTTGATGCACTGCTGACAAACCTGCGTCAGGAAGCCAAAATCAAGTTGGGTTCTGCCGCGCAAGTCCAGTAAACGCCGCAAATATTTGCAACGCGTTGCAACAACCAAAGGCCGCTTTCGCGGCCTTTTCCACATTTTGAATCTGCCAATTGTTGCCTGATAAAACTTGCTGCACTCTGTCCGTGCTGAAAACACATGGAGGATACAGCATGAAAAAATTAGGCATTACTTCACTCTCACTGGCTCTGGCGTTAGGTCTTTCTACGCTTCCCGTTATGCTTCAGGCAGCACCTGTGGCGGTTAGTCAGGTTGCTACCACCACGCCTGCTGTGGCTCAGGCTCCTGCCAGTAAAGCGGGAACTTCTGTAGCCAAAAAGGAGCAAGCTATCACGACGGATGACGCCACAGTCAATATCAACACGGCGTCAGCGGAAGACTTCGCGCGGGTAATGAACGGTGTGGGTCTGAAGAAGGGGCAGGCGATCATCAGCTATCGCGAAGAGTTGGGGCAGTTCACGGCCATTGAGCAATTACAGGAAGTGCCGGGAATTGGCACTGCATTGTTCGAACGTAACAAGGACCGTCTGAAACTGTGACGGATGTCGCGGCGATAACCTGCTAACGGTTATCGCCGTTTTCTTCTGCTAATCTTTCAAGACATCTGACCAGTTCAGGTTCATTATCTGACCTCTAACCTCAGGAGCCCGAAGAGATTATGCATACGTTTATCACGGTTCGCGGTTTTCATATTGACGTCTATCAGCATGTTAATAATGCCCGCTATCTTGAGTTTCTGGAGTCTGCCCGTTGGGAGTGGCTCGATAACAAGAGCGGTTTCAAATGGATGAGCGCTAACAAAATCGCGTTCATCGTCGTCAATATCAATATTAACTACCGCAAACCAGCCACGCTGGGTGATGTATTACGCATTGACAGCAGCCTGCAGCAGCTCAATGGACGCAGCGGCGTCATAGAACAGGTGATCACGCGGGAAGGAGACATTGTCGCCGATGCTACCCTGACGTTTGTCTGCATTGATCTGCGAACGCAAAAGGCTTTGCCACTGGAAGGTGAATTACTGGAAAGGTTGCGGGAGTTGGAGCTGAAAGAGAGTTAAGCGCCGGGGAGATGAAAATCTCAGGCGTGAAAGAGTGGCTGACCGGGTATGAATCCTCAAACCCGGTCACACAGATTCCGCAATTAACGCAGGCCGGTTTTTTTCTTCAGGCTGGCGCTGACGGCGTCTTTGTCCTGCTGATACTGCTGCAGACCGTTGGCACGTAAATGGCAGGCTGCGCAATCGCCGCAGCCGTCACCGGCAATGCCGTTATAGCAGGTCAGGGTCTGTTGACGCACCAGATCCAACTGCTGATAATAATCAGCCAGTGCCCATGTTTCAGCCTTGTTCAGCCACATCAGGGGCGTTTCAAAGCGAATATCGCGGGCGATGCCCAGTGAAACCGCATGGTTCAGGGCTTTGACGAATTCGTCGCGGCAATCCGGATAGCCGGAGAAGTCAGTTTCACATACGCCTGTGATCACGGCTTCGGCCTGAATCTGATAGGCATAAATTGCCGCCAGCGTGAGGAACAAAATATTGCGCCCAGGAACAAAGGTGCTTGGCAGGCCGTTATCTTCCGTCTCACCTAAAGCAGGGACCGGAATATTGTCGCGGGTCAGGCTGCTGACCGCCAGTTCATTCAACAGGCCGACATCCAGCACCTTGTGGGCTTTCGCACCCAACTCCACCGAGAGTTTTCGGGCAATGTCGATCTCTGCACGATGTCGCTGACCATAGTCGAAGGTGATGCAATGCACTTCGTCATATTGCGTCAATGCCTGAATAAGGCAGGTTGTTGAATCCTGACCACCGCTAAAAACCACCACTGCTCTTTTCATGTGTTTTACCCGTTTTACTCAGACTTATGCCAGACGCGCTGGCAATAAAATTTCCGCCCATGGTACTGCCCTTTCGCCTGATATAAAAGTCAGGGCAGCGGTGGTGGGATCCACGCCTGGCAAAAATCAAACCATCCCCACGCCGTTAGCTGTACGCCATTCACCCGCGGTGGTGCACTGACCTGATACTGATAGTTAAACAGCGGCGTGATGATCCCGCGTTGCATCAGGTGATAGAAGTGATCCCGTAACTCGTCGGCTCTTTTATTGGCGAGCGGAATTTGCTGAACAGACAGCAATTGCTCTTGCTGTTTGAGAATATCATCATCGCTAAGAATACCCGACCAAAGCGGATCCTGTCGTAGCCAGTTTTCCAGAGTGGCTTCAGGCGCTTCGCCGATTAAGCGGTCGCCGAGCAGCAGATCGGCGGTGGCAAGCGATGCTTCGTCGTCCCACAAACGGCCGGGATGGTAGAGGATTTCCAGCTTACAACCTTCAGCGGCCAGTCTGCTTTTCAGCGCCTCGGCGACAAATTCAAGTTCCACGGGGGGATGAAACACTAATGTAAGTTTCGCTGGCAGCACGACCTGCGGGACATCATGATCGGGGATCTGCCATCCGGGAAGCATCTCTTTGCTGGGCTTCACCAGATCGTGATCAATGGGCAATCTGTTCAGCAGGCCGGATCGCTGAATGATCATAATGATTTTCTGTGCCTGCTCTGAGGATAAGAGCCCGCGCCGCAGATTGGCCGCAATATAACAAAAACCCAGACTGGTACTGCGTTTCACCGGCTTCACATCGGCTATTTCATCCTGCTCACCTAACATAATGCGCACAGGGTGCTGGCAGCTGACATTGTCTTTCTGCGCGAAAAGCTGCGGTGTGATCCAAAATTCAATCGCTGCCAGAAAAGGATGCTGCAAATGATAGTAGGCGTGCTGTTCGAGGCGGACGAGTTCCGGTGCAAAACTTGCCAGACGAAACGGACCTGCTCCGCACAGCGCGTCATCCGGATGTGCCAGCAGACAGTTCAGGTCAGCCAGACGGTGCGCCAGCCAGTAATCCGGCGCATGTAAATCGAATTGCAGGCAGAGGGCATGTGGCTGGCTGAGCTGGGCAACCGTTGCCAGACTATGCCTGCTGCGCGGTGACTGGCGCAGTGCTTCAAAGCGGCTGCATAACTGGCCGGCAGTCACCGGCTCACCGTTGTGCCAGTAGAGCTGGCTGCGCAGGAAGAAGCGCCAGGTCTTCCCGTTGTTGCTGATTTGCCAGTGGTGTGCCAGATCGGGCTGGGGAAGGGGCTCTCCGGTAATAAAACGCGTCAGGCCTGCATGCAACGTATGCGCCAGATGCTGTTCCGCACGTCCGGTCAGGGTCTGCGGATCCAGTGGCTGCATACTGCGGTAATAGGGAATGCGCAGCGTCGGGGCATCTGCTTGCCATTGCCCGCCTAGATGGGGAGCCAGCAGGGCGTTAAGGTGTTTGGGGTCCATTTCACTGAGCTGCAACGCCGCTGAGTGATCGCCGTTTTTCAACAGCTGTTGTAAATAGGACTCACGTAAACTTTCCGGCGACGTCAGGCAGTGAATCGAGGCACGCTTCCCCCGACCTGCCTGCGATTGCCAGCTAATCCAGCCTGCATGCTGGAACTGCGTCAGCAGGGTGCGGGTATGACGTTCACTGCAACAGAAGATTCCGGCCAGATCGGCCACGGTCAGCGCCGACGGCTGATTACCCACTTTTACATATAGGCGCTGATACTGATTAAGACGGTTTTGTAATCGCATAAAAAATCCGGAACATCAATAAAAGTTCGCCATAAAGTGTTCAGCATATCCGAGCCACAGGCCTGCGACATCAGGCAATGCGCCGTATTGTGATCTAAACCCGGAACACTATTCATAAAGTGTTCACTATTACTTCCGTAAATCCGGCGGCATACTGACAGCGCTAACTTTCTCCAAGACAGCTAGGCAGAAAACTCTTTTTCATGCTGTTCTGTCGGGTAATCGCGAGGTTTTATGTTTCGTTTGGCTGCATTTGATATGGACGGCACACTGTTAATGCCCGATCACCGGTTGGGTGAGAAGACGCTGTCGACCCTGAGTCAACTGGCCGAAAAACCGATGACGCTGACGTTTGCGACCGGCCGCCATTACCTTGAAATGAAAGATATTCTGTCGAATCTGGGTCTGGAGGGATATCTCATTACCGGCAACGGAACCCGCATTCATGATTTGGCCGGGAATCGTCTGCACGTCAGTGACTTACCCGCAGAATGCGCACATGAGCTGCTGAATACCCACTGGAACACACCCGCCAGCCTGCATGTTTTTCGCGACGAAGGCTGGTTTACCGATCTTGATGACCCGCAGTTGTTAGTACCACACGAATTCAGCGGTTTCCGCTATCAGTTATGTGAGCTGTCAAAGCTGCCAGTCAACGGTAACAGCAAAGTCTGCTTTACCGCGCCGCATGACGTGCTGCTAGAACTGGTACCGTCGATTGAAGCCCACTTCGGATCACGCGTTGATCTCTGTTTCTCGGCTGCGGACTGTCTGGATATCATGCCCGCTGGCAGCAACAAGGGCAGTGCGCTGGCGCTGCTGACGGCAAGACTGGGTATTGAGATGTCCGAATGCATGGCTTTCGGCGATGCGATGAACGACCGCGAAATGCTGGAGAGTGTCGGCATGGGGCTGGTGATGGGCAACGCGCTGCCGGTGCTGAAACACCACTCTCCTCATCTGCAAGTTATTGGTCACTGTCAGAATCAGGCGGTGTCCCACTTTTTACAACATTGGCTGAATTCACCACACCTCACCTATTCCCCCGAATATTAAGGTTATTCCAGCCAGCCGGGCTATCTGTCCCGGCTTTTTTCTTTCTGTCCCGTACCGTCGTCACAAAATTGTCATAGGGATTTCATATAGTTCCCCGATCTGACCCTGCCTGTCTGTTACTCAACTGCACTTTTATCTATAGTCCCGACAGGTAGTTCACCCGTTAAGGATAAAATGATGATCGCTACTCATGGGGCAACCCGCATTGCACTTGCTTTAACTTTATTGATTTCTGCCAATGTGTCCGCCAGGGCCATTAATACGCTTCAGCCGCAGGCTGATTACCAACAGTACATTTCCGAGCGACAGACCGTCGATTTCCTGATTCAGGATGCGCTGACTGCGTTTAAATCTCCGGCCCGTGTTTCCGATGCAGGCTTCACCGGCAAACTGCCGACGAATATGGAGATAGTTGCCGATCGCCTGCAACAGGCGAGTAAACTGGAGCCTTACCGCGCTGACCTGCTGTTCAGCACTGCCAGTGCGTACATCTACAATAAAAATGTCGATAAGGCGCTCATGCTGTACCAGCAGATCCTCGGCATCGCGCCGGATGACGTAGATGCCCACAGTTATATCGCTGCATGGCAGCGTTACAAAGGCAACTCGGCCGCTGTTGATTCGCAAATGGCTGAGCTGCAACAACTCAATCCGGGCCGGGCAGATCAGCTGAAGAAAGTGTTTGCTGTGATTGATGAGGTCACCTCAATGCCGCTGCGCGATACTCTGCCAGCGGACGTTGCCAAATCCTTCACCGGCCCGACCGCCATTGTGACCCTCGGTTATGCGCTCGACCCCGATGGTTCGATGAATAAAGTGCTTATTCAGCGCCTGGAGAAAACGCTGGAACTCGCCAAACAGTTACCGGATGCAATGATTGTAGTCACCGGTGGCGTGCCGCAAAGTCATCAGACGGAAGGTAAGCTGATGTCGCAATGGCTGGTGGAGAAGGGCATAGACAGCAAGCGGATTTATCAGGATAACTTCGCCCGTTCGACTGTGGAAAATGCGCTGTTCAGCCGTTACGCACTGGCAAAACATCGCATCAAAGATGCTGTGATTGTCAGCTCCGGTAGCCATGTTCGCCGTGCTCAGGCGCTGTTCACTATTGCCAGCTGGGAAACCGGCCCGCGAGATATCCGTTATGTGTCGGTTGCGGCTATCGATAAGCCTTTAGCAGAACTGCAGACAGTTTCTGACGGTGACAAGCAGGGGATTTACCGCGATGCGCTGAAAACCATGGGGTTGTGGAGTTTCCGCAGCTATCCGCTCGAAGAGCGTTAATGCGGCTCAGCAGGTTTGAATTAAAGGAAAAGGCGGCTTTGGCCGCCTTTTTTACATCTGAGGGTGCAATCAGCGCACGCTGGCCAATTGTTCACTGTAGTGGCTGATATCGCCGATATTCGCTGTAACCCATTCGTCGTTAAAATAGGTGTTCAGATAGCGTTCACCGCTGTCGCACAGCAACGTGACAATCGATCCGGTCTCACCTTTTTCACGCATCCGTTTTGCTAACTCGAGCGCACCCCAGACATTGGTACCGGTGGAACCACCGACCTTGCGGCCCAGAATGCCTTCTAGCCAGCGTAGCGTGGCAATGCTGGCGGCATCAGGTACGCGGATCATGCTGTCGATGACGCTCGGAATAAATGACGGCTCAGCGCGCGGGCGACCAATGCCCTCTATTTTACTGCTGCACTGAGCGGTTACTGACGGATCACGCTGCTGGAAATAGTCATAAAACACTGAGTTTTCCGGGTCAACTACCACCAGTTCGGTCTGATACCCCTGATAACGGATATAGCGGCCAAGCGTCGCCGAAGTGCCGCCGGTTCCGGCGCTCATGACCAGATAGCGCGGTACCGGATGGGGCTCCAGAGACATCTGGCGGAAAATACTGTCGGCAATATTATTGTTGCCGCGCCAGTCTGTCGCGCGTTCCGCGTAAGTAAACTGATCCATATAGTGACCGTTCATTTCACGCGCCAGTTGCTCGGACGCGGCATAAATCTGGCCTGAATTTTCGACGAAATGGCAGCGCCCACCATAAAACTCAATCTGCTGGATCTTGCGCGGTGCGGTACAGGAAGGCATCACGGCAATAAACGGCAGGCCGAGCAGCCGGGCAAAATAGGCTTCGGAAATGGCGGTACTGCCCGACGAGGCTTCAATGATCGGCGTATTTTCACGGATCCAACCATTACACAGTCCGTACAAAAACAGCGAGCGGGCCAGACGGTGCTTGAGGCTGCCGGAAGGATGGGTACTTTCATCTTTCAGATAGAGCGCAATGCCGGGGAAATCTGCAAGGCTGAGGCGCATCAGATGGGTGTCGGCAGAACGCTGAAAGTCCGCGTCGATTTCTTTGATGGCGTGAGTTACCCAGGCATTGGTCATGTTGCAGTCCGTCAAACAGGATTTCGATTGTGCGTAGGTTAACGTATTTAGCGGAGAAATAAGTTACTCTTTAAACCATTGATCGTGGTGATAAGAGAATATTTTTCTCTAAAGAGGCGGAGTGGTAGATAAAATTGACCGAAAACTGCTGGCGATGTTGCAGGAAGATTGCACTCAGCCAATCACTGTGCTGGCAGAGGCAGTAAATCTGACTACGACGCCTTGCTGGAAACGCCTGAAGCGGCTGGAAGATGAGGGCATTATTCGCGGGCGGGTGGCCTTACTGGATAACGAAAAACTGGGGCTGAGCCTCACGGCGTTCGTGCTGATAAAAACCCAGCACCACAGCAGCGACTGGTATCAGAATTTTGTCGATCTGGTCGCGGCGTTACCCGAGGTGCTGAGTTTTTACCGCATGGCCGGCGAATATGACTATTTGTTGCAGGTGCAGGTAGCCGACATGAAGAGCTACGACAACTTTTACAAGCGTCTGGTCAATGGGGTACCGGGTCTGATTGACGTCACGTCCAGCTTTGCAATGGAGCGGATTAAATCCACGACGGCACTGCCGTTGTAAAACGTTTCTTCATTGGCATCGGACCGGCATCCGTACCCTGTCGGGTGGACTGCCTTGCATGGCATGTTTCAGCAAAAAGTTTCATCAGAATGGCATGTTAACAATGTTATTCTGAGCGCCGTTCGATAATAAAAATCATTATGGGTTTTCGAAGGCCAATGCATTGGTCATCAATAAATGGATAAATCTGCGTGAGATTGTTTGCTCAACTAGGCTGGTATTTCCGCCGCGAATGGCGACGTTACCTCGGTGCTGTCGCACTGCTGATCGTGATTGCTATTTTGCAGTTACTGCCGCCAAAACTGGTGGGGATCATTATTGACGGCGTGACCTCAAAACAGATGACCTCAAAAGTCTTATTTGCCTGGCTAGGGCTGATGCTCGCCACGGCCATTGTGGTGTATTTGCTGCGCTATGTCTGGCGCGTACTGCTGTTCGGCGCCTCCTACCAGCTGGCTGTGGAGTTGCGGCAGAATTTCTTTAAACAGCTCAGCCGCCAGCATCCGGCCTTTTATCTGCGCCATCGTACCGGTGATCTGATTGCCCGCGCCACCAACGACGTGGATCGCGTAGTTTTCGCGGCCGGGGAAGGTGTGCTGACGCTGGTAGATTCGATGGTGATGGGACTGGCTGTTCTGATTGTCATGGCGACCCAAATTAGCTGGGAGCTGACCCTGCTCTCGCTGGTGCCGATGCCCATCATGGCGATTGTGATTAAACGCTATGGTGACCAGTTGCATCAGCGTTTTAAAACCGCGCAGGCGGCATTCTCTTCGCTTAACGATCAGGCGCAAGAAAGCCTGACCAGTATCCGCATGATCAAAGCCTTTGGTCTGGAGAATCATCAGTCCTCTCAGTTTGCTGACGTTGCCGCTGATACCGGCGTTAAAAACATGCGCGTCGCGCGCGTGGATGCTCGTTTCGACCCGACGATTTATGTCGCCATCGGTATGGCTAACCTGCTGGCGATCGGCGGTGGCAGTTGGATGGTGGTTAACGGCCATCTGACGCTCGGGCAACTGACCAGCTTTGTTATGTACCTCGGCCTGATGATCTGGCCGATGCTGGCGCTGGCGTGGATGTTCAATATCGTTGAGCGCGGCAGCGCGGCTTACAGCCGGATCCGCAGCTTATTGCAGGAAGCACCGAGCGTGGTGGACGGTGACACGCCGTTGCCTGCCGGACGCGCCAATCTGGAAGTGCGCATCGATGACTTCCACTATCCGGAAAATAGTCAGCCTGCGTTGCACGGGGTGAACTTTCTGCTGCGTCCCGGCCAGATGTTGGGCCTGTGCGGGCCGACGGGGTCCGGCAAGAGTACGCTTCTGGGACTTATCCAGCGCCAGTTTGACGTCACGCACGGCGATATCAGCTATCACGGCTTGTCCCTGAAAGCGATCAAACTTGATGACTGGCGCGGGCGCATGGCCATTGTCAGCCAGACGCCGTTCCTGTTTTCTGACACCGTGGCGCAAAATATTGCCCTCGGTCGCCCGGAGGCGACTCAACAAGAAATCGAGGAAGCTGCCCGTCTTGCCAGCGTTCACGATGATATTCTGCGCCTGCCGCAGGGGTACGAAACTGAAGTCGGCGAACGTGGTGTGATGCTTTCCGGTGGTCAGAAACAACGTATCTCGATTGCCCGCGCGTTGTTGTTACAGGCCGAAATTTTGGTGCTTGATGACGCGTTGTCAGCCGTCGATGGGCGCACTGAGCATCAGATCCTGCACAACCTGCGCCAGTGGGGCAGTGATCGCACCGTGATCATCAGCGCTCACCGCCTGTCGGCCCTGACCGAAGCCAGCGAAATTCTGGTGTTCAACGGTGGAACGGTGGCTCAGCGTGGCGATCACAACCAGCTGTCGTCACAGCCGGGCTGGTATCGCGAAATGTACCGTTATCAGCAGTTGGAAGCCGCACTGGATGATGTTCCGTCAGAAGAGCTGCCGCAGGTTTTGGTAGACATTAAACATGATTAAAATTCAGAAGAGCTGGCCGACGCTCAAAAGATTGCTCAGCTATGGCAAAGCCTACCGCAAGCCCTTATCGATAGCCGTGGTTATGCTCTGGGTAGCGGCGGCGGCCGAAGTGCTGGGACCGATTCTTATCAGCTTCTTTATCGACCACTACGTGGCGAAAGGGGAGTTGCCGCTCGGCATGGTCAGCCTGCTGGCGATTGCATTTATTTTGCTGCAATTTCTGGCGGCCGGATTGCACTACTTTCAGGCGCTGCTGTTTAACCGTGCTGCGGTAGGCGTGGTACAACGGCTGAGAACCGACGTGATGGATGCGGCGCTGCGTCAGCCTCTCAGCGCCTTTGATACCCAGCCGGTCGGGCAGTTGATCTCGCGCGTCACCAATGACACCGAGGTGATCCGCGATCTTTATGTCACGGTGGTGTCGACGGTGCTGCGCAGCATGGCGCTGATCGGTGCGATGCTGATCGCGATGTACAGCCTCGACTGGCGGCTGGCGTCGATCGCTATCTGCATTTTCCCTGCGGTGTTTATCGTGATGGCGATCTATCAGGTCTACAGCACACCGGTGGTGCGTCGGGTGCGCAGCTATCTGGCAGACATCAATGACGGCTTCAATGAAGTGATCAACGGAATGGGCGTAATTCAGCAATTCCGCCAGCAAAAACGCTTTGGTGAACGTCTGACCCGGGCCAGCCAGTCGCACTACTTTGCCCGTATGCAGACACTCAAGCTGGAAGGTTTTCTGTTACGCCCGTTGCTGAGCCTGTTCTCGTCGCTTATCCTGTGCGGTCTGTTGTTGCTGTTTGGATTCAGCGCCGAAGGCACCATCGGTGTGGGTGTTCTGTACGCTTTCATCAACTATCTGGGGCGTTTGAATGAGCCGCTGATTGCATTGACTTCGCAGCAGTCAATTTTCCAGCAGGCGGTCGTGGCCGGAGAGCGCATCTTTGACCTGATGGACCGCACGCAGCAGCAGTATGGCCAAGACGTGAAGCCGCTGGCCAGCGGGGAAATTGCTATCCGTGATCTCAGTTTCGCTTATCGCCCCGACAAATGGGTGCTGGAGAATATCTCCCTGGATGTTCCGTCGCGTGGGTTTGCGGCGCTGGTGGGGCATACCGGCAGCGGAAAAAGTACGCTTGCGAACTTACTGATGGGTTACTACCCGATCACACAGGGTGAGATCCGGGTTGACGGGCGCTTAATCTCTGAGCTTTCACACACCAGCCTGAGAAAAGGCATCGCTATGGTTCAGCAGGATCCGGTGGTGCTGGCCGAGTCGGTGTATGCCAACGTGACCCTGGGGCGTGACATTGACGAAGAACAGGTCTGGCACGCACTGGAAACCGTCCAGCTTGCGCCGCTGATCCGTGCGATGCCGGACGGTGTCTATACCCGCCTGGGCGAACAGGGCAATAATCTTTCGGTGGGGCAAAAACAATTACTGGCGATGGCACGCGTTCTGGTGCAAGCGCCCGAGATTCTGATCCTTGACGAGGCAACCGCCAATATTGACTCCGGCACTGAGCAGGCGATCCAGCGAGCACTTCGCGCTATCCGCCAGCAAACCACGCTGGTCGTGATTGCCCATCGCTTATCGACCATTGTAGATGCTGACAATATTCTGGTTCTGCATCGAGGTCAGGCGGTTGAACAGGGTAACCACCAGCAGCTTTTGGCTGAAAAAGGTCGTTATTATCAAATGTATCAGTTGCAATTGGTGGGTGAGGAGCTGGCTTGCGGCCAGCATGAATTACCGTTCGCTGAGAACAGCTAAAGACACTGCAAAAGCCGCGTTTATCGCGGCTTTCTTTTTTCAGCTTTCCCGTATTTCTTCTCCTGTTTCGCCATCTGTGCACCATCAGTTGGCAATCACTTTCTGCCCGCCTCTGCGTTGCACTGAAAAATAGCGTGCCGCACTTTTATGGTGCGGACTCTGCGGGGCAATACGTCTGTGACAACTGTGGCCCACGTCACGAATATTGCAAAAGTGGCGTTGCCGTGCGGTAAACGAACTAATCCCACCGTGAACACAACTCTGGCACAGCCTTTGCTTTAATCCTTGCGTATCGGGCGCGAATTCCCTCGCGACAAGCTCTTAATTCGAGGAGTGGCAAAATGAAGCTGGTTACTGTGGTGATCAAACCTTTCAAGCTGGAAGATGTGCGCGAAGCGCTGTCTGCTGTAGGAATTCAAGGGCTGACCGTGACCGAAGTTAAAGGTTTTGGTCGTCAGAAGGGACACGCTGAGTTGTATCGTGGCGCAGAGTACAGCGTTAATTTCCTGCCAAAAGTCAAAATTGATATTGCGATTGCCGACGATCAGCTTGATGAAGTGATCGACGTGATCAGCAAAGCGGCCTACACCGGCAAGATCGGTGATGGCAAAATTTTTGTTGCTGAATTGCAACGCGTTATTCGCATCCGTACCGGCGAAACCGACGAAGCAGCACTATAATTTCCGGCTCATGGCGTTAGAACATAATTTTAGAACAACAGCTTAGAGAAACAGGGGTGGGTTAATAATGAAAAAACTTCTTTCGATGATGGGGCTCGGTGCGGTAGCCATGCTGCCATCACTCGCCATGGCCGCTGCGCCTGCGGTAGCTAACGGTGCTGATAACGCCTTTATGATGATTTGTACCGCGCTGGTACTGTTTATGACTGTTCCTGGCGTGGCCCTGTTCTACGGCGGCCTGCTGCGTTCCAAAAACGTATTGTCGATGCTGACTCAGGTCATCGTCACCTTTGCTCTGGTCTGCGTTCTCTGGATGCTTTATGGCTACAGCGTGGCATTCAGTGAAGGCAATGCATTCTTCGGTGGTTTCAGCAATGCGATGCTTAAAGGCATTGGTCTGGATTCCGTTACCGGGACCTTCTCGCAGATGATCCACGTGGCCTTCCAGTGTTCATTCGCTTGTATCACCGTGGCTTTGGTGGTGGGTGGTCTGGCAGAACGCGTACGTTTCGCGGCGGTGCTGATTTTCACTGTGATTTGGCTGACCTTCTCATACCTGCCCATCGCACACATGGTGTGGGCGGGCGGTTTCCTGGCCGCTGACGGCGCGCTGGACTTTGCCGGTGGTACCGTGGTTCACATTAACGCTGCTATCGCAGGTCTGGTGGGGGCTTATCTGGTAGGCAAACGTGCCGGTTTCGGTAAAGAAGCTTTCAAACCGCACAATCTGCCAATGGTCTTTACCGGGGCGTCGATTCTGTATGTGGGCTGGTTTGGTTTCAACGCCGGTTCAGCGAGTGCAGCAAGTTCTATCGCGGCGCTGGCCTTCCTCAACACGGTAATGGCAACAGCCGGTGCTATCCTCTCCTGGACGTTCGTGGAGTGGATGGTACGCGGTAAACCTTCACTGTTGGGCGCAAGCTCAGGCGCTATCGCGGGTCTGGTTGCTATCACCCCAGCGTGCGGTACAGTCGGCGTGGGCGGTGCGTTAGTTATCGGTCTGGTTGGGGGTGTTGCGGGTCTGTGGGGTGTGGTTACCCTGAAAAAATGGCTTAAAGTGGATGATACCTGTGATGTCTTCGGTGTACACGGCGTGTGCGGTATCGTGGGCTGTATCCTGACTGGTGTGTTCACGTCGAGCTCTCTGGGTGGCGTAGGCTACGCAGAAGGCGTGACTATGGGCCATCAGGTATGGATCCAGCTGCTGAGCGTAGGTGTTACGCTGGTATGGTCTGGCGTTGTGGCCTTCATCGCTTACAAAGTGGCGGATGTGCTGGTCGGTCTGCGTGTTCCGGAAGAACAGGAACGCGAAGGTCTGGACGTTAACAGCCACGGCGAGAATGCCTATAACCAGTAAGAGAACCGTAGTAAGATTCAGAGAAAGTAGTGCGCTAACTCTTTGATGAGTAAATAAAAAAATAATGATGAATGCAAAAGGGGCGATACCTACGGTATCGCCCCTTTTCTTTTAGTCTGTTGTTTTATTTATTCCGGCGTTCTCTTGCGGATAACCCCTTCCTGCACCGTTGAAGCAACCAGCACGCCGTCGCGGGTATAGAACTGGCCGCGCACAAAACCGCGTGCACCGGACGCGGAGGTACTTTCGACGGCATACAGCAGCCAGTCATCCAGACGGAAAGGGCGGTGGAACCACATCGAGTGATCGATGGTTGCGACCTGCATACCCGGCTCAAGGAAACCAATGCCATGCGGTTGCAACGCGGTGGGCAGGAAATTGAAATCGGACGCGTAACCCAGCAGATATTGATGGATGCGCAGATCATCTGGCATGGTGCCGTTGGCACGGAACCAGACGGCGCGGGTTGGCTCTTCTACGCTGCCTTTAAGCGGATTATGGAATTTCACCGGGCGCATTTCGATGGGCTTTTGGCCGATGAATTTCTCCCGCACTTTTTCCGGAATCAGATGCGCCAGACTTTTGGCGATATCCGATTCAGATACCAGAGACTCCGGCGGCGGCACGTCGGGCATAGTATTCTGATGCTCAAAGCCCTCCTCGTGGCTCTGGAACGAGGCGGTCATGTAGAAAATCGGTTTGCCATTTTGTACCGCTTTGACGCGGCGGGCGCTGAAACTGTTCCCGTCGCGCAGGATCTCCACGTCATAAATAATCGGTTTGCTGCTGTCGCCGGGGCGTAAAAAATAGCTGTGGAAGGAGTGGATCCCACGGTCGCTCGGCACGGTTTGTTTGGCGGCATACAGCGCCTGCCCGACAACCTGACCGCCAAAGACCTGACGCAGGCCCAGATCTTCACTCTGGCCACGAAACAACCCTTCTTCGATTTTTTCCAGATCCAGCAGATCCAGTAAGTTTTGCAGTGCCTGACTCATAGGTGGCCTCATGAAAGTTGGTCTCCTGGCTGGTCGGAAAAATCCGATAAAAGCATCAGCAGCAGGATGGGCGGGGAGTTATCTCTTTCATAATAGTAGAAAAAAACCGAGCCAAGAAGCTGAATTTGGCGGTCGGGAGGCGGGAACCAGATTTTTGTGCCATGATTAATGTGTAAGGTGGTGAAAGCCACTGCTCATAGTCGGCGTTTATCAGAGTTGGTCGACAAGCGAAAATAAAAAGGAGAACGATCAATGAAACTTTGGCAGATTGTAGGTGGAACCGCGCTGTCTCTCACACTGGCCGGTTGCGCTTCGCAGCACACTACACCCGCGCAGGAAGCACCTGCCAATACCTCGGCCAGCCCGTCCGGCCCGGCTATTACCGGCCCTAATGTGTCCGGTACTGTGAATATCTCTCAGCGAATTGCCCTGCCGCCAGATGCGGTACTGACTGTCACGATGTCGGATGCTTCGCTGGCTGATGCACCATCCCGCGTGATTGCGCAGAAAGTCGCGCGTACAGGCGGTAAACAAGCGCCATTTACTTTTATTCTGCCGTACAATCCTCAGGACATTCCGCCTAACGCCCGCGTGATTCTGAGTGCGGCGGTGACGGTGAATGGTCAGATGACCTTTATCACCGATTCCGTGAAAGAAGTCGTCAACCGCGGCCAGGGTACCCGTGCTGATCTGCAGTTAGTGCCTGTCGCTTCGGTGCCTGTAACCACGAAACCTGCTGCGCTGGGGCCGATGAGCAACCCGAATGATCCGGGTCTTGAAGCTTCACCCAATGCGCCCGCTCCGGCTCCGGTAAGCCCGGCGCCCGCTCAGCCTATGTACTAATCAGGGTTGAGTCAGCGCTAAAAACACCGCCACGGCGGTGTTTTTTTATGGGGCGATCACCACTTCCAGCCATATTTTCCCAGATCAACGCGTCCGTTCTTGAACATGATTCCTTCCGAGAGCAGCGCCTGGCGCTGACGTTTGAAATCCTCACCTTGCTGGGAGATCTCACCGTGACGGTTAATCACCCGGTGCCAGGGCAGGGAGCTGCCCTCGGGGAGTTTTCGTAGTACGCCACCTACCTGACGCGCGGCGCGCGGGGAACCGGCCAGCTGTGCCACGTTGCCGTAAGTCGTGACCTGTCCGGGCGGAATGGCCGCGATAATCTGATAGACGCGCTGGCGAAAAGTATCTGTTTGCGTTTCCGACATGGTTGGCTCCTGCGTATAGATTGCGCCATTATGCCGTAAACCCTGATTTCATAAAGCTTCTTAGCGGCCAGCAGGCTGCGGGCGATTGTATAAGAAAACAACGGTCGGCGGCGGTTACCTTGCTTTTGGAACGGTCATCGCTGATAATGCAGTCCGCTTCGTTTCTCGCATACAGAGACGCGGAGCCAGTAATGACAATGGGGGCCCTGTTGGTTCTCCCGCAACACTAACTTGTTAACTCGGTCAGGTCCGGAAGGAAGCAGCCGCAGCAGGCGTCGTGTGTGCCGGGATGTAGCTGGCAGGGCCTCCACCATTTCCGCTCTACCCTTTTTTAACCCCTCTGTGAATTTTTCTGCGCCAACAAAAAAGGGCACGATCATCGCACCCTGTTTCCATTACCGTTCAAAAGTTTAGTGATGTACCAGCGTCGTAAAATAGTACGCCAGCGGTATAGCCAGAATATACAGCCCCAGCGGCACTTCACGTGCTTTGCCTGCCACCACTTTAATGATGATGTAAAACAGCAGGCCACCGGCAATCCCGGTACCAAAACTGTTGGCGATCAGCGTGATCATCACCATCATCAGTACCGGTAAACCTTCGGTGAAATTCGCTAAATCGACCTTGCGCAGACCGCTGAACATATTCAGGCCGATGAGGATTAACGCGGGGGCAGTCGCCTCTTTCGGGATCATCAGCGCAATCGGCGTAAGCAGTAGCATCAGCAGAAACATCACCGCCGCCGACAGCGCAGTCAGCCCGGTTTTTCCTCCCGCTTCAGCCGCTGCTGCTGACTCAATCAGCGCGGTGGCGGCAGGAATACCCACAATCGGCCCGAGTGCAGCGGCGATAGAATCCACCATAAACGGGCGGTTGATGTGTTGCATATTGCCTTGCTCATCCAGCAGACCGGCTTCGCCACCGACCGCCAGCGTCGTGCCCATGGTGGAGAAAAATTCCGAAGCAAAGAAAATGAACAGGAACGGCAGGAAGGCAATATTGATGGCGCCGATCAGATCAACTTTGCCAAACAGCGGGGCAAGCGAAGAGGGCAGAGAAAACCACTGTGGTGGCAGGTGGGTCACGCCAAAAGGAATACCGACCAGCGTAGACAAGAGTATGGCCCACAGGATAGCCCCCGGAATTTTCCTCGCCTGCAAACCGACCGCAATGAGTAAGCCCAGTAGGGCAATCAGCGCACCGGGTGTCGTGAAATCACCCAACGCCAGTGCATGGGTTTTGGCATTCGCCAGCACGAGACCGGCATTGCGAAAACCCAGCAGCGCCACGAAAATGCCGATGGACGCCGTTAATCCCAACTTAATCGACTGAGGGACTGAGCGTGTTACTACTTCGCGCAGACCAAAGACGGTCATTACGAAAAACAGAAGACCCGACCAGCAGGCGATACCCAGCGCGACGGGCCAGCTGATACCGTCGCCCGCCAGCGTGATCCCCACCAGTACGGAACCGCCAATACCGGGACCAACTATAAACGGTAAGTTGGCATAGAACGCCATCAGCAAAGTGCCGAGTATAAAGACCAAAATGACACCGGTAGTCGCTGCCCCTTTATCGATGCCCCCAACGGCCAGCAGGCCGGGGATCACCACTAATAAATAGGCGGCTGCCAGAAAGCCGGTGATACCGGCCAGACACTCGGTTTTAACCCGCGTTCCGCGCTCACGCAGTTTAAAGCGTCGCTGTAGCCAGCCTTCATCACTGGTAGTGGCAACGTTTTTAATAGAACTGTCAGTCATGATAAAAAACTCCCCGGAACATTCTGTTTATTACGATGTTTTATTAGCTATCACTTTTTTAAGACGTGGTTTGCCTGAGCATTATGCGTAGTCTTCCCAAATTTCGAGGATAGGGTCGACAATTTCCCGCCGTTCACCATCGGTCAGGCCTAAGTCGGTCAGGTGCGGGCCGGCATTACAGGCGAGACAGGTGCCTTCGATGGCTTTAAATACCCGGTAAGGCGGCTCCCAGTCGGCGATTTCAGCACTCAGCTCACGCAGGTTTTTGAACTGTTCAGCCAGTTGCCCGGCAGGAAGATCTGATAACATACCGGCAATCGGCATCGCCACATGGGCCAGCAATGCGCCATTTTGACTGAGTGCCATGCCCCCGCCGCTGGCGATAAGCTGATTTGCCGCCAGCATCATGTCTACCGGATCGCGCCCCAGCACCACCAGATTGTGTGAGTCATGGGAATAAGAGGTAGCAATCGCGCCGCGTAGTTCTCCCCAACCTTCCAGCAGCGCCATATGTGGTGTGGCATCGTGGCGGCCATGGCGGTGCTTGACCCAAATCAGGCTGAAACCTGCTGGGATCTGCGCGATGCCGTTGCGAACGTCTACGGTGACTTCACTCCATTGGGTAAAACGTGCACCTTTAATGTTACGCAGGCGCGCTTTACCGTTCTTCAGGCCCGGAATTTGCAGCTGAAAATCGCCGGCAACCAGCGGTGAGATCCGCATGGTGTCGCGCGGGGGAACTACGCCGCTGGCCGCTTTCGGGCTAAAGAGCAATTTGCCATTCTGTGAAACGCACTCCCCCGACACATAGACCCGCAACGGATTGAGCGTTTCCAGTGAGTCAAAGACGACGAGATCGGCAGTTCGCCCGGCGGCGATCAGGCCTAAATCCGCGCGCTGCATACGCAATGCGGCGTTAAACGTTGCCATGCGCAGGGTGTCCTCCGGCTTCAGACCGTGGGAAATCAGCAGCTTAATCAGCGCGATTAAACCGCCTTTTTCGAGTAAATGGTCGGGCGGGACATCATCGGTACAGAGCGTGATTTGCGAGGATAGATGCGGAAGTGAATTCAGGGCCGCTACAATGTCCGCCAGTAAATAAGGATGGGAACCGCGGATCTGCAGGGTCAGCCCGGCGCGCAGTTTCTCCAGCGCATCTTCTGCTGAAGTCAGTTCGTGATCAGACGTCACTCCCGCGGCGAGATATGCCTGTAACCCCGCCCCTTTCAGGCCACGTGCATGACCCTCAATTAATTTGCCACTGCGTAAACCCGCGTCGAGGATCTCCAGCATACGTTCACTGCCGTTAAGCACGCCGTGCATGTCCATCACTTCAGCCACGCCCGCGACTTCCGGCCAACTGAGCATGGTTTCCATCTCCTGACCTCTAAAGTCAGCACCGGACATCTCAAGGCCTGGGGTAGAGGGCACGCTGGACGGTGCTGCGCAAATGACTCTCAGAGGCAGGTTACGGCTGGACTCAACCGCATAGCGCACACCGTCCACGCCCAGCACATTCGCCAGCTCGTGCGGATCCCAGAAGACGGTGGTGGTGCCTTGTGCCACAACGATTTCTGCATAGCGCTCCGGCGGCAGATGCGAACTTTCGATATGAACGTGGGTATCGATAAGGCCAGGGGAAAGCAAAGCGCCTGCGAGGTCATCGACGTTTTCGGTTTGGGTAAATTCGCCGCACGGATGGACACTGGCAATCATGCTGCCTGTCAGGCCGACGTCAGCGTTACGGATCTCACCGGTCACCATGTCGATAACGCGGGCGTTGCGCAGCAGGCGATCAAAGGGAATTTTGCCTGACGCTGCCTTTATGGCCCGCTGGCGCAGGGAAGTGGCTGGAGCAGAGTGATTCATTTAAAGGTCCGTAAGCGGGAAATCATCACGCTAATGTAGGCAGGGGAAGGGGCTTTGCACAGATGATTTATTTTATCGCTCCATAAGAAGGGGTTATGCTAAGCAAACGTTTACTTATTTATGAATGGATACCCGGAAGCTATGTCTGACCCCTGGCGCCGACTGCCTGCGTTATCCCTTAAACAGATACAGTATTTTGTCACGCTGTCCCAGCTGCGCAGTTTCACAGAAACTGCCAACAAACTGGCGATCAGCCAGCCTGCGCTGAGCAGCGCCTTGCGGCAAATTGAGTCCGTATTGGGTGGAAAACTGGTTAACCGAACTACGCAAGCCGTTACCCTGACTGAATTGGGAACGGCGATCTTGCCGCACGCTGAGCGGTTGCTGAACGTTGCGCACAGTGCTTTCGAGGATATGCAGCAAATCGTGCAGCAGGGCGGCGACGGGACGCTGCGAATCGGTTTAGTGCCTTCGGTCAGTGCATTACTGTTTCCCGCGGTACCGAAATTACTCTCTGAACACTTTCCCGCTTTGCGGCTTGAGTTTCATGATCTGACCAATGATGCGCTGCTCACCGAGCTGGATAACGGTTCGCTGGATTTTGGCATTGGTGCCACCGACAGCACCTTTCCGGACAGTCTGGTGGCATATCCGCTGCTCGAAGACCCCTTTGTGGTGGTGATGCGCAAAGATGATGTATTAGCAGAAACGCATAATTTACCGTGGCGACAGTTGGCGAAAAGACCTATTGCGTTATTCCTGAAGGGAAATGTCAGTCGGCTGGTGGCGTCACTGGTGGAGAGCCAAAAACTGAATCTGAATATCGGCTATCGCGTCGATTTCCAGGAAACGCTTTATGGATTAGTGCGTTCACGGCTGGCATTGGCTATTTTGCCGCAATTATATACAGCAACGCTTAATGATGACGAATTAATAGTCATTCACTTACAACAACCTACGCTCAGCCGTACGGTTGCGATGATGCGCAAGCCGGGCCCGTTGCGATCGTTGCAAACGGAACAGTGCTTTCAATTTTTATTGCAGACTTTTCAGGACAGAATTAAGAAAGGCGGAATGGAGTTTCAATAAAAGGAACAGTTAAGAATCGGGAATGTTTTGGTCGTATAATAACCATTGGGCCGAAAATATTAGCGGCCCAATGAAGACATTTATGAACAACGTTAACGTACGAATTTCCAAACAGCAACGGGCACTTTGTCGTAAAGCTTATTCATCGTCAGCTCTGCGAGGCGGTGATCGGCTGCGGAGTAAAACAACTCCAGTTCATCGTCTGAAAGTTCGTACTTGTTTTTTTCAATGACGCGCTCAAGTGTATCAATTGTGGTGCATTTTCTTAAACGCATCAAATAGTCGATTTTGTTCATCATGGCCTTTTTCGTTATTAATCTTAAAGTACTGCGGGTAGAGTATTACTTAAGTTTTCATCAGGGTACATACGTACTCACCTGAGAACATTCTGAATAATCGTTTTTTGGTTTTTTGCCATTGACGTAGATCAGAATCATTGATTCCATAATTACTGAACAGGGTGTAGGTATCATCCAGATACTCTTCAACCAGATCGCTCAGATGATTATCATCAGGATATTTAATTTTAAAACTCATTACGAAAGACGCAATGTGTTCGATCAGTTCGTTAAGTTGCAGATTGACCGCGGACGTCGGGTCATTAACCCAGCCGTGGTGGCTGTCCCCCAGCGTTGCAATACCCTCATCATACAGATTTTCATTGAGGAACCGCAACTGCGCTATATCATGTCGCTTAGGCGAGTACTCATCCATATCATCCCCTCCGTAATGGCTTATTCGGTGTTGATAACACTCAGTGAGTAAACAACAAACTTGATGGCTTACGGATAACTGCAAACTACGAGATACATTGATCGACAAACTAAAACATCTGCTGCTACTCAACAACAATAAACACGGTTAACAGTAACACATGGAAAAGAGGGTTTATTAAGATGACAACATTTTAAATATAATTCATTTTACTAAAAGTGCGAAAACCTATTACTCAAACTTACAATTCATCCGCCATTGCGGAACGTTCAGTATCGATAATATCAAATTCAAGTGCATGGTTTTTTACTTTAAAGGACACTTTCTCAGACGTGAATTCTTCCGCATTAATGTCCAGACAGCCGTTAAAAACAGTCCATTTAAACTGATAACTCATTGAATAAACGCTTTTATCAACTAACTCGATAGACGTTACCTGTAACGAATCCGGCGTATATTGCGCATTTTCCGAGTAATAACTCAAATCGCCAACCAAAAGGTCTTCGATAACTGAAATTTGTTTCTCAATAACATCCTGTAAATACGTGACAGATTTTTCTTGTCCATCATTTTCATAAGGGATTAATTTCTTCATGTCGATCCCCTCTGTGAAATGGCCTTAATCATATTATTACATATTTTCGCTGAGAATGTGTCCAGCGTCGGGATTTTTTTTGTCCGATATCGTATTTTTATCTGCATGATTTATATGTTTTTTGTATTGAATTCATATTTGATTACCTTTTTCTGGCATTTAGTTGACCTGGCCTGACGGTATCGTCCCCACAGGGAGTCTGTTGACCCTGCTAAGCACTGAAAGACATGAAAGATTACAACTTGGGATCTTGTAATAAAAGTTACCCTGTGATGTTATATTGTAACATAAAAGAGGCTTTCTATGCACAAGACGTTATTTACTCTCTCTGCACTTGCCCGCTGCGGTGCCGCTGTCATCTTGCTGGCGGCGCTCTGGGGCGGTATTTACTGGGCTATTTCATTGCCATGATTTCAGTTAAACAACTTTCTGTCGGCTACGACCGACGTGCAGTGGCGATGCCTGTGGACGGATGCTTTGCTACAGGTTCACTCACGGCCATTATCGGCGCAAATGGCGCGGGTAAATCCACATTACTGAAAACGCTGGCGGGCTTACAGACTGCGGTAGCCGGCGACATCTCTTTTGACGGCGAAGGCGGTAGCGCCAAGCGGCCGCGCATGGCTTATTTACCCCAGCAGGCTGAACTGGACCGTGCATTCCCGATCAGCGTTTTTGACCTGGTTGCGATGGGCTGCTGGCCGCAAAGTGGTCTATTCGGTGGCATTAGCCGCCGGTCGGCAAGGCTGGTAGCCGAAGCACTCGATACGGTAGGCATGAGCGCAATGGCACATTCCCCGGTCGGTGATCTCTCTGGTGGACAGTTGCAGCGTACCTTATTTGCCCGCCTGCTGATCCAGCAAGCGCCACTGATCATGCTGGATGAGCCCTTCACCGGCATCGACAGTCAAACCATTGAGCTGTTGCTGAAAGTGATTGCTCAATGGCACCGCGAAGGAAAAACGGTGATTGCCGTGCTGCATGATATCTCGATGGTGGCACGCCATTTTCCGCAGGTTTTGTATCTCAGCACTGAGCGGAATATCTGGGGGTCCACCGACCACGTACTTAATCATTTCCCCAACCGGACGCACGCCTGCGTTTCCACTGAGACTTTTAGCCTTGCTGCCGGGGTCACTGCGTCATGATGCTTTTCCATTTACTTGCCGATCCTTTCATCGAATTCGGCTTTATGCGCCGCGCACTGATTGCCTGCCTCGCGCTTTCCATCAGTGCCACCCCGTTGGGAGTTTTTCTATTGCTGCGCCGTATGAGTCTGGTTGGGGACGCGTTATCGCACGCCGTATTGCCCGGCGCGGCGATTGGCTATTTGATTTCCGGGATGTCGCTGGTCGCCATGGGGATCGGCGGATTTATCGCCGGTCTGGCGGTTGCCATGCTTTCCGGACTGGTGAGCCGCCGGACGCAACTGAAAGAGGATGCCAGCTTTGCCGGGTTCTATCTGGGCTCTTTGGCGCTCGGCGTGACGCTGGTGTCATTGCGCGGTTCAAGTGTCGATCTGCTGCATGTGCTTTTCGGCTCGATTCTGGCTATCGACTCTTCGGCGATCATCATGGTCGGCATAATTACCAGCGTGTCACTGCTGGTGCTGGCGGCGGTTTACCGCGCTCTGGTGATTGAATCTTTTGACTCACTTTTCCTGCGTGTTAGTGCCGGAAAGTGGCTGGCGGCAATCCATGGAATATTTCTGGCGCTGGTGGTGGTTAATCTGGTCGCCGGTTTCCAGATTTTGGGCACCCTGATGTCGGTCGGTCTGATGATGTTACCCGCCGCGAGTGCGCGTTTTTGGGCGCGTGACTTGCCACATACGATTTTGAGCGCGATGGTGATTGGCGTCATCAGCAGCGTGGTTGGTCTGGTATGGTCTTACTATGCCTCGCTGCCGGCGGGACCGGCGATTGTTCTCAGCGCCAGCGTTATTTTCTTTATCTCAGTATTATTTGGATCGCGGGGCGGCATGTTGACCGCATCGCGCCGTTAAGCAGTACCACAAGAAAGGAGAAATGATGAAACGTTTACCTGTTGCTCTGGCAGTAGCTGCCCTGCTGTCGAGCCCACTGGCCATGGCGAAAACCGTCAATGCGGTGGCCAGTTTTTCTATTTTAGGGGATATCGTCCACGAAGTCGGCGGTGAGCACGTCAAAGTCACCAGTCTGGTCGGCCCGGACGGCGACCCGCACAGCTTTGAGCCTGCGCCAAAAGACAGTAAAGCCATCAATGCTTCTGACGTTGTTTTCGTCAGTGGTCTGGGTCTGGAAGGGTGGATCGACCGTCTGGTTTCTGCCTCCGGCTATAAAGGCAAGGTGGTGACTGCATCAGAGGGCGTGGACTCACACCAGATGGTGGATGACGGTAAAGAAATCACTGACCCGCACGCCTGGAACAGTATGGCGAACGGGGTCATTTATGCGACTAACGTGATGAATGCACTGATTGCTGCCGATCCTGACGATGCTGATTATTTCCGTAAACGCGGTGGCGCTTACATTGAGCAGCTCAAAAAGTTGGATGCGTGGGCCAAATCTGAATTTGCCGGTATTCCTCAGGTAAAACGCAAAGTGCTGACCAGCCATGACGCGTTCGGCTATTTTGGCCGCGAGTATAATGTCACCTTTATGGCACCTGTCGGGTTCTCTACGGAGTCAGAAGCCAGTGCCAGCGGTGTGGCCTCATTAATCAAACAGATCAAAGAAGAGCAGGTGAAAACCTACTTTATCGAGAATCAGACCGATCCGCGTTTGGTGAAACAGATTGCCGCCGCGACGGGCGCGCAGGCTGGCGGTGAGCTTTATCCGGAAGCGTTGTCTGGCCCGAAAGGTCCGGCAACGACTTACGAGAAAGCGTTCACGCATAACGTTAAGTTTATCGTAGCCAGCATGAAGTAAGCAGTACTTCCTTTCCGTACTCAATGCGGAAAGGTTTTCATCATTTCTGTCACAAACAAAAGCCCCGTCGGGCAAGCGACGGGGCTTTTTATTATCAGGGAACCTGAAAAGCGTTCCCGCCAGTCAGCGTTTTTTCTTCTTACCCTGTACGGCTTTGAAGCGCGGATTCGTTTTACAAATTACATAAACACGGCCTTTACGACGTACAACGCGGCAATCCGGATGACGGTTTTTCGCCGAGCGTAACGAACTTAATACCTGCATGAATCATCCCTCACTACGTCTTACTTTTTAGCCAGGAAGCTGCCGAAACGCTGGTTGAAGCGCGCGGTACTGCCTTCTTTTGAATACTCTTTCTGCTTGCCGGTGTAATACGGATGCGAGGCCGAAGAGACTTCAATTGTGATGTACGGGAAGGTATCGCCTTCCAGTTCAATCGTTCGATCGGTTTTGATGGTCGAGCCGACTTTGAAATATTCATCGGCGCTGGTGTCGTGAAATACCACGGTGCGATAAGCAGGATGGATACCGGGTTTCATATAAGCCTCAATTGTTATGTTATACTATAACAATAATATGCACCGGTTTGATGGACGGTTCAAGCTTCTTCAGGCAAAAAAAAGGCCGCTTGCGCGGCCTTCATGGTGACTTATCTATCCGTTACGGATTGTGATGCTCTGGTGCATGTGTATGTTCGATATCCACGTTCTTCTTACCGAAGCGGCGACGAACCACCACGAAGAAGACGGGAACAAAGAAGATCGCCAGCAGCGTTGCGGTGATCATCCCGCCCATTACGCCAGTACCTACGGCGTTCTGTGCGCCTGAACCGGCACCACTACTGATAACCAGCGGCATAACACCGAGGATGAATGCCAGCGACGTCATAAGAATCGGACGTAAACGCATACGAACAGCTTCGAGTGTCGCCTCAATCAGACCCTTACCTTCTTTGTCCATCAAGTCTTTAGCGAACTCTACAATCAATATGGCATTCTTCGCTGACAATCCGATGGTGGTTAACAGGCCCACCTGGAAGTAAACGTCGTTGCTCAAGCCGCGCATGGTGGCCGCGATTAACGCACCCACAACACCCAGTGGAACAACCAGCATAACCGAGAACGGTATTGACCAGCTTTCATACAGCGCAGCCAGACAGAGGAATACCACTATCAGGGAGATGGCATACAGGGCAGGGGCCTGATTACCAGACAAACGTTCCTGATAGGACAAACCTGTCCAGTCGTAGCCAATACCGCTAGGCAGTTTAGAGGCCAGGGATTCCATCATTGCCATCGCATCACCACTACTCTTACCTGGTGAAGGCTGACCGAGGATTTCCATTGACGGTAACCCGTTATAGCGTTCCAGACGTGGTGAACCGTATTCCCATTTTGCGCTCGAGAACGCGGAGAACGGAACCATCTGACCGGTGCTGTTACGGACATAAAGGTTATCAATGTCTTTTGGCAGCATACGGAACTGGCTGTCGGCCTGAATGTAGACCTTCTTCACACGACCGCGGTCGATGAAGTCATTGACGTAGCTACCACCAACCGATGCACCTAACGTGGTGTTGATATCGGAAATTGACACGCCAAGCGCCGTGGCTTTTTCCTGATCAATCTCGATTTTGTACTGTGGTGTATCTTCCAGACCGTTTGGACGAACCTGCGACAGCAAATCAGGATGCTGGGCAATCATGCCGAGCAGTTGATTACGTGCCTGTGTCAGTTTGTCATGTCCAAGGTTAGCCTGGTCGATCAGCTCGAAGTCAAAACCTGTCGCCGTACCCAATTCCACAATCGCTGGCAAGTTGAACGGGAAGACCAGACCATCCTGAATGGTACTGAACGCGTGCATTGCACGGCCCGCAATCGCCGGAACTTTGTTTTCAGCACCCGGACGGTCTGCCCAGTCTTTTAGACTGATAAACGCCAGGCCGGTGTTCTGACCACGTCCTGCAAAACCGAAGCCATTAACCGTAAATACAGAGTTAACGTTAGCTTTCTCTTTGGTCAGATAGTAATGGCTGACTTCATCGAGCACTTTCTGCGTACGTTCCTGAGTCGCACCTGCTGGCAACTGAGCCATGGTCAGGAATACGCCCTGGTCCTCTTCCGGCAGGAAGGAGGTAGGCAGGCGGATAAACAGCAACGCCATCCCAACCACGATCAGCAGATAGATGAGCAAGTAACGACCGGTGCTGCGCAGAATGTTGCCTACGCTGTCGGTGTAGTGGTGCGCACTTTGGTCAAACTTCTTGTTAAACCAGCCGAAGAAACCTTTCTTCTCGCCGTGGTCACCCTTGGCAATCGGTTTCAGCATGGTGGCACACAACGCCGGGGTCAGGATCATCGCCACCAGCACTGACAGCACCATCGCGGATACGATAGTGATGGAGAACTGACGGTAGATAACACCGGTAGAGCCACCGAAGAATGCCATCGGGATAAATACCGCTGACAGCACCATGGCAATACCAACCAGGGCCCCCTGGATCTGCTCCATCGATTTCTTGGTGGCTTCTTTTGGCGGCAGGCCTTCTTCGGCCATAACACGCTCAACGTTCTCTACCACCACGATGGCATCATCCACCAACAAGCCTATCGCGAGCACCATCCCGAACATCGTCAGGGTGTTTATCGAATAGCCAAACGCGGCCAGGATTGCAAAAGTACCCAGCAGCACTACCGGCACGGCAATCGTTGGGATCAACGTAGCGCGGAAGTTTTGCAGGAACAGGAACATTACCAGGAAGACCAGAACGATGGCCTCAAACAGCGTTTTCCCTACTTCTTTAATCGAGATTTTAACAAACGGTGTGGTGTCATACGGGTAAACGACTTCTAAGCCCGCCGGGAAGAATGGCTGAAGCTTAGCCAGCGTCTCCTTGACTGATGCTGCAGTATCAAGGGCGTTAGCGCCGGTCGCCAGTTTAATACCTAAACCGGATGCCGGTTGTCCGTTATAACGGGCAATAACGTCGTAGTTCTCACCACCCAGTTCGATTTTTGCCACATCTTTCAGGCGAACTTGCGAACCATCAGTGTTCACTTTCAGAATGATTTTACCGAATTCATCCGTTGACTTCAGACGTGTCTGCGCCACGATAGATGAGTTCAGCTGCTGGCCTGGAACCGGCGGAGTACCACCGAGCTGGCCTGCTGCAATCTGGTTGTTCTGAATTTTAATTGCATTGATGACATCAACCGGCGTCAGCTGGAAATTGTTCAGTTTGTTCGGGTCCATCCAGATACGCATAGCGTACTGCGCACCAAACAGCTGAACGTCACCGACACCGTTAGTCCGGCTGATAGGGTCTTTAATGTTAGAACCTACGTAGTCGGCGATATCATCCTGGTTCATTGAACCATTGTTGGAAATAAAGCCTGCAACCATCAGGAAGCTGCTACTTGATTTCTCAACGGAAATACCTTGTTGCTGAACTTCCTGCGGCAGTAATGGCGTTGCTAACTGCAGTTTGTTCTGCACCTGAACCTGAGCGATATCCGCATCAGTCCCGGAGGCAAAGGTGATGGTTATCTGAACGGTACCCGACGAGTCACTCGTCGAGGACATGTACATCATGTTATCGATGCCGTTCATGTTTTGTTCGATAACCTGAGTCACGGTATCCTGAACCGTTTGCGCATCAGCGCCCGGGTAGGTTGCAGTCAGCTGGATAGCTGGTGGTGCAACCGTTGGATACTGTGCGATTGGCAAACTCATGATTGCCAACCCGCCCGCCAACATAATAATGATGGCGATAACCCAGGCGAATATCGGGCGATCTATAAAAAACTTAGCCATGAATTACCGGCTCCTATTAAGACTTCGGCGCTGTATCAGATGCAGGCTTTTTATCAGCGCCTGCGTTTTGATCGACTTCCTGCGCATTGACCTGCACGCCTGGCTTGATTTTCTGCAATCCGGTCACGATGATTTTGTCGCCAGATTTCAGACCATCGGTCACAACCCATTTGTCGCCAATGGCTTGTGATGTCACGACAGTGCGAAGTTCAACTTTGTTATCTGCGCCAACGACCATCGCAGTCGCATCACCGCGTGGATTACGGGTGATACCTTGCTGAGGTGCCAGTAACGCATTCTCATTCACACCTTCATCAAGACGGGCGCGAACGAACATGCCAGGCAACAGCTCATCTTTCGGGTTAGGGAAGACAGCACGTAACGTAATGGAGCCGGTGGTTTCGTCAACGGTAACATCAGAGAATTCCAATGTACCCGCCTGAGAATATTCACTACCGTTATCCAACAGCAGCTTAACTTGCGCTTTACCGTTAGCTTGTTTAATCGAACCGTTAGCCAGTTCCTGCTTCAGACGCAGGAAGTCATTGCTCGACTGAGTAACGTCAACATAGATAGGGTCGAGTTGTTGAACCGTTGCCAGCGCAGTGGCTTGACCGTTGGAGACCAGTGCGCCTTCTGTCACAGACGAAATACCGATACGTCCGCTGATAGGGGAAGTCACTTTAGTGTAGGCCAGATTGATACGGGCAGTTTCAACTGCCGCTTTGGCAGCGACGACAGATGCGTCAGCCTGAGCCGCGGTTGAGAAGGCAGTATCGTAATCTTGTTTGCTGATGTAGTTGGTGCCGAGTAACGCCTTATAGCGGTTTACCGTCACACGGGAAACCTGAGCGTTAGCCTGAGCTTTCACCAGATCGCCTTTAGCACTGTCATAGGCAGCCTGATAGGTGGCCGGATCAATTTGATACAGGGACATACCCGCTTTAATATCACTTCCTTCAACGAAGTTACGTTTAAGGATAATCCCGGTGACTTGTGGGCGGACTTCAGCGATTCGGAATGATGCAGTACGACCTGGAAGTTCAGTAGTGACATTCAGCGGCGCAGCTTTCAGCGTAACAACGCCGACTTCTGGCGCTTTTGGCGCACCCTGTTGAGCTTCTTTATCATTACATCCTGTAAGTGCTAAGCTTCCGGAAAGCATCAGAACTAGCGCCAGAGGCGTTAACCCTCTGTTTTTGTTCATAAATAAACCTCAAGTGTCCGATTTCAAATTGTCCAATGGATCACAACCTTTTAAACCCATTGCTGCGCTTTTAATATGTGCGTGCTATGTTACATACATTCCCGAATGTATGTAAATCAAACGCCCCCAAAAGCTAACCCTATGGCACGAAAAACCAAATTGCAGGCCCTTGAAACCCGACAGCAAATTCTTAATGCTGCAGTAAGGGAATTCTCTGCCCGCGGAGTGGCTTCTACGTCGTTAACCGATATTGCGAATGCAGCCGGTGTCACGAGGGGCGCTATCTACTGGCATTTCAAGAATAAAGTGGAACTGTTTAATGGCGTCTGGGAACAATGCGAATCCCAGATACATGATCTCGAAATAGAGTATCAGACAAAGTTTCCTAATAATCCACTGCGTATTCTGCGTGAGATACTGATTTACATTTTACGTGCCACAGTGACGGATCCTCGTCGTAGGGCATTGATGGAAATTATATTTCACAAATGTGAATTTGTTGGGGAGATGACTTCGGTCCATGACGCGCGTAAAGCGCTTTATATGGAAGGTTATGGGAAAGTAGAGCGTATCCTGCAAAGTTGCATCGAGGCTGAACAATTACCCCACAATCTTCACCCCCGTCAGGCGGCCATTATCTTACGTGCCTATCTGACCGGTCTGATGGAGAACTGGCTGTTTATACCCGAAAGTTTTGATTTAGAAAATCAGGCAGCGCAATTTGTTGATACGTATATAGAAATGCTTAAGCTGTGCCCAAGTCTGCTGAAAACAAAAAACGCCCTCTGATTTCAAACCCTCCCGGCCATCACTTCGTCCTGCTGTCTGTTGTATTCTGACACGCTTTTCCGAATTTTTGGCTCTGTGTCAGCTGTTATTGTAGTGTTAATATCACTCTCTCTTTTCTGACATAAAGTTAACTCATGCAAAGCCGATTTTCCGCGTTGTTCTCTACGTCGTGGTTTTCTTTTTTTCCGCTAACCCTCTGGCGTGTGGTGGCGTTTGTCCTGACGCTCTCGCTGTCGGCTTTCATAGTGTCACCTGCGAGTGCGGCTATCAGTAACGATTTGCCGACCCGCAACGAAGTGCAAAACCAGCTCGATTCCCTGACCAAGCAGAAAAGCCCGACGCCGGTCGATAAGTTATCCCAGCAGGATTTGATTCATACCCTTGAATATCTTGATGCGCTGGATCGCGTTAAACAGGATGCCGCAGAGCTGCGTCAGCAGATAACCGAAGCCCCGGCCAAATTACGAACGGCAACCGACGGTCTGGAAAAACTGAAAAATGGCGATAACGACGGCGTGACGCAGGCATCTCTGGCCGCACTGTCATTGCGTCAGCTGGAAAACCGTCTAAATGACACGCTCGACGATCTACAGTCCTCGCAGGATGATCTCTCGACTTTTAACACGCAGCTTATCTCATTACAAACGCAGCCTGAGCGCGTGCAGAGCGCGATGTACACGTATTCGCTCGGCTTACAGAAGATCCGTAACCAGCTTAACGGATTGGCGCCTAGCCAGGAGAACCTGAGGGCGACCCAGCAGACGATGCTGATAGTCCAGCAGGCATTGCTCAATGCACAGATAGATTTTCAGCGAAAAAGCCTCGAGGCGAACACCACCTTACAGGACTTATTGCAAAAGCAACGCGATTTCACCAATGCCCACATCAGCCAACTTGAACGGGTGGCGCAACTCTTCCAGCAGGTCGTCAATGGCAAGCGGTTAACGCTGTCTGAACGCACGGCAAAAGAAGCACAAACGCCGGACGACACGTCAAATATTCAAAATGATCCGCTGGTGGCGCAGGAGCTCGGGATAAACCGCACGCTCAGCCAGCGCCTGATTGCCGCGACAGAAGAGGGCAACCAGCTGGTTCAGAAGAACATTACTGTCAAAAATTGGCTCGATCGTTCCTCTCAGGCAGAGCACGATCTGAAAGAGCAGATCAGTGTGCTTAAGGGCAGTTTGTTGCTCTCACGGATTCTTTATCAGCAGCAGCAAAATACCATTCCTCCGACCGGGCTTATTACTGATATGAGCGCCCGCATCGCCGATCTGCGCCTTGAGCAGTTCACCATTAACCAGCAGCGAGACGCTTTATTCCAGGGTGATACCTATATTCAGGGCGTGGTGGATAACAGCAAAGAGAAGATCAACGACGACATCAGCGATGCGCTAGACCAGATAGTCGACATGCGTCGTGAACTGCTCGATCAGCTCAATAAGCAGTTGGGCAACCAGCTCTCGCTGGCGATAAACCTGCAAATCAACCAGCAGCAGCTGATGAGCATTAATGAGTCGCTGACGCAAACTCTGACGCAGCAGATTTTTTGGGTAAACAGTAACAAGCCGATGAACTGGACGTTCATTAAAGCATTGCCTGAAGATGTGAAAACCCAGCTCAGTAATTTGCACATCGATCTCCCGCGTGGCGAACTGATGATGGGCGCGCTGCACTCTCTGCCGGTGACCGTGCCAATACTTGTGATTATTTTGCTGCTGCTTTGGCGCAGAAAATCGATCAACATGCATCTCGACAAGCTCAACAGCGAAGTGGGTCAGCTAAAACACGATACCCAATTGCATACGCCACGGGCGTTGGTGCTCACCCTGCTGAATACTTTACCGCTGGTGTTACTGGTGTTGGGTATTGGCTACTGGTTCTCACAGTGCGATATCCCGCTCAGCGACTTCCTGTGGACGCTCTCCCAGCGTCTGGCGGTCTTCATGCTGGTGATGGGCTTCTGTTATCGCTTGCTGAAACCCAACGGTGTGAGCGAACGTCATTTCGGCACACCGGCGAAACTGTGTGAGCATTATCGCCGTTCTGTCGTGCGTCTAAGTCTGGTGATGTTACCGCTGATTTTCTGGTCCGTAGGGGGCGAAAAAGCCCCGTTAGGGCTGGTGGATGACATCATCGGGCAGGTCGTGATTTTGGTGACGCTGGCCGTGTTGGCCGTCTTAGTTTTCCCTATCTGCCGGGACGGCTGGCGCGAGAAAAACTCCCATACGGTACGCCTCACGATTGTCACCGCCATTGCACTGGCACCACTGTTTTTAATTGGCCTGATGTTGGCCGGTTATTTCTACACCACCCTGCGTCTGGCCGGTCGCTGGATAGACAGCCTCTACTTATTGATCCTGTGGAATTTCACCTATCAGACTGCTTTGCGGGGGTTGAGCGTCGCAGCTCGTCGCCTGGCCTACCGGCGTGCGCTTGCTCGTCGTCAAAGCAATAACGCTAAAGAGGGTGCAGAAGGCAGTGAAGTTGTTGAAGAGCAGCCGCTGGGCCTGGATCAGATCAACCAGCAATCTCTGCGTCTGACCACGATGGCGCTGTTTTTTGTCTTTGCGTCGGTATTTTACTGGATCTGGTCTGACTTACTGACGGTGATCTCTTATCTCGACAGCATCTCTTTGTGGCACTACTCAAGTAATGTAGCCGGTTCGGTGGTACAGCAAACGGTCACGCTCGGTAATCTGTTGCTGGCGTTTGTCGCGATCATTGTCGCCTACGTCATGACACGAAACTTACCCGGATTGCTGGAAGTGGTGGTGCTTTCGCGGTTGCAGTTGCGGCAGGGTGCCTCGTATGCGATCACTACGATCCTCAGCTATTCGATCACGGTGATCGGCACGATTACGGTGCTGGGATCCCTTGGCGTTTCCTGGGACAAACTTCAATGGCTGGTGGCGGCACTGTCGGTCGGTTTGGGCTTTGGTTTGCAGGAGATCTTCGCCAACTTTGTATCGGGCCTGATTATTTTGTTCGAACGCCCGGTACGTATTGGCGATACCGTCACCATCGGCACTTATTCCGGATCAGTCAGCCGTATCCGCATCCGTGCGACGACCATCACTGACTTCGATCGTAAAGAAGTGATCATTCCGAATAAAGCTTTCGTTACGGAAAGGTTGATCAACTGGTCGCTGTCTGACACCGTGACCCGCGTGGTAATTAAGATCGGTGTGGCCTATGGTTCGGATCTGGATAAAGTCAAAGAGGTGCTGCTGCAGGCGGCGCATGATAACCCGCGTGTTATGAGTGATCCTGCAGCTCAGGTCTATTTCGTCAACTTTGGTGCGAGCACTCTTGACCACGAATTGCGTTTATATGTGCGTGAACTGGGCGACCGTAGTGCGACCGTGGATGAGCTTAACCGCAGCATCGACAAACTCTGCCGCGAAAACGACATTAACATTGCATTCAATCAGCTTGAGGTTTACCTGCATAACCAGAACGGTAATGAGGAAGTGCAGGAAGTGAAACGTACGCTACGCCAGCCGGGCGATGAGCCTGATGCGATAGCGCCAGGGCAGAGTTAATACCGTCATCTTCAGGGAATGAGCGGCGACATTCCCTGAATTTCAGTCACTAAAGTAATTATCAACAGGAGCGCTATAAATAGCTGATGGACAGGGTGTTTTTACTGCCCTTGAGCTTTTCCTGATAGTCACGGCGGACGATTTCAAGCGCAGCCAGCGCCGTCTCGGGGGCAATTTCATTGCACTCAAGCAGATAGATGAGATCAACAGCGAGCTGTAGCTCGGGTGGCGCGTTTTCAACGGACATGGAAGCCAACATTTTTTGTAGTGTGCGATGTAAAGATCAGAAACTGATTATAGATACAAATGCGGGCGTCTGACCCGGCGTTTTCAAAAGTTGTGATAAACATTCAAAAACCTTTTTCCTGCCGTTCAATCTGGCGCTCAATTTTCGCCAGCGCCTGTCTGCATCGCATAAGACGACCTTCGAGTGCCGCCAGCTCCTGCTGCACCCGCTGCTGGTCGCTGAACGTGGCAAGCTGGCCGAGCGTGCTTTCCCGGTCCTGAATCATCGCGATCAGACGTCTCTCAAACTGCTGATGTTCAGACAAGCGGGTATAATTATCATGACTTTTGCGTTCCGGCGTCTGATTGTTTTTACGCAGCGCCTGAGTGGCCAGTTCTCGCTGCAAGGCCGTTATTTGGGAAATCAGCCGTTCGGCCACAAAGGCAACCTGCGCCTGACGTTTCTCCTTTACCACCTGATTTAGCTGGCTGAGATTCAGGCGGATCTCCGCGAGATAGTCGCGCAGGCGTGTACCTTTGGTGGCAAACAGCGCCACGTCGAAGCGGGCCTGCTGCGCAGAAACATGGCCGATGGGTTCAATCTCGCTGGCCAGCGTCTCAATTTGCTGGCTGAGGGCATGCAATATTTGTTCAGTGCTCACAGGGTTTCTCCGATAACGACGCGCCTAGCTTAACCTGTACACCACCAGAAACAAGGTATGTGGGGTTTGGCTGCGGCTGCGCGGTTGTTTACACTGCTTCTTTTGGCCAGAAAAACGGGCCGGAAACGCTTTTCATGGAGTGAAATGAAACGTCTGTTACTGATTATTCTTGGCTGGCTGTCCGTGGTGCTGGCCACGCTCGGCGTGGTATTGCCGCTGTTGCCGACCACGCCATTTTTACTTCTGGCTGCCTGGTGCTTTGCCCGGTCATCGCCGCGTTTCCACCACTGGCTGCTGCACCGTTCATGGTTTGGCAGCTATCTGCGTCACTGGCAGGCACACCGCGCCTTACCGCCGGGGGCGAAAAGCAAAGCAGTGGTGATGATCATCGCCACCTTTGCCGCTTCGCTCTATTTTGTGCCTCTATGGTGGGTGCGTATCTTATTGCTCTGCATGATGATTGCTTTACTGATCATGATGTGGCGTCTGCCAGTGGTTGACCTGAAGCAATAAAACAGGCGATCATGTCCGGCTGCGGGTTGCTTTTTAAAGCGGCTTTGCATAGATTTGGGCATCTCGCGTATTGCGTTACGCGCCAATTTTCCTTTCTTAAACGGCCCCTCTTTTGTGGCACTGCGGGGATATTCGACCCTCGCGTTTAAGGATGAACAGCAGCTTTATCAGGCAATTACTATGACAGCTACCGCACAGCAGCTAGAGTTTATCAAAAGCAGCATCAAAACCATTCCTGACTACCCGAAGCCGGGTATTCTGTTCCGTGACGTCACCAGCTTGCTGGAGAATCCGGAAGCTTACGCCGCCAGCATCAAATTACTTGCTGACCGCTACCGTGACGCCGGTGTAACGAAAGTCGTGGGCACCGAAGCCCGTGGTTTCCTGTTTGGCGCGCCGGTGGCTTTGGCGCTGGGCGTCGGTTTTGTTCCCGTACGAAAGCCAGGCAAATTGCCGCGTGCGACGTTCAGCGAAAGCTATGAGCTGGAATACGGCACAGACAGCCTTGAAATTCACACTGACGCTATCAAGCCCGGTGAGAAAATTCTGGTTGTGGATGACCTGCTGGCGACCGGCGGGACCATCGAAGCCACCGCCAAACTGATCCGCCGTTTGGGTGGTGAAGTGACAGACGCCGCGTTCATTATTAACCTGCCGGATCTCGGTGGTGAACAGCGTTTAAACAATCTGAATATCAACTGTTACAGCCTGGTTTCCTTCGCGGGCCATTGATTCAGACAAGCCTCGCCTGCTCAGGCGAGGCTGTGATAGCATGGCCCCCCCGACCACTCGACTTCTCCGGTATTAATGAGCTATCAGGTCCTGGCCCGTAAGTGGCGCCCCCAAACTTTCGCCGACGTTGTCGGACAGGAACATGTGCTGACCGCGCTGGCTAACGGCCTCTCGCTCGGGCGCATCCATCACGCCTATCTGTTTTCAGGTACCCGTGGTGTAGGCAAAACCTCTATTGCGCGTCTGCTGGCAAAAGGACTGAACTGCGAAACCGGCATCACGTCCACGCCGTGCGGTGTGTGCGATAACTGCCGTGAAATCGAACAGGGCCGTTTTGTTGACCTGATTGAAATCGATGCGGCCTCCCGCACCAAAGTTGAAGACACCCGCGAACTGCTGGACAACGTGCAGTACGCTCCGGCCCGCGGCCGCTTTAAAGTTTATCTGATCGATGAAGTGCACATGCTCTCGCGTCACAGCTTTAATGCGCTGTTGAAAACGCTGGAAGAGCCGCCTTCACACGTTAAATTCCTGCTGGCAACCACCGATCCGCAAAAGCTGCCGGTGACCATTTTATCTCGTTGCCTGCAATTCCATCTGAAAGCGCTGGATGTCGAACAGATCCGTCATCAGCTTGAGCGTGTACTGACCGCCGAGCAGATCGCCAGTGAACCGCGCGCGCTGCAACTGCTGGCGCGTGCCGCCGACGGCAGTATGCGTGATGGCTTAAGTCTCACCGATCAGGCTATCGCTATGGGGCAGGGCGCTGTCACCACCGACACCGTGGCGCAAATGCTCGGTACGCTGGACGACGAACAGCCGCTGGCCGTGCTTGAAGCGCTGGTCAGCGCCGATGGTGCGCAGATGATGGCGCAGGTTGAACAGGCCGCCTCGCGCGGTGTTGACTGGGAAAACCTGCTGGTGGAGACACTGGCCCTGCTACACCGTATTGCGATGGTGCAACTGTTGCCGACCGTGCTAGACAACCACTATGCGGCCATTGAACAACGTCTGCGTGAGCTGGCCCGGGTGATCCCCCCTGCTGATGTCCAGCTCTATTATCAGACCCTGCTGATTGGCCGCAAAGAGCTGGCCTACGCGCCGGACAAACGTATGGGGGTTGAAATGACCCTGCTGCGCGCGCTGGCCTTCCACCCGAAAGTTTTTATTGCTGAACCCGCAGTGCCTGCGCAAGTTTCTGCGCCGCCGGCTTATATCGCTCCGGCTGCACCGCAGCCCACGAGAAGTGTTCAGCAAGACAATCCGCCACCGCAGGGAGGGCCGCAGCCGGGAATGCCGGACAGCACGGCCCAGCTTTTGCAGGCGCGGACGCAGTTACTCAGACAGCAGGGGAACACCACCCCAAAAAAAGCTGAGCCGGCAGCGCCAGGAAAAGCGCGGCCGGCAAACTCAGCACTGGAGCGCCTCGCTTCAGTGACTGAGCGTGTACAAACCCAGGCCAGCGCCCGCAAAGAGAAACAGCCCGAACCGCCGGTAAAAGAAGAAGCTTACCGCTGGAAGGCCGTAAATGACGTGGAAGAAGTCGCTGAGCCGGTCACCACGCCAAAAGCGCTGCGTACTGCGCTTGAACATGAAAAGTCCCCGGAGCTTGCTGCGCGTCTGGCGGTTGAAGCCACCGAGCGCGATGCGTGGGCAGCCGAAATCAACCAGATGGTAATGCCAAAACTGGTGCAGCAACTGGCGCTGAATGCGTGGTGTGAAAAGCCCGAATCGGGAAAAGTTTGTCTGCATTTGCGTACTTCGCAGCGGCATCTGAATTCACCGTCGGCGCAGAAAGTGCTGGCGGAGGCTCTGTCAGCTTTGCATCAGCAGCCGGTTGAACTGATTGTGCTGGAAGATGATAATCTGGCGGTCAAAACGCCGCTTGAATGGCGACAGGCCATTTATGAAGAAAAACTGGCGCAGGCGCGTCAGTCCATTATTGCGGATAATAACATTCAGACCCTGCGTCGTTTCTTCGATGCAGATCTGGATGAAGAGAGTATTCGCCCCGTTTAAACGCCGCGATGATCACGCGGCCATTGCTGAGAGAGAAGACTATGTTTGGAAAAGGCGGCATTGGTAACCTGATGAAACAGGCCCAGCAAATGCAGGAAAAAATGCAGCAGGTACAGGCAGAAATCGCCCAGTTGGAAGTCACCGGTGAATCCGGTGCTGGCATGGTAAAAGTCACCATCAACGGTGCGCATAACTGCCGTCGCGTTGAGATTGACCCAAGCCTGCTGGAAGATGACAAAGACATGCTGGAAGATTTGGTTGCTGCGGCATTCAATGATGCTGCGCGTCGCATCGAAGAAACCCAGAAAGAAAAAATGGCTTCTGTTTCGGGCGGCATGCAGTTGCCACCGGGCTTTAAGATGCCATTCTGATGCAAACCAGCCCTCTCCTTGAGTCACTAATGGAGGCGTTGCGCTGCCTGCCGGGCGTTGGTCCGAAATCGGCGCAGCGTATGGCATTCCAGCTGTTGCAGCGCGATCGCAGCGGCGGAATGCGGCTGGCGCAGTCGTTGACGCGTGCCATGTCAGAAATCGGCCACTGCGCCGATTGCCGTACTTTTACCGAACAGGAAATCTGTACCATTTGCGCCAATCCGCGGCGTAAAGAAAATGGCCAGATTTGTGTGGTAGAAAGCCCGGCAGACATTCATGCAGTAGAACAAACCGGACAGTTCTCCGGCCGTTATTTTGTGCTGATGGGCCACTTGTCTCCTATGGACGGCATTGGCCCTGATGACATCGGTCTGGATCGTCTTGAGCACCGTCTTTCCAGCGAAAGCATGAAAGAGGTGATTCTGGCGACCAATCCGACGGTGGAAGGGGATGCCACAGCGAACTACATTGCTGAAATGTGCGGACAGTATGGCGTACTGGCCAGCCGCATCGCACATGGCGTGCCGGTGGGCGGCGAGCTGGAGATGGTTGACGGCACCACGTTGTCGCACTCTCTGGCTGGGCGTCATCCTTTCAAGTTCTAAATTCCCAATATCCTCAAGCCCAGGCTCCGCACCAAAAGTTGGCGCCCCCGGGCGATTCGAACGATTTTGGGAATACATCTGTCTATGTCGGTTCAGTTTTCCACCGAACCGACACTTTCCTCTTGAATTCTGCATCTTAAAACCCCATCTACTCCTCAGCGTTTTACTTTTTGGCAAGCATGCCGCCGTGAGGCCGGGCTTTCCAGCGTAATGACAAATCAAACAGTGTGATTGAGGTAATTTGATGAGTATGAAAGGACAAGAAACCCGCGGATTCCAGTCTGAAGTTAAACAGCTGCTGCATCTGATGATCCACTCGCTCTACTCTAACAAAGAAATTTTTCTGCGTGAGCTGATCTCCAACGCCTCCGATGCCGCCGACAAGCTGCGCTTCCGTGCGTTGTCCAAGCCTGAACTGTATGAAGGCGATGGCGAACTGCACGTGCGTCTGGCGTTTGATAAAGAAAAACGCACTCTGACATTAAGCGATAACGGCATCGGCATGAGCCGTGACGAAGTGATCGACAACCTCGGCACCATCGCGAAATCCGGCACCAAAGCCTTCCTGCAATCTGTCGGTTCCGAGCAGGCGAAAGACAGCCAGCTGATCGGTCAGTTTGGCGTGGGCTTCTACTCTGCGTTCATCGTGGCAGATAAAGTGACTGTGCGCACCCGTGCCGCAGGCGCTGCGCCGGAAGAGGGCGTGTTCTGGGAGTCCGCCGGTGAAGGCGAATACACCCTGGCGGATATCGAGAAAGCCGAACGCGGGACTGAAATTACCCTGCATCTGCGTGAAGATCAGGACGAGTTCCTTGATGACTGGCGAGTGCGCTCGATCATCAGCAAATACTCTGACCATATTGCGCTGCCGGTTGAAGTTGAAACCCGCAACGAAGAAGACGGCACCGTGACCTGGGAGCAAATCAACAAGGCGCAGGCCCTGTGGACCCGTGGTAAGTCGGAAGTGACCGACGAAGAGTACGTTGAATTCTACAAACATATCTCCCATGACTTCAGCGATCCGCTGAGCTGGAGCCACAACCGTGTGGAAGGGAAGCAGGAGTACACCAGCCTGCTGTACATTCCTTCGCAGGCACCGTGGGATATGTGGAACCGTGATCACAAACACGGCCTTAAGCTGTACGTCCAGCGCGTCTTTATCATGGATGAAGCCGAGCAGTTCATGCCGAACTACCTGCGTTTCGTGCGTGGCCTGATCGACTCCAACGATTTGCCGCTGAACGTCTCGCGTGAAATTCTGCAAGATAGCCGTATTACCCAGAACCTGCGCAGTGCACTGACCAAACGCGTCTTGCAGATGCTGGAAAAACTGGCGAAAGACGACAACGAAAAATACCTGCAATTCTGGAAACAGTTTGGTCTGGTATTGAAAGAAGGCCCGGCGGAAGATGGCGCGAACAAAGAAGCGATCGCCAAACTGCTGCGTTTTGCCAGCACCCGCAACGACAGCAGCGAACAGACTCTGTCGCTGGAAGAGTATGTTGCCAGCATGGTGGAAGGTCAGGACAAGATTTACTACATCACCGCTGACAGCTATGCCGCCGCGAAGAGCAGCCCGCATCTGGAACTGTTCCGCAAAAAAGGCATTGAAGTCCTGCTGTTATCCGATCGCATCGACGAGTGGATGATGAGCTACCTGACCGAATTCGACGGCAAAGTCTTCCAGTCCGTCAGCAAAGCTGACGACACACTGGACAAACTGGCAGACGAAGAAAGCGAAGAGCAGAAAGAAGCGGAGAAAGCGCTGGAGCCGTTCGTTGAGCGCGTTAAAACGCTGCTCGCCGATCGCGTGAAAGATGTGCGTCTGACGCACCGCCTGACCGATACGCCGGCGATTGTCACCACCGGCGCTGACGAAATGACCACGCAGATGGCAAAACTGTTTGCTGCTGCTGGTCAGGACGCGCCTGAAGTGCAATACATCTTCGAGCTGAACCCGGAGCACGCGCTGGTAAAACGTGCGTCGGACGTCACCGACGATGCACAATTCAGCGAGTGGGTTGAACTGCTGCTGGATCAGGCGCTGTTTGCAGAACGCGGCACGCTGGAAGATCCAAACCTGTTTATCCGCCGGATGAATCAGCTGTTACAGGCATAACGTCTTACTCAGCTCAAAAAGCCCTGTCCACGAACAGGGCTTTTTTTTGCCTGAGCTAAAGTCTACCCGTCGTACCTACCGGATATTACGCCCATTCCCGCGGATTGCGGCGCAGGTAAGGTAATATCGATAACAGCGCCATAACGGCTAACACCATGCCGATCCACAACGTTGAACGTGGTCCTAAACCGGCAGACAACGCCATCCCGCCCAGATAAGAACCGCCACCTAAACCGATGTTAATAACCGAAGTATGCACCGCGTTGACCATAGGTCCCGGATGAGCCACGCTCACAATTCTGGCCATCATCGCCGGATTCATCGGCACGCCTGACAAGCCAATCAATATCACTGCCAGAATTGCGACTAACGCATATTCGGCAAACAGCGCCATGCCCAGCAGGGAAAGACTCAGAATGGATAATCCGACCAGCATCACCGCCAGACTATGCCGATACGCCAGCCGGCCCGTCACCATATTGCCGACAATATTGGCTAAACCATACAGCATCAAAATAAAGGGCACGGTCTGCATACTGAAACCGCTGACATCGACGAGCACCGGGACAAAATAGCTGAATGCCGCAAAGCTGGCGCCCAGAATTAAACAGCTGGTCATGCAGGCTTTCCAGTACGCTTTCTTTTTAAATGCCTGAAGTTCTATGCCCATGTTGAGCGCACCACTGCCTTTGACCTGAGGTAACAGACGCAGCAGTACCAGCAGACAGATAAACACCAGCACGGCCACCAGACCAAAGCTTATCCGCCAGCCATAGTGCTGATCGATAATGGTGGCAAGCGGCACGCCAAAGACATTGGAGACCATAAAACCGCCGATAACAATGGAGGCGGCGCGCGGGCGGTCTTCAACGGACACCATCGCCATACTGGTGGCTAAAGATAAGCTCAGACAGCCAGCGCACAAAATACCGGTGACGATCCTGATGAGCACGAGGAGGGAATAATCCGTGACAAAAGCGCCCCAGCCCTGAGCGGCAACGTATAAGAGCAGAAGCCAAAGCAAGGTAGGGCGATACGGCGCTTTAAATTTAAGAAAGAAATAGGTTAATACCGGGCCGCCAGACATCACGCCGAAAGCGTAATAGGAAATCAGATGGCCAACTTCCCCCGTAGTAATTCCAAATGCGGCAGACAAGCTGGGCATCATTCCTGCCACCATTAATTCTGCTGTCCCCAGCGAAAAAATGGCTAATCCTAAGACATAAACTACAAATGGCATTTCTTTTACTTACCCTGAATTTGAATGATCGTTACAAAATTAAAAGCAGAAATTAATATGTTATAAACCATTAATTTATAAGTTGATGAGCAGGCCGGAGACGACGTCTTCGAGAATTTTTCTGTCTGAAATGTTTTTATTCAGCACGCGCAAACCGTAATAGCCGGCCATAAAGCCTCGTGCCATTTCGATGGCAGTGGCTTTATTACTAAGCTCGCCACTCTGCTGACCTTCAGTAAATACCGAGACCAGCGTCTGTTCGAGGCGTTGGCGATATTCCTGATTCAGCCTGGAGACGGCTTCATCTTTGCTGCCGCGTTCGAGGGCAGAGAATAAGAGCATCGCGTCGTGCTGTTCCGGCTGGGATAAATCTTCAGCAATCCCCCAAAGCAGCAGGGTATGCAGCCGTTCTTTGACCAGACCTGATTGTGTGAGAATAGACAGTTGCGCGCTCATTGTGTGCTCGTGGCTGCGCAACAACGCTTGCTCATACAGAGCCTGCTTGCTACCAAAGGCATTATATAAGCTTCCTCTCCCCAGCCCTGTGCCGTCGCAGAGATCTTGCGCAGAGGTGCCCGCGTAACCCTTGGCGCTAAACACGGCCACGGCAGCATCGATGACATCTTCGTTTTCAAACAGTCTTGGACGACCGGGATAAGCAGGTTTATCGGCACTCATAAGAGGTGGGGGGCTTTCGATGAGTTGAGGCGCCATAATATTGATTATGGAACGATCGGTCAATTATTATTTTCCAGCGCTTAAATCACGTTTTATTTCACGTGAACGGCTAACCGCTGCTGGCCTCCTCCAGTAACCAGCGGCGAAAAGCCGTGATCTCCGGTTCCAGGCTGCGGTTGCTTTTTACCAGCATATAAGTGGCGCGATCGACTTCGGCAAAGCCCAGCGGGGCGATCACCGTGCCTTCCTGTAACTCTTTCTTCACCAGGATTTGCGGCGTCATAATGATCCCTAATCCATTTTTTGCCGCCTGAATCGCCAGTGTCAGATTGTCGAAATGTCTTCCCGCCACAAAATCGCCTTTGGCGTTGGTTTTTCTGGCCCACTCCTGCCAGGCGTTGAGCTTGGTGTCGGCGTGCAACAGCGGCAGGGTGGAGAAATCGGTCTGGTAGGTAAAACGGTGGCGAAAACCCGGCGAGCAGACCGGCCCGATATAATCGACGGTGATAAGCGTGGATTCAATATCGTGTGTTTGCTGATACTCATTACTTTTGATCAGAATATCGGTGCGCTGTTCGTGGATTTGCTGCACATCGGTGTGGGTCTGAAAGGTGAGAACAATATTCTCATGGCGTTCCGAAAAACGACTGATGCGCGGAATGAGCCATTGCGCCAGAAAGCTTGGGGCGCAGGAGATAATTAAGTTATTTTCCTGCCGCGCTTTTATTTCCCGACAGGTAGTTTCTATTTCGCTAAAGACCTGATCGCAGCACTTCTTTAATTTCTCGCCGTCGCGGGTTAAATATACCCGGCCCGCGGCGCGCTTAAACAGTGATCTCCCTAACCAGCCTTCCAGATTTTTGATCTGATGGCTCACCGCGCTGTGCGTCACATTCAGTGATTCCGCCGCCAGACTGAAACTTTCAAACAGCGCTGCCTGTTTAAAATAGTGCAGTGCGCGCAGTGCCGGTAAGTCAGCCATGTCTCAACCTTGTTAGATTTATTCATCTCTGGTGTCTATTTATATCATTTTCTTGTGCCGAAAAAACCCATTAGTCTCGACCTTGTTCCGAAGCACATCTCTCCAACAGGCGCTGTAATTTTACTGAATAATATTCAGTGGAAGCGCCAGTCTGCGCCTTGCGCTCTGGTTATGTCTGTATAAAAAAATAAGGATGACTATGAACAATTCACTTTCTGATAAATCGACTTCCACAGCTTCCTCTGCACCCCGTACTCAACTCGTTATGTTTACCGGCGGCCGCGACAGTACGCTGGCTGCTTGTTATCTGATGTTACAAGGTATACCGGTTCATCTTTACTCCGCCAATAGCGGGTGTTCGCTGCACCGCGGCATTCTGGCGCACCGCGTAGAAGAGATGCGTAACCGCTTTGGCGAATTACTGGTCGCCCATACCGTGGAAGATATCAGCGGAACCTTCCGCTCCATCGCCATAGAAAATATCGAAAGCGATATCCTGCGTCACCGTAAAAATCTGGTACTGCTGGGTGAAAAACTGGCAATTCACGCGCATCTGGTGGACTTCTGCCGCCGCAACGACATCAGCGTGATCAACGACGGTATTACTCATTATCAGCAGGAGTTCCCGGAGCAGCGTCAGGTGGCGAAAGACTTTCTGGTGAACCTGATGAATCAGTTCGACATTCAATATCACTCGCCAATCTACGAATTTGCCCAGTCGGCGGATGACGTGAAATACCGCCTGCTGCAACTGGGTATTTCCACCAAATCGCTCGAAGGCGTGAGCATTTTCGGTGACAGCTTCACCACGCCGAGCGATGAAACCATTCTGGCTTATCTGAATGAGAAAACTCCGCTGGCGCTGAATATTGTCAAATTCCTTTCAGGCGAAACCCTGAATCTTGGGCCAAGAACTGCGGCGCACGCTGCGGCGTAATTAAGGGTATTGCGATGAAAACTATCGTCAAATGTTCGGCAGTGATCATCCGTGACCGCGCGTTATTACTCACGCGCAAACGCGGTACAGATATCTTTATCTCCCCCGGCGGTAAACCGCTGACCGGTGAAGATCACATTAGCTGTCTGAAACGTGAACTGAAAGAGGAGTTGAACGTAGATACCGCAAAAATAACCCCGCTGGGTTTATTTCACGGTGTCGCTGAATTCGAAAAAGTTGCGATTGAAAATCATGTGTATCAGGTGGAAGTGGTTGGACAGCCGGTCGCCAGCGCGGAGATCGCTGAAATTGCCTGGGTGAATTACCGCAAGCCGCCTTGCGAAGTGGGAGTGGGATCCGTGTTTCGTGACAACGTCCTGCCGTTACTGTACCAGCGTGAGTTGATCGACTGATGGATCCTTCATCCCTCGCTCCCGCCCTGCAGCAACAGCACGGTGACCACTATTACAGGGAAGTTAACCGGCTGCGGGAAGTGCTGCGCGATAAGCTGACGACCACCTACCGGCTGGAAGGTTATGACATCTTTCTGGTGCAGTCGGTACGTGTCGGCTTAGCCATGCTGTCGCATCTACTGCACAAACATAATTTTTCTATGAGACTGGGCGAGCACCGCCACTATCAGCCGATTGAACTGCTGTTCTCGCACCCGGTGCCGAACGACGCCTCCGCGCAAAACAGCGGCGTCAATATTGTCACCCACGTCAATCCGTATACCGGGGTGATCAGTGACCTTGAATGCAGCGAAGGCAAAGCGGTGGTCGATGCATCGCACAGCTTTGCCACCGGTCTGCATGATGAGCTGATCACCAACAGTTCGATTTTCCTCGCACCGTTGCACAAACATGCTTCGGTTGCCGTGGGGCTGGCGATCATTGCTGTACGCCCCGAGCACCACAGCTGTCTGTTTCGCAGCGAGCTGCGCTTGTTCGAAGGTTCTACGGTGTCACAACGGCCATTGCAGGAGGCTATCGACACCATGGATGACCCGGCCTGGCAGCCATATAACGTCGCCAGCATAGAGAAAATCGACCTGCCGCTGACCAATGGTCTGCGTCTTACCTCGCTCAGTGCTTCAGGATTGCCGTTTGCCTGCTTCCCGGTGGCAACGCTTTCTGAAGAACAGCTGCGCAAAATTAAGCAGATGGATGGCAGCTATTTCGAGCACGCTCACACCCTGCGGATTTCACGCTGCACCCGTGGAAAACGCTCGCAACATGTTGATCATACGGAAAGTGTGATTGATGATTTAGCCCGTCTTTGGAGTCAGAAATGAGTAAATCTACCCCCGTTAATGGCAACCTGATCGGTATTCTGGGCGGCATTATCCTGAGCACCGACTCGGTGTTTATCCGTCTGATGAGCATCGATAACTCCTGGATGATCGTGATGCTGCGCGGTCTCTTTATGTGGGGGCTGGTGGTGCTGGTCTATCTGCTGTGGCCGAAAAGCCGGGCAGTGCTGGGTGTACCCTGGATCACGCGTCAGAATGCGCTCCCGACGCTGTTCTTCTGTATCGCATCGGCCTGCTTTGTTAACGCCCTGAACCGCGGCAGCATCGCCACCGTGCTGGTGATCATCTCTTCTACGCCCTTCGTTTCCGCCATCATTTCGCGGCTGTTTTTTGGCACCAAAATTGATAAAGCCCTGCTGCTGGCGGCTATCGCCGGGATGTCAGGGGTGGCGATTGTCATGACCGGGCGCGCGGAAGGGCATGATCCAATGGCTAACTATTTTGCGCTGGCAACCGCCGTGTCGATGGCTCTGGCCTTTATTTTTGCCTCCAAAGTGGAGAATGGCACCGTCGGTTTACCTTCAATTGGCGGCGTTCTGGCCTCAGCCTGCGTGGTGGCCTTTACCGGTGGCAGCGTGCTGCATGGCGTACCGCTGCTCACTCACACCCAGTGGCTGTGGCTGGCGATTGAAGGCGCGATCATTATGCCGCTGGCGATGGGGCTAATTTCACTCTCCACGCGCTTTGTTTCACCGGTCAATGCAGGGCTGTTTTTACTGCTGGAAACCGCACTGGCACCGCTGTGGATCTATCTGTTTTTACACGAAGCTCCGACCCCGCAGGCGATTATCGGCGGTTGCATTATCGTGCTGGCAGTGGTGTCGCAAACCTTGCGTGTAAAACGTCAGGAAGCACTGGCCTGAGCCGCTTCGCGCAATGTCCCTTCCTTGAGGAAGGGCGTGCAGAATGGTATGGTTGGTCGTTTTTTGCGTTTTAATAAAAATTACATGCAAGGGGATTTACGCAATGCGTATCATTCTGCTGGGCGCTCCTGGCGCTGGTAAAGGTACACAGGCTCAATTCATCATGGAGAAATATGGCATTCCGCAAATTTCTACCGGTGATATGTTGCGCGCAGCTGTGAAAGCCGGAAGTGAACTCGGCAAGAAAGCGAAAGAAATTATGGACGCCGGGAAACTGGTGACCGATGAATTAGTGATTGCACTGGTAAAAGAGCGTATTCAGCAAGAAGATTGCCGTAAAGGTTTCCTGCTTGATGGCTTCCCGCGCACGATTCCACAGGCTGATGCGATGAAAGACGCTGGCATCAAAGTGGATTACGTTCTGGAATTTGACGTGCCGGACGAACTGATCGTTGATCGCATCGTTGGCCGTCGCGTACACCCTGGCTCAGGCCGCGTGTACCACATCAAATTCAATCCTTCAAAAGTGGAAGGCAAAGATGATGTGACCGGCGAAGACCTGATCACCCGTAAAGACGATCAGGAAGAAACCGTGCGTAAGCGTCTGGTGGAATACCATGAGCTGACCGAACCGTTGATCTCCTACTACAGCAAAGAAGCTGAAGCGGGTAACACCCGATATGTGCGCATCGACGGCACACAGAAAGTGGACGAAGTGCGTCAGGAATTGGCTCAGATTCTGGGCTAATGATTTTCAGCATGAAAACCGCATGACACAAAGGCGACTCCGGTCGCCTTTGTTATTTTTAATCTTCGTACTTTTCCTCTCTTTCCTTTCATTGATTACTCCTGCCGTTGGCTGTTATCGGTTCCGATCCCCGGCAATTTCGTTACAATATGAGGCGTTACGTCGAAGTGCCTTCTGGCCGCTTCGTGTCATTTTGGCCCACTGGCCGCATTAATTTAGGAAATTCAGCATGATGCAGACGAAATTCGGTGTGTTACTGGTCAATCTCGGTACACCCGAAGCACCAACGCCGCAGGCCGTAAGAAAGTATCTGGCTGAATTTTTAAGTGATATCCGCGTCGTGGATACCAACCGGCTGATCTGGTTACCTATCCTTTACGGCGTGGTTTTGCCGCTGCGCTCAACGCGTGTCTCCAAACTGTACAAAGCCGTATGGATGGAAGAGGGCTCACCGCTGATGGTCTTCAGCCGCCGTCAGCAAAAAGCGCTGGCCGAACGCCTGCCAGGCACGCCGGTTGAGCTGGCGATGAGCTACGGTAATCCGAGCATGCAGGATGCCATCACCAAACTGCTGGCGCAGGGCGTCACCAAAATGGTGGTGCTGCCGCTCTATCCGCAATACTCCTGCTCAACCAGCGCCGCTGTATTCGACGGCGTGGCGCGCGTGCTTAAAGATCAGCGCCGTCTGCCGTCGATCAGTTTTATTCGCGACTATGCCGAGCATCCGGCTTATATTTCTGCGTTGAAATCCACGGTGCTGCGCTCGTTCGCCGAACGTGGCGAACCTGACCGCCTGATCCTCTCTTTCCACGGCATCCCAAAACGCTTTGTGGCACTAGGCGATGACTACGAGCAGCGCTGTCATGACACCGCACAGGCGCTGACCGAAGCTCTGGGCCTGCCAGCCGGTAAAATTATGCTGACCTTCCAGTCGCGCTTTGGCCGCGAACCGTGGCTCACGCCGTACACCGATGAAACGCTGAAAGGCCTGCCTGTGCAGGGCATCAAAAATGTTCAGATTATGTGTCCGGGCTTTGCGTCTGACTGCCTGGAAACGCTGGAAGAGATCAAAGAAGAGAACCGCGAGATCTTTATGCACGCCGGTGGCGAACGCTTCGACTACATCGACGCGCTCAACGATCAGCCAGAGCATATTGACCTGTTGCAACAGCTGGTCACCCAGCACTTCTGACCGGTCCGTCTGAAAAATAGCTGACACATTTCGCGCTTTTGAACCACAGAGAACATCAATGAAATTTCCTGGTAAACGTAAGTCAAAACACTATTTCCCGGTCAGTGCACGTGACCCGTTATTACGTGATTCGATGCTGCAACAGATGCAGCCGGAAAGCGAAGCGGGTGCGTCCTATATTGTCGGTATCGACCAGACGATGGTGGATATTGAAGCCCGTGTGGATGAAGACTTCGTTGCGCGTTATGGCCTGAAAGCCGGTGAATCGAGCGTGATTGACGACGATACCGCCGAAGCGCTGTATCAGGAACTGATGCGCGAAGCGTTGATCACTCATCAGTTTGCAGGTGGCACCATAGGCAATACATTGCACAACTATTCTGTGCTGGCGGATGACCGCTCGGTGCTGCTGGGCGTGATGTGCAGCCATGTGCAGATCGGCAGCTATGCCTACCGATATCTGTGCAACACCTCGAGCCGCGTGGATCTCAACTATTTACAGGGCGTTGACGGCGCAATCGGCCGCTGCTTTACGTTGATCAGCGACAGCGGCGAACGTACCTTTGCCATCAGCCCTGGTCATATGAACAATCTGCGCGAAGAGAGTGTACCGGAAGAGGTGATCGCTGGTGCATCGGCGCTGGTACTCACTTCGTATCTGCTGCGCAGCGGCGAAGGTGAACCCATGCCAAAAGCCACCATGCAGGCCATCGCCTATGCCAAGAAATATCAGGTACCGGTCGTACTGACGCTGGGCACTCAGTTTGTCATCGCCGAAAACCCGCAGGCGTGGCGTGATTTTATTTGTGATAACGTCTCGATTCTGGCGATGAATGAGGACGAAGGTTTTGCGCTGACCGGCCTGAAAGACCCGCTGATGGCGGCGGATAAAGCACTGGACTGGGTTGATTTGGTCTTATGCACCGCCGGGCCGAACGGTCTGTTTATGGCCAGTTATACCGAAGAAGAGTTCAAGCGCGTCACCAATCATCCTCTGCTGCCGGGTGCGATTGCCGAGTTCAACCAGTATGAGTTCAGCCGCGCCATGCGCCGCGACTGCTGTCAGACGCCGCTGAAGATCTATTCGCACATCGCGCCTTACATGGGCGGGCCGGAGAAGATCATGAATACCAACGGGGCGGGCGACGGCGCACTGTCTGCGCTGCTGCACGATATTGCCGCCAACGGTTTCCACCGCAGCAGTGTGCCAAACTCCAGCAAGCACTCGCGTGATTACCTGACCTATTCATCCTTGGCGCAGGTGTGCAAGTACGCTAACCGTGTAAGTTATCAGGTGCTGAACCAGCATTCGCCGCGGTTAACGCGGGGGTTGCCGGAGCGGGAAGACAGTTTGGAAGAGTCTTATTGGGAGCGGTGATTTTGTAGGGGCGGCGGCATTTTTGAATGCTGCCCTTGGATTTTAACTCGAAAGTTTTTCCCTTTCTGCAACACCATGTAACGCCTGATATTTACTGGAATTTTCCTCGCAAGTTACTGATTCGAATATTGTCAGTCCGTCATTCGTTGAATTATGATCATCGTGCTGTGGCAAGCTCGCAGCCGGGAATTGCGCCCTGTGAAAACTGGAGAACAGATGCGCCTTATGGCGTTTGATTGGCTGGAATCACTGAGGTGAACAATGAGTAAATATCAACGAGCCGACTGGCATCAGGCGGATATTATTGCGGCCTTGCGTAAGAAGGGCACCACGCTTGCGGCAGCGTCGCGGGCGGCGGGTTTGTCCTCTTCGACATTGGCGAATGCATTAAGCAGGCCGTGGCCGAAGGGAGAGTTGCTGATTGCCAAAGCGATTGGTGTTCCCGCGGCGCAGATATGGCCAAGCCGTTATTACGATGGTAGCGGGAAAGTGATTATCAAAACGCTGAGAAAGGCCTAAAAGAGAAGGGCGCATTCAGGTACTGCGCTCAATCTGATAAGCTAAAATATTCATTTGCAGATAATCACATTCAGCGAGGAAAACAATGACACAGCACGCCAAGCAAAACCCTACCCTTCATCTGCTCTGCGGAAAAATTGCCTCGGGTAAATCGACGCTGTCGGCGGAGCTAGCTGCACGCCCGATGACGGTGATTATTAGTGAAGATCAATGGCTGGCGCGTCTTTATGCGGGGGAAATGCACGATGTGGCGGATTACGTACGTTGCTCGGCCAAACTGCGTGAAGCCATGGCCCCGCATCTGGTTACTTTGCTGCAAGCCGGAATGTCGGTTGTTCTCGATTTCCCCGCCAATACGCTGGCAAACCGCCAGTGGATGAAGGGGATTGTGGAAACGTCAGGCGCGGATAACCGCCTATATTTTCTCGATGTGTCTGACGACGTATGCAAAGCCCGTTTACGCGCCCGTAATCAGGCCGGTGAGCATGATTTCTCAGCCACCGACCAGCAGTTCGATTTTATCACTCGCTTCTTCGTGCCGCCGACCGAAGCGGAGGGTTTCAATATTGTGGTGATCCCTCCGGCGGCGTGAATTAAATTGGGCAGAACGGCCGTTTCTCCTCCTCGGTCATGACGTCAACGTGTAGCATATTCAGCATACTGTTGGCGATTTCACGCTCCCCCATTACCACCTCATTGGCACCGCGCTCCATGATGTAATTCACTTCATCGTCATAGTGGGCGCGGGCAATGATCTCAATATTAGGGCGCTTGGTGCGCGCAGAGGCGACGATCTCACCCGCCTCATAACCGTTCGGAATTGTCACCAGCAACCAGCGTGCACAGTCGAGACGCGCCAGATCCATCACTTCCTGATTGGCTGCATTACCCAGTACAGTGCTGATCCCCTGCGCGCGTAGAGCTTCGACGCGCGGGCGGGAATTTTCAATCACCACCAGCGGGATCCCGGCGGCCTGTAGCTTTTCACCTAATAAGCTGCCGACACGTCCGTAACCCACCAGCAGGGCGTGATTGCAGAGATCGAAGGGGATCTGTTTCTCGTCCTCGACGGCCTCTTCAATACTCTGATCCTCAATGGTTTCCGTTTTGACCAGATACCGCTCCAGCAGGCTGAACAGCAGCGGATTGAGCATAATCGACAGAATCGCCCCGGCCAGCACCAGATTACGGCCATGTTCTGACAGCAAACCGAGCGTGATCCCGAGCCCCGCCAGAATAAAGGCGAACTCGCCGATCTGCGCCAGACTGACCGAAATGGTGAGCGCTGTCCGTCTGGAGTGACCGAAGGCTTTCACCAGCAGGAAGGCGGCGATGGACTTGCCGAACACGATGATGCCGAGCGTTGCCAGTACCGCCAGCGGCTCATGCAGGATAATCAGCGGGTCAAACAACATGCCAACCGATACGAAGAACAGCACCGCGAAGGCATCACGCAGCGGCAAGGTGTCGTGCGCGGCACGGTGGCTCAGCTCTGACTCGTTCAGTACCATCCCGGCAAAGAACGCACCCAGCGCGAAGGAGACGTCGAACAATTTGACGGCACCGTAAGCGATGCCCAGCGCCAGCGCCAGCACGGCCAACGTAAACAGTTCGCGTGAGCCGGTACTCGCAGTTTTGGCCAGTATCCACGGAACCAGACGGCGGCCCACCACCAGCATCAGCGTAACAAACGCCACGACCTTGCCGAGCGTGATCACCAGCTCCAGCGCGAGGTCGGTGAAGCTGGAGTGATTGTTATCAATCATATTGCTGAAGGCTGGGAGCAGAACCAGTGCCAGCACCATCACCAGATCTTCGACAATCAGCCAGCCGATGGCAATCTGCCCGCGCTGGCTGTCAATCAGCTGCCGTTCTTCCAGCGCCCGCAACAACACCACGGTACTGGCGGTAGAAAGGCATAAACCGAAGACCACACCTGCACCGAGATCCCAGCCGAGCAGCCGCGACAGGCCGATGCCCAGCAGCGTCGCGACGGCGATTTGTATCACCGCACCGGGAATGGCGATGGATTTAACCGCCAGAAGATCTTTAAGGGAGAAATGCAAACCTACGCCGAACATCAGAAGGATGACGCCAATTTCCGCCAGCTCTGGAGCCAGAGAAGTATCTGCGACAAAGCCCGGCGTAAAAGGCCCAGCCAGCACGCCAGCGGCCAGATAGCCAACCAGAGGGGAAATTTTAAGACGATTGGCGAGCATTCCGAACAGGAATGCCAGCACCAGACCGCCGACGATGGTGGTGATCAAGGGCGTAGAATTGTGCATCCAGACTCCTTCTTGCAATACATCAGGTCAATATACACTTCATGCTTCAAGTGGCTGCTTTGTTGGCTGCCCTCATTCACTCAGGTCACATGGCAGGCCATGCCCCCCGGGACTCATTCAGTTGCCGCTGTGCTGGTACTTGAATTATTTCGTGTAAATGTAAGAGATTGTTAATCAGTTTATTGTATATCGCGTTTTTATGTGCAGAAAAAAGTGCCCTGAATGTCAAAAAGAGCAGACTGGATACAAATCAGGACGGAAGTGACATTTCGTAGGGTTTTACTCGACAATGTTTTATCTGACAAGGCGGGTGCGCTGCCGATACTGAAGTATCGGCAGCAGATGGCAGGATGTTTATGACTGTTTTTGTTCGAGATTTGGCAGGAATGCCGTAAGAATCCCGAGGAGCGGCAGGAAGGCACAGATCTGATAGACCAGCTCAATGCTGGTGCGGTCAGCCACGTAGCCGAGCACTGCCGCGCCGAGGCCGCCCATCCCAAATGCCAGGCCGAAGAACAGCCCCGAAACCATGCCGACTTTGCCCGGGATTAGCTCTTGTGCGAAGACCAAAATCGCTGAGAACGCTGACGCCAGAATCACCCCGATGATCACACTCAGAATACTGGTCCACATCAGGTTGGCGTGGGGGAGCATCAGCGTGAAGGGCGCGACGCCAAGGATCGAGACCCAAATCACATATTTACGGCCGATCTTATCGCCAATCGGTCCGCCAATAATGGTGCCTGCCGCCACGGCGAACAGGAATACAAACAGGTGGATTTGGGCGTTTTGAATCGATACACCAAATTTGTGGATCAGATAGAAGGTGTAATAGCTGCTCAGGCTGGTCAGGTAGAAGTATTTTGAGAACACCAGTACCAGCAAAATGCCCATCGACAGCGCCACGGTTTTACGCGGCAGTACCGTCACAGTATTCGGCACCGGCCCGCGCTTCTTAATGATCTGCTGTTGCTGACGGTACCACTTGCTGATTTGCAGCAGCACCACAATGCCAAGCAGTGCCGCCAGTGAGAACCAGGCCACGTTGCCTTTACCGTAAGGTGCAATAATCAGGGCGGCCAGCAAGGGGCCCAATGAACTGCCGAAGTTACCACCTACCTGGAAAACCGACTGTGCCAGACCATGACGCCCCCCGGAGGCCATGCGCGCCACGCGGGAAGATTCAGGATGGAATACCGATGAACCGGTACCAACCAGCGCCGCTGCCAGCAGCACCAGCGGGAAGGTTTGCGCCACTGAGAGCAGCAGCAAGCCGGATAGTGTAAAGCCCATACCAATGGGCAGCGAATAGGGCTGCGGATGTTTATCGGTGTAATAACCAATCAGCGGCTGTAGCAGCGAAGCGGTGATCTGATAGGTCAGCGTGATCATACCGATCTGCGTAAAACTGAGGGAAAACTCATTTTGCAGCAGCGGGTAAATTGCGAGGATCAGCGACTGGATCATGTCATTAAGCAGGTGCGAGACGCTGATCGCCGCCAGAATAGAGAAAGCGGTGCGTTTCGCCGCGCTCACCGGTGGGGGAGCGGGAATGTCAGTACGGTCGGTCATTCTGTCGGGCCTTTCTTATTGTAATATACCCTTCATCTTTCAAGCCGCAGGTGCGTTGGCTGCGCTCAATCACGTGAATCACTTACTTATGTAAGCTCATCGGGATTCACTCGCTTGCCGCCTTCCTGCATCTTGAAATCTATTGGGTATAGGTAGTGGATTGAGTCAGTCGATTTTTGCGATGTCAGCAAACTTTCCGCGTAGCAGGCTACAAAGATCGCTGGCGGCCAGCTCAATATCAAGTCCGCGTTTACCCCCGGATACAAAAATGGTGGCAAAGTTCTGTGCAGGGCTGTCGATCACCGTCGGCAACAGTTTTTTCTGCCCCAGCGGGCTTATCCCACCCACCAGATATCCGGTCACGCGCTGTGCCAGCTGCGGATCCGCCATATCAGCTTTCTTAGCATCCAGTGCTTTGGCGACTTTTTTCAGATCAAGTTGAGTGGCTACCGGCGTTACCGCCACGGCCAGGTTCTTTGCGTCACCGTTAAGCGTCACCAGTAATGTTTTGTAGACCTGGTGTGCATCCAGTCCGAGCTTTTTAACCACCTCGTCGCCGAAGTGAGTCTCGTCGCTGCTGTGTTCGTAAGGGTGAAGGGTGAAGGCTATCTTGTTCTTTTCTAATAAATTAACGGCTGGTGTCATGGCACCCCCTGACAGAATATCCCAATAAAAAAGCCACCGTGTCTGTTGCCCCAAATGGCTTCATGCGATCACGATGACTTAATTAGCGAAAAAATAATAACCCTGCTCAATCTTTTGATAGTAAACAACAAAGACTGTTTCTTGAGCGGACCATCAATACTAGTCCAGTGAATGGTTGTTGCCAAGACCCAATACAGATTGCTAACCTACCGCCGCCGGTACTGTGCCCTGCAAGGGGCCAGCGCTGTAGCTATAACTAATAAAATGAAGTTCCTCTTTGACTGGCCAATAGAAATATTGGCCATTTTTTTATCTTCTTCTTCTTGATCCTTCGAGCTGCCTCAGCGTTTTCCTTCTAACAACAGATCCGGCAGATTCCCTTCGCCATATAGATGCAGCGCACCGACGGCCACCACATATTTCCCCGCAGGCAGGGCGTTCAGCTGCTGTTTCCAGCGCTGGTTACGCTGATGCATTAACACATCGTATAAATCATTGCTGAAGGTATTGGGCAGCTGTTCAATCGCCTGACTAGGTTGCGACTCCAGCCACCAGCTGATCATGGTTTGCAGTAAGCGGGCGTTGGTATGCCAGTGAGTCAGGGTATCGTCGAGCAGTGCACGGCCATCTTCCGGCAACTGTTGTAACAGCGCCAGCTGCTCCTGCGGGCCTTCGAGTTCAATCACTTGCTTCTGCTGCTGGCGGGCGGCATTCAGCAACTGGTAGTCGATACCGTATTCGCCCCGCAGACCCAGACGCTGCGCCTGTCCTGCCTGCAACATCAGCGCGACCTGCCAGCACGGTAATCGGTTCATGCTGTAGAGCGGCGTGCCAAGCTCATCACACAGACTTTCGATCTGCTGATATTGCTGTTCGGTCAGACGTTCGGCGAGGGGAGAGAGGTCATCGGTTTGACCAAAAGGGGAGTCGGTGCTGCTGATGTCCGCTTCGACAATCAGCGCGTCAGCCTGTGACAGGCGTTTAAGCAGAATATCGGGCAGCGGTTGCATGTCCATGGTGCCCATGTGAATACTGCCCACCAGATGTAAATGCCTGTCGCCGGAAAGCTGAATATCGATGGCCGGATAGTGATATTCAGCGGGCGAAAGCAGACCCAGCCAGCGGGCAAGCTGGTAAAAAATATGGCCCATATGGCGTTGTCTCCTTCTATGAACGAAGGGACATGCTAGCGCGTCACCGGCCCAGCGAACAGGGGGAAAGTCCTGATTTTTCGGGATGATGTCAGGAGGCCACCTCGGCGTGATACCCGGCTTCTTCCACGGCGGCGATTAATTGCTGGCTGTCAGCGGAGCTTTGCACAACGGCTTTATTCAGTTCGACTTCAACCTGCGTCGTGCCGGGAACGGCTTCCAGCGCTTTACGCGTTGAGGCCACACAGTGCCCGCAGGATAAACCTTCAAGATTCAAAACGATGGTCGTCATAGTATTTTCCTCATCAATAGCCAGAATAGCCGGTTGGTCTTTTTTGATTCAGGCGGTAGGATAAACCTTCCAGCAAGGGGAAGGTCAAGGAGGCAACATGAATATCAGCGATGTGGCAAAAAAAACCGGACTGACCAGTAAGGCGATCCGTTTTTATGAGGAGAAGGGACTGGTCACCGCGCCGATGCGCAGCGATAACGGTTACCGCAGCTATGCGCCAAAACATATCGAAGAGCTGACACTGCTGCGCCAGGCGCGACAGGTCGGGTTTACACTGGAGGAGTGTCAGGAGCTGGTAGCGTTATTCCACAATCCTGAACGCCACAGTGCGGACGTCAAAGCGCGGACGCTGGAGAAGGCCGCCGAGATTGCGCGGCACATCGAAGAACTGGAGGAGATGCGTCAGCGGTTGCTGACGCTGGCAGAGTCATGTCCGGGTGATGAAGGTTCAAGTTGCCCGATCATCGACAATCTCAGTGGCTGCTGCCACTCCTCTTCGCCCTTGAAGTCGCAGCAGCGTTAGCGGCTCTCGGTCACCCGAATCACTGACTTATGTCAGCTCATCGGGATTCTGTCGATTGCTGCCTTGCTGCAACATCAATGGCTTTGAGGAATGTTGATGGCTAAAACGAGTTTCAGCCGTTTTTTGCCCCCGGCTCAACCCGCAAAGTGATCCCTTCCACGTGAGTGATGATCACATCATCGCCCACGCTTAACGGCGCGGTGCTGGTAATGCGCCAGGTGCTGTCACCGATGCGTACGCGGCTGTAGCCATTGCTCATGGGTTCCAGCACCGTTGCGTGCTTACCGACCATCTGCTGGCCGCGCTGATTCAGTGAACTGTTTTGCGGGTCAGATTTCTGGCGGCTGCTCAGCCAGCGCCACCACAGCCATGCGGCCACCATGGTCAGCACGGCAAAGCAGACTCCCTGCCACTCCCACGACAGCGGCAACATCCAGGTCAGCAAACCGACCAGCGCCGCCGCAATGCCACTCCACAGCAAATAACCGCTCGCACCGAGCAGTTCCGCTGCCAGCAGCAGGCCGCCGAGCGACAGCCAGAAAAGGTGCGGGCTTGCTATAAGCTGTTGCAGCATTACTTGCCGCCTTTGGTTTCTTTCAGTAATTCAGCGATACCGCCAATTGAGCCCATCAGACTGCTGGCATCCAGCGGCATCATGATTACTTTACTGTTGTTGGCCGAGCCGATTTTGGTCAGCGCATCGGTATATTTCTGCGCCACAAAGTAGTTGATGGCGTGGACGCTACCCGCTTCGATGGCTTCAGACACCATTTTGGTCGCCTGTGCTTCCGCTTCGGCGGCACGTTCGCGGGCCTCTGCCTGCAGGAACGCGGACTGACGCTCACCTTCCGCTTTCAGAATTTGTGACTGCTTCTCACCTTCGGCACGCAAAATGGCGGACTGACGCACCCCTTCGGCCTCCAGAATGTCGGCACGCTTGGTACGTTCGGCTTTCATCTGAGCGTTCATCGCGGAAACCAGTTCTGCGGGTGGGCGGACGTCGCGGATCTCAATACGGGTGATTTTCACGCCCCACGGATTGGTCGCTTCATCGACAATATGCAGCAGGCGTGCGTTGATGTTGTCACGCTGCGAAAGCATTTCATCGAGTTCCATCGAACCCAGAACGGTACGGAAGTTAGTCATGGTCAGGTTGACGATCGCCTGTTCCAGATTACTCACTTCATACGCGGCGCGCGCCGGATCGATTACCTGAATAAAGCAGACTGCATCGATAGCCACGTTGGCGTTATCGCGTGAGATGATCTCCTGGGAAGGAATATCCAGCACCTGTTCCATCATGTTGATTTTGCGGCCAACGCGGTCAACAAACGGCACCACCAGATTTAACCCAGGCATCAGCGTTTTGGTATAGCGGCCAAAGCGTTCGACGGTCCACTGGAAACCCTGTGGCACAATTTTGACGCCAGCAAACACCACCAGCAGCGCGAGAACAATAATAATGGGGATAACGGTCAGCATGGTATACAACTCCTGTAACTCGATGTCCTGAGTGTTTTTCCGGTTTTTCCAGTAAAAACAGATTCCTGTAAGCATAAGGACAAACTTTGCTCAGCAGGGATTGTCGCACAATTCGACACGAAGGCGTATTGATTAAGGATAGTTCAGGGGAAGAGATGCGGAAGCTGGGGAAGAAAACAACGCGGCGGCCCGCATAAGGGACCACCGCGTGAAGACAATCAGTAGAGCAGAGAGTAGAGCTGGCGGCGATATTTGGCGGCCAGCGCGTCGCCGGTGCCCAGTGCGGCCAGAATATCCATCAGCGTTTTACGCGCTGTGCCGTTTGCAGCACCAAGATCTTTTTTCAGCGGCACCATCAGCAGTTCCAGGGCTTCTTCATTACGCCCGACGGCGTGCAGTTGCAGGCTGAGTTTCACAGCCAGTTCAATGTTCTCCGGCTCCTGTTGCAACTGTTGCTGCAACTGCTGGATTTCAGGCGTGTCAGCGGCCTGTTTCAGCAGTTCGATTTGCGCCACCAGACCCTGATAGCGTGAATCTTTATCCTGTAAAGGAATGGTTGCCAGCACGGCCTCGGCATCGTCGCTGCGGTTAAGCTGAATCTGCACTTCTGCCAGCATCAGGCCGATATCACTGCGCTGGTGGCTCAGCTGCCATGCATCTTTCAGCAGCGGCAGGGCGGCGGCGAGATCGCCTGCTTCAATCAGTTCCTGCGCCTGAGTCACTTTCAACTCTTCTTCTTTTGGCAGAACTTTTTGCAGCAGTTCGCGGATCACTTCTTCCGGCTGCGGGCCCTGGAAACCGTCCACCGGCTGACCATCTTTAAACAGGTAGACTGCCGGAATGGAGCGCAAACCAAACTGCTGGGCGATGGCCTGTTCGGCGTCGCAGTCGACGCGGGCGAGGATCAACTGACCGGCGTACTCCGCCGCCAGCCGGTCGAGGATTGGCCCCAGTTGCAGGCAGTGCTGGCTGCGTTCAGACCAGAAATAGAACATCACCGGCAGCGCCATGGACTGTTCCAGCGTCTGATGCAGGTTGGTTTCGTTGATATCGATAATCGAAGGTTGTGCAAGCATGAATTAGGTTCTCTTATTTCTGACGCAACGGTATGAGTATACAGGTTTAAATGGGGGCGGCTTTCTCAGCTTCAACCCCGGAAACCGTAGCGTTAACTATTACCACGCAGCAGTTTGTCCAGCAGGCGGCCGGGCAACAGGCGTTTTAGTACCGATAAAGCGTGGGCGACCAGCGTGACCGGATAGCGCAACCGTGCTTTCGGGCTCTCTAAAGCATGGCGCAATTTTGGTAATACTGCCTCTGGCGTCAGTGTAAAACGCTGAGCAATACCGGGGTTATTCACTGGTTTATCGGCCTGCGACTGATTCACGTTCTGGGTGAAATTGCTGCTGAGCGGACCGGGTTCGATCAGGCTGACCTGAATACCCGTGCCGTACAGCTCCATACGCAGTGTATCGGACCACGCCTCCAGCGCAAACTTACTGGCGGCGTAAGCGCCACGGCCCGGCGTGCTGACCAGCCCCATCACTGAACTGGTCTGAATGATACGGCCTTCGCCGTGCGCCAGCATGGCTGGTAACAGCAACTGCGTCAGCTGATGGGTGCCGAACAGGTTGGTGGAAAATTGCTGTTCGAACTGTTCGCGGCTGACGGTATGCAGCGGGCCGTAAACGCCATAACCGGCATTATTGAACAGGCCGTAAAGCCGGTTGCCGGTCAGAGTCAGGACTTCTGCGGCGGCGCGGGCGACACTCTGTTTGTCATCCAGATCCAGTTCGATCGTTTCAAAACCCAGCTGACGCAGATTTTCAATATCCTGCGGTTTACGGCAGGCGGTCAGAACGCGATAACCCCGGTTACGTAAATCCTGTGCGGCAACCAAACCAATGCCGCTGGAGCAGCCGGTGATCAATACAGCTTTTTGCATAACTTTACCTGTCAGAAGCCCCTATTTTTCAGGACTGTGGTTTACTTAGGGTTTCGCCGGTTTGACCAGCGGTGCCAGTTTTTCCGCCATCCAGTCAGCGATAAACGACTGGGCTGCCTGCGCAGGATGCAAACCATCGTCCTGCATCCATTCCGGTTTGACGGCGACCTGTTCCATGAAGAATGGTACCAGCGGAATGTCATTTTGTTTGGCGAGCGCCGGATAAATCGCATAAAACGCGTCAGTATAACGGCGGCCATAGTTTGGCGGCAGGCGGATTTGCATCAGCAGCGGCTGGGCGTCGGCTTGTTTCACCAGCGTAATAATTTGGCTCAGTGTCTGCGAGATGGCCGCTGGCGCGAAACCGCGTAAGCCGTCGTTGGCTCCCAGTTCAATCAACACCCAGCGCGGATGATGCTGCTTGAGCAGCGCGGGCAGGCGCGCCAGCCCCTGTGCGGCAGTATCACCGCTGATGCTGGCGTTAATAATATTGGGTTTCCCGGCCTCATCCTGCCACTTTTTATTGAGCAGCGACGGCCAGGAACTCTCGACCGGCAGGCGGTAAACCGCACTCAGACTGTCACCGATAATCAGCAAATTATCAGCCGCTGCGGCACGAAAACTCAGGGTCGCAGTGACCAGCATTGATACAAGGAAAAGGAAAGGAAGATGCCAGCGGGAAACGTTCTTGAAGTTCATCATCTTAGTAAACACGTCGGTCAGGGTGAAAGTCAGTTAACCATCCTCTCCGGTGTGGAGCTGGTTGTCAAACCGGCGCAGACCATCGCGCTGATTGGCGAGTCCGGTTCGGGCAAGTCGACCCTGCTCGGTATTTTGGCCGGTCTGGATGACGGTACCGGGGGCGACGTCAAACTGCTGGGACAGTCGCTGACACAAATGAATGAAGAGGGGCGGGCGGCGCTGCGGGCCAAAAACGTCGGCTTCGTCTTTCAGTCCTTCATGCTGGTTCCGACGCTGAACGCGCTGGAAAACGTGCAGCTTCCGGCGCTGCTGCGCGGCGAGTCCGACGCCAGCAGCCGCGCACAGGCGGTGCAGCTGCTGCAACAACTGGGGCTGGGCGAACGTCAGCACCATCTGCCGGCACAACTTTCCGGCGGCGAACAGCAGCGCGTGGCGCTGGCCCGTGCGTTTATCGGCAAGCCGAAATTGCTGTTTGCCGATGAACCGACCGGTAATCTGGATCGCGCCACCGGTGAGCGCATTGTGGATCTGCTGTTCTCGCTTAACCGCGATGCGGCCACCACGCTGATTCTGGTGACACATGATGAACAACTGGCGGCCCGCTGCCAGCGCCGCTTACGCCTGCGTGATGGAAAATTGTGGGAGGAAGCATGATCTGGCGCTGGTTCTGGCGTGAGTGGCGCCAGCCCTCGCTGCTGATTGTCTGGCTGGCGCTGACGCTGGCGGTATCCTGCGTGCTGGCGCTCGGCAGTATCAGCGACCGCATGGAAAAGGGGCTGAGCCAGCAAAGCCGCGATTTTATCGCCGCTGACCGCGTGCTGCGTTCGGCCCATCCCATCACCGAAGCCTGGTTGCAGGATGCGCAGAAGCAGGGGCTGAAAGTCAGCCGTCAGCTGAGCTTTATGACCATGACCTTCGCCGGCGACACCCCGCAGCTGGCAGATGTCAAAGCCACCGATCTGGTTTATCCGCTGTATGGCGACTTACAAACCCAACCACCGGGCGCTAAGCCTGAGCCGGGTACGGTACTGGCCGCGCCGCGCCTGATGGCGCTGCTAAACGTCAAAGTGGGTGACAATCTTGAAGTCGGCGATGCGATGCTGAAAATTGCCGGGGAAATCATTCAGGAGCCGGACTCCGGGTTTAACCCGTTCCAGACTGCGCCGCGCCTGATCATGAATCTGGATGATGTCCCGAAAACCGGCGCTATCCAGCCTGGCAGTCGTCTGACCTATCGCTATATGTTTGCCGGTTCTGCGGAAAATATTCATACCTATGGCGAAGCCATTAAAGGCCTGCTGAAGCCTGACCAGCGCTGGTACGGCATGGAGGATTCAGAGGGTGCACTGGGGAAATCCCTGCAACGTTCTCAGCAGTTCCTGCTGCTCTCGGCTCTGCTGACGCTGATGTTGTCGATTGCCGCCGTTGCCGTTGCGATGGGGCATTACTGCCGCAGCCGCTATGATCTGGTGGCGGTACTGAAAACGCTCGGTGCCGGTAAAAAAACGCTGCGCCGTTTGATCATCGGCCAGTGGGTGTCGGTTCTGCTGCTGGCGGCGGTCTGTGGCAGCGTCATCGGTTTGCTGTTTGAGGCCGTGCTGATGAAAATGCTGGCGCCGGTGTTACCGTCGGCGCTGCCACCGTCCGGTATCTGGCCGTGGATCTGGTCGATGGGATCGCTGGTGGTGATTTCGCTGCTGGTCGGCGCGCGTCCTTATAAGCAGCTGCTGGCAACGCAGCCGCTGCGCGTGCTGCGTAACGACGTGGTGGCAAATGTCTGGCCGCTGCGCTGGTTTATTCCAGTGATGTTGGTGATTGTGGTCGGTCTGCTGGCCGCGCTGGTGGGGGGCAGTACGCTGCTGTGGTCACTGTTGGCGGGCGTGGTGGTGCTGTCATTGCTGCTCGGTGCTATCGGCTGGGGCAGCTTGTTGTTGCTGCGGCGTGTCAGCGTCGGCAAACTGCCGCTGCGTCTGGCGATCAACCGTCTGGTGCGCCAGCCGTGGGTGACACTCAGCCAGCTGGCAGCGTTCTCGATGTCATTTATGCTGCTGGCCCTGTTGCTGGTGCTGCGTGGTGACCTGCTCGACCGCTGGGAGCAACAGCTGCCGCCGGACAGCCCGAACTATTTCCTGCTGAATATCACCAAAGATCAGGTTCCGCAGGTAACGGACTTCCTGCGCCAGCATCAGGCCGAACCGGAAACCTTCTATCCGATTGTCCGTGTGCGCCTGACAGGTATTAACCAGCAGGTGGCGACCGACCTCATTAAGCCGGACGATGCTGCAGGCGAAGCGGTCAACCGCGAGCTGAACCTGACCTGGATGCAGGGACTGCCGGATCACAATCCGCTGGTGGCCGGTGACGGCCCGCCGAAGGTCGGTGAAGTATCGATAGACGACGGTCTGGCCGGAAGGCTGGGCGTGAAGATCGGCGACACGCTGACCTTCAGCGGCGATACCCAGGAGTTCAGCGCCAAAATCTCCAGCCTGCGTAAGGTGGACTGGGACAGTCTGCGTCCGAACTTCTACTTCATCTTCCCGCCGGGCGCGCTGGATGCTCAGCCACAAAGCTGGCTGACCAGTTTCCGCTACCACGGTGACGGCAAAACTATCACCCAACTTAACCGTCAGTTCCCGACGCTAAGTCTGCTGGATATCGGTTCAATCCTGAAACAGGTCGGGCAGGTGTTGCAGCAGGTGAGCCGCGCACTGGAGGTGATGGTGATTCTGGTGATGTTGTGCGGCGGCCTGTTGCTGCTGGCACAGATTCAGGTCGGAATGCGTCAGCGCCGTCAGGAGCTGATCGTTTATCGCACGCTGGGTGCCAGTAAAAAACTGCTCCGCAGCACGCTGTGGTGTGAGTTTGCCGTGCTCGGACTGGTGGCTGGGATTGCCGCCGCCGTCGGGGCCGAAGCCGCGCTGTGGATACTGCAACGTAAGGTGTTTGATTTCCCGTGGGAGCCAAATATTGTGCTCTGGTGGTCGGTGCCGCTGGTCAGCGCGCTACTGCTGTCGCTATGTGGTGGCTGGATGGGGGTGCGGTTACTGCGGGGAAGGGCGCTGTTTCGTGGGTATAACGGATAATGCTTGTTCGCCCGAGATACACGGGGCGAGCGAAGCGTGGGGCATCCCTGCGGGAACCCCATCACTTCGCTTCCCCTAAAATTTGGCGTCACTGTTACCACCAACTGCAAAACAGCGGGTGGGTGGTGAAATAAGAAAAAGAATGTTAGCTCCCGCCCGGATTGGGCGGGCAGAGGATGATTTAAGCGAGTTTATTTATCGCCCATGCAATTCCGCTGTTGTACTCCGGCGGCAGCATCGGGACTAAGGCGTTCAGCGTCTCTTTCAGTAGCATGGCGCTGGTGTCATTCAGATTGAGGTGCCCGACTTTACGGCCTTCGCGTACCTCTTTCTCATACCAGTGAAGATTCACCAGCGGCAGGCTCAGCCAGTCGGTGGACACCGCCGTACCAATCAGGTTAACCATCACAGACGGCGTACTGACCACCGGTTTTGGCAGCGGCAGGCCAAGAATAGCGCGCAGATGCATTTCGAACTGGCTGTAGGATGCGCCGTTTTGCGTCCAGTGTCCGCTGTTGTGTACGCGCGGTGCCAGTTCGTTAATCAGCAAACCTTCACTGACTACAAAACACTCCATCGCCATCACGCCAACATAATTCAGCTCATTCAGAATGGCTGACAACATGCTTTCGGCCTGCTGTTGCAGCGCGGCGTCAGGTTGTGGAAGCGCTACGCTGGTGCGCAGAATACCGTCTTCGTGCAGGTTATGAGTCAGCGGGTAGAACACCGTCTGACCGTCATGTCCGCGAGCACCCACCAGCGACATTTCGCCGGAGAAGTTGATGCCCTGCTCGACGATACATTCGCCGTAACAGTCTGCCGGTAATGTACTCTCTTCGCCGGCGCGCAAACGCCACTGACCACGGCCGTCGTAACCGCCTACGCGGCGTTTCACTATCGCCAGTTCGCCGAGCTGTGCGAAAACCTGCGGCCATTCGGCAACATCCGCCAGCAATTGCCAAGGCGCGGTGGCTAAACCGAGCTGATCGAGCAGCTGTTTTTGCGTCAGGCGATCGGCCAGACGCGGGAAGATATCGCGATTCACAAAGCTTTTGTGTGTTGCCAGTTCGCGTGTCAGGGCGGTTTGTGGCCAGCGCTCAATTTCAGCAGTGATCACGCTTTGCTGAAAGGGCACGGCTTCCGGTTCGGCGTCGAGGCCGACAGGGTAAACCGCGATCCCCAGCGGTTCACCGGCCTGACGCAACATTCTGCCTAACTGGCCGTTTCCGAGTACGCAAACCGGCTTCATGCTTCCTCCCGCGGATCGGGATTATTCAATACTTCATCAGTTTGCGCCTTGCGCCAGGCCGCCAGACTTTTGCCAATCTCAACGTCATGCAGCGCCAGAATCTGTGCTGCCAGCAGGGCCGCGTTGGCGGCTCCCGCTTTACCAATAGCCAGTGTGCCGACCGGAATGCCGCGAGGCATCTGGACGATGGAATAGAGGCTGTCGACACCGCTCAGCGCGGCGCTTTGCACCGGTACGCCGAGCACCGGCACCAGCGTTTTTGCAGCGATCATGCCCGGCAAATGGGCCGCGCCGCCTGCGCCTGCGATAATCACATCCAGACCGTTTTCAGACGCCTGTTCGGCAAAGCTGAACAGCTTATCCGGCGTACGGTGAGCGGAAACAACTTCGACATGGAAAGGAATATTCAGCGTCGTGAGAACCTCGGCGGCGAACTGCATGGTCGCCCAGTCACTTTTAGACCCCATAACGATGGCGATTTTTGCCGGGGTAACGTTGGATGACATGTCTGTAAAGCTCCTGTGATTAAACAAGCGTCGCCAGGCATCCGGAGATTTAACACCGGGGTTTTCTGACGGAGAGGGCGCAAATCATATCACGCTCATAAAGCGAGGAAAACGATTGCGTGGCGGGTTTATGCGGCTTTTAAAACGGAAGGGATCAGAACGGGAAGGTCACCAGCTCCACGCCATCGGCGCTGACTTTGATCATCGAGCCTTCTTCATGCCAGGCACCCAGTACGGCGCGGTGGCCGGTCTGGCCTTTTAACGGTACGTCGTGGATCGCGGGGCGATGAGTATGGCCGTGGATCATCCATTCGACGCCGTTTTCGTGCATAGCGTTAATCACCGCCTGCGGATTGACGTCCATGATCTCCAGCGATTTACTTCGGTTGGAAGCTTTGCTGTCAGCACGCATTTTGGCGGCAATTGCCAGACGCCATTTCAGCGGCAGCGCGAGGAAGATTTTTTGAATCAGCGGATTGCGGACTTTTTTGCGGAATTTCTGATAGCCGGTATCGTCGGTGCACAGTGTATCGCCATGCAGGATCAGCACCCGGCGGCCATAAAGTTCGAGCACTTTGGTATCGGGCAGAATTTGCATCAGGCTGTCACGGGCAAAACGCCGTCCGACCAGAAAATCGCGGTTCCCGTGAATGAAGAAGCAGGGCACGCCTTGCTGGTGGAGTGCATTGAGCGCTGCGGCGATCTGGGCGTGCAGCGGCTGCGGGTCGTCATCGCCTATCCAGGCTTCGAACAGATCGCCGAGAATGTACAGTGCATCAGCCTGCGGGGCATCATCACGAAGAAAACGCAGAAAACCGGCAGTAATTGCCGGTTCCTGTGCGCAAAGATGGATATCTGCGATAAAAAACGTCGTCATCAAATGTCAGTTATTCGCTGACGGTAACGCTTTTAATGATCACGTCTTCTTTTGGAACGTCCTGGTGCATGCCGCTGCGACCGGTTTTCACGCCTTTAATCGCATCGATCACGTCCTGACCTTCTACCACTTCTGCAAACACGCAGTAGCCCCAGCCTTGTGCGTTTTCGCCAGTGTGGTTAAGGAAATCGTTGTCAGTCACGTTGATGAAGAACTGGCCAGTGGCGGAATGCGGGTCATTGGTACGGGCCATTGCCAGCGTGCCTTTGGTGTTTTTCAGACCATTATTCGCTTCGTTTTTGATTGGCGCGTCGGTGTTTTTCTGGTTCATGCCCGGCTCAAAACCGCCGCCCTGAATCATGAAGCCATTAATGACACGGTGGAAAATGGTGTTGTCGTAGAAACCCTTACGGCAATAATTCAGGAAGTTTTCGACGGTGACCGGCGCTTTGTCCGCGAAGGTTTTAATGACGATGTCGCCGTGATTGGTGTGTAAAGTGACCATAATAATCATCCTGCTTATGTTGGTGTGTGCTCTCAGTGTGAGCCGCTACTATAGCCTTTTCTTATACCACAACTCAAAAGCAGGCGTCAGCCGGGCGTTTCATCCGCTCATTTTCAGAGCGGCACAGCATTCACATTGGGGTTTTAATGTTACTTTATAACGAAGATTGCTTGCTCAATCCGTCGCTGTGGCGGCTTATGCCGTTTCGGCGAACGTCTTTTCGTTATATTATGAGCACCATTGACGTTTTCAATGCCCAACACACGGAATAGCCTGATGCTGAAGATTTTTAATACCCTGAGTCGCCAAAAAGAGGAATTCAAGCCAATTCATGCCGGTAGAGTCGGTATGTACGTGTGTGGGATCACCGTTTACGACCTGTGTCACATCGGCCACGGTCGCACCTTTGTCTCTTTTGACGTGGTATCGCGCTACCTGCGTTATCTCGGTTACGACCTGAAGTATGTACGTAACATCACCGATATTGACGATAAAATCATTAAACGTGCTGCCGAAAAAGGCGAAGCCTTTACCGCGCTGACTGACCGTATGATCGCGGAAATGCACGCGGATTTCGCCGCGCTGGGTATTTTGCCGCCAGACTCTGAACCGCGTGCCACCGGGCATATCGCGGAGATCATCGAGATCGTCCAGAAGCTGATCGACCGCGATCACGCCTACGTGGCCTCCAACGGCGACGTGATGTTCTGGGTAGAAAGCGATCCGGATTACGGTTTGCTCTCCCGTCAGGATCTGGATCAGTTGCAGGCGGGTGCCCGCGTTGAAGTGGCAGCCGATGTAAAACGCAACCCGATGGACTTCGTGTTGTGGAAAATGTCCAAACCGGGCGAACCAAGCTGGACCTCGCCGTGGGGCGAAGGGCGTCCGGGCTGGCATATTGAATGTTCCGCCATGAACTGCAAACAGCTTGGCGAACATTTTGATATTCACGGCGGCGGTTCCGACCTGATGTTCCCGCACCACGAGAATGAAATCGCGCAGTCGAGTTGCGCCCACGACGGCCCCTACGTCAATACCTGGATGCACTCTGGTATGGTGATGATCGACCGGGAAAAGATGTCCAAATCGCTGGATAACTTCTTCACCGTGCGCGACGTCCTGAAATATTACGACGCTGAAAGCGTGCGCTACTTCCTGATGTCCGGGCATTACCGCAGCCAGCTGAACTACAGCGAAGAGAACCTGAAACTGGCGCGTACCTCGCTGGAGCGTCTTTACACCGCACTGCGCGGTACGGATGCTCATGCCGTGCCAGCCGGTGGCGAAGCCTTTGTAACGCGTTTTCGCGAAGCGATGGACGACGATTTCAACACACCGGAAGCCTATTCCGTTCTGTTCGATATGGCGCGCGACATCAACCGCCTGAAGGCGGAAGACATGAATTCGGCTAACGGTTTGGCTGCGGAACTGCGTCAGTTGGGCAGCGTGTTGGGCCTGCTGGAGAAAGATCCGGAGCAGTTCCTGCAATCCGGGGCGCAGGCCGAGGATGACGGTGAAGTGGCTGAGATCGAAGCCTTGATCAAACAGCGTAACGACGCCCGTGCCAGCAAAAACTGGGGCATGGCAGACCAGGCACGTGACCGGTTAAATGAGATGGGGATCGTGTTAGAAGATGGGCCAGCCGGCACCACCTGGCGTCGAAAATAGGCTATTTTACTGGCCATTTTGCCCCCGGGCAGTGATCAAAATCCTCCCGTACTCTTGTACGCTCCGGTTTTTCTGCGCTGGCCGTGAACAAATTGGCTGCGACAATTACGCCTGTTAGGTTTTTTCTCACATAAAAAAAGCGCGGCCGGGTTAATCCCTCCGCGCTTTTTTATTGCTCAGAACCGGGTTTATTCGGCTGAGGCTTTGACCACCAGTTTGCTGCTGGCAAATTCTACCTGCTGGTCAGCAAGGATTTTACAACGTTTGCGGGTTTCTACCTGCCCGTTGACCTTCACCTGACCTTCAGCGATCACGGCTTTAGCCGCTGCGCCGCTTTCACACCAGCCCATAAATTTGAGCAGGTCGCACAGTTCAACGTGCGGGTGTTTTTCGAGAAAAAAAGTTTCCATGGTTTCCTGACTTATCTGTTACTGACTTTTAGTTGGCGCTGATGTCGTGATATTCCTCGCAAGCCTGCAAGGTATTTTGAATCAGCGTCGCGACCGTCATCGGGCCTACGCCGCCCGGCACCGGTGTAATAAATGAAGCACGTTCTGCAGCGGCATCAAATTCCACATCGCCGACAACTTTACCACTTTCCAGACGGTTTATACCGACATCCACCACGATTGCGCCCGGTTTAATCCATTCACCGGGAATAAAACCCGGTTTACCGACGGCAACCACCACCAGATCGGCATTCTCGACGTGATGGCGCAGATTTTTGGTAAAGCGGTGCGTGACGGTGGTAGTACAACCGGCAAGCAGCAGTTCCATGCTCATCGGACGGCCCACGATGTTGGATGCGCCAATCACGACGGCGTTCAGACCGAAAGTATCGATGCCATAGCGTTCCAGCAGCGTCACGATACCGCGCGGTGTACAAGGGCGCAGGGTCGGCGCACGCTGGCACAGGCGGCCGACATTGTAGGGATGGAAGCCGTCAACGTCTTTGTCCGGATGAATGCTTTCCAGCACTTTTACATTGTCGATGCCCGCAGGCAGCGGCAGCTGAACCAAAATGCCGTCAATCGCGCTGTCGTTATTCAGCTCATCGATTAACTTCAGCAGCTCACCTTCAGTAGTGGTAGCGGGTAAATCGTAAGAGCGCGACAGGAACCCGACTTCCTCACAGGAGCGGCGCTTGCTGGCGACGTAAATCTGCGATGCCGGATTCTCTCCGACCAGCACAACAGCCAAACCCGGAGCACGTTTACCGGCGGCCAGTCGTTGTTTCACTTTTTCCGCAACTTCATTTCTGACCTGCTGCGCAATCGTTTTACCGTCAATAATCTTTGCTGACATCGGGGAGTAAATCCATCAATTAAAAAATGCAGGGGATGGCCCTATTTTGGCAGATGCAGCGCGCGCTGTCAGGCGCTGAATTGTCGTGGCCCATAAAATTGCCGCAGGAAAGCGAAGACGTTTGCAGGGAATGTGGCTATTTTAAGAGAACCTGAAATCGAAAACATAAGGAAAAGCGGGATGACACGTAAAGTGGGAATTATCGGCGTGGGCCATGTCGGCGCCGATGTGGCCTTTTCTCTTGTCACGCAGGGACTGTGCGATGTGATTGTTTTGCTGGATGAAAACGAGAAGAAGTCAGCCAGTCAGGCGCTGGAACTGCGCGATATGGCGTCGCTTGTTGCGTCTCGGGTCAGGGTCATCGCTAATGACTATGCCCAATTGCAGGACGCCGACGTGGTTGTCATCGCCGTCGGCCCTAAAACATTATTGCGTGAAGACCGGCTGGAAGAGCTGGCCGAAACCCGTGCCGCAGTCCGTGATGTAGTGCCGCGCATCATTGCCAGCGGCTTTGGCGGGGTGATCCTCAACATCACCAACCCCTGTGACGTGATAACTCAGATTATTCAGCAGACCAGCGGTTTCCCGGATTCACAGGTTTTCGGTACAGGCACGTCTCTTGATACTGCCCGTATGAAGCGCGTAGTCGGTGAATTTTTCGGCTTTGATCCAAAAAGTGTTACAGGTTACGTGATGGGCGAACACGGTGAGTCGCAATTTGTGGCCTGGAGCACCGTGACATTAGGCGGCCGCCCGGTTGCTGAACTGGCGGGTGACACCGCTGTGGACTGGGCCAAAATGGACAGCGCCGTGCGCGGTGGTGGCTGGGAGATCCTGCAAGGCAAAGGCTGGACCAGTTTTGGTATCGCGACGGCCACCGCACGCTTAGTCGATGCCATTCTGTCGGATGCCAACACTGTCTATCCGGTCGCAGCGTGGGATGATAATCTGCAGGTATACATCGGCCAGCCTGCCGTTATCGGCAAAAGAGGTGTGGTACAAACCCTGCAACCTGAACTGACCGCATACGAAAATATTGCCTATCAGGCGTCGGCGCGGGTGATCACTGCGGCCATAAATTCAGACAAATAGGTTAACCCGCCATCCAAATAAAGGCGTGCAGGGCAGTGAATAACGACAAATCGTTCAGTCATTAAGCAGTGAGGTCGAAAGCCATTGACTCACTGCGGTCTGCCCGTATAATCCGAGTCCGCAACGCTCCCAAATGGGACTGCAATGCGCCCTTAGCTCAGTTGGATAGAGCAACGGCCTTCTAAGCCGTAGGTCACAGGTTCGAATCCTGTAGGGCGTACCATTTAGAATCAATGAGTTACGAAAATCCCTTCAATAAAAATCACACGCACTAAAAATTTATGTAACGGCTGGTGTAAGTAAAATTTCTCAATGCTAATCAACGTTAGCGTGAACTAGCCAGCATCCCCGGATAATGCTTCGCCACGATATCATTCATCTTTTCTGTCAGATCGCACCGCTTAAAAGTGATGTGTGCAGTTCCCTTCTGGAAGTAACGAATACTGAAGAAATCATCTTCGTAGACATCCTGCGATGGGTTGTCCCGAATATGCTCCATCAATCGGGTAGTAACATCGCCACGGTTGTCGGGAATCGGTTTACCATCGAGCAGAAACAGCATTCTTTCCAGGTCTGCCAGCTGATCTCGTCTCCAGCCCCAGTTCAGACTAAATCCCCAGTGGTTATGCGTCACCAGATTGTTGACGATGATCTTTTTACCAAAGCTGCAGGGACTATTGGTTTTGTAATCCCACGACAGCCCTTTAAAGACATTGATAATCCCACGTTCGAAGACATCCATTTTGTTGAGATGTAACTGTTCAAAGGTGGTGAGGATATTCACCTCGCTGATTGCCGGAAGATCGCCCTCCTCAAGCTCTTTATGCCACTGGTCGCGGGCTTGGGCATCCATCAAGGCTATCATGCCGGACTTCAACATCAAGTCTCGCCAGATACTGCGGTCAATATTACGGGTAATGGCAGGTATGGCTTTATCCACCGTCTCTGTTAACCAGCTATCATAGCGGTGCCCGGATTTCATCGCCCAGTCTTGTGCGGTACCACCGCCGATTTCTGCGGTTAATCGGGAAAGACTATCAAGCATTTCTATAATCTGTTTAATCTGACTCAGGACAGCATCACGACCGCGTACAATACGTTCAATATTGGTCGAGCAAATCAGTTCGCGATGTTCAGTTAAGACTTCAGCCTGTGTTTGCATGATATTTTATCCATAGAAAGAAAATGTCCCTGCCAATACCGGCAAGAACATTATGTAAGGAGTGAATAAGAAGAGAAGGTCAGGAAGGTAAATCAGGAAGACGGCACGCAAAATTTACTGGGCAATGTGCTTAGCCTTTTTTCGCAATAACCCCGTCGCTTGCCTTGCCCGAAGAATATCAACAGCCCGCAGATAAGGTGATGGCTCATGACCACTCAATCCTTGTCTGTCGATACGTACCAGTTCGTACTTATCTACCAAGAAGTTAACCGCGTCGGTGAGAGTGATACCGGCATCAATATGTTCCTGAATAACCCGTTCTTCACTAAAAGGCGTGTCGTTTAATGTCAGTCCATAATGCTGTTGCAGCACACGAGCCAAAAGCATTTGCCAGATAGTCACAGGCGGCAGGCAAGGCTTAGCCCCTCGGTTATTTAATAAAGGTAAGCTTTTCATAACGAACTCTCAGATGGGTGAATAGAGGTTAATGTCTTGAGGAGTAAATAATGATGAGGATAAAATTGCCAGACTGTCAGAAAGACAATGCTGTCAATCCTATAAAAGTAATATTAATCAAATAGTTGATTACAGTCCACGCATTCATAGCGTTCGAATATGACGCCATCCAGTGCGGCCCCTGCCACAGCACCTGCGGTTGCTCCAGCGATAAATCGGCCCAATAATGCCCCCATCGCTGCACCAGCAAGGGTGCCAACAACAGGAATGGCTGAACCAATGGCAGCCCCACTTAAAGCCCCTGATACACCGCCAGCAACAGCGCCCCCTTTCTTGCCGGTATGACGCTCCCGAACTCGGTGGGAGTTACATACTGGGCAACGAATGTTATTTTTCATCATAATTTCCTTCTGTGTTTGGGTAAGTTCCAGCTTCGTTTTTCAAAATAACGTTTTCATCATTGAATAATGTGCCGCTCAACGTCAGCCCACAGGACTGTAACAGCAGGCTTATCAGTAACATTAGCCAGACACCCCCAGGCAGTGGATATGGCATCGTCACCCGCCGGATTGTTGCAGGTAAGATTTTCATTTTTTTTCTCGCGTGAATTAAAAAGGTTTAACGTTTTGTGGGGTAAATGACGATGTAGACGTAGCCATGCGAACCAAGAGTATCCGCTTCGCATGTCAGCCCCTTCACATACAGCGTGACGCTGTGCTGGTGGCGGGGATTAAGTTCGCCGCTGGTGAGCATTAGTTCCATCTGTTTCATCAGTACCGGAAAGTCCTGGTCCAGATGGCATAACTCTGCATCATTGAATGTCCCGGCGATGCTGGTACGGTCAGCCAGGTAATGCAGGCAGTTGCCTTCCTGGACCAGCCGTGCGCCAAAGCACGGGGTGATATCGCGTTTCAGTCCCCACCAAGGCGCTTTCGTGTGGTTGCTTGCTGTCGGTGTTTTATTCGACAATGTAGCGCTCCTTAAATATGAGTTAATTCAGCGTGACACAACGCAGGGCCACATACGGGCCGTTGAAGTCCTGACGTCGTTCGGCGTATACCGCCAGTACCCCGCTAATATCCTGCACCTCGCGCCCGGCGTAGTGGCAGATGCTGCCGGACCACTTATATTTCCCTGTGCAAAACCGAAATAAGCGGGACTGCGGATGCTGACTGTAGATTGTCATCGCTTGACGCTTGCTGATGATATTCATCGCTGTTTTCTCCTTATAGCCAGCCGCGTTCGGCAAACGAGACAATCTCGATCCCGCCGACAATCAGATGGTCCAACAGGTGGATGTCCACTAGGGCAAGTGCCTGCATAAGGCGCAGCGTGATGGTTTTATCTGCCTGGCTGGGTGTGGGGTCACCGGAAGGATGGTTGTGGGCGATAATCACCGTCGCCGCATTGAAGTACAGGGCCCGCTTGACCACCTCGCGAGGATGTATCTCTGTACTGTTAATTGTGCCGGTGAATAGTGTTTCATGGGCAATCAACTGGTTCTGCTGGTTCAGGTACAGCACTATAAACTCTTCGCGCTCTAGTCCAGCCATTTTCAGTTTCAGCCAGTCACGGGCAGCCTGAGTGGAGGTGAATGCCACGCCTGTTTCGCGCAGGTGTCGGTCAAGCAGCGTTAAAGCGCGTTTTACCGTGCGTTGTGCGGTTAGTGGAAGGACCGGAGTCAGTGGGATAAGTGACTGTTCCATCATGGGTATCCTTAATCAATAATGCGAAAAATGGCGTGGGATTCAGGGTGCTGCAGGGCGTAATCCCGCAGGCGGTAATAGTGCTCAGTCATGGCGTCACACTCCGTGCGGCAGGCGTGGTGGCTGTACGCGAGGAGACAGACGGCTATCCCGGCAGCTTCCGCGCTTATTTCCGCACCATTGCCGTTCACGTTGTTGAACAGATACCATTTATCGTCACTGTCAGTATCAGGGGCCATAAACGCCCCGCCATTGCTGAGCGTGTAAAAAGACCAGATACCACCGCTGTACTCATCACAGAAGCGGTCCATCCAGGCGAAAATACGGGGTTCCAGCGTTATCCACTGCGGGATAGAGCCAAAGTGCTGCAGCCAGAAATCGAGACGCTGCTCGTCAGGTACTGGTGTTACAGTAAGGTCAAATTGAGACTCATTAGCGGATATCAATTCGCGTTGAGTTTGTGTCGTCATGGATATTCTCCGTCAATAAAAACGCCAGCGACGATGGCTGGCGTATGGGAAATAAAGGACATGCAGGGATGATGAATGAGTGTGGTCAGGAGGAGGATGCTCTGAGGATGCCTGACTTGCGGATATAACGGTTAAGCCCTTACCGGCATCAGGTTCAAAGCACCACGCCCGCCAGCCCTTAGACCTTCAGAGTCACGAACCACCAGGCGGAAGTGGCTACTCTGGTCATCTTCAATGCTGAGGTTGTGATACCGGCGGGTAACAGCCTAAGCCTGCTGTCGGGTGAAAAGTCCCGGTGGCAGCATATGAGATTCAGACATTCTGTGTACCTTAAAAGCAAAAGCCCCTGACGCAGATGCGCCAAGGGCTATGGGAGTATGCAGGTGTGGGGTGATTATCAGAAACCCGTCTGCACCTTATATAGGCGCAAAGTTTTGCTGCCCCGGACAATCTTCACATACAGGGCATTATCTTTTGTGCCACGAACAAACCCGGCCTTTACATCTCCCTTGCAGTCACCACCGTCATAAGGGATGTTAAGTCCGGTGCTAAATACCAGGTCAATAATCCCGAAACTTAAATCTTCACAGGCTGGACCGGGCAAATCCTGAATCAGAGCAAATTTATGGTCGTCGCTTAAACCGGTCAGTGAGCACATGGAGGTGTTGATGTCATTTCCCTGGCACCAGTACTCCTGGCCGGGATTGTCTTTATCCATCAGGCTTGCCGGAAGTTGAGCGGCACCGGCACTAAATGCGGCAAGTGACAGAATGAGGGCGGGTACAGCAGATGTCATTATTTTCAGCATGGTTTTCTTCCTGAATTAATCCAGCCCGCTGTCGGGCAAAATGAGGTAGATTGGTATCGGGTGTTATCAGAAGCGCCGGTAGCGAAACAGCTCTTTGCCCTGATAAAGTGCCACCAGGTCGTCATATTCCGGCTTCTTCTGGTTGGACTTAAAGGTCACTATCGTGCCCGGACGGCACAGGTCTTTTACGGTGAGCCCAAATTTCTTGTCCGGAGTAATGGTGAATCCCTTCGACACATCGTTGTGCATGATGGTTATCCAGCCCCACAGGCCGCCTTCGCAGCCTTTAAAAGGTGCTGAACGCACCGTGACCATCCCGCCCAGACGATCAACAGACATGGCTTCGCATTTCCCCGTAACCTGGCGATGCGCATCACACCAGAAAATTTTCCCGTTGTTGTCACTGACGGCTGCAGGGAGCGTTCGGTTATAAGGCTGAGCCTGAGTTCCTGCACAGAGCAGCAGGCTGCCTGTAATGCTCATTATCTTAAGCAGTGTTTTCATTATGTTATTCCTCAAAAGGGAGGCGATATCCGCAGGTGATGATTCAGGCCATCACAGTCAGAATTAACATCACCAACCATACCCAGAAGTAAGCTGGTTTCTGCCCGAGGGCTTTCGCCCGTCGCCACAGATAGAATGGCACCAACCAAGCCAGTTTACCGAACGTGGTGGTATCCACTCCGGCCTTACGCAGACGTCGTTCATCGAGATACCCCAGAGCGATATTGAGCAGCAGCGTGATAAACCAGTACTCCCCGTCCGAGACAGCCTCATATGCCTCGTCAAAAGACATTCCGTTCAGCCCAGCCGTCCACAGCTCAAGCGCATAACCAATGAAGGGAGCAAATGCCAGCGTCCATACCACTCCACCCGGAATGCGGTTTCCTGGTAATGCTGGTGGAGTTGTGCTGTGGAGCAGCGCCGAAGCCAGCGGGGTTGCGGAGATTGGCTGCCACTCCGTCATACCCTGTCGCCATACCAAAGTGGATGCAGTCAGTTCACCGCGCATAATCAGGCCGGTGATGTCGTCTTCAGTCACATTGTCGTGACGTATGCCATTTTTATCGTAATGCCAGGTCATTGTTTTTCCTTCTTAACAGAGGTAATTAAATCAGTATGTTGCCTGGATCCTCCTCAGAGGGCCCAGGAGACAGGGCTTCGCGGATATAGCTGAAGTGCGGAAGAGCCCGGATAAAGCCCGCCTGTGTGGTTAACTGGCTGAGACGTTTTAGCGGGGTGAACGTGGTGTTGAGTACTGTCACCGCATGGATGGTCGCCAGAGGATGCACGGTGATATACCCGTTAAGTTCACCGGTGAGGTACCAGCAGCCGTCGAATGAAATCAGTCGGTACGGGGCCAGCCCGTCACAGCGCTCTCCCTCGGCCAGCAGCAGTACCCGCTGGCAGGCAGTAATGGCACTGACGAGGCGGTAAAACACCAGCGAGCTGGCCGGTGACACTGACTGTGGGGGTTGCCACACCAGGCAGGGCATCCCTCCTGCGGTGAGCAGCATGCCCGCCAGACGCCGGTCCAGCCCCGGAAAAATATCGGCCAGTCCTGCCCGGTGAGCAAAGGTCAGCGCATCCAGCTCGCCCTGTACGCCTCCACCGGTGCTGCGCAGGCGGCATTGCCCCCGTCGATACTCAAGGTCGAGGTATATCAGCCGTTCGCGAAAATCCCGTCGCAGGATACGGACTGACACACCAAACTCTGCAGCCAGCCGCGCCATGTTCAGCGTTTCACCTGCAACCAGGCGGCTGATTATCAGTGACAGCCTGACAGCCAGCCGGTCATGACGGCGCTCTGCCTGTGTCATCTTAAATCTCCGTAATAGTTAACTGACTGAATATGAAATGATTCTAAAGAGGGGGGCGGACAGGGTATGGACATGGAATGAACTATTTTTTATATGCCACCGGAAGCAGGCCCAACGCGGCACATCGTGAAATACGGTGAAAAAACACTCAATCCAGCGGAGGTAAAACGGACAGGGAGTGTCCTTTCCTAACATGCTGATAACAAGCTCAGGACAGAAACCCACTCAGCATCGCTTCAGCCATGACCCACAAAGCCCGGTTAAGCTTCACATCCCCGTCAATTCCATTAACGGCACGGGTATGGCTACGCTTCCCTTTGGCATTACGACCGGCTACTCCACCTTTAATCAAGTTTTCCTGTATCCGCTGATAGGTAGTCCATAAGTCGGGTTTATTATCTTCAGGGCGGCGGGGAGTGAGTATCTGGCTTGGAGTAACAGGCTGGTGATCCTCACCAAAGCGATAGGTAAGTGCGGCAGTGGCTAACGCTCGCTGAGCGGGTGCAGGCAACTGCAGAGACTGCATGGCATCCCGCTGCTCATCCATCCGGTCAAAGAGTCCGAGCACCTCATAGGCACCTTCAATGACTTTTTCTATCACATCACCTTTATGGGGTACCCGCACCTCACCGAAGGTCTGACCGCAAATCAAGCCGTTCTGGCAAACAAACCGAAATAAGCCCGGTAGCATCTGATAGCTGGATGACCCATCGTGGCTGTTGAGCAGGATAATTTCCGGCACCTGCTTACCTGTCATCTGTCCCTCCCGGCGCAGGCGCAGCATGTGTTTGGTATGCTCACGCCGACTGATATCCCGAACCCGAGTCTGGCAGGCAAAGAAGGGCTGAAAGCCTTCCTTCTGTAAACTTTCGAGCAGGGTGATGGTCGGGATATAGGTATATCGTTCACTGCGGGATTCGTGCTTATTCTCACCAAATACACTGGGGACAGTGCGATACAGTTCTTCGGTGGTTAACGGGCGATCACGACGAATGGTGCAGGCATTGCCAAAACGGGAAGCTAAGCGAGACATAAGGGTTCTCCTCCGTAATTAAACGGATAAATGATTCAATAAATGGGTTAATTGAGAGGTCGCTGGTGGGGGGGAGAAAAGGATAAAACCGTGGCAGGTAAATCAGTCTATCAGGCGAAAGATTTGAGCCTGCTCTGGATGCTGTATAGCGTAATCACGCAACTGGCAAAAATACTCCACCAGCACAGGGCTTTCTGTTTTAAAGGACCAGATACTGTAAGCCATCAGACATACTGCGATACCAGCTGCCTCCGGGCTTAATTTCGCTTCATTGCCGTTATGAGGGTTAAACATACGCACTGAGGTTTCCGACATCTCCGGCCAAATGAACGCGCCGCCGTTGGTGAGCTTACTGAACTCCCAGAAGGCCCCCTGATAGACCTCACACATTTCGTTCATTAAACCGAAGATATGGGCTTCCATACGCTCCCAGCCAGGTACAGCGCCGAAATAAACCCGCCAGAAAGCTTCGCGCTCACGGGTATTGATACGACAGGCTTTTACAACCTCAGACTCCGGTAACTGAATATTTAACATGGCAATAATCCTTTGATTTTATTGTTTTTGAATGACAAATAAAAAAGCCCCGCACCGTAAGGTGCAGGGCGATGGATATGTGGTCTGGCTGATTATCTGTACACCAGAGAGCAACCTCTGCCAGAAGATTCATACCGGTAATATATGTCTGAGTTTTTTTACAATGAGAGCCAGAGGCAGCTGCAGGAAGAAGCTAAGGCAACACTGTTGCGCCGCTAAGGGAGATCGGGTTACTGCCTGGTCATATCTGCCCTTTCTGCGTAGAAACAGCGTCTCCAGATGAGCGAGCCCCCTAACCAGCGTTTAACCAGCTTCAGAGTCCCTCCATCATTTCCGCATGATGTGGCGGATGTGATGGGCTGCCAGTGCTGTATCGGGTATAATTATTTAAGGTAATATTGAATATCCCACGCGTCATTTTCGGGGCATTAACAACAGGAACAGACATGACCGACCAAATCAGCCAGGACACCATCAACAAAGCGTTGTGGTCCGCCTGCGATACCTTCCGGGGTACTATCAGCGCCGATACCTACAAAGATTTTATCCTTACCATGCTGTTCCTGAAGTACATCTCAGATGTCTGGCAGGACCATTACGACGGTTATAAAAAACAGTACGGTGATACGCCGGAGCTGATTGACGCGATGATGGCGAACGAGCGTTTTGTCCTGCCTGAAAACGCCAGTTTTTATGCCCTCTACGAACGCCGCCATGAGCCAGGTAACGGAGAGCGTATTGACCAGGCGCTGCATGCGATTGAAGAAGCCAACGGCACCAAACTGAAGGATGCCGGGAAAAGTGTGTTCCAGGATATCTCGTTTAATACCGATCGTCTGGGGGATGAAAAGCAGAAAAATACCATCCTGCGCCAGCTGCTGGAAGATTTTGCCGGTGAGGCTCTTAACCTGCGGCCGGGTCGCGTTGGTAAGCTGGACGTTATCGGTAATGCCTATGAATACCTGATTAAGAACTTTGCCGCCAGCGGTGGTCAGAAAGCAGGTGAGTTCTATACCCCACCAGAAGTTTCCGACCTGATTGCCGAGCTGCTTGCGCCTCAGCCCGGAGATAGCATCTGCGACCCGGCATGTGGCTCGGGCTCACTGCTGATGAAGTGTGGCCGTAAAATTGTCTCTGACCATAACAGCCGCAGCTATGCCCTGTTCGGGCAGGAAGCGATTGGCTCTACCTGGTCGCTGGCAAAGATGAATATGTTCCTGCACGGCGAGGACAACCACAAAATCGAGTGGGGCGATACCATCCGTAATCCCAAGCTGCTCGATAAACACGGCGACCTGATGCTGTTTGATATTGTGACCGCCAACCCGCCGTTCAGCCTGGATAAATGGGGTCATGACGAGGCTGAGAACGATAAGTTTGGCCGCTTCCGCCGGGGCGTACCACCGAAAACCAAGGGGGATTACGCTTTTATCCTGCACATGATTGAAACCCTGAAGCCGGGCAGCGGACGTATGGGCGTGGTGGTGCCTCACGGTGTCCTGTTCCGTGGCGCCAGTGAAGGAAAAATCCGTCAGAAGCTGATTGATGAAAATCTGCTGGATGCGGTGATTGGCCTGCCTGAGAAACTGTTCTATGGCACCGGCATTCCTGCGGCGATTCTGATATTCAAAAAACAGAAAGTGGATGACAAGGTACTGTTTATTGATGCCAGCCGGGAATGTAAAGCGGGTAAAAATCAGAACCAACTCAGCGAAGAGAATATCCAGAAGATTGTTAAGACCTACCGCGAAGGCGATAACGTTGAAAAATACGCCTATCTTGCCAGCCTGAAAGAGATTCAGGATAACGATTACAACCTCAATATCCCGCGCTATGTCGATACCTTTGAGGAAGAGGACGAGATTGATTTGCTGGCGGTACGAGCTGAGCGCGAGCAACTAAAAGCAGAACTGGCTAGGCTGGAACCTGAGATGGCGGGTTATCTGAAGGAGTTGGGTTATGGCTCGTGAAAGCATATCGAATAAACTTCCTGAAGGATGGAACTACGATCTATTGGATCATTTTGCAGAAAGATGCAGTGGTCATACACCAAGCAAATCATTTCCAGAATATTGGAATGGTGGAATAAAATGGATATCTCTCTCTGATTCATATCGCCTTGATAAAGGATATGTTTATGAAACAGAAAAAGAAATATCTATTGAAGGGATCAAAAATAGTTCAGCTGAGATACATCCTGCTGAAACCGTTTTAATATCACGCGACGCAGGTGTTGGAAAGAGTGGAGTAATGGCTACGCCAATGGCCGTGAGTCAACACTTTATTGCTTGGAAATGCGATAATAAAGAAAAGATCCACAGTTGGTTTCTTTACAATTGGCTACAGCTAAATAAAGATGAATTTGAAAGGCAAGCTGTTGGTTCTACAATTAAAACAATTGGTCTTCCATATTTTAAGAAGTTGAAAATAGCTCTTCCTCCTTTCTCAGAACAAAAAAAAATCGCCCAAATCCTGTCCGCCTGGGATAGCGCGATTTCAGTGACGGAAAAGCTTCTTACCAACAGTCAGCAGCAGAAGAAAGCCCTGATGCAGCAATTGCTCACGGGTAAAAAACGCCTGCTGGATGAGAATGGTGTGAAGTTTAGTGGGGCGTGGGAAAAATGCAAGCTAGGTTCTGTTGCTGAGATGAATAGTGGTGGAACACCAAAATCTACCGTTGAAGGCTATTATGGTGGAAATATTCCATGGGTATCGATTGCTGATATGACTAGGCACGGAAAATGGATTGAATATACAGACAAGTATCTTACTCATGATGGCTTGGATAATTCTTCAGCACGCATTTACCCTAAAAATAGTATTCTGTACGCAATGTATGCCTCCATTGGTGAATGCAGTATCGCCAAAGTGGCATTGAGTTCTTCGCAAGCAATTTTAGGAATTAGACCCAAGTCTAAACTGTACTTTGAGTTCTTATATTTTTTCTTGTCGTCGTTAAAAGAAAAAATAAAACTACAAGGCCAGCAAGGCACTCAATCTAACCTGAATGCAGGGATGGTTAAAGATTTTGAGTTGAATTTACCCGACCTAAAAGAACAACAAAAAATCGCCGCCGTCCTTTCTGCTGCCGATGCTGAAATCTCCACGCTGGAGAAAAAGCTCATCTGCCTGAAGGATGAGAAAAAAGCCCTGATGCAACAACTGCTGACCGGTAAGCGTCGGGTAACTGTCGATGCGGATGCTGCGTAATGAAACTGACCAAAAACGCCCCGCTGACTGAGCGCGAAATCGACTGGCTGGAAGAGGTGCTGCTGAAATATGGCAGTGATGACTCGGTGCTCTGTTTTTCTGAGCTGGATGGCTTTCTGACGGCCATTGTCTCCGGCCCGAATATGGTTTCCCCGAATATCTGGCTCAGCGCCCTTTGGGGGCGGGGTGATTACCATCCCAGGTGGACCTCCGAAAAAGAGATGACGCGTTTTGTGGGGCTGTGTTTTCAGCACATGAACGATATTGCGGGTTGCCTGTATGACGCTACTGAGCAGTTTGCGCCGATTTTCAATGGTCGTGAGGTGAAAGGAAAAACATACACCATCGTCGAAGAGTGGTGCTTCGGCTATATGAAAGGCCGCTCACTGGATGACTGGTCCGCTTTGCCGGAGGCCTTACGCCCCTCGCTGGAATCGATAGCTCTGCACGGCTTAGAGAAGAACTTCCCGGTGATTGAGAAACTGTCACCCGCGCAGTTTGAACAGAGTATTGCGCTTATTCAGCCTGCCGCGCTGGCCCTGTATCAGCACTGGCTGGCGCAGCGGATGCCTGCGGACACTGTGCGTCCCGCTCCTGTCCGGCGTGAGGCTGGACTGACAGGACGTAATGAACCGTGCCCGTGCGGTAGTGGTAAAAAATTTAAAAAATGCTGCCTGCACTGAATGTGCAGAGCGTGACGTATCGCTGAAGGAGCACGGTTGTCAGCTGTGACAAAAAGGATAAGCAATGACCCCGACCAGTACGCCGAAGTTTCAGGAAGAATACAGCGCCAAAATCCCGGCCCTGACGTTATTGTCCGGTCTGGGCTGGACGTTTTTGTCACCGAAGCAGTGTCTGGCTTACCGGGGTGGTAAACTGGATGTGGTGGTGCTGCGCCCGGTTCTGCGTGAGGTATTATCATCCCGTACCTTTATGGCCGACGGACAGGTGTGTCGGTTATCCGATAAGGCGATAGATAGTCTGATATCCCAAGTCTGCGCGCCCGCCCTGAATGAAGGGCTGCTGAAAGCCAATGAGCGGATGTATAACCACCTGCTCTACGGGATTGCCGTGACGGAGTTTGTTGACGGTAAAAAGGTGAACCCGACGGTTGCCCTGATTGACTGGGTGCACCCTGAGAACAACCAGTTCCACTTTACCGAAGAGTTTAGCGTGCTGCGCTCAGGCGGTGTGGAGACCCGCCGCCCGGATATCGTCTGTTTTGTGAACGGTATCCCGCTGGCGGTGATTGAGGCGAAGCGACCGGACGGGCATGGTAATAAAGGTCCCACCACGGATGAAGGAATATCCCAGAGCATCCGTAATCAGCGCAACGATGAAATCCCGCAGTTGTTTACCTACAGTCAGCTATTGCTGTCCATCAACGGCCATGATGGCCGCTACGGTACCTGCCACACCCCGATGAAATTCTGGGCCGCCTGGCGCGAAGAAGATATTACCGACGGGCAGATGCTTGCCCTGCGCAATACCCCACTGACTCCGGCACAAACTGATGCCCTGTTTGCCCATCGTAACGAGGCCGACCGTCAGTGGTATCAGCAACTTATAGCCGGGGGCAAACTGGCAGTCAGCGGGCAGGATAAGCTGCTTATCAGCCTGCTCTCCCCCTCGCGCCTGCTGGAGATGACCCGCTTCTTTACGCTGTTTGATACTAAAACCGGCAAAATTGTCGCCCGTTATCAGCAAGTGTTTGGTATTAAACGTCTGCTGGAGCGCATCAATACCCGCCGTCCTGACGGTGGCCGGGAGGGTGGCGTTATCTGGCATACTACTGGCTCGGGTAAGTCTTACACCATGGTCTTTCTTAGCAAGGCGCTGATTCTGCATGACAGCCTGAAGCAGTGTCGACTTGTGGTGGTGACAGACCGGACTGACCTGGAGCGCCAGCTAAGCAACACCTTCACTTCCGGTGGTGAGTTATCCGGGACTGGCGACAAAAGTAAGGCCATGGCTACCTCCGGCCAGATGCTGGCGAAACAAATTGGCTCCGGTAAGGAGCGGATCATCTTCACGCTTATCCAGAAATTCAACTCAGCGACAAAGCTACCGGAATGCGTGAATACCAGCCCTGATATCATCGTGCTGATTGATGAGGGACACCGCAGTCAGGGTGGAGAAAATAACGTCCGTATGCAACTGGCGTTACCGAATGCCGCCTTTGTCGCCTTTACCGGTACACCGCTACTGAAGGAAGACAAAACCACCAATAAGTTTGGCCCGATTGTCCACGCTTATACCATGCAGCGGGCCGTGGAGGACCAGGCGGTCACGCCGCTTCTGTATGAAGAGCGTATCCCTGACCTTGAGGTGAACGACCGGGCCATTGATGCCTGGTTTGAGCGTATCACCGATGGACTGAGTGAGGCGCAGGTCGCTGACCTCAAGCGCAAATATGCCCGTAAAGGTGAGCTGTACAGTGCCGATGACCGTATCCGACTGATTGCTCTGGATATCACCACCCACTTCTCAAAAAATATCGATGAAGGACTAAAAGGACAGCTGGCCTGTGACAGTAAAGCCTCAGCCATTCGCTATAAAAAATACCTGGATGAAGCCGGGTTATTCGAATCTGCCGTGGTGATCAGTGCCCCGGATAGCCGGGAAGGTAACACCAGTGTGGATGAAAGCCGCCAGCCAGAGGTGACAAAGTGGTGGAAAGACAATGTGGGCTCGCAGGATGAGACAACATACACCCGTGACATCATTAACCGTTTTGCCACCGACGACAGCCTGAAGCTGCTGATTGTGGTGGATAAGCTGCTGACCGGCTTTGATGAGCCGAAAAACACCGTGCTGTATATCGACAAGCCGCTGAAGTCCCATAACCTTATCCAGGCGATAGCGCGGGTCAACCGCTTACACCCGCTGAAGAAATTTGGTCTGCTGATTGACTATCGCGGTATTCTGGCCGAGCTGGATACCACTATTGGACAGTATCAAGACCTAGCCTCCCGGACGCAGGGGGGCTACGATATCAGCGATATTGACGGGCTCTACAGCGCCATGAGTACTGAATACAAACGCCTGCCCCACCTCTACAACCAGTTATGGGCCATCTTTGCGGGTGTCAAAAATAAGCAGGATACAGAACAACTGCGGGCGGTACTGGTCCCCCGGATGGAAGAGCGTAACGGTGAGCTGACCGATATCCACCAGAAAACCCGGGACGATTTCTTTGAGGCGTTAACCGCCTTTGCCGGATGCCTGAAGGTGGCCCTGCAGTCTGCTACCTTCTTCGCAGATAAAAGCTTTACCGAGCATGACCGCAATCTCTACAAGGAGACGGTGAAGCAGATGTCCAGCCTGCGCCAGTGGGCAATGCAGGTCAGCGGTGAACAGGTCAACTACGACGACTACGCGGAACAGGTGAAAAAGCTGCTGGACAAGCATGTGAGCGGCGTGGAAGTGCGTGAACCCGGCGGGGTTTATAACGTCGGACTGATGGGCAAAAATGAACAACCTGAAACGTGGGAAACCGACAAGACTCGCAATGAAACCGATATCATCAAAACCCGTGTGACAAAGATGATTGAACAGGACCTGCGGGACGACCCGTATGCCCAAGAGCGTTTCTCAAAACTATTGCGCATGGCGATTGAAGAGGCAGAGAAACTTTTCGATCATCCCCTGAAACAGTACCTGTTGTTTCAGGAGTTTGAGCAGCAGGTGCAGGCCCGTCAGCTCAGCGATATCCCGGAAGCACTCTCAGTCAACCGACATGCTCAGGCCTACTATGGCGTTTTTAAAAAAGAGCTCCCCCAGGTGTTTGACCTCCATGATGAGCAGGTGCAGGACAAATGGACGACACTGGCCCTTGAGGTGGATGACATCATTATCAGCGCCGTGGCTGAAAACTCCCTTAACCCACAGGACATTGAAAAAGCGGTGAAGACCAAGCTTCTGCCCATTCTTTTTGCTGCCTGTCGTGATGTGGGTGCGGGCATGAATCAGGTAAACCGTATCACCGAGTCGTTGATACAGATACTGCGCGTGGGCCTGAATAAATAATGTGTGAGAAAACGCCGCCATCTTTACCAACGCTACAACTGGTTTATGCCGGTGAGCCGATTACCGTCCAGTGCGTTCCGCGCCGGGTGGTAAAAGGCCGGTTACTTATCAAAGTCCATCCCGATGGACGGGTGGTGGCTGCAGTCCCGCCAGATACCCCGGAACAGGTCGTGCTGAGTGCGCTGAAAAAAAGAAGCCGCTGGATATACCAGCAATTACGGGACTTCAGGGCGCAGCAGACGCATGTCACTCCCCGGCAGTATGTGAGTGGAGAAAGTCACTACTATCTGGGCAAGCAATATCAGCTTAAAGTGACGGAAGCCCCAACCCTGCCACAGAAAGTGAAAATGTTTCGAGGATGCCTGGAGGTCACGGTCAGGCATAAATCAGCAGAGAAAGTGAAATCCTTGCTGGCTGACTGGTACAGGGAACGTGCCCGGGAGGTGTTTCAGCGCCGTCTCGATATCCTGGTACCCCAGACGCTGTGGGTCAGCGCAGGTCCGCCGATCCGTCTGCGGGCAATGCAGACCCAGTGGGGGAACTGCTCTGCGAAAGGTTGCCTGACCCTCAACCCCTGGCTGGTCAAGGCCCCTTCCGACTGTATCGATTATGTTTTACTGCATGAGCTTTGTCATGTAGCAGAACATAACCACAGCGAAGCCTTTTACCGCCTCATGGGGCAAGTCATGCCAGGATGGGAAAAGGTTAAAAAACGCCTGGACGGTATGGCAGAAATGCTGCTGTCGGGGATGGTACAGACAGAGGAGAACGCATGAAATATCGGATAATGACTTTGATGTGACTGATGGTCGCCCCGGCCGTGCAGGCTGATACTTACCGTGACCGAAATGGCGTGATGACCGGCACCCGGCAAAAGCAGAACTGAATAATTCCCTCTGACGCTAACGGTTCAGAAACTGACTGATACCTCGTTGTTATTGGCTTTAAAAGTCATCACAAAAAATCAGAGGCCTGCTACAACCTGCTACATGTAGCAGGTTATCGAATGCAATTTCAAATTTTACTAAAAAAATTGAAGCCAAAGGAAATGCGCTAATGGCTCTTTATAATAAACCTGACCGCAGTCAGGCAGTCAGACTGCCGCCCTTCGTTCAACTGATAACTACAATTGTTGGGCAGGTACTGTAATTATGGGACAGATAAACTATCAGGTAAAAAAAGTTGGGGACCTGCTCAGGCAGCAACTCACTATTCCTTCCTACCAGCGTCCCTACAAATGGAAGCCCAAACATGTTAATCAACTGATTGATGACGTGTTAAGCCACCGGGATAAAGAATGCTACCGACTTGGAACGGTGGTATTGCACAAAGATGAAGTAAAGCTAGCTAATGCGATAGCGCTTAATGTTGTTGACGGCCAGCAACGCCTTCTGACGCTCACATTACTTTGTACACTACTTGATCAACGCGATAAGTTTTCATCTCCCTTGCTGGAGCAGGCATTTGCTTCAAGGGTGAGCATCAATAACCTTGAGCACAATGCCAAAGTCATTGAAAGCCGCCTGGTGGGGCTTAACGATGATGAACGTCAATCACTGCTGCATTTTGTGTCTAACCAATGTGAACTCATCGAAGTGACGCTCGATGACTTAAGCGAAGCGTTTCAGTTTTTCGACTCGCAAAATGCCAGAGGCAAGGCCCTGGCACCTTATGATTTGCTAAAGGCATACCATTTACGCGAGATGATGGAGACAACCGGACAGGCGGAACGACTCCATCACGTCAGCCTTTGGGAGCAAGGTGTCAGTCCGGATGATGGATCCGCCAGCCTTCATCTGATTATGGGCGAGTTCTTATTCCGTCAGCGTCGTTGGCTGGATGGCGACTATGGTATCCAGTTCAGCCGCCACAATCTTGAGGTGTTCAAAGGCATCAACCTCTCCACATGTGATTACCACTACCTGCAGTCTCTGCTAGCCCTGGATTTTGCCGTTGAGCATTACAATAACGACCCCGCAAGGAAGTGGGACAAGCAACATCAGTCTTACCCGTTTCAAATTAATCAGGTCATCATTAACGGAAAACGTTTTTTTGAGTACATCCAGCACTACAAGTCTTTGCATCACACCCTGTTTGATGGTGATAAAGCGCTACTTGGCGATTTCTTAAAAAAACATACCCGCTATGCTGGCAGTTCACGTAAGGGGGATATGTATATCAAAAATCTCTTTATGTGCGCGGTGATGGCCTATTACGATAAATTTGGTGACCATGAATTAGCTCAGGCGGCAACAATTTGTTTTTGCTGGAGTTACTACTTACGACTGCAATATCAAAAAATCGGCATGGACAGTATTGATAGCTATGCGCGTGAGGCACGAGGACTGTTAAGAGTGATGGGTAAAGCCATCCACCCACAACAAGTTCTGCGCTTCGAGCCAAAGCGATGTGAAAATATCCGCTTTCTCAATGCCAAGTCCGTACAGGATTCCATCGCTCAAATGCTGGGAGATGTCGATGACAACAAGTAACGATTTAGCATTGCTGACTATCGAAAAATTATTCAGCGAAAACAGTCATTATGTTATTCCCATTTACCAGCGTAACTACGCATGGGGAGCAGCGGAGATCGAGCAGCTCATTCAGGACATTGCCGATGGTATTCAAGACTTTGAAAAGATCGGAGAACAGAAAGAGGCGAAATACTATCTGGGCAGCCTGGTAGTGTATATCCGGGATGGCGCTGACAGCCCTCATAAAGATGCAATCGTTTATGAAACGATTGATGGACAGCAAAGACATACAACGCTGTCGATTTTGCTCGCATACTTAAAAACCGTTGTTTATGGCAGCGAACAAGTTTTATCGCACCTTCACCTCAATCTTGACTTTGACAGTCGCCCCAAATCAGCACGAACACTGCAAAATCTGTTTCAACAGGTGCAGAGGAGCGATCCGGAAGAACCCTCAATCCGGGCTGCCTTTACCCTTATAGAGCGATACTTTAAGACCCATAACATAGACACCAGCGACTTCTGCCAGTATCTGCTCAAACACGTGACTATTTTGCGGGTTCCAGTGCCCAAAGATACCGACCTCAACCACTACTTTGAAATCATGAATAACCGGGGTGAGCAACTGGAAAAACATGAGGTATTGAAAGCACATTTGATGTCGGTTTACAGCGGCGACACGGCTTCAAGAAACAGCTTTTCAGCCATATGGGATGCCTGCGCAGACATGGGGCGCTATGTACAATTAGGCTTTAGCCCGGAGGCTCGCAAGGTTTTATTTGGCGAAAAATGGTCAGGTTTCCCAACCGATTTTGAGGCAATCAAGTGCGTGACAGAAACCCACCATAGCACAGACGAAAAACCGACACTGCGGAACATTATCGGGGCTCGACGCTTTCATGACACCGATAACGACGATGAAAAAGTCAAAGAGCAGCGCTTTGATTCTATTATCGATTTCTCCAACTTTCTGCTGCATGTTCTAAAAGTGACTGTTGCCGACAACGTTTCTCTGGATGATAAAAAGCTGCTCCAGGCCTTTGAGATCATAAAAAATGACAGAGAAAAAATCACTCAGTTTGTGTTTGATTTGTTGAAGTTTCGCATCTTGTTTGACCGCTATGTTATTAAACGCGATAAGGCAAACGATCAGGAGTGGAGCCTTCAGAAGCTTGAGTGTTATGAACACAATAATAATTCAAACTTTGGCTATAAAAACTCCTTCGGCAAAGATGGGGAGACTGGTGTAACCAAACGGCTGGCGATGATCTTGTCAATGTTCCATGTCTCACACCCCGCCTATGTTTACAAGCGATGGCTCAATCGCTCTCTGGTCATTCTGAATAGTCTTGCTTCGAGCGAACTGGACATAAACGGAACGGCTTATCTGGAGGCGCTTGAGAAGCTCAGCAGTGAGTTTCTGGCTGAGCTCTGTGGTGAAAACGAGCAATTTAACACTGATCCTCTGCATCGTGGCACTGGTGTGCAGAACTATGTGTTTAATTTGCTCGATTATCGCTTGTGGCGTGATCTCACTGCGGGTCAGAGCTTCGACGGTAAAGGGGCTAATCACCCCGATATTAAGAAACACTTCGAGGATTTCCAGTTTTCACCGAGTCGAACATCGGTTGAACACTATTTTCCCCAAACCGATCCGGCTGGTGTAAATAAAATGGGGAATGATGTCCATCGTTTCGGGAATCTTTGCCTGATTTCACCAAGCAGCAACTCAAGACTCAGTAATTATTCGCCTGCGGATAAGAAAAAATTCTATGCTGAAACAGAGCGAGCTGAGAGCTTAAAACAAGCCATCATGATGAGCTATGAGGAATGGGGACCTGAGGGGCAAGGCATCAAAAACATTGAAAACCATGAAAAGGCGATGTTGGTACTACTAAAAGGTGACTGAGGTATGCGTTATCACGAACTTGTCTGCTGCCATGTTGATTTTATGGATAAGCATCTGATACAGGGTTGCGCAATCCCAGGTTCGTAATCACTGGTAGGGTGAGAGAAATCTCTCTCACCCTACGAGGGTTAACAGGTAAGCCTGTTCAAGCATAATAACTGGTTTGTACCAAAATTACGGTAACCGTCGTGGATATCTTTGGTCCTTGTTTTCGCCAAGTATGCCAAGCGAATCAGAAAATCCCAGTATATTTTAGTGCGATCCAAAGCATCTATCCTGCTGAACCTGTAAATGGGATTGGGTGGGAACTCAGCTAATGCTGCGTAATCATCGTAGTTAAGGTCTATAGCACTGCACCAGGCTCTCTGTATGCGGGTGGCCATGTTATTAGCATTCCGGTCTTGGTAATTCCCCAGATACGCATAGACATCAGCGTTAAACAGCAGCACTAGATGGTAATGGGGATGTTCACCAGTATCCCGTTCTCTGCACCACCCATAAGATGGTATTGTCGGATTTCCAGGTCTCCCGGCTCGGTTGTGCTCCACCCGTATCTGACTTTTCAGTGATTCTGAGAAGCGAGTGATTGCCTGCTGGTCGTCACGTTGAAAGCATAGTGGTAGGTCAGGCTCTCCCGCTACATGAGACTGGGCGAATCTCAGGTCAGTACGAATACCGAATATGCGGAAATGCTGTTCCAGTTTGTCATACACCATGTTAAGTAATGAGGTGAGAATATACAGGTCGATAGGTGACTTATACATTCGGGATGTTATCGATACCAAGTCATCAATCTCTGCATTGCTAAGCTTATACTGCGATTTCATAATAATCCTTAATTATGTGAATACCAATCATTGGATAACGGGTAGCCCTCACGCTACCCATGTGATGTTGGATGCAATCCCTATAGGGGGATGTACAGTTTAGTGTTGAACACTTAGCAAGATATATTACATATACCAGTGAAAATTCATTAATTGACCATGCTATTAATTTAAGTCGAAACCATTACGGCACTGAGTTTAATGTCGAAAATATATTAACCAGACAGAGTTTAATTGCTCTGAAGTTACTCGAAGTTAGGTAGCTTACTCATCGCAATCGATCCCGAGTGTAAAACAGGGATGTTAGTCTTCTCAGCCAATTCTTTCGGTTCCATCGTTGAGCCAATAAATTTTACATAATTAACTCCTCCTCTTTCGAATAATTGCACTACACCTTCAGACTCAAGTTGTTCTAAAGTAGGCATCAGATTCTCTGAATTTCTGACTGAATATGGACCTTTCTTAATAAGGTCATTTCTTTTGAAGTCGTATGAACCATTGCTAACGAGATTGTCCTCAAGGTACCATGTCAATTTTTCACCCCTTGTAGGTTTTCGAGTAGAATCAACCTTAGCGATAAGATGATTAATAAAAAATTCTGTTATTTTTAATGATGATGTTAAAGTTTCCTTCGTAATTACTGGTGAGTCAGGTGTAATAAACATTTGCATGACTGCTGCAATCCGTGAAGCATGCTCCATAAATCGAGCACTAAAATCATCATAATGGTGTAGTTCGCCTCCTTTTTTTATTTTTTCCTGAATTTGTCTACTCTGTAAACTCCAGACAATTTGTGCCTCAGAAGAAAAAATAATACATATACGCTCTTCATTTTTTTCTCTACGCCTCATTCCATCCTGCAAATGCTTGGTGACAATAGAAAAAAATTCTTCCAGTCCTGGTTCATCAGTCCATATACCAGCATCAGGGATACAGATCAATTCAGGGATCTGTTCCATGTCGACCGGCGATAAACGAGCCAAAAATCCTGAATTCCTTGCTTTTTCACCCTGTTTTTCAAGAAAGTCATCAAATAAACCGGGCTGCATCATCAGCAGCATCGTTAGCCGTGCATCATCAACATCGTAACTGTCACGTGAAGCCCTACTGTCTGCAATTCTTCCTTCTCCCCAAAGAGAGTTGAGTACGGGTGTATTGCGGAAAAGATTACTGTCGAAGGGCCCTCCGGCCTCATCAGACCCGAGCATCAACGAGGGAGAGCCCTGCGCTAATATCTTTCTAAGTCCCTCACTTGTGGAGTCATTTTTAGTAAGATACTTTCTTATCGGTATAACTGGTTTTCTTAGATAGCATTCCTCCTGTTTTCTTCGTGCTTCGCTTTCACCATTTATCTGACGAATAGATTTACTGTATTGTTTTTTATACTCTTTAAATTCCACTTCCCATGATGCAATCTCTAGTTCATAGAGTTTCTCCTTTAGCAGGAAATCATCTTTCAACTCATTTTCCAGTCGATAGATTGGCTCCATCAACAATTTAAATACAGTTGATTTTCTGCTTCCGGATCTTGCTAACAATAGAATATAAAGCGATGTAAAAGTTTTCCCATTCTTAAGCTGAACATCAAATTTATCCTGGCAGGCATACGCCATTACCCCAAGTAATACGGTAAAAATAAGTTCAGCGGCAGCTCCCGTTTTAAAATGAATGTAACTTATCAATCGTTGTGCAAATGTCGGTAACGTTTGAAACTCTAAAGAGAGTTCTTTTATTTTTTTACTCTTATTTCTTTTGGACATGCATATCAGACCCTTTTTATCATTGAAAAATCAAATGACTTCAGGGGAGATCCGCTTATCTATACAAGCAAATCTCCATCCTAATAATGAAACGTAAAGTTTTATGAGACGGGAAAATCTCTCGTCATCTAATTTAAATTAAATTTCCATAAATACTAAATATCAACTACCTGCAATGACTTTAAATAATTTCTGACATCATCTAAAAACCAATAATTTCTATTATTAAGGTTGATTGGTCTAACTAGCCCTGATGGGAGTCGATCATTACATAGCCACATTCTGATCGTCTGAGGTTTACGCTTGAGCAAGTTAGCTAATTCAGTCGTGGATACCAGCGAGATATTATCCATTTCTGATAATTGCAATACTTTGGATTGATTCATGCTGCCACCTCTGTAATAGAGTTGTTGGCAAATGAATTTAATGGGAGACTAAGGAGACAAAAACAAGAAAGGAAGAGGGAACCAAAAGCACTGGCAGGTTCGGGATCACTTCCATCGTTAGAACCAGAAGATGAAGAGTTTTTAGCTGATTTGCTGCTGCTACGCCGTGACTTAATTGCCGAGCCAGTACGTGGCACACAATGAGATATCATATTCTGAAGTGTAAGGCTGAGTGACTTAACCCTTAGGTGTTTCTGATGAATAGCCTGATTCATTGCATGAAGAGCAACTTTCTTGTAATGATTTTTAAACCATTCATCAAGAGGCTGTGCATTAGCTGATGGGGCATGGTATTGGATTTCAAAACTTACATCATTCGACCCTAGCATGTTCGCCAGAATTTCTTGATCATCGTTAATGGTGCTGGAACTAGTATTAAGATCAAACATCCTGATATATCTCCTTTATGGTTAAGATTATGAGTCGATTTTTATCTAAGTTTATAGGTTTGTCAATATACAAGCATCATCATTAACCTATTGATAAAAAAGAAAATCAACGCATATCAACGCTTTTTTCTTTGCTGATTTTTGCTTGTTCCAGTATCCAAATCTCGATTTTTTCATGCCACTTACGTAACAAATCTAATGGGCGGCGGCGATAGTGTTTCTCAGCAAGGGCACTAGGTTTATGGCCCATAATCTGCGCAACAACGCCTGTCGGTACTTCGACCCATTCTGAAAGCGTACCGAAGCTTCGGCGTAGGCCGTGTAAGCTTATATGAGGAAGTTTTGCTCGCAGCAAAGCTTGGTTATGAGCCTTTCTGGGTTCAACTATTTTTCCGCTTTTACTGTTACTATTAAAAACCCATTGGCTGTTATCAGACTTCGCTTTTCTTGTATTGGCCAGTTTTGACAAAAGGGCTGATACATATGGCGTCAGCGGAATAGTACGTTCGCCTTCAACCTTATCCTTGATGCGCATACTGGACCATTTGAAATCAATATCCTCCCAGCATAGTGAAGCAATTTCCTCTCGGCGTGCTCCCGTCAGCAAGAGCACCTGAAGGTAGGTTGATATCATCGGGTTGCTTAACCGTTTTACTTCGGTAAACCAGTTTTTAAGCTGCTCTTTTTGCAAACAGTCATCAGCTTTACTGGCTGATACGGGTACCATTTTTCTGACGTTTCTATCTTGTGTTAAGTCTGTCGGTATTACGCCGTGAAACTGTTTATGGTCTTCAACCCACTTAAGGAATGTTCGCAGTATCCGATAGGCGTTAGCGGTAACAGTAGGGCGAGTTTGTCTTTCTCGGGTTAACCAATCAGTTACAAGCATTGGGGTGATTTCGCTGAGTGGCAAATCAAGAAAGTATGCCAGCGGTGCAGCCATCGTTTGACCGTTACCTACTTTTTTGGCATTGCCGCCTCGAGCTGAAAGCCTTATGTGATCGGCAAGGTATCGCTGAGAATAGGGGCGTTTGGTCTTTGCACTTATGCCCGTTTTTAACTCTTCAAGATATTCCTCCCAAGCAACAGAAAAGATCACTTTTCCCCTGTGATATTCAGCTTGCTGAGATTGCAGCGCAGCGATTTTCTCGGCTTTTGCAATTCTGGGGTCTGTTCCAGTATCTACCAAGGTTTGCAATCGTCTGGCTTCGCTTCGGGCATCATCAATCTTCCAGTCATTGATATTGCCGATGGTCATGCGCAGCGTTTTGCCCAGAAATACACTTTGGAAAATATATGCTTTCGTTCCTTTAGTTGCGCGGCAAGCCAGTGCTGGCACTTCCGTATCCCAAAGAAAGACTTGAGATTTACCTTCAGTGAGTTCAAATTTACGGAGGCGTTCGAAGGTGAGTTTTTGTCTTGAAATAGCCATTGGGCGCTCCTTAACGGGTTTCTGACATTAGAATCTAATGTAACGGCGTATGTAAGTAAACTCAGTCCATAGAGATCCATTCCCATCAATTTGCATCAACATGAGGAATCCTATATTTTAATGTTTTATAAGTAAAAAGTGATTTTTTTAATTGGTTTTCAGGGGGTAAAAAAAGAAGACCCACGCACTTCTAAGCCGTAGGTCACAGGTTCGAGCCCTGTAGGGCGTACCATTTCGAAGTAAACAGACGTCAATCGACGTCTTTTTTTATGCCTGAAATTCAGTAAATTAGCTGGTTTTAGCGCGTCATGACTCAATCTGATTCTTTCGAAGACAGCTCACATCAACCGATACTGGCGGCGAGGGATGCTGACACATAAAAGTTAAACAAATGTAACGTCCCTGCTTGTTCGCTAACTTAAAGGTTGGCATATTTGAAGCCGCTGGCCGGTTCTAACGGTATGAAGGCATCAAACCCATTTTGTTATCTCTGGACTGACACCCTTCCTCATGTGTAACGCCCTGCTAAGATTCAATAATAGAACTCCCGGATTCAACGGGATCTTGTTCTTCCTTAATTTCCAGATTCATTGTTGAGGCTACAGAGTGCGTAAGGCAATTATTGTTGACGACCATCCTTTCATTTTGGCAACGGTCAGAATGCTGGTCATTAACGCCGGATTTGAGGTGGTCGCTGAGTGTGACAACGGTGTTGATGCCGTGCATCAGTGCGAGCAGCACAAACCTGACTTACTGGTCCTGGATTTGGCTATACCAGGCCTCGAGGGTCTTGAGGTCATTCGTCAATTAAAAGAGCACAAAAATCAGTGCAAAATTGTCGTGCTGACGTCGCAAAGCAGCGAACAGTTTACCCTTCGCTGTATGCAGGCCGGGGCGGCGGGGTATGTATCGAAAAAAGATAACCTTTCTATGTTGAGCGAGGTCATCAATACGGTGATGTCAGGTTATTCATTATTCCCCCAGCTTTCGCAAGGCAGCAGTGAAAATGATGCCATGACGGAAGTGGCTCAAAAGCTCGCGCGGTTATCCAATCGTGAAAAGGTGGTCATGAAGCATCTGATCAATGGCATGAGTAACAAACAGATTGCTGAAGTTTTGTCGTTAAGTGAAAAAACCATCAGTACTTATAAAACCCGTCTATATGAAAAAATGAATGTCAGCAGTGTCATGGCGCTGGTACAGATTGCTCAATATTTTGAGATAGAATGATATGCGCCGTCTCTGTTGGATGATCGTTGGCTTGTTACTGAGTATGAATGTCACGGCCAACGATCCTCATTCAGCCATGATAAACGGGCAATATACGGGCTCTTTCCCCAGGGTCACGTTGAATGCTGCTCAGCAAGATTGGTTGCAACAAAAGACACAACTAACACTTGGCGTTTCCGAGCCCAATTACCCGCCTTTCGATATCCTCAATTTTAACAATGAATATATTGGTATTACTGCTGATTACGCGGCCCTGGTTGCTACCGTGCTTCACCTGCCGGTGATGGTGAAAGTTTTTGATACACGTCAGGAGGCGATCGCCGCGCTAAAGCGTAAGGAAATCGATTTTCTCGGCACTGCCAATGGTTTTGATTCCATCGATAAAAGCCTCGTTTTATCCGTACCTTATGCCGAGGACAATCCGGTGTTTGCAGGGCGTCCTGGCACTTCAGATAAACTTAATGGCAATTTGGACGGCGTTTCAGTGGCGATGGTTTATCACTATTTACCGCCACAGTGGGTATTGCAGGCTTATCCGGGGATAAAGCTGAAAATGTATCCCTCTAATCTGCGCGCAATGGGCTCCCTCTCTTTCGGACAAAATGACCTTTTTCTCGGCGATAATATCAGTGCCGAGTTTCTTTCCGGCCGTCGGGTTTTTGATAATGTTGTTATTCTGGGCAACGCGAGTCTGGCGAAAACGCAATTTGCTTTTGCGCTTAACCGGGATGACAAAACGTTCCTAACGTTACTGAATTCCGTTATTAATGCGCTTACCCCAGAGCAACGGCAACAGATATTGACGTACTGGGGAGCTAAACCCCGAATGACGCAAAAAGCGAAAGAGATTGTGCTGGATACCGACGAGTTACAGTGGCGCAATGAGCATCGGATTGTGCGTGTGGCATTGGAAGATAACAACGAACCTTACTCCTTCTTTGCCGCCGGCAAGGAACCTTACGGTATCAATGCCGATGTATTGAAGGAAGTCGCTAAAATTGCCGATTTACAGCTGGTCTGGCATAAGGTGAATAACGCCATAGAAGCGAGAGACTTGCTGAAAAAGGGGACGGTCGATATCACTGTTGCCGTGACGGATAATCAGTACCCGCCGCCGCCGGGTATCAGCTATTCCCCCACGTTTTATCGTGATAGTTACGTGATTACCAGTCGTGCAGACAGCAATATTGTCAGTGGCGATCTGCTCACTAAACCTCTGCACGTTGCGGTCGTGCAGGGGGATCCGATTCTGTCAGTAATCCATGACCACTTCCCGCTGATGCAGCCTGTGCAGAGTAAAGAAGCTGCAGGTACCTTTCGATTACTGAATGATGGCAAGGCGGATATCGCCGTGGTTTCGCTGGCTGAGTCAGTATTTATTGTTGATAGCTATTATAAAGACCGGCTCAAAATCGACGAAATATTTACCAATAAATCACTTCAACTTAGCATCGCGATGGCAAACAACCAGCCACAGTTGTTGAGTATTATCAATAAAGCATTAGCCAGTATTGCCCCGGCACGCATGACTGAGCTCACTAACCATTGGCGCGGAAATATTGTTGTCGAGCGCAATTTCTGGAGTCAGGAACGACAGAAATTGCTGCGATGGTTTCTGCTGCTTTCGGCCGCAATGTTATTCCTGCTGTTTTGGGTCTACTGGCTGCGCAGCCTGATTAAGCGTCGTGTCAGGGCAGAGCATAAGCTCAACGATCAACTTACTTTTATGAAAGATCTGATCGATGGCACACCGCTCCCCATTTATGTCCGTGACCGTGAAGGCAAGTTGTTGCTTTGCAATATCAGTTACCGACAGCATCTCAATATTCCGGTGGAAGATCTGCTGGGCAAAACGGTGTATGACGTTCTGGATGATAACGGTGAACGTGCCGAAGAGCTGCTACAGAGTTACCGGCGGGTCATTGAACACGGGGAATCCATTGTTAACGATCGCATTTTGCGTGTCGGTGACAATGATTACCGCATCATTCATCATTGGATTTTGCCCTACCGTAATGGACAGGGCGACATTATCGGCATTATTGGCGGCTGGTACGACATCAGTGAACGTCAACAGCACATCGAACGTTTGCAAATCGATAAAGAGCAGGCGGTGCAGGCCAGCGAAGCCAAATCAACATTTCTGACGACCATGAGCCACGAAATTCGCACACCCATGAACGTCATTATTGGCATGTTGGAACTGGCGGCGAAGCAGGCGGATGCGGGTATTGTGGATAAACGTTCACTGAATATTGCTGCAACCGAAGCGCAGAGTTTACTGGAGCTGATAGGGGATATTCTCGATATCGAGCGCGCTGAAAGCGGTCATCTCTCCCTCAGCGAAAAACCTGGTAATCTCAGACAACTGATCCATTCAGTATGCCGGCTGTTTGAGGCACTCGCCCGCCGCAAAGGCCTGGACTTCAGGCTCGATGAGCTTGTAACGCTTGATCACGACGTGCTGATCGATCCGTTGAGATTCAAACAAATTATTTCAAACCTGCTGAGCAATGCGCTGAAATTTACCGATAAGGGAGAGATCCATGTTAGCGCTGCCGTGGAAGAACTCAGTGAAGATCATCTGCAACTGACGCTACAAATTTCAGACAGTGGCATCGGGATTTCGACTCATGATAGCCAGAAACTGTTCTCGCGCTTTTCGCGGGCGAGCAACAATACGCTTTCCTCGCAGCAGAGTTCAGGGCTTGGGCTGCTGATTTGTAAAACGCTGAGTGAAATGATGGGCGGTACTGTGACGCTGGAAAGCCAGCAGGGGAAGGGAACCCGTGCCCAAATCGTCTTACCGCTGCGCCGTGAGCATCAGAAACGCGCCGCGCCGCGCCTCGTGGCCATGGCCGGGGTGCAGACTTCACAACGTGTGCTCATTGTTGATGACTATGCGGCAAATCGTGACGTCCTTACGTTACAGCTGACTTTTTTTGGTCATGACGTGACTGCCGCCAATGACGGACGCGAGGCGCTGGTTCTGTGGCAACAAGGCGCGTTTGATTTGGTGATCACCGACTGTAATATGCCACTGATGGACGGGTATGAGCTCACGCGTTGCATTCGTCACCATGAAGATATCCATAATACGCCACGGATAAAAATCATCGGATTGACGGCCAATGCCGTCAACGAAGAGCGTCAGAGATGTCTCGACGCAGGCATGGATGACTGTTTATTTAAGCCTGTGACCTTAGCCATGCTGGCGCCTCTTTTTGAAGTGATAACCCAATCTCACGCCACACAGTTAGCCGGTGAAAAACAGTATGATTTAACAGAGTTGATGATGTTGACGAATAACGACGCGGCCAAATTGGCCCAGCTTTTACAGACGTTTATTTCAGGTATTACTGTCGATATACAGCAACTTGAATCCACTGTGGCAAATGGCGATCGTGCACGCCTTTTTGCATTAGCTCATCGGATTAAAGGCGGGGCGGAGCTGATTAAAGCGCAGCCTGTGGTGGATGCCTGCATTCAGTTGGAGATTCTCTGTGAAAACGGTCAAAACTATCAAGATTGTATCAGCCACCTGCGGGCTGCACTTGAACGTCTTTCAGTCAGTCTCATCCGGCAGGTCGAGGAGCCACGATCGTGATTGCGGTAGAATATTTTGGCAAAAGCTGAGCTGACGCACTTAGTGTTATTCCAATTCTTCCGATGAATTCCCTGTGGAGGCAGCAATGAAGCGGCTGTTATCAAGCAGGGGGGTATGTTATGAGGCAGGAGACAATATAAAAAGACTCAATTTAGAACAGGTTAGAGAAATAAATCGGCATATATCAAAATTTAAAGGTGAATTTAATGAGTCTATTCAACTGACTTACCCCGATTAAACATTCAGGATGAAGTTATTAAAAATAGATGGGAAAATCGCGGTGTCGTAACTTTTGAGTTTGATTACGAAGGTGAGTTTGTGATTTTCCGCAAGATTAAAAGCGGCGATGCGCCGTGGCTATTCATGACGTTCGTCTGCACAGTTGCCCTAATTGGCGTTAAAAAAGCGCAGTGTTTGCCCTATTAACTTTTGACTGACGTGCATTAATATAGGTGGCTGAAATGGCGCTGTGGACAGACGTTTATGGGAGGGAGAATGAATCTCGCTATTATGCAGCCTTACTTTCTTCCCTATATTGGTTATTTCCAACTTATGGCGTCCGTTGATGTTTTTGTTGTCTACGACAATATTAAGTATACGAAGAAAGGATGGATTAACCGAAATCGTCTGCTCATGAATGGTCAGGATACAATGTTCAGCCTGCCCCTCAAAAAAGGGGCTGATTCTCTGAGTATTTACGAAAGAGAACTTACATCAGATTTTAATAAAAATAAACTTCTTAATCAGTTTCGCGGGGCCTATGCGAAAGCGCCTTGCTTCAAAGATATTTATCCCCATCTTGAGGGGATTATTAATTATCATGATGATAACCTGTTTGTTTATTTGCATTACTCGCTATGTAAACTGGCAGAACTGCTGGATATAAAAACCAGAATTATTATTTCCTCTTCACTCCCTGTCGATGAAAGCTTAAAAGGGCAAGATAAAGTCTTATCGATCTGCAAGGCAATGTCTGCAAAAAATTATATTAATGCTATCGGTGGCCAGACGTTATACAACCGCGCTGACTTCGAAGCTGAAGGGATCAGGCTAAATTTTATTCAGTCTAAAGCTATGGAATACCCGCAATATTCAACCCCTTTTGTACCCTGGCTTTCCATTGTGGATCTCCTGATGTTCAACTCTCTTGATACGGTACGTCACTGGGTCAACTCTCACTATTCTCTGGTATGAACAATGTTCCAATGGAAGAAACTCGGTAAAGTTTTTAGCCCGCAGCAAGTGACCGGCCGCCCCTGGCTCAATGCTTTTGCTCAGGCCCCCGCGACCCTCGTGTTTGATGATTTCGTGCGCGTCTATTTTTCCTGTCGTCCTCCTGCGGATGAAAATGGTCAGTTTGTGAGTTACTCCGCATGGGTGGATTTAGATCGAACAAATCTTTTCAACATGATACGGGTCGCTGAGCAACCGATTTTACCGTTGGGAGAATTGGGGGAGTTTGATGAATTCGGGACGTACCCGGTGTCCGTTGTTCGTGAGGGTGAGCAAGTCAGAGCCTGGTATGCCGGCTGGACACGTTGTGAATCGGTGCCTTTCAATGTTGCCATTGGTACTGCAATCAGTGATGACCAGGGACAAACCTTTAAAAGATTGGGCTGCGGGCCGGTGATCAGCTATTCGCCTGATGAGCCGTTTGTTATCAGCGGGCCAAAAATCCGTCGCTTCAACGGGAAATGGCAGCTCTTTTACATTGCCGGACGAAAGTGGAAATGGGTCGACGGCAGGGCTGAACCTGTTTACAAAATCCGCATGGCAACTTCCGCGGATGGAGTTCATTGGCAAAAACTTAACCGTGACTTAATTGAAAGCCGGATTGAAGAAGATGAGGCTCAGGCAAGCCCTGATGTCTTTTATGCCAACGGTAAATACCACATGTTTTTTTGCTATCGTTACAGTAGCAATTATCGCGGCAAGCAACATGGTTACCGCATCGGTTACGCTTCCAGCGATAATTTAGAGGACTGGGTGCGCGACGACAGCAAAGCAGGAATAGATGTTGCTGAAGAAGGATGGGATGCGGAAATGATCAGCTATCCGCACGTATTCGAGTTGGATGGCAAAATCTATATGGCGTATCTGGGAAATGGCGTGGGGCGTGAAGGTTTTGGTCTGGCTGAATTACAAGGAACGTTATAATGAGTTTCCAATGGACTAAGCAGGGCCAGATTTACAATCCCGCAAAGCATATTCTGAACGGAAAGCCTGGACTATTTGCTCAATCTCCTCAGACATTAGTTTTTGACGATTTCATTCGTATTTATTTTTCCACTCGCGTCGTGGATCCTCTCAACGGCAAATACATCAGCCATGTTGCTTATATTGATATGGACAAAACGCTGCAAAATATTTTGCACACCCATCAGCAGCCGGTGATAGGGCGGGGAGAATTAGGGTGCTTTGATGAGCACGGTATTTTCCCTTTTAACGTTGTGCGACATAACAATGAAGTACTGGCCTATACGACAGGCTGGAACAGACGCGTTTCAGTCTCAGTCGATACCGCGATTGGCCTGGCGGTGAGTCACGATGCGGGAGAAACGTTCCTGCGCCATGGTCATGGCCCGGTAATGGCCGCCTCGCAGCATGAGCCATGTCTGGTTGCCGACGCTTTTGTCAAAGTCTTCAACGACCAATTCCATATGTGGTACATCTTTGGAACGGGCTGGACTCAGTATGAGTCAGCTGCTGCCCCTGATCGCACCTATAAAATCGGTTATGCCACATCCGCCGATGGCGTCAACTGGCATCGTCTGGAAGCGAAGCAAATTGTCCCCGATCGGCTTGGCCCGCAGGAAAGTCAGGCGCTGCCTACGGTGGCGTATTTTAATGGCCGCTATCACATGTTCTTCTGTTTCCGGGAGTCCTTTGACTTTCGCAAAGCGACAGGCCGTGGTTATCGTCTGGGTTATGCCTGGTCTGAAGATATGCTGAACTGGACCCGTGACGATTCACAGGTTCCTCCCGTCGGTAATGACGGTGAATGGGACAGTGACATGCAATGTTATCCCCATGTTTTTGAATGTGACGGCCGTGTTTACCTGCTCTACAACGGTAATGAATTTGGCCGCCATGGGTTTGGTGTCGCCGGGCTTACGTTGTCATGACGGGCTTCGACATCTTAGCCGGACACGCCAGCGCGGAGCAGGTCGCTGAACATTTCACCTTATGTGATTCCTCGTTTGTACCTCCCCTGAGTGACCGGGTAAATATTACGGATTATGCCAGGAAGGTGACGACGTTTGCGCTGTGCATCGAGGGTTGGCATAACGCATCGCTAATGGGTCTGCTCTGTATGTATTGCGATGACGTTGATAAAGGGGCGTTTATAACAAACGTTAGCGTAATACCGGCCTTTCGGAGAAAAGGGGTGGCAAATCTCCTGATAAGTCACGCTATCGAAAAGGTGCGGGAGAAAGGGATTAGCAAAATAAATCTTGAAGTCGATAACGCCAATGAACCCGCGCAATGCCTTTACCGGCGCTTGGGGTTTTCCCCGAACCTGGTCACCCAGCAAACGACGATGATGCTGATAAATTTGTAGAGAGAAATCTGATGATTGAACAACGTGATTACAATAATGAAATAAATGATGCTGCGGACCATCAGTATGCTTACGGGTTTGATTTCGCCGTCATGCATCCTTTTATGCTGCGCTCTTTTCAGCCTTTTTTCAGAAAAGGTAGCCTGCTGGAGTTAGGGAGTTTTAAAGGGGATTTTACCCGACGTTTTTTGAATCACTTTGATGATATCACCTGCGTAGAAGCTTCCGATCATGCAATGAATGAAGCGCGTTCGAAACTGGGCAGTCGGGTGGAATATATCAATGCTTTGTTTGAGCAGGCAGAACTGCCGAAGCGTTACGACAATGTGGTTTTAACTCACGTTCTCGAACATATTGACGATCCGGTTAATTTATTACGCCGCATTAATGATGAATGGCTGAGCGAAGGGGGAAGGCTGTTTCTCGTATGCCCCAATGCCAATGCGCCTTCTCGTCAGATTGCTGTCAAAATGGGTTTAATTTCGCATAACTCGGCAGTAACCGGTGCGGAAGCAGCCCATGGTCACCGCTGTACTTACAGCCTGGATACGTTGGAACGTGACGCCACGGCCGCAGGGCTAAACGTTGTACACCGGTCTGGTATTTTCTTTAAAGCGTTAGCCAATTTCCAGTGGGATGCTCTGTTGCAAACGGACATTATCTCCCCGGCTTATCTTGAAGGTTGCTACCAACTGGGTCAGCAATATCCTGACCTCTGCTCCAGCCTATTTCTGATGTGCGAAAAGGGCAAATAACGCAGCTTGTGGGACATTAACGGCTACATTATAAACCCTCTCAATTCCCCCCGTATTCAACCCTTTTGCGGATGTTCAACTGGCAAAAGGGTTGAAAATGACATGATCTCAGTTTTATTTTATTTCGCTGCAAGCAGCAGCTTATGTAATGCCTCACGGTGCCGATCACTGATGTCGTCAGGACCGTCATGATTCGTATTTTCTGCCGCGCGTGTCATCAGTGCCACCAGCCAGTCGTAGATATATGTTGCATTACCCTGTGTGACGTTTTCGCCTAGCCGTTCCAGGCGTACAGCGGCGCTTGCCTGTAGGGCGGGAGCGAAAATCACCCTGCCTTTATTGATGCGACTCAGCGGGCGGTGTTCCATCGCCACATTGTTATAGCCCAACCAACTGACAAAATCGCTGAACACATTGCTGGCGTGGGTGACGGCCTTCGCGACATCATCATCCTGTTGTGCCAGTCTCTTTTCCAGCGTTTCGGCAAGGTTGAGTCGGTAAGCCGTGGCAATCAGTACTTCGCACAAGCGCTGAAGCTGGGGTGCATCAAGCCCGGAGGCATCAATGGCCGCCGGGTTTTGACCGATCTGCGTTAAATGATTCACCCATAACGCGAATACCTGAGTGGCAAAACTTTGCGGTTGCTGAACGGGTACGCTTGAAGGTCGGGTATCATCAAATAAATCGACACTCAGCACGAGTCCGGGGCGAGGTTTAACCCCCTGTTGCTGCTGTTGCAGCCAGCACTGCTGGAGGATGTCACGTGACGGCATCAGCCAGTCGGTAAGATCGCCGTGTTTTGCTGCCCGTGCTTGCAGTGCACGGATCAGGTGTTCTGATTGCGGTCGCACATCGGCACTCTCCGGCGTGCTAAAACGGTGGAATTGCGCCGCTACCTGTTGTTGATGATCCGTGCGCAACAATGTCCGACGGTCTTCACGGCATGGTGGGCTGACCGCCGCTGACAGCCAGTCGTTCAGGCAAGAGATATCGCGGTGATCCATCGCCTGCAATGTTCCCCAGTCCTGGCCGGACTGGGTAATGACGTGCTGCACGGCATCATCGGCGTGATCCCCGCGAGTAAAACGCAGATCAAACGGGGTGATCGCCCAGACCAGTCTTGGCAGCGTGCCTTGTGTCAGCGGTTGAGTATCTTTCATCCAGCGTGAAAGCACTCTGGCTGCCGGAATGAGATCCTGACGATCGGCCACTGAATTACAGACCAGCACGGTATCGGGCAGTAAGCGATCCTGATAAAGCGGTAACTGGTCAGCCGGAATATCGACGATATCTACTCCCGCAAGCGCAGATTTATGGCTCAGCGTAAAGGTGATCTCGGAGCAAATACTCGCCAGATCTTGCTGAGCAATACTCAGGCGCAGCGTCGATGTGCCTTCGCGCAGCGGGCAGACGATCACATCGTTATTCAGTTCGCGTTCATCCGCTGTCGTGGGGATTAAAAATCCGTTGTTAGGCAGCAGCAGAGAATCAACGACCAGACTGATCGGAGCCATCACCTGCGAAACGCTGCCCAGATGGTGCAGCCTCTGCGCCTGTTGCTGCCACTGGGCGGTCAGCGTGGCATGTTCCCCCCAGAGTGTGGAAAGCAGCGTGGCGCGGTCGGCCAGCGCCAGCCAGGGTGCCAGCTCCGCCATCTGATACACCAACGCATCATCGAGCCGGTGTGCTCCGCGAACGGACTGATGATAACCCTGGATCACCGATGAGAATTGCCCGCATGTCATACCCGGGACCTCGCGGGTCTGCCGACGTGATTTCAGTTCTGCCAGTTTTGCGCTGATGGCGCTGCGCGGCACCTTGTAGTGCTGGCGCGAGGTGTGATACTGACGAATCAGCCGTTGAGCCAGCTCACTTTCGTTAAAGAGCGTCAGCAGCAAGGGGAAATTTTCCACGGCCGGTGGCAGCGCGTCGGTAAAACGGATAGCCATCAACGGCGCGAGATTGTCGGGGTTGATATGTCGCAGATAGTTGAGTGTGTTCCCGCCCAGCTGTACGTAAATCTCATCACGGCCTTCGGCTACAATCATTTTCAGCAGATGGTGTTTGCCGGCGACTGAGCTGCCGTTGAGCCCCAGCGTGAGCGGCGCATTGCTAAGCGCAGCGATCTGCTGCTCGCGCTGCTGTAACCGTGTTAACCGTGCGAGAAGAGCGTCGGCTTCGATGTTAAGGCGCATCGACTGCGTGCGGTTGTCATGTACCCAACGGATGAGCTGATTCATCGTGGTGTCTGGTTGGCTCATTTTAGGTATACGCTCCCGCTGTCGATCCAATAGTCATTTTCGCAACTGTAACTGGTGGCGAGGGTGTTAAGTTTCAGGCATACCGCGTCTGCTGGCAGCGGACTGCCGTTTTGCATACTGGCCTGTGCCAGAGCAAAACCGCCGCTTGGCGGGTCGTATTGCAACCGCACATGCAGCACGCCATCACCTGCAATCTGCCTGGCCAGCGCCGGAGTATTAATTTTCAGCTGATATAACGGCGTGGCTGGCCAGCGCGTATCTGCAAGCTGACGAAACCCCAGACAGGCATCTCCCCGCAGCGGGAAGATCAGGTTTTCATCCAGCCGGGACGCCGGATCGTCAAGATCAATCCCCGGATACCAGAGGTTCTCTTCTGTCAGAGTCTGGCTGCCATCCAGCAGGCCAAGGTAGCGGACAGTGGAATAGGCCTGAATGTCGGCGGTTTTAAAGTTGAAGCCCGGCAGGCGCAGATCCATCGCCAGGCAGCACAGCATCGCGCCCAGTGCGGCGGTGGATTTAGGATTCACCACGCGGCCCTGTTGCCCAAACGGGAAACGTTCGTGGATCTGATAACTGTCCAGCCAGACTATACGGTTTACTGGCACCGGTTGCTGATGGCGCAGCAGCGCCTGAACACCCGGAAAACAGGACGGTCGGCCGGTCACCAGCAGCACGTCGCAGCAGTAATGGCTGATGACTTCACACAGGGACTGGAGCGGGGCGGTGAGGCTGAAACGTCCGGCCAGCAGCGCCTCTTTCAGCGTCGCCAGCTCAACCAGCAACGGCACGTCAAGCACCTCAAAAGGCGGCGTGCCGACAGGTAACAACGGCTGCACCGTTTGAGAGATGTAGTTGATCACGTTTTGCGTCGGATGCAGGTTTAGCAGCTCGCCGAAACGGCCTTCAAGCAGGGCCGTGCTGTCCTGCGGGTCGCTGCTCTCCCAACTGGCGAGAATGGCGTGGCCGAGGGGAATAAACAGCTGCAACGTCGCCTGCTGGCGAAGAATCGTGCGATTGCCGTCGAGTCTGGCGTCTCCAAACAGTTTGCTCATCACCCGTTTTGAGTCGCTCACCCCGGCTTTATGCAGGGCATGTTGCAGCGCAGGCAGAACGCATAGCTGAATAACATCCAGCAGAATATCGTCTCCGGCGACTTTAAAACCTTCCCGGAACAGCAGCTGCGGGGTGATTTTGACATTGCTGCCGGCACCCTCATCGAGCTGATACTGGGTAATAGCCATATCGGTTGTCCCGCCGCCAATATCCAGGAATGCCACGCGCAGAGTACGGCCTGGCAGCTCCCCGTCAGCCAGCAGGCGATCGGGGCGGGCGAGACTTTTGAAAAATGCCTGCGCATGTCCGGCATAACTATTGATCACTTCGTTATATAACCACACCAGCTGACCGCAGGTCGCTTCATCCCACTCCATCTGGACGTCAGGCAGTGGCACAACGCTGATGCGTTCGCCAAAACGTGACATAACGTCGTCGTCTTTCGGCTGCCATTCGAGCGCTTTCCACACCAGTTTTACCGCTTCCTGCACCCGCAGACGGAAAATCTCCCGTTCCTGCTTTGGCATGGCAGAAGGCAGCGTCAGGATCAGATGACGCAGCTGGCGCGGTGCATTCGCCAACCCCATGCTCTGACGGTGTCCGACGCTGTTGATCTGTGCCAGTGCCTGAGCGAGCAGTTCGCACAACATGAGCGTCATAAGCGAACTGCGGCTGTAGTTCGGGGAAAACACCGGCAGGCGTTCTTCAGGCGGCAGGCTGTCGAGTGGCTGTCCGTCATCATTCATCAAATTCATCAGCGGTAGCGCGATGGCGCGGGGTTCGCGCGGCGTTTTGCAGGTAAGCTGGCTGAAACGCCATGCCTGATCGGACGGCGCGTCGTCCCAGAGATAACGGCGCGGGCTGGAAATACCACTGGTGCCTTCGGTACCGAGGCGGCGCGTCGCCAGCTCACGGGCTTCATCACCCACCCGGGCAAACGATGGCCAGACAAACGCATCATCACGGCCACTTTCCATCGAGAAGTGATGTTTGCCAAACTTAGCTTCGCTAAATTCAAGGCGGCTGGTGAACAGTGGTTCACTGATCAGTTGTGGCTCGGTCAGCGAGCGGATGTGTAACTCTGCGCTTTGCTGTAATCCGGCATTTTTCACACCGTGATCTTCCAGGATCACGCCGCAGGTATGCGTATTGCCGACATCGAGGATCAGATCAACGGGGACCGGCGCAGTGTTCAGGGTTTCGGTGACGATCTGCACTTCAGGTATTGTTAACTGAGTGCTGAGCATGTCGAGAATATTGAGAAAGTGCGCCTGATACTCGAACGCCTTCATGGCGTTATTCATGTCGTGCGCACTGCGTGCTTCCTGATGCCGGGCGTATTGGGTAAAAACTTCACGCAGCCAGCCATCGACCCACGTTTGATCAAGGAACTCAGCGATTTCATGATTACGCCACGCCAGTGCAAAGTGGGTACCGTCACGAACATCGCGGGCTGTCAGCGCCAGATGAGCGGCGGCGCTGACATCCGCGTGGACTTTGGTATCAAAGGCAATGCACAGGCGAACGGTATTCCCGGCCAGATCGGGCGTGGGCAGACGTTTTATCTGCACCCGTGCCCAGTTGGCCGGACTGTTGGTAAACATGCGCGGTGGGGTGAACCGCATAAACGGCAGCGGCAGCCAGACGTTGTCCATCACCCGCAGCGAATGCTCCAGGGGAATGGTCATTTCTGGGCGAACCACCTCGGGTTCGCCGCCGTTTTCGCCTGGCAGCGTAAAGCGTTCAGACAGCGCATCATAGCCGAGGCGCAACAACGGGCCGTTGACGCTATGGCGTACAAAGCGGCCGCTGTACGGGCTGTTAACAACCGGGTTCAGGCCGAAATCCAGAAACTGCACGCTGCTGTTTTGGACCAGAGTGACGTTCGGTTGATAGTCGATAAGATTTGCCAGCATGATTTATTTACCCACTTTTAGAAGCGTCATCGGAACCACCGTATCGTCGGCATACCGGCCGGTACACTGCGCGGCGCCGCTCAGCGGTTGCTTGCAGGTGATTTCAGGCACCTGATAACGGCTGTTATCGCTGCATTTGGCTTTGCTGCGGCTCTTGATCAGCAAATTACCTGACTGCATCAGCCCCAGATAAACCTCCGCCTTACAGGTGATGTTGTTTTCGCGGGCAATATTTAGGGTGCCTTCACTGTTTTTTATCTGAAAACGCAGGCCCGGCGGTTTGCTGGTGAGGGGGTTATTCACATCAATGCTTGCCTTCCAGCGGCCATTCATAAATTCAGTGGTACCGGCTTTGACATCATTGGCAGGCAGTACCAGCGCGTTTTTATCGACCTCAGCTTCCGCCGGTTTGACTGCTGTTGGTTCAACGGATTTTTCTTCCGCGCCCGTGGCAGGCAGTACGACAACCACGGCGGGCTGCACAGGCAGCGTATTGGACACCAATGGTTTTGGCGCGGCAGAAAGAGGTAAAACGTCGGGCGTGTCGGTGACAACAGCATGAGGAGGCGCGGCAAAGCGTTGCGTTAACCGCGGTGCCAGATGGGGATAGAGCAGCGGCAGGGCGATCAATACAATGGCGACGGCGATGATTTTCGCCAGCAGATGGCGCGAAGCGGAGCGGTTTTTTTCCTGTGCGGGTGGCACAGTGGCATCGGCGAGCGGAGCTGGGGCTGGAACCGCAACCGCGGCAGGTGTGAGAAGCGGAGCATCCGGCCGGCTAAGCGTCACGACCACGGGTTCAGGGTCGTCCGGCGTTTCCTCCTCCGGCGCGACGGGGGCAACAGGCAGCGGTGCGTCCTCTATTTTTACTTCAGGCACGGCAATCTGGCGCAGGCACTCGAATGCATCATCGCGCGGCGCAGAGTGCAGACTGACAAATCCCCAGAAGGTAATAACCGGTTTACCGTCCAGCAGATAAACATGCTGGCTGGCTGGAAACTGCAACACTTTGGTCAGCAGGGAACCGAAGAGCCGGACTGCGGTTTTCTCCGCTTGCAGGCAGCGCTGGCTGAACGTAGCGGCGGTGGCTAAAGCATTTTCCAGGTAACGCAGGGCGTGCTCGCGTTGCTGTGGGCTGGCGCTGGCCCACTGAGTGACCACACCTTCGTGCGGCGCGTACCAGTCCACCTTATCCTCAGTGTCATTGCGCTGCGGGATAGCCAGACAGTCGAGGATCAACTGTTGTTTTCGCAGACGTAATGTTTCGCGAATCTGTATCGCACTCTCGAAAAGGGTTTGTCCGTTCTCGCCCAGCGCGATGTAATCATCCAGATAACCGCTGCGCAGTATTATTTTTGCCACTTAATCAACCTTGCCTGTTAGACCCGTTATTTCGCGGTTTTTCGCGTTGTCTATTTTAACGGCTTTTGGGATGAAATAATGGCAAAGAGATTGGCCGAAGAACAAACGAAAGTGACGGCTGATTAAGCGATAGAATATTAAAAAAAAGCTTCCAATAAGGAAGCCTGAAATGAAACAACGAGTACAAACGCTTTTAATTATCTATTGTGAAGAGTATCGGGTCCGACACGGAAGTAAACATATGCGGGAGTCAGACGCTAATATTATAAACTTTCCCGGCGTTGGGCGTGGTAGATTGCCCTTCCTGGCCGTAAGTCGACGCAGCTATACCGGCATTGTTAACCAGCTTTTTCAAATTATCTGTTTTTTGCCGGTGCATTTCGAGTAAATCATAAATCTTTAAATTCAGTTCTTTAGCCGTTTTGACTTTTTTGGTGATGTTACTCCAGTACGTAGAAAACCTCGGGTTTTGATGATAAGGCGCAGAAAGGTGTAACGGCATTTCCAGTTGCTTGCGCATATCATCATAATAACCGATGGTGGCAAGCAACTGATTTTTGCTGTCGGACACAATTTGCAGGGACACAGGGTTAATCTGCGTCCGCCTTAATTGGTTCACTTCTTCTACAAGAATAGCCTCCAGTTCCGTCATAGAGTCTTGTATTTTCAGCAAAACTGAACGTAAGTTTTCCATTTTCATTATTGTCTTGTCAGAACTTATGAGAGTTGAAAGATATCTTCAACCAGCGCATTCGCAATAGCGTCGGGATCGAATTGTAATTCTCCGGCATCCATTGATGCACGAATCTTAGCAATGCGTTCGTAGTCGATATCATGTGATGTATCTGTCTGAATTTCCTGCGTCAATTTGCTCAGTTTAATCTGCGTACCGGAGTTTTCGCTGCCCGCCATTTGCGCTGGGCTGATATCTCCTGTTCTTGGACGCATTTTTAAATCCTGCTGTTGCACGTTCACAGGGGGCACTGACAGAGGTTTTAGTGGACGTTCTATGCTCATAATGTTCCTCGGCAATTCGTGAGTGACCTCGCGGTATATTTTAAATATCGGTGGTTCTCAAAAAAACTAAAACGATTCTTTCAGATTAATATTCACTTTCCCGTTCGGGGCCACTAAACCGGTCACAATCTGGCCTGAACGGGTGGAGATTCTGACGGGCTGACCGGTTGCAGCACTGTCCAGCGCCTTGCCCTTTACGCGGATCTGAAACCCTTCGCCGGTGGCCAGAATGTCCACTTCCTGCCCGGAAATCACCGCCCAGCCCTTACGTAACAAGCCCTCCACCACCGGTTGTCCTTTGTTGATTGAACGCGTGGTTGTCTGCCCGATAATATTTTCCTGGGTGAAAATGAGCCCGGCGGGTAAACGTTCCAGTGAGCCTGTGCGGGGTTGAATATCTTCGGCCTGAATTACGGTGCCGGGCCTGATGGACCGGACGGCCGTCCACCAGGTGCCCTGTGCCTGCACTGTAATTTGAATGAATTTACGTTTGCTGCCGCACTGCGCAATTACGCTTTTGTTGCCCGTAAGGCGCAGATTGTTACCGGCAATTGAGAGTTCGGGATTCGGGCATAGCCCGTTAAGCTGCTCTGTGGGCGTCAGGATTGTTATCGTGCGGGAAATCGCTGCGTCAGCCGGTGTTTCATTGTGGGCATTCACCACGGCGGTTATTTGGCTTTCCAGCGACTCATGTGCAGATTGCGCGGCGACGGCATTAAACGCCATACCGCAGAATAGAATATTTAACGATATTTTTATCGTTATTAACCAACGGCGTTGGAAAAACATGGGGCACAGGAACCTTATATTATATAGCGCAGGGTTAATCCCTTTGTCATACACTTTTTGATGGCTAAAAAGTATATGCCATAAGTTCAGTTTATTAATGCTCTAAATGCTGTAATTTCTGTCGCCAATTCTCCGTCTAGATTTTAATGAGTGTTTAAGAAAAATCTCATCCCGTTAAATGAGGTTATTTTTGTCTTATCCTTACAGTATAAAATTGAATCATTCGCCAATAGAATGCATGCGTTAATTCTCATAAGGCAGAGGTTCGTTTTTTCATGCTTGATAAACTCGATAATGCGCTTCGGTTCCAGCAGCAGGCATTAGGCTTACTGACTCAGCGTCAAAATATATTGGCGTCAAACATTGCCAATGTAGATACGCCGGGATATCTGGCCAGAGATATTGATTTCTCCGATCAGTTAAAGAGTGCGGTGGAGCGAAATACTCCGGCGCAGGGTCCTCTGACCTTATCATTAACCTCAGGTACGCATATTCCCGCAGTCGCACCGGCTATGGATAACGGCCAGCTACTTTATCGAATTCCCGATCAGCCAAGCGCCGATGGAAATACGGTAGATATGGATCGTGAGCGTGTCAGTTTTGCTGATAACAACATGAAATATCAAACCAGCTTAACGGTTCTGGGCTCACAAATTAAAGGCATGATGAGTGTCATCAGTCAGGGATAATAATTGCCATGTCAACAATGAGTATTTTTGATATTTCCGGTTCCGCCATGGCGGCCCAGTCAAAACGGTTAAACGTCAGTGCCAGTAATATGGCGAATGCCGACAGTGCCGTCGGCCCTGATGGCCAGCCTTACCGCGCCCGTCAGGTGGTCTTTCAGGTCAATAATGCGCCGGGTCAGGACATTGGTGGCGTTCGTGTCAGCGACGTGGTGGAAAGCACCGAGCCGGATCGCATGGTGTATGAGCCGTCAAATCCGCTGGCCGATGCCAAAGGCTATGTCCGCATGCCGAACGTGAACGTGGTGAATGAAATGGTGAACACCATTTCGGCTTCCCGCAGTTATCAGGCCAATGTGGAAGTCATGAATACGGCCAAATCGATGATGTTAAAAACATTAACGCTGGGCCAATAAAGGACTGAGAAATGGCTGTTTCACCCGTAATGAATAACGGTAATACCAATAACAACGGCTCAGCAGGCACCGGTAACAGCGCCGCGGATCTTTCGCAAAGCTTCATGGAATTGCTGGTCGCACAGATGCAAAACCAGGATCCCACCAACCCGATGGACAACAATCAGCTGACCTCACAGCTGGCACAGTTCAATACGGCGGCGGGCGTGGAGAAACTCAACGGAACGCTCGAGGGTGTCGGCATGCTGGTCAACAGCATGCAGCAAATGAATGCCTCACAGTGGGTTGGACGCACGGTGTTTATTGAAGGCGATACCGTTATCTCCAATGCCGAAAACGGCAATCAGGATTTCTCCTTCAACCTTGACAGCGACGCCGACAAAGTCACCGTGACCTTAACGGATGATGCGGGTAACGCCTACACCGCCGATCTGAAAAATGCGAAAGCCGGGGTGAATAAATTCTCGATGGATGATCTGGATAACTTCCAGCCGGGCGCACCACCGTCTGATGATAAGAGCACCTTTAAGGTGACCTTTGCAGCCTCCAACGAAAATGGCGATGTGCCGAAAATTACCTCTCTGAAAAAATGCAAAGTGGACGGCGTTTCCTTCGGGGGAGGCACCGCTAATCTGCGGCTTGGGCTGGATGGCACGACGACATTAGGCAACGTTTATTTAATTGAGTGATCAGGTCTCAATATTTCATTTATTAGTGTTCAGGAAGAATAAAAATGAGTTTCTCACAAGGTCTCAGCGGATTAAACGCCGCTTCACAAGCTCTCGATGTCGTCGGTAACAACATTGCTAACTCCCAAACCGTCGGATTTAAATCTGGCTCCATTGCTTTTGCCGACGTCTTTGCCGGTTCGCAAATCGGTATGGGTGTGCAGGTTTCCTCGGTAAACCAGAACTTCAGCGATGGCGTACTGGGCATGGGTAACAGCGATCTGGATATGGGTATTCAGGGCAACGGTTTCTTCCGTCTGACCAATGACGCGGGCGGCGTATTTTACAGCCGTAACGGTCAGTTCAAACAGGATGAAAACGGCTACATCATCAATAATCAGGGGATGTTCCTGACCGGTTATCAGGCGACCGGCAACCCGCCGAGCATTCAGCCGGGTGCTGCCGTTGGCCCGATTCAGATCCCGACCGGCCAGATGCCTGCGCGCGCGTCGGATGCCGGTACGCTGAAAGGCAACCTGAATTCCGAAACCGAAGCGATTGATCAGTCTGCGCCGCCGGTCGGCCATCCTTTTGATCCCGCTGACAATAAAAGCTACAACTCAGTCACGCAGGTAGATGCTTACGACAGCCTCGGCAACAAGCACACGGTTAACGTCTATTACGTCAAAACGGGTGATAACACCTGGAAGGCCTATTCCAGCGATACCACGTCACCGAATCTGAACGGCACGGGTGACCCGGTTTACGGTGAAATGGATTTAACCTTTGATACCGCCGGGCAACTGACCTCGAACCCGACCACGCTGAATATTCAGGGCGCAGCCTATAACGGTGGAGCACCGCTGAATTTTGATCTGGATCTGGACGGTATGACCCAGCAGGCATCCGATACCGACATGGGCAGCCCGACCACCACCGGCTACGCGCCGGGCCTGATGAACGGTTATGTAGTGGGTGATAACGGTCAGATCATCGCCTCCTACAGCAACGGTCAGTCGCAGTTACTGGGTCAGGTTGTGCTTTCCAACTTCACGAATCCGGGTGGACTGACGTCGAAAGGGGATAACACCTGGTCAGAAACGCCGGAGTCCGGACAGCCTTCTACCGGGATTGCCGGTACCGGAAATCTGGGGAAACTACTGGGTAACCGCCTTGAAGCGTCCAACGTAGATCTGAGCAAAGAGATGGTCAACATGATCGTCTATCAGCGCAACTACCAGTCCAACTCACAGACCATCAAAACCCAGTCTGAGCTGCTTCAGATTCTGGCTAACCTGGGTTAACGACTGCTATGGATCGCGCAATATATACCGCAATGGGTGCGGCGAATGCCGCCCTTAACCGCCAGGCAGTCACGTCAAATAACCTGGCAAATGCCACCACGTCGGGCTTTCGCGCCCAGCTGGCGGCTTTTCGCGCCGTGCCGGTCGAAGGTCCGTCCGTTGCCACCCGAACGCTGGTGACTGAATCTACCCCTTATCACGACGATTCTATGGGGGCCATCAACCAGACCGGCCGCAACCTCGACGTTGCGTTGCCACAGAATGGCTGGCTGGCCGTAGCATTGCCTGACGGCACAGAGGCTTACACCCGTGCGGGCAATATTGACGTCGACAGCGAAGGTTTGCTGAGCATCAGAGGGATGCCGGTGATCGGCGACGGCGGGCAGATTAACGTTCCACCACAGTCTGAACTAACCATCGCGCCCGACGGCACTATTACCGCACTCGGTGCCGGGGATGAGCCAACTGTGCTGGCGCAGGTCGGCAGGCTTAAGCTGGTGAATGCCAACCTCCAGGATCTGACCCACGGAGATGATGGTCTATTTCATATCTCTCCCGGTTCGGCGAACGCCGGACTGGCTCAACTGCCAGCGGACCCCAATTTACAACTGATCCCCGGTGCGCTGGAAAGCAGCAACGTCAATCCTGCCCGATCCATGGTGGACATGATTGCCACCGCGCGCGGCTTTGATATGAACATGAAGGTCATCAGTACCGTGGATGACAATGAAAAGAAAGCTAACCAGCTACTGAGCATGGGCTAATCCCGGCTAAGAGGAATTTCAACATGATCCGTTCTTTATGGATTGCCAAAACAGGTCTTGAAGCACAGCAAACCAACATGGATGTCATCTCCAATAACCTGGCAAACGTGAGTACCACCGGTTTTAAACGTCAGCGTGCGGTGTTTGAAGACCTGCTTTATCAGACACTGCGTCAGCCCGGCGCTCAGTCTTCGGAGCAAACGACGATCCCTTCCGGTTTACAACTGGGGACCGGTGTACGCCCGGTGGCGACGGAGCGAATTCACAGTCAGGGTAACCTGACCGCGACTAACAACAGTAAAGATCTGGCGATTGATGGCCACGGTTTCTTTCAGGTATTAATGCCGGATGGCACCACCGGCTACACCCGGGATGGATCCTTTCAGTTTGACCAGAATGGTCAGTTAGTCACTGCCAGCGGTTATCAGGTTCAGCCTGCAATCACTGCGCCGCTGGACGCCGACACCATGACTGTCGGTAAGGACGGCATTGTCAGCGTAACCCTCCCCGGTCAGACCGCACCCCAGCAGATTGGTCAGCTCACGGTGAGCACTTTCATTAACGACTCCGGCCTCGAAAGTATCGGTGAAAACCTGTACCGCGAAACTCAGGCATCCGGCGCACCGAATGAAACCACACCCGGCCTGAACGGCGGCGGTAGCCTGAGACAAGGTTATGTGGAGGCCTCCAACGTCAACGTGGCAGAGGAACTGGTCAGCATGATCCAGACCCAGCGCGCCTACGAAATTAACAGTAAAGCGGTATCAACCTCTGACCAGATGTTGCAACGCCTGACACAGCTGTAATTGATTTATAAGCCCAATAGCACCCCTAAGCCCGGCCTCTGTCCTGCAGACGGGGGCCGCTATAGGGTTGTTTAACGCCGTAGTGGATGAAATGAAAAACCAGCCTTGTTTCCTGACTTCCGGACTCACTTTTCCCGGTATCTCGCCGATCCTGACTCGCATTGCCGCACCCTTTTCAGCGGTAGTTGTGCTGACGCTGTTGCTGACGGGATGCGCCTATATCCCCCACAAACCCCTGGTCGATGGTGTGACGACGGCGACCCCGACGCAGACCGCGACGACGACGGCAAACGGGTCGGTATTTCAGACCGGGCAGGCGATGAGCTACGGCTATCAGCCGATGTTTGAGGACCGCAGACCGCGAAATGTGGGCGATACCCTGACCATCGTGCTGCAGGAAAATGTCAGCGCCAGCAAAAGCTCTTCGGCCAATGCCAACCGGGGTGGATCCACCGATCTCTCGGTTGATGCCGTGCCAAGTATGTTGGCCGGATTACTGGGTGGCGATCGCGCGGCGACGTCCATCAGCGGTAAAAATGATTTCTCAGGAAAAGGCGGGGCGGCCGCGAAAAATACCTTCAGCGGCACCATCACGGTCACCGTTCAGCAACTGCTGGAAAACGGCAACCTGAAAGTCGTCGGTGAGAAGCAAATTGCCATCAATCAGGGCACCGAATTCATCCGTTTTTCCGGCGTAGTCAATCCGCGCACCATCAGCAGCAGTAACACTGTGATTTCTACTCAGGTGGCGGATGCCCGTATCGAATACGTTGGTAACGGATATATCAACGAAGCGCAACAGATGGGCTGGTTACAGCGTCTGTTCCTCAATCTTTCTCCTTATTAATTAATGGTTAACAGAATACGGCTCATGAAAACTTCATTTTTAACGCTGTGTCTGAGCCTGTTCTGTGGCCTGATTTTCATCATGCCGCAGAACGCTCAGGCCGAGCGCATTCGCGATTTAACGTCGATTCAGGGTATTCGCAGCAACTCCCTGATGGGATACGGGCTGGTGGTCGGGCTGGACGGCACCGGTGACCAGACCATGCAAACGCCTTTCACCACTCAAAGCCTCAGTAACATGCTCTCTCAGCTGGGGATCACTGTGCCTGCCGGCACCAATATGCAGCTGAAAAACGTGGCGGCGGTGATGGTGACTTCCGACCTGCCGCCGTTTGCCCGGCCAGGCGAGAGAATTGACATTGTGGTGTCGTCACTCGGCAATGCCAAAAGTCTGCGCGGTGGCACGCTGCTGATGACCCCGCTGAAAGGGGTGGATAACCAGATTTATGCGCTGGCGCAGGGGAATTTACTGGTCTCAGGGGCGGGCGCGCAAAGTGGCGGCAGTCGGGTACAGACCAATCAACTTAACGGCGGTCGCATCAGCGGCGGTGCCACCGTTGAACGTGAAGTTCCCGCCAGTTTTGCACAGGAAAATATTCTGCGTCTTCAGCTCAACGATGACGATTTTACCGTAGCCCAGATGATCAGCGATGAGATCAACCGTCGGTTTGGCGGCTCTACGGCAGTGGCGGAGGACTCCCGTACCGTGAAACTGTTTGCGCCGCGTGATAGTGCGGCCAAAGTGCGTTTCCTCTCCGATGTGCAAAACATCCCGATCCGGATCGGCATTATGGATGCCAGGGTTATCGTCAATTCACGTACCGGCTCGGTGGTAATGAACCGTCATGTCACGCTGGATGCCTGCGCGGTAGCACAGGGGGATCTGACCGTTGAGGTGTCGCGCAGCAACCAGGTCAGTCAGCCGGATACGCCATTTGGCGGTGGTCAGACGGTGGTCACGCCGAATACGGAAATCTCCGTGCGTGAGCAGAACGGAACGCTGCAACGGGTGAATACCAGTGCCGATCTGAATAACGTTGTGCGGGCGCTGAACAGTCTTGGTGCGACGCCGAATGACCTGATGTCGATTCTGCAATCGATGAAAAGCGCCGGTTGCCTGCGCGCAAAACTGGAGACTAACTGATGAGCAATTCATCGCTCAATGCGGGCGCTGCGTTTGACGTCCGTGGCCTTGATGCCCTTAAGCGTGAGGTCAAAACCCATTCGCAGGAAGGGATCAAAGCCGCCGGAAAGCAGATGGAAGGCATGTTCATCCAGATGATGCTTAAAAGCATGCGCGATGCGTCTTTTAAGGACGGTCTGCTGAACAGTCAGCAGTCGGATATGTTCACCTCCTTGTACGACCAGCAGATTTCGCAGGACATTGCGCAACAGAGCAAAATGGGTTTTGCTGATCTGATGGTCAGACAAATGGGTGGGGACGTCGAGGTTAAACCGAATACGCCGGGCGTCGCCCCGGCACCCTATGTATTAAGCGGCAGCCAGCAAGCGGCCACTACGCGAATGGCGCTGATGCAGGGGATGCAACCCATGCCGGATGCCGGGGAAGCGGCGCAATATGCCCGTGGCACAGAGAAAAATAGCCATTTTATTTCCCGCATGCTGGAACCCGCGATTGCCGCGGCGAAGAAAAGCGGTATTCCCCATCAGCTGATTATTGCGCAGGCCGCACTGGAATCAGGTTGGGGAAATAAAGAAATATCCACAACAAGTGGTAAACCAAGTCATAACTTATTCGGCATAAAAGCCACGGCGGATTGGAAAGGTGAGTCAACTGAAATAACCACCACCGAGTTTATCAATGGCGCGCCACAAAAGGTCAAAGCCGCATTCAGAGTATATCCATCCTATTCAGAAGCATTAGCCGATTATACTTCACTTCTGGTCAATAACCCACGTTATCAAAAGGTTGTGCATTCAGACACCCCTGAAAAAGCCGCGCATGCCTTACAGTCAGGGGGGTACGCTACCGATCCTGCCTATGCAAAGAAATTAATCAGCATCATCAATCAGGTTAAAGGGAATATCAGTCAGGGGCTGAAGGCCTATAAAACCGATCTTTCTTCAATTTTTTAGCGGTTAGCGTTTTAGTTAATTTTAGAAGTACCGATAGATTATATAGGCTGCGAAATTTCCTAAAGACTCTTCTGGGCAAAATCGCTAACGACTTTTGCAAAGAACACAATGTTGGTGATTTATGAATCTTTTCAATTTGGCTCAGAGCGGGCTTAGTTCGGCACAGGCGGCGCTGAGCGTCGTGGGTAATAACTTAACCAATGTCATGACGCCAGGCTACAGCCGACAGAGCGTGATGTTGGGCGAAGCCGGGGGGCTGACTACCCGCACAGGCTTCTATGGTTATGGTGCTCAGGTCAATGGCGTTCAGCGTGCTTACGACGGTTTTGTGAATAACCAACTGCGTGGCGCTTATACCGAATATTCGGGCCAGACCAGCCGTTATCAGCAGCTTTCTCAGATTGATAATATGTTGGGCGACGATACCAGCAATATCTCGGTGTCACTGAATAACATCTTTAAATCACTGGAAGAAATCAGCGCCGATGCAGTCAGCCCGGCGGCACGTCAGGGTGCATTAGCCAAGTTCAAAGCCATTTCCTACCAGTTTAACACCAACAGCAATACGCTCAGCGGGCTGGAAAAAAGTACCAACACTTTGATCTCCCAGAGTGTTTCTGACATCAACGCCGATGCCAAACAGCTCGCCAAACTCAATGCGGAAATTGCCAAGATCCATGCTGGCACCGGCGATTTACCCGCCGACCTGCTCGATCAGCGCGATATGTTGTTAGAAAACCTCAGCCTGCAAACCGGGATCAAGGTCAATGAGGACCCAACGACGGGCCGCGTTGATGTCACCCTGGCGAACGGATTCCCTCTGGTCAATGGCGATCGTTCCTATCAGTTGGAAGCGTCAGTTTCCTCCGAAGACCCGACCAAAACCGTCGTGTCTTACATTGATGCCTCCGGCAATAAGATGCTGCTCGACGAAGAGAAAATGTCCGGTGGCAAATTGGGCGGGTTGTTCAAATTCCGCAATGAAGATCTGGTTGATGCACGCAATCAGCTGAATCAGCTGGCACTGCAAATGGCGAACAAATTCAACGAAGTTAACGCCGCAGGTTTCGATCTGGATGGCAATACAGGCGGCGATATTTTCAATATTGCGAAGCCGACGGGCGTTGCCAACCGGGGGAACGCGGGCGATGGCTCGCTTGACGTCAGCTTCACCGATATCAGCAACGTGAAGTCAGAAGATTACACCTTAACGTTTAAGGGCCCGAATGACTCCGACTGGGAAGTGCAAACCAAAGACGGCAGAACGATTACGCCGACATTTGGCGCCAGCGGTGAGCTGGAGTTTGACGGGTTGTCCATTACTCCGGGCGGCACGCCACAGCCGGGCGACAGTTTCATCTTAAATCCGACGGCAGGCGCAGCCGGGAAACTGGGTGTGGCGATCACCAGTGGTGATCAGATTGCGGCTTCCAGCACGCCGGATGCGGGTAGCAGCAACAATGAAAACATGAAAGAGATGATTGCCATCAAAGAGGCCAAGGTGATTGGCAACGGCACGCTGACGGAAGCCTATTCCAGCCTGGTCAGCTCTGTCGGCTCTTCCATGACGGCGCTGAAAGCGGACAGAGAAACAACGGGTAAAGCCGCGCAGGCGATTGAATTTGAGAAGCAGGGCGTGTCCGGGGTGAGCGTGGAGGAGGAGACGGTGAAATTCCAGATGTACATGCAGTATTACCAGGCTAATGCGCAGGTGCTTCAGGCTGCCACGACGCTTTTTGACTCTCTGTTAAGTATTCGTTAACTCCCTTTTTTCGTGACACACCGCGTGACGACACAGTAAGGATATTTGTGATGCGCCTTAGCACCCAGTACATGTACCAAAGCAATATCGACAGCCTGTCTAAGGCGATGAACACCGGCAATGATATCTACTCGCGGCTGTCCGCCGGGCAGAAATTACTGACCCCTTCTGATGACCCGTCAGGGGCGGCGCAGGCGATCCTTTATCAAAACGCACTCGCTAATATGCAGCAATTTGATACCGCCCGCATCTATGCCAAAAACTCGCTGGAGCTTGAAGATAATACGCTGTCGTCATTTGGCAATATCTTGACCAAGAACTTGAGCGAGAAAATCGTTGCAGCGGGTAACGGGACTCTGTCTGATGCCGACCGTCAGGCGGTGGCGACAGAGCTTCAGGGTATTCGCGACAACATGCTGGACCTGGCGAATACCAAAAACAGCAACGGTCGCTATATTTTCGCCGGCTATGACACGGGTACCGCACCTTTCGAGAGGGACGGAACTTACGTTGGCGGTGACACACCTATCACGCAAAAAGTCGCTGACAGCACCGAAATGCAGGTAGGACATACCGGTGATTCCGTATTCATGAGTAATACGCCGGATGACTTATTTGCCCAGCTTGACCGCGCCATTGCAGCCCTCAATACCCCGATTGTCGATGATGCTGGTCGTGAGGCCCTGAAACTTACGCTGGATTCTGTCAACGTCTCTATCAAAAAAGGCATCGATAACCTGGGTAAAGTTCAGGCTGAAGTCGGTACCAATCTGCAGCAAATTGACGCTCTGGACCTCAGTTCTGCCACCCAACAGATAAACGTGGAGTCACGCCTGCAGGAAACCGTAGGGTCAGATTACAACACGTTTATTACGCTGCTGAACCAGTCAAAAATGTCTGAATTTGCCCTGAACTCCTCGATGATGGTGTTTCAGAGTATGCAGAAGATGAACATTTTTAATATGTAACCCTGATGTCAGAGAGAATTGTTTTAACAGATTTTTAAACGCAAACCTGCAACCGCAATGGGCTTCGCACAAGGGGTGATTATGTTTAAACGAATAAGAATAGCGACGGGTATCACGGTAGTCATTGCAACCTTAACGCTTCTGCTGATGGCGGTTATGGCATTCAGCGTTTTCAATGCCATGTCGGCAAAAGACAATTTTACCCGCATGGCAACCTCGACGGACAATATCCGCGATATGCAGGATGGGGTGTTTAATCTTAACAGCGGTATCGCGTATGCAAATGCGCTGATATTGCAAAGCAGCCTTGAACGGGCTTACACACCGGAAGCTGTCGAACGTGCGCGCGGAATGTTCGCTAACGCACAAAAAAGTATGAAATTATTTCTTGATTCTCCTTTCAATTCTGAGGAGGAATCTCAGGCCGCAGCCGCGCTGAATAAGCAGTTTGAAAAAGTCTGGAACTTATCGCTGGAGAAAATGAATGACATCGCCCACCCGGCGACGTCGCCAGATAATCTGGAGAACGAACTCCGTGAAAGGGCGCTGTTGCGCGATAATATTGATGCCTACAACAACATTGCCGCCAATAACATCCAGCAATATACCGATCAGGCTCAAGACGATTATTACAAGATGATTGTGATGACGATCATTGTGCTAATCGGTGCGGTGATCATGACACTCCTGATTCGTTTCTGGTTGCGTCGTGCTTTGGTGCTGCGCATGGAACAAACGTCGCACTCGCTGAAAGTGATCGCCAGTGGAGATCTTAGCCAGAAAATTGACGTCGGCGCGCCTAATGAACTGGGCCTGATGCTGATTGAACTGGAGAATATGCGTATTTCCCTGACCGAAACCGTCTCCGGCGTGCAACAAGGGGTGAAACGGATCTACAGCAATGCGCAGGAAATCGCGCAGGGCAATAACGATTTGTCAGCGCGTACTGAAGAGCAGGCGTCAGCTCTGCAACAAACTGCAGCCAGCATGGAAGAACTCAAAACGACCGTCCGTCAGAATGCCGACAACGCTCACACGGCGCGTCAACTGGCGGAAAGTGCAAGCGTTAATGCCCGCAATGGCGGCAACGTGATGTCCAACCTTGACGGGATCATGCAACAGATCACCAAAAGCTCACGGCAGATTGCCGATATTAACGGCGTGATCGACAGTATTGCTAACCAGACGAATATTCTCGCACTGAACGCCGCCGTCGAAGCCGCAAGGGCTGGCGAGCAGGGGCGTGGCTTTGCTGTTGTAGCCGGTGAAGTACGTAATCTGGCAAAACGCAGTGCCGATGCAGCAAAAGAGATCAGCCAACTGATCACCACCTGCGTCGATAATATGAGTATCGGTTCCCAGCAGGTTGATAATGCAGGCACCGTGATGAAGGATATTGTGAGTTCGGTCACGCAGGTCACCGATATCATGGGGGAAATAACCTCGGCATCGGATGAGCAAAGTGCCGGTATCAATCAGATTGCTCAAGCTGTTAATGAAATGGATCAGGTGACTCAGCAGAATGCGGTAATGGTCGAAGAGGCAGCCCTGGCGGCGAATAACCTCGAAATGCATGCAGAAGCTTTAGAAAAAATTACGGCTAAATTTATTTTTAACGAAAAATCCATTCTCATTGAGCATGATCAAAAAAATAGTCTTAAAACGCCACGTTTATCCTCTCCGATGACTGACCGAATGACAGGCAACATTAAAAACGCCTCGGATGATAATTGGGAAACGTTTTAAGTGAAATGAAAAAATCAATAGCCGTATAACGTTAATAAATATTGTCAGTGATAATACCTGTGGTGACTATTTTAGGGTTTAACAAAATTTAAAGTGCCGGATTGCGTAATATAATTCGTTCTTATCAGGCTATTTGATTTCAGATTATTCCTGAATAATTGCCATCTGTTTTAAACGCTGGAAATTGCAATCGTGAATGGTATTTACACCCATGATGGAGTAGTGCAAAAGGACGAGTTATGGCTGAAATACCGTTTTTTAGTTCGTCACGAAGCACTGCGTTTACAGGTCAGGTTACCTCCTTGCGTGGAGCTGGATGACCTCATCCAGGCTGGCGCAATTGGACTGCTTACTGCCATAGACCAGTTTGACCCTAAGAAGGGTATTGGCATGAGCACCTATGTTACCCAGCGCGTCCGCTGGGCGATGATCGATGAATTACGCGAGCGCGACTGGGTGCCGCGCCGCGTGCGCAGCAATGCCAGGGAGATCTCTGCCGCGATTCAAAAGGTTGAGCAGCAGACTGGTGGTGTGGCCTCTGAAGCTGAAATTGCTGCCAGCCTGGGCATTGCGCTGGAGGAGTACCAGCAGATGTTAGTGGACTCTAACAGCAGCCAGTTTTACTCGCTGGAAGAGCTTCAGGAGGAGTTCGGCGGTGATATCGAGCAACCTGACGCGCAACATGATCAACTGAACCCTCTTCATGAGTTAATGAAGGGGAAATTAACCAGGCAAATTAGTCAGGAAATAAGAGAGCTTCCGGAGCGGGAACAGCTTTTACTGAATTTATATTATCAACAAGAGCTCAATATGAAGGAAGTTGGCGTGCTGTTAGGGGTCACTGAAACGCGGGTCAGTCAGTTGCATAGTCAGGCCATAAAAAGGCTACGTGCAAGAATGGATGCGATCAAATAATGCGCTGTAGGAATTTTCCTACTTGCAATTATTATTATGTAGGGCTTCTTTTGTTTTTTCCTACATGTATTTTATAAATGGATTTTTATATCAACAATAAAGTAATTCTTAGTGCTGTTTTTATGTTTAAACGTTGAGCTTTTAGGTCATTGCCGTTATTATGTGGAAATAAGGTTTCCACCCATTCAGTTTACTTTGTAATACAAGGTATGATATGGCGTCTTCATTTCTCTCTGATATGTTACATATCTGTGAGCGGAGGAGGCGAGGGAATATTGTTATATTCTTATGATGAACACGTATAATTTATCTGTTTTTCATTAGTTTATTCATAAAGCTTCAATAACTTGACTTACGTTTTTTTTACATGGAAATGCGTAAAAGCGGAGTAACGAAAATGCATGCAGACAACGTTGACGACCAGCTTCAAAGAATTCACGACATTAATCTCTCTTACCTGTTACTGGCTCAACAACTCATCAGAGAAGATAAGTTTGCCGCAGGTTTCCGCCTTGGATTGACCGAAGCAACTATCGATACATTAAAGGAACTTACCCTTCCGCAGTTGATTAAGCTGGCTTCCACCAACCAGCTGATTTGCCGCCTTCGCGTGGATAATGAAATCGTGATCGACAACCTCACCAAAGACTCGCGTATCGAAGCGTTACAGCAAATTCATACCGGGATTATTTTATCCACTAATCTGCTTAACTCGCTCTCGGAGCAAAGTCCCACCCCAACGTAATGGAAAAATGGAGTTTGTGATCATGAGCGAAAAAAGTATTTTAGAGGAAATCAAAGAAGTACAGATTGCGATGCAACTGATCTCCTTTGGTGCCCGTATGCAGATGTTGGAAAGCGAAACCAGTTTAAGCCGCAGAAGATTATTGCGTCTTTATAAAGAATTAAGAGGGTGCCCGCCCCCAAAAGGAATGCTGCCATTTTCAGAGGATTGGTTTATGGCATGGGAACAAAATATTCATTCATCTATGTTTTATAACATCCATCTTTATCTGCAGAAGACTGAGCCTTGCCGCCCGATTGAAGCTACGGTAAAAGCCTACCGCTTATACCTGGAACAGTGCCCAACCCCACCGGGTGAAAAACCGGTACTGGGACTCACGCGCGCATGGACATTATTACGTTTCATTGACTGCGGAATTATAGAACATACAGAATGTTGTATTTGTGGCGGTGGTTTTGTCGTCACGTCAGAGCACTCAAAAAACCCATTTACATGCAGCTTATGCAGTCCTCCCTCCCGTGCAAGTAAAAAATGCAAAGTGCCTCTTTCCCCGATGGAGCATTCTGCCGGTACGATGACAAGATAAGCCGTTAATAAAAACACGTTTTAACCTGGTGTCGCCTATAGGTGATACGGCCTCCCCGTATGCCAATTTTATGGTTAGTGAACACATGGGTCAGATCTGGATATTGAATTATTTAAGGAGCACATGTGCTAGTCATTCTTGGATACGTGGTGGTAACTCTTTGTGTCTTCGGTGGTTTTATTATCACCGGTGGACAATTGGGGGCGTTATATCAACCTGCTGAGCTTTTAATTATCGGGGGCGCCGGTGTAGGCGCCTTTATTGTCGGCAATAACGGAAAATCAATTAAAGCGACCCTGCACTCTTTCCCGCATCTATTAAAAGGTTCGCGTTATTCCAAAGCGCTGTATATGGACCTGATGGCCATGATGTTCCTGCTGCTGACGAAAGCGCGACAGACCGGCATGATGAATCTGGAAAGAGATATTGAAGATCCGCAGAACAGCCCCATTTTTTCCGCTTATCCCCGATTACTGGCCGACGCATCGTTAATGAACTTTGTCGTCGATTATCTGCGCCTGATGATCAGCGGCAGCATGAATTCCTTTGAAATTGAAGCGCTGATGGATGAGGAAATCGAGACCTGTGAACATGAACATGAAGTTCCTGCCAGCAGTCTGAACGTGATAGGGGATGCGTTCCCGGCTTTCGGCATTGTCGCGGCAGTCATGGGCGTGGTGAACGCCCTGGCCGCAGCCGACCGTCCCGCAGCCGAATTGGGAGAACTGATTGCTCACGCCATGGTGGGGACTTTCCTCGGTATTTTGTTGGCGTACGGCTTCGTTCTGCCACTGGCGTCCCTGCTGCGTCAAAAGAGCGCCGAACAGATCAAGATGCTGCAATGCATCAAAGTGACGCTGCTCTCCAGCATGAACGGATATGCACCCCAGATAGCCGTTGAGTTTGGCCGTAAAACACTGTTCTCCAGCGAACGTCCGACCTTTGTTGAACTGGAAGATCATGTTCGTGAGGCGAAATCGTCGGCCAATTCGGAAAGCAGTGCATCATGAATAAAACCCCTGGCCCGGTGATTATTGTCCGCCGACGCAAAAAACATAAACACGCACACCACGGCGGTTCCTGGAAGATTGCTTACGCTGACTTTATGACGGCGATGATGGCTTTCTTTTTGGTGATGTGGTTGCTCTCTTCTTCGACACCCTTACAACGCGAGCAGATTGCCGAATATTTTCAAATGCCGCTGAAAGTGGCTTTAACCGGTGGCGATAAATCCAGCGTCAGTGACAGCGTCATTCCCGGCGGCGGGGATGACTTTATGAAGCAGGATGGCGAAGTGCTCAAACAAACCCTGAGCCAGCTGGACAAAAAAAAGAACGCTCAGAATTTACAGCGGGCGCATGAAAAACTGGAAAGCCTGATCCACAACGATCCGCGTTTAAATGACTTCAAGTCCAACCTGAGACTCTCCCTGACCGATGACGGATTGCTTATCCAGATCATCGATACTCAGGAACGCCCGATGTTCAAAGTGGGCAGCCAAACCCCGGAACCCTACATGCGAGGGATCCTTCAGGCGCTGGTGCCGGTGCTCAATGATCTCCCCAACCGTATCACGCTGACCGGACATACTGATTCCCTGCCTTACGCTAACGGCGAAGCCGGCTATGGCAACTGGGAGCTGTCGTCTGACCGCGCCAATGCATCGCGCCGGACCCTGGTTTCCGCCGGTCTGGCCGATAATAAATTTCTGCGGGTGATCGGCACCGCCGACAAAATGAGTCTGGAAAATCTCCGTCCTGATGACCCGGTTAACCGGCGTATCAGCATTTTGGTGCTCAGCATGAAAAAAGAAAAATCTATTCTGGACGAAGACACGGTTGTGCAGCATGCCTCCGACAATCAGGGCAGCGAGAAAATAAAAGCTGAGCTGAAAAAAATGTCTGATAACGCTGAGGCTCAGCCAGCAGCGGTCGCTCCGGCAGAGACGTCACAAACTTCGTCGCAAGCACAAGGTGATCAAGATGGACATCAGTGATTTTTACCAAACGTTCTTTGATGAAGCTGATGAACTCCTGGCTGATATGGAAAAGCATCTGCTTGAACTGGATTTTGCTTCACCCGATACGGAAATGTTGAATGCGATATTTCGCGCTGCTCACTCAATCAAAGGCGGCGCGGGCACCTTTGGTTTTACGGTTTTGCAGGAAACGACGCACATCATGGAAAACCTGCTGGATGACGCCCGGCGCGGGGAATTGTGTCTGAGCACCGACATCATAAATTTGTTTCTGGAGAGCAAAGATATTATGCAAGATCAGCTTGATGCGTATAAATCCTCGCAAGAGCCTGACCAGGAGACTTTCCGTTACATCTGCGAAGCCCTGCGCCAGATTGCTCTGGACGATAAGTCCCAAACGGCTCCGGTAACGGCCCCGGTTGAACCCGCGAAAACGTCCCAACCTGAGTCGACTTCCTGCCTGTTAACCGTTTCACTTCGCGCTCTGTCTGAATCCGATAAAACCGTACTTCTTGAGGAGCTGACGAATCTGGGCGACGTGCACAGCCATCAGCAGCAGGAAGACAGGTTACAGGTTGAGCTGCAAACCAGTGTCTCTGCCGAAGATATTCAGGCAGTTTTATGTTTCGTGCTGGAACCAGAACAAATCACCATCACCGCGGGTAGCGCGCAACCTGCGAAGGTGACGGCAAGTGCCACACCGCCCCCGCAAGAGAGACCGGCAGTCCCAGCCCCGGCGATTGCTTCTCTCCCAACACCTAAACCTGACGCCGCGGCCAAACCCAAAACCGCCCCGCGAGCCCCGACTGCGGAATCCAGCAGCCTGCGGGTGGCGGTGGAGAAGGTCGATCAAATCATTAATCAGGTGGGCGAACTGATTATCACACAGGCCATGCTGTCCCAGCTTTCCGGCGTGCTGGATCCGCAGCTGCATGACCAGCTCATCAGCAGCATCGGGCAGATGGAGCGTAATGCGCGTGATCTGCAAGAGTCGGTGATGTCGATCCGTATGATGCCGATGGAATACGTATTTAGCCGCTTCCCGCGTCTGGTGCACGACCTCGGCAGCAAGTTGGACAAGGAGATCGAACTGACGCTGAAAGGCGGTTCCGCGGAGCTGGATAAAAGTCTCATCGAACGGATTATTGATCCCCTGACGCATCTGGTACGCAACAGCCTGGATCACGGAATCGAATCCGTTGAGGCGCGCCTCGCAAAAGGCAAGCCCGCCAAAGGCAACCTGACATTGTCAGCCGAACATCATGGCGGCAGCATCGTGATTGAAGTGATCGATGACGGTGCAGGCCTGAATCGCCAAAAAATTCTTGCCCGGGCTCATGCTCAGGGGCTCTCAGTCAGCGATAACTGGAGCGACAAAGAGATCTGGATGCTGATCTTCGCGGCCGGTTTTTCTACTGCTGAAAAAGTGACCGATGTGTCCGGGCGAGGCGTCGGCATGGACGTGGTGCGCAGGAATATTTTGGCCATGGGGGGGCACGTAGAAATTCATTCAGAGCAGGATAAAGGCACGACGATCCGCATCGTCCTGCCTTTGACGCTGGCAATCCTCGACGGTATGTCCGTTCGTGTTGGTGACGAAATTTATGTGCTGCCACTCGGCACGGTGATGGAATCTCTGAAACCTTCTGAAAGCGCGCTGTATCGCATGGCGGGTGACGAACAGATGCTGTTGGTCCGCGGAGAATATTTGCCACTGGTGGAACTGCATCAGGTCTTCAATATTGAAAGTGATGTACAGCAGGCCAGCGACGGCATTGCAGTAATTCTGGAAAGTGCCGGTTGCCGTTACGCCTTACTGGTTGATCAGCTTATTGGTCAGCATCAGGTTGTGGTGAAAAACCTTGAGCTTAACTATCGCAAAGTGCCGGGTATTTCTGCTGCCACTATTTTGGGGGACGGCAGCGTGGCGCTGATTCTGGACGTCGTGGCGCTGATCACATTGAGCAAAAATAAAAAGCTCACTGCAAAACAACATCGACTTGTACCGATCACGTGAGGTAATCCAATGCAAATGTCCCGAATAGAAAAACAGTTTGGTGGAAATAATGTTGATCAGGAATATCTGGTCTTTACGCTGGGCAATGAAGAATATGGCATCGAAATTCTTAAGGTTCAGGAAATTCGCGGTTACGACCGGGTCACGCGAATTGCCAATTCCCCGGATTTTATTGCCGGGATCACTAACCTGCGCGGCGTTATCGTCCCCATTATTGATCTGCGGATAAAGTTTCAGCTGGATTCAGCAGAAATTAACGACCAGACCGTGACCATTGTATTAAACCTGCGCGACCGCGTGGTGGGCATCGTGGTTGATGGTGTATCTGACGTGCTGTCATTAAGCGCCGAGCAGATCAAACCGGCCCCGGATTTTACCGCGACGCTTTCCACCCAATATCTGCTGGGGCTGGGATCGCTGGACGATCGTATGTTAATTCTGGTCGATATTGAGAAGCTGCTCAACAGTGAAGAGATGGAAATTGTCGAAAAAGTGGCGGAAGCCGCTTACGAATAAAATGACCTTTTCCATTAACCCATAAACGATTAGCGTAATTACTATCCCGACATACCCGAACGTCATTACATCTTTTTTATCTTCATCCACAAAAGCCCTCCTTTATCGGATGGCTTTTGTTGTTTCAGGCGTATGTGAATTTTTAAAACATCCTATTAACCTTGGTCTTTATTCATTAAAGGGAAAATCATTTTGTTATCATTTATGAGTATTAAAAAGATGGTCCAATGCCATCTCTATATTATTGCCTTTTCATTTATTGTTCTTGCAGGACTGAGTTTACGTATCTCTGATATTTCCCGCAGTAACTTTGAAAATACCGCCGAATTACATGTCCGGATCGGATTATTGGATAAAGCTATGTACAAACTGATGGTGATGCGGGGGGACGTGTTATTTCTAAAAACGGCGGCGTTGTCGCATCAGGAAGCATCCAAAGAGTGGCGTGATGCAGTGAATAGCCATAACGAGGGCATCCGTACTATTATCGGCCAGTGGGGGAAACAGCCAAAGCAAACCGCCCGGGCCAATGAATTATCCGATCAATCCTTAGCGCTTTTTACCCAGGTATTGGATAACTACATGGGGTTTATGGCGAACTTAAACGGCGATGCTGCGATCATTGATGAGACGGATGACCTGATAACTCAGCTCGAAGCGCTGACCAGTGAATATTTGCAGGTGAGTGATAAAGTCATGAGCGGATTTCAGGAGCGGGCTGGTTTTCTGCATGATGCATTGTGGACCACGCTGGCGTTCGTCATCGCTCTCTTTATTATCATGTATATCTCGCTCTCGCGTTATATCACCCGCATGATACTGAACCGTTTAGCCGAAGCTTCAGCGGTCTTTTCTGAAATAAGCCAAGGGGAGCTTGGCAAAAAAGTCCCGGATTATGGCCGCAATGAGATGGGTAAACTTTTCGTCAATATAGAAGGGATGCGCGTCGCGCTGGTGAATATGATCGGTAGTGTGAAAAGTGTGGCAGTCAATATCCGCCATAACGCCGTCGAGATTTCACACGGTAATAATGATTTGTCCTCCCGCACCGAAGAGCAGGCCAGTGCCCTGCAACAGACGGCCGCCAGTATGGAGCAAATCAAAACCACGGTGCAAAATAATACGGCTCATGCCCGCGAAGCCAATAATCTGGCGACAGAGGCGAAAAAACGGGCAGATAGCGGATCGGTGATCATGGTTGATGTGGTGAATTCCATGGGGCAGATCGCCACCAATGCCAATCAGATTGCCAGCATCATCAAAGTGATCGACGGTATTGCCGGGCAGACCAACATTTTGGCACTGAATGCGGCCGTTGAAGCCGCGCGCGCCGGCGAACAGGGGCGCGGATTTGCCGTCGTGGCGAGTGAAGTCCGTCATCTGGCTCAGCGCAGTGCGGATGCCTCGAAAGAGATTCGCGGCCTTATCGAAAACTCCGTACAGGATACCGAAGCGGGCAGTAAGCGCGTTGATAACGCCAAACATACCATCACCGAAATTGTCGAGATGGTCAGTAAAGTCAGCAGCATCATGCAGGATATCACTCAGGCTTCAGAAGAGCAGAATATGGGGATCCAGCAGGTGGCGGTGGCTATCAATCAGATGGATGTGGTGACGCAACAGAACGCGGTCTTAGTCGAGGAGTCTTCTACTATTACGGCCATCATGGATGAGCAAACGACCGAGCTGGAAAGTATGGTGGCGATATTCCATATCGAGCCAGAGCATAAAATGGCGTAATGCATTAACGCGGTGAACATCAGTGCATATGCGGAAGCGGCAGAATACCTGCCGCTTTTTTATTGCCGTTATTTCACTTTATCTTCGACTTATTGACAAAAAAAAGCCCCTGGTCCTTGAAGACCCGGGGCTTGGATAAAGCTCTTATATTATTAAGCTTTTACTTTGTTGCTAACTTAGCGCAGCAGAGACAATACGTTCTGCGGAACCTGGTTAGCCTGTGCAAGTACGGTCACGCCTGCTGACTGCAGGATGTTTGCACGGCTCATGTTGGACACTTCAGACGCGAAGTCAGCATCCAGAATACGTGAACGGGATTCAGACAGGTTGTTCACGGTGCTGTTGAGGTTGCTGATAACAGAGTCGAAACGGTTCTGTACCGCACCCAGACCAGAGCGCAGTTCTGCCACTTTAGACACGGCATCATCGATGGCTTTCAGCTGACCAACGCCTTTCAGCAGGTCGTCGCCCGCTGGAATGGCAGTGCCTGCGCTGAAGCTTACGCTATCCGCTGCGCCGCCGGTGCCTTTGCTGAAGTCTGCAGTCATGGTGGTTGCCACGGCTGAACCGGTAGAATCTTTACCAACGGCCACGTAGACGGTGTTACCGTTGCTATCTTTGGTAGTATAAATTTCACCGCTGCCGTCGGTACCGAATGCCTCAGTTTTCATGCTGTCAATATCACCGCCGGACAAGGTGACACTGATCGGATCGGTACCTGACATGCCGGTCAATTTAGAGCCTGTGCTCAGCTGAGTCGCGACTTTAGTCGCATCAAAGCCGTCCATGCCCAGCGTAGTCGCATTCATTTTGCTCAGGTTGATATCAATGGTCTGGCCATCGTTCGCGCCAACCTGAATGCTCAGGGTCTGGTCATCGCTCAGGACTTTCACGCCGTTGAATTCAGTCTGTTCAGAGATGCGGTTGATTTCAGCCAGACGCGCGGTGATTTCATCCTGAATTGACTTACGGTCAGATTCTGAGTTAGTGCCGGTCTGTGCCTGCACAGACAGACGACGGATGTTTTGCAGGTTGTCGTTCACTTCGTTCAATGCGCCTTCGGTGGTCTGCGCAATGGAGATACCGTCGTTGGCGTTACGTGAAGCCTGAGTCAGGCCGTTGATGTTAGAGGTGAAACGGTTGCTGATGGACTGACCGGCAGCATCGTCTTTTGCGCTGTTAATACGCACGCCAGAAGAGAGACGCTGAATTGCAGTGCCCAGTGAGGACTGAGATTTGTTCAGGTTGTTCTGTGCTACCAGGCTCAGGGAGTTGGTATTAATAACTTGTGCCATTGAGATATTCCTCAGAGTTGTAAAATGAAAGACTGCAATTTCATTGCAATTCAGTGATGCGTTATTCCGTTCGCATACTAAAAACATCGGAGCGTCAGAAAAATTCTAAAGTCTTTTTTTAAATTTAATTTTCTGATTGGATGATAATTACTCGGAAGGTGGTTCTGTTTGTCGGCTGTTGGGAATAATCTTATTGGTAGGTTGATTTGATTATTCCGGCAATGCGGCGAATTACTGCCTTTTTTGATTTCAATTAGGCGGATAGTGAGGGCTATTCATAGGAATAATTCCTATATTACAAAATCTATTCACTGAAAAGATGAAGGGAATGTTTTTAAGGCTACTTAAGGTTGATGGTTGAATGACAAAAAATTAAACTTTAAAACGCTATAACCGATATCTATTAGTGAAGTCCCATCAAATCAATATACATTCTAAACAGGAGAATTTAATGGCTTCCTTTTCATCGATAGGTATCGGCGCAGGGATGGATACCGCGACAATGCTCGAACAGATCAAGGCAGCAGAGCAGATGCGGTTGAAACCTTACACTCTGATGCAGAATAACTATAAATCTAAAATCTCTGCATGGGGTCAAATCTCCAGTTCAATGTCAGCGCTGCAGGGCAGCGTCAAAAAACTGACCAATGATGCATTTAATACTTTAACGGTAAGCACGAATAAAGCGTTCACGGCAACAGCGGGAACCGATGCTGATGCTGATACCCATGCGGTACATGTTACGCAACTGGCTGTGGCCCATAAGCTGGCCACACAAAAACTGCCTGCGGGTGAAGATGCCGATACACAGCAGGGTGACGGTACATCAGATGAACGCACCATCAAAATCACCACCGGCGACGGTAAAGTCACTGAGGTTACCTTAAAGAAAGATGAAACCTCGCTGAATCAAATCGCCGCAGCGATTAAAAAGCAGGATAGCGACATCAATGCCTCTGTGCAGAGAACAAATGATGGTTATCAACTGGTTATTAGCTCAAAGAGCACAGGCACGGATGGGGAGATGACCATCAGTGTTGATGGTGATAGCGATCTGGGGGATATGCTCAATACCAGCGGTGGTGGTAATCCAGATGCTGGCGGTGTTGGCGATAATGGCGACAAAATGAAGCTGGTCACAGCCGCCCAGGATGCCAGGTTAACCGTCAACGGCAGCGAATACACCCGTTCAAGTAATAATATTAGCGACATTATTTCCGGTGTGACGCTCACGCTGAAAGCACCCTCGGAAACCGCAGATTCTGAACAGCTGACGTTGACCCGTGACTCGTCTGCCATCAAGACCAGCGTCAAAGATTTTGTTGAGAAATACAATGCATTGCTGAAGCTGACCACGGCGGCCAGCAAGTATGTTCCTAACGAAACAGGCGGTCTGAAAGACGAAGATATTGCTACGCAGAATAGTCAGAACGGCGCTCTAATGGGCGACTCCACCCTGCGCGGCATGGTGAGCGAACTGCGTACTGCGGTGAATGGTATGTACGGCGAAACCGATGCCGAGGTCACCGCACTGGCCGATCTGGGCATTAAGATTGATGCCGCTACCGGGCAAATGACGCTCAATGACGCCAAGCTTGATACTGCCATTGCTGACGCCCCGGATGCTATCGCCGATATGTTTATGGGACGCGGCGAGAAAGAGGGGCTGGCCACGAAGCTCACCAGCATCGCCGAAAAATATGTGGGTAATCCTGATACCAAAACTGACGGGGTCATTAAAACGTCCACCGAGGGTCTGGACTCACAAGTCAAAATCATGCAACTCCAGCTGGATAAAACTCAGAAGCTGATTGATGCCCAGGTTGAGCGTTACAAAATTCAGTTCCAGAACCTGGACAGCACCATGTCCAAAATGAATAGTCTGAGCAATCAGATGGGCAGTCTATTGTCTTCGCTCTGATTTTTATCACTTATTTATCAGGCAGGAGAGCGAGACTCTCCTGCTTATTACTACGGAGTCACTATGTACTCGAAATCGGGAAGTAAAGCCTACGCGCAGATTGACCTGGAGAGTCAGCTGGCGGGTGCGTCGCCTCATGAGCTGATCACCATGCTGCTGGATGGCGCGGTTAACGCCGTTCTGCGCGCTAAAATATATTTTGAAATGGGTAATATTGCCAAGCGCGGGGAGATGATTTCCCGGGCTATCAATATTATCGATAACGGATTGCGTACGTCGCTCAACCACGAGAAAGGACAGCATATTGCCGCCGATCTGGAACGGTTATATGACTATATGTCACGGACTTTACTGGACGCGAATCGGCGCAATTCACCAGAGGAGCTCACAGCAGTGAGTGAAATACTGACGAACCTTGCCACGACATGGAAGGAAATTGAACCTAAGAAAAGGCTGGAAAACTATGGGTAACACAGTATCTGAAGACTACGAAGATATTTATCAGTTGAATCTGCATTTGCTGGAAATGGTTAAACAAGGTAACTGGGATGAATTTATCCCACTGGCCGAAGTGTATATTACGAAATTACATGATGTTATTAGTCATCAGCCGACAGATCTTATGCCGGATGAAAAGACCAATCTGAGCATTATTTTGAGTAACCTGATTGAAAATGAAGGTGAGATTGAAAGAACGTTGAGAAACCGGCTGGATTTCTTAAAAAAGGAGATGTCATCGTTACATCGCGGGAAAAAGTGTAGCGAGGCTTACTCATCACAATTCACCTCCGCGTTCCATTAATCCCCGGAGAGGCTATTTTGGATAACCCAAATATAGCCTTAGCATAACTTTGAGCACCCCTCTCGTTATGCCTCTCCCCCTCTCCCTTATGATTATTCTTAACAGGTAATTTAGTCAGCTACAGTGACCTGTTAATAATAATTAATCGTTAATTGGTTCTTCACCACATGCAGGGGCGGCCTCAGCTGTCCCTGACTCTCCACTGAATACACAAAATAGAAAGGTCCACGCGCCGTCAGTGACGAGCCCACGCTTTTACGCCCGGACAGTGAGTCGAGCGCAATGCACCGGTCCTGGCTGCATAATTTAATCTGCAATCCGGGCGGGGCAGGGGAAAGCAGGCTGATGCGCCATGAAATGCGGCTCAGCGTGGCGGCGGGGGGAAGCGTTGGATTTAACGGGCGGCTGGATAATGTCTGGTTGCCCACGCTGACCATGCCACCCACTGAATCGCCGCTCCATGAACCGCTGACTGCGCAAGCAGCCAGCGGATTCAGAAAAACAGGCAGAAATATCAGGCTGCGTAATCTCATTCTTTGCCACCAATGATGTAGGACATACGCACGGTACGGTTATTGCTGATTTCCTGATTGGACAACACCGCCAACTGCGGGTAGACGCGGCGCAGGAAGCGCGACAGCATAAAGCGCAGCGGCTGATTTACCAGCAGGACCGGCGGCGCACCTATGGCTTCCTGCTGTGAAATGGCTTTTTCTGTCTGCGTCATGATATTTTCTGCAATCCCCGGTTCTATCGCGCTGCCGCTTTGGGTCGCCTGAGTCAGTAATCTTTCCAGATTCAGATCCAGTCCGATCACCTGCATCTCTTCAGTGCCTGGGAACCATTTCTGCGTGATAGCCCGGCCCAGCCTGATACGCACATGCGCGGTCAGGTCATCCGGGTCGGTAAGGGTGCCGGAGAATTCCGCCAGTGTATCGACGATCGTGCGAACATCACGGATCGAGATCCGTTCCGCCAGCAGATTTTGCAGCACTTTATGGAAGGTAGTGAGCGAAATGATGCCGGGGATCAGATCTTCTACCAGCTTTGGCATATCTTTAGTTAGACGATCCAGTAACTGCTGAGTCTCCTGACGACCGAACAGTTCGTCGGTGTGCAGTGAGATCAGGTGGTTCAAATGCGTCGCAATCACTGAGCTTGGGTCGACTACCGTATAGCCCAGCGCCTGTGCGCGTTCGCGCATAACTTCATCAATCCAGACTGCAGGTAAACCAAATGCAGGATCCTGGCATGGTACACCCGGCAGTTCGCCTTCCGCACAGCCCGGGTCGATGGCCATCCAGCGATCGGGCTGTGTTTCGCCACGGCCGATTTCCACACCTTTAAGCAGAATGCGGTAATCGGTGGGGGCCAGATCCAGGTTATCGCGGATATGCACAGGCGGCGGCAGAAACCCCATCTCGTGTGCGAATTTCTTACGGATACCGCGGATACGGGTTAACAGCTGGCCTTTTTGCTCGCTGTCCACCATTGGAATCAGGCGGTAACCGACTTCCAGACCCAGCACGTCTTCATGCTGCACATCTGACCATGAGGCTTCGGTGGCCTGCGCCGCTTCTGACTCAGCTTTGGCAGACGCCAGACTTTCTTTACTCATCACGCTCTTTTTCCCCGCCGGCGTGTCCATCTGACGTCCGCGCATCCACCATGCCAGCGCCAGCAAACCACCGGTAAACAGCAGGAAGACAAAGTTTGGCATACCGGGCACCAGCCCCAGTAAGCCGATAACGCCCGCCGCCAGAACCATGACTCGCGGGTTATTAAACAGCTGGCCAACCATCTGCTCCCCGACGTCCTGATCGGTAGCTACGCGGGTCACGATCACACCGGCAGCGGTGGAGATCACCAGGCCTGGGATCTGTGCCACCAGACCATCACCGATGGTGAGCAGCGTGTACGTCGTGCCTGCTTCACCGAAGGTCATGCCATGTTGCAGGGTACCGATCAACAGACCGCCGATGACGTTAATCGTCATGATTAACAATCCGGCGATAGCGTCACCGCGCACGAATTTACTGGCACCGTCCATCGAACCGTAGAAGTCAGCTTCCTGAGTGACTTCGCTGCGGCGCTTTTTGGCCTCCTGCTCGCCGATGATCCCCGCATTCAGGTCGGCGTCGATGGCCATCTGTTTGCCCGGCATCCCATCAAGCACAAAGCGCGCACCGACTTCGGCAATGCGTCCTGCACCTTTGGTGATCACCATAAAGTTAATGATGATCAGAATGACGAACACCACAATACCGATGGCAAAGTTACCGCCCACTAAAAAGTTGCCGAAGGCATCGATTACCTGACCCGCCGCACCTTCGCCGGTATGGCCGTACATCAGGATGATACGCGTGGAGGCGATGTTTAACGCCAGACGCAGCAGGGTGGAGAACAGCAACACTGTCGGGAATGCCGAGAATTCGAGGGTATTCTGAGTAAACATCGCGACCAGCAAAATCATCAGCGACAGCACGATATTAAAGGTAAACAGTAAATCCAGAATGAACGGGGGTAGCGGCAAAATCATCATCGACAAAATGGTCATGATCAATACCGGGCCTGCCAGTATTTGCCACTGCGTCTGCTTAAAATCCGGTAAACGTAATTTGGTGGCTAAATTGGCCATCACTCTTGACTCTCTTGTGCAAAGTCCAGTGCAGCAGGCACCGGAAGGTTCTCAGGTTTTTTAGGAAGGATCCCGCTGCCTTTTTTCCAGCGTCTGACGCCGTATACCCAGGCAAGCACTTCGGCAACGGCGCCGTAAAGTTCGGTCGGGATCTGTTCGCCGATTTCGCAATGGCGGTATAAGGCACGGGCCAGCGGCGGCGCTTCCAGCATCGGAATGTTGTATTTCGCCGCCTCTTCCCGGATACGCAGTGCGATGTCACCTGCGCCTTTTGCCAGCATTAACGGCGCGCCCGTTCCATCCTCTTTGTAGCAAAGGGCAATGGAGTAGTGGGTCGGGTTATTGACGATCACGTCGGCTTTTGGGATGTCTTCCATCATTCGCTGACGTGCCGCATTACGTTGCAGTTGTTTGATTCGTCCCTTGACGTGCGGATCACCTTCCTGCTGTTTGTATTCATCGCGGATTTCCTGGCGACTCATGCGTAACTTCTTTAAGTTACTCATGATCTGATAGAAAACGTCGTAACCTGCCAGCGGAATGAGCGCCAGGATCACCACCAGCAGGCAGCCTGAAATGATGGAACGCATATCTTTCAGACCCATGGCGACCGGTTCATAAATCAGCTGGATCATGTGTGATTTGTTGGCAAGGATATAAACCGCTGCGGCACATCCCACCAGAATCACTTTCAGTACACTTTTGAGTAATTCAGAGACCACCTGTGTCGAAAACATGCGTTTGAATCCTGATAAAGGATTCAAACGCTTGAGATCCACTTTTATTGATTTACCACTGATGTTGAGCCCGCCCAACAGCATCGGCGAGGTGATCCCGGTAATGAATAACCCGACCAAAATGGGCAGCACTGAAAAGACCGCCATGCTGAACAGCTCACCAGCGCGCAGCAACATCAGTTTGGTATCGAGCATCACCAGCCGGTCAAAGGTCAGTCCGTTATGCAGCAACAGGCTGAGCTTGCCAGCCAGATGTGAACCGCCGAGCATAATGAGCATCCATCCAACCAGCAGCATCAGGAGCGACGTCAGCTCTTTGGATCGCGGAACCTGGCCTTCCTCACGGGCTTTTGCAAGCTTGGTGGGTGTGGGTTCCTCTGTTTTTTCTACATCACTTTCTTCGGACATATTGCTCAGAACCCGAGGGTTTCGAGCAGGTCATCCACCTGGTCCTGTGTTGCTACAACGCCTGCGACCGACTGATTAATCTGCGGTCCGTTTTTCAGGTTTTCAGCGGGTTCGTCGCTGACCGAAGGCTGCATCATGCCCGGCATGTTCTCGACCAGTACCTGAATCAGCTCGTGCTCGACGTTCTCGATAAGCTTCATCATGTTCTGAATAACCTGCCCCGTGAGATCCTGGAAATCCTGCGCCATCATGATTTCCATCAGCTGCTCGTTGGTCTGGCTGGCGATTTTTGGCGTGTTATCCAGAAAAGCACGGGTATCGTTGACCAGTTCGCGTGCCTGCGATAACTCAACCGGTGCTTCAAACCACGCATCCCAGCGAGCTTTCAGCGCAGTAGATTCTTCACTCAATGAATCCTGAAGCGGGCGAGCAATTTCAACGCAGGTCAGGGCACGGTCTGCTGCCTGCGAGGTTTTTCCAACCACATAATTGAGGCGATCACGCGTATCTGGAATGGCTTCAGCCACGTCCATAATGGCGCGATCCAGCCCAAGATTTGCCACGCTGTCCCTTAACAAACGGGTCAGCTGGCCAATGCGGGAAAAAATTTCCTTAAAGTTATCTGCCGATTGCTGATTCTGTGTTGTATTCATCCTGTTGTTACCACCCGAGTTTTTCGAAGATTTTATTGAGCTTCTCTTCCAATGTAGCGGCGGTAAACGGCTTCACCACATAACCATTGGCCCCGGCCTGTGCAGCAGCAATAATGTTTTCTTTTTTCGCTTCCGCGGTGACCATCAATACCGGGATGGCTTTCAGGCTGTCATCCTTGCGCATTTCAGTGAGCAGTTGCAGGCCATCCAGGTTTGGCATGTTCCAGTCGCTTATTACGAAGTCGAAGCGCGAGGCACGCAGTTTGGTCAGCGCGTCCTGACCGTCTTCGGCTTCTTCGACATTTTTAAATCCCAGATCCTGTAGCAGATTGCGAACAATCCGGCGCATGGTGGCGAAATCATCGATAACCAAAAAGCGCAAATTTTTATCAGCCATTTACTTGTCCTTTATTAGTAAAAAGTTTTTAAATACAAAATAGTAAAAATACGTCTATTCAAAAAAACAGAAAATAAACAGTAAAAGTCATCCGGCAAAGCCTGTGGTCATGACGGGGAATACTGCGTTAGATTCTGCGGGCCTGACCGACCACGCCGTTGAGAATGCGCTGGGTCATTTCATTGAGATCCACCACTTCGCTGACGGCGTCCAGCGCAATGGCTTCACGCGGCATGCCGAACACCACACAGCTCTTTTCGCTTTGTGCCAGGGTGTGAGCCCCTGACTGGCGCATTTCAAGTAATCCTTTGGCGCCATCGCTGCCCATCCCTGTCAAAATTGCCCCGACCGCATTTTTTCCGGCCGATTTAGCCACGGATTTGAACAACACATCGACAGCAGGGCGGTGGCGGTTAACCGGCGGCGACTGGTTGAGTTTGATGTGGTAATTGGCACCGCTGCGTACCAGTTCCATATGCAGATCGCCGGGAGCGATATACGCGTGGCCGGGTAAAACGCGGTCGCCGTCTTCGCCTTCTTTCACCGAAATCTGGCACAGATTATCCAGTCTCTCGGCGAATGAACGGGTAAAACCCGGTGGCATATGCTGCGCAATGACGATGCCAGGGCTGGTCAGCGGCATGGGCAGCAACACCTGACGGAGCGCCTCGGTGCCGCCGGTAGAAGCGCCGATGGCAATAATTTTTTCGCTGCCGACCAGCGGGCTGGTGATAACTTTAGGTGTCCCGGCATGGCGATCACGCCGGTTAACCTGAACGCTGGATGCCATGCGGATCTTCTCTGCAATAATTTCGGCATATTGCATCATTCCGTCTTTCAGCCCCATTTCAGGCTTAGTCACGAAATCGACAGCCCCCAACTCCAGAGCACTCAGTGTTATCTCCGATCCCCTGCTGGTGAGCGAGGAGACCATAATGACCGGCATAGGACGCAGGCGCATCAGGCGCTCCAGGAAGTCCAGACCGTCCATCCGTGGCATTTCCACGTCCAGCGTCAGAACATCCGGATTGAATTGCTTGATCAAATCCCGGGCAATAATCGGATCGGGCGCGGTGGCGACCATTTCCATATCAGACTGATGATTCACAATCTCGCTCATAATGTTGCGAATGAGCGCTGAATCATCAACACAGAGTACTCGTATCTTTTTCATTATTTCTCCCTGGTCAGCTCGTAAACTGACTGACCGCGCAGGCGGAAAGGTCCATTCATGCTGCTAAAATGTTCAGAATGACCGGCGAACAGCACGCCGCCCGGTTTGAGCATTTTGGCGAAGCGGTTCATCAGGTGTTCCTGTGTCTTCTGGTCGAAATAGATCATGACGTTCCGGCAAAAAATGGCGTCAAACGGCGCCGGAACATCCCAGTTTGCATCCAGTAAATTGAGATGCTGATAACGAATACTGGCCAGCAGCTCTTTTCTGACCTTCACCAGATTGGCCTGCTCACCCGTGCCGCGCAGGAAGTAGTTACGTTTTTGCTCTACGGTTAAACTGTCGAGATCGGATAACCTGTAGACCGCCTCAGAGGCCTTCTGCAAAACCTCTGTGTCAATATCCGAGGCCCACACGCGTGGCCCGACAATGCTGCGACCCAGAGTTTCGTCCAGCGTCATAGCAATAGAACAAGGTTCTTCACCCGTCGAAGCCGCAGTACACCACACGGTGTAATTAGGCCGGGCGCGCGCATGAGCGGCTAAAATAGGGAAGTGATACGATTCCCGAAAAAATGAGGTCAGATTTGTGGTCAGGGCGTTAATAAACCCCTGCCATTCCTGGCTGTGCTGGTTGGCTTCAAGGCGTTTCACATAATCGGAGAAACTGGTTAAATTCAATTCCCGCAATCTGCGGGACAGGCGGTTATACACCATGTCACGCTTCTGACTATTTAATACAATTCCTGCGCGTTGATAAATTAACTCGCCAATCTTATGTAAGTCTTTATCTGAAAGTTCTTCCTGAGTGTACATATTTCTATTATTCAACTGTCAATGATTGAGCATAATTCCCAAAGGGATAATACCGTTCACTTTCTCCCGCATATTCATCGATTAAGGCAGTTTTTGACGGTTTCCTGAAATGTGAGCACGAAAAATATTCACAGAGAAGAGGGAAGAAATGCCCGGCAGGCCATGTGATTACGTTGTCTTGTTACAGACGCTCTGATTATCAGATAAAGTCAGGGGTGTATTAAACAGCCATGCTCATGATTTCCTGATACGCGCTCACCATTTTATTGCGCACCTGAATGCCAAGGTTTAATGCCACGGAAGATTTTTGCATTGACACCATGACATCATTCAGGCCAATGTCTGTCGCGCCGGTCATGTAGTCCTGAGTCTGCGTCTTTGCTGTGTTTTGTACCTGGCTGATACTGTTGATGCTTTCGAATAAAATGTCGGAAAATTGCAATTTCTTATCGACATTTTTATTGTCAGCAATGAAAGGCGTTTTTTGAGTGGCCGAAGTTTGCTGTGCCTGGAGGTTAATTTGATCCAGAACACCCTTCATCGATTGAATAGACATCAGTAATTCCTCTATATCGGCCCAATGACCTTGCTGTCGTGCTTTCTATTGGTTTTTAATAACTGCAGCGTAACATAACGTCTGGTAAATAAAATAATGCGAATAGCTGACAGAAATTTCAGCTTATTGATGCTTAAAAAAAATGCAATTAGAACATAATACGCGACTGGAAATTTGTCTGTGTATTTACTGCTTCGCTTTCTCTTATCCGTAACCGGAGTGCTGATTCGCAATAATACGCCTGCATTGCGTCATTTATTTTATTCACAGGACGACGGCATGAATGCCACAACAAACGATATCAAAAACAAGAATACAGCTAATCTGATGGCAGCATTAGAACGACTTCGTTCGAGTCCTAAAATTATTTTGCTCATCAGCGCCTCCGTGGCGATCACTATCATTATTGCCCTGATACTTTGGGCAAAATCCCCCGCCTATCGGGTTCTGTATAGCAATATCAGCGACCAAGATGGTGGCGCTATTGTGGCGCAACTCACACAGATGAATGTGCCATACCGTTTCCAGGAAAGAGGCGGGGCGATCATGGTGCCTGAAGATAAAGTCCATGAGGCTCGCCTGACCCTGGCTCAGCTTGGACTGCCTAAAGGCGGGGCGGTCGGTTTTGAATTACTCGACCAGGAAAAGTTCGGCATCAGTCAGTTCAGTGAGCAGGTGAATTTTCAGCGTGCACTGGAAGGGGAACTTGCCCGCACGATTGAAACGCTCGGGAGCGTGCAGAATGCCCGGGTTCATCTTGCTATGCCAAAACCGTCGATGTTTGTCCGTGAGCAGAAGTCGGCCTCGGCATCCGTGACCGTCACCCTGAGCCAGGGCCGTTCGCTGGATACCGGGCAAGTGAGTGCTATCACCTACCTGATTTCCAGTGCCGTGCCGGGCTTGAATGCTGACAATGTGACCATCGTTGACCAAAGTGGGCACTTACTGACGCAAAGCGGTGGTCAGGCCATGCAAACTACCCAGCTGAAATACACCAGCGAAGTGGAGGCGGACTATCAGCAGCGTATTCAGACCATTCTCGCCACGATTGTTGGGCGCAATAACGTCAAGGCGCAGGTCACCGCGCAGATTGATTTCACTCAACATGAGCAAACCGCAGAGCAGTTCCAGCCAAATACCGCGCAAGACAAAATGGCTATCCGTAGCCGTCAGACCAGCGATGCCGAGCAGGGCAGCAAAAACGCTGTCGGTGGCGTACCGGGCGCACTGAGCAATCAGCCGCCAACTCCGGCCACCGCGCCTATCACTCAGGTGCCAGCGCAGAATCAACCCGCGCAGGGCGCAGCGGGGGGGACTAATGCCGCCAATAATGCCGCGCGAAATGGCACCGGGTCCGCCGAGGCCACCGTCGCCACGCCGATGCCTTTTAACAATCGAAAAGACAACACCACTAACTATGAACTTGACCGCACGCTGACGCACATCAAGCGCAGCACGGGCAGTATCGAACGTCTGTCTGTCGCTGTCGTCGTTAACTATCTGCCCGGTAAAGACGGTGCACCGGTGGCGTTAACGCCGCAGCAGCTTGAGCAGGTAAATGCGCTGGTGAAAGAGACCATGGGCTATTCCGCCGCGCGTGGCGACACCATCAACATCGTCAATTCCCCGTTTACTGCGGTGGAAGAAGACGCGGCGCCGCCATTCTGGAAGCAGGAAGGATTTATCAATCTGTTGCTGTCTGCCGCACGTTATCTGTTGATTGCCATCGTGGCGTGGTTCCTGTGGCGCAAAGCCGTTCAGCCTGCGTGGCTGCGTAATCAGGAACTGGTCTTACAGCGGCTGGAGCTGGAAAAGCAGGCGCGTCAGGCTGAAATTGATGCCAATACCCGCCGCGCCGAAAGCGGTGCGAGAGCCAAAGCCGAGCAGCGCGTTGAAGCGGAAATTAACACCCAAAGCCTGCGTGAAATGGCCGAGCAGGAACCCCGGGTTATTGCGCTGGTCATTCGCCAGTGGATGAATAAGGAGCTGAAATCATAATGAATGCCTCTGAGAAAAGTGCGATTGTCATGCTCACACTCGGTGATGGGCTTGCGGCGGAAGTGTTCAAGCACCTCAACACCCACGAAGTCAAACTGATCAGTAGTGCGATGGTCAACATGGGTGGATTCACCCATGAACAGCTGGCCGATGTGCTGCGGGAGTTCCAGCAAGATTCCAGCGAATACGCCGCGCTGAGCGTCAATACCAATGACTACCTGCGCAGCGTTCTGGTGAAAGCCCTTGGTGAAGAACGTGCATCAAGTCTGCTCGAAGACTTGCTGGACAGCCAGCAGGGCACGAACGGCATCGAAACGCTTAACTTCATGGAACCGCAGACGGTGTTTGACCTGATCCGCGATGAGCATCCGCAAATTATCGCCACCATTCTGGTACACCTCAAACGGGGTCAGGCCGCGGATGTCCTGAGCAAATTCGACGACCGCGAGCGCAACGATATCATGCTGCGTATCGCCACCTTCGGCGGCGTTCAGCCAGCCGCGTTGCAGGAGCTGACCGAAGTACTCAACAACCTGCTGCACGGCCAAAACCTCAAGCGCAGCAAAATGGGTGGCGTCCGTCCTGCGGCAGAAATTCTCAACTTGATGAAATCTCAGCAGGAAGAGTCTGCCATCGAAGCGGTACGCGACTTTGACCAGGAGCTGGCGCAGAAAATCATCGACGAAATGTTCCTGTTCGAAAACCTGGTAGACATCGAAGATCGCAGCATCCAGCGTATTTTGCAGGAAATCGAAAACGAGTCTCTCATCATCGCCCTCAAAGGCGCCGATGCGCCGCTGCGTGAGAAGTTCTTCCGCAATATGTCCCGCCGTCAGGCAGACATCATGATGGAAGATCTGGGATCGCGCGGCCCAATCCGTATGTCTCAGGTCGAAGCCGAGCAGAAAAGCATTCTGCTGATTGTCCGACGTCTGGCCGAGTCGGGTGAAGTCGTCATTGGAGGAAGCGAAGATGCCTATGTCTGACAGCGATCAGCCGCTTAACTGGCAGGCGTGGCAGCCGCAAAATTTGCTCGATGATTTTAGCCAGCCGGAACATGAAATGGTCGAGACGCCGGGCGCGTATCAATCCGATGAACTCTTGCAGGCCGAACTGTCGCGCATCCGCCAACAAGCCGAGCAAAAGGGCTTCGCCCAGGGGCAGGCTCGCGGCGTGGAAGAAGGGAAAAAACAGGGTTATGAAGCGGGTTTTTCCCAGGGCAAGCAGGACGGTTTTGAGCAGGCGCTTTCTGAATCCAGCGCGCAACAACGTAAAACCGGCGAGCGTTTTTCCCGCCTGCTGGAAGAGTTTAAAATCTCGCTTGATAATCTCGACAGTGTGATTCCGTCCCGTTTGGTACAGCTTTCGCTGACCGCTGCCCGCTCGATTTTGGGCAGAAACATTACCTGCGATAACGACGTCCTGCTGGAGAAAATTCAGCAACTATTGCAGCAGGAAACGTTGTTCAAAGGTGCCGCACAACTGTGGGTCAACCCGGATGACCGAGTGCTGGTACAGGACAATGTCGGTAAATCGCTGGCGTCGATGGGATGGGAGCTGCGCGTTGATGCCAACATTCTGCCTGGTGGTTGCCGCATTACGTCCGAAGAGGGAGAGTTCGATGCCACGATAAACACCCGCTGGCAGGAGCTTTGCGAACTGAGCCGTGAGGATTATCCCGCATGACCCAGCGTCTGAAGAACTGGCTCGAAGTGATAGACCGTAAAGAGAAGCGGATCACCTCGCTGCCGCCGTTTCGCCAGTATGGCAAATTAACCCGCGCCACCGGGCTGGTGATGGAAGCCGTCGGGCTGAAATTGCCGATCGGTACGTTGTGCATCGTCGAGCGCCACTCCCGCGAGGGCGTAGATAAAGTTGAGAGCGAAGTTGTCGGTTTTAACGGGCAGATTCTGTATCTGATGCCGCTGGAGAATGTCGATGGCGTTTTGCCCGGGGCTCGGGTTTATGCGCAGGAAAGCGGTGACGGAGCGACGAAAGGTAAGCAACTTCCGCTCGGGCCAGAGCTTTTAGGGCGCGTGCTGGATGCCAGTGCGCGGCCACTCGACGGATTACCGACACCGGTAACTCTGCAGCATGGCCCGCTGTTTACTCCGCCGGTGAATCCGCTGCTGCGTGACCCGATCAAAAACGTGCTGGATGTCGGTGTGCGCGCAATCAACGGTTTGCTGACTGTCGGACGCGGCCAGCGTATGGGGCTGTTTGCCGGCTCTGGCGTCGGAAAAAGTGTGCTACTCGGCATGATGGCGCGTTATACCAAGGCCGACGTGATTGTGGTCGGATTGATTGGCGAGCGTGGCCGCGAAGTTAAAGATTTCATCGAGAACATTCTCGGTGAAGAAGGGCGTAAGCGCGCGGTAGTGATTGCCGCACCCGCGGACGTCTCGCCGATCCTGCGTATGCAGGGCGCAGTGTATGCGACCCGGATAGCAGAAGATTTTCGCGATCGCGGGCTGGATGTCCTTTTGATCATGGATTCCCTGACCCGTTATGCCATGGCGCAGCGTGAGATAGCGCTGGCCATCGGCGAACCCCCTGCGACCAAAGGTTATCCGCCTTCCGTCTTCGCCAAATTACCGGCGCTGGTGGAGCGTGCTGGCAATGGTGTGAAAGAGGGCGGTTCGATCACAGCATTTTATACCGTTCTGACCGAAGGCGACGATCAACAGGATCCGATCGCCGACTCCGCCCGTGCCATCCTCGACGGTCACATTGTGTTATCTCGCCGTCTGGCCGAATCAGGTCACTATCCGGCGATAGATATTGAAGCCTCTATCAGCCGTGCGATGACCGAACTCATTGAGCCGGTCCATTATAAAAAAGTCCAAAACTTCAAACAGTTGCTTTCTTCCTACCAGCGCAACCGCGATTTGGTCAGCGTCGGCGCTTATGCCGCAGGCAGCGATCCGCTGCTGGACAGAGCGATTCGCCTGTATCCGCAAATGGAGGCCTATTTACAGCAGGCAATCTATGAGAGCAGCGGTTATCAGGAAGCGAGTGATCGGCTTGATGCCATTTTTTCAGATCAACCCAAAGCCTGAGGTGAGTAATTAATCATGGCAACCACGAACCCGATGGATTTTCTGCGTGAACTGGCCGAACAAACGCTGACGGACACCACGGCCGAATTAGGGAAAGTACAGCAGGCCTACGCGCTGGCAGCGACTCAGCTCGGTCAGCTGGAGAGTTTCGAGCTGGAATATCAACAGCAATTGCGCAGTACCGTGTCCGGTAAAGGGATCCCGGTGGCTGATTTGCTCAACCGTCAGTCCTTTATTGATTCGCTCGGCAACGTGGTGAAGCAGCAGGCCGGTCACGTGGCGAAATGCCAGAACACGGTGAATGAAACCCTGCTGAACTGGCGTCATGACAAACAGCGCCTCAATGCATTTGAAACCCTTAAAAGCCGGGCAGACGATGTACGGATATTGAAAGAAAACCGTCTGGAGCAAAAGCTGATGGATGAATTTGCGCAGCGTGCCTGCATGGGAAGAGAACTTTTATGATAGTTAACGCCAACCCGGTCGTCAGTGACGTCACTGCGAATAAATCCCCGAATCCGGCGCAGCCGGGCGCAGACTTCTCTGCCACGCTGGAACAGGCTTATCCGACCAAACCGGCTAAACCCGCTTTACCCGTTCAGGAGACGAAAGCGCAGCGCCCGGCCCCGTCAACCGCCGAAGAACCCGTATCAGACGCAGAAGCCGCACAAACGTTGCCTGTGGACTTGCCGCCGGTAGCGATCATCACGGAAATGCCGCTTCCTGAGCCGCAAACTGACGGCGCGGCGCTGATTGACCCACAGCTTCTGGCTCTGCAGCACATGGTGGCGCAAAACGCGCAGGCAGCGTCAGCGGTCTTGCAGCCTCCGGCAACAGCACAGACGGCTGGCCCACAGCCCGCAAAAGCGAGTGAAGAGCAAGGTCTCGATACTATGGCAAAACCGCTGGTGGATGTCGCTGTACCGCAAACCCCGGCACGTCATAATACCGCTCTGGTGCTGCCGGAGAGTATGAAACCGAAAGCCGTCGCTCAGGCCGCCATGCCAGGAAAGCAGGGCGCCGATAAGGTGGCTTCTGAACAACACGATGCGTTCCTTTCGATGATGAATAAAGCGGATACCCAGAAAGAAGCAGTGGCCGCGCAGCCGCCGTTCAGACCTGAAATGAATCGGATGGTGCCGCTCACGCAGGAACCGGCTTCTGTACTGATACCGGAAGCCGGTATGCGAACGCACATTTCTGCCGTGAGTGAACTGGCACCGGTTCAGGCTCCTGCGGCAGCCTCACCCGCAGCGCTAAACCAGGCGCTGGGAACGCCAGCGTGGCAGCAGGCGCTGAGCCAGCAGCTTGCCTATTTTACTCGCAATGGCATTCATGATGCGCAATTGCGCCTGCATCCTGAGGAGTTAGGCTCTCTGCAAATTAACCTGCGGCTGAATAACGATCAGGCACAGCTGCATTTTGTGACTGAAAATCATCAGGTTCGCGCGGCGCTTGAAGCCGCGATGCCGCATCTGCGGGCGTCGCTGGCAGAATCAGGGATCAACCTGGGGCAAAGCAGCGTCGGCGCAGACTCCTCTTCTTCATGGAATACATCCGCTCAGAACGACGGGAAGCCAAATCGGAATCATGCGGGGGAAGAGGGGCAGGAAAACGCGCATCTGGCAGAGGATAAAAGCGAAATCAGTACAAAAACACTCCATTATTCCAACGGTATCAATACATTTGTTTGACAATGTTATTCATTGCTCGAATTGGCAGCACTAATTTCATTTCTTTCGTGAATTGTTCTGGAGTCTGGCTGTAATAGAATGCACCGCTAATTGGAGCGTCTATTACCGCCTGTTCTTCGGGCGGTTTTATAAAACAGGGTTTTCCACATAATGAGTAAAAAGAACCAAAAATCTAGCGGAGGCGGAAAAAAAAGTTCCCTGGCTATGATCTTTATGACGTTAATCGCCGTCGGGGCCTGCGGGCTGGCAGGTTATACATTTTTTGAAATGAAGAACATGAAGTCTGGCATTGTTGGAGAACCCAAATTAGCCGGGAAAGAAACGGTGCCGGTCATGCCAGTTTATGTCCCGATGGAGACTTTTACGGTAAGCCTTCAGCCCACGAGCAACGACACCGATCGCGTATTGTATATCGGGCTGACGCTGCGGTTAAAAGATAACTCGTCTAAAGTTATTGTTGAGCAATATCTGCCGGAAGTCCGCAGTCGTTTATTTATTCTTTTAGCAAATCAGACGGCGGAAAATATTTCGACAAATGAAGGTAAAACGCAGTTAATTGAAAAGATCAAAAAATCTATCAGCAACCCTCTTGCGCCTAATCGCAGCGCGGTAGTCACTGATGTACTCTTCAATGCATTCATCTTACGGTAATTTCTATGTCTGACAGTATATTATCTCAGGCTGAAATTGACCGCCTTTTAAATGGCGGCAGCAACACAGAAAATGAAAGTGTTGCCAACAACGCGGTAACGGATGATGGGATAAAACCCTATGATCCTAATACGCAACGTCGTGTTGTTCGTGAGCGCTTACATTCACTTGAGATCATCAACGAACGTTTTGCTCGTCAATTCCGTATGGGGTTGTTTAACCTTCTGCGCCGTAGCCCTGATATTACTGCAGGAAATATTAGAATACAGCCATATCACGAGTTTGCACGTAACCTACCCGTGCCAACCAACCTGAATCTGGTGCATATGAATCCGCTGCGCGGTACGGCGCTGTTTGTGTTCTCACCGAACCTGGTCTTTATGGCGGTGGATAATCTGTTTGGCGGCGATGGGCGTTTTCCTACCAAAGCTGACGGGCGGGAATTTACACCTACCGAGCAGCGCGTCATTAACCGTATGTTGTCGATGGCGCTTGAGGCATATGATTTCGCCTGGAGCTCTATTTTTAAACTGCATACTGAATATGTGCGCGCTGAAATACAGGTGAAATTCACCAATATTACCTCGTCTCCAAATGATATTGTGGTGACCACACCGTTCTATGTGGAAATTGGCCCACATCGGGGCGAATTCGATATTTGTATTCCATTCAGTATTATAGAACCATTGCGCGAATTACTGACCAATCCGCCAATGGAAAATTCGAAGCAAGAAGATCAGCAGTGGCGTAATACGCTGGCTACTCAGGTGAGAGATACCGAGCTGGAGCTGGTGGCGAATTTCTCTGACATTTCGACCCGCCTTTCACAGGTCATGAAAATGCAGAAAGGGGACATTATTCCCATTGATAAGAAAGAGAGTATTGAAGCTCGTGTCGATGGTGTTCCGGTATTCTCGGGAAAATACGGTTGCGTGAATAACCAGTATGCTCTGAAAGTCGAGCAAATGATGAATCCCGCTCTATTATCTTTAAAAAAGGAGTAATTCCCCAATGAGTGACAATACACCTTCGTCAGGTGCTGACAAGGATTCCATCGATGATCTTTGGGGTGAAGCGATGAGTGAACAACAATCTGCAGATAACACGTCCGCCAAAGAAAATATGGTGACAAACTTTTCCGAAGATCTGAATTTAATTCTCGATATTCCGGTAAAAATGACCGTTGAATTAGGTCGGACCAAAATGACTATCAAGGAATTACTGCGCCTGAGTCAGGGTTCGGTTGTTTCACTGGAAGGTCTGGCGGGCGAACCCCTTGATATCCTGATTAATGGTTATTTAATTGCTCAGGGTGAAGTTGTGGTCGTTGCCGATAAATTCGGCGTGCGTATCACGGACATCATCACACCTTCAGAGCGGATGTACCGCCTGAGCCGGTAATGACAATGCATACTCAAACACAGACACAGGCTATGCCTGCGGGCGTTGATTCCGCGGCGCCTGGCTCAGTACTGATGAACGTCGGCGGTGCGCTGGCGTTGATCCTGATGATCATCGCCGCCTTTGCGTGGATCGCCAGACGCACAGGTTTCGCACAGCGTTTACCGAAGAATAATCAGGTCTTGTCTGTGGTGGCCAGCCATTCGCTTGGCCAGCGTGAGCGCGTAGTCGTTATTGATATGGATGGCAAACGCGTCTTACTGGGTGTGACGCCGACGCAGATTAACTGTCTGGCGACCTTTAATAAGCCCGCTGACGAAGACCTAAAACACGTTGAGCCAGTGTCGGGTGATTTCCAGTCAACGTTGCTGAACTTGCTAAAAAAACGCAAAAAGGAGCCATCGGAATGAGTTCCTGCTCTCCACAATCTCAGCGCGTCTGGATGGCTTCCAGCCTGTTTCTGCTGCTGGGTCTCGGGCTGTTTCTGCCCGTTCAGCACGCCTTTGCCGCAAACAGTGATGTCATGATCACCCGTTCAGCCGATGGCGAAAACTGGTCGTTACCCGTGCAGACGTTGGTGCTGCTCACATCACTGACATTTCTGCCCGCTATCTTGCTAATGATGACCGGTTTTACCCGCGTGATTATCGTTTTGGGTTTGCTGCGTAATGCATTGGGCACGCCGTCTACACCGCCTAATCAGGTATTGCTGGGCCTGGCGCTGTTTCTGACGTTTTACGTAATGTCGCCCGTGTTTAACCAAATCTATAAAGATGCCTGGCAACCGCTGTCTGAAGACAAAATTAGTATGGAAACGGCGCTGGAGCGGGGCGTTCAGCCGTTGCGCACTTTTATGCTGGAACAGACCCGGGAGACCGACCTGGCCCTGTATACGCGGATGGCGAAAGAAGAGAATTTCCAAAGTAAGGAAGAGGTGCCACTGCGCATCTTGCTGCCTGCGTTCGTCACCAGTGAGCTGAAAACTGGTTTCCAGATCGGTTTCACCGTGTTCATTCCTTTTCTGATTATCGACCTGGTGGTCGCCAGCGTGCTGATGGCGTTGGGGATGATGATGGTGCCACCGGCAACTATCTCGCTGCCCTTCAAACTGATGCTGTTTGTTCTGGTTGATGGCTGGCAATTATTAATGGGCTCATTAGCACAAAGTTTCTTCAGTTGAACAAATAATCAGTTAAATAAATCTGTTAAACAGGACGAAAAATGACACCGGAAAGTGTAATGGCAATGGGTTTTCAGGCCATTAAAGTCGGATTGATGATTGCCGCCCCTTTACTGTTCGCGGCACTGTTTACCGGGCTTATTGTCAGTATTTTGCAGGCTTCGACACAAATAAACGAAATGACTTTGTCGTTTATTCCGAAAATTCTAACCATTGTTGCCGTTGGCATACTACTGGGCCCGTGGATGTTAAATCTCTTTCTGGATTATACCCGGACGCTTTTCACTAATTTGCCGTATGTCATCGGATAGACATGCTCACTCTGTCGATAGTCAGTCTGTATCCCATTATTAATCAGTTTTTCTGGCCGATGCTCAGGGTGCTGGCTTTATTTACCACCGCCCCTCTTTTTAATGAGAAGAGCATCAGTAAGAAAACTAAGATCGGTCTGGCGGTCATTATTTCACTGCTTATTGGTCAGAATTTGCCGAACAGCCATGTCGAGATATTTTCTTTTGCCGGATTATGGGTAGGCGCGCAGCAATTCATTATCGGTGCTGCCATGGGGTTAACGGTGCAATTTATATTTGTTGCCGTTCGCAATGCTGGGGAAATTATCGGCCTGCAAATGGGGCTTTCTTTTGCCACTTTCTTTGACCCGGCGGCAGGGGGAAATATGCCTGTCATCGCGAGGATCTTGAATCTTCTGGTGACATTGTTATTTTTAACTTTTAATGGCCATTTATGGTTACTCAATATTCTGTCTGAGAGTTTTGTTTTATTGCCTGTCAGTGCTAATATGCTGAATGCAAATGGTTTTTTAGCTCTAACTTATGCTGCTGGGATGATTTTTAAATGTGGGCTGATGCTGGGCCTGCCTATTATTACGCTGTTGCTGACGTTGAACCTGACGCTGGGGCTGTTAAACCGTCTGACACCACAACTCTCTATTTTTGTCGTCGGCTTTCCGCTGACGCTGAGTATTGGCATGGTCGCCATGTCGATGATCATGTACACGCTTGCACCATTTTTTGAAAATATGATGGAAGATGTTTTTGAACACCTGTCAAACATCCTCATTCTGCTGGCCTGACTTCTATTCAAACAATCTATATTGCAGAGGCACCTATGAAATCGTTTAAAATATCAACCCTGATAAAAAGTATATTAATTCTTCTCTGCTTTATTATTGTCATCACTTCGCTTTTTTCATTTAAATCGATATATCAAGCCAACAGATCCTTTACAGAAATAAAGTCACTGACACAAAATATCCGCGAACTTCGCCGGATGAGCGCATTTCTGTCCACGATTCGTGGCGATATAAATTATGTGTACAATGATGAAAGTGTTACTCATTCCGTGCTGGATGAAAAAGTGATATCTATCAGCGAAGCACTAAAGAATGCCAGGCATCATGCTGATAACTTCAATATTTCAGCAGATAACAGTGAGACTGGAAAGAAGCTTGCCGCAGATGTGCATAATAAGTTCACTGCGTTAGCGGATATTTACACGGCAAACATGAATTCGCTTAAAGCGTATAATAATCACGGCTTTGAAAACGGTCCTCTGGAAAATGCTCTCGAAAATTCAGTGACGGAATATGCTAACTATACGGTAGAAGTCGAGAAGCAGATCACCGATAAGTTTGAATCTGACCGTCGCTCTTTTCTGTTGATTGCCACGCTGTTACTGGCGTTATCGGTCATTATTTCCTGCCTGTCATTTATTATTATTAAAAGAAATGTGTTCAACCGCCTGCAAACAGCTTCTTCTATGCTGGAGAAAATTGGTTCCGGCGAACTGTTCCATGAATTTGAAACCGGCGCACGTAATGAAATTGGACAGATGCTTGAGTCGCTGAAGAATATGAAAATGTCGCTCAGCGAGATTATTACCTCTGTCAGAAATACGTCGGAAGAAATCCGCACTGATGCGTCGGAAATCGACAATAGTAACCATAATTTAGCCTCGCGTACTGAAGAGCAAGCCAGTGCCTTGCAACAAACGGCGGCGAGCATGGAAGAAATTAAAACCACGGTTTCCAACAACGCTGAAAATGCCAGACAAGCCAATGTGCTGTCGCATCAGGCGCGCACTGCTGCGGATAACGGCTCAGCGGTGATGGTAAATGTTGTCTCTACCATGGATAAAATTTCTCAAAGCGCCCGCAAAATTTCTGAAATTAATGGTGTGATTGATGGCATTGCTAATCAGACCAACATTCTGGCACTGAATGCGGCGGTTGAAGCGGCGAGGGCCGGTGAGCAGGGGCGCGGTTTCTCGGTTGTGGCGAGTGAGGTTCGCAACCTGGCGGCGCGCAGTGCAGATGCGGCAAAAGAGATCAATTTGCTGATAAACGAATCGGTGAAAAATGTGGATGATGGCGCGCGGTTAATTGAAGATGCGGGCAAAACGATGCAGGAAATCGTGACCTCGGTGACACACGTCAGCAATATTATGCAGGAAATCACTCAGGCGTCTGAAGAGCAAAGTACCGGTGTTGCTCAGATTGCCATGGCGGTGAATGAGATGGATTTAGCCACTCAGCAAAATGCCGCCATGGTGGAAGAATCGTCGTCCATCACACAAAACATGAATCAGAACGCTCGTGAGCTTTTCGACATCGTCTCGGTCTTCCGGGTTGATGGTGCTAGCGTGCAGGACAAGAGGACGCCGGAGCATTCTCGCAGTTCGTCAATCCATCATTCTGGTCACAACCAGAAAGGGCGTGTATCGAAAGAACCTGTGTTTAAAAAAACGGTCAACAAGACTGAGGATGCCTGGACAGAATTTTAAATTTATTCTGTAAGTATGCTCATCTGCGGAACTGACCTGCGTACCAGGTTCCCTGGATGAGCATTTTCCAACGCTATATTTATATTTGATTCCTAAGTTGTCATCTTTTCAAACAATAGAATAACGGGTTCAGATGATAAAATGCACATATATGATGCGGGTATGAAAATATAAGGCTGCATTGCGCGATTCGTGCAGTGGCTTTGATTATTGATGCCGAAAATAAGCTTGCGACAATAAGGCCTTTATTGTGAAATCTTTTTATTCCTCTTTTCAATTTTCTCCTGCCGGGATTAATGCTGCTGCGGCGATTTATGGTGTTGAGGGGGCTGCCCCTGAAAACGCAAAAATCCTCTACCTGGGCTGCGGCAGGGGTTCACATCTTATTCGACATGCTGTTGCGAACCCTCTTAGTACGTGCATTGGAATAGACCTCGAGCCAGATAATGTTACGTTGGGTCAGGCCGTTATTTCTGCCCGCGGGATTGAAAATGCGCATTTATATTGCATAGAGATGCAGGACATATTGTCTGTTGATCCCGGCAAGTTTGATTATATTGTCATTCATCATCTCTTCAGCCTGCTGGACAGTGAAACGCGTCATGCATTATTAAATTTCTGCGAAAAGCATTTAACCCCACAGGGCATTCTGGCGATTAAATGGAATACATTACCGGGTGCGCAGGTTACAGATACGCTGCGTGAGGCTATTGCATTGCATAGTCAGCATGCTTACAGCGATGAAGAGAAGCTTTCATCGGCTAAAGCGATGCTGGCATTTATGGATATAGCCCAGACTGACGGGGTACTCAAAGAGCGGATCACGGAAGCGTTAGAGTTATCGGATACCGAACTGGCGGTTCGTTATATTTATAATAAAAATGATGCCAGCTATATATATGATTTCAATAATGAAATAACGGCATCACCGCTCAGGCTTATCGGTGATGTGGCGCCTCAGTATGAGATGGCTCAGCATTACTGCAAGGATATTGCGCTGGTACATTCTACGGCGGCGGGCTCATTCGATAAAATTACCGCTCAGCAGTATCTCGATTTCGCGGTAGACCGTCAGGTTCGCTTTAGCCTGATCGTTTCAAAGAACAATCAGTCAACTATCCATGATTACCCGCAAATGCAGGTCGTTGAAAAGCTGCATTGGGCAGGAAATTACCAGCGCCGGATTGAATCAAAAAATTTCTATAATCGCCAGGGAGAATCGCTGACGTCAGATAACGAACTCTTAGGACGTATTCTGGATGTTATCGGTGACAGTTGGCCGTTGAGTATCAGCAGTCAGCAAATTATAAAAAACACATTTTTGCCGGAAGAACCTGAAGAGCATGAAGAGAAGGTGATAAAAACGCTGTCTGCGTTTTATATCGAAAACGTTCCCGGTATTTACACGTCTCTGAATGCATCACCTTATAACCAATCGTCTTTTGGTAGCCTGAAGCTGATTTATAAACTGACGGACATCAGGTGGCCTGAGTCGGGCGAAATTGAGTTAGAAAACCTGTGGGGTGAACCCGCCCTGTTGACGAGAAATGAATTTGCTTTTATCGAGTCTGGTCTGCGTATCTGCGATGAACAAGATTATACGCTGGCGATGGATCTGGTCAGTAAAGGGTTGTTAACCGGGTCAGATATCGCCTGGTTGCGTTTATATCAGCAATCTGTGGCCTTGCAGGATGTGGATATCGTCAGACGCCGGATTTCAAGCCTCATGCTGTTTTCCGGTAGCACCAAAAATGGCGGCTTCCGCAAAGATCACGCCGGTCATAAAAATCAGAATAAGAAATCCGGCAATGACGTTGCCCTGAAAGCATTGGACAAAGTGAAAGGGTTATTTCTTTCCGGTCATATTCAGGAATCTTTTGAGGCGATTCGCGACCTTATGGCTAATCACCCGGAAAGTGTCGAATTACTGCGTGATGCGGCCATTATTTATCATCAGGCTAACGATGTTGATGAGGCCTTGAAATGCCTGACCACCGGGTTGTCACTCAATTCTGAATTGTTCGAGTTTTATAGCGGAATGGCGCAGTGTCTCTCAAAGAAAAACGATCGTTTCTATCCGAAGAAAGTTGCGCAGCATCTTCTGCGTATTTACCCGACGAAAGGGGAAGCGTGGGATTTACTGGGTAAAATTTACAGCGACCTGCGCAATAGCCTTAAATATGAATACTGTGCCCGTAAGGCAGTTGATGCGAACGGTAACAATGCCGGGTATTTGCTGAAATTAGGTAACGTGCTGAGTGAACGTAATCAGATGCGTGAAGCCAGAGGATATCTGGAAAAAGGCGTGAGATTATCTGAATCAACGACCAATTATTTTGCCAACTACAGCAACATGCTGTTTATCGTTTTGCATGACCATGAGTGCTCGCCAGAAGAGATCCTTTTTGAGCATCAAAAATATGGTCAGAAACTCACTCAGTGGGCAAAAAATAAACGCATTAAACCGCAGGCCGTGACGACAGAGCGTTCCCGTTTGCGCATTGGTTTTGTGTCAGGTGATTTCCGGGACCACCCGGTCAGTAACTTCCTTTATCCCGTCATAAGTTCAATTGATAAAACCCGGTTTGATGTGATTGGCTATAACGTTTCGCCCTCTAGTGACAGCCATACAAAACTGTATTGTGCACTGTCAACTGAGTGGCATGAGGTACAAACGTTAAGCCACATTGAGCTGGCGACACAAATCAAAGCTGATGAAATTGATATCCTGATCGATTTGTCCGGACACACGGCGTACAACCGGTTGCCGGTATTCGGCCTGAAACCAGCCCCCGTTCAGATGTCTTGGTTGGGGTATCCGGGAACCACCGGCATACAAGAGATGGATTACTATTTAATTGATAAAAATTTCGCAGAGCCCGGCGTATTGGATAAGCAGTTTATTGAGAAACTGGCGTATTTACCTGCCGCTAAGCCATTTGAACAATCAGGCTACAGTGGCGAGATTAATCCTCTCCCTGCGCTGGAAAACGGCCACATCACTTTCGGCAGCTTTAACAGACCACAAAAAATAACCCCAGTGGTATTGGACTGTTGGGCAAAAATATTAATTCAGCTACCAAAAGCAAAATTCCTTCTGGCCTCGATGAGCGATCAGGAAATGATCACCCATTTCACGCATGAACTGGAAAAACGCGGGGTACCAAACCATCAGATTATGACGCGTTTGAAACTTGGCTTTGTCGACTACCTGAATATGCACAACGAGGTCGATATTCTTCTCGATACCTTCCCATACACAGGCGGAACCACGGTCAGCCATGCTTATGTTATGGGCGTTCCGACGCTGACGTGCGTGGGTGACACCCTCGTTTCCCGCCAGGCAGGCGCCATCATGGGGCATCTTGGGCTTCATGACTTCATTGCGCAGAGCGAAGAGGAATATGTTGCTAAGGCGATCGCTCTGGACCAACAGTATGAGTATCTCAATACGTTACGTCTGACGATGCGTGACCGCTTAAAAGAAATAGAACAGCGCGTTGATAGCCTGGCGTGGTATTTCGAACAAGTCATGGAAATGGCATGGCAGCAGCATGAGAAAGGCCTTGCGCCAGAACCCATCGTTTTGCCGACCGTGTGATGTTCACCGCCGCGTACAGCGCGGCGAAAATTCCTTTTATAATAATAATTCCCTCTGGATAAATGCCATCATGGAAAAGAATATCTTTGTCACTCGCCCATTATTACCGCCACTGGATGAGTTTATTCCGTATCTTGAGAATATTTGGGAGAGCCAGCATTTGACCAATGCCGGGCCATACCATCAGCAACTTGAACAGGAATTGGCGGATTATCTGGGCGTTGAGCATTTATGCTTATTCTCCAACGGCACGATTGCATTGCTGACAGCTTTCCAGGCGCTGGGGATCACCGGTGAAGTGATCACAACGCCCTATTCCTTCGTCGCGACAGCACATTCGCTATTATGGAATGGCCTGAAGCCGGTGTTTGTTGATACCGATCCTGAGACATTTAATCTGGATGCAGAAAAGTTAGAGCAGGCCATTACCCCAGCGACGACGGCTATTCTGCCGGTTCACTGTTATGGTATTCCTTGTGATACCGCGCGAATTCAGGAAATTGCCGATGCCTATGGGCTTAAAGTTATCTATGATGCAGCCCACGCGTTTGGGGTAAAAAAGCAGGGGGTGAGTGTGCTGCGCGAAGGCGATCTTTCTATTCTGAGTTTCCATGCCACCAAAGTCTTCAATACCATCGAAGGCGGCGCGATTATTTGTCGGGACGCCAAAATGAAACAGCGCATTGATTATCTCAAAAACTTTGGTTTCGTTAATGAAACGACGGTTGTCGCAGCAGGTATTAATGGCAAGATGAATGAGCTGCAGGCGGCTTATGGTCTTCTTCAGTTACAGCATATCAATAAGGCTCTGGCAGAGCGTGGCAGGCTGTACAGCCGCTATCAAATGTTGCTTTCAGGGATCACCGGGATCTCGTTAATGTCTGTTCCTGAAAATGTAACATGGAATCATGCTTATTATCCGATTATGGTGAATGAAGAATTTGGTCTAAGCCGCGATACACTTTATGAGTTACTCAAAGATAACAAGATCATGGCTCGACGCTATTTCTATCCTTTAATCAGCACGTTTTATATGTACAAATCGGCAAAGAGTGCGAAGAGAGAAAATCTGCCTGTCGCGCATCAGCTGGCCGATAAAGTGATCTGTTTGCCTTTATATCCCGGTCTTGAAGACGAAGTACAAGATAAAATTGCCGGATTAATTAATCATGCCAGCGTGGTTTCAGCAGTGCCTTTAGCTGCCGGGTTGTAAAGACGGTGAAACACACAAAGCAGAACCTCAGCCTGAGCCAACTCGCTAGCCCACACGCCCCGGGCTAAATGGGAGGCTGAGATTTATGCGGTGAGCCGAGATATGCCCCTGTTTCCAGGTCTATAGTTGTTTCACCCTAATTCCTACAAATCCCTGAACGATCCCAGCCTGAATCCGTATTCACTGATTGCCTGTTTTAATGAGGCGGATGTCAGCACTTCCAGTTCGGTGAGGCGTGGGTAGCAATATTTGCTGGCGAGGAGGGTGTTGTCGATAAAGGACGGGTGGCACATGATCTCTAATGAGCGCTCCTGCCGTTGTGTCGCGTTATCCAGAATATTCAGAAACAGCTCTTCGGTGATGGCGTTGCCATAGAATCCACTGTCAAAACCCTGAGAGCTCCGGGCGCCGGCCAGCGTGATGTTGTCTTTTTTAACCGCATCACGGTCAATACGCAGGGGCAGATTTTTCTCTTTCGCAAAGGCTTCCACGAGCGGGAATATCTGCGGGATCATATGGACATGATGGTGGCTGTCGATGTGGGTGGGGGGCCTGCCAAAAAGCGCGATAAAGCGCGCAAACTGACATGCCAGCTCCTGTTCAATCTCATCCAGCGACAGGGTTCCTGCCTCGGCGACTTCCCAGATCCATTTGCCCAGTTCGCCGTTACGTACCAGAGAAGGCATCGGTGAAAAAGGGCGTCCGAGCGTCAGAACAAAGTGCATCCCTACAGCCAGATCCGGGGTTGCGGTGCTAAGTGCAGCGGCGTGTTCCACTGCCGCCGTATTCATCATGGCGGTGGTAGATGTCACAACGCCGTGATTAAAGGCTTCGATAATGCCGTAGTTTTGGGCTTTGCATAGGCCAAAATCGTCCGCATTAACAATCAGTAGTTTGTCCATAAAGGCCTCTTTACCTTGCCTCCCTTTGCGGGAGGCGGCAGATCATTTCAGTGTGGCAATGGTTTCAGCAAAGTTAGGCAGCAGCGCTTCATGGGCTAATAACAGCGCACGTGCCAGCTTCTCAGCATCTTTATCCGAATGTATCAGCGGGCTCAGGTTCAGTGCCAACAGAACGTCATTAAATTTACCACTCAGCGCTGCTTCACTGGCGGCTATCTCAAATCCCTTGATGGTATAAATCAGCCCAAGCACTTTTTCATCGAAGTGGGTGATGCGCGGATGCGGCTTAGCGCCATCGCGACCAATAGTGCAGGTCATTTCGATTGCCCAGTCAGCCGGGATATTATCAATGTGGCCATTGTGCGGGAAGTTGACGTACTGCTCGGTCTGCTTGTCATTGTAAATAGCACTGATCACTTCACAGGCGGCGTCGGAGTAGTAAGCACCGCCACGCAGTTCAAGCTCTTTCGGTTTTACATTAAGCTCAGGATCTTTATAAAGTTCAAACAGCTGTTTTTCCACTTTTTGTACGACCGTCGCGCGTGCGCCACCTTTGTAGAATTCACCCATTTCAATGGCCAGCATCTCTTTCTGCTTAAAATAGTACAGCAGGTAAGAGCAGGGCAGAAGGTTCAGGGAGCGGATCAGACCTTCGCTAAACGGCAGGTCGAAAATGTTTTTAACCGAACCCGCCGTCAGCGTGCCGGAAGCGACACCGTCCAGCAGCTCGGCGAAGCGTGATTCGCCATTCACGATGACATCTTTAATAAACACCATGTGGTTAAGGCCGAAGAGGTCAATCGACAAGTCATCCTGTGGCTGAAGTTTCAGCACATCCTGAATAAACATCTTCATGCCCACCGGGATATTGCAGACGCCGATGAATTTCTTGAATTGGGTATGACCGAATACCGCTTCGGTCACCATACCGGCCGGATTGGTGAAGTTGATCACCCAGGCGTCCGGGCAGATCTCTTCGACATCTTTAATGATGTCAAAAATCACCGGGATGGTACGTAAGCCTTTAAACAGGCCGCCAGCACCGTTGGTTTCCTGGCCCAGATAGCCGTGACTTAAGGGAATACGTTCATCCAGTTCGCGCGCTTTTAACTGGCCCACGCGCAGCTGGGTGGTAACAAAGTCAGCGTTTGCCAGTGCTTCCCGGCGGTTCAACGTTTTATGCAGTGTGATTGGCAGTCCTGCACGTTTAATCATGCGCAGGCAAAGATCAAAGATAATATCCTGTTTCTCTTTCCCGGCTTCAATATCGACCAGCCATAATTCAGTGACCGGTAATTCATCATAACGTTTAATAAAGCCTTCGAGTAATTCAGGAGTGTAGCTGCTTCCGCCACCGATAGTAACGACTTTCAGTTTTTTGATCATAGGGGCTCCCGTGCAAAGTTAATGCACTTAAAATTAAACAAAACGAGATATATGAATGTTTGAATATGATTAATGAATGTCCATTAATTCATATACTCATTAGTTAATGCTGAATAACTCTTTTCTGTAATGCTTCGGTGTAAAAGACGTGAGCTTTTTAAAGTTTTTAATAAACATACTCGGGCTGCTGTAGCCTGATTCAAAAGCTATATCTGTTATCGAATAGTTAGTGATCTCCAGCTGCTTTTTGGCAAAATTAATGCGGATCTCATTAATGATCTGCATCGGTGTTTTACCATAGTGGCGCTGGGTGGCGCGGGTCAGATACTCCTGCGACTTACCGGACAACTGCACCATTGTCGGTAAGGCTTTATCACCGAACTGCGTTTTGTCATGCATCATCTCGACAGTGTTTTTGAGCCACTCAGGAATATCCGTCGGTATCTCTGACTCGCGATGATGGCGTAACCGGTTGACGATATAAAACGTCACCATCTCCAGAAACTCATTAAATTCACCGTTTCTGAAGTTGAGTGAGGCCACCATCGACTCAATAAACGTCAGAAACTCACTCTTGATTTTATAAACCTGCGAGGCCACAAACCGGGAAGGCAATAACGTCAGATAGTGCTGTTCGAAAAATGCCTTGCTAATACCTACATTCAGAATCCGGGTCGGGCCAAACTCATAGAAGCTTTGATGGTGCGAACCCAATGGGATGAACGCAAAATCTCCGCGTTCCAACAGCACCCGTTTGCCATTAATCTGCTGGTAATAGCGTCCGGTCAGGACGATGGTGAATTCGTAGTAGTCGTGCTCATGCAACCCGGAAATACTTTCTACTTTATTGTAGATAAACATATGGAAGTTCTGACCGTCGAACAGTTGATCTTCACGTGCTGTTTTGATTTCCATACTCAATAACTGTGGCTGCATGATAACTCCCAACACTATTTTATTTTTTCATGAAGCTCAATCAATTCCGTGATTAACTCACGCGCCAGCATCGAGGTCATCAGGTGGTCCTGGGCATGAACCAGAATCAGGCTGACTTTCATTTTGCCTTCGCCCATATCGTCTTCAATCAGTTTTGTCTGCACCAGATGCGCTTCATTCAGCGACTGGCGGGACTGGTCCATCAATGCGCTAGCCTGTGCAAAATCGCCTTCTTTGGCTTTTTTCAGTGCGGAATACGCCAGACTGCGGGCCTGTCCGGAGTTAATGATTAACCCCATGACGACTTCTTCGAGTTCCTGCATGTCATCTTCGGTTGCAACAATGCTGTCTAAATCAATCATCTTTATCTCTCCGTGATAGCCGGTTAGCAGCGGGAAGGTTGCGTATTCCCGCTGCAGGCCAGATTAGAATTTCAGTGCTGCGGCAATGTCTTCTTCGCTTTCTTCTTCTTCGATGATGGCCTGTGCCTTGTTAGAAAGAATGACGAAAGGCATATAAACCAGCGTGGCGACACCGAGGTTAAACAACGCGACCAACAATGCAGCGATGCTGCCGTTACTGTTAAAGAATGCGCCGAGACCCGTAGGCATGGTCCATGGTGCCAGGTTGGTCACGGGTGGAATAATGCCTAAGGTGTACGCCGTCAGTGTGATCACCGCCAGAATCGGCTGAACCACAACGAACGGGATAAACATTACCGGGTTCATGATAATCGGCAGACCAAACAGAATCGGTTCGTTAATCTGGAAGATGCCTGACGGCAGCGCCAGCTTCGCCACCTGACGGTGATCGGCACGGCGTGAAGCGATGAATATCGCGATAATCAGACCCAGCGTTGCCCCGGAACCGCCTAACAGAATATAGGAGTCGAGCATCGGTTTGGCCCAGAAGTGGAAGGTTTTACCTGCTTCAAGTGCCGCAGCAACAGAGCCGTACTCGTTGTAGATGGCAATATTTTCCAGTGCCCATGGCGTCATGATGCCACTGTCCAGCGCGGTGAGCGCCAGAGAACCGTGCACACCAAAGAACCACAGCAGGGAATTGAAAATCACGTAAGCCCAGCCCACAACACTTCCCATTGCTGCCAGAGGTTTGGAGATGGAATCCATAATAATCTGGTGGAAGTTGTTGCCATATAACCCCAGCAGCCAGGAGATAATCCCGAAGATGAGTAAGATAATAAAGCCTGGAATTAACGCAGAGAATGAGCGGGCCACAGAGGTAGGGACACTGTCCGGTAAGGTAATAACCCAATTTCTGCGGATGACAAACGCAAACATTTCAGCGACGACCAATCCGATAACCATACCGGAAATAATATTTGCGCCACCTAACCAGTTTGCGCCCACCGCATAAGACTCACCGACGCTAAATGGCGTGACGGTCATAAAGGCAGCTACAGCCAATAAACCCGCAGAAAGAGGGTCGACTTTCCGCTCCTCTGCCAGCGCCATGCCTATAAAGAAAGGCGCCATTAACGACATAATACCTAAGGTACCGTTATAAACATTGATCCCAATGGTTTTTAATCCGGCCAATGCCTCAATGGTTGACGGTTCTAAACGAACACCTAATGAATAAAAGAAAGATCCGTCACCAAAATTCAGGAATACGTTATTAATTAAAACAAACATGGCTCCGGCCAGGGTTAACGGCATTAACCTGATGAAACCATTTTTAATCGCATTAATATGCGGCTGTTTACCTATTTTGACGGCAAAAGGAAGGAGTATCTTCTCAAGTGAATCAATGGCTTTGCTCATTGTTATTTTCCTTTAATGCCGCCTTTTGACGGCCAGGGTATGAAGTTCGCTCTTTGACTGTTTTTTCTCTTTGACTTAAATATTCAATTTCAAATTAAAATAATACAAAAATATTAAATGACTACTGACTTGCTGCTTTTTTGATCGCCGCAACGGCGGCTTTCAGAACGCCTAATCCATCGATTTTGCCGTACATGACAGAGTCGATCACTTCAACGGGTTTGCCCGGTAATATTTTTTGAATTTCTGCCAGCTTGTAGGCAATTTGAGGACCTAAAAGAACCAGATCCGCCGCCCCGCCTTTTTCAGCCGCCAGTGACTCAGAAAATGCTTCAATAATGACGGGCACTTCGTACTTTTCTGCCTGCGCCTTCATTTTCGAAACCAGCAGCGAGGTGGACATTCCCGCCGAACAGAACAAATAGATGACTTTCTTTTCCATCACGACATCCTCCTATTCCATAGAAATCACAGGTCAGAGAGAGGGAACTCTTTCTGCCTGCAGCGACAATCAAAAGCTAAAATTCGATTGTCTCTGCCTGAAAGGAGTATAGAGCATCACATAAGTCTGACGATAATCTATCGTCCTCAAAAATTGTCTCTGCTTGACCATCCCTTATGACTCCCTTCACATATTGGGGAGAAAGTCCCTGTAAGCGCCTGACCACAAGCCACCCCGTCCGTCCGGAACATTTATAACAACAAGCGCCGGAGGCTCCTGCTTTTGGGCTCGGCGGTTTTAAAAACAGGGCTTTGTTTGACGGAGCAGCATCCCGGTAAAACAGGGCGGGTGGCCTGATAAGTGGCATGAGATTTTCGAATGAAGACAAAATCAGTGATAATATTGACCTGATAACAGTCAAATAGAGGGATTAAATATGAAACGAGGATTTTTGGCACTGTCTGGATTAATGATGGCTATGTCTGCAAGCAGCATGGCGGCCACTTCCAATGAGACGGCTGATATCAGCAAGCTTCCACTGGAAAAAGTCGCGCCTTATCCGAAAGCTGAAAAGGGAATGGTTCGTCAGGTTATTTACCTGCCTGCACTTGAGAACGAAAATGATTTCAAAGTCGAACTGCTGATAGGGAAAACGCTGGAGGTAGATTGCAATCACTACATGATGGGAGGCAAATTGGTCAGTAAGACCCTCGAGGGATGGGGTTATGATTATTTAGTTCTGGAAAATATCTCTTCGCCGGCATCCACGATGATGGCATGTCCGGATAAGGTCAAAACGAAGAAATTCATCGCTGCGAATCTGGGTGAGAAGGCAATTGAGCGCTACAACAGCAAGCTGCCGATAGTTGTGTATGTCCCGAAGGATGTTGACGTGAAATATCGGGTATGGACGACCGATAATAACGTTAAATCCGCTGAGAATAAGTAAAGCGAAACTGCGCCACGGGTTAGTGCAGTATTATTTCTCTTCGGATATGCGTTCGTTGATGGGATGTGAAATTGTCTTAATGCGGTTATATCGCCGTATTTAAGACGATAAAACCGCATTGGCCCGGAACCCTGTACCAGACCTTATTCTTTAAGGCTGCATACTGTTTGGTACCGGCACCAGTAACGCATACCGGTTCAGCAACTGCGCGAACTGGCTATCGAGTTGCATGACCAACTGAGGTGATACGTCATTTTTCTGCTGCTGAGCCTGAGCAAGTTTACGCAGTGATTCTTCTACCGGCGGCGTATTACCCAGTGTCTGCTGGAGAGCAAACACAGCGGACTTCAGCTGAGACACCGTCATATATTTACCGCGTTGTTCATCCAGTCCGTTGAGCTTATCCGCCAGCTGTTGTAACTGCACATTAGCGTCATGCCAGCTGTTCAGATTTTCCAGGGAGATAGCGTTGGCGTTGAGCTGCTGGGCCCATTTTTTGGCAAGCTCGGTTGTCGACGGATTTTCAGGCCACAGGCTTTGGGTCTGATGTACCAGCTGGCTGCCGGTATTCAGTACCCAGAGAGGCGGCAGTTTTGCCAGCCTGTTGGTTTGCTGTTGCGTGGCGGAGATCATCTCCGGCGCTGCTCTGCTCAGCATATCGGGCTGCTGGGTCTTCAGTTTTTCCAGCGCCTGCGCGTTCATCGGCTTTGGTAAGACCGGCAGTGTCGCTATGAGCTGCTCACCCGCAGGCGATTGGGAAAACACATTCATCCCCGCCTTAACACCGCTACCCATGAGCAGAGTGACGACGATGCCCGCTACAAAGCCTTTCCACTGCAACTGACGCTTGGCTGGCGGTGCTGCGGCAATCACGACCTGCGGTTCTGCCTGTTCAGCGTGCCCGACATACACCCAGGGCTCGCGGTTTTCACTTACCCATTCCGGCCGTGCGGTTTCTGCAGCAGCAGGTAGCACGACGGCGGAGTCCGTGCTGGCGTGCATATTTTCCAGCCGGATGGCGGCACTGTGCATAAAGGTACTCAGGGCTGACAGCTGGCTGGCGTGTTTCAGTTCGAGGCGCTGCAGGGCATCACATAACGTATTGATGTATTTTTCCGCCTGATAAATCAGCGGCAAGTCACGGTATTCCAGCGTGATGCTGCGCAGCATCTGCTGCAACCTCTGGCTCAGTCCGGAGAGGATCTCCATGCGTGTGTGCACCGGCTGCGGCCAGAACCCGGACCACTGGCGGGAGATCAGGGCTTCGAGGATCGCCAGCCCCTCATTCAGCCCGGACAATCCGGCTAACTGCGTTCTAGCCTGCGCGTACCACGACGCCGTTTGCAACTCGATGCCGTTTTGCTGGAAAAGACCCAGACAGAGCTGTTCCACTTTTTTCCAGTCCACATCCGGACGTGCCGGGTGGGTTAATTTACTCAGTTCTTCACGCAAAGCGCCGTAATCGGCAAGCGCACGAGGGTCTCCCCCGGTGCGCAACTGGCGGTCAATAAACATGATGGATCCCTTTCAAAGGCGTCTGTTCAGACATCTTTGGTTAATTCAGAAGGTGGGTGCATTAAAATATTGAGGGCGGCAGAGGGGCGGTCAGGACAATAAACCTTCAACCATGTTGAAAAAGGCCTCCTCGTTGAACGTCTCTCCGGGCCGGGTAGACCAGCCCGCCGGACGCCATGTCCAGTGATTGTGCTCTGCACATCGCATGAATAATCGGCAAAGGGGTGTCGTGGTACCTTCAGCGCAGAGTGTGGCTTCCACGCAGCCCGTCACGCCCTGACCATATAAAAATACAGGCGTGAATTTCACCGTTCTGTTTTCATAACGAAGCTGGATACCGGGAATACTGAACGGCCTCCCGCCCAGCAAAAACTCAACCAATGACACGGGGGTGCTTTGCGTCTCAATGCCGGTGTCGGTCAGCCACGTCTCCATGTTCTCCAAAAGCTGACTCATCTGCTGCTGGAACTCTGCGATGTCGGCCTGACCTTTATTTTCAAACACGCCACCGCCTGGCTGCCTGTCCTGTAGTTTTTTTAAAAACCGCTCTTTTGCTGACATACTTCCTCTGTCATTGACGATGGCAGGTGACACTCAGAACCGGGTCTGACCATCAAGATAATGTTGCTGCTTCATGTGCCGGATAAGCACCCGGCCTTCCGGCATAAACGCGGTGCCAAAGCGCACCAGACCGAACTCTTTCAGTTCGGCATCAATACCGTATTCCAGATGCCCCGGCGCAGACTGCGGCAGCAGCACCACGTTGAGGCTTTTCAGGCGCGGTTCGTATTTCAGCAGCGTGTCGGAGAGCGTGGTCAGCAGGGAGTGCGCGGTGCCCGGCATTCCCTGCAAAATTTTGCTCATGTCGGGCAGGCCGTAATCCGGCAGATGGCTGAGCGTACCGGCGCGACAGTTGAGAATGCGCTGCATGTTGTCGAGGACCGACATGATCACCTGATGGTCTTCGCTGACCTGATGGAGACTGAGGCCACCGGCGAAGTTACCAAGCAGCATTTCGTAGAGGGAGGGCTGTGGCATATCATTTATCCTTCAGGGGCAACAGCGTCATCCCCTGATTATTCATTTCAATCTGACGCGCTTTGTCCGGGTCGAGATCGTCCCGGCTCAGCACCACCCGCCAGGTGTTGTTAGCGATATCCGGCGCCAAAAACATCCCAGCAACCGCCACATACTGCGCATCTTTCTCCATCGGTACATCAATGCTTACGGCGGCGCCAGGACGAATTCTGATATCTTTTTCTGCCACCAGATCGGCTTTGATAGCCGGACTGTCTTCGGCGAACAAGGAAGGGTAATCCGTACCATCAAAGGTTTTGCGGTCTTTTAGCTGATAGACACGCACGACGGTTGCCAGCGGGGCCCCCGTTGCATTGTTGTTTATCGCGTCCCGCGCTTTTATATCCAGATGCAGCGTTTTCACCTGCTTATAAAAGATGGATTTTGTCACGGCGACGGTGCCGTCACTGACCGTTTGGGTCAGCCCACATCCACTCAGGGTGGTTATCATTGCCAGTGTCAGTAACGTAAAACGGGTTTTACCAGCGGTAATCGCCATGTTCATCGGTCTCCCTTCGGTGAAGATTTTCCTGAACGCGCTGATAGCGGCCCAGATTAATAGTGATCATTTCAGTATTATTTTGTGGGTTAGAAGCGGGTCGCTGTGTCCGCATCACCGCTGTTCTGCCGAGCAGAACGCCCGTTTCTTTAGGCTGGCAGGAAAGTTGTGCATCCGGCAGTAATGAACGTAAAACGGACAGCTGCAAACGCACATGCAGCCGTGAACCCAGATAGACCTGCAATAACGCCAGTAAATCCGTATGTAACTGCCCGCCGGGCAGCCACTCTTTGGCTTCGTCGGGGTTGTCCGTTTTCAGTCGCAGCAGGACCTGGCTGTTGACGTCCGTGGCGTGGCTGCCCATCACCGGGCTGTTACTCATGCTGACGGGGCGACGCGCGCTCATCGTCAGTGGGTTACGCAGCGGTATCCGGCAGCGGTCATGGGCTACCACGCGCGCCTCAGTTTCCGGGGCCAGCAACTGAACCAGCGCAATGATGCCCTCGCTGGTGCGCGTGGGCAGGCGCATCATGCTGGTTAGCGCCAGAAAGCGGGAGACCGGCGTGGCAATATTCTGCGCACAGCCTTCAATCCCCAGACCACACAGGCTCAACAGGTACTTAGACGTTCTGTCTGTGCCGCCGGGCGCAAAGGTGGCCGGATAAGAGTACTTACGCCAGATGCGGTAGTACTGGGTGATCATCCGGTGATTGAAGATATCCAGAAAGTCACTGACCGCTTCATGCCCGTCCCGGCGCTGAGTCATGTCGTCGATATACGACGTGGGCAGCGGCGATTCCACCCCATACAACCCCATAAAGGTGGTGCGGACCGTCGGTGGAAGATGCGGATGTTCCGGCATTTCCATCCGTTTAAATTCACTGGCCGGAAATCCCATGCCCGGATGTGGGCGAAAACGCACCGGATCATGCCTGACCTGCCAGTGACTGCCGAGGGCTGGCGCATCCGGCTGACTTTGCTCCAGTAACTGGCAGAAGCGATAAAACTGGGTATACGGCAGTTTATCGCGCAGATGCTCAATTAGCCGGGCAGACGCTGATTGTGATTCTCTTTCCATCGGATACATTTCCCGGCAGGCTGAACGATAAGGGTAAGCTGATTGAACAGATGGATATCAGCGTAGAGAGCAAAGAAGCGGTTGAGCATTTCGCCGAACAGATGGATGTCGCCTTCGCCGGTAAAGCCGTTGCCGTCGAGCGTCACTTCAATGTCGATACCCCGCAGCAGAAAGCCCTTTTCAAAGCGTTGTATCTGGTGGTGCTGGACATTCTGAATGGCATCCAGACGCCGGTTGTTTAGTTCATCACTCTGCCAGTTGTACAGTTCGAGCGTCCCGCGCAGCACTTCCGCGCTGCTCATCAGGTTGAGATAGCTGGAACCTAGGTGACTCAATACCCGCCACTGGAAGTGATCTTCCGCCGGAGGATAGGCGGGCAGAGTGGGTTTACAGAGGTTGCGCACTTTCAGGGGCGTTTGTAGTACTGCTTCGCAGCGGTCCAGCAGCGTGCTCTTCAATGCCTTGCGCGGAAGCTGGCCGTTGGTGCCGGTAATTTTCAGCGATACCGCTTCACGCGAGAACAGCCGGTCTGCTTCCCACTGCTGGCCACCGAGGATCAGCCACGTATCATGCAGGCCGGTCACGCCGCGTTTCACCCGGGTGTGGAAATAGCGTTCCGGCGCATGACGTCTTTGCATTCCGCCGCGATGGCGAAAACTGGTAAAGGGCACATAGGTGGCATCGGATGTGCGCTGAGAACCGGTCACTGAGTCCACGGAGTAAATTTCGGTATGCCCGTCCTGCAGCCTGCGCGGACGCAGCATATATTCACTTTCCAGACCGTTGACGATCAGCGGGTCCGCTTCCAGTGAGAACAGGTTGATCACCGGCACACAGTGCAGGTGCAGCGCATCGTCTGTCACCGGCAGATCACTTTGCCACTGGCTGTCAAACACCACTTCAATATCAAAATACGCAATACCCGCTGGCAGCGTCACCGATTCCAGTCCGTTCAGATGCACGAACATAAACTTCTCACGGAAGGTGAAATATTCCAGCAACAGCTGATAGCCGCTGAACGCGCTTTCGCCTTTCGGCCATAGCAGGTCTTCATCGGCAAAGCCGCCGGGTGAGAACCAGCCATCCAGTTTTACCCGGTCAGCCTGATTGGGCAGACGCAAATAAAGCGCAGCCTGGCGGCGTGTCAGTGCCAGATGCAGCGCGCTGCTGACCGGCGCTTCACCCGCCAGATAAAAACAGAGGCGCTTTAAATCCACCTGTGACCAGTCAGCCTGCGGGCTGCAGGCCAGCCGTAGGCGCAGCACGGAACGGCCATCGGGCTCGCTAGCCATCACTACTTTGGAAACGGCGAGCGGATTGAGCGCCATATCGCGCGTGGTGCGGTACTGACAGACAGTATTTTTCACACCTACCGGGCGGGAGTAGACTTCCATTCCGGCAGGCACAGTCTCAGCCATTTTCATCGACGGAACATCTGGCGTCAGCGCGACAATAGAGAGCGAAGGGATGGTGCGCAGATAGTGCGGCCATAACATGCTCACCAAACCTTCGGTAAACTCCGGCAGGTCGTCATCAATTTTTTCACGCAGCCGCCCCATGGAGAAAGCAAAGCCTTCAAACAGGCGTTCCACATAAGGGTCAGGCGTGCCGGGTTTATCCAGATCGAGCATGGCTGCCCGGTCAGGGTGAGTTTGTGCAAACTCTTTCGCCGCATCGCGCAAATAGCGCATTTCGGCGTCGTAATAACGCAGGGTTTGGTCTTTCATGTTATTCCAATTGAAACTAGCTTTGATGAGGTCCGATAATTAAACGCAGGAACTGGATAGATATAGGAAAGAAAATACTATCAGCGGCAGCCGTCAGCGGTGTGAGCACAATATTGGTGGCAAGGTTTTTCAGATGAAAATCCGTTTTACTGCGCCACGAATAAAACTCAACGGTATAAGCCATTTAAGATGGCCCGTTCCATTGTTACTGCTGCACCAACCCGCTTTTCGGGCAAGGTTCACCGGTGTTACACAGTAACTGCACTGAGGCTGTTTTATCAAAATCTGGCGAAGTCGGCAGCGGTCTGCCGGTTTCCGGGTTCAGCTGTTTATCTTTCGCCAGTTGCTCAATCAGCGCTTCGCTGGGTTTGGTCGGCGGAATATTGGCTTCACGGGCCTCCACCCATTTCAGCTTGCCGTCCCATGCAGGTAGAGGTGCGGGTGGCAGCGGAACAATATCGTTGATTTCAGGGACGGTAGGGGAAAGGTAGGAATACCGGCTCAATATGTCGCCGATTTGTTCGTAACGCCTTGTACGTTCAGGGTCTTTTTGTTGGCCGAGATAGTAAAGAGTATTTGTTGGTTGAGCTCCAGCAAAGCCATGTTCTAAGAAACTGGCAGAACTATCATCACCTGCAGCTACCCCTAACTGGAATGCTTCAAGGGCCTCTTGGTATCGCTTTTTACCTTTTAAGTTAATCCCAAGGGCACTGGCAGCGTCCCCATCTCCCTGCTCTGCAGCGCAACGGCGCATCTGCCGCCCAATATCCGGTGCTATCCCAGTTCCACCTGCAAGTTTCTCACCAACATAAGCCTGTGCCTGCGGATTACCTTCATCTGCGGCTTTGCGGTAATAACGCAATGCCATCTCGGTATCCTGTTGCAAGCCGGCGGCTCCGTTATCCAGATAAATGGCGACAAAGTAGTAACCCGTCGCCACTTTTGCATCAATCAGATGCTGGCTCATACGTAGCTGCTCGGGACTGCTGAGGTCGAACTGCCCGCGCATCGCCCCGTTTTGCAGGTTGATGTTGGCTTTAAAATGACCATTGGCGGCAGCAATACGGTACAAACGCTCGGTTTGTGCATCTACCGCTTTGTCTTCTTTGAGCTTGTTATTTACCTGTAACCAGCGGGCGTACTTAAATAAAACATTGGCGTCAGCTGAAGCCTCGGGGATAGCTTCGTGTTTACAGGTAAAGGCCAGATTAGCGTTAATTTGGGTGAGCGGGTCGATGCCTGACTCTTTAAGGACTGACGGCGTGACGCTATTTTGATCACACGCCGTCAGCAGCAGGCATAACAGCAATAATAAAGGGTGCACGGGTTTATTCGTGAGTACTGTCATGGTCTGCCTTCCTTGTCCTTTATCCGTTTTATCGTCAGTTCGTTAATAGCGTTGCGGTTTACACTTCACCGATAAAGCGCCATTGCACGTGCTGGTCTTCCTGATGTTGCGTGTCGCTGAATGGCCAGATGCGGTGGCGATAAAAGGTGACTTTATCGGTGGGCATAATCTCGCCTTCATTAAAGGCGAGAATGGCGTTCTGACTGATGCCGGTATTAGGAAGCCAAGCAATCTGCCAGTAACCGCTTTTCGGGCAAGGTTCACCGGTGTTACACAGCAACTGCACTGAAGCAGTCTTATCAAAATCTGGTGAAGTCGGCAGCGGTCTGCCGGTGGCCGGGTTAAGTTGTTTATCTTTTGCCAGCCGCTCAATCAGCGCTTCGCTGGGTTTAGTCGGCGGAATATTGGCTTTGCGGGCTTCCACCCATTTTAGTTTGCCATCCCATGCTGGCAGCGGGGCGGGTGGCAGCGGAACGATATCGTTGATTTCAGGGACGGTAGGGGAGAGGTAGGAATACCGGCTCAACATGTCGCTGATTTGTTCGTAGCGTCGGCTACGCTCAGGGTCTTTTTTTTGTCCCATATAGTCCAGTGTATTCGTTGGTTCGGGGCCGAGGAATGTATCCCCCAACCAACTTGCCGAAGTATCATCACCTGCAGCAACTGCTAACTGGAATGCTTCAATAGCTTCTTGATATCGTCCTTTACCTTGTAAATTTACCCCGAGAGCACTGGCAGCGTCTCCATCTCCCTGCTCTGCCGCACAGCGGCGTATCTGTCGCGCAATATCCGGTGCCTCCCCAGTTCCTCCGGATAGTTTCTCACCAACATAAGCCTGTGCCTGCGGATTACCTTCATCTGCGGCTTTGCGGTAATAACGCAATGCCATCTCGGTATCCTGTTGCAAGCCGGCGGCCCCGTTATCCAGATAAATGGCGACAAAGTAGTAGCCTGTTGCCACTTTTGCATCAATCAAACGCTGGCTCATACGTAGCTGCTCGGCACTGCTGAGGTCGAACTGACCGCGCATCGCCCCGTTTTGCAGGTTAATGTTGGCTTTGTCGTGCCCGTTGGCCGCGGCAATACGGTACAGCCGCTCAATTTGTGCATCAACCGCTTTGTCTTCTTTTAGTTTGTTATTTACCTGCAGCCAGCGGGCATACTTAAACAATACATCGGTGTCAGCAGAAGCCTCGGGGATGGTTTCATGTTTGCAGGTAAAAGCCAGATTGGCGTTAATTTGGGTGAGCGGGTCCATGGAAAAATCCTTATTTGCATTGGTCGGGGCGCTGCCCCCGTCGCAGGCTGGCAGCAGCAGGCAGGATAACAATAACAGTCGGCGCATCAGTCCTTGTCCTTCAATGTTTTTCCGTTATAAAAAAACTGAATCAGAGGTGCTACAGGGGGGGCTTTGCTTTCAGGTTTCTGATTGTCATGGTTTTTTTTGATGAGCTTATCCCAAGCCTTAAATGCCTTTTCAGGATCATCCTGCCCCCCCTGTCCGTTCGTATGCATATTCCATAACCGCTTTCGTAAAGCCTTCGTCACGCTGGCCCAGTCGTGGGCGATATTCATTTCGCTGTCTACTTCCATACTGCGCGAGTTGATATTGGCGGAACCGTGCGTCGTAAACACATCGTTGATCAGCATTATCTTGGAGTGAACATACGTCGGCATCCAGTCATCTGCCGGGGAGTCTGGGGCTACCAGTGAGCAAATATGTACTTTAAGGCCGTCAATAGAGGTCATGAAATCTTCGGCTGCTTTCTTGTTAATCTTCTCCGTTTCTTCTTTTAATTCAGCACGTTTCCTGAATCCATCTGCGATACCTTCATCGGACCACACCGGGTAAGGGGAGGAGGCATTTATTTTGTCTTTGATTTCATCAATCCGGCGTAGCTTGGTCAGTTCAGGAATGGTATCTCCACGCCCCAGGCTGTCGAGCATACGCTGTGTATTGAGATTGCCATCGCCCATTCCTTCTTCCGTGACATTGGTTACAACAAACAGGTACAAATACCCATTATGTTCGGGAATTCGTCCGGCATTCTTTTGGATTTTAATGTTGCTTTTAATGGCCTCTGCCAATGGCGGCCAGCGAAAATACTGGTTCTCAATGTAGATATACTGCGTCGCGTTATTCACCGTTTTCAGATAAAGCTTTTCGATATCCGTCTTCTTCTCCTGCGCCTGAGTTCGCAGAAGCTGAGCCATTAAGGGGGTACCCAATCCAATACGCGGTTTGAGACGTTTAGCCACCTCTTTGGCATTGCGTAATATAAGCAGATCCTGCCCGGTTGCCTTGCGCCATGCTGTCGCGAAATTCTCGTGCAAATGCTCCAGAATCGGTCCTGTCACCCGGCTGGACATATCCTGTCGTGGCCACTTGCCACGTGGTCCCAAATTGGGGGCCCATGTATCTATATTGGGAAGCTCTCTCCCTAAAGCGGGTGGACGAAGTTTTGATGAGTGCTCATCTGTGTCCCAGTATTCATCAAGCATGTTATGGCCCATTACAAAGCCGACGGCAGATTCTGGTAATTCATAATCGACCAGTACGGTTTTTTGATGATGGGTGGGTGCGATTGTCATAAAAGCCGTTGACATGTGTGAGAGTGCGCTATCACTGCTGTGCAGAGATTCCCGGTAAGCAATTTCGGCACGATCTTTCAGGTTGAAACCACGGCCAACGTACAGCGGTGATGTCGAAAGAAGTTTATTTTGTCGAATCTCAGATTCGAGACTTGCGCCGCCGGGAAGCAGAACTGAAGCCACTGTTCTTAAATCATCCGCATACGAATGCGCTTCAAACCACTCCCGATCATAAGCGTGTTGCTTGTCGGTGGCGCTTTGCCCCTCTCTGTCACCAAATCTTACCGTGCCTTTCCCCGGCTGGTTGGACTCGCCGGCTGCGGCTCCTGCGGTGTTAAACGGCGACTCCCACCCCAGAATGCGCACCTGTACCTTTTTCTCTTTAGCTATCTTGACCAGTAACTCGCCAATACAAGGCTCTTTACCGTTACGAATAAAATACATAGAGGGCTGAAACCCCCAGCAGATAATATCGACGGATTTTTTTGCGTTCGCGATGGCATGATGCACTGCCCCGAAAGCTTCTTCACCGTTGACCAGCGGTTTGTACGTCGCAGGAGAGGGCGGGTATTCCGTATTCTCGACAAACCACGGTGGAGTGACTTTGCATTGCCCCGTATCAACCGTTGAGACAGGGGAAAAAATGTCTTTTAGATCCATCAGCTTTCGTCCTTATTGCCGGAACCGTTCAGGAGTTCGTTATACAAATTGCGGTGCTCAGTGTGAGAGGCAGGTGGGTTTATATTTGGATCCACCTGCGAAGCATGATTTTGAAAACCGCGGTTAGCCAGTTCACCTTGCTCTTTATTACGGTAAGCGCTCACGACCGGGATCTGATAGTTAACGCCGTTTGCCATTTCCAGCCGGTAACTTTGCGTTTCAGGCTTGTGGTCAATGTCCAGATGCCCGGTTTTATCCAGCACGCCTTTTTTCACTACAGCGCCATCGGCCAGCAGCGTATAAGGCATACCCGCCCAACTGGTGCCCGGCGCGTTAGGCGCTTGCGGCACACTGATGCGTAATGTCTGCTGAGGAATAAACTCTTCGCCGGAGGCGGACGGTAACCGTGGCGGAAACTTATTCAAGCTCGCCGGTCCCATCTTCTGCCAGTTAGTGGACTTGAAGAAAATATTCTGTGGATCGGCAATTTCGATATTTCCGCCGCTGAGTTTGATATACCCACCGCCGCAGGTCAGTATCAGTTCTTTGGACGCGGTCACGGTTATGGTGCCTTCCACGCTGGTGATCTCGATGTCGTTTTTCGCCAGCGCCGACAATTCATCACCCTGTGCCTGAATATCCACCTTGCCTTTACCGGCAATCAACTTCATGCCAGCCGACTGGGCGAACAGGCTTACAGCTTGTTGCGCCGCGACGGTGAATGATTTACCGCTGCTGATATCAGTATTGACCCCCGACATAATTCCGACGCTCTCGCTACCGGAAGCCAGACGAACGGCTGCCGGGCTCATGATGCCAATGCCTTCCGGTGCAGATACCACGATACCCGCCGCTTTCAGCTTTTCCAGTGACTGGTTCAGTCTTTTCTGGCTGTCAATATCACCCGAAGTGGCCTTAGCCGTAGTGGCTGCCTTTGCCAGGCTTCGCGCCAGCGACAGCGCCTGCTCAAGTTGCGCTATCGCTTCGTCCATCTCCAGCATTTGGCCGCTGGCAACAGGTTGGGCATCGGCTGTGAGCAGAATACCTTTACCACCACGAATCACTCCCCAGTCATCGGTGCGCAGCTCTGCGCCTTCGCCGCGCAAAGCCCGACTTTCATCCACATTGTGCCCAAGGTTCAGCTGCGTTTTGCCGCCGTACTCGGTGCTGAGTTTGATGTGCTCTTCACCGCGTTTGTCTTCCATTCTGAGCTTGTTCAGCGCGGGAGTGCGGATCACGTTGCGGGTGTTGTTGGCTTCGGTTACGTGGTCAACGTGGCGCGAGTCGTGCAAGGCATGGGCGATATAAGGGCGGTCCGGGTCGCCGTCGTGGAAGGCTATCGCCACTTCCGTACCCTGGATCAGCGGGAAGTGAATCCCGTAAACGTCGCCGCCGTAAGGTTTGGCGAGGCGCAACGGCATGCTTTCCTGACCCTGGGCTTTATCGTCTTGATCGGCATCAAATTTCACCCGGTACAAACCGGCGGTATCCTGCCAGGCATAGATGTCGTTGGCTTTCGCGCTGGTCACGCGCGCCATCATGGTGCCGCTGACTTTCGGGCGAGGCAGTAATATCGGCCGCCAACACAGGGTTTCGCTGTAAGGGACGGCGACGATAGTCACTTTCAAAGCATCTTTACGGCTGGCGCTGAACCCGGTGGATACCACAACTATTGGTTGTGACAGCAGCTCCGGCAGCGTAGACGGGATTGCTGTATCGCTCACCGTCAGAACCTGAGCGGGGCGCAGCGTGGCATCGTTACTGATAGCGGTGATCAGGGTCTGATTTGCCAGAAAACGCTCGTGGTCCAGGCGCGCAAGGAAGTTGGCAGTTTCGGCCGTTGGCTCGGTTTTATCACCGGTGTCCAGGTGGCGCGGTTTATAGTGATACACATCGCCATAGGTCACCCCTTCACCGTCACCGCGCGTCATATCAGCTCTGGCGGACTGCAACACTTTCTGCGCTTCACGGTGGTTATAGTCTTTGGCGGTGACGCTGGCCTGAACCACGCTGTGATTTACACTTAACCCCCAGATAGAATCCGCGCCGCTGTCGCTCATTCCCGAGGGGCTGCTCAGGGGCAGAGTCTTGCCGAACTCATAGGCGCTCTGCTTATCGGCAAAATGCACCACCTCAGTTTGGGTATCCGGTTGCAGGGTGAAAAAATAAAATATTCCCAGTTCAGACAGCAGGCGTTGAATAAATGCCAGGTCATTTTCCTGATACTGGTTGATTTGCTCACGTTTTGGGTAAGTTTGCTTTAAGGCAAACTCGTATTCCCAATCCTTGAGGTCATGCTCCTGAAGTATCTGTTCCACCACTTCCGGCACCGATTTATTGACGAAGAAACGGTGGGTGCGGAATTGATTTTCCAGCAGGGCAAGGAAGGGGGCCAGGGTGATGCGATATTCTGCCTGATCTTTTGAGCTTCCGGTCCGCTCAAAGCTTGTCACTACGCCGTGTACGACCTTTTGCCCCGTCAGGCTCTGCAGCAAACCCGTGCCCATCGTCAGGGTTGCGGGTTTACGCAGCAACTGTGTGGCATCAATATCTTTATCAGGACTGGTGAACGCAATGGTGTAGCTGTATGTCTGGCTGATCCCCTCGCTACCGCTGAAATGTTCCACGTCCAGTGACGACGGGCAGGTGGGGATATCAAGCCGGTAGCGGTTCAGGGTTGTGGGCGTAAGAGCGTTGATAATATTGTTAAGCGTATCCATAGAGGTATGTCCTTATCTTCCATTAACCACACAACACCGCAGCCCGTGCCGGGTCCAGGGTAATGAGTCCGGCGAGCAGGGCTTCCATTTCACTGTGCAGGCGTGGCTTGTCTGACTCCGCCCGGCTGGCTTTCATGCGCAGCAGTTTCAGGCGACGGGCTTTCACTTCAAACAGCAGTTCCGGTTCCCATTGCGTGAGCGTCATGCGGATAGCGTTGCCGTCCAGTTCACCCAGCAGATGCAGCGCCATGTCATTTTTGCCGTACTGCTCGGCCACGCGCGCCATCAGCAGGCGCAGCAGCCACTGATGGCGCGGCGTATGGGTGCCCGGACGATTTTGCAGCCAGTTCAGCGCGGTTTCGACGCCACCGCTGTCGGCCTGCGCGATCGCTTCCGGCTCCAGTTGAAGAATATCGTCATCGCCTGCGGTATTCGCAGAGGCGGCGGGTTCGTGACCCCAGCCGTCGTTTGATGCAGTGACCTGCTGGTTTATCCAGTTCAGGGTTACTTCATCGGCGAAGGGCGTGCCGTCGCTGAACGCCAGCCCTTCGAGCCCAGGCAGGCGCGTTAACAATCCGTTCAAATCCTGCACAATGATGTCCGCCCAGCGGTCATAAGGCGCGCCGGTTTTCATCAGTGCCTGATGGGTATACCACTGGAGATCCAGCCACAGGTGATTAACGCCTTGCGCGAACAGGCTGTCGGCCTGCTCCAGTAACTCCAGCCAGCTTTGTTGCAGACAGAGGCGTTTAAGCAGTGCGCGGTTCTCTGGTTTCGGTGGCGCAAGACGGGTTCGTCCGTCGGCGGCCAGCGGCGGCAGTTGGTGCAGCGTATCCAGCCGGATGCTTTTCATCAGATGATGGCCCGAGAGCCAGCCGTCCGGCTGGTCGCGCAGATAACCCGCCAGCATTTTTGCCTGGTCGAGTAAATCACGCCCGGAGGTGACCGGTTTCAATGCCGGCGCATCGGAGGCTGAGTGACTGGTGGTGCTGCTGTTTTGTGGGATAACGGCGTCAGGGCCACCGGACTGCGCCAGCCTGTTTTCCAGCGCCGCATACAGGCTGCCGAGCTGTGGCCGCGCGGACTCATCCCAGCCAGCCACACTCTCTTCAATTAACGCCAGCGCACCGGCAATACGTTCAAAGTCGGCTTTGGTGACTTCCGGGTAGAGTGACAGACTGTCCAGCACGCGGCTGCCCGCCAGCCATTCCAGGGCCAGCTTACGGCTGTTGCCACGCTGGGGATGCAGTTCATCTCCATAGCGCCGGAGCAATCCGGCCAGCAGTGCAAGGCCGTCGGCCAGTCCGCTTTCGCCATCGATATGCAGCCGTGCCCAGATATAGTAGGTCGCGACGCGCACATCTTTGCACGCTGAGGTCAGCAGTTTTTCTGCCAGTGCGCAGACTAACCCGGTGTCTGCGCCGGAGAGTTTGTTGACCTCTTCGCGCATTTGCTGGAAATCATCGTCATAACCGGGGTCATCACCCACCGGCGCATCTGCGGAGATGGGGGCGAGCCACTTATCCCAGAGGAGGATTTGTTGTTGTGCCTGCGGAGCCAGATTCTGTTGATCTGCATGGCAGGCGCTCAGTAATGTGTTTAGCGTAGCCATCAGTTTCCTTCTCCCATTGCAGAACCCGCTGCATCAACGCTGAATATTTGCGTCGGTAAGACAAAGTTACGCAGTTTCAGCAAGGCCAGCGGGCCTTCTCCGGCTTCAGTGCGCAGAGTGTAGTTCAGCGGTTTGCCGTCAGGGGCTTTCCAGATGATATTAAAACTGCTGTTCACACCCTGATACGGTGTGACATCGGCCTTATCGAGTAAACGGATCAGTCCCCAGGCACCGGGAAGATCAGCAAACTGGCGTGTACCAGCCTGCGTGCTTACCCAGCTCAGGCTCGCCCCCGGCGCTTCGGTATCATTAGGCCATTTGAACCGTTTCCAGGCGGGTAACTGGTTGTAGTAACTCAGTTTCTGGTTGTCGATAACCAGATCGGTTTGTATCACGTCCTTTGCCGTCCCCGGTCGCAGTTCAAAGCGTATTCCCGCTTCACCGTCGGCAAACACCACGTCAGACAGGTAACTCAGCTGATCCACAGCTTTGAGGAATGCCGGACTGAAGGTCAGCCCCTGCGCATTGATGCTGTCCGGCACCCAATGGCTGCCCTCTTTGTGCAGCACGCCGTTCAGGCGAGTCTGCAGGAAGCGGGTAATTCGCCCACTGTCGCTGTTGAGGTAACGTGCCAGCAGCGGGAGTGAGACTTCGCTGCTGGTATCTTTTAATGGATAGCGGCCGCCGAAAGTACTGTTCCAGTCATCGACAATCGATGCCTGCCACTGGGCGTTCAGGCTTTGTGCTGCGGGGGTTAAGACCTGCTGCCACGCCTGTTCCATCGGTTGGACAAACACCGTCTGCCCAAATCCGCTCCACTCCTGTCCCAGACTGGCTGCAACTAAGCTGCCGTAGTCGCGGGTTTCGGTCAGATCAACCGCCTTACCCTGGAATACCGTCTGCGCCAGCGTTTGGGTCATAGCCTGAGGGTCGGCGGCGTTAACCACCTGCTGGAGCTTGAGGCGAACCTGCGTGACGCGAGTCAGGAAGGTTTGCAGGCTGAGACTGGTGTTGCCCTGTCCACCCGCTTTGCCGTCCATCAGCGCGATCACCGGGCCGAAGGTAGCATCGAGCGGCCCCTGTGTTCCTGCCTGCTGGTCAATGGCGGGCTGTTCATCCCGGTTCAACAGGTTTTTGGCGGACTTCACCAGTGAGTCCGAAAGCGCTTCACCGGTCTGGCCGGTTTTCCCCTGAATACTCAGGGTGTTCATTAATGCCACCAGAGGGGACTGACGCACGTCTGCCATCAGGGTGAGCTGCTCAATGGAGTCGGATAAGGTCTGCGCCTGCTGCCAGTGGAGACTGTTAAGGAAGTCTAACCAACTGGCCGAGAAATCAGCAAAATAGCGCTCCTTCAAACGGGCCTGAAGGGCTTCAGGAGAGTCTTGCTGCATAACGGCGGTTTTGCTGTCGCTCAGCACCCAGTCCATCTCTTCCCTGCGCCCACTGACTACTTTTTCAATGGCGGGTTTCACCGCTTCTTCCCAGGCTTTGCGGGTAAACATGCCGGGCACAACGGCGTCGGTGGTGAAGATGCGTTCAGGATCGGTATCGCCGGTCATATCCGACAGACGCAGATCCGCGTACTGATGCGCGACCTGCAACAGCATTTTCTGGTAGAGCGAAGATTCACTGTTACGGGCACCCATCTGACTTACCAATAGGGTACGCACCTGACTGACCAGATTTTCATCCGGATTGAGACGCCAGCCGGGATGCAGGGAGAGATTACGGGCATAAAACTCCAGCAGAGCAGGGCCGCTGCCCTGCCAGATGCCATCCGGTACGCCAGAGCGCTGCGGCCAGTCGGCCAACAAGGTTTTGCTAAACCACTGGGCATCCATTTTTTCCGGGCGTGCCAGCATCAGATAGAGTTTTAACTGGTCATAAGCGGGTTTCACCAGCTTGTCGCGAAGCGGAGAGTCGGGTGGAAGCTGCGCCATAGCATTAAGTTGCTCTTCAAGATGAAGGGCGGCGGCATCACTCAGCAGCGGCGTGGCACTGGCACGATAGTGCGGCCAAAGTGCTGTAAGTAATGCATCGTTCTGGTTCAAGCCAAACCGGCTGTACCATGGGGTTCCCTGCTGTTGGCGGTACTGAAGTCTGTCCAATATGTGTTGCAAATCAAGCTGTGCCTGAAGACGTGCCGGAAGAGGCTGTTGCACGTTTGCGGCCAGTTTGACCTGAGACTCACTGGAGTTAATGGCATCGCGGTTCACCAGGAATGAGATCACCAATCCTGCACCCCACAGCACCATGGCAACGGCCACTACCGCTGCCAGCAATTTACGCCAGGCAAAACCCAGCTTTTTCGCGGCAAGACCGGCAGGCAATGATGGCAGTGAGTGGAGTAAAGCATCCCAGCGGTTATCTTTGCCCCAGTGGTGTTTCACACTGCGTTTTGCATCCACCGACGCAGGGCTAAACATTATTCCCGCCAGCGGGGAAGGGCGGTACGGGTTAAGCAGGGTAGCAAGCGGTTCTGCGACGGAGTCCGGGCGACGCGCTAACTGATCGGCCAGTTGCAGCAGGAACTGATAATGGGTGCTGTTGCTCACCTGTTGCGTACCCTGCTCAATCAGGTCTGGCACCAGTCCGGCAAGTTGTGAACTCATCTCATCAGGTTTACAACCCGCGGGCAGCAGGCAGCCCACGGATTGTGTAATACGGTCGGCCTGAGCCCCGTCGGCTGCGTGCAGCGACCAGACATACAGCGGAAGACGCCATCCGAGCAGATCAAAGCGAGAAGAAAATGCCTGCGCCACGCTGTCCATCATATCGGCGGAAAGGGCTGTTTTTGCCTCTTTCAGGCCCAATGTTGAACGCTGAGCTAACGCCGACGTCACCCAGACTACGCCATCCAGCGGGCGGCGGCGTAGCTTACGCAAAGCACCTAACCACGCACTGTCTGCCTGAGCACCAAGATCGCCGCCCCACAGCAGAACGGTACCCGCATCTTCCTGCCAATATTGGGCTGTGAGGCCGGGTGCGAGTTGCTCCACATCCGCGGCGCTGCCAGTTAATAGCAGAATGCGGACTTTGCGGGGCCAGAAGCGGCCGTAGGTCTGGCGCAGGGCGTGTTGTAATTCACTGACCGTGGCATGACGTGGTGGGGTTTGCACCAGGCGATTTTCACTGCCCGGTAAAATATTTTGCTGCTTTTCTTCTTTGCGGTGCCTGAGTTGCCGCGCCAGGCGCAGCAGGGCGGGGCCAAAACGCACTGCCGTACCCAGCACGCAAATCAGCAGGAATGCCCCAACCTTTTTGCCGGTCGTGTCGAGTCCTATTCTTTCACCGTGGTACCAGATGGCCCAGCCAATCAGGCTCAGCACAGCCAGCAGCAGAACCGTCAGTCCCCCCACACGCCAAATCCTAGTTAACGTGCTCATCCCTACTCCCTGATGTGATGGTATAGACAAAATTTTCTGCTCCTGTTGTGGATAACCCTAGCCATGATTGTTGCCCGATGCGGACAAAATCAGCCCCCAGAGCGGCGGTAAGCCAGGGAGAAAAAGGCCCCTGAATACCGCAATATGTTTCGATAACCTGAATGTCTTCTGCGCGCCAGGTCGTACCCAGCGCGTTTCCGGCGTTGATAAGTGCAGCCGACGACTCCGTCCATTTCTGATGGTCGCCAAGAATGCGGGCTGTCTGGCGTGCCTGCGCCTGCGTGGTCAAAAATAGCGTCAGATCTTGGTCAAAATGGTGCATGTCCAGCTGCATAGGACGCAGCAGCCGGATGGAATGAGGTAATGAATACTTTTGTGCCACATCGTCGGTGGTGAACAGCAAGGCGGCCAGCCCGTCGGAATAGCGTTCCTCTCCCCACATCTGCATAACGAGAATCAGTTGTATCGTGGCCTCAGGCTGTTTTAGCCGTTCATCAAGCGTATGGAAGGACAAATGCTCCGCCAGAGCCAGTGAGGAAGGGCCAGAATGCTCAGGGAATCTTTCCCGCCAACCGTCAGTAAAAAGGGCAAATAAATTCTGCTGCGTTGCGCCCGGTTCATCCGTTAACAAGGTCACCTGGAGGGGTAACTCACGGGGAAGTGCCAGAATGGCATCTTCAATTCCGCCCAGTAACACGCCGATCGCCGCATCGGAAATAGGTTTGTCATCTGCGAGGTAATTAATGCGGCGCACCAGCCGCGGATATTGCGGCAGCCCGTGGGCATTTTGTTGTAACAGTGCGGCTGAAATAAGATCAGGTAACAACAGACAATTTGCCGATATCGCCAGGTAACGTTCTGCCCAGGCTGTCCACTCTTGTTGTGCGTGTCCGGCTTCGCGCTGTAAAAACTGAAAACGATCCAGTGCGCGTCCGTAGAGATAGCCACAAGTACTGAAAATCAGTATCCAGAGCACCACGGGAAGTAAAGAAAACAGCCAGATATTCACTGCATTCACTATTTTCAGTGAACCGGAGGCATGCAAGACGAACAGCAATACCCCCGCGATAACAGCCAGTACACCACTGATTAACCAACCCGCTGAGGAAGGTGGTTGAGGTTGCTCAGTCGTAACAGGTTTTTGACGTTCCCAGCCCATGATTTATCCTATTGCACAATCCGGCGCACCGGAGATGACCTGGCAGCCGCATTGACAACGACAGCCATCGACCACCACGGCTTTACCGTCTGAAGACCATTCAGGTGAACCTTCAACGATTTGATTAGTGCCATGGCCCGTAACCGGGCAACTGACCTGATCGCCAACCAGCGCGACTTTTTTGCCATTGATAATCATGGTTGATGAGGCTGATATAACAGTGCCACCGTGAGTGGTTTTATCGCCGAGAAGTACGAAGCCTTTGGGCATAGCGGATCTCTTCTGAGTGATTGCTTATGTTGAGGGAGATTAATTACCAATTGCCGTATGGGTAGGTTTTATCCTTGATGAAATCATTAGTCCTTTCTGTATAATTATATCCATTAGGAAAGTTTGTAATACCTTTACACATATCCAATGCATTACCAGAAACTGTTTTTATCTTGGGCGTAGTTTGCAATATATCTGAGTCACCATTGTTTTCCAGCCAAACCCTAACTTTACCTTCCGGTGCTAACCCAATGATCATATATTTATGATAATAAGTTTCCTTCGGATTGTTCCAGTAAGGTTCTGGTGTGATCATTTTCTTCAACGTGTCATCAGCAAAGAAAATAGTGGTTTCATAGGTTTTCTTATCAATAATAGAATCCCAACAGAATTGGATAAACTGAGGTGGGTTTTTAGCTTTATTGAACGCTGGAGTGCTACGCCCTTTTTTTCTCCCCCATTGGGCTATGCTACTGCCTTGCGGCTGATCAAGTGTGTTGAAATTATAGGCATAGCCCTCGACATCCAGCATTTTTAACCAAGTGACTTGGGCAGGTAACGCTTTTGGTGTTGTGAAAGTGAAATACCATTCATTATAAGGCGCTTTATATTGGGTTGAATGAACTTCTTTTTGGCTACACCCTGCGACCAATACTATTGATAGTAAAACTAATGCCTGCGTAGTTTTCATGCTACTCCTCCCTGCATATTCCAGACGGCTCGTACCCAGTTCGGGTTTGGGCGGTTTACAAAACCAATAAGTTCAAAGGGCTGTACAGCACCCTGAATCATTTTTACTTCTTTACCATCCAGCCAAACATCTTTCACGGTGACGGCATTCCAGTTAGCAGAGCAATGAATATATTTTCCAATAATATTTAATTCGTCAGAAGTAAATTGTGTAATTTCACTTCCGCAACGAATAGCTTTACCCTGAGCTATAGCTTTTTCATTTAACGCGATTAAATCCGAAGGTAGAGATAAATTTTTGTCGTTATCTTGTATATCATTAAACAAAACCCCCGCATCCTGTGCGGCATCAAGCATAACCCGCAGACAGACCTTGGACCAATCGTTAGTGATCACCCGTTCTAATGTCACGGCTGCTCCAACTCGTTTTTGAATATTCCCGGCCCTTTTTTGATCTGGTGTGGTGTTGTAGTCATACCAGGTCGATGTTTGTACTTTACCACTGGCCATAATCGGCCCGACGGTGGGCATTGCCATGAGAGCCGGAATAGAATTTTCCATCTTCCTGAACACTAATGTGTCTCGCTCGGTAACGCCCTCAGAAACGGTTTCAAATTCTGGCCTGGTTAAAAAAAGGTATTCTCTTTCCTGTGGGTTATAACCGCCACCGGCATCAGAATGTACACCCGGTAGAGGTAACTCTGGCCAGCCTTCTTTAATACTGTTAAGACTGAAGTTATAGCGGCATTCATGCATAGCGCTGATCTGAAAAACATGCTGTGCAATGGCAGGAGGTAGGGTCAAATCAATCCCTGGGTTGCCGCCACCATGAACATTAAAAAAATTTTTTAGACCACCGACGGCAGCGACGGTATCGAATATACCCAGAAAGCGAACCTCCCCAGCGGCTTTTCCATGGCGGCTTATCGTACCTATACCTTTATTGATAGCATCGGTAATAGCTTTATCCTGTGATAACACACGGTTAGAAAAATGGCGTGCCGCCGCTGCTCCACGACTAAATCCAAATACATCAAATTGGATTTTATCAATAACAATATTATTTCCTTGGGCTGCATTAATAAACCGTATTATCTCGACAGGTATTAAATTAATTGCTTGGTCTGTTTTATCAATAACACCCTCAAACCAGGCTCCAATCCCTTTCCCTATTGCGGAATCGGGTTTTCCGGAAGAGGTCCCGATACCTGTTACATACAAGGACCCTTGAAAATTTTTTGTATCTTTAGATAATTCGTCATCCTGAATGTAAAGTGTATTCAACCAGTGAATATTTGAATAGTAATTAAGATAACTTGAGGCGCCAACACTACTCATTTTTAAGTGCTTCATACATGACTGAGCATCAGCTTCGTTCATTCCTACGTCCTGGCGTGTGCAATCTTGCAGAAGTCTCTGGTTGGTATTATCAACGTTGTTTCCGGTACCATCAAAAAATATTCCAATGGTAAGGGTTATTTCCTGAGACGGAACTGAATTTACTACGACAGTTTTAATTGTTCCACTAATGTCTGTTTTGTGGTTGCCATCAACAACTTCATAATTGTAATTGTCAGCCATAAATATATTTCCTTTTTTTTACTTTATGAGGGAAGTTGATTTTATTTTTCCGGCTCATTACTCGGTCGCTTAAATACTTCTATTTTTAATGCTCCCGGAGTGGCTGTATAAATCGGCAATGTATTTCCTTGCTGACTGGTAATACCTTCCAGGTTATCCCCTTCAGCGGTCGTAATACGATAGTTAATCGACGATAGAGGTTTTCCATTCTCGTCAGTCAGGGCATAGGAGGCACCGAATCCTCTTGGTAGTTCAGGTGGAGGTGAATTCAAATTTGCGGCCCCCATTTTCTGCACATTGGTCGCTTTAAGCAGAATATTCTTCGGCGCACCGAGTTCGATATTCCCATCACTTATTTTGATATAAGCTCCGCCGCAAGTGAGTAACAATTCATCTTTAGCAGTTACTGTAATTTTTCCTTCAGCGCTGGTTACAGTGATGTCTTTTTTTGCCAGTGCTTCAATATTGTCATCTTGCGCCTGGATTTCGACTTTTCCTTTGGCTGCAAACAACTTCATTCCCAATTTTTGGGCAAATAAGCTAATACTGTCACCAGCAGCAACAGTGAACTTCTTCACTGTGCTGATATCGGTATTTTGCCCTGACATAATACCTACGCTGGAACTCCCCGAAGCAACCCGTACCGCTTTCGGGCTGACAATCCCTACGCCGTCCGGGGCGTGTATCACCACCCCAGGTGCAGCGAGTTTTTCCAGTGACTGATTCAATTGCTGTTGGCTGGCATTATCACTTTCACTTGCATGCGCAATGCTGGCAGCATTTGACATACTTTTTGCCAGCGAGAGCGCATTTTCCAACTGCGCAATGGCTTCATCCATATCCAGCATTTTTCCACCGGCCGACGGCTGCGCGTCTGCCGTGATAAACACACCGGCGCCGCCACGTATCGTTACCCACCTGTCTGTGCGCAGCTCTGCGCCCTCACCGCGCAGCGCCCGCTCGGCATCCACGTTGTGCCCCAGATTCAGCTGCGTTTTGCCGCCGTACTCGGTGCTGAGTTTGATGTGCTCTTCGCCGCGTTTGTCTTCCATTCTGAGCTTGTTCAGCGCGGGAGTGCGGATCACGTTACGGGTGTTATTGGCTTCTGTCACATGGTCAGTGTGGCGCGAGTCGTGCAGGGCGTGGGCGATGTAGGGGCGGTCCGGGTCACCGTCGTGGAAGGCTATCGCCACTTCCGTACCCTGGATCAGCGGGAAGTGAATGCCGTACACGTCGCCGCCGTAAGGTTTGGCGAGGCGCACCGGCATACTTTCCTGACCCTGAGCTTTATCATCCTGGTCGGCATCAAATTTTACCCGGTACAGGCCGGAGTTATCCTGCCAGGCATAGATGTCGTTGGCTTTCGCACTGGTCACGCGCGCCATCATGGTGCCGCTGACTTTTGGGCGAGGAAGTAATGCCGGACGCCAACATAGTGTTTCGCTGTAGGGGATGGCCATCCAATTTACGACTAACGCATCCTTACGGCTGGCGCTGAAGAAGGTCGACGTGATGACCATACCGTTATGTATTACTGTGGGAAGTGTCGGGATGATGGCGGTTTCAGTTATTGTCAGCTGTTGCCCTGGGCTGAGGGTGGCATCATTAGCAGAGCCGAGAATGATGGTCTGTGACGAAAGAAACCGCTCATGGTCGAGGCGTGCCAGGAAGTTGGCGGTTTCCGCTGTAGGGTCGGTTTTGTCGCCGGTGTCCAGATGGCGTGGCTTATAGTGATAAACATCTCCATAGGTGACACCTTCGCCATCACCTCGGGTCATATCCGCTCTGGCGGACTGAAGAACCTTCTGAGCTTCACGGTGGTTGTAGTCTTTGGCGGTAACACTTGCTTGTGCCACATTGTGCTGAACACTGACTCCCCAAACTGACTCTGCACCACTGTCACTCATTCCGGACGGGCTGTTTAATGGCAGAGTCTTCCCAAATTGATACGCACTCTGCTTATCAGCAAAATGCACTACTTCGGTCTGGGTATCCGGCTGCAGGGTGAAGAAATAAAATATTCCCAGCTCTGAGAGCAACCGCTCTATAAACGCCAGGTCGTTTTCCTGATACTGGTTTATCTGTTCACGTTTTGGGTAGGTTTGCTTTAAAGCGAACTCGTATTCCCAGTCCTTGAGGCCATGTTCCTGAAGTATCTGTTCCACCACGTCAGGTACAGATTTATTGACAAAGAAGCGGTGGGTACGGAATTGGTTTTGCAGCAGTGCCAGGAAAGGGGATAGCGTTATCTGGTATACGGTCTGGTCTTTTGAACCGCTGAGCCGCTCAAAAGTCGTTACTACACCATGCACCACCTTCTGCTCTGACAAGCTTTGGAGAATACCTGTGCCCATCGTCAGACTGGCTGGTTTTCGCAGCAGTTGGTTCGCATCAATATCCTTGTCGGTACTGGTGAAGTGGATGGTGTAGCAATACAACTCACTTATCGCTTCCGTTCCTACAAAATCTTCTACATCCAGAGGAGACTGACAGGAAGGAATATCAAGACGGTAACGATTTAGGGTCGTTTCAGTGATTGCTGAAAGCGTTTTTTGAAGCGTATCAAGAAGGTTCATGGGTTTACTCCGTGGTAACAACCTGTATTCCATGGGGTTGCATACACCATAGCCAATTAACGGCTGACAGGTTTATTTGCATGGGGATGTTATTATTTATTTCATTTTTTCAATTATATAGCCAATATCCAGCTTTGGCTGATTCAATAAACATCCTGATCGTTAATGGCGTTTTATTTTTATTAATTTCACTTCGTGAAAATACGGACTTTACTTTCCATGGGTAATAGTTATTGAGAGAAAAACCGGCAGGTTGAACATTAAAATATGAGAAAAAATTACCTGCCATCTCGGCAACATCATCTGCCTCATGCAGATTCTGTAACGGGAAGTCATCGTCAGGGACAATTTTCTTCATAAACAGGCTAGTAACCAGCGGCAGGTCGGCTTTGACGAATTCTCTGACTCTGTCTTCAATTGTCATATTCACCAGATTTTATCCTCCGGTCGCGCGATGGTGTTATATTTGCTGACGGTTTTGAAGCTTATCGTTGCTACATCAGTTGCCAGTATGATCCAGCCTAAAACGGGAACTGCTCTTCCTGCAAATGCCCCCAGATTATTAACCCAAAATATCTTTACCCCTCTTATTGAAAAGGATTTTTTTGTCAGTGTAGGCAAAATGCGTTTTTGGAATTTATAGCTGAGGTGTTTACGGAAAAAAAGCGATGCATGCGATGTCCCTTTTGTTGCTGTAATGGGTTTTCCTGGCACGTCGACACTATTATTACCCAGGATCACAGAGGCCACGCCAATGATATCCTTAATCCCCAATTGATTTTCAGTTTCATCCACCAATATCCAAAACAACAACTCATAGGCTGTCAGGTTATTTAATCCATCAAAAAAATAAGTACCGTTAAGTTGTTCAACTGTATCCATTGATGTAATGCTCCAGGGAAATAAACTATTAGTGTTGGGTACCTTCCCCGCACTTTCAGCGGGTAGCCAATTTCATAGTCAGGTAATGTTGAAGCACTAATCACCAAACTCCAGCGTGATCCCTTCCTCTTCACCCCAGCTTAACGTCAGCGACGTGGTGCGCTCTTGCATCGACATACGCTGTAGCAGTTGCTGGCTCAGTACTGGCAAGATCTGCTGGTTGAGCAGGCTGTCGATGTTGCGCGCGCCGGTGTCAGGCAGCAGGCAGGCGGAAACCAGCGTGTCGTAGAGACTTTCTTCGATGGTGCATTGCAGGCCGTAGTGTTTATTCAGGCGTTTGGCGACCTGTGCCAGTTTCATCTCGACAATGGTGCGCAGGGCGGTGGCGTCCAGCGGGCGGTAGATCAGCGTCTGGAAACGGGCCAGCAGGGCCGGTTGGAAGTGATCGCGCAGGATCGGGCGCAGCAGCTCCTGTAAATCGCCGTTGGTGGCTTCCGGCTGTTCGTCCAGCAGCTGCATCAGGTGGTCGCTGCCGAGGTTGGCGGTCATCAAAATAACGGTATTGCGAAAATCGATTTCACGGCCTTCGCCGTCGCGCATGATGCCGCGGTCAAACACCTGATAGAACAGATTAATCACGTCGCGGTGGGCTTTCTCGACTTCATCGAGCAGCACCACGCTGTACGGACGCTTGCGCACGGCTTCGGTCAGAATGCCGCCCTGGCCGTAACCGACATAGCCCGGAGGCGAGCCTTTGAGCTGAGAGACGGTGTGTGCTTCCTGATACTCGGACATGTTGATGGTGATAAGCGATTTTTCGCCGCCGAACAGGGTATCGGCCAGCGACAGGGCGGTCTCGGTTTTCCCCACGCCGCTCGGGCCGACCAGCAGGAATACGCCCAGCGGGCCGTTCTCGGAGGTCAGGCCGGTTTTGGCGGCGCGCAGGCGCTGCGCCATGTCGATCAGCGCGGCATCCTGACCCACCACGCGGGTGGCGAGGTGGTTTTCCAGCTGTAACAAATCGGTCTGCTCGTCTTTTAGCAGGCTGGAGAGCGGTACGCCGGTCCAGTCGGCAATCACGGTGGCGACAGTGCGGGCATCGACGTCCAGCGACAGCAGCGGCGCGTTGCCCTGAACCTTAGCTAACTCTTCCTGCAGCGCGGCCAGATGGGCAACGTCTGCTACCTCCTGACGCGCTTCGATGATCTGCGCGGTCAGGCGTTTTTCATCTTCATACTGCTGTTCAAGTTTTTGCTGGTCGACGGCCAGTTCTTCACAACGTTTTGCAATGTCGTTCAGGCGCGTTGAGCCGACGTTCGGCAGCAGCAGCAAGTCCTGTTCAATGGCCTGTTGCTCCATCGCCAGTGCGGCCAGTTCGGCGTTAATCTCCATCAGCGCTTCCGGCAGGGTGTCGATGCTCATGCGCACGCGCGCTCCGGCAGTGTCGAGCAGGTCGACGGCCTTGTCCGGCAGCTGGCGGCCGGTCAGGAAGCGGCGGGAGAGGGTGACGGCGGCGGTGATGGCCGCGTCAAGAATATGCACGCCGTGGTGCCGGGCGTAGCGGCCTTTGAGGCCACGCAACATCAGGCTGGCTTTGGCGTCGTCCGGCTCATCTACTTTGACCATCTGGAAGCGGCGCTCGAGGGCAGCATCGCGTTCAAAATACTGTTTGTACTCAGACCAGGTGGTGGCGGCGATGGTGCGCAGTTCGCCACGGGCGAGGGCCGGTTTGAGCAGGTTGGCGGCATCTGCGCCCCCGGCCTGATTGCCCGCGCCGATAATGGTGTGCGCTTCGTCGATAAACAGCAGCACCGGGGTGGGCGACTGCTGCACGGCGTCGATGACGTTTTTCAGGCGCTGTTCGAACTCGCCTTTGACACCGGCCCCAGCCTGCAACAGACCGAGATCGAGCGTGCGCAGGCTGACGGTTTTCAGGCTGTCCGGCACGTTGCCCTCACTGATGCGCAGCGCCAGCCCTTCGACCAGCGCGGTCTTACCGACGCCAGGCTCACCGACCAAAATGGGGTTGTTTTTGCGGCGGCGCGACAGGATGTCGATCATCTGGCGGATCTCAGTATCGCGCCCGAAGATCGGGTCAATCTGCCCGGCTTTGGCTTTGGCGGTGACGTCCAGCGTGAATTTATCCAGCGCGGCCTGCAAAGCGTCACTTAAGTGTTGGCCGGAGAGGTTCGCCGCGTCAGCGTGGTTTTTTGGCGCTGAGTCATTGAGCGAAGAGATCGGCATGTTCAGGCTGGCCTGTTGTTGCAGCTCCGGGCGTTCGTCGGACTGCGCGTCCAGCAGCGGTTTAAGGCGGGAGATCTGCGCCGCACTCAGGCTGAACAGCGGCCATGCGCCTTCGCAGCGCAGCAGCTGCGGCTGCGCGGTCAGGGCTTCCAGTAAGTGAATGCTGCGCACGCGGTCGGCGCTGTCCTGCAACGAGGCGGCCAGCCACGCGGACTGCATCAGGGCGTTGAGGGCGTCAGATAACACCGGGCGCGTGTGAACCGAGCGCGGCAGGGTATCAAGATGCGACAGCAGGCTTTGCCACAGGCCGTCCATGTCCCACTCGTAGCGGCGCGCCAGCACGGTGATGTCGCCTTCGCCCAGCTCCAGCAGTTTCAGCAGCCAGTGTTCGATGGTGATCTCGGCGTGGGCGCGGGTATGACAGAGGGTCGCGGCGGCTTCCAGCGCCTGCGCGCAGAATGGGTTGAGACGACGAAGTAGGGTGGCTGACTGATTTTCCATGCTGCATTCCTTTTTTGGGTACGCTACCGCCCGTAGCCTCTCCTTTACAGGAACCCAGGCCCATTAGGTCGATGTCCGAAGTGTTTTGCTGTTTGCAAAACGGCCTGAATAAGCAGTTTCGCAAACAACAAAAACAGCAGACGGCGAACCGTCTGCTGTGGGGGGTTACGCGGTGGTGCGTTCGTTCCAGGAATCGGAATGAATGATGTTGCCGTCTTTGTAAGTCCAGGTGATTTTTTCGTAACGCAGTTCAATGCGCTCGAGGTGGTTGTGCTTCTCTTTAGACGCATCTTTGATGTCGTACATTTCTGGTGCAACTTTCACCAGTTTGACGTTCTCAAGTTTGGTGTTGAAATACTCCACTTCCTGGCCAGCGTCGTTGATGCGATACCATTTGAATTCGGCAGATTTCAGGGTCTGGCCGGTGGTCACCGCTTTGTACAAATACGGGCTGGAGGAGTCGATTTCTTTGGTAAACAGGAACGGGGTATGAATACGGGTACCCGTCAGTTTGCCAGTGTTGTTGTCGGTCGGGATGTACAGGTTATGTTCCTGCGCAACCACTTCGATGCTGCCTTCGCGGTCTTTAACGTCAACGGAACCTTTAATGTCCGCACCGCCGTCGTCTTTCAGCCACAAATAAACTGGAATTGCCATGGTTTACTTCTCCACTTCTTGAGTTGATACGTCACTTTCATCCTGTGACGCTGTTATTACGCCTGGCATGCGACAGGCGTCAGCCTGCGGTACCAGACTGATCTCGACACGACGGTTGGCCGCGCGGCCGGCCTCCGTATCGTTAGATTTCAATGGGCGGCTCTGGCCATAACCCTGTACGGCAAAGCAACTTTCCGGAATGTCTCCGGTGTCACGCATCCAGTCACGTACCGACTCCGCCCGCTTAAGTGACAAGATCTGGTTGGATTTTGCATCACCGGTGATATCGGTATGGCCCGCCACTACAATTAACCAGCCCGGCTTGCCTTTGATGCCAACCAGCGCATTGATCAGCACTTTGGTAGAACCGGCTTTAAGCACGGATTTTCCGGTGTCAAACAACGACAGGCTGTCCAGACGGATGGTTTTCGGCCCCTGAATAATTTTCTTAATAATCGGAGGCGGCGGTGGCGGAGGTGACCAGCTGTTGATAGCAGATCCCAGCGGCGCGATAAGCCGCTGCCCCTGATATAAGCCCAGAGACAGGCGCATCGGAGCACCGCTGCGCAGCCAGTCATCCAGCAAATGGGCATCTGCGCGGAGCTGTTGTTGAGCATGCGTTTTGGGGGCCGGGGGCGTGCCAGTGAGGCGGTTATACAGAGACAGATGATCGCTGACGCTCTGAACCAGCCGCTGGTTGTTAATGAAAGAAGCCAGCAGGGCAAATAGCAAAAATACGCCGCACATTGCCCCGGCCATAAGCCAGGTTTGCATCAGACGGGAGACACCGCGCCGGCGGGGCAGATAGGGTAGCAGCGCGTCTGGCAGCGGCAGACATTCCTGCATCGAGCTCGCAACAGGGGGCAGAGTGGTGAGCCCGGCAATGTGTGTCTGCCACAGGTTGTTCTGACTTCCCGTAACAGGCGTTAAGCAGCTACCCCATACGCACGGGACCAGGGCTGGGACGTCGCCCTGTCGCTGAGTCAGGATGTTCAGAACGTGTTCATCCAGCCAGGAAAGAAGGCTCTCCATCCAGAACACCGAACTCAGCCTCTCCTGGCTGCTCCGGGCATCCGATTGCTGGCTCCATTCAACCAGCGGCATGATGCCGGCTCCGGTTTCCTGAACCTGAATGCCTTTCTGACCCGGAGTGACCGTGAACCAGCTTTCCGCTTGTGCTGCTGAGATTGCAGGCGGTGAAAGCCAGGTGCTTAACCAGACCGGTGGGATCCCGGCAAGCCATCCCTTGCACTGTACGATAGCCCGGTGCCAGGCGCGCAGAGACTGTGAGAAATCATCCTTGTCCTGATGCTGCTCCGGCACGATGGCCAGTAACACCGAGATCTGGGCAATCAGTGCCGGGCGCTCAGTGGCCAGATGTTGCGCGAATATGGGCAGTTGCTCTGGCGTTTTTACGGCCAGGTACCAGCCCTGGCGAGTTTCACGAAAGGGCGCGGAGGCTGAGAACAACGCGTCGCTGTCACCGCAAACCAGCACCACGGCTCCCTGAAAATTTTCAGGCGGCAGGATGGAATCAGCGATGTTTGCGTGGGCAATTTTATTGCGATTGTGTCTGCGCCACTGAAAATAACCGACCGCACCGCTGAGGATGACGACCAGCATGCTCAGTGCCACACGACTGCCCGTTCCCAATGGCCAAAAACCCAGGATCAGCCACAGTGTCAGGCACATGCCCAGGAGCAAAAGGGATAACTGTGTTAATCCACGCATCCGCTATCGCATCCCTGTCAGTTGAGACACCATGTGCGTAAGCCGGGTGGAAAATGCAAACCACAGTACGGCCAGTATCACGATGCCTGCCACCCAGGATAACCAATAGGTTTTGCGCCCGGAACGCAGACGCAGTGAGCGTGAAACCAGTGGTGTTTCCTGTGCAGAAGCAAAAGGTGGCACCAGCAGGCTCAGTTTGCGCACGATATCTTCCCGCCGCTCGTCTCCTTGTTCACGGTAGCGACCAGCAAACCCCAGGGTCAGCGCACGGTAAAAACAGGTCAGCACTGCCGGATCGGGCGCAGGCTCATGTAATACGGTGCGGATACGCTCCCACAGCTCTTCACCGGCGTTCAGGGTATTGAAGTAGCGGGCCTGAAGCGGATCTTTCAGCCATTTCGTATAGCCACTGTCCTGTTTCTGGCGGTTCAATACGCTTTCATCCAGTAATGCGCACTGGGTGTAGAGCATATGGTCACAGCTGACTTCGCTAAAGCCAGCACGTGCGAGGGCTTCCCGTGCGCCGTCAATCCACTCGCAGGCGCGGCGGTATAAGGCTTCACCGTCTTCCACTTCCTGGCCGTTACGCAGCTGACTGACCATCAGCCAGCAGGGATAAAAAACAGCATCAATGACAGAGGTATTTATTTTGCTCATGAGCGCAACACCGCAAACAGTTCGAGTTTGATATCACCCAGCGAGCCCGGTGTGTAGAAAGCACAGTTGCCTGCATCCAGCATTGCCTGAGCGGCCGGACCTTTCAGATCGAGGGCGAAGTACTGATTCTCCAGGCGCAGCGGGATAGCCGCCGGAACGTGAGACAGCGGCTTCATTGCCACGCCGTTGAGTGCCACGTTGACCACGTCCGACACATCTTCAAAGCTGCCCGCTTTACACAGCAGCGGGAACTGAGTCTGCAATAGATGGTTGGGGATCGAAGAGCGAACGGAGAGGTAGAAATCAGACCCTTCGCGCAGACGTGCATCGTGCAGGGAACCGGTCCAGAATTGCCCTTCGCAGGTCAGTTCAATCGCCACCATGCGAGACGGCAGACTGGCTTCGAGCAGTGCGTCCAGCAGCGTGAACAGCGGCGGAAAAACCTGTTCCGGCGCATCATGCTGATAGAGCGGAATATCTTCAGCTTTATGCTCAAGGGAGAAGGTCAGCAGACTGCCGGCCAGACGTACCAGTTCGCGATAAAACAGCTCGGGGTGACGGGAAGGTGTCTGATAGAGCTCCATTAATACCGGTTCAGCGCTGTTTAACGCGTTCAGTAACCAGAACAGGGAGACATCGGCTACCGCAAAATCCGCCATTCGCTCGTTACTTTCGCGGCGCATAGCCATCAGACGACGCCGGCGTGCTTGCAGACGATGGATCAAATCCCCCAGTTCGGTCAGCACTGCCTGACTTGCCGCTAACGAGAGCATCGGCGGGATAAAGTTATCATCCTGCATCCAAAGTCCCTGAGCATTGCGCATCAGGCGCACGACCGGGCAGGTCAGATAGGCACTGTTTTCCTGATGAGCAAAACGCAGCGTGACGGCGTGGCGCATTATCGCAAGCTCAGTACGTTCGTGACCGGCCAGTTCCTGCACGGTCACCCACTCCTGCTGCCAGCGGCGCGGACGTTCGCTGTCCTGACCATCATCCAGATTGCCGCCATTAGCTGACAGCAGCGGTAACGCCAGCACAACGTCCAAGGTGTCTCGGTCTGAAACTGCAGACAAATCGCAGGCGCGGGGCAGGTTATCAGACCGCTCCGAGTCGATCAGCGTGCCATCAGGAAAGCGCACTACCAGATGAATTGCGTTCAGTCGGGAAAGTGCGAGCGAGCCATTGTCGAATGCTGCATCGATGACACCCCAGGGATGAGCGAGTGTCATGTGCGCCACGTTGTCAGCTACATAGGCATCCCAGCGTGCTTGCTGCTGGAACTGTTGCGGGGCCAAAAAGGCCCCGTCATTCCATAACGGACGATAAATTTTCATCGTATCTCTGCTTATGCCTTAGCCTTCGGCATCTGAGAAACCAATGACAGATTCACATCCATGCCTTCCACCTGGAAGTGCGGTACGGCGTAGAGTTTCACGCGGAAGAAGCCAGGATTGTCCTCGATATCTTCTACGGTCACTTTCGCGTCGCGCAGCGGGTGTGAAGCTTGCAGGTCATCGCCCGGATCGGTCATCTCAGTCACCAGTGTGCGGACCCAGGTATTCAGTTCCAGCTCCAGCAGACGGCGATCTTTGGTGGTGCCGATATTTTCGCGCTGAATCAGTTTCAGGTAGTGCGCGATGCGTGACAGCAGGAAGATGTACGGCAGACGCGCGTTGATGCGGCTGTTAGCCGTAGCATCCGCAGTGTCGTACAGCGCGGGTTTCTGGGCAGAGTTCGCGGAGAAGAAGCACGAGTAATCGCGGTTTTTGTAGTAAGACAACGGGATGAAGCCCAGGTTGGCAAACTCAAATTCGCGGGTTTCCGGGATCATCACTTCGGACGGGATTTTCACCTGATTGCCGGTACCCAGGTCATACAGATGGATTGGCAGGTCAGTCACCGCACCGCCAGCCTGCGGGCCACGGATCTGTACACACCAGCCATTTTTGATGAAGCTTTTCACCATGTTAGCCGCAAACGAGAACGCTGCGTTGGTCCACAGGTATTTCTCGTGATCCGGGCCTTTCACTTCTTCAACATAGTTGAAGCTGCGAACCGGCACGGTATCCGGGCCATAAGGCAGACGGCCGAGTACGCGCGGCATGGTCAGGCCGATATAGCGGGAGTCATCGGAATCACGGAAGGATTTCCACTTGATGTACTCGGCGCGGTCAAAGTAGTTACCAATGTCTTTAATGGCCGCCACGTCTTCCATGGAATCTTTCAGGAAGAATTTAGGGCCAACGGAGCCGACGAACGGCATGTGTGCCGCCGCAGATACTTTAGAAATGTTACGCAGCAGTGTGATGTCTTGTGCGCTGGCGTCAAACTCGTAGTTGGAGATCACCGAACCGATCGGCTCGCCGCCCGGTGTGTCATACTCTTGAATGTAGGCATGACGGTACAGGCCGCTCTGGATAATTTCAGGGCAATCTTCGAAGTCCTGACGCAGGTCGTCTTTGGACACGTCCAACAGTTCGATTTTCACGTTCTGACGGAAATCGGTACGGTCGATCAGAAATTTCAGGCCACGCCAGCCGGATTCAACGCGCTGGAAATCCGGGTGATGCATCACTGCGTCCAACTGACGGCTGATCTGCTCGTCGAGCATCGCGATATGGCCGTCCAGCAGGGTTTTATCCAGACGTTCAACTTTCTGGCCTGACTGTTTCAGGCGCTCAAGGAACACCTGTACCGCGGCGGTTACTCGCTCGTCGGTGGTGACGTCAGACATCGCCAGATTGTCCTGGAAGACGTTAACGTCGCCTAGCGATGAGACCGGGGTCAGGTTGATTTTTTCAAATAATGACGCGTACACACTTCCTGCGTCGGCATATTCCAGCACGGTTGTGCGGCTTTCTTGACTATTTTCTGTGTTAACAGACATAAGCATCGTCTCAGGTTAATCCGGTTCAGGAAGGGTTAAGCGTTTTTCGGGGCAAGAGCCGCCAGTTCGTTACGTAAGTCATTGCTCAGCGTGTCATCTTTAAGGATGGTTTCGAGCTCTTTACGGAAGGTGGCGTTGTCTAAAAGATTGGCTTTGAGGTCGCGCAATAAATTACGCATGGCGAGCATGGCGCGCAGTTGCGGGATCTGGCGGGCAACCTGCTCAGGCTCAAAATCTTTCATTTCGTTGAAGGAGAGTCTGACGTTTTCTTCGCTGCGATCGCCTGCCAGTGTGTTTTCAACGGTCAGATTCAGCGACGGGCTGAGTTCGGCCAGCACGCTGTTAAAGTTATTCTTATTAATATTCACTTTTTCGCGTTCAGACAGCGGGCGGTTTTCTTTGCCGTTGCTGTAATCACCCATCACCATCAGCTTTAATGGCAGTTCGACTTTTTTCTGCGTACCACCGGTGTGTAGGTCAAGTTTTATATTAACGCGTGCTTTGGGTATCTCATTTTGGAAGCTGTTAGACATTGCTAATTCCCTGCTTGTAGTTAGGGCGTTATATATTTTGCGACAAGCAGAAAAGGGAGAGCGCTGCTTCCTGCAAGGCCACAAATGGAGTTAAAGCAAGACACGCTCATTGCGGATGTTACTCATGAGGTTCTTACTGGCGCATAATATTCTTTAACGAAAATTAATCAATACTTTCAGAGAGGATAAGGAATCTATAGCATTTTATCTGAAAGTATTACTGCTGGTTTTCGGTAAGTACTTAGAAAATCATTTCCTTATTATTTGTTTAGGTTCAATGGGTTAATGATATTTTTTGTATAATTTACACTGTGTCAGTATAAGGATGGAGTAGATAATTATTTTTTTGGAAAAAAATATGTTTAATTGTTTTAATCCCCATTTGCTAAGAATTTTCTTTAAGATTATTCCTTCAGTTTTCTGAATCACTCGTGAGTTGTAGGAATTTTCTCTTGTTAATATCGTAAGACCAATAGTCAAAGGTATTAATGTGTTTGCTATTATCACTCAGGGTGATATTAATCCCATGAGCAGAAAATTTGAGGAGTGATGAAATATCACTAACACTGCGGTGTACTGCCATATTTGGGTTTTCTTCTTTATGAAAAAATCTTAAGAGTGATCAAGATAAAATGTATGATTTTGTAACTTATTAATCTTTCGCGAAATTAACTCAACCGTGGGTGAATTTTGTAGTTCAGGGCAATAGAGATGATTCGCCATGACCTGAGAATCAGAATCAGAATCACGCATAAACGCGATACGGAAGTGCCACTGAATTCACCATTCCGTTAAAACTTCACTGTTCGAATCTGGCCCGCCTTTGAACACCGGCGGACTTTTTAATGTTTCTGTTCAGTCCTGCTGTTCACACTCTCAGTTCAATGAATAGGCTGCGACTTTTCTGGCCTTAACTAATCCATTATTCGCCTGTTCACATAACTCAAACAACATCGGCATCAGATGTGCGGCAGCCTTGAGATAAGCGCTCACCTGCGGAATGCCAGCAGGCGGCAGCGCTTCGCTGTTCTCCAGTGCTTCGCTGATGCACAGCAAACCCTGACACAACCCTTCAGCGGATTCTGCGGCGACGGCACCAAGGTCATACAATTGCGTTTCGCTAAGCGGGCTCAAATCCATTTCGGCAATCAGCGAACGGAACAGGGTGATGGAGTTTTCAGAGCTTGAGGTTGCTGCGTTAGTCATTATGATCAGTCCTTTGCCAGATGTTAAGTGTCATCGCGCCTTCATGTCCCAATCTAAAGGTGTGACTCAGACAGGTTTGGAACTCCGGATCTAGCGACCGGCCAACCACAAGGGTTGCCCTGTCTGAGCCACGGTTTGAAGCGTGCATATTGCCCCTGAAAAAAAACAAGTTTGTTCAGTATCAGATACGCGGAGCTCCAATTCCGGCTGCGGATTCTGCCGCAGTGAGCAGACTCTATTCCTGCCATCGATACAAAGAAACAGGCTGGATGTATTTACAGGGAGTTGTATTTAGATTTGGAATGCATCTCGCAACGGCGGCGGAAACCGGGCGCAGGAATCGCCAAAAAACTCACATTTTGCTGCTACCCTGATCTTATCAATCGGGCATTTATCACCTCGCACTTTGCAGGAATTACGATGAAAACATTACTGATCGCCATGCTGGTATATGTTCTGGCGGGATGTGCGCCATCTCAGGAACCCCCGGATGCGCAGAAGGCCATTGGTATGGCGAACCCGGCCGCCGTTTATTGTCATGAAAAGGGCGGTCAATCACAAAGCGTGCAAACCAGCGCTGGCATCCGCGCGGACTGTCTGCTGCCCAGTGGCGAAAGACTTGATGAGTGGGATCTGTATCGCAGGGACCATCACTAACGCCCTGAACGGCGGGGACTGGCTCACTTCGGTGAGCCTTTTTTATAGGTCCAACGCCCTTGCAATGCGCAGGCGTTGGAGCTTGTGGCATCGTTTTCGGCACAACGGGGCAACACTTTATGACCTTTGGTTTTCCCCCTGTCAGAGAGCACGTCATATTTTGATACAGAATGGCGCAATTTGGCCTCAAACCAAGCTTGCTCTATGTAGTATAGCCAGTGCTATATTTGACGGCAGAGAATGAAAATCGAACAACATAATAATAATTCAACCACACAGGGTAAGAACGAGTATGCGTGAAGTGAATCCCTCTTCCTCATTGACTGAGCGAACTAACGCAGCCATTGGTAACGTGCTCTCCGGGCGTAAGCGCGGCATGATGACTCCGCTGCTGTTTGCCGGACCGGCAGTGATCGCCTCGATTGCTTATATGGATCCGGGTAATTTCGCCACTAATATTCAGGCTGGTTCGAAGTACGGCTATACGCTGCTGTGGGTGGTGGTGATGGCAAACCTGATTGCCATGTTGTTTCAGGCGCTGTCAGCCAAACTGGGCATCGTCACCAATAAAAATCTGGCTGAGATGTGTCGTGAACAGTTCCCACAGCCGGTGGTATGGGGAATGTGGGGCGTCAGTGAAGTCGCGGCGATGGCGACCGACTTAGCCGAGTTTCTCGGCGGCGCGATTGCGCTCTCTTTGCTGTTTCATATGCCACTGCTGGCCGGTATGGGAGTGACGGCGGTTATTACCTACGCATTATTGATGGTGGAAAAACGTGGATTCCGCCCGCTTGAGCTGATGATTGGCGGGCTGGTGGCGGTAATTGCGCTCTGCTATCTGGTGGAGATGTTTATCGTGCCGGTGGACTGGGCTGCGGCCGGAATGGGGATGATTATGCCGCAATTACCCGATGCACAGGCGCTGACGATCTCGGTTGGGATCATCGGCGCAACGGTGATGCCACACGCCATTTTCCTGCACTCGGGTCTTACCCAAAACCGTACCCATGTCAAAAATCAGGGTGAGCGCCGTAAGCTGCTGCGCTTCTCCAATATCGAAGTGGTGATTGCCCTGACGGTGGCGGGTTTGGTGAATATCGCGATGGTGATCATGGCTTCCAGCGCGTTTCACGCCGGTCACAGCGATGTGGCTGAAATCGAAACCGCTTATCATACGCTGACTCCTCTGCTGGGTATTGGCGCGGCAGGTGTGTTCCTGCTCTCATTGATTGCCTCGGGGATCTCCAGTTCCGTCGTCGGTACCATGGCCGGTCAGATGGTCATGCAGGGGTTTGTCGGTTTTCGCATTCCGGTCTGGCTGCGCCGTCTGGTGACGATGGTCCCGGCTTTCATTGTGGTGGCGATGGGCGTGAATGCCACTGACGCACTGGTTTATAGTCAGGTGGTTCTGAGCCTGGCACTGCCGGCTCCGATGATTGCTCTGGTGATGTTCACCCGCCGTCGTGACATCATGGGCGAATTCGTTAACAGCCGTCTGACTGTGGTTGTCTCCACCCTAGGTACGGTTGTTATCATTGGATTGAATATCGTATTGCTATTGCAGATTTTCGGGGTGAATATTCCGGGGCTTGGATAATAAGATGAGGTCCCGATATGACGATTAAAGACCTTACCGACTGAATATAAACGCTGGTTATTTAATGAAATATGAAAATATCAGACTCCATACCGAAAGGCTGGATCTAAGACCATTTGCTGTCGAAGATACTCAGGACTGGTTCTCTATCATGAGTGACCCGGTGGTTTTGCGCTATTGGAGCCATACGGCGTGGGAGTCACAGGGTGAGGCGGAAAGCGCTATCCGCAATGATATGGCCGCGATGGCAAATAACGAGTATCTGAAGCTTGCCGTGGTTGAGAAATCCAGTGGAAAAGTGATCGGCATGTGCATCGCCTTTTCCCACCATGCTGCCTCCCGGCGTATTGAAATCGGCTACTGTCTGGCGACCGATGCGCAGAAAAAAGGCTATATGCGTGAAGCCATGCATGCGTTTATTCTTTTCCTGCAACAGAAACTGAACATCAGAAGGTTTGAGGCGGATATTCACCCTGATAATCTGGCTTCACGAGGCTTGCTGATGCGAATGGGCTTTGAGCTTGAAGGGAGGCTCAAAGAGCGCTGGATCGTAGGGGAAGAAATTTCTGATTCTCTGGTTTTTGGCCTGCTCAGTAACAAGGAAGAGAATATCCTGTAGTATCAGTGATCTGCTAGCCAAAGAACGTGAGGGTCTATGAAGCTACTTAAAAATGAAATGGAATACCGCATCTGGATGTCAGAAGACTTTCTCGGGGCTAAAAGCTTAAGCCCGGAGGATCAGGAGCGGGAACTGCTGCGGCAGATGCCGGAAAAATTTCCCTGCATCGCCAGCGTAGTGAAAGCGCAAGATGACGCGCATACAGAAACGGTGAAATTTATATCCCCTGAGCAGATCGCGCAGTGGTCAACTGAGATGGGTAAAACCAAACGTTAATCACCTGATGCAGGCATTCCACTACTGCTGGGGTCCGACATAGCGGAATGCCTCGATATCAGCTTGCCAGATAATGGGCTTTCAGTCGCTTACGCAGCAGGCAGCCCAACACCAGCACCGTGGCACTGATTAACACAGCCGCAGATATCAGTACCGCGAGAAATGCCTGATCAAAAGCCGTGCGGGCCAGCTGGGTTAATAACGTCGCATCGCTATGATTCATTCCACCGGCAATGCGCAGGGCTTCATCCAGACTGTCGTAGACCAGATCACCGGCGGGAAGCGTGTCTGGCAAAACCAGGCTGCGGCTGTAGACGGCACTCATCAGGCCACCGAGCAGCGTCACGCCCAGTACGCCGCCCATCTCCCAGGATACATCTTCAATCGCGGCGACCATGCCCGCTTTTTCTTCAGGCGCGTTGAGCATAATGGCTGTCGAAGCCGCGGTGATGGCGCCGCCAAGTCCGAGCCCAAGAACAAACAGGCAGATCAGCTGAAGGGCAATGTGGCTTTCAAACACGATGGCCAGACAGCCAATGCCCAGCGCGGTGAGGATAAATCCACCCACGATGATCCTGCGTTCACCAAAACGCGGCAGCATCATCCCGGCCCAGGGACCGGCCAGCGCAGAAGCGACGGGAATAGGCAAAATGAACAGTGCCGCCATCAGCGGAGTTAACCTCAGCACCAGCTGTAAACGCTGGGTCAGCACGAGTTCAACGCCAATCAGTGCAATCATGGAGATAATCGCCACAGCAACGCCGCTGGCAAAAGCGGGATTGCGGAACAGCGAGAAATCGATCATCGGATAGACGGCTCTTTTTTGCCTGCGGGCAAACAGTGTCAGAAAGAGTATGCCGATAACGGCTGCAATGATCAGGGCTGGCATCGATGAGACCGGTTTGCTCAGCTCTTTCAGCGCGTAAATTACCCCAACCAGGCCTATCATAATTTGCCCGGAACCGACGAGATCATAAGGGCGATCAGGGTTTCCCCCGCGATCGGGGATAAGTTTCCAGGCGAAAGGGATCACAAACAGGACGACCGGTACGTTGACCAGAAAAACGGATCCCCACCAGAAATACTCGAGCAAAACGCCACCAACAACTGGGCCGAGTGCGGCGGCACCAGAAGCCACGGCGGCCCAAATGCCGATAGCCAGCGCGCGTTCGCGCTCATCGGTGAAGACGTGACGTACAATCGAGAGCGTTGCGGGCATCATCATGGCGGCACCGATGGCCAGGAAGGCCCGGGATGCAATAAGGAGCTCTGCTGATGGCGAGAACGCAGCGCACAGCGACGCCACGGCAAAGACCGGCAGGCCTGCCATAAATAAACGTTTGTGACCGAGACGATCGCTCAGCATTCCCGCACCGGGCAGTAAACCGGCGACGACAAGAGGATAAGCGTTAACGATCCACAGTTTCTCTGACGCCGTGGCATCCAGCGCCAGCGTCAGACGCGGCAGGGCGGTATATAAAACAGTCATATCGACAATGATTAAAAACAGTGTGCTGGTGATGATTGCCAGTATCAGCCAGCGGTTATTGGCGTGCATAATAGAGTCTCTGAAAAAAGGGCGATTCGGTTGAGCCGCCACGCTGCCACCAGGGTATCTGTACAATGGTGTGCTATAAATAATATAAATCCATACGTATGTATTGAAAAGGCCTTTTTTATGGGACGTCAACGTAGCATCGACCGCGATAAGGTTCTGGATGCCGCTGAAGAGATCGTTGCCAGGCAGGGTGCTGCGGGCTTAACCATTGATTCTGTGGCAAAAGCGATGGGTATCTCGAAGGGCGGGGTACAGTATTGCTTTGGAAATAAAAATGCTCTGATCGACGCCATGTTTGAACGCTGGGGTAAAGCCTATGACACCGTTTTTGAGAATATCGCCGGTGATTCACCTTCTCCCGTCACCACTGTTCAGGCACATATGCAGGCAACCCGTAACTCTGATCAGGTCTCAAGCGCTAAGGCGGCCGCACTGATGGCGATGCTGATCCAAACGCCGGAGCATCTGGAAAGTTCGCGCGAGTGGTATCGCAGCCGGATCGCCGGTCTCGATTTAACCACGGCAGAGGGTAAAAAAGCTCGTCTGGCTTTTCTGGCGACGGAAGGGGCATTCATGCTGCGTTTCTTTGGCCTGATGGATATTGGTGAGCAGGAGTGGGATGAGATGTTCAGTGACATCGACGGGGTTATTTTGGGCAGCGCGAAAGGGTAAATCTGCAGACAAAGGGACGGGAAGTTAATGTTGGACCCTTCCCCCCATTCATTTAATAATCATCTTCAGCGTCTTTTGCAGCTGAACGTATCACCAGACCCGCAATCACGGCGATGAACACGAAAACGCCTATCACTATGAGCACTATCTTCATCGGAAGCCATTTTCTGATAAGTGTTTGGCGGATGGCTAATTTTAACTTCAATTTGCTGAAAGCGCGGCGACTTTTTAGTAACGGTAGGTAACCACCTTGTTAAATGGAACGGCGGGTTTAAGGCAATTTTTTGAGGAAAATCCTGTTATTGAAAAGGGGTATTTCGCTTTTATCCGCGTGGTAAATCTCCGGATGAATCACTGCCTTTTATATTATTACCCTCTTTCAGAGTATTCTCCGCATCATTCATGAGAAATGAGATTCATATCTCATTCCGGCAATATACCCGGAATAACGGGTTTAAAAACGTGTTTTTAAAAATCAGGTTAGGTATATTCGCCGCAGTGGATTGTTACCGTTAAGTCGGGCAAAACCCGAAGTGAGATCGTCCGGATTTATCAGGACGTCATCATTTCGGGTTTTTTTGTTTTTAAAATCCACTCACTGGGACGAAGTATTAATGAATAATAACTACAGGGAGTGATAAAGTTATGGAGAAGTTAAAGTTTTATTTTATTTTTGGTGTGTTAGGACTACCAGTTTATGCCGGCGCCTCCGTGCCCAATATTAAAGACACCCTTTTTGTTAAAGACAGTTCTCTGGAGTTAGGAACCCATAATATCCTGAAGTACCTTGATGAAGGAGAAACAGGCAAGCGTAATGTGCATGAAGCCTGGGGGCAGGGGATTTCACTGGATTATAAATCAGGTTATATCAATAATTTCATTGGAGTTGACGGGTCATACTACGGAGTCATTAAACTGGCGGCAGCGGATAATTTTTCCTCCAGAGGGATCCTTTATAACGATAACGGTCAGGCCAGCGGATTTAATAAAGTGGGGCAGCTTTATGGCAAAGCGAAGTTCTCCGAATCCGGCATTGATGGCAATCTTTACGGCGGCTGGAAACTGCTAAAACTGGGCGTGCTGACCACATCGATGCGTGCAGCGCCCAATACCTATCAGGGTGTCAGCGGCGATGTGACCTGGGATGCTTACCGCCTGCGAATGGCCTACGTCGATAAATCCTCTAACCGCGACTCGCCCGATAAAGTGCATTTTACAACCAGCGACGGTAAGCAAATCAATTCTATTTATACCGGCGATCTGCAATATAAATCCGACACCCTGACCATGTTGTATTTGTACGGGGAAAGTGAAGGTTATTTGCGACGTAATGGCCTTGAACTGGCCCTGAAACAGAATAAATCCTTAGGCTATGGTTTGCAGGTTTATACTACTGACACGCTGGATAAATATGACAGCATGAAGGAAAGTAAAAAGGACTTTGATTCCAGCGCCACCCATTATGCCGTCGACATGACCTGGAAACCGGGTAACTGGATCATTAAGCCGGGTTTTGAATATACACAGGCGCATAAAACCGATGGTATAGGACAATTCCCGCGGCATATGAGTAAAAACTCAAGAGGTACTTTTAATTCCATGGCGTATGCAGGGCTCGATTATATGCGCGATGAAGAAAAGGTGATCTCATTCGATATGGGTTATAACGTCACGCCTGATCTCTTGGTCGGAATAAATACCCATTACGGATTCTTTGATTATAAGGGGCAGGCAGTCAAAGAGGGCGAGTTTAACGTCTACACATTGTGGAAACCGTCTTCACCGGCGCTTAAGAATCTGTCTGTTTTCACGTTGGCAGGCCCGGGACGCACCTTCGAACATAACGGCACGACGCCGATTGAAGACAGCAACGGCATTATTAAGAAAACCAACAGTATGGCGTATGAATTCCGCATTGATTATAAATTCAATATTTTCTGATGTGTTCACTGATAAGGAATAAACAATGAAAAAGCACATGATGGCCGCAATGGCGTTAATGACGCCGATCTTTTTCACGCCGCTACAGGCCGCGCAGACGCAGGCTGATAGTCAGGGGCCGGTCGCTAAGCAGCCGGGCGAAGTCACGTTTTACGTCACGCGTCATGGCAAAACCATGTTTAATACCGCGCACCGCATGCAGGGCTGGTCGGATACGCCACTGACGGCGGCCGGTGTGGAAGTCGCCACCCGGTTGGGCAAGGGCCTCAAAGAGGTGCCGTTTACGGCGGTCTACTCCAGTGATGCTGGCCGTGCACGGGAAACGGCCAAATTGGTGCTGGCAGCTGCCGGGCAATCTAAACCGATTATTGAAGAGTCTTCCCTGCGTGAAACCTGTTTTGGCTCCTTTGAAGGAACGTTGGAATCGGTCACTTGGGCGCCAGTGGCGAAAAAGCTGGGATACAAAGATTTTGAATCGATGGGACAGGCGTTGGGTAAAAGTGAGATCACGCTGGACCAGATGATGGATACTCTCGCGGCCACTGACCCGAGCGGTCAGACAGAAACCGCCGCGCAGGTGCGTACCCGTATGCAAAATGAGCTGCGTGTCATTGCCGAAAAAGTCAGTGCAGGCGGGGGTGGCAACGTGCTGGTGGTATCGCACGGTATGGCGATCCTGACCATGCTGAAAGGATGGACACCTGCCGGGCAACTTCGTGAACCTCTCAAGAATGCCAGCGTCACAAAAATTACCTACCTCAACGGCAAATTCACCGTCGGTAAGGTGGGGGATATGAGCTACGTTGAAAAAGGAAAGCAGTAAGTGCTAAAGGTTCAGAAAGAGTGAACCGTTAAAAGACCAACGCCTTCTGCGTACAGAAGGCGTTTTGTATTGCCACAGGGCGAGTGATTTACAGCTGAGCCACGCCATTAACCGGCAGATGTTTAGGCGGTTTAATCACGAAGAATACCAGAATAGCCCCAAGTGCAGCGACGCCACCGGCAAGGATAAAGGCGCTGTCGAAGCGGCCGGTATTCTGCACGATAAAGCCGGTCACTACCGGACCGATGATGCCTGACACGCTGCCAATCAGATGAATAAACCCGCTGGTGCCACCCACACGTGATTTATGCACCACATCCTGAATGATCGCCCAGTAAATAGCACCAGTGGTATACAGGAAGAAGATGGAAATAGACATCAGTGCGACGGCAGGCACTACGCTGGTGACAACACCGGCCAGAGCCACACAAATGGCTGCTGCGAACAGACTGACCACCAATATTATTTTTCGTGACAGTAACAGACGGCCGGTAATATTGAATATTTTATCGGAAATAATGCCGCCGAGTGCCAGACCCACAAAACCGACAATCCACGGGATTACCGTTGTCAGGCTCATTTCTTTAATATTCAGACCGTGTGCCTGCACCAGATAAGCCGGGAACCAGCTCAGGAAGAAGAATAAAATATAGTTGTAGCAGAAGAAGGCGAAGGCGGTGACCAGAATGATGGGCTGGCGCAGATAATAACCTAAACCGTGTGCGGCCTGGGCTAAATCCTCTTCTTTGGAGAGATGTTCATTCTTCATCTCTTCGATTAAACGCCATTCGTTTTGTGTAACGCGTTTACTTTTCAGCGGATTATCTGCCACGGTGAAAAACCAGACAACCATCCATACAATCCCGATAGACGCGATAACCATAAACGCCGGGCGCCAGCCAAAAGAGATCGCCAGATAGCCGACAATCGGGCCCGCTACCGCGCCGCCGAGCGGTGAGCCTGCGCTCAGTAATCCCATTGCGGTGGCGGCCTGTTTCTTCGGGAACCAGCCGTTAATCATCTTATTCGCCGATGCACAAATCGGTCCTTCAGCCATGCCAAATAAAACCCGTAAAATCAGCATGGAATAAAAACCGGTGGCGATGGCGGTCATTCCGCAAAACAGTGACCAGAGACCGACGGCGAGGCCCATCACAATGGTCGGGCCAAATTTATCGACGGCCAGACCGCCAAGGAAATTAAATATGGCATAACCAAAGAAGAAGCTGCCAAATATTATGCCGAATTGTTCCGGATTAATCGTCAGCTCTTTTTCTATCATCGGCACAGTAATCGACAGCGCAACGCGGTCGAGGTAATTAATCATGTAGACCATAAATAACAGGAATACGATGACCCAACGTAGGTTTTTAAACATAGGTGCTCCACTGAGTGTTTAATGTCATTTTTATCGTGTTGCGTTTTGTAGGGTTTTTAAATACAGGTGATATAAGTGCAAAAATAGGAAGGATGAAAATTCATCCTTCCTTTATAGCGGCTTAACGAATTAAGCCTGTGTTCAGACATCCATTGAGAATTTCAGCAGGACTTTGCAACAGGCGCGCTGGTCGTTGGCGAATAAATCCATCGCGTTTTCAATTTTCGCGGCGGGCATCAGATGCGTTACCAGTTTTTGCGGATCAATTTTCCCCTCTTCCATCCATTGAATGACCTGCGGGAAGCGGTGGCTGTTCAGGCGCGATGAAAACAGGGAGATCTCTTTGCTGGTAATACTTTGCTGAGTGACGCTGCTGGCTTCGCCGGAGAAGCCCATCATGCCGATTCTCGCCGCCGGTGAGGCCAGCAGAATCGCTTCCTGTAAAATCGCCGGATGGCAGGCCGCATCAATCACCAGCGTCGGGCGTATGCCGTCAGAGGACAGTGCATCGGCCACCGACTGTTGCTGATTATTAATCGTCTGGTCTGCGCCGCTCTGTTTTGCCATTGCCAGACGTTCGTCAATGCGGTCCGCCACGATGACTTTCGCCACGCCGTAGACCCCTTTTAGCACCTGGATAACTGTCAGACCCATCGGCCCGGCACCGTAAACCAGCGCGGTATCCTGCGGTTGCGGTTTCAGAAACGCGGTGATATTTGCGGCAATCGTAAAGGGTTCCACCATGCTGGCCAGCTCGTCGGGAATGACAGCCGGAACCACGTAGGCATTGGCGGCCGGCGCGCAGGCGTAGTCACTAAAGCCTCCGTCACGGTGCACGCCGATGACCTGTAATTCGGTGCAAACGTTCGGTCTGCCGATGGAGCAGGGATAGCAATGGCCGCAGCTGACCACCGGATCGACCACTACGCGCTCACCAATGCGGCAGGCCTCGACGCCATCACCCACGCCGTCAATGTGCCCGAAAAATTCATGCCCAATTACCCGCGGGTATTTTGCAAACGGATTCTGCCCGTGATGAATATGAACATCTGAGCCGCAGATCCCGGCGTAACTGACTTTTACACGGACCTCACCGGCGGCCGGTTGCGGCAACGGGCGTTCTTCAATCACCAGTTTGCCTGGATGCTGTATGACGACGCTTTTCATTTTCGATTCCCTTACCAGTTCCACAGTGTGCCGTCTTCCAGACGGGCCACCGGCAGGTGCGCCGGTTCGTACGGATATTTCGCCGCCAGTTTTTCGTCAAATTCGATGCCCAGCCCCGGTTTTTCGCCCGGATGCATGTAGCCGTCATTAAAAGTCCAGTTATGCGGGAAGACTTCCAGCATCTGCCCGGAGTACCCCATGTACTCCTGCACACCGAAGTTCGGCACCCACAGGTCAAAGTGCAGCGCGGCGGCCATGCAAATCGGTGAAAGATCCGACGGCCCGTGCGAGCCGGTGCGCACCTGATACAACGATGCGAAATCGGCAATTCGGCGCATGCCGGTAATGCCGCCCGCATGGGTCAGGGTGGTACGGATATAGTCGATCAGTTGCTCTTCAATCAGCTGTTTGCAGTCCCAGATGCTGTTGAACACTTCACCGACCGCAATCGGCGTGACGGTATGCTGGCGGATCAGGCGGAAACACTCCTGGTTCTCAGCAGGCGTTGGGTCTTCCATCCAGAACAGACGGTATTGCTCAATGCTTTTACCAAAGCGTGCGGCCTCAATCGGCGTCAGGCGGTGATGCATGTCGTGCAGTAAATGTTCGTCGAAGCCAAATTTATTGCGCACGGCGTCGAACAATTTTGGCGTGAAATCGAGGTATTTTTCCGTCGACCACAGCTGCTCTTCCGGCCAGACGCCTTTGGTCGCCGGTTCGTAGGCCAGGCCTTTGCCCTTCGCCATGCCGTAGGTGGTTTTCATGCCCGGCACGCCGCACTGCGCGCGAATCGCCTTAAAGCCGAGCTCTTTGTGTTTAGCGTAATCGTCCAGCACTTCATCTATGGAGTGGCCGGTGGTGTGGCAGTAAACCATCACGCCGGTACGCGACGCGCCGCCCAGCAACTGGTACAGAGGCATATTGGCGGCCTTGGCCTTGATGTCCCACAGCGCCATATCCACGGCGGATATCGCCGACATGGTTACCGGCCCGCGGCGCCAGTAAGCCCCTTTATAGAAAAACTGCCAGATGTCTTCGATCTGGTGAGCGTCACGGCCAATCAGCTGCGGACAGACGTGGTCTTTCAGGTAAGAGGCGACCGGTAACTCACGGCCATTCAGGGTAGCGTCGCCAATACCGGTCAGGCCGCTGTCAGTGGTAATTTTCAGCGTGACGAAATTACGACCCGGACAGGTAACAAACACTTCAGCGTTAACTATTTTCATCAATCAAACCTTTTGTGCAGAAAGTAGGGCTCAGTTCATTGAGTAAAAATTACGCCGAATGACAACTACCATACAAGTATGCATATCGGATTTTGCGGGAGGTGATCACAGTTTGTAACGCAAAGGTGAAGGGAAGTGGGGAAGGAGGGAGGAATGACTCCCCGCCGGAGCAGGGAGCAACAAAACAAAGGTATCGATTTAGCCTAATACCGGGCACTGCGGTGGCAGGCGGCACCGGATGGCGTTGGGAATAACATCAATACGAAAATGGGTGCCGGTCAGGGGCTCGCCATCAAGGTTGAAGGTCATGTTGTGCGGTGCGTTAATTTCCAGCCACGGCAGCGACGCAGAGATCACATTTTTGTTCTCTTCTTTATTGACCAGACTGCGGATAAATGACGGCAGCAGCTCTTCAGATGTCAGCAGACGCAGCTGCAATAAACCATCATTAATCAGCGCATCAGGGCAGATCTGCTGGCCGCCACCGGCCTGACGCCCGTTGCCGATGCCAATCACCAGCGCATCTCCTGACCAGGAAAAATCAGGCCCGGTGATTTCGCAGCGATCGGCTTTGAGCGTATCCATCCGCAGCAGACCGTGGATGAAATAGGAAACCCCGCCGAGTGCTGACTTCAGTTTTTCCGGCGTTTCGGTGGTAATACGCGTGCCAAAACCGCCAGTTGCCATATTGATAAAATAATGTTTGTCATTGACGCGGGCCAGATCGATTTCTACCGCCCGGCCTTTTATCGCCAGCAGCAGTGCCTGATCGATCGCGACGGGAACATCGCAGCTGGTGGCAAAATCGTTGGCGGTGCCCATCGGTAATAACCCCAGCACCGGTCGTGGCCCCGCAGGCAAATTAACCAGTGCGGTGGCGACTTCATTAATGGTGCCGTCGCCGCCACCGGCAATCACCGTTTGACAGCCTAATTCTACGGCCTCAGCCAGATAACGTGCGGCATCGCCATGCTCCCAGGTAACACGGACTTCAATTTGGGTTCCTTCTGCGCGTAAGCAATATATCGCCTCGCGCAGCGCCTCGTTACCTGCCCCTTTACCGTTTAAAATCAGCAGTGCGGCGGGCATGTCGTTCATGCTTTCCTTCATGAATAGTCTCCTGTCTGTAACAAGGTTCAGACTTTAGCAGTAAAGATAGATGACAAACCAGTGATACGGCTATCGGAATAATCAGGTAATGAAGCGGGAAGTTCTGGCGTTATTAGCTGTTAAATAATTACACGGAAATAGCTAATTCTAAATGGCATTATTCAATGATTAGATTTAATTCTAATTAACGATAACGCTTATCTTGAGTATTAATCTATTTCGTTATTTGCCGTGAGGAATGCTCAGGAAATGGATTTATGATTGTTTTAATTAGTTGAAACAAAAAGAAAAGCCAGCTCAAGGGAGATTGAGCCGGCCAAGGAGGTGGTTCTTAGTGATGTCCGATAATTTATTTTTCATTCGTATAAATTGCGAAAGGATAATAACGAAACAAAGCAGAATGGAATGTGACCGGTTTCTTATTTTTGATGTTCTTTTAAAAAAAAGAATAAAAACGCCACGTCAGGTGGCGTCGTCAGGGATACTTACCGGCAACTATATTCAGATCATGCCAGATCAGGATTTGGCATGTGGATTACGGGTGTCCGTCTCTTGCAGATTACGCAACAAAATGGCGAATTCCAGACTGATATCTTCCGGCAGCGCGACATAAACAATGTGACCATTGCCCGGTGCAACATCCGCCGGCTGGCCTTTTTTATTGCGCAGCGCTTCAAGGGTAAATTGCACGTTCCCGTTGGGCGTCATCATCTCCACACTGTCACCGATGCTGAATTTGTTTTTGACGTCAATTTCCGCCCACCCGTCGACCCGGTTACCGGTAAATTCGCCCACAAACTGCTGGCGGTCACTGACCGAGAAACCATATTCGTAATTTTGTTGAGCATCATGCGTGTGGCGGCGTAGGAAGCCTTCGGTATAGCCGCGGTGTGCTAATCCTTCCAGCGTGGTCAACAGCGTCGGGTCAAACGGTTTTCCGGCGACGGCGTCATCAATGGCGCGGCGATAAACCTGTGCGGTGCGGGCGCAATAATAGAAGGATTTGGTACGGCCTTCAATTTTAAGCGAATGCACGCCCATTTTAGTCAGGGTTTCAACGTGTTGAATGGCACGCAGATCTTTGGAATTCATGATGTAGGTACCGTGCTCATCTTCGAATGCGCTCATATATTCGCCGGGGCGCAGCGCCTCTTCGAGCATAAACACTTCGCTGGTGGGCTGGCCGATGCCGAGCGTCGGTTCTGGCACGGCTTCCTCCGCCACCTGCTGCACCGGGATTGGCTCATACTGATGCACGATATTACCGAGATCGTCCTCTTTGCCGGGCTGCACTTTGTACTCCCAGCGGCAGGCGTTGGTGCAGGTACCCTGATTCGGGTCGCGCTTATTGATATAACCGGAAAGCAGGCAGCGGCCGGAATAGGCCATGCACAGTGCGCCATGCACGAAGATCTCAATCTCCATATCCGGCACCTGCGCACGGATTTCAGCGATCTCATCCAGTGACAGCTCACGCGATAAAATCACCCGCGTCAGCCCCATTTGCTGCCAGAATTTCACCGTCGCCCAGTTCACCGCATTGGCCTGTACCGACAGATGAATATCCATCTGCGGGAAAGCTTCGCGCACCATCATAATCAGACCCGGATCGGACATGATCAGGGCGTCAGGCCCCATATCGATCACCGGTTGCAGATCACGCAGGAAGGTTTTCAGCTTGGCGTTATGTGGCGCAATGTTCACCACCACATAGAATTTCTTACCCAGTTCATGGGCTTCATTGATGCCGATCGCCAGATTCTGATGATTGAATTCGTTATTGCGCACGCGCAGGCTGTAACGGGGCTGGCCGGCATAAACTGCGTCTGCACCATAAGCAAAGGCGTAGCGCATGTTTTTAAGCGAACCGGCCGGAGAGAGTAATTCCGGAGTCAACATAGTTATTCTCAGTCTGATAGCAAGTCAGGGCCGTCCCGAAGGGGGCGACGAAAGGCCCGGATTGTAACGCCTGAAAAGGTAAAAAGCAGCCAGTTAGTGTGGGTATCTGGGGGAAGTTGGGGCTAGATCAATTTAGCCCCTTTTTGCGCAAGTGAGGAAAAGAAGAGCGGTCAATTTGCGGTCAGATCCCGGATATCTGTCGAAGGGCCATTTTTACTCACGGAAGCAATTCCTTTATGGGCGGCGGCTTCCGTGGTGTACATCTCGCTGACCCCGATAATCTGATGATTTTTGGCTTTTAGCACGAAGTAGTGCTGACCGTCTTTGGCCGGTTTGACCTCAAACTGCTTTTCCTCGGTGGAGTTGGCTTGCACGGAGGCGATGCCATTTTCCGCTGAGGCTTTGCTGGCATACATCTCGCTGGTGAGAATGATCTCCCCATTGCCGGCCTTCAGGTTAAAGTGAAACTGTCCGTTCTTCGCTTTCTTAAGTTCATAATGACCCGTCGCCATAGCAATTTCTCCAGTGAGTGAATTCATCCAGAGATAAGTGTAGTTAACGAAAGGCTTTCCGCAGCGTCACTGCCACAGAGTGGCGTTTTAATCTGTGAAATTGTGATCTGGCAAACAGACTTGGGCCAGATTTACATTTCTATGCATTCGCCTGCTGTTTAAATCATCCGGCAGGGTTCTGCTTCCCAGCGATAACCCACGCCATAAACGGCGCGGATAAAGGCTTTATCTCCGTCGATAGACTCCAGCTTACGGCGTAAATTCTTGATGTGGCTGTCGATGGTGCGGTCGGTCACCACGCGGTAGTCGTCATACAGATTATTGAGCAGCACTTCGCGGGTGAAAACATAGCCGGGTTTGACCGACAGCGTTTTCAGCAGACGGAATTCCGCCGGCGTCAGCTCAAGCTCGTGGCCCTGATAGCTGGCCTGGAAACAGGCTTCGTCGATGTGCAAACCGAAATCTTCAGCCGGGTTGTCGGCCGGACGCACGCAGCGGCGCAGGATCACTTTGACTCTGGCCACCACTTCACGCGGGCTGTAAGGCTTGCAGATGTAATCATCCGCGCCAATTTCCAGCCCCAGCAGCCGGTCGATCTCTTCGGTTTTGGCGGTGACCATCATGATCGGGATATCGGAGAACTGACGGATATCCCGACAGATACTCAGGCCGCTGCTGCCCGGCAGCATCAGGTCGAGCAGGATCATCGCCGGTGGGTTGGTTTTCACCAGCGGCACGACGTCATTCCCGTTGGAGAGCCACTGGGTGGCGTACCCGGCCGCCTCAAGGTAGTCGACCAGCAACTGACCGAGTTTCGGTTCATCTTCAACAATCAAAATTTGCAGCGGCGCAGGGCCGGATAGCGCAGAGGAATTCATTCAGTTTCTCGGTCCAAGGGGAATAGAAAGCGGCAGACTGATGGTGATACAGACGCCGCCGGAAGGCGAATGGCTGGCGCTTATCCGCCCGCCGTGGGCTTCAACAATATTCTGGCAGATCGCCAGACCTAAACCTGAACCGCCGCTGGCGCGGTTGCGCGACCCTTCAGCGCGGTAAAAACGCTCAAAAATATGCTGTAACTGCTCATCATTAATGCCCGGCGCGGTGTCCTGAAAAACAATGCGCAGCGATTTATCCCGTTTGCTGGCGATGATTTGCAGACCGCCTCCGCCGTCAGTATAGCGCAGACTATTTTCCAGCAGATTATTGAACAGCTGCGACAGGCGCTGCGGGTCGCCAAACAGCATGACTTTTTCCGGCAGTGAACTGTTAAGCGACAGCTGCTTTTGCTGGAAACGGTCACGGTAACCGGCTTCTGCCAGCTGAATCAGATGCACCGCATCGGTCTCTTCTTTGCGATAGGCCAGCGCGCCCGCATCCGAGAGCGAAAGCTGGTAAAGGTCATCCACCAGCTTGGTCAGAATAGAAACTTCCGATTGTAACGACCCCAGCGAGTCGAGCGTCATTTTGCGCACGCCGTCCTGCATGGCTTCCAGCTCACCGCGCAGCACCGCCAGCGGTGTACGCAGCTCATGGGAAATATCGGCCATAAAAGCGCGCCGCATCTGCTCATTTTTTTCCAGCGTAGTCGCCAGCTGATTAAAGTCCTGCGCCAGTTTGCCGAGTTCGTCCTGGCTGTCCACTTTCACCCGGCTGCTGAAATTGCCCGCTGCCAGCTGATGGGTTCCCTGAACCAGCCGTTTGACCGGTGCCAGCATACCGCGCGACAGCAGCCAGGTAACGGCGGCGGCCAGCAGGGCGGTAAAGCCGACGATGATCCAGCTGGTACGGTTCTGCTGACGGTCGAAGTTGATGTCGGCGTTACGCGTCAGGCGTTCGGCGGGCGTGGAGAGCACCGTGCCGATATTCACGCCATTGACGTTCATCACGCGCCGCGTGCCTTTCATATCCGGCGGAATGGGCAAATCTGAACCGCCGATACGCTGATCGTGGCTGTCGAGGATCCAGAACTTAGTCCGCCAGCCCTGCGGCGGCAGGCTGCTGCCATTATTTTGTTCGAACGAACGCATGATCTGATAGATCAGCTTGTCGTTCTTTTGCAAAAACTCCCAACTGCCGTGCAGCTTGTACTGCTCCTGCAGCGTATCCGCCAGCAGCTCCACGCGCTGCTCGTTACTTTGGCGGATATAGTCGATAAAGCCGTGCTCAAAGCTCATCCGCACGCCCCAGTTCATGGTGATTAACACTAGCCCGCAGGTGAAGAAAATGGCCATAAACAGCTTGGCGGTAATTCCAGGTCTCATGATTTTCTCATTGGGTCGGGTGAACCGGCCTGTGCGCGGCGGCGGTCAATCAGGGCATTCTTCAGGCCGTCATCCGGCACGCGTGAAAACACCCAGGCGGGCAGGGCGATAACCAGCGCCATGCATAAATAACAGTAAAGGAAGGCGCTGTGCATCGTGACGCTGCCCGCGACCACCTGCTGGTGGGCGAACAGGCCGAGGAAAATCCCCGCGACGCTCACCCCGAGACTCATCGACAGCTGCATGATCATCGACAGCAAACTGTTGCCGCTGCTCGCCAGCCGCGACGGCAGATCTTTGAGCGTCAGGGTATTCATTGACGAGAAGCGCAGTGAATTGACCATCCCCTGGAAGAACAGCACCACAGGGATCATCCAGTACGCGCCGTATATCGCCACGAACGGGAAGATCAGGGTGATCAGCGCCAGCAGTAATGTGGCGGTCACCAGCGCCCGGCGATAACCGAGCCTGTTCACCAGCCGCACCACTACGCGCTTCATGCCCATGCTGCCAATTACCATCGGCACCATCATCAGACCGGCGTGGAACGGCGTAAAACCCATGCCGAGTTGCAGAAATACCGGCGTCATAAACGGCAGCATACCGCTGCCGATACGCCCGAGGAAACTGCCGATCAGGCCAATTTTAAACGTTGGCGTATGGAACAGCCGCAGCGAGAACAGTGCGGACAGATTACCGCGCGCATGCAGCCAGTAAATACCGAGTGACGCAGCACCGACCGCCACCAGCAGCACCAGTTGCCAGGGCGAAAGGCCAAGCCCCCGGCTGCCGTCGAGCGCCAGCGTCAGCGTCGCCATGCCGATCGCCAGCATGATGAAACCACTGATATCAAAGCGCCGCGTCTGCATCTGGTAATTGGGCATGATCATTAACGTGGCGATCCCCCCGGCCAGACCGACCGGCAGGTTGATCAGGAAGATCCAGTGCCAGCTGGCGTACTCCACCAAAAAGCCGCCGAGCGCCGGGCCGAGCAGCGGACCGACCTGACCGGGTATCGTCACCATGGTCATCGCTGCCATATATTCACTGCGCGGAACGATTTTCAGCACCGTCAGCCGCCCGACCGGCACCATCATCGCGCCGCCAATTCCCTGTACTACGCGCGACATCACCAGCTCCTGCAAACTGGACGATTGTGCACACAACAGGGAGCCGAGCGTGAACAAAACGATCGCCGAGAAGAACACCCATTTGACGCCCACACGGTCCGCCAGCCAGCCGCTGGCGGGCAGCATCACCGCCACGGTCAGCACATAGGCGACGACGACGCTGTGCATATGCAGCGGGTTTTCACCGAGGCTGGCGGCCATCGACGGCAGCGCCGTGTTGACGATGGTGGTATCCAGCGCCTGCATGAAAAAGCCGAAGGCCACAATCCACAGCTGCCAGCGCACGGAAGGCGGCAGCGGGGCGGGCGGGGCTGTGTCTGTTATCTCAGAAGGTGATGTCATAAATCCGTATCCGCAAGCGGAGCGAGTTTTGATTGTCGGCTGAAGCGGCTGCGCAGCCGGTCAAAGAACAGGTAAACCACCGGAGTTGTGTAGAGCGTCAGCAGCTGGCTCACGACCAGACCGCCGACGATAGTGATCCCTAATGGCTGACGCAGCTCCGCGCCGTCGCCGGACGTCAGCACCAGCGGCAACGCCCCAAACAGCGCGGCCAGTGTAGTCATCATAATCGGCCGAAAGCGCAGCAGACAGGCCTGAAAAATGGCCTCGCGGGCGGTAAGCTGCCCGCGTCTTTGCGCGTCGAGGGCGAAATCTACCATCATGATGGCATTCTTTTTCACAATACCTATCAACAGCATAATACCAATCAGGGCGATCAGGCTAAACGGTGCGCTAAACAGCTCCAGCGCCAGCAGTGCCCCCACGCCCGCCGAGGGCAGCGTCGACAAAATGGTCAGCGGGTGAATATAACTTTCATACAATATGCCCAACACAATATACACGGTGGCAATGGCGGCGATAATCAGCAGCAGTTGGGATTTCAGTGTTTCCTGAAACACCTGCGCGGTACCGGCGTACTGGCCGTGAATCGTCTGGGGCACCCCGAGCTGTGTCATGGCGCGGTCAATCGCCGTCGAGGCCTCCGACAGGCTACCGTCCTCTGGCAGGTTAAAGGAGACGGTCGCCGCCGCCGACATGCCCTGATGGTTCACCTGTAGCGGCGCGTTGGCGGGTTGCCATTTGGCGAAAGCAGAGAGCGGGACCGATGTTCCTGCGCTGTTGATAATAAACATTTTACTCAGCGAACTGACATCCTGCGTGTACTGCGGTGCGACTTCCATCACGACTTTGTACTGGTTGAGCGGCTGATAAATGGTAGAAATTTGTCGCTGGCCGAAGGCGTTATTAAGCAGCGCGTTGGCATCGGAAATCGAAATGCCGAGCCGCGCCATCGTGGCGCGATCGTAGGTCAGCTGCATCTGGGCCCCTTGATCCTGCTGATCGGAACTGACATCGGCCAGTTCCGGCAATGCGCCAAGCGCGGCGGTGATTTTTGGCTCCCACTGACGTAAATCCTGCAAACTGTCCGACAACAGTGTGTACTGATAGCTGGCATTGGCCTGCCGCCCGCCAACGCGCACGTCCTGCACCGCCGAGAGATAAAGCCCGGCCCCGGCCTCCTGCGCGGCGGCAGTGCGCAGGCGCGCAATCACCTCCTGCGCATTACTTTTACGTACCGACAACGGCTTGAGGGAGATAAACATCATGCCGCTGTTGGTGCGTGACCCACCGGTATAGCCGGTGACGTTCGCCACGTCTATGTCCTGACTGACGAGGCGGATAAAGTCCGACATCTTGCCACGCATCGCCTGAAATGAAATGCTCTGGTCTGCCTGAATGTAGCCCATCAGGCGGCCGGTATCCTGCTCGGGGAAAAAGGTTTTCGGAATGGCGATATAGAGCCAGACATTCAGCGCAATAGTCGCCAGCAACACGACGCCGACCCAGCGCGCATGATTAAGCACCCGGTTCAGCGACCGGCCATAACTCTGTTGCAGCCGCAGCAATAACGAACTGACGCCGCGTTTTTTCGGCGGCTGCGGCAGGGCTGCTGGGCGCAGCAGCCAGGCGCACATCATCGGCGTTAAGGTCAGTGACACCAGCAACGAAATACCTATCGCGACAGACAGCGTGACAGCAAATTCGCGGAACAGCCGCCCTGGCAAACCGCTCATTAACAGCAGCGGAATAAACACCGCGACCAGCGACAGGCTCATCGACAGCACAGTAAAACCGACCTCTTTGACGCCCTGCAACGCGGCGTCCATCGGTTTCATGCCCGCTTCGATATGCCGCGAAATATTCTCCAGCACCACGATAGCGTCATCGACCACAAAACCGGTGGCAATGGTCAGCGCCATCAGTGACAGATTGTTCAGGCTAAACCCGCACAGGTACATAGCCGCAAAAGTACCGATCAGCGATACCGGCACGGCCACCGCAGGGATCAGCGTGGCGCGGCCCGAGCGCAGAAACAGAAACACCACCAGGATCACCAGCGCGACCGCAATGCTCAGTGAGGTTTCCACTTCATCAAGCGAGGCACGAATAGTTGGCGAGCGGTCCTGCGCCACCTGTAATTTTATGGCGGCAGGAATAGATTCCCTCAGCAGGGGGAGTTCTGCGCGGATATGGTCAACGGTGGCGATAATATTGGCGTCGGCGCTGCGGCGAATAAGCAGCAAAATGGCCGGTCTGACGCCGCCATTTTCAAGACCGGTTTGCCCGGCGTTGCGCTGGTCCTGCACGCCGTCGCTGACGTCAGCGACATCCCGCAGATGGACAACATTGCCGTTACTGACGTGCACCACCAGCGGCGCGTAATCTTTGGCGCTTTTCAGCGCATCGTTGGTGCGGATCTGCCAGTGCTGGCTGTCATCTTCGACGGCGCCCTGCGGCTTGCGCACGTTAGCGGCGGTAATGGCAGTGCGCACGGCGTCCAGCGACACGCCCTGATTAAACAGTGCTTCCGGGTTGAGATCGACCCGCACCGCAGGCAGCGAACTGCCGCCGACGGTTACGTCACCCACGCCGTCCAATTGTGAAATAGTTTGCGCCAGCTGCGTCGAGGCGTAGTCGTACAGCTGGCCCTGACTGAAGGTATCCGACGTCAGGGTCATTATCATGATCGGGGCGTCGGACGGATTGGCCTTACGATAGGTCGGGCGGCTCGGCATCCCTGACGGCAGCAGGCTTTGCGCGGCGTTGATCGCCGCCTGAACATCGCGTGCAGCCCCGTTGATGTCGCGGTCAAAATCAAATTCCAGCGTGATGCGCGTACTGCCGAGCGTACTGACGGAAGTCATCTCATTCACACCGGCGATGCGCCCCAGCGTGCTTTCCAGCGGCGTGGCGACCGACGATGCCATGGTTTCAGGATCGGCACCCGGCAGCGTCGCGGTGACTGATATCACCGGGTAATCCACCTGCGGCAGCGGGGCGACAGGCAGCAGCCGGAAACCCAGCATACCCGCCAGCAAAATCGCCAGCGTTAGTAGCGTGGTGGCGACCGGCCGGTGGATAAACAGTGCGAAGAATTTCATCGCGGCGGCCGCTCAGTCTGCGGTTCGTGCGGAGCAGGTTGAGTATAAGCATGGGGGCGCATACGACGCGCCAGCCGGTCAAACAGCAGGTAAATCACCGGTGTGGTAAACAGTGTCAGCACCTGGCTGACGATCAGCCCGCCGACCATACAGATGCCGAGCGGGCGGCGCAGTTCTGCGCCCACGCCGGTGCTGAGCATCAGCGGTAATGCCCCGAGCAGGGCCGCCAGCGTCGTCATCAGAATTGGCCGAAAGCGCAGCAGACAGGCCTGATAAATCGCCTCATACGGCGTCATGCCATGATCGCGTTCGGCGGCCAGCGCGAAGTCGATCATCATGATGGCGTTTTTCTTCACGATACCGATCAGCAAAATAATGCCAATGATGGCAATTACGTCCAGCTCACTGCCCGCCAGCATCAGCGCCAGCAGCGCCCCGACGCCCGCCGTCGGCAGCGTCGACAAAATCGTTACCGGATGAATAAAGCTTTCATAGAGCACGCCGAGCACGATATACATCGCCACCACGGCGGCCAGAATCAGCCACAGCGTGCTGCCAAGCGCAGCCTCAAACGCCAGCGTTGCGCCCTGAAAATGCACGCTGATATCGGCAGGCATCACCAGATTTTGTTGCGCCAGTTTGATGGCGTCTACCGCTTCGCCAAGCGAATAGCCCGGCGCGACGTTAAACGACACACTGGCCGAGAGGAACTGATCCAGATGATTAACCGATAGCGCGGTCTTGCGCTGCTCAAACTGGGCGATGGCGCTGAGCGGAATGCTGTTGCCGTTGCTTCCATTGAGGCGGATATCCTGCAACGCGCTCATGCCCGGCGTCTGTGCGGTATCGTGCACCAGCACCACGCGGTACTGGTTAGCCTGAGTATAAATGGTGGAGATCAGCCGCTGGCCGAAGGCGTTATACAGCGCATTATCGACGTCGGTCATGCTGATGCCCAGACGGCTGGCGCTGTCCCTGTCGACTTTAATGTAGGCCTCCAGCCCCTGATCTTGCCAGTCACTGCTGACATCCTGTAACTGCGGCAGGGCGCGCAGATTGTCCAGCAGCTGCGGCACCCAGCGCCCAAGGGAATCCGTGGTCAGTGTCTGTAAGGTGAACTGATACTGCGTGCGGGCGACCTGCGTGTCGATAGTCAAGTCCTGCACCGGTTGCAGATAAAGCTCGATGCCCGGCAGTCTGGCGATCGCTTCCTGCAGGCGCGGAATGATAGTGTCCACGCGGTCATTGCGGTCACTGAGCGGCCTGAGAGCAATCTGTAACCGGCCGGTATTGAGCGTCGGGTTAGTGCCGTCCACACCGATAAATGACGTCAGGCTTTCAACGTCCGGGTCCTGCAAAATAATCGCCGCCGCCTGCTGTTGGCGGCTGGCCATATTGCTGAACGAGACTGACTGCGGCGCGACCAGCGTTCCCTGAATCAGCCCGTTGTCCTGCACCGGGAAAAAACCTTTAGGGATAAGCACATAGAGCAGGGCGGTCAGCGCCAGCGTACCCAGCGCCACGCTGAGTGTCAGCCACTGATGGCGCAGCACCACCGTCAGTCCGCGTCCGTAGGTGGCAATAATGCGCTCGAACATCCGTTCCGATGCGCGGGAAAAACGGTTCTGTTTACGCAGCGATTCATGGCTGAGCATTCGGGCGCACATCATCGGCGTCAGGGCCAGCGAGACGACAGCGGAGATCAGAATAGCGATCGCCAGCGTGACAGCAAATTCGCGGAATAACCGTCCGACAATATCACCCATAAACAGCAGTGGGATCAGAACGGCGATCAGAGAAAATGTCAGGGAAATAATGGTAAAGCCGATTTCACCCGCGCCTTTGAGCGCGGCATTGAGCGGCGTTTCGCCTTTCTCAATATAACGAGAAATATTTTCGATCACCACGATAGCGTCATCGACCACAAAACCGGTGGCGATGGTCAGCGCCATCAGCGTCAGGTTATTGACCGAGAAGCCCAGAAAATACATCGCCGCAAAGGTGCCAATCAGTGACAGCGGCACCGCCACGCTTGGGATAAGCGTCGCGGCCACATTGCGTAAAAACAGGTACATCACCATGACCACCAGCGCCACCGAGAGCAGTAACTCGAACTGCACATCGCTAACCGAGTGGCGGATGGTGGTGGTCCGGTCAGTCACCAGCTTGATGTGGACGGACTTCGGCAGATTCTGTTGCAGCGTCGGTAAAATCTCCCTGATGCTGTCGGCGGTAGTGATGACATTCGCCCCCGGCTGCCGCTGAATATTCAGTACGATGGCCGGGCGTTTATCGGCCCAGGCTGCCAGCTTACTGTTCTCCGCGCCCTGTTCGACGCTGGCGATATCACTGAGCAGCACCGGTGCGCCATTCTGGTAACTGACCACCAGCGCACGGTAGTCGGCGGCGGTTTTCATCTGGTCATTGGCGGAAAGCGAGACCGAGCGTTCCGGTCCGTCGAAGCTGCCCTTGGCGGAGTTGACGTTAGCGGCGGCGATGGACGCACGCACCAGTTCACTGGTCAGCCCGAGGGCGGCCATGGCGGGCGCATTCAGTTTGACCCTTACCGCCGGGCGCTCACCGCCGGAAATACTCACCCGCCCGACGCCGCTGACCTGCGCCAGTTTTTGCATCACGCGGGTTTCCACCAGATCTTCTACGGCGGTCATCGACATTGCCGTAGAAGTCACCGCCAGCGTCATGATCGGCGGATCGGCCGGGTTAACCTTGCTGTATACCGGCGGGTTGGGCAGATCGGTTGGCAGTAAATTGGTGGCGGAGTTGATGGCGGCCTGCACTTCCTGCTCGGCTACGTCAAGCGGCAGTTCAAGCCCGAACTGCAACGTAATCACCGACGCGCCGCCGGAGCTCTGCGACTGCATCTGTTTCAGGCCAGACATTTGGCCGAACTGACGCTCAAGCGGTGCGGTGATGGCTGATGTAGTAACATCCGGGCTAGCGCCCGGATAGAGCGTTACTACCTGAATGGTCGGGTAATCGACTTCAGGCAGCGCCGCTACCGGCAGGGCGCGGTAGCCGATAATCCCGGCCAGCAGAATGGCAATCATCAACAGCGTGGTCGCCACCGGGCGCAGAATAAACAGCCGCGACGGTCCGCCCTGAGGTTTATCCGGCATCACCTGCATCAGGATTTCCTGTGACGATGTTTTTCAGCAGGCTTATCCGCTGCCGCCGCGGCCTGTGCGGCGGTTTCAGGTTGAATCACCTCGACGGTGGCGCCTTCGGTCAGGCGGTCAATACCGTCGGTCACTACGCGCTCTCCGGCACTGATCCCGGCGGTGACGACGGTCTGCTGACTGTCCTGCGTACCAGTAGTGAGGATGTGCTTACTCACTTTTTTGTCGCTATCCACTACCCAGACAAAGTGGCCCTCGTTGCCCATTTGTACCGCCGCGGTCGGTATCACCACGGCGTTTTGCAGGGTGCCTATTTTGAGGCGTGCATTGACGAATTGATTGGGGAACAGCGCATTGTCCTGATTATCAAAGCGCGCTTTCAGTTTGATGGTCCCTGTGGTGACATCAATCTGGTTATCGAGCGTCAGCAGGGTGCCCTGCGTCAGCTGATGCTGATTGGTGCGATCCCAGGCTTCAACCGTCAGTGGCGGAGCATTGCGCTGCGACTGAACAATCGAACTGATGGTGGCTTCCGGCAGGGTGAAAACCACATCAATCGGCTGTGTCTGGGTCAGTACCACAATACCGGTCGTATCGCTGCTGGAGATAATATTGCCGATATCCACTTGCTTCAGGCCCACGCGGCCATCGATGGGTGAGGTGATTTTACTGTAGGTCAGCTGCAGTTTGGCACTGTCAACCGCGCCCTGATCCACCGCCACAGCACCTTCGCTCTGGCGCACCAGCGACTGTTGAGTATCCAGTTCCTGACGTGAAATTAAATTCGTTTTGACCAGTTGCTGGTAGCGCGTCAGATCACGGCGGGCGTTATCGAGCGTGGCCTGATCTTTATTGAGCTGCCCAAGAGCCTGGGTCAGCAGTACCTGATACGGACGCGGGTCGATCTCCGCTAACAGATCACCGGTTTTGACCTGCTGGCCCTCGGTGAAGTGCAGCGACATCAGCTGACCATCCACCCGGCTGCGTACCGTCACGGTATTGGACGCCGTCACGGTGCCCAGCCCGCTAAGATATTGAGGAACGGATTTTTCTATAGCCAGCGCGGCCTGAACGGGAGGCAGAGGCATATTGCGACGCCCTCCGCCTGCGGGGCGCGCCGCACTTTTCACATTTTTCGCGCCGGTTTTTACGCTCTGTGAATCGGGTTTTTCCATAGAGAAATACCAGATGCTCAGCGCGGCAATCACCAACACCAGCAGGATAATTAATATTCGCAGAGGGCTTTTACGCACAATTTCACTCTTCTTATTCCTACCCGTCTTCCTGCATCCAAAGAAGAGGCTTCAGGCGACCCTAATGATTTTGGGTAGAGATTTATTTGGGGATAGATCACGGGTGGCAATATGAGCCTGTTTTTATGCTCATAGTGTAGCCATCGCCGGCAGGGGAAAAATGAAGGAAATAAGGAGTCCCTTTCATCCGCTGACAATTTAACGCCTTCTTCCGCCTGACATTATGTCCTGAGATGCTACTGTTATTCTTTCAATACTAATCGTTCACAGACAAAGCAATTTTCAATCTGAACTTAAAAAGGGAACACGTCATGAGTAAAAGAGAACTGGGCCGTTCCGGCATTCAGGTACCAACGTTGACTTTCGGCGGTAACGTATTTGGCTGGACCGTTGATCAATCTACATCTTTTAGCATTCTCGACGCCTTGCTTGAACATAATCTCAACTTTATTGATACCGCCGACGTCTATTCAAGTTGGGTCGAAGGTAATAAAGGCGGTGAGTCTGAAACAATTATCGGCAACTGGCTGAAAAAAACCGGCAAGCGCGACCAAATAATCCTGGCCACCAAGGTGGGCAAATCGATGGGCGAAGGCAAAGTCGGCCTCTCACCTCGTTACATTAAAGAGGCGGTTGAAGCTTCTCTTACGCGACTGCAAACAGATTATATCGACCTGTATCAGTCTCACGATGACGATGCAGACACGCCGCTGGCGGAAACTATGGCTGCCTTTGATGCGCTGATTAAAGAGGGGAAAGTGCGTGCCGTCGGGGCTTCCAACTACAGCGCACCGCGCCTGATTGAAGCGCTGAAAGTCAGTAAAGACAACCATCTGGCGCGATACGAAACTCTTCAGCCGCTTTATAATTTGTGCGACCGCAAAGTGTATGAAGAGGACCTGGAAAAGGTGGTTTCTGACCATGGTCTGGGTGTGATCAACTTTTACGCGCTGGCGAGCGGGTTCCTCACCGGGAAATACCGTACTAAAGCCGATGCCAGTAAAAGTCAGCGCGGCTCAAAAGTGGTGGATACTTACCTTAATGAGCGTGGCCTGAAGATTCTGGCGTCTCTGGATCAGGTGGCGCAGAAACATAACGCGAAACCGGGGCAGATTGCACTGGCGTGGCAGATTGCCCGCCCGAGTGTTACCGCACCGATTGTCAGTGCGACCTCGCTCCAGCAGCTTGATGAACTGGCAAAAGCCGCTGACCTGACGCTGGATGATGCTGATATTCGTGCATTGAACGAAGCCAGCAGCTGGTAAATCACGCTTATTAGTGCAAAAAAAAACCGCCTGCGATATTCACTTAACGCAGGCGGTTTTTTACGTTCAGGCAGTCTGACTTAACGGAACAGAGTTTGTGCCCAGCGTGCCAGCCCGGCGGTTACCGAGCCAAAATCATTGCCACCGACCAACGGGATCCCCGGTAACTGGGCCTGTAACGCGGCGCGCAGAAGCGGTGAGCGTGCGCTGCCACCGGTCAGGTATATCACGTCCGGCTTGATATCGCTGGTGGAGAGCGCCAGATTAACCTGCTCCTGAATACGCTCCAGCGGCTGCGCAATGGCATCACTCAGCTGCTGCTGGCTGATATTTTCGGCCAGACCGGCTTCAATAAAGTCCAGCGCAGCAGTGACGTTTTCACGTTCAGACAGCGCGATCTTGCTCTCTTCAGCAGTCCGCACCAGACGATAGCTCAGACGTTGCTGATGCACTTTCAGCAGTCGTTTAATCTGCTCCGGCTGGGCGGCATCGCGGATCAAATCCCGCAGCATACGGCCATTCGCCACACTGTAGAAATCCAGCTGTGCCGGTACATCGTTGGTGGCGACAGCGTTCCAGTAAGGCAGGGAAGGGATCGCAATCCCTTTCACGGTTTCACTGCCCATACCAAACTGCGGCGTCAACTGTTTAAACGCGGTCATGATATCCAGATCGTTGCCGCCCACGCGGCAGCCGCTATGGCCGAGTAAACTTTGCTGGCGTTCGGCTTTATCGCGCCATTGTGGGCCCATCAGCAACACCGAGCAGTCGGTGGTTCCACCGCCGATATCAACGACCAGCACGGTTTTCTCTTCAGTCAATGTGGCTTCGAAATCAAGCCCTGCGGCCACTGGCTCAAACTGGAAGGCGATATCGCGGAAACCAGCCCGTTCAGCGGCGCGTTGCAAAATTCCCTGCGCCTGACGGTTGGCGTCTTCTCCGCCCATTCCCTGAAAGTTAATCGGGCGGCCAATCACTGTCTGCTCGATACTTTGTTGCAGGGAGTTTTCTGCCTGACGCTTGATGTGGAACATCATGGCGCACACCAGATCTTCAAACAGGGCAATCTGCTGCGGTTTCAGACCGTTAGCGCCCAGGAAGGATTTCGGTGAACGCACGAAATAGACCTCTTCAGGATCTTCCATATAGGTAGAAAGCGCCTGCAAACCAAAATTCACGCTGTTGGCATTAACCGGGATATCTTCCTCGCGGTTAAAGTTGATACTGCGGCGCAGCAGCGCAAGGTTTTCGTCACTGCCCGCCGGAACCTGGCCGTGACGGCTCAGCCATTCGCTGACCGCTTCACGCGTAGGTGCGCAGAGCATGGAGGGTAAATAGGGATCGTTGTTCTCTAACGCCAACAGGTGGGCGTTATCATCGCGCATCACGGCGACGGAGCAATTTGCGGTGCCGTAGTCAAATCCAATAAACATCACTGTTCCCCATGCCAAAGAAGGGGCAGGACTGTATGTGGTTTTGGGCTCAAAATCAACTTAAGGTGGAAACTGTTGGGCTGCCGCCCAAATCTGCTTTTTAAATTCAAAGTCAAAACCGCGGGCGTCGGCCCACACCGGTGAACTTTGGGCTGCCGTCCAAACCCGCGTTAAGGCCCGCAGTCGCTCGGGCCTTAACAATCCGAGCTTTTTTAACTGCGCGCTATCGCTGAATCGGGACGGCCGTGTTTCAGAGGCCTTGATGATAGCCGCAAAATGTCGCCGCGTTGCGGTGCCTTCACTTCGGGTTCCAACCCGCGTAAAAAGACACGCGGTTTTTCACCTCTCGTTCAGCGCCATTTTTGAATGCGGCCCACACTTTTTTAAATTCAAAACCAGACACGTTTATTGTCTTTTATTCTGTTTTTTATCTTTTGACCTACATAGCCGATAAGGCGTAGTCAAAAATGGCACCGGATGAGAGGTTCGAGACCTGTGGCTCGAACCCGAAATACGGGGACGGCGCAGCCGTGACATTTTGCGCCGTGAACGGAAGTGACTGAAATACGTGCCCTGCCAGCGGCGAAGCTGTCGGTGTTTCAGAGAAAAAACGCAGGAGTTCCAAGAGGAGGCGCGTTTACGCCTCCTCTTGGGCGGGTTTGGGCGGCAGCCCAAGGTCTTGATGTGGGCCGACGCCCACGACCTTGAATTTGAATTTGAATTTAAAGATTTAAAAGCAGCTTTTGGCTGCCCTCCAAACCCTCAGCGCGCATCCTCGAATCGCCATTCGACCCCCTCCCCATTTAATGGCTCCCCATACCCATACTTCTTCCCCTGCTGAATGATCCTGTGCGCCCAGTTAACGTGTGTGGCCGGCTCGCACATGGCGCCGTCGGATTTGTAGACCGCGCTGTCGGCATTGAGGATACGTAAGGCTTCCTGATAGTCGCGGGGGGCGACGCGCAGAGCGTTGTGGATGATGGGGATTTGGCTCGGGTGAATGGCGGTTTTACCGACTAAGCCGTGCAGGACGTCCTGCTTTAACTCACGCCGGAGCATGTCGTCGGGGTCGATTAGCTCGCATACCGGGGAGGTCAGGGCAAATCCCTGCGCGCCGAAAACGCTGACCAGCATTTTAATCACATAGCCCAGCGGGCCTTCGTACAGGGTGTGCTCTTTGCTGCGACGCAAACCCAGTACGCTCATCAAATCATTGCCGCCGATGCGCAGCGCCAGTACACGGTTGGCCGCTTTGGCTTTCAGCGCTTCTGCCATCTGCTGCATTTTAGTGACGTTGTAAACCTCGGCATCTTCCAGCGTTGGCATCCACAATAAATGGGTGCCGGCGGTGATTCGCAGCCAGATATCGAGCGAAGATAGCGTAAATTTGGGTAACACCAGCCCCTCTGCCGCCCGCAGGCAAAAGGTGTTATCCGCCACCAGTGCGGCGGCCATCGCGGCATTACGCGGGCGAATAAACACCAGCGGGCCGTTGCCAAAATTGCGCGGGCTTTGGAGAATGAACAGCGTTTTACGCAGGTTATTCAGCGCCTGCGGGATATCCCTCTCCAGCACGGCATCTTCCAAACAGATCACCATCGACAGCAGTTCGGGGTACTTTTCGCCGCAGGCAATGTGGGTCAGCTCGGGATGCGTTGCGGGAACATACAGGGTGGCTCCGAGGTCATTCGGGCTAATTTTTTTCATCAATATTTCTCCGGCTCATGCCACATGCTTAATCAGGGTTACGGCGCGATAGGCGCCAATCTCAGCCCCGACTTCTTCTACCCGGATGCCCCGGCTTTCGGCCAGATGAACCAGCAGCGCGACGTCGGCATCTTGCTTACTGGCGACCAGCACATGATCCGGTACGCGGCGCATTACGGCACGGGTCGCTTCGGCGATACCGGGCTTAATGTGGTTGAGCGAACCCACCTTAAAACGTTCAGCCAGCCGGTTAATCACCTTTCCGCTCAGGTGCCGCAGGCGGTTTTTCTCTTCATTGCGTGGAAACACGGCGGGAATATCGGTGCTCTGCTGATGGCGCAGGGCGTCGACCGCTGCGACGAAATCTGCACTGAGATCGAAAGGTTGCAGGTGCTGGCAGAACATCGAGGCGTGAAAGCCACTTTCGCGCCAGATTGAACGGCTGACCAGCCCGGAAACCGGCGCTCCGAGAATGCCAAAGGGCATAAGCCAGTCTTCTCCGCTGGCTGACAGCCACGCACAGCCGCCAGGGTCGGCCAGGACTGCAAGCCTAGGCGGTGAGCCGAATTCAGGCCGGTCGTCCAGCGATGCGCAAAGCTGGCGTGAAATCGCCCCTTTGCCGGTCCAGCCGTCAATAAATACCACCCCTTCGCTGCCGTGTTTTTGGGTGATAAAGCCCAGCGCAGCCTCGTCCAGCCCACGGTCACGAATGATACTGATACCGTAATGCACGACGTCGACGTGCATTTCACGCAGGGCATGCAGCAGGCAGACTCCCAACGGCACACCGGCGCGCACCAGCGAGGTCAGCACAATCGGGCGGGCAGTTATCTGCATCGCCAGACCTTTCGCCAGTGCGGTGACTTCGCGCGCCAGACGCGGGCCGAAGTCGGTCATGGCGTGCTGATAGAGTGACAGATGTTTGTCCGAGGGCGATGGCTCCTGTGACAGCATGTCCGAATAATGCTTTTCACCGCTCTGGATCAGGCGCTCTTTCTCTGCCACTGAGGTGAACGCAATCTGCGCCGGGGCCAGTAAAAACTGAATGTCGCCCGGTGGATAGGACCCTGACAGCAGTGTCTGTTGTGGAAGTTCAGGTTGCTGCATGGTTCTCTCCCCGTTGTCGGGCAGTGGGCAGGGCACTTTCCAGTGCGGCCAGCAGCTGGCTGCGCTGTGGCAACACCATAAAGTCGCACTGCTGCATAAAGCTGAAGTCTGACAGGCTGTCGCCAAAACCCAGTGCCGGACGGTCAGGCTGTTCAGCCCGAAGCCGCGTCAGCAGGAATTTCACCGCATGGACTTTCTCAATGCAGGCTGGCAGCCAGGCGATATTATTGCCATTGCGGTGCACATAAAAACCCTTCAGATCGAAAGTCTGTTCCACCCAGTCTGCGTACTGATTCAGCGCGCTAACGTGCTGACTGTCGTTAACCTTCATGACCAGATAGATGGGCATGCCGTACTCCTCGTTCATCCTGCACCATCCCGCCTCAACGGGCAGGTGCGATGAAACCGCCTGCGGGTCAGCCAGCATTTGACTAAGGTGCTGCTCCAGTGCGAAAAGACGCGGCAAATAGTCACGCATTTGCTCTGTGATTAGCTGTTGCCACTGTGCGTCGGCTTTACCTTCAGGGTTGAGGATCACCGCCCCGTGAGTCGTAATGACCCACGAATCAAAGGGAATACATACGCGGTCCACCTCTTCGGTACCGCGTGCGGTCACCGGAATAGTTTCGGCCCCCGCCAGTAACCACTGCACCATATTGTTCTGACGCGGCGTCATGAAACTGCGGGGGGCAAGGCTTCGGTCGAGCGCGCCCGGCAGGCTGAGTTCTCGCTCGCGGAGATCGGTGATTTTCCGGGCGGTCTGAAACAGCGTGTCATCGAGATCGGTGAAGATCAGCGGGCGCGTGGAGAAATTAGCAGTCATGGTTGGCCTCGTTGATTTCCAGATTATTAAATTGCGCCAGAAACGCAGGGTCCCATGAGGCCGCCGGGGTCTCAGAGCACAAAATCACCCGATCCCACTGCGCCGGGTCAACGTTATAGACATACATCGGCACACCAAGTCCGTAGTTATCGTTAAAACTCATGGCGCAACGGATGGCATTGCCCGTGGCGACCGGTGAACGGGTGGTCGAGCTGAAACAGACCTCCGCGCCCTGATCCTCCAGCCACTGCGCCAGTAAATAGGGCTGCCACGCATATTCACCTGAGCCGAGTACCAGAATGCGCTGTCCTTTCTGAGGAGCTGCCGCCGTCAGTAAGCGGGCATGACATTCAACGCCGGTTCGCCCCCATAAATCTGCGATAGCATTGAGGGGTTGTGACCCGCGGGCCGTGACGTTAACGTGCGGGGCGTGGATCGGCGGCGGATTTGCAGCGGGTTCCCACTGCCAGCGGCCGCGGGCCAGCGAAATCGCCGTGACCGGCAGGCTGATTTGTTCAGCCAGCGCGTTTTCCGACCAGTCGGTCAGCGTCGCCGTGACAATGTGTTCGAGCTGGTTCAGCCCGGCTTCTTTCAGTGCAGTGAATAAATTGAGAAAGGTTTTCCCGGTCGTGGCTTCGTCATCCACCATTATCAGCGTGCGGGCCTGTAGCAGTTTTTCCCGAAGTTTAGGGTCGGTCGGCAGATGGACCAGATGCGCGGTAGCATGGCTGTGTTCCTCCTCGAAGCGACAGAGTAAATCGCCCCCGAGCGGATGCCGCGTGGTGGTCAGCAGAAGGCTATCGGCATAGCGCTGCGAGAGAACCGAGTGCACACCGCCCGCCAGCCCGACTGCCGTTTCTGCCATACCGGTGACCAGTACCGGACCGGTCAGTCCGTCGGGAATGCCGTTGGCGAGATCCGTGAAGGCCTTGCGGATCAGCCGCGGCGGGCAGGGGATATGACGTCCCAAAATTTTACTGACAAACAAAAATGCCCGGCGCGGATTGCGCCGCTGGGCCATATCAAACAGGCTTTCTGCGTTCCAGCCTGACTGGCTGCGTAGTTTCAGTGACATCACACCCGCACTCAGCGCGGCCTGATAGCACTCTTCAGCCTGATATTGCTCCTGACAGGGGGCATCAACGACGGATTCAATTTTCATTAGTCAGCTCACCGGCAGGAATGTGGACGGCATGGTCAAGAATGCGCACGTTGCGCTGGGTTAGTTTTTGCTCCGCCAGGGGTAACCCGAGACGCGCGGCGACCATGATGGCGGGTAAATTGATGCCGCTTTGCAGGCCGTAAGGCACACCGCCGCTCGGGCGCAGATTGCACTCCAGTACGCGGGCTTTTCCCTGATTGTCAGCACGGGTTTGCACGTTGATCAGCCCATCGGCATGCAGAAGTTTTGCCACTTGACGGGCCAATTCGATCTCTTCACCCTCGGTAAAAAACTGTTGAAGGGCGTCATTTTTGCGCCTGCCGAGTACGGCAAGCGTGCGGCCCTGCTCGGTGACCATATCAATGCTGCACTCCGGCCCCGGCAGGTAAGGCATGACCAGCATCGGCTGCCGCAGTCCGCCGCTGTTCGCTACCATATCGAGATAAGTTTGCGTATTTATCCGTCGTGTTTCGGGTTTTCGCAGCACCAGATCCGCCGGCGCATTGTCATCCAGCCGCCAGTAACCGCAGCCATAAATACCCTGATTGGGTTTTACGCACAGTTCGGGAAAATCAGACTTAATGCTCCTGAGCGCGGCTTCCAGCGCGGGAAGGGAATCCACCAAACAAGCCGGCGTGTGGGCGATGCTGTTTTGCGCCAGTTGCAGGGTAAAACGGTACTTATCATCGGCCAGTGACAGGCTCTCAATCGTCAGCGTGCCGGTGATCAACACCACGCCTGCCGCTTCTATCCGCGGGCGGTGCTGCTCAAACCAGGCATCGGCGCGCCCGGCGTGGATCAAGCTCACGTTGTAACGGGCAATATTGTCGAGAATAAAGCCCAGTTTATCGGTTTTATCTGCCGGTTCTCGCAGTGCGACGTCGGCCATGCCGGTGATTTCCGGACGGAAATCCCGGTGCGATGCCATCAGCTGCAAAGGCTTTCCCTGACGGTTGCGCCATTTTTCTGTGGTGATAGCACAGCGCAGGGCGTGAAGAATGCCGCGTTGTGATGAAAGACCTTCCATTAACCAGATCATTGGACTATTTCTCCCGCCGGTTTTTTGCGATCAACGCTGACAAATTTTGTTGGGCTTGTGGCGGTTCCCCAAGGGAATGCGCCACGTAACCGCGCAGCCACAGCCCGTTCTTTTTTACGCCCGTCAGCTCTCCCAGTTGTTTAGCGCTGTGAGTCTTCAGCGTGTTAACCAGCATCGGGATCTCCGTCTCCGGAGTCATAGTGAGCCGGAGCTCGACACCGTCGCTATACAGGGTGATCTCTTCGATGCTGAAGGCCGAACTCTTACTGCAGCGCGGGATTATCTCGCTGAGTAATTGGCGATCCTTTGCCTGTACACTAAGCGGAGAGCTAAACGCGAAGATAAGCTGTATGCGAATGTTAAATAGGTTGTATCTATTGGAATTTATCACTGCCGGAACCACCAAAAATAACGTTGAAACTAAGCTGTCAGCCAGGTGAATTAATTACATCGAAATTATCCGAATGAAAAATAATATTCATGGGATTTGATAGGTAATACTTCTTATAAAATAACAGCGTATTTTGTTATGAATTTCTCATAGTTGGCAGTAAGTAAAATGCTTTAAGCAATGTTATTTACGTTTCTTTTCAGTATTCCATCTTAAATAAAAAAAAGCGTCCGTGAAGATTTAGTTGTGACTGGTGTACGTAATTTGGAATGCAGATCCACAAAAAAGAAAATGGCGTAAATTTGCATATTGTTTTATTGAAAACAGATGTTTACGATTTCATGGTGTCAGGTAGTTCAGGGAGGGAAGTGAGAGCCCATCGTCATCTTTAGCCCTTTGATGGCGTGAGAATAATAAGCGTGAGAATAATTATGATTAATGTCAATTTATCTATCAAAAGTGTGTTTCTGTGTAAAACAATAAACCTTTCCTAAACAAAGTGAATAAAATCGCGTAAAACGGTTCGCACACAACACCGTGAATCTGTCTTGGCATTATGCGCATTTCGTGTGTGTTTTTTATTTGAGTGTCGGTCGGATTTATATTTTCTGAAAAATTTAAAAGTAATCCTAATTTTACCATGGTTATTTTTGTGGTTATCGAATCGCACCGGGTATTAGCCGGGAATTATGTAAATTAATCGATGTTTAATACCGTTTTTCCAAAAAGGAGCTTTCGTGGCTATTTCACTCAGTAAAAATCAATCCGTCTCCCTGGCAAAAGAGTCCGGCGCTTCCGTGACCGCTGTGCATATCGGTTTGGGATGGGATGCGGCGAAAAGCAAAGGGCTGTTTGGCATGTTTGGCGGCGGCGGCGGCGAGATTGATCTGGATGCCTCCTGCGTCATGCTCGATGGCGACGGTGAAGCGGTCGACACCATCTGGTTTCGCAAGCTGCAATCAAGCTGCGGCTCGGTAAAACACAGCGGTGACAACCGCACCGGTGCAGGAGACGGCGACGATGAAGTCATCCTCATCGATCTTAGCCGTGTGCCTGCTGACGTCGAACATCTCGCTTTCACGGTGAACAGTTTCACCGGCCAGAATTTCACTAAGGTTGAGAACGCCAGCGTGCGCATTCTTGACCAGCGCAATAAGGAGTTGGCGAATTTCAATTTGTCAGAAAAGGGTGCGCACTCGGCGTTGTTTATTGCCTCGCTTTCCCGTAAAGGCAACGACTGGACCTTCAAGGCACATGGCCTGACGTCCAGCGGACGCACCGTGGAAAGTATGCTGCCGTTAGTTATCCGCGAGCTGGTGGGGTAAGCATGGCGACTCAACTTATTGCCGGTGGCAACGGGCCAGTACCAGAAACCACGCTAGTCATCCGGGTCAAAAGTGGCATTGCTGCCGATGTGTCTGCCTTTCGTTTAGATGCGAACGGGAAAACGCAGTCCGATGACGATTTTATTTTCTATGGGCAGAAGCAGAGCCAGGACCGTTCACTCCTGCTGCTGACTGAAGGGGATAACAGTTCATTTTCGGTCAATCTCATCGCGCTGCCTGTCAGCGTGCAGAAGGTGGCGTTTACCATTACGCCTGAGGCGGGTCACACCATTCAGGCGCTGCGTACCCTGAGTATCAGCGTGGAAGTGAATGGCCAGCCGCATCTGACCTGTCCGGTTGATGTAACAGGCCGCAACGAAGCTGCGCTGATCCTCGGTGAACTTTACCGGCGCAACAATGAGTGGAAATTCCGCTTTGTGGCGCAGGGGTTCAACGGCGGTTTACAGCCGCTGGCCGAGCATTTTGGCGTGGCGATAGACGCACCGGCTGAAGAGGTAACGAAGTCTGCGCCGGTTCCATCTCCATCTCCATCTCCGTCTCAGCCCCCCGTGGCGAAGGCTATCAATCTCAGCAAAGTGACACTCACCAAAGAGCAGCCGAGCGTCAACTTAACCAAGCCGGTCAATCTCAGTAAAGGGCAGGGCTTTGGCCGTATTCGCGTCAATCTCAATTGGAACCGGGCGTCAGGCGGCGGTTTTTTCAGCAAACTCAACGCTATCGATCTGGATCTGGGCGCGTATGTACGCTTCAAAGACGGCCATCAGGATTTAGTGCAGGCGCTGGGCAACCGTTTTGGCGATTTCAAAAACCTTCCCTACGTGCATCTTGAAGCCGATGACCGCACCGGCTCGGCCTCTGAAGGCGAGTGGCTCAATATCAACGGTGCGAAGTGGGATGACATCGCGGAAGTGGTTATTTTCGCCTTCATCTATAAAGGTGTACCTAACTGGGCGAAAACCGACGGCGTGGTAACGCTGCAATTGCCGGAGCAGCCCCCCATAGAAACACGTTTGAATTCGGACGGTGGCAGCCAGTCAATGTGTGCTATTGCCCGTCTTGAAAACGTTAATAACACCTTAAAAGTCGAGCGCCTGAACGCCTATTTCGGCGGTCATGAACCTATGGATAAAGCCTATGGCTGGGGTTTTAACTGGCGTGCGGGCAGCAAATAAATTTCATCGAGGAAAGCAACATGTTGGATTGGGCTAAGAACAAATTTAATCAGGGGCGCGAAACGTTGCTCTCTGAAGTCAGCCGCTATAAGGGCAAGGATTTCATGCAGGGCTGTGTCGCCGTAGGCACCTATATCGCCTTCACCGATGGCGTAGTGAGCGCGCAGGAGAAACAAAAGCTGATTAAGTATTTTGAAATCAGCGACACCCTGAAAGTGTTTAGTACCGAAGAGGTAATAAGCGAATTCCAGAAGCTCTCCGCCAAGTTTGATTTTGACCGGGATATTGGCCGCTCTGAGTGCCTGAAGACCATCGGCAAATTACGTAAAAAACCGGAAGAGGCACGTGCTGCTGTTCGTCTGGGCGTGATGATTGCCAAAAGTGACGCCAATTTTGATGAAGAAGAAAAGCGGGCATTGCTTGAAGTGTGTAACGAGTTGGGCCTTAAGCCCGAAGAATTCTTCTGATTGTTCGTTTTGATTGAGAGTAATGATGGAATCTACCCTGATTGGTTTTCCGCCGGTAACTGTCGCCGTGTTTGCGGTGCTGGCAATCGCCGCCTTGTTGATCGACTTACTTGCGCACCGTGGTGATAAAGCCATTGGGTTAAAAAGTGCGGTGCTGTGGTCGCTGTTCTGGATCGCCACGGCGCTGGCCTTTGCGGGCTTCCTCTACGTGAGCCATGGCGCTGAGGTTACCAGCCTCTTCATTACCGGCTACGCGCTGGAAAAGGTTCTGTCCGTCGACAACCTCTTTGTCATGATGGCGATTTTTGCCTGGTTCAAAGTGCCTGATGGCTACCGTCACCGCGTGCTGTATTGGGGAATTATCGGCGCCATTGTGTTCCGCGCCATTTTTGTTGCCATCGGTTCCGGTTTATTGATGCTCGGTCCGTGGGTAGAGATGTTGTTTGCGGTGCTGGTAGCCCTGACTGCTGTGATGATGCTGCGCTCCGGGGATGATGGCGGCGAAACGGAAGACTATTCCGATCACTTTGCCAATCGTCTGGTCCGGCGCTTCTATCCGGTCTGGCCCAAACTGGCGGGTAACCGTTTCATGCTGAGTGCCAAAGAAGTCAGCGCTGAACTGGAGAAGCCGGAAAACAAAGGCTTCAGCTTCGATGTAAAGAAAGGCGCGAAATATGCCACACCGTTACTGCTGTGCGTGGCCGTGGTGGAGCTATCCGACATCATGTTTGCCTTTGACAGCGTACCGGCTGTCATTGCCGTGAGCCGCGAGCCGCTGATCGTTTACTCCGCCATGATGTTTGCCATTCTGGGCTTGCGTACTATGTACTTCGTGCTTGAAGCCTTGCGTAAGTACCTGGTGCATCTGGAGAAAGCGGTAATTGCATTGCTGTTCTTTATCGCCTTCAAGCTGGGACTGAATGCCAGTGATCATCTGTGGGGCCACGGCTTTGGTATCAGTGCGACAACCAGCCTCTATGTGGTGTTGGTGGTACTGGCGATTGGTATTGTTGCCAGCGTGATATTCCCGGCCAAAGCGGAACCAGAAGCGGATAGTCAGCCATAAAAAACGTTGTAAACGCGAGGGGGAAACCCCTCCAAACCCTGATAAGAAAAGGAGAATCACATGGGAGTTTCACTTTCAAAAGGCGGCAATGTTTCGCTGAGCAAAACAGACTTTGGCCTGAAAAAAGTGCTGGTTGGTTTGGGCTGGGATGCCCGCTCAACTGACGGACAAGACTTTGACCTAGATGCGTCAGCTTTTCTGCTGCAGGCTAACGGCAAAGTCACGCAAGACGACGACTTCATCTTCTATAACAATCTCAGCTCACGCTGTGGCTCGGTGGTGCATCAGGGTGATAACCGCACCGGCGAAGGAGATGGCGATGATGAAAAGCTGCTGATTATGCTCGATAAAGTTCCGGCGAATGTCGATAAAGTGGTGTTTACCGTCACCATTCATGATGCCGTTGCGCGGCATCAAAACTTTGGTCAGGTGAGTAACGCTTTTATTCGTTTGGCGAATGACGAAAGCCAGATGGAAGTTGCCCGCTACGACTTACAGGAAGACAGCTCCACTGAAATTGCCATGATTTTTGGCGAACTGTATCGCCACAACGGTGAGTGGAAGTTCCGTGCCGTGGGTCAAGGTTTTAGCGGCGGGCTCTCGGCCCTGTGCGCCAATTTTGGTGTCAGTGCCGCATAAATGGTGGTGATACCGGTTAACAGACTGCGCCAGGCGCAGCACTATTCTCGTTCAAGATAAGGAATGTGATCATGGCAGTATCTCTGAAAAAAGGCGGCAACGTCTCGCTAACCAAAGAAGCCCCAACCATGAAAACCGTGCTTTTCGGTCTTGGCTGGGACTCCCGTAAAACTGATGGCTCGGCGTTTGACCTTGATGCCTCTGCGTTTATTGTCGGCGAAGATGACAAAGTGCTTTCTGATAGCAGCTTTATCTTCTTCAACAATAAAACCAGCAGCTGTGGTGGTGTCGTACATCAGGGCGATAACCGCACCGGCGAAGGTGACGGCGATGACGAACAGCTGCTGATCCATCTCGACAAAGTTGATGCAAAAGCCAAAAAAGTGGTCTTCGCTGTGACGATTTATGAAGCGGAAGAGCGCAAGCAAAACTTCGGCATGGTTACCAACGGTTTCATCCGTGCTGTGAATAATGACGACCAGCTGGAGCTGGCGCGCTACGACTTGTCTGAAGATGCGGCAACCGAAACCGCGATGATCTTTGGCGAACTCTACCGTCACAACGGCGAGTGGAAATTCAAAGCCGTAGGTCAGGGCTATGAAGGCGGTTTGTCTGCGCTGGCGAAAAATTTCGGTGTGAATATCTGAGTGTAATGTGACATTACGCGTTGCCCCGGTGAAATGACCGGAGCTGCAATACCCTATCCCGGCGGAATTTTCGTCGGGATTTTTTTTGTCCCTGCTCCTCACCTGCTACACTCCTCACAGGTTTTTTCTCTCCTTTTCACGCTGTTTTTCACTCCGGGAGTGACTGTGTCTGCAATGACCTATCTCAGCTATACGCCGCCCTATGATTGGCAGTGGATGATAGCGTTTCTTGGTGCACGTGCCCTGACCGGTATTGAGCAAAAAGAGGGCGAATTTTATCAGCGTACACTGGTGGTGAAGTCCGGTGAGGAGACGTTTTCAGGCTGGTTAAGGTTGCGGCCTGTTACAGACAAGCACTGCGTCGAGCTGCAACTCTCTCCTTCGTTGCAGGCGGTGGCCGGGCAGGTGGAACAACAGGTCAGACGGTTACTGGATCTGGATGCCGACCCAGCGCTGATTGCCGCCGGGCTGGGGCGGCTGGCCGATAACGCCGTGGGATTACGCCTGCCGGGGAGTATTAACCGTTTTGAACTGACCGTGCGCGCGATTCTGGGGCAGTTGGTGAGTGTAAAAATGGCGGCCACGCTGGCGACCCGCCTGACCCAAAAATGGGGTGAGCCCATTGCAACACCGTTTGAAGGGCTGACGCATCTCTTCCCCACGCCAGCGCGTATTGCAGAACTCTGCGTTGACGATCTGCGAGGAATTGGTGTGCAGGCTAAACGTGCAGCCTGCCTGATTGGCGTGGCGCAGGCGGTTGAAACGGGTGCATTACCGTTAGACAGCATGGCCGATGTGCAGCTGGGCGTAAAAGCACTACTGGCTATGCCCGGAATCGGCAGCTGGACCGCCAGTTATATCGCCATGCGGGCATGGTCGGCGCCGGACGTTTTCCTCGGGGGTGACTACCTGATTAAACAGCGTTTTCCGGGGATGACACCGGCGAAAATCGCCCGTTATGCTGAAATATGGCAGCCGTGGCGCACTTACGCCACGCTGCATTTATGGTTTAACGACGATTTCGCGCCGGAGTGAGCACCGCCTGCCGTCGCAAAAATCAGTGGATGCCGAAATAGCCGGTATTGAGCAGGCTGTGCAGGGAAGTTAACGGCGCGATGGTATCGCCTTCGACCAGATCGATACCGATGCTGGTGAGCTTCTCCAGCGTTTCATTAATATCCGCCGGTCCTGCCAGAGTTTGTGCTGCTATCCGGCGCGTATTGCCGTGCAAAATGGTCACCAGTACTTCATCCATCTGGTTGTAGTGGATCTGGCTCATGAAGGTCGGGTCGATCTGCACGTAGTCCACGCAACCTTCCGGTAGTTTATTAAATTCATTGAGATTCTTGCCGACATTTTGCAGCACAATTTTACACCCACGCTGTTTCAGACCGGCAATGAAAGTACGCAAATGCTCATATTTGAGCAGTACGGCGTCATCAATCATCAGATTAACCGACGGGAGCGACATGACCGTGTTGTCCAGCAAGCTGACCAGCTCCGCACGCAGGGAATCTTGCAACAAGCCCTCGGTTGAGAGCGGGATCGCAACACAAATGCCTTTATTACTGATCCCCAGCGCGTGCTCTTTCAGGATTTTACGCAGCAGCCAGCGGTCAACGTCCGGCATCATGTCGTAAAAACGGGCAGCTTCCAGCAGGATATCCGCTCGCTGAATGCCGTTGGGCGGGTCAATAAACTGCATGGACAGCTGATAAAAACAGACCGAGAGCGGGGTTTTGGGCGGCGAAGCGGCGCGGCAATACAGCGACAGCTGATCCTCATCGAGGATCCGGCGGATATCTTCAGGCCTGAAAATGGCGGTATGGGAAGTGAGCAGGCGTTTTTGCTGCGCTTCGTAATTGAAGACCTGTCCGCGCCCGCGATTTTTCGCGGTATAGCAGGCGATATCGGCCTGAGCCATGTATTCGCTGCCGCTGATTGTGCCGTCGATAATACGGGTGACCCCGGCGCTGGCGCCGATACGGTAAATCTGATTATTCCACATAAACTGGAACTCGTTGATTCGGCTCACCATTTGCTGAATGACCTGTAACCCCTGTTCCGGAGGGCAATTAAACAGGATCAGCGCAAACTCATCACCGCCCAGCCGGGCTAGCTTGTCACTGTTGCGGATTTGCTCCTGCATCAGATGGCTTAACTGACGCAGTAATTCGTCGCCAGCCGCGTGGCCCGCGGTGTCGTTGACCGCTTTAAAATGATCAAGATCGATAAAGGCCAGGGTGTGATGCTGATGCTTTTCTGCCGTCAGCTGCAGCGCACTTTTCAGGCTGTCTTCAAAACTGCCGCGGTTAGACAGGCCGGTGAGCAGATCATGGGAAGCGCTGTAGCTCAGCTGGCGCATCAGTTCACGTGATTTACTGACGTCTTGTAAAACCAGCACAATACCTATCGGCTCATCTTTGAGTGTTCGCAGCGGTGATACCGCCAGTTGAACGTCAAACTGGCCGGTGTGATAACCGTGCAGGATCAGCGACTGGTCGATTGAGGAGTGCAGGTTTTCGTTAATATCAAACTGCATCAGATTGTCGATAAGCGGGCCATTTGGGCCGACGCTGATATGCACCACGCTGCTGACCGCTTTTCCCTGCGCCCGCTGTTGTGTCCAGCCGGTCATCTTTTCCGCCACCGGATTCATGAAGGTAATATTCATGTTGCGGTCAGTCGATATCACGGCCTCGTTGATGGCATTGAGCGTGATATGCAGCAGTTCTTTCTCTTCATGCAGCGCTTCTGACAGCCGTTTATTGGTGATTTCGGTCTGCTTCAGTTCGCTGATATCTTCAATTTGAGAAATGAAATAGACCGGGTTTTGCTGGTCATCTCGCACCAACGACACGGCCAGTAGCGCCCAGACCATCTCGCCACTACGACACAGATAGCGTTTTTCCATCTGGTAGTTCTGGATTTCCCCATCCAGTAATTGCTGCAGCAAAGCCAGATCTATGCTCAGGTCTTCCGGATGCGTGATCTCCTGGAACGTCAGCGTTTTGAGATAACTGGCTTCATATCCCAGCAGGTTACATAACGCTTTATTCACCTGCAGCCATTTACCTTGCGGTGAGACCAGCGCCATACCTATGGCCGAATACTCCATGGCATTACGAAAACGGTTTTCACTTTGGGTTATGTAGGATTTCTCCACGCGCAATGCGTGCATCGCCATTGCCATCGCATTGGCGGGCAACAGAATCAAAAGCAGGGGAGTGAACAGCAAACCTTCCGGAAGGCTTTTTGCGCCGGGAATGACCGAGATAATCCCGAGGGTTTGCAGCAGGGCAATCATCAGCGTCATGCAAAGAAAAATGAAAAAAGCTTCAATGCGGGGCAGGCGGATAGCGGCCCACAGCAGAGGGATCGTAATAAAAGCAAAGGGGTAAGGCAGCCATTTCAGCGCCAGAAATCCGGCTACCAAAGTGAGCGTCAGCGTGAGCAGCATTTCATACAGGCGTCGTGAGTGACTCAGTTGCTGGAAATAACCGCGCTGATAGATAAGGCCCAGTGGCGTCAGTGACAAAATGGCGACCGCTTCGGAGATAAACCAGGTGGCGAAACGCTGTTGCAGTTCCTGTGGTGAATGCGAATGGACAATAAATAGTGTAAATATCACGGAACTAAGCAGCGGGCTAAAGACGACGGCAACCAGCAGGAATTTTACCCAGTTTGCCAGCCCGGACAGCGGATCCTGAGCCGGCAGCAGTTTTCGTAGTAACAGAGTACAGACCCCGGCCTCAACCATGTTATTGAGGATATAGGGGAAATAGTGCAGAAACGGCGTGCCCACCAGCGTATTGGCCCCGGCAATCCCCAGTGCGGCGGCGCAAAACAGCGGGATCCAGTCGCGATAACGATGATGGAAAAGCACCGGTATGAGCAGGGCTGTAGGCAGCCAGACGGCGGCGAGGCTAGATGATTGCTGAAGGATTTTCAGGCAGGCAAGGGCCAGCATACAAACGCTGATCGCTATTACCAGCGACATTTTCCAGGCGACCGGTGAAGGTGCGGACAGACGAAGCATGTTTTTTTCCACGGCGAAAACCTTTCTCAGACTCCATCCGGCCAGCGTCGGACGAGAGTAACGGTACATAAAAGAAAGACATTGGCGTTATTGTTATGGCGTTAAAGTTTGACGTTTTGATTGTAGCGCGTTTTTTTTAGTCAACCTTTGTCTCAGGCTGGGCTGGCTGTAGCCTGACAATGTAGTAAGAAAGCGTAACCCCGAAAGGGATTGATATACTTTCTGAATTCTACCTCAGTAATTCATTGATAACGAATGGTGAATGAGTACAAGTAAACCTGTGGGTGACCTCTGCCATTGACAATGGGCCGCCAGCATTCCGCCCCGGCATATCAGGGCGGCGTTTTTCAGTTGATTGAAAGAGAACTTAATCAAAGACTAGCTTAATAGCGGATTTACAGCAGGAAAATGGTCGCCAGACCGAGGAAAATGAAAAAGCCGCCGGTATCAGTGATGGCGGTGATCATCACGCTGGCACCGACCGCCGGGTCGCGTCCCATTCGTACCATGGTCAGAGGGATAATCACGCCCATCATGGCGGCGACCAGCAGATTCAGCACCATCGCCAGCGTCATCACTGCCCCCATAGCCCAGTCGCCGTAGAGCAGCCAGGTCACCACACCCATCAGCCCTCCCCACACCAGCCCGTTGATCAGCGCGACGCCCAGCTCCCTGAAAATTAAAAACTTCAGGTTGCCCACCTGCACCTGATGCAATGCCAGTGCACGGACAATCATGGTAATGGTTTGATTACCGGTATTTCCGCCAATGCCTGCCACGATTGGCATCAGTGCGGCTAACGCGACTAACTGTGAGATGGTGCCTTCAAACAGACCAATAACCCGAGAGGCCACAAAGGCCGTACACAGATTGATTGCCAGCCAAGCCCAGCGGTTGCGAACCGCCTTGCTGACCGGGGAGAAGACATCCTCCTCCGGGCTAAGCCCCCCCATGCGCCGCAAATTGGTGTCAGTATCATTGTTAACGAAGTCGACAATTTCCTCGACCGTCAGGCGGCCCATCAGCTTGCCTTTTTTGTCGATAACCGGCGCGGTGATGAGGTCATAACGCTCGAAAGCGCCTGCTGCATCTTCTGCCTTATCGTCGGCCTCAAAGCAGGTCGGGTCTTCATTCATCACTTCCGAAACCAGACGATGCGGCGGGTTAAGCAAAATAGTGGTCAGCGGCAATTCGCCGAGCAGGGTATTTTTACGATCGGTGATGAAGAGTTTGTCACTGGCTTCAGGGATGACTTTGCGGTAGCGAAGGTAGCGCTGCACGGTGCCGAGCGTGACATCCGGACGCACCGTCAGCAGTTCGAAATCCATGATCCGCCCGACGGTATCTTTACCAAACTTGATCACTTCACGGACTTTCTCCCGCTGGCGTGGGTCCAGCGAGGTGAGTACACGGCCCATCAGGTCACGCGGTAAGTATTCGGCCAGATAGAGTTGATCGTCTACATCCAGCAGCGACATGGTTTTCAGCAAATCTCTGTCGCTCATCTCCTCAATCAAGCTGTCCCAGACCGTTTCGGAGACTTCTACCAGCGCTTTGCCGCGGTCGGCTGGGTCAATCAGCCGCCATAAGGCCAGGCGTTCATGGCGGGGCAGAGCTTCTAAAATGTCGGCAAGGTCAGCGGCGTGCAGCCCGGAAATCAGATGGCTAAGTTCAGCCGTCTGGTCCATGAGCTGGGCGCGCGTCGGCTCATCGAGCTCTTTCGACTCGCCAAGAATACTGTCGGCAAGCTCATCGCTGTCGAGTAAAAGGTGCAGAATACGGCCGCGTGTATCCGCCAGTTTTTGTATGTGATACCGATGCTTAGTGGCAGACATGCTGGGTCGTTATCCTTTCATTTCTCACAAAATCTTATCAGGGAGCGGGCTTTTCGGAGTGCTCGACCTGAGTCTGCTTTTGATTTTGATGGTGAGACCAGGCGCCGATCGCTGAGTAGATGAGGCGTCCGAACAAAATAATGAAGCTGATTGTTAAAACAATCTTTGTCATCTTGATCTTGGTTTTTCTCGACATAGTTATTTTAGCTTATTAAATCCATGTTCAATCAGGTTAAAATAATGACTCAAACCATTCGTATTACCATTATCAATATATATCACATCAAGTTGACCGGCCAGAAGAAGCCGACATGTGTAAGAAATATCTGTAAGTTTCGTAAGAAATTTCTGCCTGAACTGATGCGGGTTTAGCCCGTGAAACGAGAAATTCAGCTATAATTGACACTTGCCTGAAATATAAGATGTAATTATTCACCTATAGGTGAATTTGTTCCACATCGCTTTTGTGCTAATTATGAAAAGCTCGGTTTCTTGATCACTATCAAATGGTTTAATATAGACCTGACTAGAATTCCTTTTTAATTTCCCAGAACTGAAAAATTGTTTTGCCGCATTTTGTGGTCAGCCTGTGCGACGTTTTCAAACCCTCTTGTTTGTGTGGCGTTAACGGCAGGTCACTGGACACCCTCCCGTGAGACTATTCTTGTGATGTTCGCCTGATTTTCTATTGGCGCAGACTGGCAGATATTGTGTGAACTTCATGCGGATTAAACATGACAGACCTTATGAGTAAATATTTATCCTGGCGAGAGTTTAGCCGCCAATGGTGGGGCTTACCGGTGCTTTGTGCACTGGCTCTCATTAACCTGTCGTCATGGTTATCCCCCATCATTATGCTGCCTGAAGGCCGCACTTATCTGATGTATATGCCGCTGGCCGTTTGCGTCGCCTTGCTGATGGTCTTCGACTGGCGCGCATTACCGGGCATTGCTCTGGCCATGTTTGTCCGCTATGACCTGCGCATCGGTGCTGAAATGGGCGCGTTGCTGACGGTGATTTATCTGTTTTCGCTCTCGATGGCCTGGGCGGGTTACCGCTCTCAGACAGGAACGCGCTGGTCAGCATCGTTTGGCCTATTAGGATTGCCGTTGCCGCGAATCCTATGGCTGGTGGTATTTCTGTCGGTATTCTTTGTCTGCATCTTACAAATTATTGTCGAACTGGATTTATTACCCGGTTATCTGGGGATGGTCACCCGCAATTTCATGACCCTGCGGACGCTCATCAATTTACAGGCCATGATGCTGGGAACGCTGCTCAGCGGACACTTGTGGTATCTGATCCTGCGTATTATCCGTAAACCCCGCTATCTGCGTGTTTTACGGGCTAAAATGCGCAGCCAGAGGGCCCCAGGGGTGAAAGCGGCAGAAGTGGTTCTCTGGTTTATGCTGCTGGGGACGATGGTCGTCATGTTGTCTTTGCAGGGCATCAGTGGCCCGGTCGCCAAGATCCTGCTCAGTGATTACACCCTGACGCTGCTGTTACCTGTGCTGCTGTTTGGCGCGATGCGCTATGGCTATCATTTCATCACTATTGTGTGGACTATCACGCTGATGATCCTGTTTGACCACTATCAGGGTTTCATCAGCGAGAGCGGATTTGTCCATAATCTGGTATTTGTCTCTGCACTGATGCTGGTATTTACCCTCAGCCTGCTGATGATGTCGGCGATTTCGTCACGCCAGCGCCGTTTGCTACAGAAAACCCGTTCAGCCTCTCTGCTTGACCCTGTGTTCGGCCTGCCGAATCTGCGTGCTTTCAACCGCGATTTATCACGTTACCCGCGTTCGCTGCTCTGTTTTATCCGTGTTTCTGAAATGGACGTACTTAGCCGTAACTACGGAATGCAGTTACGTATTCAGTTTAAGCAACAGCTGGCTATCGGCCTCAAACCTTTCCTGCAAGCAGGCGAGAAGGTGTATCACCTGCCGGGTTATGATCTGGTTTTACGTCTGAATTGTGAAGACACCGAACATAAGCTGGAGCGTCTGCAACATTATGTGGATGATTTCCGTCTGATATGGAATGGATTACCGCTGCATCCAAACATCGGCCTGGCTTACTGCACCGTATTCCCACCGGTTGAGCATTTGCACATGTTATTAGGTGAGCTCAGCGGTATCGCAGAGGTGTCGCTGACGACCGGCAAACCGGAGTCGAACAAAAGCGATCACAGTCAGGTGCAAAAGGAGATTAAAGGTAAAGTTAAAATGCTGCACAAAGTCCAGCGGGCGCTGGATGAAGATCGCTTTATTCTTATGGCGCAGCCTATTGCGGGCGTACGCGGCGACAGCTATCACGAAATTCTGCTGCGCATGTTGGATGAAAGCGGCGATCTGATGTCGCCGGATAAATTCTTGCCCGTGGTGCATGAATTCGGTCTGGCCTATCAGCTGGATATGTGGGTGCTCAAGCACACGCTGATGTTTATTCATGAGCACCGCGAAAAACTGCCAAGTGTGCGCTTTGCGGTAAATTTCTCGCCTTCGACCCTCTGCCGCCCGGCGTTCAGTTCGCAATTTAAAGCACTGATGGTGGAGTATCAGGTGGAGCCGTACCAGATCGTGCTGGAAGTGACGGAATCCCATTTGCTACACAATGTGAAATACGCCGATTACTCGATGCGTGACCTGCGAAATTACGGCTGCCGTATCGCCATTGACGATTTCGGCACCGGCTACGCCAGCTACGATCGCCTTAAGCTGATTCAGGCCGATATCCTGAAAATCGATGGTAGTTTTGTACGCAATATGCTGACGGATCCGCTGGATGCCTATATCGTGCAGTCCATCTGCCAGGTGGCGCGGATGAAACATCTGTCAATTGTGGCGGAGTATGTGGAAACCGAAGAGCAGCGCACGGCGCTGCGTGCTCAGGGTGTGGATTACATGCAGGGCTATCTGATAGGTAAACCAGAACCCCTGATCACCCTGATTTCACATCTGGCCCCCAGTCAGGAGTAAGTTTTCACTGAGACGCCCTGCGGCAGCGCATTAAAAAACCCTCAGCAGAGGGTTTTTTAATTTTGGCAGTTAACGGACTATTCTGCCGAAGCATCCTGCTCAGGAGCTTCTTCTTCAATCATCAGCTTCCAGCCGGTGACATCATCCCAATAGCTTTGCTCACGTTCGAAGTCGAGCTGTACCAGGTTGTTCTGCGCCAGATAACCGACAGGGAAGCGCAGCGTCCAGTGGTTATCGTCGGTATGCAGACGCAGGGTTTCCGGCGTGGTGGTTGACTGACGTTGGTTATTGAGTAAAGCCCCCAGACGCAGCAACTGGACCAGCGGAAGATAATGTTTTTTCTTGAACAAGTTCAGACGCGGTAACTCTTCGAGTTTCACGGCCTTACGGTGGAAGCGCACCAGCGTCGCCAGCAGCGTTTGCTGCTCCTGATTGAACCCCGGAAGGTTGGTGTTTTGCAGAATATAGGCCGAATGGCGGTGCATACCGCTGTGGTTAATACTCAGGCCCACTTCATGCAGCATGGCACCAAATTTTAGCAGCGACTCCAACTGAGGTTGAACCAGCTTGCTGTTTTGCGCCAGCCACTGGGCGTAAAGTAGCTCAGTGGTTTCCAGCACGCGGCGTGCCTGTTCTCGGTCAATATTGTAGTGTTCTGCCAGACTTTTCGCCGTGCGGGTGCGGATGTCCTGATGGCGGAAACGGCCTTCCATTTCATACAGCACGCCTTCGCGCAGCGCACCGTCAGAGAGGCGTAATTCCTTGATCGCCAGCGCGTCGAATACACCGCGCAGGATAGCCAGCCCCGGCACGAAAACCGACTGACGATCTTCCGACAGCCCCGGTAAATCGAGATCATCGAAACTTTTGAAATTCAGTACGGCTTCGGTAAGGATCTCCAGGCGTTCAGGCGTGATTAAGCCATCTTTCTCACCCATCTCGACCAGTACTTCATGGGCCGCTTTAATGCTACCTGACGCGCCCAGCGCATATTGCCAGCCTTGCAGGCGGTACTGCCACGCCAGCGTTTCCAGCTTTTGTGCGGCGGCCAGCTGCGCGCGTTTGAAATTGCTGCGGCTGATTTCACCGTTCGGGAAAAACATCTGCGCAAAGCTGACACAACCCATACGGCGGCTTTCTGCCAGTAATGGCTCGAAATCTTCGCCGATCACCAGCTCCGTTGACCCGCCACCGATGTCGATCACCAGCTTGCGGCCTTTTTCCGGCTGTGTGTGTTCGACACCCATGAAAATCAGTCGGGCTTCTTCCTGACCGGAAATGATTTCGATCGGATAGGGGATGACCTCTGCGGCGCGTTTGAGGAACTCCTCGGCATTGACGGCCTGACGCAGCGTGTGGGTGCCGACAATCGTGACATTATTGTCCGGAAAACCCTGTAAACGTTCAGCAAACAGTGCCAGACAATCCAGACCACGCTGGATAGCCTCTTCGCTCAGTACGCTGTTGCTGTCGAGGCCATCGGCCAGATGGACGCGTTGTTTCAGGCGGCCTAACACCTGCAGCGCGCCGTTGACGACGCGGGCAATCACCATATGGAAACTGTTCGACCCAAGGTCGATAGCGGCGATTTCCTGTGGTTTGGCATTAATGGTGTTTTTCAGGGGCATAATAGGTGGTGCTCCAAAGTGTCAGGCCTGATCTTTTTGCTGTTTGTTATTACCGTGCTCAAACGTTTTCAAATAGTCGTAGATAGCCAATTGCGCGCGCACCTTACGACGATTTCCGCGTGGAACATAACGATTACTGAGATCTTTATCAATATATCTGGCTTTCACCGTGTCGTTGAATAGCAGTTCGAGGATATCCAGCACACGCTGTTTAAGTTTTGGCGCCAGCAGTGCCACCGCCACTTCGATACGGTAATCAATGTTGCGGGTCATCCAGTCGGCGGATGACAGGAACACCTTCTTATCTCCACCGTTTTCAAACACATACACCCGGTCGTGTTCCAGATAGCGGTCAACAATACTGGTCACCTGAATGTTTTCGCTGACACCCGGCAGCTCCGGTACCAGAGAGCACATTCCGCGGATCAGCAGGCGAATTTTCACGCCGACGTTTGATGCGGCGTAGAGACGATCAATCAGGCCTTTATCTACCAGATTGTTGATTTTTAGCGTAATTGCCCCTTTGCCACCGGCCTGCGCGTTGGCGATCTCCTGATCGATCAATCCATAGAGCATGCTTCTGGAGTTCTGCGGTGACACCATCAGATGTTCGAAGGTGACTGGCCGGTATGGGTTTTCAATAAAATTGAAGACACGGCGAACTTCATTGGTAATGCGGCTGTCGGCGGTCAGCAGAGAATAGTCGGTGTAAAGGCGGGCTGTTTTCTCGTTGAAATTGCCGGTCCCTATATGAGCATAGCGGACAATTTCGTCGCCTTCGCGGCGTGAGATAAGAAACAGTTTGGCGTGAATTTTCAGGCCCGGCGCCGAGAAGATAACGTGTACACCGGCCTCGGTCAGACGCTTGGCCCAGTGGATGTTAGCTTCTTCATCGAAACGCGCCTGCAGCTCAACCACCACCGTGACTTTTTTGCCGTTATGCGCGGCGTGGATCATCGATTCAATGATGCGCGAGTCTTTTGCCACGCGGTAAATATTGATCTTAATCGAGAGGACGTTCGGGTCGAACGATGCCTGACGCAGCAGTTCGAGCACGTGCTCGAAGGTGTAATACGGGTAGTAGAGCAGCACGTCCTGCTCGCGGATCGCGGCAAAGCCGTTGCGGAATTTGTCGAACCGCAGATGACGCAGGCGCGGCAACGGACGGTTCACCAGATTGGCTTTTCCGACATTCGGAAAACCAATGAAGTCTTTGAAATTGTGGTAACGCCCGCCGGGGATCACTGAATCGTAGTTGGAGATACCGAGTTTTTCGCGCAGCAACTCCACCATGTCATCCGGCATATCGCGTTGATAGACAAACCGCACCGGCTCCGCCGTTAAGCGCTGTTTGAGGCTGGAGGACATCAGTTCCAGCAGGCTTGACTCCATTTCGGTGACCAGATCATATTCGGCATCACGGGTCATTTTCATTGAATAAGCATTGAGCTGGTCGTAATCGAAGAAGCCTTTGAAAATATCATCCAGACAGTAGCGCAGGATGTTATCAAGCAGAATCATCGGCTTACGGCGGCGCGGCGCTTCCGGAGGAAGATTAACAAAGCGCGGCACTTTGTCTGACGGAATTTCCAGCAATGCGTAGTGGATCTCTTCACCGCGTATAATTTCAACCGCCAGATAGGTGTAATCGTCTTTGAGGAACTGCACCAGATTGGTGTCGCGGTTAATCAGAATCGGGGTGATGAACTGGCGTAAATGGTGTTTAAAGTACTGGCGCAGCCAGTTTTGCTGATTTTCAGAAACCTGCCGCTCGTTGATCAGGAATATCTGATTACGGGCCATCTCCAGCAGAAGGTCGTTGTAGAGACCGTCAAACTCCTGATCTATTTGCAGGACTTTGGCCTGAATCTTTTTCAACAAATGGCGCGATGCACCAATGAATCCCTGCTCTTCGCTGATTAAGATCCGGCGTTTCAGATCGGCAAAGCGAACTTTGTAAAACTCATCCAGGTTATTGGAGTAGATGCCCAAAAACCTCATGCGTTCAATCAGGGGATTGCTCTTGTCTGCTGCTTCCTGCAACACGCGTTCATTGAAGGACAGCCAGCTCAGTTCTTTTTCTATGTATAGCTTTTCCTGACCCATTTAAACCCCATTCATTTATACCCGTCACACTTCAATTTGCAGGTGCGTTGGCTTTACCTGCAATGTTCTCGACATATCTCTGATGGAGATCTCTGAGAGAGAGGGGCTTAGTGTCTATGAACAATATTGCGAAAGATTGACAGGAATGTCCAACATAAAGCAGAGGTTTAGGAGGATGGCAGAAAATGCTCAGGAAACGCGGTGAAAAGGTAGATGAAAAGTCTTACCGGTGAACGATTTAAAACCTGTTCACCGGTATTTTCTCAGCCATGCGCAAAAGACGGAAGCTGAGTTTTTATTGGTTTACACCACGCCTGCGCCGATGGGATCAACGCGTTTGGCTTCAGCCGGTTTGATTTTGTACTTCGCCAAAAATTGCGGCTGGAAAATACACATACGGATGGCGCTGCGGTATTCCCCGTTAACGAAGAACTCCTGCTTCAATTCCCCTTCAAGTTCGAACCCTAATTTGCTGTAAATATGGATCGCCTTTTTGTTCTCTTTATCGACGATTAAATAGAGCTTATAGAGGTTAAGAACCGAGAAGGCGTAGTCCATCGCCAGCCTGACGGCGTCGCCGGCAAAGCCTTTGCCCTGATGGGACGGGTCGATAATGATTTGGAATTCCGCACGGCGGTGGATGTGGTTGATTTCCACCAACTCGACCAGGCCGACCGGCCCACCTTCAAATTCAATAATAAAGCGGCGTTCGCTCTGATCGTGAATATGTTTGTGGTAGAGGTCAGTCAGTTCGACAAAGGCTTCATAAGGCTCTTCGAACCAATAACGCATAATGCTGGCGTTGTTATCGAGGCGGTGTACAAACGTCAAATCGTCTTTTTCCAGTGGACGTAATCGGACGCGGGTATTGCTAGACATAAATTTTTCCCGAAAGGTCGTTTTATTCGGATACTTTTTAGAAACTAGGCTCTTTAAAACAGTCCTGTTTTAAGAAAAGGTGGGTACACAAACGACATTCAAACGTGTACCAACTGGGTCATTATAACGGTGAACATGTAAACAAACGTAAACGGATTAAAAACAAAAAACCGGCACATGGCCGGTTTGTAGTGAAATCATCGTTCTTAGACGGTTTAATCTGCTGCGTAACCCTGCTCCGGCAAAGGATTTCCATCGAGAAACGCCTGACCGTTTTTGAGCTGTAAACGGCCATCCACAAACCAGCTGATCACCAGCGGATAGATGCTGTGTTCCTGCGTTTGCACGCGCTCTATTAAGTCCTGCTCGGTATCGTCACTGAAAACCGGGACTCTGGCCTGTAAAATAACCGGTCCGCCATCAAGTTGCTCTGTCACAAAGTGAACCGATGTGCCGTGGGCTTCATCCTGATTTTCAATCGCCTGACGGTGAGTGTGTAAACCGGGATATTTTGGCAGCAGGGAAGGGTGGATATTCAGCATCCGCCCAGCAAAGCGCTGGACGAAGTCGGGGCTGAGAATACGCATGTAACCGGCAAGAACCACCAGGTCGGGGTTGTAAGCATCGATGGCATCGGCCAGAGCGATATCAAACGCCGCCCGGTCTGCATAGGATTTCACGTCAAGCGCGTGGGCCGGAATATCGGCTGATTGGGCACGTTCCAGCCCGAACGCTGACGCTTTATTGCTGAAGACGGCGCTGAGTTTCGCATAAACTCGTCCCTGCTGGCAGGCATCGATCAGCGCCTGGAGATTACTCCCTTCGCCGGACACCAGAACCACAATCCTTTTCATCTCAACACCCATCTTTAGCCAAAGTTACTTAATGATAACGCGTTCTGCAGAGTCAGACTCTTTAATCCTGCCGATTTTCCATGCTTTTTCACCGTTAGCATTGAGCAGGGCGATCGCCTCATCGGCCAATTCGGCAGGCAATGCAACCAACATACCGACGCCACAGTTGAAGGTGCGGTACATTTCGTGACGGCTGACGTTGCCGGCGGTTTGCAGCCAGGTAAAGACGTCCGGCCACTGCCAGCTGGCTTCATCAATGATGACCTGAGTGTTTTCCGGCAGAACGCGCGGAATATTTTCCCAGAAGCCACCACCGGTCAGATGAACGATGCCGTGAACGTCGACAGTTTCGATCAGCTTAAGGATGGATTTCACGTAAATTTTGGTCGGTGCCAGCAGGTGATCGGCCAGGGATTTCCCCGCCAGATCGGTGGTTTCCGGATTAGTGTTGCTGACTTCCAGAATTTTGCGCACCAGCGAATAGCCATTGGAGTGCGGGCCACTGGCGGCCAGAGCAATCACTACGTCGCCGTCAGCCACTTTGCTGCCGTCGATAATTTCTGATTTTTCGACCACGCCGACGCAAAAACCGGCCACGTCGTAATCTTCGCCGTGATACATACCCGGCATTTCAGCGGTTTCACCACCCACTAACGCACAGCCAGACTGCTTACAGCCTTCGGCGATACCGGTGATAACACTGGCGGCGATGTCGACGTCGAGTTTACCGGTGGCGTAATAGTCGAGGAAGAACAGCGGTTCTGCACCCTGAACAATCAGATCATTGACGCACATGGCGACCAGATCAATGCCGATGGTGTCGTGACGTTTCAGGTCCATCGCCAGACGCAGCTTGGTGCCAACGCCGTCGGTTCCCGAAACCAGCACAGGTTCACGATATTTTTGCGGTAGCGCACACAGGGCACCAAAACCACCCAATCCACCCATCACTTCCGGACGACGAGTCTGTTTTACTACACCTTTGATACGGTCTACCAATGCGTTGCCGGCATCGATATCCACACCTGCGTCTTTATAGCTGAGAGAGGTTTTGTCGGTCACTGCGAAATCCCCACGACGGTTTGCGGTTGGTGGTTGAAATGAAGCGCGGCAATTCTAACAGCCCAGGCAAACGTTTGCGAGGAGCTTGTGCGGTGTGTTGATCATTCTCCTGTCTATACTCTTTATCAGGATTCTATTGATGCCGATCAAGTTAATCGCGGTGGCGTTCAAAAAAAAAGGCGTTATAATCTCGCGATTTTTTTTTGCAGCTCAACCACCTTAGGAGAATAAAAAATGAAGATCGTCGAGGTGAAACACCCGCTGGTGAGACACAAGCTGGGCCTGATGCGTGAAAATGACATCAGCACGAAACGTTTTCGCGAACTGGCTTCTGAGGTGGGAAGTCTGCTGACGTATGAAGCGACCGCTGATTTAGAAACTGAGAAAGTGACTATTGAAGGCTGGTGCGGTCCGGTTGAAATCGACCAGATCAAGGGCAAAAAAATTACCGTGGTACCGATACTGCGTGCGGGTCTGGGTATGATGGAAGGCGTGCTGGAGCACGTGCCAAGCGCGCGCATCAGCGTAGTTGGCGTCTATCGCGATGAAGAAACCCTGCAGCCTGTGCCGTACTTCCAGAAGCTGGTTTCTAATATCGAAGAGCGACTGGCGCTGGTCGTTGACCCGATGCTGGCGACCGGTGGTTCTATGATCGCGACCATCGATCTGCTGAAAAAAGCCGGCTGTCAGAGCATTAAAGTGCTGGTGCTGGTGGCAGCACCGGAAGGTATCGCCGCGCTGGAGAAAGCCCATCCTGACGTTGAGCTCTACACCGCCTCTATCGACCACGGACTCAACGAGCATGGCTACATCATGCCGGGGCTCGGGGATGCGGGCGATAAGATATTTGGTACAAAATAAGCAGCAAGCAATAGCCGACTAAGTAGTCGGCTTTTTTTTGCTCGTCATACTTCAGGTTGCAGGTGCGTTGGCTGCGCCCGTTCGCCCCAGTCACATAGTTTTCTATGCTCCCGGGGACTCACGAGCTTACCGCCTTCCTGCCACCCGAATTATTTAGAGCAAAAGATTTCGTTATACCGTCAGTTTTAACAACACCACATCACACCATTGAGAGGATCAATCCATGACCCGTCGTGTCATCGGGGTAAGCGAGCGCCTGCCGCTCCTGCAAACTATCCCCCTGAGTTTGCAGCACCTGTTCGCCATGTTTGGCGCCACTGTGCTGGTGCCTATTTTGTTCAAAATCAATCCGGCCACGGTGCTGCTATTCAACGGCATTGGCACCTTGTTGTACCTCTACATCTGTAAAGGCAAAATCCCGGCCTATCTGGGGTCGAGTTTTGCCTTCATCTCTCCGGTACTGCTGCTGTTGCCGATGGGTTATGAAGCGGCGCTGGGCGGATTTATCGTCTGTGGATTGCTGTTTTGTCTGGTGGCGTTGATTGTGAAAAAAGCCGGTATCGGCTGGATCAACGTGATGTTCCCCCCGGCGGCGATGGGCGCGATTGTCGCCGTTATTGGACTGGAACTGGCGGGCGTGGCAGCTAACATGGCCGGGCTGCTACCGGCTGACGGCGTGTCTGTAGATTCCACCACCATCACCATTTCGATGGTGACGCTCGGTGTTACCGTGCTCGGCTCGGTGCTGTTCCGCGGTTTTCTGGCCATCATCCCGATCTTAATCGGCGTGTTGGTCGGTTATGCGCTGTCGTTCTTTATGGGCGTGGTCGATACCACACCCATCGCGCAGGCACACTGGTTTGCATTGCCAACCTTCTACACTCCGCGCTTCGAATGGGTGGCGATCCTGACCATTCTGCCTGCTGCGCTGGTGGTGATTGCCGAACACGTCGGCCATCTGGTGGTGACAGCCAACATTGTGAAAAAAGATCTGCTGAAAGACCCCGGCCTGCATCGTTCAATGCTGGCGAACGGGTTGTCCACAGTGTTATCGGGCTTCTTCGGCTCAACGCCCAATACCACATATGGCGAAAATATCGGCGTCATGGCGATCACAAAAGTGTACAGCACCTGGGTGATCGGCGGGGCAGCCATTCTGGCTATTATGCTCTCCTGCGTCGGTAAGCTGGCGGCGGCGATTCAGGCCGTGCCGGTGCCGGTGATGGGCGGTGTGTCCCTGCTGCTCTACGGGGTGATTGGCGCATCAGGTATCCGTGTGCTGATTGAATCCAAAGTAGATTATAACAAAGCGCAGAACCTGATCCTGACCGCGGTGATTTTGATCATTGGCGTCAGCGGCGCGAAAATTCATATCGGCGCGGCTGAGCTGAAGGGCATGGCGCTGGCGACCATTGTTGGCATCTTCCTCAGTCTGCTGTTTAAAGTGATCGAATTGGTACGCGGCGAAGAAGAGATCATCGACATTGAGGACGAGCGGGAAAATCCCCCAGTCTGATCCTGATGCATGAAACCCCGCCGCAGAGGATCACGCTGCCGCGGTTCGTTCGGTTAGCAAGCGGTTGTACGGCACGCAGTTCAATTCCGGCAGGATCTTATGCTAGAATTCTGTCCGTACATATCCGTTTAGATAACAGCTGAGATAACAACTTTTTGTTGATAACAACATTCGCGGTTTTCATGCCGAATTGGTTGAGGTGCTTCTGAATACGCCGGCACAGCTTTCCCTGCCACTTTATCTTCCCGATGATGAAACTTTTGCCAGTTTTTATCCGGGTGAGAACCCCTCTCTGCTCTCTGCGATTCAGACGGCGCTGCATCAGGAGCATGGCACCTACATCTATTTCTGGTCACGTGAAGGCGGCGGTCGCAGCCACTTGCTGCACGCCGCCTGTGCGGAGCTTTCTCAGCGTGGTGAAGCCGTTGGCTATGTGCCGCTGGATAAGCGGGCCTATTTTGTTCCGGAAGTGCTGGACGGCATGGAGCATCTGGCGCTGGTGTGCATTGATAATATAGAAGGCATTGCCGGAGATGATGAGTGGGAAGCGGCGGTGTTCCACCTGTATAACCGTATTCTGGAAACCGGCCGTACGCGGCTGTTTATCACCGGCGATCGCCCGCCGCGCCAGCTGAACCTCAGCCTGCCGGATTTAGCTTCGCGGCTGGACTGGGGGCAAATCTACAAGCTTCAGCCGTTGTCCGATGAAGAGAAACTTCAGGCTTTGCAGCTGCGTGCCAAACTGCGCGGTTTTGAACTGCCTGAGGACGTCGGGCGCTTCCTGTTGAAGCGGCTGGATCGCGAGATGCGCACGTTATTTACCACGCTGGATCAACTGGATCGGGCGTCGATCACTGCGCAGCGCAAACTCACGATTCCTTTCGTTAAAGATATTCTCAGCCTGTAGCGTCAGCCACAGGCTTTCCCGCGTTTACAAAATGTCCAGCACCAGCTCTGGCGGACGGCCCAGACGCGCTTTGCCATTAGCCAGCACGATCGGGCGTTCTATCAGGCGTGGATGATCGGACAGCGCCTGCAGTAGTTGCTGCTCGTTCATCGCCGGATCGGCCAGATTTAGTTCTTTGTAAATCTCTTCGCCTTTACGCATCAGTTCTCGCGCTGAGCTGAATCCCAGCTTGCTGACCAGTTCCTTAAGCGTGTCCGGTGAGGGCGGCGTTTCCAGATACATGATCACGTCGGGCTTCAGGCCTCTCTCTTCCAGTAATTTCAGCGTTTCACGGCTCTTGCTGCAGCGCGGATTGTGGTAAATCGCGACATCATGATGTGGCATATTCATCTCCTCTGATTCCTGAAAGGTTTAACCTTTCTGATATTGACGGAAGCGCCTTTGCAACTGGCGTAACTGATCAATGCGGGCATCGTAGCGGGCCTGTTCAAGACTTCCCAATTTTTGCAGCGCGCTTGCGTTACTCAGCAGTTCTATCGCCTGATCCAGACGCCCGACCAGCGCCATGCTTTCGGCCCTGGCTGCCAGCTCCTGAGCACGCAGACCCTGAGCGGCATTGGCCTGTGACAATAAATCCCAGCCATTTGGATCATTAGGGTATGTGAAAGTATAGCGGTTCAGGATGCGGCTGGCGTTGGCGGGCTGGCCGCCTTCCACGTAGGCGTTAGCCAGGTTGAGCAACAGCACCGGGTTTTTACTGGTTTCTGCGTTAGCTTTCTCCAGCCGTGCGATGGCCTGCGGCGCATGTTTCTGGTCAATATCGACGTCGGTGGATAAATCGAGAAGCCAGTCGTTGCCCGGATCTTTCGCCAGCAACGGGTCCAGAATGGCGCGAGCCTGTTCGAATTTCTTCGCTTTATAGAATTGCAGCGCCTGCCCGTATTTTGCCGCTAACTGCTCGCGAATATTGCCATTACTCAGCTGGTGCAGGTAGTCATCACTCAGCGGATAAGATTCCGAACCGTACATGCCGAGAATACGCACCTTGGCTAACAGGAAACTCTGCGACGAATGCACTGTCGGATGAGACATCTGGTTGGCGCGGTTACGGATATCAGCCAGGCGGCTGTCCGGCAGGGGGTGCGTCAGCAACATTTCCGGCGGTTTGCTCGAGTAACTCGACAGGTCCGCTAATTTTTGCAGGAAAGCGGGCATGGCCTGCGGGTCAAAACCGGCGCGCTGTAATACCTGAATGCCGATACGGTCAGCTTCCTGCTCATTACCTTGCGTAAAGCTGATCATATTCTGCTGGGTACCTGCGAGGGTACCGGTCAGCGCGGCCATACCGGCCTGCGGGCTGGCCATCGCCAGCAGAATAGAACCGAGGGCGCCCACCCAGGTCAGCGGGGCGCTCTTTTGTTGATCTTCCATCGCGCGCGCCAGATGGCGCTGAGTTACGTGCGAGATTTCGTGCGCCATGACCGAGGCCAACTGGCTCTCGTTGTCGGTGTAGCGGAATAGGGCAGAGTGCAGCACCACGTTGCCACCAAAGAAGGCGAAGGCGTTGAGTTCATCATTATTGACGATGAAAAAGTGGAAAGGCGTTCTCACCGAGTAAGCGCTCGCCACCAGCCGCTGACCAAGTTCATTGATGTAATTATTAAGCAGAGGATCATTAATCAGCGGCGTACTGGCGCGCATCTGGCGTACGTAGAAATCGCCCATCTGCATTTCCTGAGCGATACTCAGTGTGCCCCCGGCCGTGGTGCCCATGTCAGGCAGCTGATCGGCGATCACCGGTTTGTTTGGGTTGGATGACGCGATGGGCGTTGTCCAGTAACTGCTGTCATCCGCGAAGGCGGGCGCTATCGCTCCTGCAAGCAGGGTGCCCATCAACAGGGCGGTCAGCGTTTTGTTAAACCGCATTGCCATAATTAAGCCATTCCCAATGAATAGTTGATCACTCTGACGTAAACAGCCATAAGAGTTCTTCTTCCGTGAAACGGACTCCAGTACACTCTTGCGCAGGCACATTCTTTGCTATTTTTCTGATACTTAATAGTAGCTATGTCAGAAAATGTTGAAGTACTTAATCGTCACCCTCTGTGACAACAGATTCAGTAAAAAGTTACTCTATCTCTGGAGCAGGGACGCAGGCAAACTCTGTGCTGACCCGTTACATATGGATCTTAACAGGAGCGATATCCGATGTTAGAGATGTTATTACAATGGTACCGCCGACGTTTCACCGATCCACAGGCCATCGCCCTTTTGGCGATTCTGGTCGCAGGGTTTTGTATCCTCTATTTCCTCAACGGCATTCTCGCCCCGCTGCTGGTCGCGATTGTACTGGCCTATTTACTCGAATGGCCGGTAGCCCGGCTGCAACATCTCGGGTTGTCCCGCACGCTGGCGACCAGCGTGGTGTTACTGATCTTTGCCGGTGTCGTGATGCTGGCGGTGTTTGTCATCGCGCCGGTCACCTGGCAGCAGGGTATCAATCTGATGGCTGACCTGCCCAGTATGCTTAACCGCTTTTACGATTTTGCCGCCACCTTGCCTAAGCGCTATCCCGCGCTGGTGGATGCCGGGATCATTGATATGATGGCCGAAAATCTGCGCGCCAAGCTTTCGGGCGTCGGTGACAATCTGGTGAAATTCTCACTGGCGTCGCTGGTGGGCCTGCTGACGCTGGCGATTTACCTGATTCTGGTGCCGATGATGGTGTTTTTCCTGCTCAAAGACAAAGAGCAGATGCTCAGCGCGGTTCGCCGCGTGCTGCCCCGTGACCGCGGTCTGGCGGGGCTGGTCTGGCAGGAGATGAATCAGCAAATCACCAATTACATCCGTGGCAAAGTGCTGGAGATGATTATTGTCGGCGTGGCGACCTACCTGGTGTTCTTCATCATGGATATGCGCTACTCGCTGCTGCTGGCGGTGCTGGTCGGCCTGTCGGTGCTGATCCCATACATCGGCGCCATGCTGGTGACCATTCCGGTAGTTGTGGTGGCGCTGTTCCAGTGGGGCATGGGCGCAGACTTCTGGACGCTGTTTGTAGCGTATCTGGTGGTGCAGGGGCTCGATGGCAACGTGATTGTCCCGCTGCTGTTCTCCGAAGCCGTGAATTTACATCCGCTGGTGATTATTCTTTCCGTGGTGATCTTCGGCGGGCTGTGGGGATTCTGGGGCGTGTTCTTTGCGATCCCGCTGGCAACGCTGGTCAAAGCCGTGGTGCACGTCTGGCCTGATGAACTGCTCAATGAGACGCCTTAAGGCGTCATTTGGGTCAGCCGGAACAAATAAAAAAAGCGCATCTGCGCTTTTTTTTATCTCATGCATCGGTCGCTGATGCTTATTTCTCGTTGAGATAAGCCATGACGATGTCGTGGTGATTGCTGGTTTTGAAATCGTCGAACACTTTCTCAACCTTGCCGTTACCGTCAAGCAGGAAACTGATGCGGTGGATGCCGTCATAGGTTTTACCCATGAAGCTTTTCTCGCCCCAGACGCCAAACTGTTCGCAGACCTTGTGATCTTCGTCGGACAATAGCGTGAAGTTCAGCAGCTCTTTTTCAGCAAATTTCGACAGTTTTTCTGGTTTATCGGTGCTGATCCCCAGCACTTCTACACCGGCTTCTTTCAACTGGTCCATATTGTCACGCAGACCGCAGGCCTGAACGGTACAACCGGGTGTCATGGCCTTTGGGTAGAAATAGACCAGGACTCGCTGTCCCTGGAAGTCGGCCAGATTAATCTGTTCGCCGTCCTGATCGGGCAAACTAAATTGCGGCGCAGGATCACCGGCTTTCAGTGGGCTCATTTTATATCTCCGTCAATTGTCTTCATGCTGAGTGTTGCTCACGACATTAATACTGCCTTGCGCATTCAGTTCTGTACATAGCTGATGGAAAGCTTGTTCAATAATTATTGCGTCAGTATTCGCAGGGCTGTGGGCGGTGATCTGTATAGACAACTGCGCCGGATTCACGCCGTCGGCAGGGCGGGTTTTCGAAGCCAGCTCGGCGATGTTCATCTGATGCGTATCAAACAGGTCGGTAAAGCGCTCTATCAGATGCGGCGAATCTTTGACTTCAACCTTGACCCACACGGTGGCGGGCATCGGCGGGCGCTCGTGGGCACTGGTGCGTTTCATCACGATCAACAGCTCAAGCTCTGCGCCTTTTTGCGGCAGGGTGGACTCAATTAGGGTGATGGCGTTCCAGCTTCCGGAAAGAAACATGATAAAAGTGAACTCGTCACCGAGCATCGCCAGACGGCTGTCTTCAATATTACAACCGCAACTGCTGACCTGACGGGTAATGGTGTTCACGATACCGGGGCGGTCAGCACCTAATGCGGTGATAACAAGATAGTGTTGTTGTGGCTGCGGCAAAATTGCTCTTCCTGTCATGCTTGGGAGTATTCCCAAGGTAAACATAAAAAAAACCGCCGGACAAGCGCTTACAACACGTTGATTGCTTGCTTTTGCAGTGGTGTCAAAAGTACCATGAGTGACCTGTTTGTGGAGGGGAAGGTCAATGTTTACGGGAAGTATTGTTGCACTGGTTACGCCGATGGACGACAAAGGTGCCGTCGATCGCGCGAGTTTAAAAAAACTGATTGATTATCATGTGTCCAGTGGTACTGCGGCGATCGTTTCCGTAGGCACAACCGGTGAGTCAGCGACATTAACGCATGACGAACACGGTGACGTGGTCATGCAAACGCTGGAACTGTCCGACGGACGCATTCCGATTATTGCCGGAACCGGCGCTAATTCCACCGCGGAAGCGATTTCTCTCACTCAACGCTTTGAAAATACAGGCGTTGTTGGCTGTCTTACCGTCACGCCTTATTATAACCGCCCGACTCAGGAAGGTCTGTTCCAGCATTTTAAAGCCATCGCTGAACACACGTCTCTGCCGCAAATTCTCTATAACGTGCCTTCACGTACCGGCTGCGACATGCTGCCGCCAACCGTGGCGCGTTTAGCAAAAATAAAGAATATTGTTGCTCTTAAAGAAGCAACAGGGAACTTAAGTCGTGTTAGCCAGATCCAAGTGCTGGTTGATGATGAAGACTTCATTTTGCTGAGCGGCGATGACGCCAGCGGTTTGGACTTCATGCAACTCGGCGGCAAAGGAGTTATTTCCGTGACGGCCAATGTGGCAGCACGTGAAATGGCACAACTTTGTGAGCTGGCCGCGCAGGGCAATTTTGCCGAAGCGCGTCGCTTAAATCAGCGCTTGATGCCGTTGCATCAGCATTTGTTTGTAGAAGCAAACCCGATCCCGGTGAAATGGGCCTGTAAGGCACTGGGGTTGATGGCAACCGATACACTGCGTCTGCCTATGACGCCGTTAACAGATGCTGCCCGTCCGGTAGTGGAAAACGCATTAAAAAGCGCCGGTTTGCTGTAACTCTTAGGGAGATTTGATGGCCTGTTCATTAGTTCAAAAAACCAGATTGCAAAAGTCCATGATCGCGAAAGTAGTGGGTGTATCCCTCATTATGTTGTTAGCGGCCTGTTCCAGCGATCAGCGCTATAAACGTCAGGTAAGCGGCGATGAGGCCTACCTTGACGCGCCACCTGTCAAAGAGCTGAAAGCGCCTGCCGGGATGATTCTGCCGCTGCAAAACGGTACTTATGATATTCCTGCTGGCGAGCTTAAAGGCAACGTGGGCAAACAACTGGATATCCGTCCGCCAATGCAGCCATTGGCGCTGCTTAACGGTTCGCGTACTCAGTTTACCGGCGGCAGCGGCACAGTCTTGCTGGAAAACACCCCGCAAAACCGTGACCTGTGGAATAACGTGGTCAAAGCCGTTCAGCAAAATAACTTCAAAATCGCCAGCCGCGACGATGCTAACCAGACCTTGTCCACCGACATGGTTGACTGGAATCGTGCTGATGAAGACTTCCAGTATCAGGGGCGTTACCAGATCAGCGTTCAGCAGCAGAGCTACCAGTTAGCCCTGACCGTGAAAACGCTTGAGCTGAAACAGCAGGATAAAGCGGTCACTGCACCGGCTGAGATCCAGCGTTACAATAGCCAGATGCTGAACTCCATCACCGCCAGCCTCGACAAAGTTCAGCAGGATGCGCAAGCCCGTCTCGACAACCGTAAAGTGGGCGAAATTGATGTGCAGAGCGGCGCGGATGACACCGGCTTAGCGGTGCTGATCGTGCGTTCAACTTATGGCGTAGTGTGGGATCGTCTGCCGAATGCTCTGGCGAAAGCCGGCATGAAAGTGACCGACAGCAGCCGTCCGCAAGGTACGCTCTCTGTGACCTACAAACCGTTGAGTGACGACGCGTGGGATACCTTAGGGGCGAAAGATCCGGGTCTGGCATCCGGTGATTACAAACTTCAGGTCGGCGACCTCGACAACCGCAGTAGCTTGCAGTTCCTTGATCCTAAAGGACACGCGCTCAGCCAGTCGCAGAACGACGCGATGGTGGCGGTCATGCAGGCCGCGTTTAACCAGAGCAGCGCTGCGAAGTAAGACGTTATCAGAAAGGGGCTTCGGCCCCTTTTTACATGCTTTTGTTTTATCGAATGATGTTGCAAGTTTTACCACTACATATTGGAGTAACTTAAGATGCAAAAGTTAGCTGAGTTGTATCGTGGAAAGGCGAAAACCGTCTTCACCACCGAAAACCCAGACCTGCTGGTGTTGGAGTTCCGCAATGATACGTCAGCACTGGATGGTCAGCGCATTGAGCAGTTCGACCGTAAGGGCATGGTTAACAACAAGTTTAACCACTTCATCATGGCCAAGCTGGAAGAAGCCGGTATTCCTACCCAAATGGAACGTCTGCTTTCTGACACCGAAGTGCTGGTGAAAAAACTGGATATGGTCCCGGTTGAATGCGTTATCCGTAACCGTGCTGCGGGTTCGCTGGTAAAACGTCTGGGTATTGAAGAAGGTCTGGAACTGAATCCGCCGTTGTTCGATCTGTTCCTGAAAAATGATGCGATGCATGACCCGATGATCAACGAGTCTTATTGCAAAACCTTCGGTTGGGTTAACGAAGAGCATCTGGCGCGCATGAAAGAGCTGAGCTACCAAGCCAACGACGTATTGACCAAACTGTTTGACGCTGCAGGCCTGATTCTGGTCGACTTCAAACTGGAATTCGGTCTGTTCAACGGCGAAGTAGTGCTGGGCGATGAGTTCTCTCCGGATGGCAGCCGTCTGTGGGACAAAGAAACGCTCAATAAAATGGATAAAGATCGCTACCGTCAGAGTCTGGGTGGCCTGATCGAAGCCTACGAAGAAGTCGCCCGCCGTATTGGTGTAAAACTGGACTGATCGGCAACGATTTTTTTAGCTTGACGACGCAATCGTTTACGCGGTTTTAAAAGCGCCTTTGTCTGTGAAACGGACGGTCATTTGATCGTCCGTTTTTTATTTCTCACCGTTTATTCGGCTGATTTCATTCTCTTTGTGCTTATCTGCTCTAAAATTGCCGCTTAGGGTTAATGGTATTTACCGAACTCATTATCTAGTCTTAAGAAAACAGCGGGGAGATGAACATATGCGTTGGCAAGGGCGTCGTGAAAGCGACAACGTGGAAGACAGGCGCGGGCAAAGTTCTGGTGGCGGGCTGGGGGGCTTAGGCGGCGGAATGCGTCTGCCTATTCGCGGCAAAAGCGGTATCGTGATCATTATTGTGGTGCTGGTGGCCGGTTACTACGGTGTGGATCTCACGCCGCTGATTGACGGCGGCCAGTCCGGCGGTACGCAGCAGACACAGACGCGCGCTCAGTCGATAAGCCCGAAAGATGATGAACAGGCCAAATTCACCTCGGTAGTTCTCGCCTCAACGGAAGATACGTGGAAAGAGATCTTCCGGCGTCAGGGGCAGACGTACGTTGACCCGAAACTGGTAATGTACCGTGGCTCCACCCGCACTGGCTGCGGTACCGGCCAGTCCGTTATGGGGCCGTTTTACTGCCCGGCCGACAGCACGGTGTATATCGATCTCTCCTTTTATCAGGAGCTGAAAGACAAGCTGGGCGCAGGCGGCGACTTTGCACAAGCTTACGTCATCGCGCATGAAGTCGGTCACCACGTACAGCATCTGATGGGTATTGATACCAAAGTGCGGCAGATGCAGCAGGGCGCTTCGCAAACCGCCGTTAATCAGCTGTCGGTGAAGATGGAGCTACAGGCTGACTGCTTCGCCGGAGTCTGGGGGCATAGCCAGCAACAGCAGAACATGCTGGAAGAGGGCGATCTGAAAGAAGCGCTCGACGCCGCGCAGGCTATCGGTGATGACCGTCTGCAACAGCGGGGGCAGGGCCGTGTGGTGCCGGACAGCTTCACGCACGGCACCTCGCAGCAGCGCTATACCTGGTTCAAACGCGGCTTCGACAGCGGGGATCCTAACCAGTGCAATACTTTTGCCAGCCGCTAACGCCTTCCACTTCAGACCATTCACCTCTGGTCTGTCTGAAGAAACTGTTCAATAATCACCGTTCGATCCAGAGAGGCCCGGGGGCCTCTCTTTTCTTACTTTATTGAAGCGCAGGGATAGCCATGGCCTTTCTCGATCCGACTCTTTTGATTTTACTGGTGTTCGCCGGGCTTGGGATCATCAGTAATAACAGTGCCGTTACCATCGCGATGTTTTTCCTCCTTACCGTACGTATCACGCCGCTTAACCAGTTTTTCCCCTGGATAGAACGTTACGGCCTGACCATAGGTATCATTATTCTGACGATTGGTGTAATGGCGCCGATTGCCAGCGGGAAAATCAGCGCCAGCACCATCGTGCACTCGTTTATGCACTGGAAATCCATTCTGGCCATTGTGGTCGGCGTGCTGGTGTCGTGGCTGGGTGGTCGTGGACTGACGCTGATGGGATCTCAGCCGCATCTGGTGGCCGGTCTGCTGGTGGGTACCGTGCTGGGTGTGGCGCTGTTCAAAGGCGTGCCGGTCGGGCCATTGATTGCCGCAGGTCTGCTCTCCCTGATGGTGGGGAAAACCTGACGTGATGCAACCCGCTCCCGCGCTTAAAATGGCCCTGCAATATCAGTTAAAGCAACAGGGTATTCGCCGTCTGCTGGTTTTGAGTGGTGAAGCGAACTGGTGCGCGGAGCAGGCGGCTGCGTTCAGTGAAGGCCAGCCAGGGGACTGGCTGTGGGCCAGTGACCGGGCGCCGTTCGGGGCGCACTCCGTGACGTTCTCTGCGGTTCATACTTTACTGGGGCAGGAAAAACTGCACGGTATATTTGATGCGCGGCTTGGGCTGAATGCAGAGGCACTGGCTGCTTTCTCCGGTACGTTGCGCGCCGGAAGCTGGCTGATTTTACTGGTGCCGCCGTGGCAGCAATGGCCGCTGTTACCTGACGCGGACAGTCTGCGCTGGAGCGAACAGCCCGAATCCATCCCCACGCCAAATTTCACCCGCCGTTTTCAGCAATGTCTGGAACAGGATCCGGCCTGTATTCTCTGGCACCAGCATCGGCCTTGCGTGTTTGCGCCGTTACCGGCAGGCCCGGACTGGACGCCGCCGGACGGTCAGCCGACGCCGCAACAGCAGCAAATCCTGTCACGTTTACTGGGTGCTGAAGAGGGTATTTGGGTACTGACCGCAGCGCGTGGCCGGGGGAAATCCACCCTGGCGGGCATGTTAGTCGCGAAGTGGCCTGGCACCTGCTGGGTCACCGCCCCAGCCAAAGCCGCGGCGCAGCAGCTTTGCGAACAAAGTCAGGGCAAAGCGCAATTCTGGTCGCCCGATGCACTGCTGGAATATTGTGAAAATCACACCGTCACCGGAACAGACTGGCTGCTGATCGACGAAGCGGCCGCTATTCCGGCGCCGTTACTGACAAAACTGGTTGCCTGCTTCCCGCGCGTTTTGCTGACTACCACGGTACAGGGCTATGAAGGCACCGGCCGGGGATTTATCCTCAAATTCTGCGCATCGCTCCCGCATTGGCATGACCTGCGACTGGACGCGCCGATCCGCTGGTCTGTCGCCGATCCGCTCGAGCCTTTTCTCGACCATCTGCTGCTGTTTGGCGACGCACCGGCCTTAGTCTTTCAGCCTGACAACGACGTACAGTTGTGCCCGATAGACGCCGGGCAATGGCTGACCGGGCCGGATCTTCTGGCCGATTTCTACGGCCTGCTGACCAGCGCACATTACCGGACGTCCCCGCTGGATTTACGCCGTCTGCTCGATGCTCCCGGCAGCACTTTTGCCGCCGCCATCTTGCAGGACAGCATCGCAGGGGCTGTCTGGCTGGTTGAGGAGGGCGGGTTGAGCGACGCGCTGGCTCATGAAGTCTGGGCCGGAAGGCGGCGTCCGCGTGGCAATCTGGTGGCGCAGTCTCTGGCAGCCCACGGCGGGCAGGGTGACGCACCTAAGCTGCGTTCCCGCCGGGTGAGCCGTATTGCTATCCAGCCTGAGATGCGTCGTCGTGGTATCGCACAGGCATTACTGGCGCAGCAGGCGGGGCTGGCAACGTCGCTGGGCCTGGATTTTCTGTCGGTCAGTTTTGGGTATACCCTTGAGCTGAACGCCTTATGGCAGCTCGCCGGTTACCATCTGGTGCGCATTGGCAGCCAGCGCGAAGCCAGCAGCGGTTGCTACACCGCAATGGCTGTATTGCCGCTAAGTGATGCCGGTCATGCGATGTGCGCCGCTGCCGTGCAGCAACTGGCGCGTGACGGGTTCTGGTTACAGCGTCTGATCCCGCTGGAATTAACGTTGCCGCTCAGCGATGACGTAACATTGACGGAGGCCGACTGGCAGGAATTGGCCGGGTTTGCCTTCGCCCACCGTGCGCTCGAAAGCAGCTATGCCGCCTTGCAACGCCTGCTGTTGCACAGTGAACTCCCTCTGACGGCGCTGCGCAGCCACCTTCAGCAGGGGCAGAGTGCGGCGCAATGCGCTGACAGCCTGCACCTGAGCGGGCGCAAAGCCCTGATGCGCCGCTGGCGGGAGGAGACCGCACTGGCGCTGGACACCCTCGATGTCTCTCTTTGCCAGCGCTGGCAGCAATTCACGTTACCGCTTGCTGTTTCATTGGAATAAATGGAACGACTCATTCAATAAAACCCGGTTTCAGCTCCTGCACCACGCGCTATAGTGGCAAAAGAAAAGCGCCAGCGGCGCACTCTCCATTGAATACATCAGGGAACAATCATGGCCATAGAAAATATTCTCGTTCAGCAGCCGGAAGGCTCGGCGGATAAGCTGATCCTTCTGTTTCACGGGGTGGGTGACAACCCGGTATCGATGGGGGAAATTGGAAAATATTTCGCGGCCGCGTTTCCTCACGCGCTGGTGGTGAGTATTGGCAGCCCGGATATCTGTGATTTTGGCCGCGGTTTCCAGTGGTTTTCGGTACAGGGCGTAACGGAGAAAAACCGCCAGTCGCGTATCGATGCAGCGATGCCGTTATTTATCAGCACAGTACGTCAATGGCAGCAACTCAGTGGTGTGACGGCGCACAATACGGTACTGGTTGGGTTCTCACAGGGAACGATTATGGCGCTGGAATCGACCAAGGTGGAGGCCGGACTAGCGGGCAGAATTGTGGCGTTCAGCGGGCGCTTCGGTAATCTGCCTGAAACCCCGATTGATGCAGGAACCGTTATTCATTTCATTCACGGTGAACAGGATCCGGTAATTAATCCGTTCCAGTCCAAAAGCGCTGCCGAGCGTCTGACATCACTTGGCAATACGTGCACGCTGGATCTGCAACCAGGTATGGCGCACGGGCTGGATCCGCAGATGATGAACACTGCTCTGGCCTATTTGCGCGGGTGAAAAGGCATCGGTGACGAAGTTCCAGTGAATGAGCACCATTAAAAAAGCAGCCACAGGGCTGCTTTTTTGGGTCTGACAGAATTACTTCTTCTTCGGCCAGTCGTCGTCGTTATCCCACTCAGCATTATTATCGCGATGCGGCGGAACTTCAGGTTTGTCGTTTAGATACTTTTTAACATCAACACGGTTCAGCTCTTTGACGCCGCTGATGATGATCCCAGCCAGTACGATCAGAATGATCCACCAGTAATCTTTAATCCACTCCATGGCTGACTCCTTAATTAATGGCGATAAAACGCGGGAAGATCGTTGCAAGATGGGCTGTCACCCAGTCTGCACCTGCAACATCCTGTCCTAGCCAAGCGTTGATAAGAACCTCCGCAGTGAGCTGCGCTTCGCACAACTCGGCCAGAGGACGATAACTCAGGTGCCAGGGTTCGACGGCTACGCCGCCGCGGTCCACGGCAAAAGGCCGGTAAAAACCGAACTCATTCATATTAGCCGTAAGCCACTGATTCAGCGCAGCGAAATAACCGCCGGTTTCATATTCCCAAGGCTCCAGCTGCAATTTACTGCCCATCGGTAGCAACGTCGGATCGTAAATATCCAGATCGCTGCCCCAGTGATGGCGGCTGGCGCCCGGCAGGGCGGACCAGCGCAGGATCAGCTCACAGCGCTCAGCATCGGTTAGCAAACTGACATCAACTGGCTGACTCTGCTTATCTAATACTGGCCGCTCGCCGCGAAATTTGCCATTCCAGATGGCCCGTTGGCGATCGAAATCACGAAATGTGCTGGCCGGTTGTAGATCAAATCCGGCGATACGCGCCGCCGCCTGCATACGGCCAAATGCCTCTGCGGCTTGCGGTTGCAGGCGGTGCGGGCCGTCGCCCACGGGCACTACATGCGTCGCGCAGCGGCCTGTCAGCATTGCATTATCTATCATGCGACCAGCTGTTCCATGATGCGCTGATACATGCGGCTGAGCAGTTGCAGATCAGCGGCGTGTACGCATTCGTTGATTTTATGGATGGTGGCATTAACAGGCCCCAGTTCCACCACCTGCGCGCCCATCAGGGCGATAAAACGCCCGTCGGAGGTGCCACCGGTGGTTTGCAGTTCCGGCGTGATTTCACTGTAATGGCGCACGGCGTTAACCACTGCATCCACCAGTTCGCCACGCGAAGTGAGGAACGGTTGGCCGGAAACCACCCAGTTCAGGGTGTATTGCAGATTATGCCGGTCAAGCAGTTCGGCCACGCGCTGTTTGATCAGGGCGTCGGTCAGCTCGGTGCTGAAACGGAAATTGAACTGTACGTACAGCTCGCCCGGAATCACATTATTGCTGCCGGTGCCGGCGTTGATATTGGCAATCTGCATGCTGGTTGGCGGGAAGAACTCATTACCGCGATCCCACTCGGTGGCCACCAGTTCATTGAGGGCAGGCATTGCGCGGTGTACCGGGTTATCTGCCAGATGCGGATACGCTACGTGGCCCTGCACGCCGTGAACATGAAGATTGGCGGTCATGGAGCCACGGCGGCCATTCTTGACGATATCGCCGACGCGGGTGGTGCTGGACGGTTCGCCGACCAGACAGAAATCCAGCCGTTCGTGGCGCTCCATCAGGGCATTAACCACTTTCACCGTGCCGTTGACCGCGCTGGCTTCCTCGTCAGAGGTAATAAGAAACGCCAAACGGCCTTTGTGGTTCGGGTTGCTTGCGACAAAACGTTCAGCGGCGACGACCATCGCGGCCAGTGAACCTTTCATATCCGCTGCGCCGCGCCCGTAAAGCATACCGTCGCGCAGGGCCGGTTCGAACGGGCCGGTGACCCACAGTTTATGATCGCCGGTTGGGACCACGTCGGTATGTCCGGCAAAGGCCAGCGTTCTACCTTCGCCCCGTGTCGCCCAAAAATTCAGGGTATCGCCAAAATTCATGGGTTCGATGCGAAAGCCGATGGCTTTCAACCGTGCGATCATGATCTCCTGACAGCCTGCGTCGTCTGGGCTGAGGGAAGGGCGGCGGATCAGTTGTTGTGCTAAATCGAGTACCGGGCAACTCATGTTACTTAATCTCCGCGAGGAACTGCTGATAGCTTTCAGACTTGAAACCCAACAGGGACTGGCCGTTGGCGGCGAGTAATAAAGGGCGTTTAATGATGGCCGGATGCTCCAGCATCAGGGCTTTGGCTGCACTCTGATTGTCACATGCGGCGCGCGTTGCTTCATCCAGCTTACGCCAGGTGGTGCCTTTAGTGTTCAGCATGGCCTCCCAGTTATGCGTGTCGATAAGTTGCTGTAAGAGCGCGTCATCCAGACCATCAGCCCGGTAATCATGGAAACGATAGTTGGTACCGTTTTCGTCCAGCCAGCGGCGGGCTTTTTTGACGGTATCGCAATTTTTAATGCCATAAAGGGTGAATGGAACCGCTGAGGATGTGTCTGCCATGGAAAACGTTACCTGTGATCATGATGTGAAGCCGGGCCAGTAGGATGGCCCAAAGTTATTAACAATAATGCGGGAAAATCGAGACAGGATCCAGACAGGAAGGGGCTTAAAGCCCCGATCCGGATTTATTGCGCATTTTCCTTACCCGATGATTTTTCTGCAGCTTTGATTACCTGACGGATTCTATTGGAAAATCGTGCGGTAAGGTTACATGAAATGATTTCAACGGTTAATTTATTGTTGAATCAATTCATTGGCGCAAAGCGCGGCCGGTGAATGTTAACAATAGAAATCGTTGCGGGTATTATTTTAAATCGGAACTGTGCAGTTTTATTAATCAATCCGGTCATTGAGAGAGTGACGAAGGCGTGATCTGTTGTCGTTATAAAGAGGAGAGCAGCACCGTCTTTTATTCAATACGATCAAGATCGTCACAATAATGGGCAATAACTTTTTGATAGCGGCTTATTTCCTGCGACGAGCTATTTTCCGTCATCAGTATTAATAATTGTGATACCGCCTGTTTGGCATAGCCCAAATTATAGAGCGTCATGGCGCGAAACATTCGGATATCGTTGGCATCCGGAAACCGGCGTAATGCTTCATCGAAAGTTTCCAGCGACTCCTGATAACGGCCCAGCGCGCGGTAGGTACTGCCAAGTCCCAGATAAGCGTTGCGTAAATCCTGGCCGCCGAGATGGTGCTTTATTGCTGCCCGATAAAAAGGAATCGCTTGCTGCTCCAGCCCGAGAACGTCATACAAAAAAGCCACTTTGTAAAGCAATTGCGGGTGCTGCGTTTTCGACGACAGCATACTCAGCGCGCTTTGCAGCGCATCTTCATAACGGCCCTGACGGCTCAGTTTCTCAATTGTCTGTAGCATGTACACTGACCTTACTCTTTCTTTTGGGATGGAAGCGGGAACAGTTAACGAAGTACTGCCGGAGTAATGATGAAGAACTTAAGTCAAATAAAATAGCGCGTCAGGGGGAATTGGGCAATAAATGTCGGGTTTTTAGGATTAACGCTAACATTATGATTCCTCTGATAACCGCTTTTCCCACTGTGATCCGGATTAAGATATCGGTAATTAGAATTGGTTTGATTAAATTTTCGCCGTATAATCCCGTTCGTTAATTTAAAGGGGAGTATCATGGTCGAACAAGAGTTAGGTAACTGGAAAGACTTTATCGAAGCAATGCTGCGCGGTTAAACGCTCAGAAGTGACCAAGATAAAGCGCATCAGGATTGTGTTTGTTGAGTTCGTTGTCATTGTCTCATTTAGCTTTTTATTAATATGACACCCGTGGGAACCGGATATAAACATACTCATCTTGTAACGGCATACACAGTAATATAAAAAAGTATGTCTGGATGAAAATTTGTGAACCACTTATTACACCGCAGCTGAACGTTTCGGTTTTGTTTCCTACAACGTAATACAGCAGTAAAGCCGTTGTCGTGAAAGTGGCTGTAAATAAAAAGGCGCTAACCAAGGTTAGCGCCTTTTTTGTCACTCATTCTCCGCTTTTATTTGTGTGGATCCTGTGTGGTTTCAACGATATCGCCGATCAGCGGCGTCGCCTGATGTTTGACCGGGAAGCGGCGTCGTACCAGCACAAAGAACAGCGGCACAAAGAAGATAGCCAGTACGGTAGCGGAGATCATCCCACCGATAACCCCGGTGCCTACGGCATGCTGACTGGCGGAGCCTGCGCCCTGACTGGTCGCCATCGGCAGTACGCCGAACACAAATGCCAGAGACGTCATCAGGATGGGGCGCAAGCGCTGACGCGACGCTTCGAGCGTGGCTTCCAGCAACGTCTTGCCCCGCATATTGAGGTCATTGGCAAATTCGACAATCAGAATGGCGTTTTTGGCCGACAGCCCGATGATAGTCAGCATCCCCACCTGGAAGTAAACGTCGTTCTCCAGCCCGCGCAGCCAGGTGGCGATCACCGCACCGATCACCCCCAGCGGCACCACCATCATAACGGAGAACGGTATAGACCAGCTTTCATACAGCGCCGCCAGACACAGGAATACGACCAGCAGTGAGATGGCGTACAGCGCTGGAGCCTGCGCACCGGACAGACGTTCCTGATAAGAAAGACCGGTCCATTCCAGACCAAAACCGCTCGGCAGTTTGGCGACCAGTTGCTCCATTTCATCCATCGCGGTACCGCTGCTGACACCCACGGCCGCTTCACCGACAATTTCTACCGCGGAATAACCGTTATAACGCTCAAGCCGTGGCGAACCGGTTTCCCAATGTGATGTGGCAAAGGCCGAGAAGGGCACCATGGTGCCGGCGTTATTGCGCACAAACCATTTGTTCACATCATCGGGCATCATGCGGAACGGTGCTTCAGCCTGTACGTAAACTTTCTTCACGCGGCCACGATCAACGAAGTCATTGACGTAAGTCGAACCCCAGGCGGTGCTCAGCGTACTGTTAATATTCGCAACCGAAACGCCGAGTGCCTGCGCTTTGGTCTGATCTATATCAATTTGCAGCTGCGGGCTGTCATCCAGGCCGTTATGGCGGACACGGCTCAGATTGCTGTTTTTCGCCGTCATTTCCAACAACTGGTCGCGCGCCGCCATCAGGGCGTCATGGCCATTGCCTGCGTGGTCCTGCAGTTCCATATCGAAACCGGCAGACGTCCCGAGACCGTTAATGGCCGGCGGTCCGCTGGCGATAACCCGCGCTTCTTTGATGTGTTTAAACTCTTTAGTGGCCCGCTCGATAATATCAAATACGGAGTTCTTGCCGGAGGTGCGAGAATCCCAATCAGTCAGGCTGATAAAGAGACGAGCAACGTTCTGGCCATTACCGCCCGGGCCTGCGCCCAGCGTGGAGAATACCGAAACGACGTCTTTTTTCTCATCGGTCAGGAAGTAGTGTTCGATCTTTTCGACGACTTTCTGCGTTTGTTGCAGCGTAGAACCCGGCGGTAGCTGAACCTGCACGGTCAGTACGCCCTGATCTTCCTGCGGCAGGAAGGAGGTCGGCAGTTTGACGAACAGGAAGGCCAGAATACCCAGAATCAGCAGATAACCCAGCATGTAGCGCAAGCTGTGTTTAAGCACGCTGCCCACACCTTTTTCATACCGGTTGGCATTACGATCAAACATGCGGTTAAACCAGCCGAAGAAGCCGGTTTTGCCGTGATGGTGTCCTTTAGCGATGGGCTTTAATAACGTCGAACACAGGGCCGGAGTGAGCGTCAGGGCCACAAACACTGACAGCACCATGGCGGCGACAATCGTTATAGAGAACTGGCGGTAAATGGCACCGGTGGTGCCACCGAAGAAGGCCATCGGAATAAATACCGCTGACAGCACCATGGTAATCCCGACCAGCGCACTTTGAATCTGCCCCATTGATTTGCGCGTGGCTTCTCTGGGGCTGAGCCCCTCCTCGCTCATCACGCGTTCGACGTTTTCCACCACCACGATGGCATCGTCCACCAGTAACCCGATGGCGAGTACCATGGCGAACATCGTCAGGGTGTTAATCGTATAACCGAATTGATGCAGCACCACAAAGGTGCCGAGCAAAACCACCGGCACAGCGATGGTCGGGATAAGCGTCGCGCGGAAATTTTGCAGGAACAGGTACATCACCAGGAATACCAGCACGATCGCTTCAAACAGTGTTTTTACTACGTCTGTGATCGCGGCTTTGACGAATGGTGTCGTTTCGTAGGCAATGCGGGTTTCCAGACCGTGCGGAAAGTACTTTTCCAGCTCAGACAGACGTGCGCGAACCAGTTTATCGGTTTCCAGCTCGTTCGCACCGGACGCCAGCTGAACGCCCATACCGGACGCGGCCTGACCGTTATAACGGCTCAGAATACTGTAGTCCTCAGCTCCCAACCCAATGACCGAAACATCGCCGAGTTTGACCTGTGACCCATCCTGATTCACCCGCAGGGTAATATCACGGAACTGCTGTGGGGTCTGCAACTGCGACTGGGCATTAACAGTGGCATTCAGCGCCTGAAAATCGACGGAAGGCGCGCCGCCTAACTGACCGACGGCGACCTGGCTGTTCTGTGCTTCAATGGCAGAAACCACATCACTGGTGGTCAGCTGGTAATTATTAAGTTTGTTTGGGTCTAGCCAGACGCGCATGGCATATTGCGAACCGTAGGCGGTGATGCTGCCCACGCCGTCGATACGGCTCAGCGGATCCTGGATATTCGAGGCAACATAGTCGGCGATATCCTGCTTATCCATGCTGCCGTCAGTGGAGACGAACGCCACGGTCATCAGGTTGGTATCACCGGTTTTCGACACGGTTACGCCCTGAGTTTGTACATCCTGTGGCAAACGCTTCAGCGCCTGTTGTAGCTGGTTTTGCACCTGTTGTAGCGCTTCGTTCGGGTCAGTCCCGGCTATAAAGCTCAGCGTTATCTGTGATTTACCGTTGTTGCTGCTTTGAGAGGACATGTACATCAGGTTGTCTAACCCGGTCATGTTCTGCTCAATGATCTGTGTAACGGTGTTCTCCAGCGTCTGGGCGGAAGCCCCCGGATAGGTCGCTGTTATGCGCACGTTTGGCGGTGCTAAGTCAGGATATTGCTCAATAGGTAAAGAGTGAATAGCCAGCGCGCCGGACAAAGAGAGAATGATCGCCAAAACCCAGGCAAAAATTGGGCGATCGATGAAAAAGTTGGCCATGCGTCTAAAACCTCGTTATCACTCCTCGCGGAGCGACGAACATCAGTAAATAAACAGAATTACTGTCATCGTTGGATGACGTTATATCCTGACAAGTTGATAAACGCTAAAAAGGGTATTCCCCTGAGCGCCGATGTCTTTGCATCGAAAAACAATCCCGTACGCCAAAATGATGCCACAACACGATTCTGATGGTGTCACAACATTATGCATAAGCACTTTACCCGTTGGTCTGGAAGAAAACGTGGAGAAATAAAGGAGATAATGTAAAAAAGAATAGCTCTGACACATTATCCTGCCGACAATTTTCTTACTCTCAGGCTACTATTTGATGAACAGGTCATGAAGTATAAAACGATATTGCAATCAAAAAACAACAGAGAACAGGAGATATTGATGGGGCTGAATTCGGTATTTGCCCGCCGGTTGTATGTGTGCTGGTTATTGAAAAGCGAACAACGGCCTAATGTTCCTAAATTAATGGCATTGACCGGTTGGCCAAGAAGAACACTGCAGGATGTGCTGAAAGCCTTGCCCGGTATGGGCGTTGAACTGGAATTTATTCAGCAAGGTATTCGCAATAATGACGGTTATTACCAGCTCAACAGCTGGGGGCCGCTGGACGAGCAATGGATTCATCTCAACCGCGAGCTGATCCTCCATGCTATCGCGCAAGGCTAAGCGGTGTCACTCTGTAGTGGAATAAAAAACGCACTGTTTACATTGGTTTACTGTCCGTAATGGTCCTGTTATGGCTGGCTTCTCTCGTCCGCATTTTGAGCGGGGACACGGTATGTCATTGAAGATTGAAAATGTTAAAAACCAGTTACTTTCAGATAACTGGTATGTTCTGCGAAAATATACATACGATTTAATCAAACGAAATGGTGAACGTCAGCGGCAGGTCCGTGAAGTTTACGACCGTGGTAACGGCGCGACTATTTTGCTTTATAACCGCAGTAAAAAAACCGTTCTACTGATTAATCAGTTCCGTATGCCGACCTATGTCAACGGCAATGCCAGCGGCATGCTGCTGGAAACCTGCGCCGGTTTGCTGGATAACAATTCGCCGGAAGATTGCATTCGTAAAGAGGCCCTCGAAGAAACTGGCTATGTGATTGGCAAGGTAGAGAAGCTGTTTGAAGCTTACATGTCGCCGGGCAGCGTAACAGAAGTGGTACATTTTTTTGCCGCCGAGTATGACGAATCTCAGCGCGCCACCGCAGGAGGTGGTGTAGAGGATGAAGATATTGAGGTTCTGGAGCTGTCGTTTACTCAGGCGTTGGAAATGATAAAAGACGGGCGTATTAAAGACGGTAAAACCATTATGCTGCTGCATTACGCACAAAATCAGGACTGGATGGCATAAGCTTAATAAAACCGCATTATTTTCTTTCCGTCGCGATAAAAGCCAAAGGGCCGTCAGGCCCTTAATTATTTGTATATTTTAACCCCGTTCAACTTTCTGCCCGATCAGTTGCCTTTAGGTAATGGCAACATCAACCTGCCGCCGTGGCCCGTCATGGCTGGCCATGGCAATATTGACCAGTCCGGGCTTTCGCATGAGCGCATCACGCGGGGGAAGGTCGGACCGAAATAGATGCCCTTTGCCGTGAAGTACCAGGCCGGGAAATGCCAGATCTGCGGGTCGGAATAATTACAGTCGTCGTCGCTGTCCTCGGTCGGTCTGGCCATCTCTTTCGGGTGCGCAAGTGTCATCTGCTTAGTCAGCCAGGGGGCCAGTGATTTCTCACGATATTCCGCGAAGGTATCAAAATCGACGTCACTGCTGCCTGCCGATGCGCGGTCTTCCGCTTCAATGTAGTGAATAGGTTTGCCTTCACCGACCCAAATCACATCTTCGAGCGATAATGGCTCCGCCGTTTTGGCGTTAAGATTCACCGGCGCTTCGCCAAAATCAGGGTGCGCGCCGCCGCAGTCATAATTGGTGAAAACGCTGATGCTGACCACGTCCTCACTGAGGAAGGTTGGCGTGACGGTCTGACTGTACTCGCCTTCACCAAACCGGCTGGCGCTTAACATGCAGGCATGCCAGCCAATGACTTCCTGCCAGAGGCGGGCGCGAAGTTTTTGATTAATGGCCGCACGCTCTTTTTCCGGATAACCCGAAGTAATGTCGAATAAACTTATCTTTGACTGCGGCTCACTCCACCATTGCAGCGTGTAGCCCATGAACTCCTGCTGTTTGCCTTCCACCAGACTCAGGCCTGATAAACGCAAATATTCGTACGGATCGCTATGTATCAGCGAACCTGGATAGCTGTCATCAGCGGTATCCGGCAGCACCGCCGGTGTCAGCACCAGCGGCAGTGATTTACCCGCGGTGTCGGTCCAGGTTCCCCGCCAGTTGCCCTGCTCATCATGATCCAGCGTTAGGGCAGGGCGCGGAGTGTCGTCAAAATCATCGGCACCTTCATTCAGACTTAATTCGTTATCTTTAAGCGTTCCGTTCAGCGGGAGGTCCAGCCGGTGTTTTTGATAAAAATAGCGCCCCGTGATCTCATCGGGTTTGTTCAGGTCCAGCTCCATCACGATATTGGCTTTGCCCAGGGTCCCGGTAAACACCGAAAGGGGTTCTTCGGCAAAAGCAGACAATGAAAAAAGCACCATCGATATAATCCAAAACTTCATCCGTTTCTCCTGAAAAATGAGGTTTATCCTTTCGCACCTTTTTGGGTTATCTATTTTTAGATTTCTTCCGCCACAGAATATCAGCCTCAGGGGCAAGTTAATGTGTCGACGACGATTTTTTTCTTGGGTATTTGATAATTGTGCAATTTATGTCATTGCCCGGTACCCTCATACGCTATTATCAGGACGATGAATTCGCAAAAAGAGCAGAACGTGATGACTTCCCATTGGATAACCGCCCCCCTATTTTTGCTGACTTGCCTGCTGGCCGGTAACGTTCAGGCTGGCCCGTTGCAGGCTGTCTACAATGACTGGCAGGTCAGTTGCGATAACCTGAATCACTGTACGACGCGTAATTCGCAGGATGGTCAGGAACTGGTCTTGAAAATTACCCGCGAAGCCGGAGCCGAGGGCCGTTCATCGGTTAAAATTGAGTATCAGCCCAATGGTGACGAGCAAAGTTCTGGGCAGCCTATCGTGAATCGTTTACAACTTGATGGCAAAACACTGACGTTTAATCATCGGGAATGGGATGTCAGTAAAAAAGAGCTCTCCGCTACCAACCGTGTGGTGGTCAATGAATTCATCAATAGTATTCGTGACGGCAAGGCGATTCAGTTGAGTGGCAAACTGGAGTCGCCACAAACGGTGCATCCGGCTATCTCGCTTAAAGGTCTGAAAGCGGCACTGCTGGCGATTGACGCCCAACAGGGGCGCGTCGGCACGAAATCAGCCTGGATCAGCCGGGGGACTAAACCTCTGAGTGCGGTACCTGCAGCCCCAGCCGCGCCAGCTAAACCTCGGTTTAGTGAACCGCATCCGCTGAGCGATACCGAAATTTCCGCCATCACGCAAAATGCCGCCTCGACGATTGATAACAACGATTGCAGCCTTGAACCATCTGAACGGGAAGTTCATCTATTCGCCCTGAGCAATGATAAAGCGCTAATGACGGTCAATTGCGATATGGGAGCTTATAACCTGTTTGTCTTAGGCTTCACCGTTTCCCGCCAGGCACCTTACAAAGCGGAAGATTTGACGCTGAACATGCCGTTTACACTGGGGGAGGACGAACAGTCACCTGAGTTGATTAATGCTGATTTCGACCAAAAAACCGGTGAACTTTCGACCTTTGATAAAGGCCGTGGAATGGGTGACTGCGGCGTTGCATCCCGTTGGATCTATGACGGAAAAGAGTTCCAGCTCACCTCATTTGCCTCGGAACCCAGCTGCGATGGCTACAACACCCGCGGCGAATGGCCGGTATTATGGGTGACGCAATAGGCTGAAAACGCCTGGGATCAGGCTATTCAGGCGTAAAAAAAGCACCCTATTGGGTGCTTTTTAGATCAAACGTCACACAGGCTATTTCAGCAGCGCCTGTGTTTTCGCGACAATGTTATCCACGGTGAAGCCGAATTCCCTGAACAACTCTTCCGCCGGCGCTGACTCACCGAAACTGGTCATGCCGACGATAGCGCCATTCAGGCCAACATATTTGTACCAGTAATCTGCAATACCAGCTTCGACTGCCACGCGTGCGGTGACCGCTTTCGGCAGCACAGATTCGCGGTACGCTGCGTCCTGTTTGTCAAAGGCATCGGTAGACGGCATAGAAACGACACGCACTTTAGTGCCTGATGCCGCCAGTTTGTCTGCCGCTTCTACAGTGATACCTACTTCTGAACCGGTGGCAATCAGTATCACATCCGGCGTACCGCCAGAGTCTTTCAGCACATACCCTCCGCGCACAATGTTGGCCAGTTGCTCTTTGCTGCGCGGCTGCTGGATCAGGTTCTGTCGGGAGAGGATCAGTGCGGCAGGGCCATCGTTGCGCTCGATAGCATATTTCCACGCCACGGCGGTTTCGACCTGATCGGCCGGGCGCCAGGTACTCATGTTAGGCGTAACGCGCAGGCTGGCCATTTGTTCGACGGGCTGGTGAGTCGGGCCATCTTCACCCAATCCGATCGAGTCATGGGTGTAGACGAACACGTTGCGGATCTTCATCAGCGCGGCCATACGCACCGCGTTGCGGGCATATTCAACGAACATCAGGAAGGTAGCCGAATAGGGCAGGAACCCCCCGTGCAGCGCGATGCCGTTGGAAATCGCCGTCATGCCGAATTCACGCACGCCGTAGTGGATATAGTTACCGGCCAGATCGTCGCCCAGTGATTTCGAGCCAGACCAGATAGTCAGGTTACTGGGCGCGAGGTCAGCGGAACCCCCAAGAAATTCAGGCAATACTTTCCCGAAGACTTCCAGCGTATTTTGTGAGGCTTTACGGCTGGCGATGCTGGCTGGTTTCGCCTGCAACTCTTCAATAAATTTCTGGGCATCGGCCTGCCAGCTTGCAGGCAGTTCGCCGCTGACGCGACGTTTGAACTCTTTTGCCAGGTCAGGGTGCGCTTTGGCGTAGGCGGCGAATTTTTCGTTCCACGCAGACTCTTTCGCTTTTCCCGCCGGTTTGGCATCCCAGCCAGCATAGATATCCTGCGGGATGTCGAACGGCTGAGAGTTCCAGCCCAGATGCTTACGGGTAGCGGCAACTTCGTCATCACCCAGCGCTGCACCATGTGCACCGTGCGTCCCGGCTTTGTTGGGTGAACCAAAGGCGATCACTGTTTTACACAGCAGTAATGACGGTTTGTCTTTCACGCTATGCGCTTCGTCGATAGCTTGTTTGATGGCGTCTGAGTCATGGCCATCAATGCCACGGATCACATGCCAGCCATAGGCTTCGAAACGTTTGGCCGTGTCATCGGTAAACCAGCCCTCAACGTGACCATCGATAGAGATCCCGTTGTCATCATAGAACGCAGTCAGTTTGCCGAGTTTCATGGTGCCTGCCAGTGAGCAGGCTTCGTGGGAAATACCTTCCATCATGCAACCATCACCCATAAAGGCGTAGGTATGATGGTCGACGACGTCATGACCAGGGCGGTTGAACTGCGCACCTAGCGTGCGTTCTGCTATCGCAAAACCGACGGCGTTGGCGATACCCTGACCCAGCGGGCCTGTCGTGGTTTCAACACCCGGCGTATAGCCGTATTCAGGGTGACCCGGTGTTTTGGAGTGTAACTGGCGGAAGTTTTTCAGCTCTTCCATTGGCAAATCGTAGCCAGTGAGGTGCAACAGGCTGTAAATCAGCATGGAGCCGTGGCCGTTAGACATAATGAAACGGTCGCGGTCAGCCCAGTGAGGATTGGCCGGATTATGGTTCATGTAGTCGCGCCACAGGACTTCAGCGATATCCGCCATACCCATTGGGGCGCCGGGGTGGCCGGAGTTGGCTTTCTGGACCGCGTCCATACTTAGTGCGCGGATTGCGTTGGCTAGCTCTTTACGAGAGGGCATTTTTTACTCCCTTAATTAAAGTTCGGCGGACAACATGTCTTCCAGCTTCTGCTGGTCGACAGCGAAGGCGCGGATACCTTCTGCCAGTTTTTCAACGGCCATCGGATCCTGATTATGCTCCCAGCGGAACTCGGCTTCTTTGAGTGGGGCAGGTTGTTGGAGGCCTTTGGTGGAAGGCTGGAGCTTACGTTCAACCGGTTCATTGCTGGCTTTAAGTTCTTCCAGCAGGTTCGGCGAGATGGTCAGGCGGTCACAGCCTGCCAGCGCCAGAATTTGTTCCACTTTACGGAAGCTGGCACCCATGATCACGGTCTGATATTTATGGGATTTGTAGTACTCGTAGATGTCGCGGACAGACTTCACGCCCGGATCTTTTTCCACGTTATATTCTGCTGCCGGCTCTTTGGCTTTGTACCAGTCATAGATGCGCCCGACGAACGGGGAGATGAGATAGACACCCGCTTCGGCGCAGGCGCGTGCCTGAGCAAAAGAGAACAATAGCGTCAGGTTACAGTTGATGCCTTCTTTCTCTAGCTCCTCGGCGGCTTTAATGCCTTCCCAGGTTGAGGCCAGTTTGATGAGGATGCGTGATTTATCCACGCCCTGCTCTTTGTACATCCCAATCAGTTTACGGGCCTTGGCAAGGCACTGCTCGCGGTCAAATGACATTCTGGCATCGACTTCAGTCGAAATGCGCCCAGGGACACTTTTCAGAATTTCCAGGCCGATATTGACGGCCAGACGATCACTGGCATTGATGACCTGTGCCTCTTTGCTGCCACCCTGCTTACGGGCGTACTCCAGCGCGTCTTTGATCAGTCCCTGATACTGAGGCAAACCAGCGGCTTTGAGGATCAGGGAGGGGTTGGTGGTGGCATCCTGAGGTTCGAAATGACGGATAGATTCAATGTCACCGCTGTCGGCAACGACGGTAGTCAGCTTTTTGAGGGCGTCTAACTGGTTCATTTCAATTCTCCTTAGCAAGAAAAAACGATGCGGCAATATGGCCGTTCGACTCTTTTCGTAGGGCTCTTACCCTGCATCATTCTGTTAACAATTTGAATGCGCTATTTCTGATTGTTGTAATGGGTCAGAGCAATGAGAACGCAAAAGCCTACGCAAGGCTGAGCTTTCAGCCTGAGTTGCGCAAGAGGGAACCTTAAGCTTAGTCAAAATTTGCGAGACGTCTTCCGTGAATGAAAATTAATCGATGTAACGCGCCAGTTTTCGTCGCGCTTCATAGTTTGGCGTGGCAGCTTCTCTATACTGAATAGCGTGAAAGGTGACTAACAACCTTCCTTGTTCCCCTACAAAAACAAAAAAGGACCCTACGATGGACGAACAACTCAAGCAAAGTGCGCTCGACTTCCATGAGTTCCCGGTACCGGGAAAAATTCAGGTCTCCCCAACCAAACCTCTCGCTACCCAGCGTGATCTGGCGCTGGCCTATTCGCCAGGTGTCGCGGCACCTTGCCTGGAAATTCAGAAAGACCCGCTGGCTGCCTATAAATACACGGCCAAGGGCAATCTGGTGGCGGTAATTTCCAACGGTACGGCGGTGCTTGGTTTGGGCAATATTGGCGCACTGGCGGGCAAGCCGGTGATGGAAGGCAAAGGTGTGCTGTTTAAGAAGTTTGCAGGTATCGACGTATTTGATATCGAAATCGATGAGCTGGACCCCGATAAGCTCATCGACATTATTGCCTCGCTGGAGCCGACGTTCGGCGGCGTCAATCTTGAAGATATCAAAGCTCCTGAGTGTTTTTACATTGAGCAAAAACTGCGTGAGCGCATGAAGATCCCGGTCTTCCACGATGACCAGCACGGTACGGCGATCATCTGCACGGCGGCAGTGCTTAACGGTCTACGCGTGGTCGGGAAAAGTATTTCCGACGTGCGGCTGGTGGTATCAGGTGCCGGTGCAGCGGCGATTGCCTGCCTGAATTTACTGGTGGCGCTGGGCCTGAAGGCTCACAACATCGTTGCCTGCGATTCACGCGGTGTGATTTACAAAGGCCGCGAAGAGAACATGGCAGAAACCAAAGCGGCCTACGCTATTGACGATAACGGCCAGCGCACCCTCGCAGACGTTATTGCAGATGCGGATATTTTCCTCGGCTGTTCCGGCCCCGGCGTGTTGACGCAGGAGATGGTAAAACTCATGGCGAAAAGCCCGCTGATTCTCGCGCTGGCTAACCCTGAACCCGAGATTTTACCGCCGCTTGCCAAAGCGGTTCGTCCTGACGCCATTATCTGCACCGGGCGCTCCGATTACCCCAATCAGGTCAATAATGTGTTGTGCTTCCCGTTCCTGTTCCGCGGCGCGCTGGATGTCGGAGCAACAGTCATCAACGAAGAGATGAAGCTGGCCTGCGTTCATGCGATAGCCGATCTGGCGATGGCGGAACAGAGCGACGTGGTGGCCTCGGCTTATGGCGAAGAGGAGCTCTCTTTCGGGCCTGAATACTTGATCCCGAAACCTTTCGACCCGCGTTTGATCGTGAAAATTGCGCCTGCGGTGGCGAAAGCCGCGATGGACTCCGGCGTGGCGACTCGGCCAATCAAAGATTTTGATGCCTACGTCGAGAAACTGTCGGAATTTATCTACAAAACGAATCTGTTTATGAAGCCGATTTTTTCTCAGGCCAAAAAGGACGCCAAACGCGTCGTTATGGCAGAGGGGGAAGAGGAGCGGGTGCTGCAGGCCACGCAAGAACTGGTGACACTGGGGCTGGCGAAACCCATTCTTGTCGGGCGTCCGAGCGTTATCGATATGCGGCTTAAAAAGCTGGGCTTACAGATTCAGGCAGGCAAGGATTTTGAGGTAGTAAACAACGAATCTGATCCGCGCTTCAATGAATACTGGAGCGAATATTACGAGCTGATGAAGCGCCGGGGTGTGTCACAGGAGCAGGCGCGCCGCGCAGTGATAGGTAACCCAACGTTAATTGCGGCCATCATGCTGTTACGCGGTGAAGCGGATGCGATGATTTGCGGCACCATCGGCACTTACCATGAACATTATGACGTGGTGGAAAAGGTCTTTGGTTTCCGTGGCGGGGTCAGCGTGGCGGGTGCCATGAACGCCTTACTGCTGCCCAGCGGGAATACGTTTATCGCCGATACCTACGTCAATGACGACCCGACGCCGGAACAGCTGGCAGAAATCATCCTGATGGCGGCAGAAACAGTGCGGCGCTTTGGTATCGAGCCAAAAGTCGCGCTACTGTCGCACTCCAGTTTTGGTACGTCGGACTGCCCGGCGGCGCGCAAAATGCGTAAAACGCTGGAGCTGGTGAATCAGATGGCACCCGATCTTGAAATCGACGGTGAGATGCACGGTGATGCCGCACTGGTGGAAAGTATCCGTCAGGACATCATGCCCGACAGCCCGCTGAAGGGGGCGGCGAATATTCTCATCATGCCCAATATGGAAGCTGCGCGTATCAGCTATAACCTGCTGAGGGTTTCCTGTTCAGAAGGGGTAACGGTCGGACCTGTGCTGATGGGGGTGTCAAAACCTGTGCACATCCTGACGCCGATCGCTTCGGTGCGACGCATCGTGAATATGGTGGCGCTGGCCGTCGTGGAGGCGCAGACCGAGCCGTTATGAATCTAGGTATTACGTTGTGAAAAATGACAATGGGCGTCGTTTCCGGCGCCCATTTTTATGGAAACTGTTTCAGTATTCCACTTCACCAATGCGTTCGAGCGCATCAACAATTAAATCCCAGAAACGCTGATGGTCGAGTTTCACCGCGACCTGCGTATGGCAATCTGGCGGGGGTGGGGCGCGGAAATCAGCCACTGTCATACCGAGAGTCAGGGTGCCAGTCAGTTCAATATCGACAGGGATTTTGCGGACGGTCATGACGTCAGGGTCGATGACATAGGCCACGGCGCACGGGTCATGCACCGGCGGGGAGTCAAAGCCCTGGCGATCCTTGTAGCTCAGACTGAAGAAATCCAGCAGTTCGGTGACGAACTTCGCCGGCCGGGTGCCGACGGCGGCGATTCTGGCCGCGACTTCTGGTGTGGCAAGCGCCTGATGGGTCAGATCCAAACCGACCATGGTCAGCGGCCATTTTTCGTTGAACACGATATGCGCGGCTTCCGGGTCAATCTTGATATTAAACTCCGCCACTGCGCTCCAGTTACCCACGTGATAACCGCCGCCCATCAACACCACTTCTTTCACCCGCCCGGCAATCCGAGGCTCTTTGCGCACCGCCATAGCGATGTTGGTCAGCCCACCGGTCGGAACCAGCGTGATGGTTTTAGGTGGGTGAGACATGATTAAATCAATAATCAGATCAATCGCGTGAACAGGTTCCAGCGTTAGCGTTGGCTGCGGGAGTACCGGGCCGTCTAAACCTGAATCGCCGTGAATTTCATCGGCGATTTCAACCGGACGCACCAGCGGGCGGGTGGCTCCGGCGGCAAACGGCACGCCAGTGATATTTGCTACACGGGCGACGGCCAGAGCGTTGCGGGTGACTTTATCCAGCGTCTGATTTCCCACCACGGTGGTGACCGCCAGTAATTCAATCTCCGGGTTTCCATGTGCCAGCAACATAGCAATGGCGTCGTCATGTCCGGGATCGCAATCCAGAATGATTTTTTTAACCATAATTATTTTCTCTTTGTAGGGTACATCTTTTTAAAAGTCAGTAGTGATGCGGTTAGCCTGGCCGGATTTATCGTTTGGCTTGATGTAGCCATTTATCCAGCTCATTGGCAAATTGTTGGCGATCGCGCTGGTTTAGCGTCGGTGGCCCGCCGGTCTGCACGCCGCTGGCGCGCATGGTGTCCATAAAATCACGCATATTCAGACGTTCTTTAATGGTTTCTGTGGTGTAGCGTTCTCCACGCGGGTTTAGCGCGACGCCGCCTTTTTCAATTACTTCGGCAGCCAGCGGAATATCCGCGGTGATCACTAAATCACCAGGTTCAGTGCGGCGCACGATTTCGTTATCGGCAACGTCAAAACCGGCCTCTACCCGCAAGGTACGTAGATATTTGGACGGCGGAGTACGTATTGTCTGATTCGCCACCAGTGTCACCATCATGCCGGTCCGTTCAGCGGCGCGGAATAACACTTCTTTGATGACGTTCGGGCAGGCGTCGGCATCGACCCAAATTTGCATTACTCATTCTCCCCGTTGCTCAGCCAGTCGCGTACCGGCAGAAAATCGCGGTAGAGCGCGGCTTCCGGGCTGTCAGTTTCTGGCTGGAAGTTGTATTCCCAGCGCACAAGCGGCGGCATGGACATCAGGATAGATTCGGTACGGCCACCGGTTTGCAATCCAAACAGCGTGCCGCGATCCCAAACCAGATTGAATTCGACATAACGCCCGCGGCGGTATAGCTGAAACTGACGTTCGTGTTCGCCCCACGGCAAACCTTTGCGTTTTTCAACAATCGGCAGATAGGCGTCGGTAAAACCGTTACCAACGGCCTGCATGAAAGCGAAACAGGTGGTGAAATCGGGCGTATTTAAGTCATCAAAGAATAGACCGCCAATGCCACGGGCTTCATTACGGTGTTTGATAAAGAAGTAGTCGTCGCACCATTTTTTGTATTTCGGGTATACGTCGTCACCGAACGGCTGGCAAAGCTGCTGCGCAGTCAGGTGCCAGTGGCGGGCATCGTCTTCAAAACCGTAAAATGGCGTGAGGTCAAACCCGCCGCCAAACCACCACACCGGTTCTTCTCCGGCTTTTTCAGCAATGAAGAATCGCACGTTGGCGTGGCTGGTCGGAATATAAGGGCTCTGCGGATGAATCACCAGTGAGACGCCCATGGCCTGGAAGCTGCGTCCTGCCAGTTCCGGACGGTGCGCGGTGGCGGACGCCGGAAGCGTTGCGCCCGAAACGTGGGAAAAGTTAACACCTGCCTGTTCGAACACCGCGCCGTGGGTCAAAACCCGGCTGCGGCCGCCGCCGCCCTCTTCCCGTACCCACTGATCTTCGGCGAACTGGCCTTTGCCATCAGCGACGGCCAATTTTTGACAGATTTGATCCTGCAGGGATAACAGGAAGGCTTTGACTTGAGTGATATCGGGTATCGGTAGGCTCACGGGTAAACTCACAGACGTTGACTGAAAAGACATTCAGCGCCTTGCGGGCGCTGAATCTAAGAAAAAGTGAGCGTTATTATATACCCAAAATCATTCGAGGGGGCAGGAAGGCGGCAAACGAGTGAATCCCGCATCACTGACGGGTGTCAGTGATGCGGGCAAGCCAGTGCGGCCAACGCCCCAGCGGGCGGAAGGATAATGGTTATCGCGGCCTGCGTTCGTTGGCGTCGAAGTACCCAAAGAAATTAACAATCCCCTGCGAAATCGCCTGAGCGATCTCCTTGCGAAACGCCGTGGTGCTGAGCAGTTGCTCTTCCTGATGATTGGTGATGAACGAGGTTTCCACCAATATCGAAGGAATAGAGGGGGATTTCAGTACAGCAAAAGCTGCCTGCTCTGTCTGTTCACTGTGCAGATGATGTATTGGGCGGATACGGTCCAATACGTGATGGCCGAGGGTGAGGCTATTTTTGATGGTGTCGGTCTGGACCAGATCAAACAGTACCTGTTGCAGATAGTTATTGTCTTCCTGCGCTACTTTTTTGCCTGCGACCAGATCGGCATCGTTCTCTTTCTTCGACATATAACGCGCCATTGCACTGCTGGCGCCACGATTAGAGAGAGCGAACACTGAGGCTCCCGACGCAGATGGGCTGGTGTAGCCGTCGGCATGAATAGAGACAAAGAGATCGGCCTGATGTTGATGGGCGATTTCAACGCGTTGATACAACGGGATGAAGTGATCGGCGTCGCGGGTGAGTTTGACTTCGATATTGCTGTGCGAGCCGAGGAATTCGCGCACATAGTTGGCGATTTCCAGTACAACATGTTTTTCTTCTGACCCTTCATGTCCCACCGCGCCGGAATCGATGCCGCCGTGGCCAGGGTCAATCATCACCAGTTTTTTAGAACCTGGTGGCTTGGGGGCCGGAGCGGATTTGGTGATATGTTCCTGCTGCGCCGCACTGGCAGAACGGGAACCAAAGGCAGCAATCGCTAAACCCAGCCCCGATAGCAACAATTGGCGACGGGTAGCGGAAGCGGGCAGAGGCTGGAAGTGCAAAAATTTGTTCAGGGGGTTTAACATCAGTCCATTACCGTCAGAAAAAGTGCAGAATGCTCTATGTTATAGAGTATCTTTTTTATAGTTTCGATCTGATAACTATTACGGTTTATGAATTTTGTGTCGTAAATGAATAATTCCCCGCTTAAGTATTCGTTTGTTTAATGACTTGCGGCATCATTTAACGGCTCAGATAGAGCAGGATTTGTCGGTCATTAATTACGCAAATTGTGATTTTGATATTGCGTATCAAGCAGATCACGCGATAATTAAATAAACTCCTCATACCTCATTAACAGGATAGCGGTGATCAGTGATGGAAATTCGCGTATACCGTCAAGAAGATTTCGAAGAAGTACTGACCTTATGGGAGCGCTGTGATCTGTTGCGCCCGTGGAATGATCCTGAACTGGATATCGAGCGCAAAACTAATCACAGCCCTGAGTTTTTCCTGGTGGCTGAAGTGGGCGGTGAAGTGGTGGGGACGCTGATGGGCGGCTATGATGGCCATCGCGGCTCGGCCGGGTATCTGGGGGTGCATCCGGATTATCGTGGGCGGGGAATTGCCAATGCGTTGATCAATCGTCTGGAAAAGAAATTGATCGCCCGCGGCTGCCCGAAAATCAATTTAATGGTGCGTGCTGAAAACGATGCAGTAGTCAGCATGTATGAAAAGCTGGGCTATGAAGTGTCGGATACTTTGTCACTGGGCAAGCGGCTAATCGAAGATCAGGAATATTAATTTCTTCTCAACCGCCGCATTCATGAAATGCAAAAGCCCCAATGGAAACATCGGGGCTTTTTGTTTGAGGGAAAAGCAGATTACTTGATGATGCTGACGGATTTCACATCCACTTCCACAGAGTTCCAGTCTTTATCGACTTTCCCTTCAATGCGGATTTTATCCTTTGGCGAGACGTTCTGGCCCTGCCAGCGTTTGCCATCAATTTCGACATTCAGAGTGCCGGTGTTGTCACGGAAAATATATTTATCGTGGTCGATGCGCTGGTCGATAAAGCCTTCGAGCATCACCCACTGGTCGTCTTTCATACTTTGCGCATCTTTTACCGTGCTGAGCGCGGTGGTTCCTGTGAATCCGCCCTGCGGGCTGGCTGCCTGTGTTTTCGGCTCCTGAGCTGATGGACCGGTGAAACCACCGGTCTGTTGCGCCAGAGCCGGAAGGGTGCAAAGTGCGATGAGGGTTGCCAGAGTGATCTTCTTCATCATAATAGGTCGTCCTTAAACTTGAAGGGTGAGTCGGTTGAATTCAGCAACTATGGCACTTTTTAAGGTGCGTTGCCGCGATGAGGACCATTAAAACAGACTGTTCTTAACGGTTTCTTAAGGTGGGTTGGTTAATTTGTATTTCAAACTGAATCGAAGGAAGTTTTCTGAGGCTATGAACCCGGATGATTATAACAGCCACGGCATGTTGCGTTTGCCGCTGTGGTTCTGGACCATTTTGATTTTGCAGGCACGGACCTGGCTATTGTTTGTGATGGCCGCCGCTTCGCGTGAGCAGGGCACGGATCTGCTCAAGCTCTTTTATCCGGACACGCAAAGCTTCTGGCGTGGCATTATTTTGGGACTGCCCCCCGCGCTCGCTTTTCTGATCAGCGGACGCCGTCATCTCTGGCCGCGCGTTTGGCAGGCCGGTTACTGGCTCCTGCTGGCAGGAATGTTCGTGACTTTTGCTCTGCAGGGCTCAGGCTTGTGGCAAAGCAGCGACACGCCCTCGTTGATTGATCTGGCGCTGGCGCTGCTTGACGCCGCCGCGCTGGCTTACTGGCTGCTCAGCCGCCGTTTGCGTGCCTGTTTTGATTCAGGGCAGCGGCTGGCAGAGAGCTAATTGATACCCTTCGCTGAACTTTTCGGGCCTATCCGGACTCGAACTGCCGCTGACACAATGAGTCAATTCTGTTGTGGGATTTTCTCAAAACCTCAACAGATGCCTGATGGCAGACTGACATGGACATTAAAGGAGTGAAACGAATGACGATCCGCCCACTATTGCTGGCTTTGCCGTTGCTGCTTGCTGGCTGTTCGACGATGTCAAATATGTCCTGGCCCAGCGTACACTGGTCAAGCATGAATCCGATGAACTGGTTTGGCAGTAATGCAAAAGTGACCGACAAAGGGGTGGGTAACATCTCGGCCAGCACACCGCTCACGGAAGACGGCGTGAAGGATGCACTCGACGGCGACTATCGCCTGCGCAGTGGTATGTCGATGAATGACGGTAAAATGCTGGCGTTCTATCAGGCGATGGACGACAAAGAGGTCAAAATGACCATCAGTGGCGAGCCGAAAGGTAACGTGCAGCGCGTTGATGTGACCGACAGTAAAGTAGAAAGTGAATGGGGTGTGAAAATCGGCACGCCGTTCAGCGATCTCTACCCGAAGGCGTTTGACGCCTGCCAGAAAGGCAAAGGCGACGACGCGCAAAACGTAGAATGTAAAGCGCCGCAGAGTCCGCACGTCACTTATGTGTTCAGTGGGATCTGGCATGGTCCTGAAGAGCTGATGCCTTCAGATGATGCCCTGAAAGAGTGGAAAGTCAGCAAAATTATCTGGCGCGCCAATCCAGCGCAGTAATTCCGCTGCGATAAAGCCCTTTGCGGGGCAATGATAAATCCTCAATGCCTTGCGTGCGCGCAAGGCATTTTTATTGACTTACGTTATGATAGCCGCGTCAAAATTATGAGGAATAAAACATGAATCAGGTTCAGAGCGGCATTCTGCTCGAGCATTGCCGTTTTGGCATTTTCATCGAGGCTAAAGTTCAGGGTGAACTAGATGACCTGCGGCAGGGCTGCCGTCAGTTTGCGGCTGCTTTGAGCGACATGCAGCAGAAATTCCCGCAGGAAAATCTTGGGGCCGTTGTGGCGTTTGGTCACGATGTCTGGCGCGATCTGTCTGGCGGCCAGGGTGCCGATGAACTCAAGCCGTTTGCGCCATTGGGTAAAGGGCTGGCGCCAGCCACCCAACGCGATGTGCTGCTGCATATTCAGTCATTACGCCATGACGTTAACTTCGCCGTTGCGCAGGCCGCACTGACGGCTTTCGGTCCATCGATCATCGTTGAAGAAGAGACCCACGGTTTTCGCGGCATTGAAGAGCGTGACCTGAGCGGTTTTGTTGATGGAACTGAAAACCCGAAAGCTGAGGCACGCGCACAGGTAGCGATTATCCCTGAAGGCGAAGCGGATGCCGGTGGCAGCTACGTGATGGTGCAGCGCTGGAAGCATAACCTGACGCAGTGGAACCGTTTTTCTGTACAACAGCAGGAAGAGGTGATTGGCCGCACCAAGCAGACGGATGAAGAGCTGGATCCGGACACCCGCCCTGATACGTCTCACGTCAGCCGCGTTGACCTTAAAGAAGAGGGCAAGGGCCTGAAAATCTTGCGCCAGAGCCTGCCATACGGCACCGCCAGCGGCGAGCACGGCTTGTACTTCATCTCTTATTGTGCCCGTTTGTGGAACATTGAGAAGCAGCTGCTCAGCATGTTTGGCGATCTCGACGGGAAACGCGACGCCATGTTGCGCTTCACCCGTCCGGTAACCGGCGGCTACTATTTTGCGCCGTCGTTAACGCAGCTTCTGACCCTGTAATCACTTTGCCTGACCTGCCCAGCGTGCCCATTTGCGGGCGCGCTGTCTGATATTCTCTCCGCCTTACCCCGCAGTGGTTAATGCCTTATAGCTTTTCATGCTTGAAAATCACCAAACGGTATATAAAACCGTTACAGCCTGACTGCCAGTTATAAATACACTGTGTGATATTACGTGGCTAACGCTTGCCATGCCGGGTCACCCTCTTTTAAGGCTGAGCATGAAAACTATCTGGATAACAAACGGATTACTGAAAGGTTCTCTTGCCGCTTTAGTTCTGGCGAGCGGTGCGGCGTCTGCCACCGAATTACTCAACAGCTCTTATGATGTGTCGCGTGAGCTGTTTGCAGCGCTCAATCCTCCTTTCCAGAAGCAGTGGGCAGAGCAGAACGGCGGCGACAAGCTGGAGATCAAACAGTCTCACGCCGGTTCTTCCAAGCAGGCACTCGCTATTTTACAGGGCCTGAAAGCTGACGTTGTGACCTACAATCAGGTGACCGATGTGCAAATCCTGCACGATCGCGGCAATCTTATTCCCGCCGACTGGCAGAGCCGGTTGCCGAATAACAGTTCACCTTTCTACTCGACCATGGCGTTTCTGGTGCGCAAAGGGAACCCGAAGAATATCCACACCTGGGGCGACCTGACCCGTTCCGACGTCAAACTGGTATTCCCGAATCCGAAAACTTCCGGCAATGGCCGTTACACCTATCTCGGTGCCTGGGGCGCGTTCAATCAGGAAGACGGCGGCAATCAGGATAAAACCCGCGCCAAGATGGCCAGCCTGCTGAAAAATGTCGAAGTATTCGACACCGGCGGCCGTGGCGCGACCACCACGTTTGTTGAACGTGGTCTCGGCGATGTGCTGATCAGTTTTGAATCCGAAGTGAATAACATCCGTAAGCAGTACGGTGATGATAAGTACGAAGTGATCGTCCCGCCGGTCGATATTCTGGCGGAGTTCCCGGTTGCCTGGGTTGATAAAAACGTTGAAAAAAACGGTACCGAGAAAGCGGCGAAAGATTACCTGAACTATTTGTGGAGCCCGCAGGCGCAGCAGATCATCACCAGTTTCAACTATCGTGTTTACGATAAAAACGCGATGACGGCCGCGAAAGCGCAGTTCCCTGACACCAAATTATTCAAAGTTGAAGATCAGTTTGGCGGCTGGCCTCAAGTGATGAACACCCATTTCAGTACCGGCGGTGAGCTGGACAAACTGTTAGAGCAAGGTCACAAGTAATGTTGTTGTCGAGCAAACGCGTACTTCCCGGATTCACCCTGAGCCTCGGCAGTAGCCTGCTGTTCGTCTGTCTGGTGCTGCTGCTGCCGCTGAGTGCGCTGGTGATGCAGTTGTCGCAAATGACGCTGGCCCAGTATTGGGCGGTGATCACCAATGATCAGGTGATTGCCGCTTATAAAGTGACACTGCTGTCTGCGGGTGTCGCCAGTATTTTTAACTGTTTCTTCGGCATGCTGATGGCCTGGATCCTCACCCGCTATGAGTTTCCGGGTAAAAGCCTGCTCGATGGTCTGATGGATTTGCCTTTTGCTTTACCGACGGCGGTGGCGGGTTTGACGCTGGCCGGTTTGTTCTCGGTCAACGGTTTTTACGGCCAATGGCTGGCGCATTTTGATATCAAGGTTTCCTATACCTGGCTTGGCATTGCGGTGGCGATGGCGTTTACCAGTATTCCATTTGTGGTCCGTACGGTGCAGCCGGTGCTGGAAGAGTTGGGGCCGGAATATGAAGAAGCCGCTGAAACCCTCGGAGCATCCCGCTGGCAGAGTTTCCGCCGCGTGGTGTTGCCGGAAGTGATGCCTTCGCTGATGGCGGGCACGGCGCTGTCCTTCACGCGCAGTCTGGGCGAGTTTGGTGCGGTGATTTTCATTGCCGGAAACATTGCCTGGAAAACCGAGGTCACGTCGCTGATGATTTTCATCCGTTTGCAGGAGTTTGATTACCCTGCGGCCAGCGCCATTGCTTCTGTCATTCTGGCCGCGTCGTTGTTGCTGCTGTTTGCGATTAACACCTTACAAAGCCGTTATGGCCGTCGTCTTGGAGGTCACTGATGTCTGATATCCCGGCTTTTGCGGGCCATGCGCGTCAGCGCATCGACTGGATGAAATGGTTATTAATCGGCACGGGTATGTTGATCTGCCTGCTGTTGCTGGTGGTGCCGATGATCAGCATTTTTGTGCTGGCACTCTCTGATGGCATCGCGGCGGTATGGAAGAACCTGTCTGACTCCGACATGCTGCATTCGATCTGGCTGACCGTGTTAATGGCGCTGATCACCGTGCCGGTTAACCTTATTTTCGGTACGCTGCTTGCCTGGCTTGTGGCGCGCTTTGATTTCCCTGGCCGTCAACTGTTGCTGACGCTGATAGATATTCCTTTTGCGGTATCGCCGGTGGTCGCCGGGCTGCTCTATTTACTGTTTTACGGCACCAACGGCCCGTTAGGCGGCTGGTTGGATGCCCACAACATTCAATTTATGTTTGCGTGGCCGGGCATGGTGATGGTGACGGTATTCGTTACCTGTCCATTCGTCATTCGTGAACTGGTACCGGTGATGCTCAGTCAGGGCAGCCATGAAGATGAGGCGGCGGTGTTACTGGGGGCTTCTGGCTGGCAGATGTTCCGCCGTGTCACCTTGCCGAATATCCGCTGGGCGCTGCTCTACGGCGTGGTACTGACCAACGCGCGTGCTATCGGCGAGTTTGGCGCGGTGTCGGTGGTCTCCGGGGCTATTCGTGGCGAAACCTACACGCTGCCGCTGCAAGTCGAATTACTGCATCAGGATTACAACACCGCCGGTGCGTTTACCGCCGCCGCGCTATTGACCCTGATGGCGATAGTGACCTTATTTCTGAAAAGCGGCCTGCAATGGCGTTTGAAGCGCCAAAATGACCGTCTTGAGCGGGAGGAAAGCAATGAGCATTGAAATTAACGGTATCAATAAATATTTCGGCCGCACGAAAGTGCTTAATGATATCTCGCTCGATATTGCTTCCGGAGAGATGGTGGCGCTGCTCGGGCCTTCCGGCTCGGGGAAAACCACGCTGTTGCGCATTATTGCCGGTCTGGAAAATCAGAATGCCGGCCAGCTGAGTTTTCATGGTAAAGACGTCACGCGTGTCCACGCCCGCGACCGTCAGGTCGGTTTTGTGTTCCAGCATTACGCGCTGTTCCGCCATATGACCGTATTCGACAACATCGCTTTTGGTCTGACCGTGCTACCGCGCCGTGAACGCCCAAACACGGAAGTGATTAAACAAAAAGTCACCAAGCTGCTGGAGATGGTCCAGCTCGCTCATTTCGCCAACCGCTTTCCTGCCCAGCTTTCCGGCGGGCAGAAACAGCGTGTCGCACTGGCACGTGCGCTGGCCGTCGAACCGCAAATCCTGTTGCTGGATGAGCCTTTTGGGGCGCTGGATGCGCAGGTGCGTAAAGAGCTTCGCCGCTGGCTGCGTCAGTTGCATGAAGAGCTGAAGTTTACCAGCGTGTTCGTGACCCACGACCAGGAAGAGGCAATGGAAGTGGCTGACCGGGTGGTGGTCATGAGTCAGGGGAATATTGAACAGGTCGGTACGCCGCAGGAGATCTGGCGTGACCCGGCGACCCGCTTCGTGCTGGAGTTTATGGGCGAAGTGAATAAAGTTGGCGGCGAGATCCGCGGTTCGCAACTTTATGTGGGCGATTATCACTGGTCACTGGATAACCCTCCGCTGCATCAGGGGCCGGTGGATCTGTTCCTGCGTCCGTGGGAAATGGAGATCACCGCACAAAGTAACGCACGTTGTCCGCTGCCGGTGAGAGTACTTGAAGTCAGCCCGCGTGGTCACTTCTGGCAGCTTATTGTACAGGCTGAAGGCTGGCATGATGAGCCTCTGTCGGTGGTGTTGTCAGACTTCAACGGCCAGTCCACCCCGGTACGTGGCGATCGATTTTACGTCGGGGGCCTCAACGGGCGTCTCTACTCCGGCGATGACCAGCTACAACCCGTTGCACTGGCGAAGAGCGCCTGATAGTTTTTAACAAGGACATTGTTTTAACAGAGACGATACTGTTTTAACAGAGACGATATTGTTTTAACAGATAGATAAAAAGGGCGGTCTGCGAGTCGCCCTTTTTATCGTCTAATACTTATTTATTCATTTTTGATTGGTGTTTATAACCAATAGCGATAAGGCAATCACAGTGAGCACGCTCGAACATTACATTGGTAATACGCCTCTGGTGAAATTACAGCGTCTGTCAAAGGATCTGGACAGCGAAATTTGGGTCAAACTGGAAGGCAATAATCCGGCGGGTTCGGTCAAGGACCGTGCTGCACTGTTTATGATTGAGCAGGCTGAAAAGCGCGGTGAGATCCAACCTGGCGACCAGCTGATAGAAGCGACCAGCGGCAACACCGGTATTGCGCTGGCGATGATTGCCGCGCTCAAAGGCTACAAACTGAAACTCCTGATGCCCGAAAATATGAGTCTGGAGCGGCAGGCGTCGATGCGCGCTTACGGCGCCGAACTGGTGCTGGTCAGCCGTGCGCAGGGAATGGAAGGCGCACGGGATCTGGCGCTGGAGATGGAAAAACAGGGACAGGGTAAAGTCCTCGACCAGTTTAATAATCCGGATAACCCGCTGGCGCATTTCACCACCACCGGCCCTGAAATCTGGCAGCAGACGCAGGGGCGTATCACCCATTTCGTTTCGAGCATGGGGACCACCGGCACCATCACCGGCGTCAGCCGCTTCCTGCGTACGCAAAACGCCGCAATAAGCATTATTGGGCTGCAACCTTCTGAGGGCAGTAGCATTCCGGGCATCCGTCGCTGGCCGCAGGAGTACCTGCCAGGGATTTTCCAGGCTGATCTGGTGGATGATGTCATTGATATGGGCCAAACCGAAGCCGAAGAGACCATGCGCGCCCTGGCGCGTGAAGAGGGGATCTTCTGCGGCGTCAGCTCCGGCGGTGCCGTTGCGGGGGCGATACGCGTTGCGCGTGATAATCCGGGAAGCGTGGTTGTTGCCATTATTTGTGACCGGGGCGACCGGTATTTATCTACCGGTGTTTTTGATGTCTGAAGCTCCTGCATCAACTACTCTCTACAGACAGAGTGTAAAATTAGAGTAAAAGCGGCTGCACGTAACCGGGTTAGGGGTAAAAATGACCAGAATTCAGTTAGGCGGAAATAAATGATGAAAATTTTGTTAGTCGATGACGATCTCGAACTGGGTACTATGCTCAGCGAATACCTGATAGCCGAAGGTTTCAACGCCTCACTGGTGCTGACCGGTAAAGCCGGTGTGGACGGTGCGATGTCCGGCGAATATTCCGCGATGATCCTCGACATTATGCTGCCTGATATGAGCGGTATTGACGTGCTGCGGCAGGTGCGGAAAAACAGCCGTCTGCCAATCATCATGCTGACCGCCAAGGGCGACAATATCGACCGCGTGATTGGACTGGAAATGGGCGCTGACGATTACATGCCGAAGCCTTGTTATCCACGTGAACTGGTGGCGCGTCTGCGTGCCGTGCTTCGCCGCGTGGAAGAGCAGCAGGAAACCCCATCCGACTCTTCAACGGTAAACTATGGCGATCTGACACTCAACCCGGCGACCCGCAGCAGTGAATGGCGCGGTGCGCTGTTTGATCTGACCGCGTCTGAATTTAACCTGCTGGAACTTTTGCTGCGCGCGCCTGAACGTGTGGTGTCCAAAGATGAGTTGTCGGAAAAGGGATTGGGCCGTCCGCGTGAAGCCTATGACCGCAGTATCGATGTGCACATCAGCAATATCCGCCAGAAACTGGCGTCGCTCGAAGGCGGCGATATCCTGACTATTGAAACGGTAAGAAGTATTGGCTATCGCATCAGGTAAACGCCTTCGCGGAAGGCTATTCTGGAAAATCCTGTTCGGATTCTGGTTCACGTTTATCGCCATCACCCAGGTTCTCTGGGTGGTTTTCACTTTTTATAATCACCACGAGCCGCCTGAAAGTGGTATCGCTCGGCGTTTTGTGAAACTGCAAATTACCTCTGCCGTTTCTACATTACGTTCCGTGGGCATGCCTGCGCTTGACGCAATGATGGCAGACTGGCCGGACGCTGACCGCCAATATTTCTCCGTGACAACGTCCATGGTGCCCGCAGAGGGCGACACCATGCAAGCGCTTGAGCCGGGCAAGATCCCAAAGGAAATTGTGGAGTTTGTTCAGGGGCCGAAAGGGCAGGGCTATCGTCTGCGTTATGACGTCGAGGGTCTGATGAGTGAATACCGGCCTAAGCGCCGTGAACATATGCTCAACATTCCTACGCCGTTGTTGTGGATCGGGGGGTTAGGCGGATTATTATTCAGCGCCGTGCTTGCGTGGAACCTGACGCGCCCGATGTTGCAGATGCGCAGGGCGTTTGGCCGCGTGGCGCAGGGCGATCTCTCTGTGCGGCTCTTCTCCAGCATGGGCAAGCGGCATGATGAGCTCTCTGATGTGGCTCGTGACTTCGATTCCATGGCAGAGCGCCTTCAGGTGCTGGTTAAGGCCCGTGAGGAGCTCCTGCACGATGTCTCGCACGAGTTGCGCTCACCTCTGGCCCGATTACAGCTGGCGATTGGCTTAGCACGTCAGAACCCGCTTAACGTCGAAACCTCGCTGCAACGGATCGAACACGAAGCCGGGCGCCTCGACAAAATGATCGGCGAGTTGCTGGCCCTGTCGCGGGCTGAAAATAGCAATATGCCTGACGAAGAGTATTTCGACCTGTTCGGTCTGGTGGAAGCGGTCGTTAATGATGCCAGATATGAAGCGCAGCTGCCGGGTGTAGAAATTGCGCTCAAAGCCGATGCCGGAGAGCAGAGTGATTACACCGTGAAGGGCAACGCCGAACTGATGCGACGTGCCATTGATAATGTGGTGCGCAATGCGCTACGTTTCTCGGCTCGTGGACAGACGGTCACGGTCTCTTTAACGCAGGCTGACCAATGGCTGAAGATTGACGTAGAAGATCAGGGGCCGGGTGTGGAAGAGGATAAGCTGTCGAGCATTTTCGACCCGTTCGTACGGGTGAAATCCCCGCTGTCGGGTAAAGGCTACGGTCTTGGGCTGGCCATCACCCGCAAGGTGATGTTAGCGCATGAAGGCAAAGTGGATGCCCGTAATGCCATGCCGCACGGTCTGGTGATCAGTTTGCAAGTTCCGCACTGGAAAATCTGATCCCCCCATATTTTTGTCTGCAGATGCGCTGGCAGCTCTCAGCCACCTGAATCATTTAATTGTGTAAGCTCATCAGGATTCCTTCTTTTGCAGCCTTCCAGCAGAGAGAATTATTTTGGGGGGATATCGCAGGCAATAAAAAACGGCGCACAGGGCGCCGTTTTTTTATGTCATCGAGTGACTTACTTTCTGATACGGATAATCGGCGTTTCACCAACGGTCACACTACCAGTGAGTTTAATCAGCTCTTTGATCTCATCCATGTTAGAGATGACAACCGGAGTCAGGGTAGACTTGGCTTTCTCTTCCAGCAGGGCCAGATCAAATTCGATAATCAAATCGCCTTTCTTCACGCGTTGGCCTTCTTCAGCGATGCGTTTGAAGCCTTCGCCTTTCAGTTCAACGGTGTCAATCCCGAAGTGGACAAACAGCTCGATGCCGCTGTCTGATTCGATTGAGAAAGCATGGTTAGTTTCGAAGATTTTACCGATAGTTCCATCAACCGGAGCAACCATTTTGTTGCCAGATGGTTTGATAGCAATACCATCACCAACGATTTTTTCAGCGAAAACAACGTCAGGAACATCTTCAATATTGACAATTTCACCAGAAATTGGCGCTACGATTTCAATAGTGCCAACATCTTTTTTATCATCAGAAACTAATGATTTCAGTTTATCGAACAAACCCATGATCTTCTCCTAAGCAATTATTTGGGCAGCTTTCCAGCGTCGCGCAATTAGCAGAGTGTTTTTTCTTCAATGAACTTGTTAACCAGGTTCATCAACTCTTGCGCCGTAGGTTGGGCCAGGGCCTGATCTGCCAGCGCTTTCACATCTTCGAAGTTTGTGTTGCGAATAATTTTCTTGATGCGCGGGATAGAGATAGCACTCATGCTGAACTCATCTAAGCCCATGCCCAATAGAAGAAGTGTAGCACGTTCGTCACCTGCAAGCTCACCGCACATGCCTGTCCATTTGCCGGCAGCATGAGATGCGTCAATGACTTGCTTAATTAAACTCAGTACAGAAGGTGACATTGGGTTGTAAAGATGAGAGATCAGCTCATTACCGCGATCGACAGCCAAGGTATATTGAGTCAAATCGTTCGTACCGATGCTGAAGAAATCAACCTCTTTCGCCAGATGGTGAGCAATCACTGCCGCAGCAGGCGTTTCAACCATTACGCCAACTTCAATGCTTTCATCAAAGGCTTTGTTTTCGTTGCGCAGCTGAGTTTTCAGCAATTCTAGTTCAGCTTTCAGTTCACGCACTTCTTCAACAGAAATAATCATCGGGAACATGATGCGCAGTTTGCCGAAGGCGGAGGCACGTAAAATCGCGCGCAGCTGGGCGTGAAGAATTTCTTTACGGTCCAGACAGATGCGGATTGCACGCCAACCCAGGAACGGGTTCTCTTCTTTTGGCAGGTTCATGTACGGCAAATCTTTATCACCGCCGATGTCCATGGTACGTACGATCACAGCCTGAGAGCCCATTGCTTCAGCAACGGCTTTATACGCTTTGAACTGGTCGTCCTCGGTAGGCAGGCTTTCACGGTCCATGAACAGGAATTCTGTGCGATACAGGCCGACACCTTCGGCGCCATTGCGTTCTGCACCATCGACGTCGCGTACGGTACCGATGTTGGCACAGACTTCAACCTGATGACCATCCAGCGTGATAGCCGGTAAGTCTTTCAGTTTGGTCAGTTCGTCTTTCTCTGCGATGTACTGATTCTGAACGGCTTTCAGTTTGTCAATAATATCCGGCGTCGGGTTGACGTAGATTTTATTGTTCACGGCATCCAGGATCAGATAGTCATCATTTTTGACTTGTTTGGTCACGTTACTGGTACCGACGATGGCAGGCAGTTCCAGTGAGCGGGCCATGATTGAGGTGTGAGAAGTACGGCCACCCAAATCAGTAATAAAGCCGAGCACCTTATTCAGGTTCAGCTGTGCGGTCTCTGACGGTGTGAGGTCGGTCGCCACCAGGATCACTTCATCCTGAATGGAGCCCAGATCAACAATCGGCATGTTCAGAATGTTGCGAACCAGACGTTTGCCGATGTCACGCATGTCACCTGCACGTTCACGCAGGTATTCATCATCGAGATCTTCGAGTGATTTAGCCTGCTCTTCCATGATGGAGTAGGCTGCCGCGTCGGCGGAATTATGTTCTTTTTTGATGAGGGCTATGATTTCTTGCTCAAGCTCTTCGTCTTCCAACAACATAATGTGGCCTTCGAAGATGGCTTCTTTCTCTTCACCGAAGGTCTCACCGGCTTTGGTCTTGATCACTTCCAACTGGGCAGATGCTTTCGCACGGCCAGTCAGGAAACGTTCAACTTCCTGATCAACTTCTTCAGGAGAGATTTTTTTCTGGTTGATGACAATCTCATCTTCTTTCAACAGAAGTGCTTTGCCGAAAGCGATACCGGGAGATACTAAAATGCCTGAAATCATAACCCTACCTTTCTCTTGACTGGTTTAAACTATTAAGACCGGGCTAGTTACTCAAGCTCTGGAATCAGTTTTACCAAGTGTTCAACGGCTTTCTGCTCATCTGTACCTTCTGCAGAGATCATGACCACTGTGCCTTGAGTCAGACCCAAAGTTTGCAGTTTGAAAAGGCTTTTTGCGCTCGCACTTTTACCGTTAGAAGTCACGGTGATGTCGGATTCGAAGCCTTTCGCTTCTTTCACGAATTGTGCAGCAGGGCGAGTGTGAAGACCATTAGGTGCAGTGATAGTAACTTCTTGCTGGAACATTGTTGTTTCCCCAACTTATTAAAGTAATGTTGTGGAGCTAAAGTTTAGCGCATTGGCTTCACTTTAACCTGTAGAGATTAGCGCCTGACTATGGTTCAGGGGCAGGTTCGTATGCAACAGAAAAGAGAAAATAGCGCACTTAGCGATAAAACTCTTTGCCCTAGATCTAGGCTTTTCTGTTATCTCCCCATTATGCCGTTTTTTTCCCTCATGTAACAAATCGGTAAATCGATTCAGCGTGAGGCGACTATGAAGGCGATTAATTTCGCGCACCGAAATAATTGAACGGTTAAATACTAAACCTGGCGACTAAAATCAATCATAGAGTGGTATAAAGTTTGACGTAGCCCACAAAAAAGCACCCGCTTGGGTGCTTTTTTAACCAAATATTAACCATTTTCAGAAATGTGGCATTATTGTTGCAATTCTTTTTCTGTAAACAAATCTGCAAACAATGCGGTACTCAGATAGCGTTCGCCGGAAGATGGCAGGATAACGACGATATTTTTATCGGCAAACTCCGGTTCTTCGGACAATTTTACTGCGGCAGCCACGGCGGCACCTGAAGATATCCCGGCCAGAATGCCTTCTTCATCCATCAGGCGGCGTGCCATGCTGATCGATTCATCATTTGTGATGAGGGATACGCGGTCAATCAGCGTCAAATCCAGGTTACCCGGAATGAAACCTGCGCCAATGCCCTGAATTTTATGCGGTCCCGGTTTGACTTCTTCACCGTTCAGCGTCTGAGTGATGACCGGCGAATCGGTAGGTTCTACAGCAACCAGTGTAATGCTGCTTTTTTTGCTTTTCAGATAGCGGCCAACACCCGTGATAGTACCGCCCGTGCCGACCCCGGCAATGAACACATCTACATCACCATCGGTATCTTCCCAGATCTCAGGACCGGTGGTTTTTTCGTGAATGGCAGGGTTAGCAGGGTTGCTGAACTGCTGAAGGATCAAATAACGTTGCGGGTCGCTGGCCTGGATCTCTTCTGCCTTCGCAATGGCGCCTTTCATGCCTTTGGCACCTTCGGTCAGCACCAGATTGGCACCCAATGCTTTAAGCAGTTTGCGGCGCTCCACGCTCATGGTTTCAGGCATGGTGAGGGTTAATTTATATCCTCGTGCGGCGGCCACATAGGCCAGCGCGATGCCGGTGTTACCGCTGGTCGGTTCAACCAGTTCTTTCTCTTTGGTCAGGATGCCGCTTTTCTCAGCTTCCCAAATCATGTTCGCGCCGATACGGCACTTAACGCTGAAGCTCGGGTTACGGGATTCGACCTTAGCCAGAATACGACCATTGCCAATACGGTTCAGACGAACCAGCGGCGTGTGGCCGATTGTTAATGAATTGTCTTCGTAGATCTTGCTCATAACCCGTCCTTTGACTGTAGGTCTTTGACTGTAAGAAAGTTCGCGGCGTGAAACGTTTCGTTTTAGAGAAACCTTCAACACTATGAAAATAGTGAGGATCACAAAAGCATACGCGATCGGTTTTTTCAGTGAAGTAAGGAATTGATATATTATATGTTATTAAGAAATATGTTTCAGAAGCAAGGGCACAAATGTGATACCAGCCACCCTCCGGGGATGGCTGGTGCGAAAGAAAGATCAGGGACGACGGGTGTTTGAAATGTCTTTATTGCCCACTACGTGCAGCGTGCGGTAGCGGTCGACCCACATTGCCGTTGCGCCGCAGACGGCCACCGGCAGGATCACCAGATTAAGTACCGGCACCATCGTAAACAGGCTCACCAACGCACCAAACTGTAGGTTATCAACCTTATGACGCCCCAGCGAACGGCGCATGTCGAGAAAACTCACTTTGTGGTTATCAAACGGATAGTCACAGTACTGAATCGACAGCATCCAGGCACTGAACAAAAACCACAGAACCGGTGCGACCGTCTGACCGATGCCGGGGATGAAATAGAGTACCAGCAGCACGATGGCACGTGGCAGGTAATAGGCCAGTTTCTGCCATTCACGCTTCATAATGCGGGGCAGATCTTTCATGATGTCCCAGATGCCGGTATCGGGCAGCGTTTTTCCAGTCAGCCTCGCTTCTAGCTGTTCAGCCAGCAGGCCGCTGAAGGGGGCGGCAATAATATTGGCAATCGTGCTAAACAGATAACTGAACACCAGCAGGACCGACAGTACGGCAATGGGCCACAGCAGATAATCCAGCCAGCTTAGCCAGGCCGGGATTTTGCTCATCATCGCCTGTATCCATTCCCCCAGCTTCGCGAACAGCCACCAGAACGCACCGCCCATTAAAATAATATTCACCAGCAGGGGTAAAACGACAAAACGGCGGATACCTGGAAGGGATATCAGTGCCCAGCCGCGGCTGAAATAGTGCACGCCATTAACCTGTTCAGCGCGTTGTGAAGATGCCATAAACGAAATTTTCTCTCTGAGTTGAAGGACATGGGCTATCATATCGGTATGATTTTACACTGGCTAGCTGCCCGTTGGTTGAAAAAACAGCAAAAAGAGGTGTCTCAATCATGTTTATTAGCAGAAAGTAGAGCCGAGACTTGCACTTATCAACTCAGGCAAATAGAGTTAGAAATGTGAATGTTTGCCGTAGTGGCAATGGATTAGAACAACCTAGAGATAGCAATGATGCAGGATTTGCGTCTGATATTAATCGTTGTTGGCGCGATCGCCATAATAGCGTTGTTGTTGCACGGTTTGTGGACCAGCCGTAAAGAACGCTCTTCGCTTTTTCGCGATCGTCCAGCTAAACGTGTGAAAAAAGAACGAGAGCAATCTCCTGCCGACGATTTCGTTGACGGGGTTGGTGAAGTGCGCGTGCGTCCCGCGTATCCGCAGGATGAACCTTCACTGGGCCAATATGACGAACCTGAGCAACCTGCTCCTGTTCGAACTCAGCCGCAGCGCCCACCACAGGCTCCGCCTGTGCAACAAGCACCTGCGCCGCGTCAGCCTGTCCAGCAGCCTGCTTCGCCGCAGGGCGATCCTTTGCTGAGCGGGTATTCAGCGGCTGATCCGGCTGATGCTCCTCGTCGTGAGCCTGTTGCTGATTTTTCTCCTCAGCAAGATGACCACCGTCATGCACCGGTTCCCCCTGCAGAAATTCATGCTGATGCAGCCCCTGCTGCCAAAGCCGAGCCACATCACGATGCGCCTTTTGCACCGGCTGAAGAACAGCCTGTAGTGAAAGAGAAACTGAAAGAAACCGTTCTGGTACTGCACGTTTCTGCCCATCAGGGCGGCGTGATCGGCGGGGAAGTATTGCTTAACAGCGTGCTTCAGTCTGGTTTCCAGTTTGGTGCCATGAACATTTTCCACCGGCATGTCAGCCCGGCGGGAAGTGGTCCGGTTCTGTTCAGTCTGGCCAACATGGTTAAGCCGGGTTCTTTTGACCCGGAGAACATGTCAGACTTCTCAACGCCAGGTATCACGCTGTTTATGATGGTGCCTTGCTATGGCGACGCGCATCAGAACTTCAAATTATTACTACAGTCAGCGCAGCGAATTGCTGACGATGTGGGTGGGATGGTGCTTGATGATGAGCGCCGGATGATCACTCCACAAAAACTGGAAACCTATAAAGCGCGGATCCGCGAGGTTCTCGAGGCCACTGCCTGATCGGGCAATACGCGATTCCAGTCGTAATCTCCTTCCAATGACCCCCGCTAGCCGGGGGTTTTTTATCTTCATGGTGAGTCATGGCCACAATCGAAAATCAAATCAATCAATTGCGCACCCAACTGCGCCATCATGAATACCAGTATCACGTGCTGGACGCTCCCGAAGTCCCCGATGCGGAATATGACCGGCTGATGCGCGAACTGCGCGAACTGGAAACTGCTCACCCTGAACTTATCACTGCCGATTCACCGACCCAACGCGTCGGTGCTGCGCCGATTTCGGCTTTCGAGCAGGTGAAACATCAGGTACCTATGCTGTCGCTGGATAACGTCTTTGACGATGAAAGCTATCTGGCATTTTACAAGCGTGTGCAGGATCGTCTGAAAACCACTGAGCCGCTGACCTTTTGCTGCGAGCTGAAACTCGACGGGCTGGCCGTCAGCCTGCTGTATGAAAACGGTGAGCTGGTTCAGGCCGCCACCCGCGGCGATGGCACGACGGGCGAGAATATTACCGCTAACGTACGCACCATCCGCGCGATCCCTCTGCGCCTGCGCGGCGAGAACATCCCGGCGCGTCTCGAAGTGCGCGGGGAAGTGTTCATGCCGCAGCCCGGCTTTGAGGCGCTGAATGAAGAAGCGCGACGCACCGGAGGCAAAGTTTTTGCTAACCCGCGTAACGCCGCCGCAGGCTCACTGCGCCAGCTCGATCCGCGCATTACCGCCAAGCGCCCGCTGACCTTTTTCTGCTACGGCGTGGGGGTGCTGGAAGGTGGAGAACTGCCGCGTAGCCATATTGGCCGTCTGCATCAGTTTAAAGAGTGGGGACTGCCGGTCAGCGATCGTGTTCGCCTGTGCACCGGCAGCGACGAAGTGCTGGCGTTCTACCGTCAGGTTGAAGCGGAGCGCCCGACGCTCGGTTTTGATATCGACGGCGTGGTGGTGAAAATTGACTCGCTGGACATCCAGGAAACCTTAGGTTTTGTCGCCCGCGCGCCGCGCTGGGCCACGGCGTTTAAATTTCCAGCGCAGGAACAAATTACGCTGGTGAAAGACGTGGAGTTCCAGGTTGGCCGCACCGGCGCAATTACACCCGTAGCGCGTCTTGAGCCGGTGTTGGTCGCCGGTGTGATGGTCAGTAATGCGACGCTGCACAACGCCGATGAAATCGAGCGTCTCGGCCTGCGTATCGGCGATACGGTGATTGTCCGCCGTGCCGGTGACGTTATTCCGCAAGTCGTTGGCGTGGTGATGGATGAACGCCCGGAGAATGCCCGTGAGGTTGTGTTCCCGACGCACTGCCCGGTGTGTGATTCTGACGTCGAACGCGTGGAAGGCGAAGCCGTGGCACGCTGTACCGGTGGCCTGATTTGCGGCGCGCAACGTAAGGAAGCGCTCAAGCATTTCGTCTCCCGTCGCGCGATGGATGTGGACGGCATGGGCGATAAAATTATCGACCAGCTGGTGGAAAAAGAGTACGTCAAAAATCCGGCTGACCTGTTCCGTCTGACGGCGGGTAAGCTCACCGGTCTGGACCGCATGGGGCCAAAGTCGGCGCAGAACGTAGTCAATGCGCTGGCAAAAGCCAAAGAAACCACGCTGGCCCGTTTCCTCTATGCCCTGGGAATACGTGAAGTCGGCGAGTCAACGGCTGCCAATCTGGCTGCCCACTACGGTTCGATTGACGCCCTGCGCGCAGCGGACGTTGAATCGCTGAAATCCGTGCCTGACGTAGGTGACGTCGTCGCCAAACACGTGGTGAATTTCCTTTCAGAAGAGCATAACCAGCAGGTGATTGACGAGCTGCTCAGCCCGGAAATCAACATTCACTGGCCTGAAGTGAAGGTGATTGTTCCTGAAGAGATCGACAGTCCGTTTGCCGGTAAAACCGTGGTGCTGACCGGATCGCTCACCGTGCTGTCGCGCGACGAAGCCAAAGATCGTCTGACGGCGCTCGGGGCGAAAGTGTCCGGCAGCGTGTCGAAGAAAACCGATCTGGTGATCGCCGGTGAAGCCGCCGGTTCCAAGCTGGTGAAAGCGCAGGAGCTGGGGATTGAAGTGATCGACGAAGCGGAAATGATCCGTCTGCTGGGTGAATAAACACCATGGAAAAAGAAGATCTGATTGAAATCGCCAACATGAAAATGCCGTTTGGCAAATATGCCGGGCGAGTATTGATAGATTTGCCCGAGGAGTATCTGCTGTGGTTCGCCCGCAAAGACGAATTTCCGGCAGGGAAATTAGGCGAACTTATGCAGCTGACGCTGGCGATTAAAAGCGAAGGTTTGCAAAGTCTGATTAACCCGCTGCGGCGCGGTGGCCCGGGGCTTTCAGGCACCGACGAGTGACTTGTTCTGAGTTATAGAAAAAAGGCGCTGATATCAGCGCCTTTTTTCTGTCTGACATTTGCCGAAAATCAGTTGGCTTTGGCCTGCACCCGGTTTTGCGGCTCTGCGGCTTTCGCTTCCTGCTTGCTTTTATAACGTTTTGCCAGCACCGCGCAGGTCATCAACTGAACCTGATGGAAAATCATCAGCGGCAGCACCATCATGCCAATGGCGCTGACCGGAAACAGAATGTTGGCCATCGGAATGCCGTTCGCCAGACTTTTCTTCGAACCACAAAAGACAATCGTGATTTCATCGGGCTTACTGAATCCCATCCAGCGGGCCATATACGTATTGATCACCAGAATAAACGTCAGCAGCACCAGGCTGAAGGCCACGATAAACAGCAGCGAACCCAATCCCACCTGATGCCATATTCCCTGCGTGACAGCTTCGCTGAACGCGGAATAGACCACGAGCAGAATCGAGGTCTGATCGGTTTTGCCGATCATCTTGCGGTGGCGCTCTACAAATCCGCCAATCAGCGGGCGCAGCAGATGTCCGGCCACAAACGGCACCAGCAACTGCAATACGATGTGCCAGATTTGCTGCAGGCTGTCACCGGCAGAACCCTGCACATGCATCAGCAGGCTGACCAGCAACGGCGAGACAAAAATACCCAGCAGGCTGGATGCCGACGCGCTGCACACTGCGGCCGCCACGTTACCCCCGGCCAGAGAGGTAAAAGCAATGGCCGACTGCACAGTGGCAGGCAAAATGCACAGATAAACAAAGCCGCTGTAAATTTGCGGGCTGACATCGACCGGATGCCACCACTGGAACAGCAATCCCAGCGCAGGGAACAGAATAAAAGTGCTGCACATCACCCATAAATGCAGCCGCCAGTTATTGCTCCCGGCGAAAATCGCCTCACGCGACAGCTTGGCGCCGTGCATAAAAAACAGCAGGCCGATGGCGATGATCGTCAGGTTATTAAAGAAGGCGACGAAGACGCCGCTGGCGGGAAAGAACGTGGCTAACAGCACGGTGGCAATCAGCGTCAGGGTGAAACGATCGGGCACAAATCGCATGGCAGTTCTCAGCAAAAGTAAGGAACGACATAAATCAATGCGGCTATTCTGAACGGCGGGTATACAATTATAAAATTGATTTATTTAATGCATTAATGAAATTAACTCATGAATTATTCACTCAGACAGCTTCGCATGTTTGTGGCCGTGGCCCGTTATCAGAGTTTTAGCCGGGCAGGGGATGCCATCGGGCTGAGTCAGTCGGCTATCAGTCACAGTATGAAGGAACTGGAAACCGAAATGAGCGTACGGTTACTGGACCGCACCACGCGTGAAGTGGTGCTGACGGACGCCGGGCGCCGTCTGGCTAACCGCGTGGAGCCGCTGCTGGATGAGCTGCACGCTATGTTGCTCGATACGCGAAGTTTTGGTACCCAGCACAATGGCCGCGTGCGCATTGCCTCCAGTCAGACGATTTCTGCCCAACTGATGCCGCAGTGCATCGCCAGCGGAGGGCTGGAGTACCCGGAAATCCGTATCCTGTTGCGCGATCAGGCTCAGCGGCTGGTCCTTAACAGCGTGCGCAACGCGGAGGTGGATTTTGGCATTGTTATTGATCCCGGCGTCAGTGCCGATCTGGAGTGCGAGACGATTCTGCACGAGCCTTTTCTGCTGCTGTGCCGCGATGACCACACGTTCGCCAGCCAGCCTTCGGTTAGCTGGAAAGAGCTCAATGGCTGTCCGCTGGTGTTGCAGGATTACGCGTCGGGTAGCCGGATGTTGATCGACAGTGCGCTGATGCAGCAGGGAGTAGAGGCGGAGATCGCCCAGGAGATAGGTCATCCGGCAACACTGTTTCCGATGGTCGAAGCGGGTATTGGTATCAGCGTGCTTCCGGCGCTGGCGCTGCCGTTACCGCAGGGCAGCCAGCTGGTGGTGCGGCCTCTGACGCCAGAAATCAACCGTGCGCTGATGCTGGTACGGCGAAAAAACCGTTCCCTTTCACCTGCGGCTCAGGCTATCTGGCAGGTTGTGAAACAGCAGGCGGCGCATCTCACTAAAAAACGCAGCCTGCACGGATTGCTTTAACGCCGTTTCTGCCCGGAAAATGGGTCAGACATAAATATCGATCTGGCCGGAGGAGGCCGGTTTGTTAACACTTTTATCTTCGGCACTGTTTGCGGCCAGCTGAGCCTGTTCGGCCTTTTGCTCTGCTTTTTGCGCCTGCTGTTGCTGGATCTGCTGGATTTGTTCCTGCAACATCAAAATCTGCTGCTGAATAGATTCCACCTGCTTTTGAACTGCATCGGAATCCCCGCCGCCCTGGCTTAAATCTTTGATTTTTTGTGTCAGTTTTTGGATCTGTTGGGTCAGCTGCGCAATTTGCCCACCGCCGCCGCTGGATGACACGCCGCCCGCCGAGCTGGGCGTGGTTACGTTGATCGTCGTCATTATTGCCTCCGTTAAGGGTTCAACCTGCTTTACACGTGATTGTGCTCAACAGGTATCGGCGGCCGGTTTGGGAACTTTATGCTGTTTTCGCAATCCTTACATTTTCAGCTGCAGGCGCGGCCAGCGGGTTAGCCAATCCTTACTTGAGGCTCTCTCCAGCATCACTTGCGGGTTGCCGTGGCGCGGGTTTGCCGTGATGCTGAATTCAAACAGTTCAGCCGTGCCTAAGGGGGCGACCAGTTCCACCGCACCGTCCGGGCTCAGCGCCGCACCAATCACGGTCTCCGTTTCCACCCAATAGCTCATGGCTTCACTGCTGGAAGAGTAGGGTGAATGGTTATGCATCACATGCATTCGGGCCTGATTTTTCACCGACCACGGCAGCGCAGCGGCCTGGTTCAAACGCTGTTCAAGCCGTTTTTCGGTTTCCACGAGGACATCCCGTGAATCAAAATAGATCACATCGATATCGTTAAGCGGCGTGGTCTGCGCTAAGTCATGCAGGCGATCCCACACCAGATTGCGCACAAATCCCGCCGCCAGACACCAGTCGTTTAGCCCCAACCCCTGTGCCGCTCGCAGTGCCAACATGCGCATGGGATCCTGCTCAATCCAGCCAATAATAGTGTGTCGCCGTTGCTGCTCAGTCATTGGTTTTCCTCGTATTTTCGGATGCGTAGAGTGTAAACCAGCAAGATGACAAAACGGAAAGAGTGAAAGGCAACTGCACGGGGCTGTACTGCGCGCGGAGAACGTGGCTATTATCATTTCTGTCTGCCTGCTTTTTGTTCGCTGCTTTTGATATCCAGAACCCGTCAGCCTGAGGAGCGTTATGTATCAAACCACGTTGAGCCACCGCAGCTATCTGTTTCGCGACCTTAAGGATTTGATGGCGAAAGCGTCCCCGGCACGTTCCGGTGATTATCTGGCGCAAGTTGCCGCCGGCAGCGCAGAAGAGCGCATGGCCGCCAAAATGGCGCTGGCTGAGTTGCCGCTAAAAACTTTCCTGCAACAGCTGCTCATCCCCTATGAAAGCGACGAAGTGACACGGCTGATCATCGATACTCACGACGTTCGGGCGTTTGCTTTGATTTCACATCTTACTGTAGGGGATTTTCGTGACTGGCTGCTGAGTGAAAAAACCGACAGTGCCCTGCTGGCCCGCGTCGCGAAGGGCATTACCCCGGAAATGGCCGCCGCCGTCAGTAAATTAATGCGCAATCAGGACCTGATTCTGGTGGCGAAAAAATGCCGCGTGATCACCCGTTTTCGCAATACCCTTGGCTTGCCCGGACACATGAGCGTGCGGCTGCAACCCAATCATCCAACTGATAATTTACAGGGTATCGCGGCCAGTATGCTTGACGGGCTGCTGTACGGTTCGGGGGATGCGGTCATTGGCATTAATCCGGCCAGCGACAGTCTGCCGCTGCTGGAAAACCTGAATTACATGCTTGACGATATTATCTCGCGATTTGAGATCCCCACGCAGTCTTGTGTGCTCACGCATGTTACCAACACCATCAAACTGGTGGAACGCGGTGCGCCGGTTGATCTGGTGTTTCAGTCGATTGCCGGAACCGAAGCGGCCAACAGCGGCTTTGGCATTAATCTGGCGCTGCTGGCGGAAGCGCAGCAGGCGGCGCTAAGCCTTAACCGCGGAACGCTTGGAAATAACGTGATGTATTTCGAAACCGGTCAGGGCAGTTGTCTGTCGGCCAATGCGCATTTCGGCGTCGATCAGCAGACGTGTGAAGCACGGGCTTATGCGATTGCACGGCATTTCTCGCCGCTGCTTATCAACACCGTGGTGGGGTTTATCGGGCCGGAATATCTTTATGACGGCAAACAAATTATCCGCGCCGGGCTGGAAGATCACTTTTGTGGCAAGTTGCTCGGTTTACCGCTGGGGTGCGACGTTTGCTACACCAACCATGCCGAAGCGGATCAGGATGATATGGACACGTTGCTCACCCTGCTGGGGACGGCCGGACTGACGTTTCTGATTGGCGTGCCGGGTGCTGACGACATCATGCTCAACTACCAGAGCACGTCGTTCCACGATGCGCTCTATATCCGCGAGTTGCTGGGGCTGAAACATGCGCCGGAATTTACCCTGTGGCTGGAGAAAATGCACATTCTTGACCCGCAGGGTCAGTTGCTGGACGCCCGTGCCTCCCACCCGTTATTGCAACTGAGGCCCGTCGTATGACCGATGAAACTGAAAAAGAGCGTTTGTCACTGATTCATCACAATCCGTGGGGGACGCTGCGTCAGTTCACCGCTGCACGTATTGCATTGGGGCGCACCGGCTCGAGCCTGCCAACGGCCGAACTGCTGAAGTTTGGGCTGGCACATGCGCAGGCGAGAGACGCAGTTCATCTGCCTTTTGCCAGCGAAGAACTGGAAGCGCCTTTGCATCAGCTGGGGCTGAGCACCCTGACTGTTGCCAGTGCCGCCACGGACCGTGCGACCTATTTATGCCGTCCGGATCTTGGCAGGAAACTCAGCGCCAACAGCCGGGACATGTTGTCCCGCCACGGTGACAGGCGGGCCGATCTGATGCTGGTGGTGGCTGACGGACTTTCTTCCAAAGCGGTTCACCGGCAGGCTGTCCCGCTGATTGCCGCGTTGCTGCCGTATCTGCAACGCCTTGGTTTAACGCTGGGTCCGGTAGTGCTGGCGCATCAGTCGCGCGTCGCACTGGGAGACGATATTGCCGAAGTGATGCAGGCGAAAGCGGTCGCCATGCTGATTGGCGAGCGGCCGGGGCTGTCATCTCCCGACAGTTTAGGTATTTACATGACCTGGGGGCCGCATACGAAAAGGCTGGAGTCAGAGCGTAACTGTATTTCGAATGTGCGTCCTGAAGGTCTGGATCATCCGCAGGCAGCCTTCAAACTGGCCTGGCTGCTGGAGCAGGCATTTCAACGGCAGTTATCCGGAGTGAATTTGAAAGATGAGAGTGACAATCCGGCATTGCATAATAAAGTGATGCCGATGTTTAAGCTGGAGTAGGTGAATTAAGTTCTGAAACGCAGAAACGAAAAAAGCGCCAAAGGGCGCTTTTCTCTACTCTCTGTAATAAGGAGTGGTGGGCCGTGCTGGATTGATTCGGCCTTGGGCCTCACCCTGCGGGCAACGCTGGCGCGTTGTCGTCTCGCTTCGCTCGGCTCGAACCAGCAGCTGGTTCGCCTCCATCACGGATTTATTCCAGATTTCACATGCGAAAAAAGCGCCAAAAGGCGCTTTTCTCTAAATTGGTGGGCCGTGCTGGATTCGAACCAGCGACCAATTGATTAAAAGTCAACTGCTCTACCAACTGAGCTAACGGCCCGCAGAAGTGGTGGGCGATGACGGGTTCGAACCGCCGACCCCCTCCGTGTAAAGGAGATGC
>CAUQMS010000002.1:0-401801 GCA_963519305.1 uncultured Enterobacterales bacterium
TTGAAGTTGAATTTGAATTTAAATTTAAAAGCGGGTTTGGGCTGCAGCCCAAGGGTTTAGCGGGCGTGGGCGGCATGCCCACAGCTTAAAAATTAAGCCCCTGATCTTGCATTCCCGCACTTAGCGGCGGCGCCGCCACATCCAGCGTGATCCAATTTGAGGTGACGTGCTGTGATTTGCTGTCCACCACCGTGACCGACAACCGGTAGCTGTTGCTGGCTCCGGGCGAACTGTCCCATGCTGGAATGATCACACTCCAGCCATCGGTATCACGGTTGTTGTGCGGCGGTGTCAGACTCAGCGCCTGAGTATCACCCTGCCAGCTCAGCGCCGTCAGGCTGTTGAGCGCCCTCACCTGTAATTTCAGTGCCAGCGTTTCACCAGGTTGGAGCGTCCACGGCGGCGTGGCAAGGAACACGGAGAGAGTTTTGCGCTGTTTGAACTCCATCACCGGCATATTGTTACGTTCCACGGTGTCCATGCGGCTGCCGCGCAGCGAGTGAGCATCATCCACGAAATTCGACGAGAGCTGCTGGGCCAGCGGGACGCCTAAGCGGTAGTTGAGCGACAACTGCACGGTGTCTTGATTGTCACCATCCTGCCCGGCCTGATGGGCCGCTTTCACCGTCACCAAAGGCACCGGCGTGTAGTTAACGCCAAACGTCATGGCCGACGGATTGGTTTGCTTTGTGCCGTTACCGAACAAATCTACCTGATCACCGTAATACTGCTCGTAACTCAGGGAAGCACCAATCTGGTGGTAAAACGGTAAATAACCTTTGGTGGTGATGTCGTAACCGCGCGCCTGCCTGCGCAGCTGGGACGATGTGCTGTTGTCGGGCCGGTAAGAGGAGAACGGCTGATAGACGTTAGTGGAGAAATGCAGATAATCAGTCCAGGCTTCTGCACCAAGGCTGCCGCGCGTCAGCTGATGATCGAAATCGTTATCCACAAAGGCGTTATACCCCAGCATCCACGCACCGGTGCTCCAGCGCTGGCCTAAGCCAAAATTTCCCACCGTCGCATCGGTGGCGCTGGTCACACCGACCTGGCTGTAAGTCAGAAGATTTTTGCCGTTATAGAGCGGGCTGAACAGCTGACCGGAACTGCCGTCAAAATTCCTTCCGCTGACGTCAAGTGACATGCTGGCGGTGCCGAGCGGCGAGAGCAAACTGCTGGTCTCTTTCTGCACCAGTTTGGCGGCCTGCGTCAGCGCCAGCGTTTCAGCCTGTTCACGCAAAGGATCCTGGCTGTCGCTGGAGGTGCTTTGCTCACCGAACTGTTTAAGGGTGGTCGCAATTTTGGTGGCTGTGGCGCTGGCACCGGTCTGGGGTTTGTACCAGCTGCTGCCAAGGCTCGGCAGGCCGTTAGGATCCGGGCGTGGCGCCCCCGCGTTGAACTGAGAATCCGCGTCACCCGCCGGCGCTGAAAGATCCACATCCGGGGATAATGGCTGATAGACGTCTACCGTCAGCGCGCTGGCGCTTGCAGTATAAAAAGCCGAACCCAATAGCCAAAATAGTGGGGTGCGCATTGGTGGCGCAATTCGCTTTAATAAATTGGAAAATAAATCCGTGACGTCTGTCATATCCTGCATAAATTAAGAATGAGATTCGATCTTACCCCACGGTCGGCATTTTTCAACCCTCAATCCCGCTTTATGCCTCTGCTAACAATGCTTTCGGGTGATTCCGAGCAGGAATCGGTATTTGGTTTAAGTCCCGTTCAGCCGCTGTCCGCTATACCTCAATGACGCCCATGCGCCCGGAGACTACAGATGCAGACAGCATCGAAACAACGCTTCATCGGTTTGGAATGGTTGCGGTTTCTGCTGGGCTGTTACGTCATGGTCTACCATTCCCTGCATCAGTATCCTCAACGTTTCACTATTCCCTATCTGGCTGAAATCAGCAGCATGGGCTTTTTTGCCACCAGCACGTTCTTTGTGCTGTCGGGCTTTCTGCTGACGCACGTCTATTTTGATGGCAATAAGATGCGGGAATCCGGCGGAAGTTTTCTGAAAAAACGCTTCTGTAATCTGTATCCGATACACATCGTGGCGCTGGTCAGTTCGATTGTAGTCATGAGCCTGATGCAATGGCTGGCCATCCCGCCGGAGGGTCCCGGTGCCAGCCTGCGTTTTGTGGTGTATGACAGTAATTCAGAACTTGCGGGCACCAGCCCGGAACTGTTTCGCCACTATATGACTAACGCCCAGTTAGCCTTCAATGGCGTGCTGCAACTGCTGATGTTGCAGGCGTGGAATCCCTACTTCCTGACCTTTAACGCACCGCTGTGGTCCCTTTCCACCCTGTTCTTTTTCTATCTGTTTTTCCCCTGGCTAGCGCCTAAACTGCTGGCCGCACGGCACAAGTGGTTATGGATGTTGTTCATCTGCGCCCTCTATTTACTGCCACCGGCCTGGGTTATCTGGCAGCAGCAATATGGGATGCCTTACACGGGTCTGTTGCAGCGCGGGCCACTGTTCCGCTTACCGGAGTTTCTGGCCGGGATCCTCGCTTATGGTATTTTCCGTCAGCACCGGCAGGCCAATTTGCCCCTCGCGGGTGTCGCCAGAACGCTGATGGTCGTGGGCATTTTGCTCTGTTTTGGCATCGCTACCGCGCTGTTTACCCACGGCAGCGGACGCTACTGGTATTTCCTGCTGCATAACGGATTGCTGCTACCCTCGCAGGTTTGTCTGGTCTATCTCAGCGCACTGGCACGCGACCCGTCCAGCACATGGCTGCGTCACTGGTCTCCGAGGCTTGGCGCTGCCTCACTGTCGATTTTCGCCCTGCACGTACCGCTGTTTAACCTGTTCCGTACACTGGAACAGTTTTTACGCGGCGATCCGCTGCTGTGCTTTAGTGACTGGCAGGCGTGCATCGCCTCGGCGGGCAAGGTGCAGCTCAGTATGACCGGTTACCTGATTTATCTGCTGCTGACTGTGGCAATTTGTGTGATTTTTCAGGAACGCTGCGTGGTACGCATGCGCGATGCCATGTTACGGCTGACTTCCGGTACCAAAAAAACGCAACCTCAGTAAATACGGGGTCTGCGGGATATTCTCCCCCTCTCACGGACTCTTATGAATACCTTAAATTGTGTAAATTAAGCGCATTTTTCATAATACCCCTACCCAAATACACACATTTCATAACATTTTTAACATCTAATCGCGTTCTCTTTACAAGGGCTTTTCATCTATCCTAATGACGTATGTTTGATGTGGCTACGCCACCCGAATGCAAATTTTTATTTGCAGCGCGTGACTATCATCACAGTTCAATGACGTTATCAGCACGACGTCTCCCACTCGCCAAACAGCACAGACTGGTTGGTGAGAAGTGCGCATTCTATAAAAACAAGGGAACATAGATGAGCAAAAAAACCTTGCCCGGCGTCACGCGTCGGCAAATCCTGACGTTCACCGCCGCTTCCGCTGTGCTTGGCGCAGCCAAAGCCGCCAATGCTGTTACGCTCAAAGGTACGCCCGTGTGGAGCCCCTTTGACGCCAGCCCGCCACCGCAGATCGAAACCGACGGTTGGGTGTTTTTCACCGACGCCGAAGCTTCCGCGCTGGAAGCCATAGTTGACCGTCTGATCCCGGCCGACGACCTGAGCGTCGGGGGCAAAGACGCCGGGTGTGCCGTGTTTATCGACCGCCAGCTGGCCGGCTTTTACGGCACCTACTCCCGTCTGTATATGAAAGGCCCTTTCCAGCCCGGCACCCCGGAGCAAGGCGACCAGTCGCCGCTGGTACCGCAACAGCGCTACCGCCTCGGACTGGCTGGCCTTGAGCAATATACTCAGGCCCAGCATAAAAAATCCTTCAAAGATCTGACCGGTGACCAGCAGGACGAGATCCTGAGCGGTTTACAGGCCGGAAAAATCTCGCTGAATGGGATCGATTCCAAACTCTTCTTCGATATCGCGCTGAAGAACACAATGGAAGGTTTCTTCGCTGATCCGATTTATGGCGGAAACCGCAACATGGTGTCCTGGAAAATGCTCGGTTTCCCGGGTGCGCGCTACGACTACCGTGAATACGTCGGCAAACATAACCAGAAATTAGATCTGGAACCGCTGAGTATCTCCGGTGGAGATGCATGGAAGATGAAAAGCTAGGGGCGAAGAGAAAGATTATGGCAAAAAAATTACCCAAAACTGATGTGGTGGTGATTGGACTCGGCTGGGCCGGATCCATCATCGCCAATGAACTGGCCGACGAAGGCCTGAACGTCGTGGCGATTGAACGTGGCCCGTGGCGCGATACCGCCCGTGATTTTAACGTGGCAACCGTGACCGATGAACTGCGTTACAACAGCCGTCAGGAATTGATGGTTCAGACCGCGCAGAACGCCATCACCATCCGTAACAATCCTTCGCAAACCGCTCTGCCGATGCGCGAATGGGGATCGTTCCACCCCGGTAACGGCACCGGCGGCGCGGGCAATCACTGGGCGGGTATCACCTTCCGCTTCCAGCCAGACGAATTCCGTCTCAAAAGCCATCTGACCGAAAAGTACGGCGCGAAAGCCATTCCTGAAGAGCTGGTTTTGCAGGACTGGGGCACCGACTGGGAAGAGATGGAACCGCATTACGCCTCGTTTGAACGTCTGGCCGGGGTTTCCGGTAAAGCCAGCAACGTCAACGGTGAACATCATGAAGGCGGCAACCCTTACGAGGGTATGCGCTCGATTGAGTATCCGACCAAACCGATGGACATGCCCTACGGCCCGACGCTGTTTGCCGAAGCGGCCCGTAATATGGGTTACAAAGCCTTCCCGGTGCCGTCCTCGCTGGTGTCCGAAGCCTATACTAACCCGCTTGGCGTCAAGATGGGGCCATGCACCTATTGTGGTTTCTGCACTAACTACGGCTGTGCCAACTACTCCAAAGCCAGCGCTATTACGACGGTTCTGCCTTCGCTTATCCGCAAGGAAAACTTCGAAGCGCGCACCAGTTGTGAAGTGATGCGCGTGGTTAAATCGCCAGACGGTAAACAGGTCACCGGCGTGGTGTATATCGACTCCTCCGGCGACGAGTGGGAACAACCGGCCGATCTGGTGGTTGTCACTGCGTTCACCTTCGAAAACGTCCGCCTGATGCTACTCTCCGGGATCGGTAAACCTTACGACCCGATCAGCGGCACCGGCACCACCGGCCGTAACTATGCGTACCAGACCGCCAACAGCGTGCAGTTGTTCTTCGACGATAAGAACTTCAACCCGTTCATCGGTGCGGGCGCGGTCGGCATGGGCATTGACGATTTCAACAACGATAACTTTGACCACAGCGGCCTTGGCTTCTTCGGCGGCGGCAGTATCCGCGTGACGCCCATCGGTGGCGCGCCTATCGGTTATCGCCCTGTTCCACCGGGAACGCCGAAATGGGGCAAAGAGTGGAAGCAGGCAACGGTCAGCAACTATCTCAGCAGCATGTCGATTGGCTGTGAAGCCAGCAGCTATACCACCCGCACCAACTATCTGTCGCTCGACCCAAACTATGAAGACCGCCTTGGCCGTCCGCTGCTGCGCGTGACGTTCGACTTCCCGCAAAACGACCTGAAAATGGCCGCCTATTGCACCGGGAAAGTCGGCGAGATCGCCAAAGCCATGAACCCGCGTCAGTATGTGGAAAACCCGATGAAAGGCCACTGGAACGGCTCGCCGTATCAGTCTTCGCATATTGTCGGCGGTTTCGTGATGGGCGCAGACCCGGCCACCAGCTCAGTGAACAAATATCTGCAAGTCTGGGACATGCCTAACCTGTTTGTGGTCGGCGCTTCAGCCTTCCCGCAAAACCCCGGTTATAACCCGACCGGCACCGTCGGTGCACTGGCCTTTAAAGCCGCTGAAGCTATCCGCAAAAATTACCTGAAAAAACCGGGAGAGATGATTGTATGAAGACATTAACCTCATTCTCACTCGGACTGGTGGCTCTGACCGTCTCCGGGCTGGCGCACGCCGCCGGTGACGGTGCTTTCGAACAGGTTGAACGCGGACGTTATCTGGCGACCGTTGGCGACTGTGCGGCCTGCCATACGGCCTCTACGCCGGATGCCAAACCTTTTGCCGGCGGTGTGCCGATTCAGACGCCGTTTGGCCGTCTGGTTGGCGCGAACATCACGCCAGATCCGGAAACCGGCATCGGCCGTTGGAGCTTTGATGACTTCCAGCGCGCTATGTCAGAAGGTGTCGGCCACGGTGGAAAACGTCTGTACGGTGCAATGCCTTTCACCGCTTACACCAAGGTGACCCGTGACGATAACGCCGCCATCTGGGCCTATCTGCAAACGGTGCAACCGGTGCACAGCGAAGTGGAATCTAACCAGTTGCCCTTCCCGTTCAATATCCGTACCAGCCTGATGGGCTGGAACTGGCTGAACTTCACTCAAGGCGAATACAAGCCGAAGATGGATAAATCAGCCGAGTGGAACCGCGGCGCGTATATCGTCGAAGGTCTTGGTCACTGCGGCACCTGCCACACGCCGAAAAACCTCATCGGCGGTGATAAAGAGAGCGAATTCCTGCAAGGCGCAGTGATTGAAAACTGGGTCGCACCGGATATCACGACCAATAAGCACACCGGAATTGGCAACTGGACTGAAGCCGACCTGACGCAATATCTCAAAACCGGTGCCAACCGTTTCGATATTGCCTCCGGACCGATGGCTGAAGAAGTTGATCATTCGTCTCAGTACTGGACCGATGCCGACCTCAAAGCCGTGGCGGTGTATCTCAAAGACAGCGGCCACGACAGCGGTTCTAAAGCAGCGGAACCTCTGAAAGCCGATGACAAAGCGATGATTGCCGGTAAGCACATTTACGCCGACCGCTGTTCAGCCTGTCACACGCCAGACGGCAAAGGACAGGAAGGGATGTTCCCACGCCTGGCCGATTCCGCGCTGATCAATCAGGGTGACGCAACCTCGCTTATCCGCGTCGTGCTGGCCGGCAGCCGCCCTGGTGCCACCAACGCGGCCCCAACCGCCCCGTCCATGCCTTCGTTTGACGCCAACATGAGCGATGAAGATGTCGCCAATGTACTGACGTATATCCGTAACAGCTGGGGGAATTCTGCCGCCGCCGTTTCCAGTTCGGATGTCAAAGATTTACGGGCAGAGCTGAAGAAGTAATTAAGATTTCACCTTAATAATCCCAAATATCGGGCGCTGAAAAGCGCCCTTTTTTTCGCTTTCCAGCGAGGGAAGGTCAAGGTCGTGGCTTTTTTAAATTCAAAATCAAAACCGGCATGGTGTGACCTTTAAAATGTCGAGGCCGCGTTCAAAAATGTCACCGGCAAGTTGGTGGAGAGACAACATCTTTACCGTTGGCTCGAACCCGCAGCCGGGAAGCCCGTCAGGGCTGACATTTTACGGCTGTCACTGAGATACCTGAAACACGGCCATCCCGATTTAGCGATAGCGCGCAGTTAAAAAAACGCAGGATTCCAAAGGAGGTTCGTTTAAACCTCCTTTGGGCCCGTGTGGGCGGCGAGCCCACGGTTTTGACCTTGAATTAAAAAGATGAAATTGAAAAAGAAAACAGTTAGGGAATTTTCCCTTCCCCACCTGTTATGCACGGTAATTTCTTCGTCTGCTATGCTTTCTATCTCATCCCCATATCAAGGATTCGACATGTCTTCACGTACAACCCTTTTCAAAACGGCAGCAGCCGTTGCGCTGGTTGCCTGGTTACCGCTGGCACACGCGGCAGGAATATTTACTCTTTCCTCTGCAGACTTCAAAGATGGCGAGATGCTGGCGCAAAAATTCGCCGGAAATATTAAGGGGAATGCCTTCTGTACCGGTGAAAATGTGTCACCTGCGCTGAACTGGGAGAACGTTCCGGCGGGCACGAAAAGTCTGGCGCTGACGCTGGTTGATCCCGAGGGCCGTGGCGGTTTGGGGGTTAATCATCTGGTGGCTTACGGCATCCCGGCTGATGCCAAAGGCTTCGCGCAGAACGATTTGTCAGCCGGGAAAGGGTTTGTTGGCGGAAAAAGCACTCAGGGGAATGGTCACTATAATGGCCCCTGCCCGCCAGTCAGCGCAGGCGTGCATCATTATACCTTCACGCTTATCGCCACTGATTTAGCACCACAAGACCTGCCGGCAGGCTTAACCCGTGAGCAATTGTTCGAAAAACTGGAAGGTCACAGCAAAGGTGCAGCTGGCATCATCGGGCGTTTCGGCAACAAATAAGTGAATATGGCGGACGATCATGCCGTTCGCCATTGCGTGTTGCTGCGCACCAGCAGATAAACACCGGTAAAGATTTGCCAGAAGGTGATGGAATAGACCGACCCGCGCTCAGCAAGGCCCGTGGGCAAAACACCCGTTGTCAGGATAATTACGTTAAGTAAACCGATAACCCCCAGCAACCAGCTTAAGCGGCTAAAAATACGCCACTGCGGACTGTTCCAACGACTCCATCCTGCTGAAAGCAGCGTAAGATTCCCGCCGACAATCGCCAGCACGGCGCCGAACTGATGCATTGATATACTTCCCAACATAAGCCCCTGCGGCTCACTGTGAAAAATAGCAATCAACACCCCCCCCAGCCCATGTAGAAAGCCAAACAAGAGAAAGAGTTTCCCTGCAAACCCCGTAAAAACGGGCTTTAACAGCCAGCAGGCAATAAAGAACAGGAGCCCTTCGACGATAAACCCACCGTTCATTACTGCATGCCAAGGCGAACAGAGATTTCTGCCGTCCACCATCACGCCACACTGTGCCACGCCCAAATCGCTGATGTAGTTGGTGGTGTAGCGATAAACGGGATTTTGCCAACTCAGGGCTGTGATTTTTTCAGCCAGTAAATATTGCAAACCACCCAGCGCGAAACACAGTGCACCGAAGGTATTTCTTTGATTTTTAACTGACATGCAGCTCTCTAAGAATGAGTAATCAGGTTGGATAAGCCTAGCTGATCTCTATACGTCACAGAGGTAAAAAATAACAAAAAAGCCCCGTCATGATGGCGGAGCTTCATAAGTCATTTGGTCAAGGTAGATAAATCCATTTTCGCCTTTTGACCTGCTTCATCGCTCAACCCTGCGCGGTGTCTCGCAAAGTTTTATTTAGAAACCGTATCCAGATAGAGCTGACTTCCGGCCACGTTCTGGCTGGCACCTGTGACGTTGTCACGTAACGCAACCAGTAACTTACTTTGCAACGCCACGACAAACGGCGAGTTACGCTGCAATTCTCGTTGCAGGTCGGCATAACGGGCCAGACGTTGAGTGGGGTCTGATTCAGCGGCCGCTGCACGGGTCTGCTTACTGATTTCAGGGATCACCCACTGGATGCGCTGGGCCAGCGTTTTCGGCCCATTCGGCACGTTATAAGCAAAGGTGCTGGCGTTTGTGTTCGGGTCCAAATAATCCGCGCCCCAGTAAGTGAAAATAGACTGGAATTTATGCGCCCGCATACGGGTCAGTACGTCGCTTTCCACCAGTGGATGCACTACCAGATTGATATCGGCTTTGGCGAAACTGGCCTGCAGTGACTGGGCAATATCGGAGTACGGCGGCTGGTTGATCACGATCAGATCAATTTTGGTTCCCGGTGCAATCCCTCCTTTGGCAAGGATAGCTTTGGCTTTTGCCACATCGAGACTAAACGGCTGGTCATCGATGGCACCGGCCAGACCGTCAGGCAGGAAGGTCTGATGAATGCCGTACTGGCCTTTGAGCAAATCCTGCGAAATCCCCTTGTAATCCACCAGCCAGCGTGCCGCTTCCCACAGCGCCGGGTTATTCAATGCAGGCTGCGTGGTATCGCCGGTATTGAAGGCCAGATAGAACACTTTGGCGGCCGGGAACTGCGCCACACGTACGCCCTTCTCTTTTTGCAGCGACGCAAACTGGTCAGCGCCCAGATCATAGGCAATATCCGCATCGCCATTGAGTACCAGCAAGCGGCGTGTGGCAGGGTCGGCAACGTTCTTAAACAGCACGTTATCGATTTTAGCCGCAGGCTGCGCGTTCGGATTACGTTTGAACAGCAGCGCCTCGTGTGGCACATAGTTGCGCACTTCAAACGCGCCGCTGCCCGCAGAACGTGAGCGCAACCAGCCGTTGCCGAAGTCGTTATTTTGCGCATGAGACTGCACCAGTTTGCTGTCGACAATTGCCGCCACCGGCGCGGTCAGCACGCGCAGGACCAGTTCACTGCCGATATCTGCAGGCCAGCTCAGTTGAAGTTTATCGTCACCCACTTTTTTAAACTGTGCATCGACGTTATCCGGCGTCCAGCCCAGTTCACCTAAAATAAACGACGGGCTTTTGTTAAGTTTGACTGCGCGGCTCAGGGAGTAAATCACGTCATCCGCCGTAACCGGGTTCCCGCTGGCGAACTTCGCCCCCGGCTTGATGGTGAAAATCAGGCTGTGATCGCTGTCGCCTTTACTCCAAGCCGAAGCCACATCCGGATCCAGCGTGTCCGGGTGCTGGCGGTCAGGTGCCACCAGCTGCTGGTATAAATTGATTAAGTTGCCAGAGCTCACCGTTTCAAAGCTTTCGGCCGGATCCAGACTGATGATCCCTTCAAGAGACCCTGCTACCACCAAAGTATCTTTCGGCGTTGCCGCATGAGCACTGAAGGCCGCCGTAACAGCCAGAAAAAGTAAAGAAGGAAGAAGCACTTTCATTGTGGGTAACTCCCGGAAATTAGGTTGTTTTCCGAGTGTAAATACACTGGCGTGAAGCCAAAACGATGAAATTAAGCTTTATAATTTAGGAAAATAGCTAAGCAGGAGGTGGCGACCTGTTGGGTCGCTTTTAACGTCAAAACCGTGGGCTCGCCGCCCACACTGGCCCAAAGGGTTTTAAACGAAACCCTTTGGAATCCTGCGTTTTTTTGCTGCTGTCACACCGCAGCTACGCGGGTCACAATGGCCGTGTTTCAGGAAGTTCTGTTATAGCCGCAAAATGTCAGCCCTTCGGGCTTCCCGGCTGCGGGTTCGAGCCAACGGTAAAGATGTTGTCTCTCCACCGACTTGCCGGTGACATTTTTGAACGCGGCCTCGACATTTTAAGGTCAACACCATGCCGGTTTTGATTTTGAATTTAGACATGACTTACGAAAGGCAAAACGTATTTGGTTTTGAATTTAGAAAATCCTCGGCCGCGTTCAAAACGACGTCGAGTGAGAGGCGCAAAACCGCGAGTCTTTTTACGCGGGTTGAAGCCCGAACGGAGAGTACCGCGCAGCGGCGGAGTTTGCGGCTGTAACTGCGGCACCTGAAACACGGTCATTGTGACCAGCGCAGCTGCCAGTGCCCCATGAAAAAGCCCGGGAGTCCAGAGGGCGGCGGCGACTGGCCGCCTTCTGGGCGGGTGTGGGCTGCAGGCCCACGACCTTGAACTTGAACTTGAACTTGAAGTTAAGTTGAAATTAAAGTTAAAAAGCAGGTATGGGCAGCAGCCCAATATCACCCAATGATATGTCCCCTCTCCATATGTACTGCCCTGTCACACATATGATCCACCACATCGGCATCATGACTCACCAGCAGCATGGTCAAATCACCAGCGGATTTAAGATCATTGAGCAGGTTGAGAATTTCGGCCTGTACGGACATATCGAGGGCCGAAGTCGGTTCGTCGAGCAGCAACAGTTTGGGTTTGAGCAACAGCGCACGTACAATTGCGACGCGCTGACGCTGGCCGCCGGAAAGCTGGTGCGGATAACGGTTCATCAGGGCCGGGTCGAGGCCTACCTGACGAAAACCTTCGGCAATTTTCTGCTCGATATCCTGCTCTTTGAGGATTTTCAGCGGCTCTGCCAGCGTGCGGCGCAGCCGGTGTTTCGGATGCAGAGAGGCGTACGGGTCCTGAAATACCATCTGTACGTCACGGCGCAGGCTACCGGTGAAGGGTCTGCCCGGCGTCAGCGGTTGACCGAGCAGCGTCAGGCTGCCGTCCCACTGGCCGTTCAGCCCGGCCAGCACCCACAGCAGCGAGGACTTACCGCAGCCGGACGGCCCGACCAATCCGAAGCACTCCCCCTGATTAATGGTCAGATGGACATCGTGTACCACGGTGCGTACGTCATAGCCATGGCGATGCGATACGCTGAGATGCCGGAGTTCGGCGACAGGCTGGCTCATGACGGTGACTCCTGCGGGGATACGTGTTTCAGAGACTCCAGTAACGCTCTGTCGAGTACCGGCAGGCGTTCACCGTGGGTGGCTTTGCTTGGGCGGCACGACCACAGCGTTTGGGTATAAGGATGCGTGGCGTGTGCCAGTTGGTCGGCAGGAAGCTCGTCCAGCAGATCGCCCTTGTACATCACCAGCACCCGTTCGCAAAAATGCGACACCTGTTGCAGGTCATGGCTGATAAGAATCAGCCCCATGTTGCGCTGTTCGACTAAACGTTCGATCAGCGCCAGCACCTGTTCACGCATGTCGAAATCCAGTGCGGACGTTGGTTCATCGGCGATCAGCCACTGCGGGTCGTTAATCAGCGCTATTGCCAGCATCACGCGCTGGCCCATGCCACCGGAAAGCTGATGCGGATACTGCCCGCACAGCCGCTTAGGGTCAGGCAAACCGACCGCATTGAGCATATCGAGCACTTTCTCCTGCCGCGCTTTACGTCCCAGACGGGTATGCAGACGCAGCGGTTCCTCCACCTGCCAGCCAATCGGCCGGGCCGGATTGAGCGCGTGTTTTGGATCCTGCATCACCATCGATACGCGGTTACCACGAAGCTGATTCCACTGACGTTCACTCAGGGTCAGAAGATCCTGTTCACCCAGCGTCAACTGGCTGGCACGCATGGCGCAAGGATGCGGTAGCAGGCCCATCAGGGCGCGTGCAGTAAGGGATTTACCTGAGCCGGATTCGCCCACCATCGCCACACGCTCTTTACCCACGCTAAAGGAGAGCGATTTCACCAGCTCTACCGGACGCTGGCCGGGCAGATAAATGGTCAGGTCTTTTGCCACCAGCACGTCGTTATGGACGGTCTTTTGCTGATTCAGTTCGAAATCATTTGCCATGTCGCGGGTCCATTTTGTCACGCAGGCCGTCGCCCAGCAGGTTAAAAGCGAGGCTTGCGAACAGAATTGCCCCGCCCGGTGCAGCAGCTACCCACCACTGGTCGAATATAACTTTACTGCCTTCGGCGACCATCGAGCCCCATTCCGCCGTTGGCGGTTGAATGCCCATGCCGAGAAAACCAAGCCCGGCCGAAGCCAGAATAATTCCGCCGAGGCTCAGCGCAGCACGGACTACGGCACTCGGCAGGCACAGCGGCAAAATATGCCCGAACATCAGGCGCAGTCCGCCGATGCCCTGCATACGGGCCGCGGCCAGATAATCACTGCGGCGCAGCGCCAGCGTCTCCGCCCTCGCCTGACGGGCAAACGGCGGCCAACTGGTAAAGGCCAGCGCCAGCGCACCGTTCATCAGACCAGGGCCGAGGATCGCCACCAGCGCCAGCGCGATCACCAGACTTGGCAGCGACAACACAATGTCCGTCACGCGCATGATAATGCGCTCGTACCAGCCGCCAATGTATCCGGCGCTGATGCCCACCAGCAAGCCGACGGGAATGGTCAGCACCAGGATCAGTGACACCAGCAGCAGCGTTGGCCGTGCGCCGTAAATCACGCGCGACAGCAGGTCACGGCCAAAACCGTCCGTACCCAGCCAGTGTGCTGAAGAAGGTGGCAGCAGACGAAATTCAATATGCTGAATGTTGGGATCGAACGGCGCCAGCCAGGGTGCCAGCAGCGCACAGGCGATCAGGATAATCACCAGCAACGTACCAACAGACAGCGTAGTAATACGCCACGCAGGCCGCCAGGCGGGGTTGGCATCGACCTGAGTTGGCTGGTCGGGAATAAGTTGAGTCATCAAAGTGGGCCAGTTATCGGGTTCGTGGATCGAGCAGATATGTCAGGGCATCTGCCAACGCATTCAGCAGCACAAAACAGGTGCCAATCAGCAGGGTTGCGCCAAGGATAGCTGGCGTGTCCGCCGCAAACAGCGCGGTGGTCAGATAGCGCCCGACACCGGGCCAGGCAAAGACGGTTTCCGTCAGTACCGCGCCTTCGAGCAGGCTGGCGTAGGAGAGCGTCAGCACGGTAATAAGCGTCCCAAGCACATTCGGGAAGACGTGACGCAGCAATACGCGCCCGCGCCCTGCGCCCTTCGAACGGGCCAGGATCACATATTCTTTGTTCATCTCACCGAGCATCGAAGCACGCAGCAGACGGGTGATACCCGCCATCGACAGCAGCGCCAGCACAGTCACCGGCAGCCACAGATGGCTGATGGCGTTATAGAACATGTCACGATCGCCCGACAGCCAGGTGTCGATCAGCACAAAGCCGGTTTTCGGCTCCATGCTGTAGAGATAGACATCATCCAGCCGCCCCGGCCCTCCGGCCCAGTGCAGCACAGCGTAAAACAGCAGCAACCCAAGCAGGCTGAGCCAGAAGATGGGGACTGAATAGCCGAGAAGCGAGATCAGCCGTGCGGCGTTATCCAGCCAGCTTCCCGGTTTCCACACCGCCAGCAACGCCAGTGAAATACCAAAAAAAGCGCCGAGGATAATCGCGCAGGTCGCAAGCTCTACCGTGGCAGGAAAAGTACGTGCCAGATCGCTGGCGACCGGCTGCGCGGTGATGCGCGACATGCCCATATCGCCGTGCGCCAGATGCTGAATATAGCGGCCAAACTGCACCGGCACAGATTCATCCAGACCCAGATCGCGGCGAACCTGCGCGTAAGTGGATTCACTGGCGTGATCCCCGGCGATTTGCAGCGTCGGGTCGATCGGCGCGAGATGGGAAAGCGTAAAGGTAAACGCCAGCAGGCCGAGCAGCGTCAGCGCCAGCGATACCACGCCGGTCAGCAAACGGCCTGACCAGCGCCAACCCTGCCGGACGAATCCGGCGGGTGTTGAACTGTCTGTCATTACTTGGTGACCTTGCTGTAGAAGACCATGTCAGGGTTGATGCCCTGCACGTAGCCCTGAATATTGTCCCGTACGGCAATCAGGCTTTTGGCCTGCAAACCAATCACGAACGGCGAGTTCTTCTGCACTTCCAATTGCAGCTTGCGGTAGTCCGCCACGCGTTTGGCCTGATCCGGTTCGGCAATCGCCGCCAGCGTCAGTTTGTTCAACGCAGGAATCGACCAGTTGGCGCGCCATGCAAGGGTTTTACTGCCATCTTCCGGATTGAAAGCAAACGCTGAGGCGTTGGTGTTCGGGTCAAAGTAGTCAGGGCCCCATGAAGACATATAAGCGTCGTACTCATGCGCTTTCACTTTGGTGGAGATCTGCTGGCTCAGGCCCGGATCCAGTTTCACCGTCACACCGCCCTGCGCAAAGCTTGCCTGCAACGCCTGAGCGATATCCAGATACGGTGGCTGGTTAGCCGTGGAGAGTGTGAAGGTGACATTTTTCAGCCCGGCTTTTTCCAGAATGGCTTTAGCCTTGGCCGGGTCGTAGGTGTACGGATTGTCGTTCAGCGCACCAAGGTAACCTTCCGGCAGGAACGCCTGATGAACCTGGAAGTTATCTTTCATCAGATCATGCGCGATTTTGTTGTAATCGAACAGGTAACGGGCCGCTTCCCAGAAGGCCGGATTGCCCAGTGCCGGAGAGGCTTTGGCGTTGAATTGCAGGAAGTACAGCGACGCATAAGGGATAGCCAGCGGCTTAACGCCCTTTTTACCGGCCAGCGCGGCCATCTGGTCTGCGCCAAGGTTACGCGCCATGTCAGCGTCGCCCTGTTCAATCAACAGGCGGCGTGCTGCCGGATCCGGCACGTTCTTGATCAGAATGGTTTTCAATTTTGGTGCGCCTTCAGGCGACGTCGGGTTAGCGTCCAGTACGACGACTTCATGCGGCACATAGGTGCGGATCTTATACGGACCGCTGCCCGCTGAGTGGCTGCTCAGCCAGTCGTGACCAAGGTCATCACCCTTGGCGTTCTCTTTCACTTGTTTGCTGTCGACGATAGACGACACCGGCGCGGAAAGCAGACTCAGCACGAAGTTTGGGCTGACGTCTGCCGTCCAGCTGACTTTCACATGGTGATCATCCACTTTGGTCAGGAAGGTATCGACGTTTTTGTCCGACCAGCCTAGCTGTGTCAGAATGAAAGAAGGCTCAAGGTTGAGTTTCACCACGCGGGAAAGCGAAAAGATAATGTCATCGGCGGTCAGCGGATTGCCGCTGGCAAAAGTGGCTTTCGGATCGAGGGTAAAGGTCAGACTGCGGTTGTCCGCGCCCGCTTCCCAGGATTTAGCCAGCGTTGGTTTCAGGTCAATCGGATTGTTAGGGTCAGACTGCACCAGACGCTGATAGATGTTGTTAAACGCCTGCACGGTGGTCAGTTCGAAGCCCTGCGCCGGGTCAAAGCTGGAGGTGTCATCAATAGATTGCGCAATAACCAGCGTATTTGCCGGTGTTGCGGCCTGAACAGTGAAGCTGGCCGCGATAGCAGCAAAAAGAACGGACGGGATAAAGGCTTTCATGGTGAACGACTCTCCAACATAGCGAAATTGCTAATAATTTGAAGAGTGTATGTGAGTCTTGAACGGACATTAAAGTCGTTTAACGACTAACGTTATGCTTATTTCGCATAACGTTATGAGTCTGGTTATAAAACCGGCTTTAATACAAATGTTCAGTATCAAAGCCTGTGCAGTTCGTGACTCAGCCGAGACCGGCAATGCCCTCGCCCGGTGATATAGCCAACAACATGCGCACCTGATTCACCAGTTCGCTCATGCAGTCGTCGCGCATACCATAATTGGCCAGCTCTTTTTCCAGCGCAAACAGATACTGCGCGTTGGTGCCAAGCGGGCCACTGGCTTTGGCGATGAGGGGCGCAATCACCTGATACGAGGTATCCGCTTCAAACAGCGGATGCGCCGGGTCCATGATAAAGACCAGCGCCGTCACCCTGCGGCCATCGTCAAGAACCAGCTCACACCAGGTCGGCCGGTAACAGCCGGTCAGCATTTCCCGTTTCCACAGTAACTCCAGCTCTTCGCGCAGCTTCTCTTCCGGCAGGCGAAACGCCAGGCCTGTCGTGCGGCCACCGTCCTTCAGGGCCAGCATACGTCCCGGCTGAGCATGCGTCCCGCGCCCGGCAGTCAGGCGCAGACAGAATGCGCGATGAAAACCGTTGAGCGTCGCCGGTTGTGCCTCTTCTGAATCGAATACGGGGTTCCACATCAGCGAGCCGTAACCGAAAATCCACACCGGACTGTTGTCCGGACGCCGCGCAAGGGTAAAGTCCAGCGAGGCGGAGCGCTGTTCGGAGGTCAAGAGCATCGATTCATCAATGCTGCCGAATGCTGTTTTGCAATCTGCGTTACGCAGAAAATCACGGGTTAACACCATTCATACCCTCCATTGAAGCCACTGCTTAAAGTACTTGCCATGCTGTTGACGCTGTTATCTCCGTTAAAGGCCCTACACTTCAGAATTTCTTTATCACGTTAATAGTTCAAACCTTATGCGTTTCTGCGCCATCAATCAAGATTGAAGGTGATCACAAAACGAAAATTAAGTGAACATTTTATGAACATTGATGGAAAGTTGGCCCGCAGGGCAAAATAAAGCCCGGCGCCGGGGCCGGGCTGGAAGAAATGATGCGGCAAACATCAGGATTTTTTCGGGTGCCACTTATCATCTTCTCCTTTTTTATATCCGTGTTTAACGGCGGCCCACGCGACTTTGTGGGCGGTCTCCTCGCGGGTGGCATCACCCTGCCGATCTTTGGATTTGGCGTATTCATCCCAGGCGCTGTTGAACGCTTCTTTATAGATATCTTGCGCATGGGCGGGAAGTACGTTGCGTACCGAATCTGGTAGCGATGAACGGTTTTCATAAGGCATAAGCTGACTCCTCATTAAACGATTTCATAATGTCAGTGTACGGTATCTGACACAGACCTAAGTCTAGCTGCTACGCTCAATGGGGTGATACGTATTTGTCTGATAAGACTAATTGTTATGATTACGTTAAAGAACATTCAGCCTGTGTAAAACTGGGTAAATGATGGCATAAAATCCCTTATAAAATGTGGATATAACACCGATTAAGCATAAAGCAATCCATAAGGTTATAAGCCAGTATTAAGTTAATAATTATTTGTTTTTAAAAGATTTTAAAATCAACAAAGACAAGTAATAACGACTTATTTTGCAGAGTAAATCAAATTATGCCGCATAAAATCGACCGTTAATTATTTTTTCTTATCAAGTGCCGTTTTTTCTGTTAATTGAATGCTTTTCCTACTATAGTAAACGCGTTAAACCGTTAGACGATAACGTGTTTTTTGTACTGGCAGCTCTGCTCGATTGACAAGGTTAAGGCTGCCGTTTCGTGAAGCCGGTTCATCCGGGGACGCGCGTGTTTATAAGGAGAATAATCATCATGGTGTCATCTCAGGAGCATCCGAAGCACAAATCCCGTCATCAGGAATATACGTTGGTTTTCCCCATCGCCGCGTTATTGGTGCTGGTTTTTTTCAGTAACAACAGCGACTTCCTCACCGTTGTTGGTATCAATTTAATCGCGTTGGTCGGTATTCTCGCCAGCGCATTCAGCGTCGTGCGTCACGCCGACGTGTTAGCCCACCGTCTGGGTGAGCCTTATGGTTCCCTGATCCTCAGTCTGTCGGTGGTGATTCTCGAAGTCAGCCTGATATCCGCCCTGATGGCCACCGGCGACGCTGCCCCGGCCCTGATGCGCGATACGCTGTTCTCGATCATTATGATTGTGACCGCCGGTCTGGTTGGCTTCTCACTGCTGCTTGGCGGACGTAAATTTGCGACGCAGTATGTGAACCTTGGTGGAATTAAACAGTATCTGATGGCGATCTTCCCGCTGGCGATCATCGTGCTGGTGTTACCTGCCGCGCTGCCGGAAGGTAACTTCTCCACCGGTCAGGCGCTGTTTGTTGCTGCGATTTCAGCGGCGATGTACGGCGTATTTTTGCTGATCCAAACCAAAACGCACCAGAGCTTATTTATTTATGAGCATGAAGATGAAGGCGAAGAAGATGGCCACGGAAAACCCTCTTCCAAAAGCAATCTGACGCATACGCTGTGGCTTATCGTACATCTGGTGCTGGTTATCGCGGTCACTAAATTCAACGCGAACCCGCTGGAAAACTTGCTGACCGAACTGAACGCACCGGCGCAGTTCACCGGTTTCCTGGTCGCGTTACTGATCCTCTCCCCGGAAGGTCTGGGTGCGCTGAAGGCCGTTATGCAAAATCAGGTTCAGCGTGCAATGAACCTGTTCTTCGGTTCGGTGCTGGCGACGATTTCATTGACTGTACCGGCCGTGACCATCATCGCCACGCTGACGGGTCAGGAGCTTATCTTCAGCCTGGCACCAGCCAATATTGTGGTGATGCTGGCCGTGCTGATTCTGTGTCAGATCTCCTTCTCCACCGGGCGTACCAATGTCTTAAACGGTACGGCTCACCTGGCACTGTTCTGTGCCTATATGATGATTATCATGCTTTAACACACTGCACTAACAACAAAGGCCGCCCTGTTAAGGCGGCCTTTTATATTTCTAAGGGGAAGATTAAGAGTAAGCGTGCAGCGTGCGTTTACACAGCTCCGAGCGCACACAATCCTCTTTGCCAAATTCTATGATGCCGACCATCTCGTCTTCTTCAAAGCGGGACATCGCATCGCTGAGACCCGATACCACTCCGCGCGGTAAATCGCACTGAGTAATATCACCGTTAACAATCACCGTCACATTTTCACCCAGACGGGTCAGAAACATTTTCATTTGGCTGGCCGTGACATTCTGGGCTTCATCCAGAATAACCACCGCATTTTCGAAAGTACGCCCGCGCATATACGCAAAAGGTGCAATTTCGACTTTGCCTATTTCCGGTCGCAAACAATACTGCATAAATGATGAACCCAGACGACGGACTAAAATGTCGTATACAGGACGGAAATAAGGCGCAAACTTCTCAGATATATCACCCGGCAGGAAACCAAGATCTTCGTCTGCCTGCAATACAGGACGAGTGACAATAATTCTCTCTATTTCTTTATGGATTAATGCCTCAGCAGCTTTCGCCGCGCTGATAAATGTTTTGCCGCAGCCTGCTTCGCCGGTAGCAAAAATTAACTGCTTATTCTCTATGGCTAATAAGTAATGACCTTGAGCTTCAGTTCGAGCCTGGATTGTTGACGAGTCGCGAGTGTCGCGCGCCGCCATTCCAATCGATTCCACACCGCCCATTTGTATTAAAGAGGTCACTGTTTCTTCCTCACGTTGGCGATGACTGCGTGAATTGCCACGGATAACACGTTTCGCTTCACGACGAGCCTTGATCACTTCTTTTTGTCTTCCCATAGTGGCACCTTACAGTTTGATTCACTTAACGCTCAGGCGGTTGCCCGCACGGTTATGTTTCACTAACAAATGAGGTTTTGGTCTCCTTTTAGACCAAGTAAAGCCAATGAATAACGTGAAGAGGAAAATACAATATGCAGATTAAAAAATAACCGCGTATTGATTTTCTGTAGACTCAACGTCTGTTCACGAGGAGGCATTGCCATTAACGACAAACCGCTGACCCATGCAGTATTAAATCCAGCAGAAATAACCAGTAAATAGCCAGTTGTTTTCAGTTTAAGAGTGGGGTCAGTTAAAGAACGCAGGTGCTGTTGTGTGAGTGGAAAAAGTCGGGATAAAAAGGAAGTGGAAGAAGTTTTGCCGGTAAATATCAGAGAGTCGACGTTTTGTCCCTCGTTGGCGTTTAAGCAACAATAACGAGTAGAGGGGGTAAATAATCTATTTTTATAACCTAGCCCCAAAAAGGACTTTCCCATTCGCGATCCCCGCTGTGATATTTACGGCTTCTGACCGTACACCGAGTAAACTTTTTAGTCTTGCCGGGGGCTAAACTTTGCACCCTCACTAAAAAGTACCGCCTGATAATGTCAGTATAGTGACAGCTGATACCTTTGCTATAAATATTCGTTACCAATTTCTTACTGAAATGTAAAAAAGTTTGATCAGAAGGTCAACAGGATCCTTGAAGATCTTTTTCAGATCCTGCGATTCCAGGCATTCAGCTCGCGCCAAACCGCTTAGTGCACAGCGAGAAAATGGCGATGGATCCGCTGACGGCAAACAGAATAGGGATTAAAAAATCATGCCCGACGCGGGTGAATTCCATGATGAGTACCACTGCCGTGATCGGCATTTTCATGGATGAAGCCAGAAATGCTGCCGCCCCGATGATAGCAAAAGCACCCAGCGACGTGCCGGGCCAGAAGATATTCCACACTCCGCCGAGAATACAGGCCAGCAGCGCACCGTTGGACAACCCCGGCGTCAGTAAACCGCCCTGCGCCCCCGCCCGCAATGTGCCCCAGGTGATCAGCACTTTTCCGACCAGTAACACGGCCGCGAATATCACGGTAATTTCGTTATTAAAACTGATTTGCGCCGGCCCTTTGCCGTTGCCCAGCAGCTCTGGCAACCCGCCCGCTAACAGACCAATAATGGCGAAGTTGATCAGGTTATACAGCATCAGTCTGGCATCCCGTGGAGCCTGCGCTTTCGCGCTGTTGGTCAGCCGGGTGAACAGGAACGCCGCGACACCAAATACCGGCCCCATGACCACCGCCCACACCAGCAGTGACGGCGTGATAGCCAGCGCCAACAAATGGTACTGGGATTCATTACCCAACCCGATCCACGCCACCAGCGCGGCGATGGCCGACGTACACACCGCAGGCAGCAGCAACTGCCAGCTGAACGCCCCGAGCAGCACTTCCAGCACGAATACGGCACCGCCGAGCGGCACATTATAAACCGCCGCCAGACCGGCCCCGGCACCGCAGGCAATCATGATTTGTGTTTCACGTACGGTGAGCGCAAAACGCTGCGCAAGCCAGCTGGCGGACACGGCACCTATTTCACGCGGGGCGACTTCCCGCCCGAGCGGTGACCCCAGCGCCACGGTAATAATTTGCAGCAGCGCGTGGAGGGTGGTGCTGAGGATCGGCATTTTTGGGTTGTCAGATTTCACCGCCGCAGTAATACTCACCAGCGGTTTCCCCCAGCGGTACAGCGCCCACCACCCCAGCCCGGCAATCAGCCCACAGACTACCAGCACGCCAAAGCGCCGCAGGTGAGACGCGGCAGTGACGCCAGCTAAAAAGCTCTCATTACTGATGATGGCATCCGGGCTGTAGCCGAAAGCCAAATGCTGGATAGCGTGCAGGATCAGCGCCAGCATCATGCCACCCAACCCCGCCAGCACGCCCGTCATTAGCGTGACCAGCGTCAGACGCCATACCGGACTGGAAACTTCTGTTTGATTCAAATCCGTCTCTCCGCAGTGCAACCCGACATAACCTTCATTGTGGTTCAGCTTACAAAACCCTGCTTAAACAATGCGTCAGCTCAGCAGATTATTTTTCTTCTCGTTAATGAAGTAACTGTTGATGCCGTCAGCCAGCGCACGGGCCATCTTCTCCTGAAACGCGGGTTCGCCGAGTAATTTCTCTTCCTGCTTATTGGTGATAAAAGACGTTTCCACCAGCACCGATGGAATACGCGGCGATTTCAGTACCGCAAACCCCGCCTGCTCCGGATGCGGGCTGTGCATGTGATGCACTTTGATAATGTTCGACGCCAGATGGCGGCCGAAATCCAGGCTGCGGCTGATGGTTTCCCGCTGATCGAGATCAAGCAGTGTCTGCTTCAGATAGGTATCGTTGGTTTTGAAATCGTCGTCGTAGAGTACGTCCACGCTGTTCTCACTCTGTGACAAATAGCGTGCCATCGCGCTGCCCGCCCCGTGCGGCGACAACGCAAACACCGACGCGCCTGAGACATTATCATTGCTGAAACCGTCAGCATGAATCGAGATAAACAGATCGGCCTCGTGCTGATGCGCCAGACTGACGCGGTGATACAGCGGGATAAAGACGTCGTTCTGGCGGGTCAGCACCGCATGAATACCGTGCTGCTCGTCGAGTAACGTTTGCAGGCGTTTGGCGATGTGCAGTACCACGTGTTTCTCGTAGGTGCCTTCATTGCCGATAGCACCGGGATCTTTACCTCCGTGGCCGGGGTCAATCATCACCAGCAGCGGTTTCGCCATGACGGGTGCAGCGACCGGCGTATTTTGAACGGGCGCGGTATCTGCCACCGTGATTGCCACTGAAAGATTTCCCGCCTCAGACGTTCGTTGCAGCGACGGCAGACCGCTGACTTCCAGCACAATACGGGTAATTTGCGGTGTGAAGTGGGCAATTTGGGTGTGAACCACCCACGGAAATTTCTGTTTCACAACGGTCAGCGAGTGTACCAGCGACGGCGGAAAAGCCTCCAGCGGAACGTCAATCACCACCCGGTGCGGCGACGTCAGCGTAAACACCCGGCTGCGTTGGTCACCGGCAGGCAGCGAGATAGTGATCTTCTCAGGGCCGGAAGTCAGCGTGACCGGCAAAACGGCGGCTTTGGCATACACCCGCGGCGCAGTGAGCGCCATGCCCATACCGAGGATCAGCAATTTTCTGCGCTGGTGATTGATGGTCATAAACAAAGGTTCCACAGGCGTCGTGATGACTTAGCATCATGACATTCCTCACCTTTTTATGATTTAGCAGGAGTATTAACAGGCCGTGAATTCGGTAACTGTTAGTAAGTAAGTGCTGTCAGTGTTGTATTTTAATTCATTAAATAATTCGTAATTCTAACAATGAGCGTACTGACTTACTGAGAGACTATTTAATGTTCAATTTGTATCCCTATTTAATTATTCTCATTCCACTCAATGTGATGCAAACGACTTAATTACCCTTACAGTCTGTGGTAGTTTCAGCGCCCATGGAATGGCGATGAATCGGTCAAGGGAATGAATTAATGAGTGATAAACCAGGTAACAACATCCGTACCCCGAAAATTTTATCAGAAGGTGATACTGGCCGCCCCAAAGGAGCCGGGGCAATGATAATACAGAACTGCTCGGTCATGCGCCCGCTTCCCTGCATTGTCATTCTGATTCATGGCGTTAATGATGTCGGCGAAGCTTATGAAAAACAGGATACCGGCATTTGTGCAGGGCTGAATTCACGGCTGGGGCGTACCGATCTACATGCGCATCAATGGATACCACACGAATTTATGATTTCGGACACCGCCGGGAATGTCGCGATAAAAAGCTGCAGCGTGCAAGATCACACCTGTATCGGCGTAGTTAACCGCTCACCCGTGATCCCTTTCTACTGGGGCTATAAACCCGTCGATCACCGCAATTGGGAACAGGATCAAAGACGCTATCGCGAGGAATTGATTAAAAAACGCAATGATGCAGACCTGCCCTACGATACCTATCGCGAAAATAACCCCAGGAAAATCGCTGAACACGACAACCAAAATATCGATAATCTGAATAACTGGCTTGATCCGACATCGGCCAAAAACGGTGGCACCTTTGCCAATGCCACCACCTGCATTCCCGATATGTTTGGCCCCGGCGCGTCGGGGCGTATTTTAGAAGCGGTTGGCTTATTTAAATCACGCAGCGACCTGCAAAATCACGGTGACTGGAGCCACCCGATATATCAAAACCCGCACCGGATTTATCAGGCTTACGCGGCGCGGAGATTGGCGGATTTAATTTTAGATATTCGCCGTAATGAATTAACTCAAAAGGGCACGATCAATATCGTGGCCCACAGCCAGGGTACGATTATTACCATGCTGGCCAATATGTGGGTACAGGCCGAAGGATACGCCCCCGCCGACTGCGTAGTGCTCAATCATTCCCCCTACGCACTGGAAAACCGCTGGCTGGAAAACGCCATGCCCGGCAATCAGCAAACCAGTGCTGGCCGCCAGCAAACGCTGGCGAACTTCTGCACGCTTATGGCAAAAAACCCGCTCTACGCTCAGGGAACAACCTCACATGACGATGCCTACATACAACAATTACGCGATGTGGGCTGCCTGACATTAGATAAGTCAACGTGGAATAACCCGCTGTATAACCGCAATAACTTTGGCAAGGTGTATAACTATTTTTGCCCCAACGATCAAGTCGTTTCCATGTCACCTATCCAGGGATTCGGCTGGCGTGGCATACCCGATAACCTTAAGGCTCAGTTGGGCAACAACGTATATCAGCGCGTTTTCTGCAAGGGCGTTAACGTGGGCGATAAGAACGCGTTTCACTTTGAGATGCCACCCCGTAAACCCGATGACTCAGCAGATACCGGCTACATCTACAAGGATGTCACCATCAATGCGCCTTTATTACCCGAGACGTTTGAATTTACCTTAATGGCACAGGGTAAAGGCTATAAAGCCGCACTGAGCGGCAACGACCCTAAGATTGCCAAAGCGGCGATGAAAGCGGAAAGATTTCCTGCCGAATGTGTTGACGTGCCTGACAGCGCACAATTTCAGTATCTGGACAATGGCGCAGCCCTTGACGAAGCGCAGCTGAATGAACTGAGAGCGCAGTATCCGTGGGATATTGTCAGCGGTATTTACCATGAACCTAACGGCTATTTCCGCCAACTGGTGGTGCTGCGCAGAATGACTGACGGTGAACTGAACCGTGCGATAAAAATGGATACCACCTTTAGCCAGCACTCCTCCATCGTGGATAACATCGAAGTGGCGCAGAAAGCCACGGCTTTTGATTTGGCGATTGGTCAATGTGAAGCCTTTGAGTATCAGGAATTTTGGGATGGGTTGTTATTAAAAGCTGACTGGCGAAGGCTATGGAATCCTGATTCTAATGTTAGAAATTACTATCAAGATGGGGTCTTACCACCACTGTTCAAACCATTTATGAACAAACCTGAAAGTCCTAACGCAATGCCTTTGGGCAGGTTGGGAGTAGTTAATGACTACGGCGCACGCGTAGCTCCAGCACCTCAAGACATTGGAGTTGTTGATATTCTTCAGTGGGATATGCCAAAGCCACTGGCATAATTGGAATACAATCGAAATGAAACTAAAAATTATATGGACAATCATAGGTGTAAGCCTAGTAGCGTCTTGCTATGCAACACCACGACACTCTCCACCAACGCAGATTGTCTACCGTTTTGACGATCATCGCTATCTGGAATTGATTGGTTATAACTGTGAAGGCGCATTGTGGTACAGCGATAACAAACTTGGTATTCATTCTGAGGTACAGGAGCAGTTCTATCGTATTTACACTGGACAATTCATTCATCCGTCAGAAAGGTATATAGCAATAACTGAGTTTGAAGGTTCAGGATTTTTTGTCTCAAAAGACTATGGGCGCACATGGGGGCAGGCCAGATACTCCCCCGGCACGGGGGCCATCCGATATGGTGCCGATGGCCCACAGCGTGAAGAAATCGACTCCATCACCGTTGTTAATGATCAGGGCTTTGTGCTGACCAAACAGGGTGATCTTTATCTGAGCTCTAAACCGTTTGACGACCCACGCCTTGAACCCGGCGGCAGCGGCATTGATTACACCATCACCAATAGCCGTGGGCAGTCACAAACCAACCATATGCGCCCCGGCTACGGCGGCGGAAAATGGGGTAAAGAGTACGTGTCGTGGAATTCATTTGCAGGTCCGGGCCACTGGACAACGGATGCCTACAGGACCAATTTCCAGGGTATCCCTAATAAGATCCCTGAAGTCAAAAATTACACCGGCTGGGACCATATGCGCTGTGATCCGGATTTAGGGCTGACATCTGAATAAAACGAATAGTAAGAACAGGTTAAAAAACCCTGATCACAAAAAATATCAGGGATTTATATATGAAAATATACTCAGAAAAAACACTACGCCTCAATCAGTGACTGCCCAAGATAGTGGCTGTCATCTTTCACTCCCGGCAGCGTGAAGAAAAAACCGCCGCCGACCGGGCGGATATACTCTTCCAGTGGTTCGCCGTTAAGGCGTTTCTGCACGCTGAGGAAGCCTTTTTCCAGGTCGTGCTGGAAGCAGACAAACAGCAGGCCCATCTCCAGCTGCCCGGAATTAGTCACCCCGAGCGAATAACTGTAACCACGGCGCAGCATCAGGTTATCGTCGGTGGCTTTGGTTCGTGGATTCGCCAGACGGATGTGCGCATCGAGAGGGATCACCTTGCCGTCGGGGTCTTTGGTGTAGTCTGGCACGTCGTGCTCTTTTTCCATGCCAAGCGGTGCGCCGGTGTGCTTGTGGCGCCCAAAGATAGTTTGCTGTTCCTGCAACGGCGTGCGGTCCCAGAATTCCACATGCATTGGAATAATGCGCATCGCCTGATAACTCCCCCCCACCGCCCAGGCCGGTTCGCCCTGCTCCGGTGTCACCCAGATGGCTTTGTCCATCAGCGGCTTATCTTTAGTGTCAGGATTGGCAGTGCCGTCTTTAAAACCCAGCAGGTTGATGGGTGTCTCTTTACCCTGACTGCGCGCAGCATGGGAAGAGATAAACCCGTCACGACGCCAGCGCACGCTGAGCAAGTCCGGCGTGTACTTGATGATGTCACGCAGTGCGTGCACCACGGTGTCGCTGTTATTGGCGCAAATTTGCAACAGCAGATCGCCATGACACAGCTTGGCATCCAGCGAGTCGTTTGGAAAACGCGCCATGCGTTGCAGTTTCAGCGGCTTATGCGCTGCCAGACCAAAACGCTCGTCAAACAGCGAATCCCCGGCGGAGAGCGTCATGGTCAGGTTATCCGGGTAGATTTCAGGGCCCATCACACCGGAATCCATCGGCGGGAATTTCGGGTCAACTTCCGGTGCCGTCCCGCCGGTGGTCAGGAAAGCAAAACGGTTGGTCAGCAGGCGAAACAGACGTTCCAGATCGGCCTTGCTAGTTGCCAGCACGTCGAAGGAGATCAGCATCATCGACGCCTGTTGCGGCGTCAGAATCCCGGCCTGATGGTCACCGTGAAACGGCTGCTTGCTCCAGCGCTCATCCGGTGACACCGTACCCGGTTCATAGCCCGGCTTGGAACCGGTGGTTTTCGACGGCTGTGAGTTTTCCATTCCGGCAGCGGCAGCGCCGCCCAGGGCAAACGCACCGCCCAGTAAACCGACACCTTTCAATAAGCGGCGGCGTGAAGAAGAGACGTCCTGTGAACCGGACTTTTTGTCGTTATTGTCACTCATTGCTTATGCCTCAATACGTCATTACTACATCGTTCTATGCAAAAGAGCGCCGAAGCGCTCTTTCTTTTAACCCATCTTTAATCAATCTAAACCAAGCACACCGCGCAGCTTCGCGAGATCTTCAGCCAATGTGGTGATCGGTCCTTTCATCGCATTACGGTCGGCGTCTGACAGTTTCTCGTAGTTCTCGTAGCCTTCTTTAGTTTTGTATTTATCCAGCAGTGCATCAACGGTTTTGAAGTTCGCGTCGATTTTATCCAGCAGCGGTTTGTCGGCTTTCACCAGCAGCGGACGCAGCAGGTTGACGATTTTCTGTGCGCCATCCAGATTGGCACGGAAATCCCACAAATCGGTACGGCTGTAACGGTCTTCTTCACCGCTGATTTTGCTTGAAGCCACTTCTTCGATCAGTCCCGCTGCGCCACCCACTACTTTGCTTGGCGGGAAGGTCAGATCGGTGATGCGTTTTTGCAGATCCAGTACGTCGTTGTAAAGCTTGTCAGCAAACTTCTCGGTGCCTTTGGTGGTTTTATCCGCGAACAGAATTTTTTCCAGACGGTGGAAACCGGTAAAGTTTGGATCTTCCGCTTTTTTCTCGAAATCGTCTTCACGGGCATCAATGCTGCCGTCGAGATCAGAGAACAGTTCAGCGATAGGCTCGATGCGCTCATAGTAAACGCGGGTAGACGGATAGAGTTCCTGCGCTTTCTTCAGGTCACCCTTTTTGATGGCGTCAGTGAACGCTTTGGTATGTGAAACCAGTTCACCCACCTGTTGTGTAACATACACTTTGTATTCTGCAATCGGGCCAACCAGCGCCATGGCGTCAGGTTTGGTCGCAGTGCTTGCGCCTTCAGCCGTGACGGTCAGCTTGCCCTTCGGGTTGCTGAGCAGGCCACAGGTCATGTCATATTCGCCCGGTTCGAGATTGGCAGTCATTTTCTGGGTGAAGCCCGGCGCGATGTTTTCACGCTCTTCGACGACCATCACGCCTTTCAGAATTTCCCACTCCAGCCCTTTCTGGCTGGCGTTGTGCACCACAAACTGGGTTTTACCGGCCGGCACGGTGAGTGTCATCGGCTCACACTGTTTATCATTCACGGTGATTTTCACCTGAGGAACATCAGCAGCCAGCGCGTTGGCGCTCAGGGCAAACGCAGGCAGAGATAAGAGCGCAATCTGTAGAGCTTTACGGCGAAACACGGTGGTCGAATAAGACATGAATAACTCCATGAAAGAGACAGTGTATGGACAGACAAATGTTTCGTAATTAACGCTGTGTTTTTTGTCCGGAGGCCGCGGAAACCGCCACCGGTTGTTTGCCCTGCGGCATAAAGAACAGGAACAGCGCCGGGATCAGATACAGGAAATAGACCGACACTTCGCTGACGGTAGGCGCTTCCTGATAGCCAAACATCCCTTCGAGCAGCGTGCCGAACAGGGAATGTGTGGAAAGAACGTTGCTCAAATCAAAGGCGACGTCCTGCATGCGGTTCCACAAACCGGCTTCATGGAAGGCACGAATTGCCCCCGCCGCCAGGCCTGCGGCCACAAACAAAATAAACAGACTGGTCCATTTGAAGAACTTCGCCAGATGCAGCTTCACGCCGCCGTAGTAAATCAGGAAACCAAGTACGATAGCGGCTGACAGCCCAAGAATGGCTCCGATTGGCGCTTCAATGCCGACGTCCTGTTGAAAAGCCGCCAGCAGGAAGAATACCGACTCCAGCCCTTCACGCGCCACGGCGAAAAACACCATAGCCACCAGCGCCCAGCCCTGACCGCGGCCAGAATTCAGCGCGTTATCGATAGCACCCTCAAGATGCACTTTGATGGAACGGGACACTTTACGCATCCAGAACACCATGTAAGTCAGAATGCACACGGCGATCACCGCCACGATGCCTTCGAACAGCTCCTGCTGTTTCTGCGGGAATTCACCGGTGGTTTCATTGATGAAGATGCCCAGCGCCAGACAGAGTGCTGCGGCAACAATCACACCAATCCACACCACGCCGAGCCACTGCCCGCGCTGCGTCCGCTTCAGATAGCTGGCGATCAGGCTGACAATTAACGCGGCTTCCAGCCCTTCGCGGAACATAATGAGAAAGGGGACGAACATAGATGAGACTCCCGGCACCGAAATGCAAAAACATTTAAACGCGAACTTATCGTGTAAAGATAAGTAAAATGAAAACGATAGTGATTATCATTCTTGCGAAAATAAAAACAAGTAGCTATGGGGGATTTTTTGCGCCGCAACGCCGCTTTCAGGCTGATAATTTATTGCTGATTATTTCTGCGGGGGCGAACGAGGGTGAACATGTAGGTGAAAAGCGGAGCCAGAAGGCCTGACTCCGTGCTTTCTGACGGCATAATCAGACGGTCTTAAACTCCGCCTCAGCCGTGTCGAAACGCTGTTCGACGGCGGCGGACGGCTTGCTGCCCATCAGACTGACTACCAAGATCGCGAGCGAGGCAAAGATAAAGCCGGGGATGATTTCATACAGGCTCAGCCAGGCATACTGCTTCCACACCAGCACGGTAATGGCACCGACCAGCATCCCGGCCAGCGCTCCGTTACGGGTCATGCGTTTCCACATCACGGAGATCAAAATTACCGGACCAAACGCCGCGCCGAATCCGGCCCACGCATAGCTCACCAGCCCCAGCACGCGGTTTTCCGGGTTTGCGGCCAGCGCAATCGCCACCAGTGCGACCACCAGCACCATCGCGCGGCCAATCCAGACCAGTTCGAACTGGCTGGCATTTTTGCGCAGGAAGGCCTTATAGAGATCTTCCGTAATGGCGCTGGAACAGACCAGCAACTGACAGCTCAGCGTACTCATGACGGCCGCCAGAATAGCCGAAAGCAGCACACCCGCCACCCACGGATTGAACAAAATTTTCGCCAGTTCAATGAACACGCGCTCACCGTTTTGCGACACATTACCCGCCTGCCCCGGATTATTGCTGAAATACGCAATGCCAAAGAAACCCACGGCGACGGTGCCCGCCAGACAAAGGATCATCCAGGTCATGCTGATGCGGCGTGCGCTGCAGATAGTGCGGTGGGAATCGGCCGCCATAAAGCGCGCCAGAATGTGCGGCTGGCCGAAATAGCCCAGTCCCCAGCCCAGCAGCGACAGGATCGCCACCAGATTCATGCCTTTAAACATATCGGTGTATTCCGGGTTTTTGGCGTTGATCACCATCATTGAGGTATCAATGCCGCCCACAGCAAGAATCACAATCACCGGCGTCAGGATCAGGGCGAAAATCATCAGGCTGGCCTGCACGGTATCCGTCCAGCTGACCGCCAGAAAACCCCCGATAAAGGTATAGATGATGGTGGCTGCCGCACCGGCCCAGAGTGCGGTCTGGTAGGTCATGCCAAAGGTGCTTTCAAACAGACGCGCACCGGCCACGATGCCGGAAGCACAATAGATTGTGAAGAACACCAGAATGACGATGGCGGAGATAATACGCAGCATTTTACTCGAATCTTCAAAGCGATGGGTGAAGTAGTCCGGTAAGGTCAGCGCATTATTGTTGGCTTCGGTATGTACCCGCAGACGCCCCGCCACCAGCTTCCAGTTGAGATAGGCCCCGATAGTCAGCCCGATGGCGATCCAGCTTTCGGAAATGCCGGAGATAAAAATCGCACCCGGCAGGCCCATCAGCAACCAGCCGCTCATATCAGACGCCCCGGCAGACAGCGCCGTCACCACGCTGCCCAAACTGCGGCCGCCGAGGATATAGTCATCGAAATTCTTGGTCCGCAAATAGGCAATCAGCCCGATGAGGATCATCCCGAAGATGTAAATACAAAACGTCACCATCATTGGCGTGTTCATTGTCATGCAAGTTCTCCATGTTGTTCTGTACACAAACTCAAAAACCAGTCAGTTCTGATGCACCTCTGTACGGGCTTTAGCACCAGCTAAAAAATCAAATTCGGCGGGATACTCTGCGAGCTAAAGTGCAATTACAAGATTTTTAACAAGGCTGTCACAAGAAGCTGATTCCAGGTCACAGTTATTATGATTGCGGGTTGCACCTTGCATTCCATGCAGTTGCACCCGCCACAATTCACGCATAATAGGGAGAACAGAAATAGCAGCAAAGTGGAAAATGTTAATAATCGAAGGAAATTCGGCATTGCCGCACATCATGCATTTAACAGGGTTGCACAAAGTTGCAACATCGAAGATATTGCTGCACATAACAATGACTTTTCTTCACTCAATCTTCATCTGCACAGATGGATAATGGAGCAACCGGGTATGGGTATGACGACGATGGGCGTTAAGCTGGACGAAGCGACGCGCGACAGACTGAAAGTCGCGGCGCAGGGTATCGACCGCACGCCGCACTGGCTGATCAAACAGGCGATTTACTCCTATCTGGAGCGGCTGGAAAATGGCGATGCGCTGCCGGAGATCCCGGCGCTCAATGCCAGCAATCTGGCGGAAATTGATGAGCCGCCGTTGCTTGCGTCTGTCGAGTCACATCAGCCCTTCCTCGATTTTGCCGAGCAGATCCTGCCGCAATCCGTCAGTCGCTCGGCTATCACCGCCGCCTACCGCCGCCCTGAAGCCGAAGCGGTTTCGATGCTGCTGGAGCAAGCCCGGTTACCGGCGCCGGTCGATCAGGCCGCGCACAAACTGGCTTATGATCTGGCCAGCAAACTGCGTAATCAGAAGAGCGCCAACGGCCGTGCCGGTATGGTGCAGAGCCTGCTGCAGGAGTTCTCGCTCTCCTCGCAGGAAGGCGTGGCCTTGATGTGCCTGGCCGAAGCCCTGCTGCGTATTCCGGATAAACCGACCCGTGACGCGCTGATCCGCGACAAAATCAGCACCGGCAACTGGCATTCCCATCTTGGCCGCAGCCCGTCGCTGTTCGTCAACGCCGCAACCTGGGGTCTGTTATTCACCGGAAAACTGGTCGCCACGCACAATGAAACCAACCTGTCACGCTCATTGAGCCGCGTTATCGGTAAAGGCGGCGAGCCGCTGATCCGCAAAGGCGTGGACATGGCGATGCGCCTGATGGGTGAGCAGTTTGTCACCGGCGAAACCATCGCCGAGGCGCTGGCTAACGCGCGTAAACATGAAGAAAAGGGCTTCCGCTACTCCTACGACATGCTGGGTGAAGCGGCTCTGACAGAAAAAGATGCGCAGGCCTATCTGCTCTCTTATCAGCAGGCTATTCACGCCATCGGCAAGGCCTCCAACGGTCGCGGCATTTACGAAGGTCCGGGCATCTCCATCAAACTCTCCGCCCTGCACCCGCGTTACAGCCGCGCGCAGTATGAGCGGGTGATGGATGAACTGTATCCGCGCCTGCTGGCGCTGACCCTGCTGGCCCGCCAGTACGATGTGGGCATCAATATTGACGCCGAAGAAGCCGATCGTCTGGAAATCTCCCTCGATCTGCTGGAAAAACTCTGCTTCGAGCCTGACCTGGCAGGCTGGAACGGCATCGGCTTCGTGATTCAGGCCTATCAGAAACGCTGCCCGATGGTGATCGACTATCTGACCGGTCTGGCACAGCGCAGCCGCCGCCGTTTGATGATCCGTCTGGTGAAAGGCGCCTATTGGGACAGCGAAATCAAACGCGCTCAGGTAGACGGTCTGGAAGATTACCCGGTTTATACCCGCAAGGTTTACACCGACGTTTCTTATCTGGCCTGCGCACGCAAACTCCTGGCCGTGCCAAACCTGATTTATCCGCAGTTTGCCACCCACAACGCCCACACGCTGGCCGCCATTTATCAGCTGGCGGGTAATAACTATTACCCCGGACAGTACGAATTCCAGTGCCTGCACGGCATGGGGGAACCATTGTACGAACAGGTGGTTGGTAAAATCGCGGAGGGTAAACTCAACCGCCCTTGCCGTATTTATGCCCCTGTCGGCACGCATGAAACCCTGCTGGCCTATCTGGTCCGCCGCCTGCTGGAAAACGGCGCTAATACCTCATTTGTTAACCGTATCGCTGATACGACACTACCGATCGACGAACTGGTTGCCGATCCGGTGAAAGCCGTCGAAGCCCTGGCGGCCAGCGAAGGCCAGATCGGCCTGCCGCATCCGCGCATTGCGTTACCGCGTCACTTATACGGTCAGGATCGCGTTAACTCTTCCGGGCTCGATATGTCCAACGAACACCGTCTGGCCTCGCTCTCCAGCGCCCTGCTGAGCGGTGCCGCGCATCCGTTAAAAGCCCAGCCGATAATTGATGCCGATCTGGATAACGGCGAGTTTGTGGCCGTGACTAACCCGGCGGAACCGTCCGATGTTATCGGCCACGTGCGCGAAGCGACGGAAGCTGAAGTCAGCCGTGCGCTTGGCGCCGCCGCCGCCGCAGGACCCATCTGGTTTGCGACCCCTCCCGAAGAGCGCGCTGCAATCTTGCAACGTGCCGCAGAATTGATGGAAGGCGAACTGCAAAGTCTGCTTGGCGTGCTTGTGCGTGAAGCGGGGAAAACGTTTAATAACGCCATCGCCGAAGTGCGTGAAGCGGTAGATTTCCTGCACTACTACGCCGGGCAGATCCGTGAACAGTTCGATAACAACACTCACCGCCCGCTGGGCACCGTGGTGTGTATCAGCCCGTGGAACTTCCCGCTGGCGATTTTCACCGGACAGATCGCCGCCGCGCTCGCCGCAGGCAACAGCGTACTGGCCAAACCGGCCGAACAGACACCACTGATTGCCGCCCAGGCCGTTCGTATTCTGCACGAAGCAGGAATACCGGCAGGCGTATTACAACTGCTGCCGGGCCGGGGTGAAACTGTCGGCGCACAGCTGGTTAATGACGAACGCGTACGCGGCGTGCTGTTTACCGGCTCCACCGACGTGGCCGGCATTTTGCAGCGCAGCATTGCTGGTCGGCTGGACCCGCAGGGCCGCCCTGTCCCTCTGATTGCCGAGACCGGCGGGCTGAATGCCATGATTGTGGACTCCTCAGCTCTGACCGAACAGGTGGTGACCGACGTCGTGGCTTCTGCCTTCGACAGTGCCGGACAACGCTGTTCTGCCCTGCGCATCCTGTGTATTCAAGACGATGTGGCCGAACATACCCTGCAAATGCTGCGCGGTGCCATGGCTGAGTGCCGTATGGGTAACCCGGAGCGTCTGTCTACCGACATCGGTCCGGTGATTGATAGTGAGGCACAGGAAGGCATTGAAAAACACATCGATGCCATGCGCGCCAAAGGCCGCGTTGTATATCAGGCGGCACAGCACAACGGGGACCATCCGCAGGAATGGGCGCGCGGTACCTTTGTTAAGCCAACGCTGATTGAGCTTGACAGCTTCGACGAGTTGAAAAAAGAGATCTTTGGCCCGGTGCTGCACGTGGTGCGCTATGCACGTCAGGATCTCGACAAGCTGATTGAGCAGATCAATGCGGCCGGTTACGGCCTGACGCTGGGGATTCACACCCGTATTGATGAGACCATCAACCGTGTGACGTCCAGAGCTAAAGTCGGCAACATGTACGTAAACCGCAATATGGTCGGTGCAGTCGTTGGCGTACAACCTTTCGGCGGTGAAGGTCTGTCGGGTACCGGTCCGAAAGCCGGTGGGCCGCTCTATCTCTATCGCCTGCTGTGCAGCCGCCCGCAGGACGCGGTATCGCAGACACTGCGTATTCAGGATCAGGAACTGCCGCTGGATATCTCATTGCGCGAAGCGCTGCTGGCTCCGCATCAGGCGCTGCAACAGTGGGCCATCGATGAGAAACACCGCGAGGAACTGAGCGCACTCTGCGAACGCTTTGCACTGGCAGCTCAGGGCGGCACGGTACGTATTCTGCCGGGGCCAACGGGAGAACGTAACACGTACGCCCTTTTACCGCGTGAACGCGTACTGGCGCTGGCCGATAATCAAGAGGATGCGCTGATCCAGCTCGCCGCCGTGACGGCTACCGGTTGCCGTGTGTTATGGCCGGAGGCTCCGTTACAGCGTGAGTTGTTCAAGCTGTTGCCGAAAGTAGTACAGGAGCGGGTTGATTTCGTATCCGACTGGCAGGTCAATGCGCCCGAGTTCGATGCTGTCATCTATCACGGCGACGCCGATCAACTGCGCGCACTCTGCCAGACGATTGCCAAGCACCCGGGAGCCATTGTCTCCGTGCAGGGCTTTGCCCGCGGCGAAGACAATATTCTGCTGGAGCGGCTGCTGCATGAGCGCTCATTGAGTGTGAATACGGCGGCGGCCGGGGGTAATGCGAGTTTGATGACGATCGGGTGATCGTCGGGGGCACTTCGGGGCTTGCAGCCCGGAACCCGCGTTTAAATCTTTAAATCTTTAAATCTTTAAATTCAAGGTCGTGGGCTCGCCGCCCACACTGGCCCAAGGGAGGCGTAAACGCGCCTCCCTTGGAACCCTGCGTTTTTTAACTACGCGCTATCGCTGAATCGGGATGGCCGTGTTCCAGTGACCTCTGTGATAGCCGCAAAATTCCGCCGCGTTGCGGTCCCCTCCGTTCGGGTTACAACCCGCGCAAAAACACGCGCGGTTTTCCACCTCTCCTCCGGCGGTATTTTTGAATGCGGCCGAAGCTTCTTGAAATTCAAAACCGACAGGGTGTTTATCTTTAAAAATACCGAGGCCGCGTTCAAAACAACGTCGAATGAGTGGTGAGAAACGGCGAGAGGTTATTATTCGAGCTGGTCCGAACCCGAAATGAGAGGACCGCGGAGCGGCGGAGTTTGCGGCTATAACAGTAATACCTGGAACACGGCCATTGTGACCTGCGCAGCTACGGAAGCCTCATGAAAAGGCGCGGGATGTCCAGAAGGGCCGCGCCTACGGCCTTTCTGGGCGGGTGTGGGCAGCAGGCCCACGGTTTTGACCTTGAAGTGGAATTTAAAAACAGGTTTGGGCAGCTGCCCAATTTTTAACTAGTGAGTTAAAAACTTCTCGAGGAACTGTTTTGTACGCGCCTGCTGCGGATTCGAAAAGAGCTCTTTCGCTGGCCCCTGCTCTACAATCCGCCCCTGATCCATGAATATCGCGCGGTCGGCGACGTCGCGGGCGAAGCTCATTTCGTGAGTGACGATGACCATAGTGCGGTGTTCGAGCGCCAGGGCGCGGATGGTGTTGAGTACTTCACCGACCAGCTCGGGGTCAAGCGCGGAGGTGGGTTCATCGAACAAAATCACTTCCGGGTTCATTGCCAGTGCGCGGGCGATGGCGACACGCTGCTGCTGACCGCCGGACAAACGGCGCGGGTAAGCATCTTCTTTGCCGCTCAGACCGACTTTCTCCAGCAACTCGCGGGCGTAGGCAATAGCTTTGGCACGCGGTTCACCCTTCACAATCACCGGCCCTTCGATGATATTTTCCATCACCGAACGGTGCGGGAACAGGTTGAAGTTCTGGAACACAAAACCGACCTGCTGGCGCAGTTTGCGGACGTTCTCTTTCTGTTTGCTTATAGGGCGGCTGCCGTCGATTTGAATATTACCCACGGTGATGGTGCCCGAATCCGGCTCTTCCAGCAGATTAATGCTGCGCAGCAAGGTGGTTTTACCTGAACCACTCGGGCCGATAATTGCGACCACTTCACCGGAGTTTACCTGTAAATCGATACCGTGCAGCACCGTCTGACCGTTGAAGGCTTTCGTCAGTTGTTTAACGTCAATGGTACTCATGAGGGCTCCTGATCCTGACGGTTAACGCGGTCTTCCAGACGATTTTGCAGGAAGGATAATACGGTCGCCAGCACCCAGTAAATCAGTGAGGCGGCAAGATACATAGTGAACACTTCCAATGTGCGCGAAGTGACCAGCTGTGCCTGACGAAACAGTTCTGGTACCTGAATAGTGGCGGCAAGCGAGGTGTCTTTCACCAGACCAATGAAACTGTTGCCCAGCGGCGGCAACGCGGTGCGGGCGGCCTGCGGTAAAATCACGCGGCGCATCGCCTGCCAGCGGCTCATGCCGATACTGGCGGCGGCTTCCCACTGGCCCTTCTCGATAGACGAAATCGCCGCACGCAGGGTTTCAGAGGTGTAAGCCGCAGTATTGAGCGACAAACCAATCATCGCCGATGGAATAGGATCCAGCTCAATGCCGAACTGCGGCAGGCCGTAATAGATCATAAATAGTTGGGCGATAAGCGGCGTACCGCGAAAAACCGACACGTAAAAACGCGACAGCCATGACAGCGGCCAGAATTTCGACAAACGCATCAGCGCCAGCATAAATCCGAGCGCCAGCCCGAACACCATCCCGCCCAGACTGAGCTGAAGGGTGAACAGCGTGCCTTTTAATAAAAATGGTGCTGAATCCAGCACCAGTTGAATACTTTCGTGCATCTAAGACCTTAAAATATATCCATGCCCTGAGGCTTTAAAGCTGCACAGGTCGCCATCAGCGCCGGCGCAGCTTCAGGTAAAGCAATGATCACTTGGTGACGTCAGCGCCAAACCACTTATCGGAGATTTTCGCCAGTGAACCGTCTTTTTGCATATCGGCAATCGCTTTGTCGATGGCAGCCAGCAGTTCAGGGTTGTTTTTACGCAACGCGACGCCAGACTCCTGACGGGAGAACGCCGGACCAGCAACTGCTAAGGTATCACCGGTTTTCTTCACCAGATCGAGTGCAGCCAGACGATCTACCAGAATGGCGTCAATACGACCTACGCGCAGATCCTGGTATTTAGTCGGGTCATCATCATAGGTACGGATATCCACACCCGGCTCGTTGGCGCGCAGCCACTGCTCGTAGTTACTGCCCAGACCCACGCCGACTTTCTTGCCTTTCAGCGCATCAGGCGTGGCGAAGCTGCCTTCGTTACCTTTTTTGGTCAGCACCTGAATACCGGAAACGGTATACGGCGTAGAGAAGTCATATTTTTTCTGACGTTCAGGGGAGATGGTCACCTGATTGATCGCCACGTCGATGCGCTTGGATTCCAGCGACGCCAGCATACCGTCCCATTTGGTCGGTTGCAGCTTGGCTTTTACGCCCATGTGCTCGGCCAGAGACTGAGCAAATTCCACTTCAAAACCGGTCAGCTTGCCATCGGTTCCCTGAAAACTGAACGGAGGATAGGTGCCTTCCAGACCGACGATCAGCGTACCGCGCTCTTTGACTTTCGCCAGCAGGCCTTCATCGGCTGCAAAGCTGTTGCTGACCATGCCGCTGGTCAGCGTTACCGCCACGGCACCCAGAAGTAAACGACGACGCAATGTAGAGAAACCCATATTCACCTCATTCGATTCAATTGTTGTTATGAACAATCTGTTGTTATGAACAAATAAATTGTTGTTATAAACCAATAAATGTTAGTAACGGCCACTGCGTTTTTAATGCGCATAACTGGCGGAAAATCATCAGTATTCTCAACCCCTCATGACAGCCGCACGTTAACACCCGTCGGAAAGATTATCAGGAATATAATCCTCTAATCTTAGCTCAAAAAAGAATAAGTGTTGCTGTACGGGCATAAGTGCAGCGTCAGGCTGCGCCTATCACTGCGATTAGTGACGGCAGCAGCCTAAACAGCCGGTTTTAAACCTGCGGATGATAAGCAAACAGCGCCGGAGCACCGCCGGTATGAATGAACAGAATCGGCCCTTCACCCGGAAAACGTCCGCGCTCAAGGCCATCCAACAGACCGGCCATCGCTTTGCCGGTATAGACCGGGTCCAACAACATGGCTTCCTGCTCAGCCAGGAGTTTGATTGCCGCCAGCCCTTCTTCACTCGGCTCGCCGTAGCGCGGACCAAAATAGTCGTCCCAGAGGTGAATCGGCGGCAGTGCTTCGTCAAACTGCAATCTTTTTGCCACATCACGCGCAATGGCTTCCACTTTCGGACGTTGCTGATCGGCTGTACGTGACACCGTCACGCCAATCAGTTTGGTGGCAGGCATCAGATGATGCAGCGCAACGGCCAGCCCCGCGTGGGTGCCTGCACTGCCGGACGCCACCACAATGGCGCTGAAATCGACAAACCCGGAGGCACTCTGCTCGGCAATTTCCAGTGCGCATTGCACATAACCCAGCGCACCCAGGGCGTTAGAACCGCCCACCGGCACGATATAAGGCCGGAACCCCTGCGCTTCCAGTTTTTCAGCTTCATCGGTCAGTTGGGTCATCGGGTCGTGCAGGGCATCGCACATCACCACTTCCACATTGAAAAGATCGAGCAACAAGCGGTTGCCGTTGGTCAGGTAGTTGGCCTGCGTGGTGCCGATCGGATTCTCCAGCAGCGCGACGCACTTCATGCCGAGTTTCGCGGCGACGGCCGCTGTCTGGCGTACGTGGTTCGACTGAATGGCACCGGCGGTGATCAGCGTATCCGCCCCCTCTTCCAGCGCGGCAGCAGCCAGATACTCCAGCTTTCTCAACTTGTTACCGCCCATCGCCAGCGGCGTGACGTCGTCACGTTTAATGTAAATCGGACGGCCCACATAATCGGAAAGACGGTTGAGTCTCTCCAGCGGCGTGACGCTGCCCAGCAGATCCAGGCGCGAAAAGGCTTCCAGCCGATGTTTAACCAATGATATTTGAGCAGGCACAGTGTTCCCCTAAGCGCTTCATGACACGCGCTATCGCTATGACGAGAATGAGATTGATGACGATAAGATGTGTGTATTGTTATCAGTAAATTATATACAGAATCTATACAATCTTGCGGTGGATGCAACACAAAAAAACAGGCCCCCGAAGGAGCCTGTCGATAACAAAGCCTTTAGCAAAAATCCGTTATGCCGATTTTTGCCATGCCAGATACTGATCGTACTTTCGCAACGCAATCCGGTAGTTGTCATGCGCTGCCACCGGCAGGTCGCTGATAATACGCTGATGGATGCTCTCCCCGCGCGTCCGTTCCAGGGGATAATTATGGGCAACCAGAATTTCATCCAGGCGGCGCAGGCGCACAACATATTCGCGTACCGTGCTGTGATTCATTTCGGTTTGCTCAAACAAGTACTGTTTGAACGCCATAATGTCGAAGTAAGACGAATGGCTGTTACAGCTGATCTCACTGCAAAAACGGCACAGTGCGGTCAGTTCCTGCGAAAGATTGCGCCACACCTCGTCGTCAATAGGCTGGTCCATCTTGGCGATGGCCTCTTTATTGATGACTTGCCCGCGAAAAACCAGCGCCATCCGGTCGAGTTCTTTCGCGCATTGTGAACAGTGAGTCTGACTGTGTTTAAAATCTTTTAGATAACGGCTGAGTGGCCGCGTTTTTAGTCCCGCTGGCATCATTTATTCCTGGTGAGGAGGATAAAATATATACCCACAATATTTCGGGTTGCAGGAACGCGCAAAACGCCTTTGCAACGCAAAGTATGCTGGGTATTTAACCGGCCAGGAAAAAGCGGATTAGTGGTCGTTAGCCAGGCGGGCGCGTAAACGCTTAATAGCCTGACTGTGTAGCTGGCTGACGCGGGATTCCCCGACGTCCAGTACTGCCCCAATCTCTTTTAAATTCAACTCTTCCTGGTAGTAAAGCGTTAATACCATCTTTTCCCGTTCTGGTAGTGCGTCAATGGCATCCATCACCCGCTGGCGTAAGTTACCTTCCAGTAAATGATGTAACGGGTTGGCCTCTTGGTGCCCTTCCATCAACGCTTCGGCTGTGTCGCCGTGTTCTTCGCGCCATTCGTCATAAGAGAACAACTGGCTGCTGTTGGTATCCATCAAAATCTGGCGGTATTCCTCAATAGGAATATCTAACGCCTGCGCCACTTCGCCTTCGCTCGGTGGTCGCCCTAACCGCTGTTCTGCATGGTGCATCGCCTGCGAGACTTCGCGCGCGTTGCGCCGTACGCTGCGGGGCACCCAGTCGCGGCTGCGCAACTCGTCGAGCATTGCACCACGGATCCGCTGAACCGCATAGGTAGTAAATGCCGTACCTTGCATGGCATCGAACCGGTCGACTGCATTGAGCAGACCAATCCCCCCCGCTTGCAGCAGATCATCGAGCTCTACGCTGGCGGGAAGCCGTACCTGCAAACGCAGGGCTTCATGGCGCACCAGAGGAACATAGCGCTGCCATAAAGAATTTTTGTCTATCACGCCGCTGGCGGTATACAGATCGCTCACTATCGTAACCTGGCAATGGGAGGGTCTGTACTATTATGCTTTCGCCATCACTTTCCAATCGCCTGAATAAGGACTTAAAAGCGCGGCTATTTGGATTATGTCGCCGTTTTCAATAAATAACGGTCAGTGACTATATCAGCGATTTTGTCGGTTTCATCACAGTAAAAGGTAAGAATTGGTTAAAATTGGGGCAGTTCTGAAATGAAAAAAAACCCCGCCGAGGCGGGGTTTTGCAGTGAATGTCTTAGCGGAAAGGCGATTAGCCCTGCAGCAGAGACAGTACTGACTGAGGAACCTGGTTAGCTTTAGACAATACTGAAGTACCAGCCTGCTGCAGGATCTGCGCACGGCTCATGTTAGACACTTCGGTAGAGTAGTCAGCATCCTGAATACGGCTACGTGCTGAAGTCAGGTTATCAACGGTGCTTGCCAGGTTAGTGATAGTTGATTCGAAACGGTTTTGAGAAGCACCCAGAGAAGAACGTTGAGTATCAACAGCTTTCAGTGCAGCATCGATATCAGCCAGTGGGGTTGAACCAGCAGCAGTACCGGTAGCGCCGCCACTTACTTGGCCTTTCAGTACATCAAAACCAACAGCATCAACGCTACGGAAGTTACCGTTAACCATTGCGCCTGCAGAAGTTGCTGCAGCAATAGAAGCCGTTGTACCTACTAAGTTATTGGCATCCTTACCGATATTTGTAAGTGCTGTTTTAAGCGTTGTTGTTTGAGTTGTTTGATCTGTTGCTGCAGCGTCAGTATATGATTTATTGGCAACTGCCAGTGCTTTAGTTAAATCTGAATTTGATTTCAGACCGAGGGTACTCATTAATGTAGTAGTTGCAGCATCATTTTCAGCTTTGGTTGATGTTGGTGTTACTGCACCAGTATAAGCAGTTAGAGCATCATCAATTTTTGTAGCATCAAAAGATGCAGTTACAAAGGCAGTTTTAGCAGCTGCAATATCACCACTAGTATTCAATGTTGAAGAAGAAGTGTTGCCAGCACCGGCTGCAGCCAGGTTCCAGCCAGCACTTGCACCGATATTGATGCCGATTTGCTCGCCATCTTTAGAGCCAACCTGGAAATTATAGGTTGCATCAGTTGCGCTGGTGTTGTTCAGGACTTTGATGCCGTTGAAATCAGTTTGCGTTGTTACGCGGTTGATTTCCTGCATACGCTGGTTAACTTCAGACTGAATGGAGTCGATGTCTGATGCAGAGTTAGAGCTGTTCTGCGCCTGAACGGTCAGGTCACGAACACGTTGCAAGTTGTTGTTGATTTCGCTCAGTGCGCCTTCAGCGGTCTGCGACAGGGAGATACCGTCGTTGGCGTTACGGGAAGCAACGGTCAGGCCATTGATGTTAGACGTGAAACGGTTGGCAATTGCCTGACCCGCTGCATCATCTTTTGCGCTGTTGATACGCAGACCTGAAGACAGACGCTCAATGGCGGTGCCCAGGGATGCTTGAGATTTGTTCAGGTTGTTCTGAGTCATCAGGGACAAGCTGTTCGTGTTGATTACCGCCATAGTATGATTTCCTTAAATGCTGTTATTTAGGTTTAGGCTTCTGCCTACGGCTTTATCACCGTCCAAACTTGTATCGGCCCTGACACCGGAACCTTTAGTCAGAATTCAAAAAAATCGTAAAATAATCGGTCTGTTTAATTTCCTTCCTCTATTGCACCTAAAATAATGACGCAAATTGCCCCTAATATGCGCGGCTATTCTTGCCATAAAAATTGTGAAGCACGGTATAAACTTCGTGACAATCTTGCCGATAACACTGGTAACAACCTTCTCTCTAAGGAATAACAAATGGCTAGTGTAAGCTCCCTCGGCGCCGGTACCACGCTTGATCTCAGCAGCTTAATGGATTCACTGACAACGGCAGAAAACGCGCGCATGACGCCGCTGACCACTCAGCAAACCTCTTATAAAGCCAAGCTGACCTCATTCAGTATTTTGCAAACGTCTCTGGATAAACTGAAAACCGCCAGCACCGCGCTGCAAAATGCCGGACAAATTGCCGGAACCGCGGTTGCCAGCACCAACAGCTCCTTTACTGCGACCCTCACGGCAAACACCTCGGCCCCGGCGGGCTCTTACAATATTAACGTGACTCAGTTAGCCCAGTCGCAGTCCTTGTTATCCGGCGTGCAGACCGACCCTAAAGCCGCGCTCGGTACCACCGGTGCCGCTAACCGCTCGATAACCATCGCTCAGAATGGCAAAGATCCGGTCACTATCCCCCTGACTGACGACCAGACCAGCCTGAACGGCATCCGCGATGCCATCAATGCCAAGCAGGCCGGTGTGAGCGCAAGCGTGGTGAAAGCCGATGACAACAGCTACTACCTGGCGCTGACAGCAAATGATTCCGGCACCGCCAATGCCATGACGGTCAGTGTCTCCGGTGATAATGCCCTGAACAGTATCGTGGGTTATGACGCGACCGCCAGCACCAACGGCATGAAAGTCACCACACCGGCGCAGGATGCCAAATTCACTGTCAATAATCTGGAAATCACCCGCAGCAGCAACACCGTGACGGATGCGCTGGACGGTTTAACGCTAAATCTGAATTCAGTCACCAGCACGACCAGCGGCCCGGAAAAACTGACAGTGACCCGCGACAGTACCGCGATGACCAAGGCGATTCAAAACTATGTGGATGCCTATAATTCACTGCAGACCACCATCGCCAGCCAGACCGCCTATACCGCCGTAGACAAAGGCGCGGATACACAAAACTCCAGCAACGGTGCCCTGTTCGGCGACGGCACGGTACGTACCATTTCTACCCAACTGCGTGGTCAGATCTCTTCCGCCCAGCCAAACAGTGATTACGCCACGCTGGCAAGTATGGGCATCACTCAGGATATCAACGGCAAGCTGCAGGTAGACAGTACGAAGCTAAACAAAGCGCTGACGACTAAACCGACCAGTGTGGTTCAGTTCTTCGCAGGCGATGGGAAAACCACCGGCTTCGGCACCCAGTCGACGACTATGCTGACCAAAATGCTGGACTCTAACAACGGCACCATTCAGTCAGCCGAAGACGGGATTAATAAGTCGCTGAAGAATCTGTCTGACCAGATGACCAAAACCACCGCCAGCATTAACCTCAATCTGGCAAACTACAAAACACAATTTACGAACTTATCCGTGCTGGTTAATAAACTGACCAACACCGGAAGCTATTTGACCCAGCAATTTGCCTCTACCAGCGCGAGTTAATAAGGACTGAATATGTACCAGAACTCTGGCGCGAAAGCCTACGCACAAATTGGTCTGGAAAGCGCTGTCATGAGCGCTTCTCCGCATCAGCTTGTCGTGATGCTATTTGACGGGGCGCGCAGCGCCCTTATCCGCGCAGGTATCTTTATGCAGCAAGGCGATATATCCGGCAAAGGTAATGCGCTGTCAAAAGCCATCAATATTATCGATAACGGATTAATTGCCGGCCTGAGCCGTGAAAAAGGGGATCCGACACTCGTCGATAACCTGGAAGCGCTTTATTCCTACATGGTTCGCCGCTTATTACATGCCAATTTACATAACGATCAGCAGGCGATCACTGAAGTGATGGTGCTGCTGGAAAATATAGCCGATGCCTGGCGGCAAATCGGCCCTAACTATCACCCCTCGCAGGACCAATACAATGGATCGACATCAGTACCTGGTTAAAGAATATCAGCTGATCCTGACGCTCAGCGAGCACATGCTGACGCTGGCGAAAGAAGAAAAATGGGATGATTTGGTTGAACTGGAAGTCAGCTATCTGAAAGCGGTTGAGGCAACGACAAAGTTGCCTCTTTCTGAAGAGATCTCAGCGGCCGTTCAGAATTTGATTCGTGTACATTTGCGTCGCATTTTGGACAACGAAACTCAAATTAAAACTCTTTTGCAATCACGGATGAATAAGCTGGCCGAACTCATCGGCCAGTCCGTAAAACAGCAGGAGGTCAATACGACCTATGGGCGTTTTACCAACAGAGCCATCGCATTACGCGACCAGCAATAAATACGTTAAGACCTTTATTACCCCTTTGCATTATTTCTTGTGTATATTAAAGACTTCAGAGACAGAGAATAAGCCACCGTTACGCGGTTTCTTTTCTCTGTCGCCCTCTCTAATATCGTTTTAACCGGCGGAATACCGGCACCAATCCATGGAAAGTCACCCTCTGGATCACACCGGCAATATGATGTGCTGCTTCGGGCAAACTCACGATGGTACGTAAAATTAAAGTGTCACCAGGGATCGGAACGTCCTCATTGCTCATACAGCACAGTGAGTTACTTACCAGTAATATTTTTGTCGATAAACCCGAACTTATTTTTATTCAGCAGGGTCATTCCCTTATTCGCCACGGTTTGCAGGAAACCCGCGTCAACAGCGGCGAAATGCTGGCAGTAAATAGCGGGCACACCCTGAGTATTACCAATTCTCTGTCAGAAAACGGCGTATTCAGCTGTGCCATTATGGCCTGGGACAGCTCGCTGTTCAGCGACGTGCGTCTGCACGCCTCGCCCTTTGACGGGGCATTGAGCAAAGTCGAAGATATACGGGTCATTCCGCATGTTCCTCCGGCGTTCCAACAATCGTTTACCGATACCCACCACTCCATGATGTGGCATAAAAGCCTGCCGCCGACCATCGCGCGTCACCGGATGATTGAACAACTGCTTTGGCTGTCGCAGCTCGGTATCAGTTATTCCCGCCAACATATTGAAACTGTAACCCAACAGGTTCGCGACTTGCTGGTGAATAATCTGCATAAATCGTTTTCCGCTGCGGAAGTTGCCGAACAGCTGATGATGAATGAAGTCATGCTGCGCCGCAGACTGGCAACGGAAAACAGCGTGCTACGCAATCTGATGATTGATGTGCGCATGACGCACGCGCTGCGCCTGCTGCAATGCACCGATCTGGCCATTTCCAATATTGCCCATCAGGTCGGGTATGAGAGCAGTTCGCGGTTTGCAGAGCGTTTCCGCAAACGTTTTGGTTTCGCCCCCACCTCGATTCGCGGTCATTTGCGGCCGTTGTAATAACGTTAAATGTGGAGATAAAGATCACCGTGGCGTTATAGAAGGGTTGGCTTATGCATCTCAGTTGTGAACATTGTAAGAATGTGACAAACCGCACGCATTAATTGATTACCAAATGTTAACGCCATACAATGTGCCCTGCTTTTATTTTGCCGGTTCAGGGGTCTGTTGTGCACGTTTGGTGGGAAGTGATTAAAACAATTTATTGGGGTGGTTTAGCCCTTGCTGTCGTTTTCACGCTGTTGATGAGTCGTGGTACGTTCAAAATCCGCTTACTGACCTCAGGGATCATTGGTTTTACCTGGCCAATGAGCTTTCCGGTCGTCCTGCTGTTTTCACTGTTCTAGCCGCGGATTGAACGCGAAGCTTCCCGGCGTCGTGCCAAGCACTTTACGGAAAACAGCAATAAATGCGCTGGTGTTGTCATAGCCGACCTCCAGCGCCACATTCTGTACACTTTCCCCTTTAGCCAGTAATTCCATCGCCCGCATTATCCGCGCACGTTGCCTCCAGGCGGTAAACGTAAATCCAGTTTGCTGCGGAAAAAGCCGGATTAAGGTTCTGGCCGATAACCCGCTCCCTGCAGCCCACTGGTCTACGTTCTGATCATAACTGACATCGCTCAGCAGCTTTCTCGCAATTCCCAGTAATCGCGCATCGGCAGGCATAGGCAGTTCGAAGGGAGCCGGCATCGTCAGCATGATCTCGTGCAAAATCACTGTGGTCAGCGCCTGCTGGGCTTCATTTTGCGCCCCCGCCTCCCAGGTTTTGACTCTGTTCAGCGCCTGCCTGAGCAGCCCGCTCACCAAAAATGTCTTCGGCTGGGTGGGTAATTTGCTGCTCAGGCCTTGGTGGAAATAGAGACTCCAGCCATGGAAGGCGCCATGCGAAGCCATGCCATGCAGGCAGCCCGCCGGTACCCATACCGCGTGCGTGGCGGGAATAACCCACTGGCTTTGAGAGAATTCAGCCGTCAGTAAACCCTGTTCGGTCCCATAGAGCTGTCCGCAGGCGTGTTGATGCGCTGGCGTTATCCGCCCCTCCGGCGCAACGGTATTCACCAGTTCCAGTACTGCGTTCGTGTCGGGAAAGCGTATTACAGGTTCCGCCATGGCGTAATTACCTTATAAGTCGGCAGATGTGCATCATTTACGCCAAGGGTAGATTGATAGAGTAACGGGGTCAATCCGGACATTTTGCAGGCATCCTCACAATGAACTCAATTCAGGCACGTCAATTTCTCACGCAGGTATTTCACTCTTTGTTTGACCCGACAGTCAGTGCGGAAGAAACAGGGCGCTTTTTCGCGCCCAACTACCAGCAACATGCCGATGGAAAAGTGCTCGACCACGCCATGTTTGTCGAACATGCACGCCTTTTGAAATCAACATTGCAATCCGCAGCAGTAAGCTTCGGCAAGATCATTGCTAGTGATAACACTCTGGCAAGCTGGCATATCGTGGAGGCGGTTAAGCACAACGGCCAGTCGCTGCGCGTCAAAGTCATCGCATTCTATGAACTGGAGGAGGGGTTGATTGCCCGTGTGGATGAACTCACGCATTTACTGGCGGGGGAAGAATCAGACAGGGATCTCGGTTCGCGCCACGCATGACAGGAGTTTTAGAGAATAAAAAACCCGGCTGGCTGGCCGGGTTGTCTGTGCACTCTTTATAGCAATTTAGAGCAATGCGCCGTCATCGCGTCTATTTGCGGGTCTGGATCCAGAATGCGTGGATAAGACCAGGCAGATAACCGCACAGGGTCAGCACGATGTTCAGCAGGAATTGTAATCCTAAACCATTGCCAATAAGCACACCCAACGGAGGCACAAGAATGGTAATTAATACTCTCCAAAAGCCCATAACGCTCTCCTTTTTCATGATTAATTATTTGATGCTTTAGGGAAATTTAGTCAAAAAAATGTGATCGGGCAATCAGACAAATCGTGAAAAAGCGTTTCAGGAAAAAAGTGTGAATAGCAGATACAAAATATTATGCCGTTATCCGGGACAATAGTGTGAATAATGAGTGATCCGATACGGGGTCTTCCAATCTGCCCCGCGCCCTTCACTTTACCGGGACTCTCTATGCCAACTCACAGCCCTGAAACACCGTCTAAAAAACGCGACCCTTTCCGCTTCCATCACAAGCATTCCCACCTCACCCCGACCTTCGGCGAAAGCTGGTTTGCCTTGAAGGCAGAAGCCTTTGCGCGTTTTTTCGGTACTCCGCTGTTTCTGGGCGGACAAACGGTGATTGTGGCGGTTTGGATTTTCCTTAACGTCGCCGGCATCGTTAAATTTGACGTCTATCCGTTCATTTTACTGAACCTCGCCTTCAGTCTGCAGGCCGCCTATGCCGCGCCGCTGATTCTGCTGGCGCAAACCCGTCAGGCCGAGCGGGACAAAGCCCATGCGGATGCGGATGCACAACACCGTGAAGAGCTGGCCGTTGCCAACGAACAACGTCAGGAAATGGCCGCCCAACATGCAGACCAGATGATTGAGTTGCTGAAACAAAATACTGAACTGACCAATATGACCAAGCAACTGACCGAACGCATTGAGACGCTGACGTCGCAAGTGCATAAAAAAATGCTGGAGTCCTGATCTCCCAAGCCACTCTTTCTGCACGATATCCGGGGTAAATTCGCTCGGATATCGTGCCGCCATAAAGTGACACACGTCACACTTTTTACTTTGTCCCTCCTGAGATTTTTCCCCTGCCCTATAATTTAGAGCAACCGGAAACCGTGCTGCCATCGGCTCTCCGGCTACTTTGTCCCCCATCATTAAGGAGTAGGAGGAATAATGTCTGAATACCATTATTTGCTTCTTGGCGGGAGTCGCCATGGACAGAAACATGTCGATGAATGCCATCAGTTTTCGCTGTATTTCTGGGGAGATAACCGTCTGGAAAAAGCCCGGGCGGATTCAGAAATTTATGGCGTACAAAATGAGCGTTATAAGGTCTGCCCGGAGAAATGTGCAGACGGCAACTGGTATCTGGTCGGTTATTGCGGGGTCTGTCCGGAAATTCCGGTGGATGAACTCACCCATTTGGTGATCCACAAGAACGTCAAGCCGATGATGTGAATGAAAAGCGTTTCATGCAGTTAAATAACCCCGCCCGTAGCGGGGTTTGTCATTTCAGGAGGCAGGGAAATTAACCGGCCATCCCCTGAATGTTCGCGGCGTGGAATTCAACAAAGCCGCCAATCTCAAAATGCCGGTGAGTCGTTAAAACGCGACCAACGGGTGAAACACGCAGTATCTCCCCTTCAAACTCGCCGTCCATGATGCGACTGATAGCAACATCCAGCTGATAACTTGCGGGTTCAACACCGACGGGAAACGTCAGCAGCTTCACTTTATCACCGACCTGAAAGCGCGTAAGCATGGGGAGCGGCGCCTGCTCAAAGATATCCTCGTTCATCATACGTTTCCTTGTTTTTCGGGATGATTAATAAGAGGATAGAACACTTCAACGCCACCCGCCTTAAAGGTAACAAGGAAATTCCATGATTAAGCTGACCCAGCAACAGTGCGTGATCCTCACCGGTTTTACCGGCATTTTGCACGGCGAGTTCGAATGGTTCCACGCCGATTTAGAATCCCGTCTGGGCCGCGAAGTACAGACCTCAGAGCTGGGTTATCCGGAGTTTATCGCCGAGTGCAAAGCCCTGTACGAAGAAGATTTTAATGCGTTGATGCCGGAGTAAGTCTTCCTAAACTTGCATGTTCATCACTTCCTGATAGGCCGCCACCAGCTTATTGCGCACCTGAATACCCAGTTGCAGCGAGATGCCTGATTTTTGCATATCAACCATCACATCATTGAGGCCGACACCGGGGACGCCCAGTTCGAATTTCTGTGCCTGCAATTTGGCGGTGTTTTGCGTCTCACTGATTTTGCCCAACGCCGCTTTCATTTCACTGGCAAAGCCCGCTTCCTGTAACGGTTCAACCGGTTGCTTCATGCCAGCCTGCAACGCCGTGGCCTGTAATTGCTGCAAAACACTCTCAATGCCTTGAATTGCCATAAATTCCTCAGTTTTAACTGCTGTTACGCATTCGACATAAATCAAAAACCCCACTCATAGGCCGACACCCTATCACATAGGATTAACCCTAAACGCCCTAATTGACCGCAAAAACCATGGCTTATCGACCCATTAACTTTGCATAAGGAGGCAAATAATGGCTTACCTGAAAAATCAGGTTCCTCTTGTGTTGCCTGAGAGGAACGAAAAAAAATTTAATGCCTGTTGAGATCATCCCGACAGGTTTGCGCATCTGGGAGTCCGTTTTGTTACGACACGATCGGTTACGACACAACACGAATATCGCCGTTCAACCGCTGAACAGGGATCTGCTATGAGTTCCGCAATAGCCGGCGCTGACACTCCTGAAAACGGAATGACTGCGTTTATTAATCGACTGCGTGCTAACCCGAAAATACCTCTCGCCATTGCTGCTGCGGCCGCACTGGCGATTGTCGTTGTGATGATGTTGTGGGCCAAAGCGCCAACCTATCGTGTGCTGTTTAGCAATCTCAATGATAAAGACGGCGGTGCGATCGTCACACAACTGACGCAGATGAACATTCCGTATCAGTTCTCTGATAACGGTGGTGCCATTCTGATCCCTGCCGATAAAGTGTATGAAACCCGTCTGAAACTGGCCTCTGCCGGTCTGCCGAAGGGCGGCGCAGTCGGTTTTGAACTGATGGACCAGGAGAAATTCGGTATCAGTCAGTTCAGCGAGCAGATCAACTACCAGCGCGCACTGGAAGGTGAACTCTCCCGCACAATTGAAACCCTGGGGCCGGTACAAACGGCCCGCGTTCACCTAGCTATCCCGAAACCTTCCCTGTTTGTTCGTGAGCAGAAAAACCCGTCGGCGTCTGTCACCCTGAATCTGCAATCGGGCCGCGCGCTGGATGACGGCCAGATCAATGCCATCGTTTATATGGTCTCGAGCAGCGTCTCCGGCCTGCCACCTGCCAACGTGACCGTGGTCGACCAGAGCGGTCATCTGCTGACTCAGTCGGACAACAACGGGCGTGACCTGAATGCCGCGCAGCTGAAATACGCCAACGAAGTGGAAGGCCGTCTGCAACGCCGCATCGAAGCGATTCTTCAGCCGGTAGTCGGTAACGGCAACGTCCATGCGCAAATCACCGCGCAGATTGACTACGCCGTCCGCGAGCAGACTGACGAAAATTACCAGCCAAACGGTTCACCGGATAAAGCCGCTGTGCGTTCACGCCAGCTGAGCACCAATGACCAGATGGGGGGTTCAGGCATTGGCGGCGTACCTGGCGCGCTCAGCAATCAGCCAACCGCACCCGCGACGGCACCAATTACCAACGCGACGGCCAATGTTAATAACCCGAACGCCGCGGCCGGCCAGCAAAACACGGCGCAGAACAATGCGGCCAGCCGTACGACAGCACCGGGCGGTCCGAGCAGCAACCGTCGTGATGAAACCACCAACTACGAGTTGGATCGCACCATTACTCATACCCAGCACAGCGCCGGTGGCGTACAGCGTCTGTCGGCCGCGGTAGTGGTTAACTATCAGCCGGGGGTGGACGGTAAATCCAAACCGCTGACCGAGGAGCAGCTTAAGCAGGTTGACTCTCTGGTACGCGAAGCGATGGGCTTCTCGGCCGAACGGGGTGACACGCTTAACGTGGTCAACACGCCATTTAATGAAACGGTCGATGACGCCACTGCCCAGCCATTCTGGAAGTCCCCTGCCTTCTTCGATCAATTGCTGAATGCCGGTCGCTGGTTGCTGGTGCTGATTGTCGCCTGGCTGTTGTGGCGCAAAATGGTTCGACCTCTGTTGCAGAAACAGCAGGCTGACCGCGATGCATTGACTGCTGCCAGTGTGGCTGCGTCCGCGCCGCCATCCGATGGCAGCCCGATTGTCAAACTCTCCAACGACGAGCTGGCGAAGCGTAAACGTTCACAACAACGTGTCAGTGTCGAAGTGCAGACCCAACGTGTTCAGGAGCTGGCCGATAAAGATCCTCGTATCGTCGCCCTGGTTATCCGCCAATGGATGAGTACCGAACAACCATGACAATGACTGGAACTGAAAAAAGCGCCATCCTGATGGTCACGCTGGGTGAAGACCGCGCGGTGGAGGTGTTCAAGCACCTTAACCCGCGCGAGGTTCAGCAAATCAGCGCCGCGATGGCCAACATCCATCAAATCTCCAATAAACAGCTGAGCGAAGTGCTGGGCGAGTTTGAAGATGAGTCCGAGCAGTACGCGGCGCTGAGCGTCAATACCAGCGAGTACCTGCGTTCGGTGCTGACTAAAGCGCTCGGCGAAGAGCGTGCGGCCAGCCTGCTGGAAGACATTCTCGAGTCGCGCGAAACCACCAGCGGCATGGAAACGCTCAACTTTATGGAGCCGGTGATTGCCGCTGATCTGATCCGCGACGAACATCCTCAAATCATCGCCACCATCCTCGTCCACCTCAAGCGCGGCCAGGCTGCCGATATTCTGGCCCTGTTCGACGAGCGTCAGCGTAACGATGTGATGCTGCGTATCGCCACCTTTGGCGGTGTCCAGCCAGCGGCGCTGGCGGAGCTGACCGAAGTGCTCAACAATCTGCTCGACGGCCAAAACCTCAAGCGCGCGAAGATGGGCGGTGTTCGTACGGCGGCGGAGATCATCAACCTGATGAAAACCCAGCAGGAAGAAGCGGTTATCGAAGCAATGCGCGGTTACGACGGCGAACTGGCACAGAAAATTATCGACGAGATGTTCCTGTTCGAAAATCTGGTGGACGTCGACGACCGCAGTATCCAGCGCCTGTTGCAAGAGATCGAGGGCGAAGCCCTGCTTATTGCACTGAAAGGGGCCGATGCGCCGCTGCGCGAGAAATTCCTGCGCAACATGTCGCAACGCGCTGCCGATATTCTGCGCGACGACCTGGCAAACCGGGGTCCGATGCGTATGTCTCTGGTGGAAAACGAACAGAAAGCCATCCTGCAAACAGTGCGTCGTCTGGCCGAGTCTGGCGAGATGATGATTGGCGGAGGCGAGGATTCCTATGTCTGATGCCCTGACGCCACAAGATAAACCGGCTGAGCCAAAGAAAAGCACCGCCGAGAAGAAAGCCGAGATGCTCAACGCGCTGCCGTGGCAGCCGTGGAAACTCAATGACCTGAATACACCGACCTACAAGACGCCCATTGAGCCACTGTTTCCTGATGATGAGGCAGAAAACCAGGAAGATCTTCCGCAGGAGCAGGTTGACCATAACGAACTGATGCGTTTGCAAATGCAGGCGCAGCAGCAGGGTCATAAAGAAGGCTATGACGCCGGTCAGCAGCAGGGTTATCAGGCCGGTTTTCAGGCCGGACAGGAAGCCGGACAGTTGCAGGGTGTGCAGGAAGCCCAGCAGCAGCAAGCCATACTGACGGAACACTGGCAGCACATGGTGACCGACTTCCAGCAAACGCTGGATGCGCTCGACAGCGTGATCGCCTCGCGTCTGATGCAAATGGCGCTGACCGCCGCCAAACAGGTCCTCGGACAGCCGCCGATTTGTGACGGCTCCGCCCTGCTTAACCAGATTCAGCAGCTTATTTCGCAGGAGCCCATGTTCAAAGGGAAACCGCAGCTGCGCGTTAACCCGGCCGATTTCGAACGGGTGGAGCAGCAGTTGGGCGTCACCTTAAGTCTGCACGGCTGGCGTCTGCTGGCTGACAACCAGATCCATGCGGGCGGTTGTAAAGTCAGCGCGGAAGATGGCGACATGGACGCCTCGCTGGCGACCCGCTGGCACGAACTGTGCCGCCTCGCCGCACCGGGTGATCTCTGATGACCGCCCGTCTCAGCCGCCTGCTTAAAACGCTCGATGATGCCGAAAAGCGTATGGAGCGCACCCCTGCGCTGCGCCGTTACGGCCGTCTGACGCGTGCCACCGGTCTGGTACTCGAAGCCACCGGTCTGCAACTGCCGCTCGGCGCCACCTGCCTGATTGAACGCCATGACGGTAACAACATTCAGGAAGTGGAAAGTGAAGTGGTCGGATTTAACGGCCAGCACCTTTTTCTGATGCCGCTCGAAGAAGTGGAAGGCGTGCTGCCCGGCGCCCGCGTGTATGCGCGCATCTCGCCGGAAGGCCACACTGCCAGCAAGCAATTACCGCTCGGCCCGCAGCTGCTGGGCCGCGTGCTGGACGGCAGTGCCAAGCCGCTCGACGGCCTGCCGCCGCCGGATACCGGCTATCGCGCTGCACTGATCACGCCGCCCTTTAACCCGCTGCAACGTACGCCTATCACTGACGTACTCGACGTCGGCGTTCGCGCCATCAATGCCCTGCTGACCGTTGGTCGCGGCCAGCGTATGGGGCTGTTCGCCGGTTCCGGCGTCGGTAAATCGGTGCTTCTCGGCATGATGGCACGCTATACGCAGGCCGACGTCATTGTGGTGGGGCTTATCGGTGAACGTGGCCGTGAAGTTAAAGATTTCATCGAAAACATTCTGGGTGACGAAGGCCGTGCCCGCGCGGTGGTGATCGCCGCGCCCGCTGACGTCTCGCCGCTGCTGCGTATGCAGGGTGCCGCTTACGCCACCCGCATTGCCGAAGATTTCCGTGATCGCGGTCAGCACGTGTTGCTGATCATGGACTCACTCACCCGCTACGCCATGGCCCAGCGTGAGATTGCGCTGGCTATCGGTGAGCCACCGGCCACCAAGGGCTACCCGCCTTCCGTGTTTGCCAAACTGCCCGCGCTGGTTGAACGCGCGGGTAACGGCATCAGCGGTGGTGGTTCGATCACCGCTTTCTATACCGTGCTGACTGAAGGCGACGACCAGCAGGATCCCATTGCCGACTCTGCCCGCGCCATTCTCGACGGCCACGTGGTGCTGTCGCGCCGTTTAGCAGAGTCCGGGCACTATCCGGCCATTGATATCGAAGCCTCGATCAGCCGCGCTATGACCTCGCTGATTGATGATGCCCAATACAGCCGTGTGCGTGATTTCAAACAACTGTTGTCCAGCTATCAGCGCAACCGCGATCTGGTCAGCGTGGGGGCCTATGCCGCAGGCAGCGATCCGCTGCTCGACCGCGCCATCCGGCTCTACCCACAAATGGAAGATTTTTTGCAGCAGGACATCATGGAGCGCAGCTCCTACGAAGACGCCTGTCTGCAACTGAAAATGCTGTTACCGGGTTAATCCTTTAAGGAGATCTCATGGAAAGCTCTTCCCCATTGATTACTCTCTGTTCTTTAGCCCAGAAGGCGCTGGATCAGGCGACCAACCATCTGGGCCAGATCAGACAGTCGCACAATCAGGCACAGGAACAGCTGTCGATGTTACTCAATTATCAGAACGAGTACCGGCAGAAGCTCAATACCACCATGACTGCCGGGATCGCCGCGAATACCTGGCAGAACTACCAGCAGTTTATTACCACGCTGGAAGTGGCTATCGACCAGCACCGCCAGCAGTTGTTGCAGTGGAACCAGCGTCTGGACGCCGCCGTTAACCAGTGGCAGGAGAAGCAGCAACGTCTCAATGCCTATCAGACCCTGCAAAGTCGGGCCAGCGAGCAGCAGCGCCAGCAGGAAAACCGGCTTGATCAGAAACAGACGGATGAGTTCGCCCAGCGCGGCACACACAGGAAAAAACAGTGATGAATATGAATATCGTGCCCGCTGCCGTGACGTCAGCCAAACCCGCAGCGGACAGCAATAAAACAGCTAGTGTCACCGACAGCAGCGCCCAAACCGACACAGAGAGCAGCGCGGCCCCTGGTGATTTCGCCACCCAGCTGGAAGCGCAACTCGGTGCCAAAACCAGCGCGCCGACCGGCCAGCTGGCAAAACAGCTGAGCTGTAAAGACCCGGCCGTCGATAACAACACGCTGGCGCAGGCCATTAATGCCGGTGCCAAAGCGGGTACGCTGTCGCTGCTCGACCAGACCCAGCTGAAGCAGGTGATGACTGCCGTTCAAAGCCTGCCAGACAGCAGCCTGAAAACCGCTGACCTCAACGTGCTGAAAAATCTTATCGCTGGCGGCAAAGACGACGCCCGCGATGGCAAATCTGAAGACGCCAGCGCCCTACCGGTGCAGGCGCTGTTCGCCATGCTGGCCGCGCAACCGGCCCAACAACCGGTTGCCGCCGCCGCTGCGCAGAGTGCCACGCTGACCCAAACGGACGGCAGCAAAGAGAAATCCGCCCTGCTGCAAAGCCTGAGCGGCGATGCCAAATCATTACTGTCGGTGGAGGATAAAGCCGCTGACCACAAAACGGCTGTGACCGACAGCACTCCGGCGGCCAGCAGCAAAAACAGCAAGGCTTCCGACTTTAACAGTGCACTGGCGGCGATGACTGCCGCGGTCAGCACCGCCGTGCAACCTGAAAGCCAGCAGAAAAGCGCCGACAGCAGCTTGTTGCAGACGCTCAATCAGGTGAATAGCGCCGCCATTGCAGCGCCTGCTACCACCGTTTCCAGCACGCCGACCACCACGTCACTGTTGACCGCCCCCGGCGTTCCCCAACTGAATGCGCAGCTTGGCAGCCCGGAGTGGCAGCAGCAGTTAGGCCAGCAGGTGATGATGTTCAACCGTCAGGGGCAGCAGACAGCGGAACTGCGATTGCATCCGCAGGATCTGGGTTCCATTCAAATCAGCATGAAGATTGAAGACGGTCAGGCGCAGATGCACTTTGTCTCCGGCCACAGCGGCGTGCGTGCGGCGCTGGAAGCGGCGATGCCTCAATTACGCACTTCGCTGGCCGACAGCGGTATTAACCTCACCCAGAGCAACGTGGCCAGCGACACGTCGCAGTGGCAGCAGCCGGGTTCGCAGCAGTCCGGCCAGCAGTCAGGTTCCTCACAAGGCAATGCCGCCAGCTGGGCCGCATTTAACGGCGCTTCGGCCGTTTCCACCAGCGACGCCCTGCCGGTTCCGGCTTCACTTCAGCAGCTGGCAAACGGTAAAAGCGGTGTCGATATTTTCGCCTGACCTTAAGCGAAATATTCTTAAGCCGTGATCTGCGTGCATTTATCCCGCCTATTCCGACTATTGAAAGCCGGGATACGCGGGATAATCCTCAACAGAAGTTAAATTAACAGGAATTTTTTTCACCCATGTCTGACTCTGCTATTTCGACCAAGCGTAAAAGTAAACGCCCGATGCTGATTATTCTGCTGGTTCTGGTGGCCCTTGCCGCCTGCGCCGCAGCTGGCTACGCATGGTGGATGTTGCATAATCAGCCCGCCGCACCGGGCACGGCTCAGGTGAAGAAAGACGTCCCGCCTGCTCCGCCGATCTTCCTGGCACTCGACACTTTTACCGTGAATCTGCAAAACGCCGATAACAACCCCGATCGCGTGCTCTACATCGGCCTGACCCTGCGTCTGCCGGATGAGAAGAACCGTGCCGCGCTGAGTGAGTATCTGCCGGAAGTCCGCAGCCGTTTACTGATGCTGTTATCGCGCCAGAAAAGCGATGACCTGGTGAGCGAGAGCGGCAAACAGCAGCTGATCGCCGAAATCAAACAAGTTCTGACGACTCCTTTTGTCAAAGGTCAGCCTAACCTGCTGATCAGCGACGTGCTTTTCACCGCTTTCATACTGCGATAATCAAATTATGGCCGACAGCATTCTTTCACAGGCGGAAATTGACGCGCTGCTTAACGGCGACAGCGACAATGCGCAGGAGGTCGACACCAACGCGGGTAAAACTGACGATGGCGTAAAACCTTTTGACCCTACCACCCAGCGACGCGTGGTCCGTGAGCGGTTGCAGGCGCTGGAAATTATCAACGAGCGCTTCGCCCGTCACTTTCGCATGGGTTTATTCAACCTGCTGCGCCGCAGCCCGGACATCACCGTCGGCCCGATTAAAATCCAGCCGTACCATGATTTTGCCCGCAACCTGCCGGTGCCAACTAACCTCAACGTGATCCACCTGAAACCGCTGCGCGGCTCGGCGCTGTTCGTGTTTGCGCCAAGCCTGGTGTTTATCGCCGTGGATAACCTGTTCGGCGGTGACGGTCGTTTTCCGACGAAAGTCGAAGGCCGCGAGTTTACCCACACTGAACAGCGCGTGATTAAACGCATGCTGACGCTGGCGCTCGACGCCTACGAAGATGCGTGGAGCGCCGTGTATAAACTCAGCGTGGAGTACGTGCGCGCCGAGCTACAGGTGAAGTTCACCAATATTACGTCGTCGCCTAATGACATCGTGGTCACGACGCCGTTCCATGTGGAAATTGGCGCACTGAGCGGCGATTTCAACATCTGCATTCCGTTTAGCATGATTGAGCCGATACGCGAACTGCTGACCAACCCTCCGGTCGAAAACTCACGTAACGAAGAGAGCCAGTGGCGCGAAAATCTGGTGCATCAGGTCAAGCACTCGCAGCTGGAACTGGTGGCAAACTTTGTCGATATTCCGCTGCGTTTGTCGCAAATCCTCAAGCTGCAACCCGGTGACGTCCTGCCGATTGAGAAACCGGACCGCCTGATTGCGCACGTCGATGGCGTCCCGGTACTGACCAGTAAATATGGCACTCTCAACGATCAGTACGCCCTTCGCGTTGAACATTTGATTAACCCAATTTTGAATTCCCTGGATGAGGAACAGCCCCATGAGTGACACCAATAAACCGTCTGACAGCGGATCAGAAAACGTTGACGATTTATGGGCTGATGCCTTTAACGAACAGCAGGCGGCGGGCGGCAACGAGAAAGCCTCCACCGACGGCGTGTTCGCGGCGCTGGGTGCCCAGGAAGGCAACGGCAGTCTGCAAGATATCGACATGATCCTTGATATCCCCGTCAAACTGACCGTTGAATTAGGCCGCACCAAAATGACCATCAAAGAGCTGCTGCGCCTGTCGCAGGGTTCCGTGGTGGCGCTGGACGGACTGGCGGGCGAACCGCTGGATATCCTGATCAACGGTTATCTGATTGCCCAGGGTGAAGTGGTGGTGGTGGCCGATAAATACGGCGTGCGTATCACCGACATCATTACCCCATCCGAACGTATGCGTCGTCTGAGCCGTTAATGAGCAACACTGCCGCGAATCCGGATTCTCCTTACCTGACGCCAGCGGTGCCGCATGCCGCTGTGCAACAGGCCGCCCCGGCGATGCCAACCAGCACGGTTCTGACGCAAGTCAGCAGTGTGCTGGGCGGTATTTTGCTGCTGATTTTATTTATCGGCTGGGTGGCCAAGCGCACTGGTTTCGCGCCGCAGTCAAAAAATAACAAGCTGCTGAAAGTGACCGCCAGCTGTCAGGTGGGGCGTGGTGAAAAAGTGGTCGTGGTGGAAGTGGGCGGCGATGACGTGAATAAGACCTGGCTGGTGCTCGGCGTGACCTCGCATCAGATAACCCCGCTGCATACCCTGAGCGCGCCACCTGTTCTGACGACTACGGATAACGTGACAACGTCACTCAAACCAGCTGACTTTGGTCAGTTGCTGAAGAAAGTCTTAAAACGTCCGGGAAGTAAAGAATGACCCCGCTGAAATTTTCTATACCCAAAATAATTCGAGGTGCAGCGCGGCGGCAACTGAATGAGTCCCCGAGAGCATGGCTGAACCATGTGACCGGGGCGAATGAAGGCAGCCAACAAAGCAGCAACTTGAAGTATGCCGGGTATATCCGCTGGCTGTTGCCCGCTTTACTACTAATCAGTCCTGCGGCTTTCGCACAACTGCCGGGGATCATCAGTCAGCAGCTCTCCAACGGCACCCAGAGCTGGTCTTTGCCGGTACAGACGCTGGTCTTCATCACCACGCTGACGCTGCTGCCCGCGATGTTGCTGATGTGTACCAGCTTTACCCGCATCATTATTGTGCTCGGTTTGCTGCGAAATGCGCTCGGTACGCCGTCCGCACCGCCGAACCAGGTGATGCTTGGCCTGGCGCTGTTTCTGACCTTTTTCGTCATGTCGCCGGTGTTCGATAAAATCTACACCGACGCCTATCAGCCCTTCAGCGAAGATAAAATCAGCATGCAGGTGGCGATGGACAAAGGAGCAGAACCGCTGCGCCAGTTCATGCTGCGCCAGACCCGCGAAAGCGATCTGGCCCTGTACGCCCGTTTAGCCAATTTGCCGCCACTGGCGGGGCCGGAAGCGGTACCCATGCGTATCCTGTTACCGGCCTACGTCACCAGCGAGCTAAAAACGGCCTTCCAGATCGGCTTCACCGTATTTATTCCCTTTATGATCATCGACCTGGTGGTCGCCAGCGTGCTGATGGCATTAGGGATGATGATGGTACCACCCGCCACCATCTCGCTGCCCTTCAAGCTAATGCTGTTTGTGCTCGTCGATGGCTGGCAGCTGCTGCTCGGATCGCTGGCGCAAAGCTTCTACAGTTAAAGATTTTTCGCGCTCCAGCGCCCGACTTGATGGGCGTCAGCGTCGCAGTCAGTTTAAATACGGCCAGCGTACAGGAACCGGAGCGTACATAAGTACGTGAGGATTCCAAGCACTGCCCGGATTCAAAATGGCAAGTTAGCTAGCCCAAGCAGAGTAATATTTAAGAGAATCCTATGACTCCTGAGTCGGTAATGGCGCTTGGCAACCAGGCGATGAAAATTGCGTTAGCCGTGGCTGCACCTTTGTTGCTGGCCGCGCTGGTTACCGGCCTTATCGTCAGCCTGTTGCAGGCCGCGACGCAGATCAACGAACAAACGCTGTCGTTCATACCGAAGATCCTGGCCGTGGTCGCCACTATCGTTATCGCCGGACCCTGGATGCTGAACTTGCTGCTGGATTACATGCGTACCCTGTTTACCAGCCTGCCCTATATTATCGGCTAACCGATGATCTCCTTTGACAGCACACAGCTGGCCGGCTGGCTGAGCATGTATTTCTGGCCGCTGCTGCGCATTCTGGCGCTGATCAGCACCGCGCCGGTCACCAGTGAAAAACAGGTGCCGAAGAAGGTTAAACTTGGCCTCGGGCTGATGATCACTTTTCTCATTGCTCCCGGATTACCGCCAATTGACGTGCCGATGTTCTCCAGTGGTGCTCTGTGGCTGGCGGCGCAGCAGATTATTATCGGTACCGCGCTCGGGCTGACGATGCAGCTGGCCTTTGCCGCCGTGCGTATGGCGGGTGAAATTATCGGCCTGCAGATGGGTATCTCGTTTGCCACCTTCTTCGACCCCAGCAACCGCCTCAATACGCCGATTCTGGCGCAGATCCTCAACCTGCTGGCGGTGTTGCTGTTTCTGAGTTTCAACGGCCATCTGTGGCTGATTTCCCTGCTGTCAGACAGTTTTCATACCCTGCCTATTCGCTCGCATCCGCTTAACGGCAACGGGTTTATGGCGCTGGCAAAAGGCGGAAGCATTATTTTCAGCGCGGGTCTGATGCTGGCCCTGCCGATCGTGACGCTGTTGCTGACGCTGAGCATGGCGCTCGGCCTGCTCAACCGCGTTACGCCGCAGCTCTCCGTGTTCGTCATCGGTTTCCCGCTGACCCTGGGTATTGGGATTTTATCGATTGGCCTGATGATGCCGATGGTCGCGCCCTTCTGCGAACACCTCTTCAGCGAAGTGTTCGACAAATTGATTCTGGTATTGAACCAGCTGGCGGCCTGATGTCTGCGGATTAACGGCGGGAAAGTAACGCCATCACTTCGTAGTGTGCGGTGTGCGGGAACATGTCGAACAGCTGAACGCGTTCGATGTGGTAATCGGGCAACTGAGCCAGATCTTTTGCCATAGTTTGAGCATTGCAGCTGGAATAGAGAATGTTCTGCGGCGCCATGCGGCTGAGATACTCACAAAGTTCAGTGCCAATACCGCGCCGTGGCGGGTTGACCAGCACCAGGTCCGGCACTTCGCCTTTGCCGGTGGCAAAACCGGTCGAGTCCAGTGCCTGAAACTCCACGTGCTTCAAACCCAGCCTTGCCGCCGATTCCCTTGCGCAGGCAATGGCTTCAGCGCTGATTTCAATCCCGGTCAGTTTCATCAGAGGCGTGGCGCAGTGCAGGCCAAAACCGCCCACGCCGCAGAATAAATCCCACATGCTGCTGATATTAAGACCGGTCACCCAATCGCGCGCCGTGGCGTAGAGCGCGGCGGCGACCTGCGGGTTGGTCTGGAAGAAACTCTGCGGGCGGATAAAAAGCGGTACGCGGTTGAACTCCTCTTCCAGCGCCTGCTGCGCCGTCAGCGGGATCTCCACGTCACCTTCAAGGATCGCCATATGCACCGGCTGAATATTAGCGGAGATCACTTTCAGCTGCGGCAGTTGCTGTTGCAGCCACGGCAACGCCGCACGTAGCTGGGCCAGTTTGCTTTCTGAACGCAGCACGAAGCGCAGCATCATGCCGCCCTCTTTCTGGCTTTCCGTCAGCAGCAGGAATTTCAGCTCGCCGCGTTTACGCGCCACGTTATAGGGCGTCAGCCCGGCGCGGGCGATAAAGCTTTTCAGTACGGAAAATACGGCGGGGAAACTGGCCGGATAGAGCGGGCATTCGCACAAATCCACCGGCGTGCCGTCGCGGTGCAGCATGCCTAACAGCGGGCGTTCGACGCTGCCGCTGACCACCATTTTAGCTTTATTGCGAAACGCACTTTCCGCACCGGTGACCGGTTCGCGCCATTCGCCGACCGGCAGGCCATCGAGCAACTGGCTCAGGTCCTGCTGTTTATCGGCCAGCTGGCGTGAATAGGGTTTGTCGAGCCACTGACACGAGCGGCAGGTCCCGGCGGTATAGAGTGCGCAATGCATGAAAGTTGACCGTTATATGAAAAGCAGAAGAAAAACCGGCGCGCAGTGTAACACTGGCTCAGCGACGGCGCAGGAAAAACCGCCGGCTGACCGGTGGAACGAACAGCAGCAGAACGACCACGATATCGGGAATTTTCTGCATCAGCAGCGCAGAGAGAAACTCGCCCTGCGTGTCAGTTTCAAAGCGGAAAATCTTCGGCCCGAACCACTCAAACGACGCCAGCAGCATGTAGCTGACCACCACCGCCTGACAGCCGATATACACCCAGCGTCCCCAGTTGCGCCCGCGCATCATGGCGTAAGCGGCGTGGCACTCCGCCAGTACGATAATCAGACTGGAGAGCAAAATGATGCAGTTCAGCCAGCTTCCGGCACTGGCGCGCACAAAATCACTGATGCCTGCCGCGCCCATGGCGTCGAACAATAAAATGAATTCCAGACAGCGCGTCGCCACTATGGCTGACGCGCCGATCATGACGGGAACGGGCACAAATTGAAATCTCATCCCCTTCGCCCTTGACTCTGCCGCTGCGTTGGCTGCTCTCGTTCCCCCGAATCACTGACCGATGTCAGCTCATCGGGATGATCTCGCTTGCCGCCTTGCTGCAACGCCAATGGCTTTGGGGATGTCTCAATGTCAATAACTTCGATATGCACGTTGTATCTCTTTCACTCTCTGTTTCTCTGCCCGCGACATAAACCACCAGGCAATCATGCCGATGATACCGACCACCAGCAGAATAAGCGTAGCCAGCGCGTTGATCTCAGGGTTAACCCCCATGCGCACACTGGCAAACACCAGCATTGGCAAAGTGGTGGAACCCGGCCCGGCGACGAAACTGGCGATCACTAAGTCGTCCAGCGACAACGTAAAGGCCAGCAGCCAGCCGGAGACCAGCGCCGGGGCAATCATCGGAACGGTGATGATAAAAAACACCTTGAGCGGCGTAGCACCGAGATCCATCGCCGCCTCTTCTATCGACCGGTCCAGTTCACGCAGCCGCGCCGCCACCACCACCGCCACATAGGCGCTACAGAAGGTCACGTGCGCCAGCCAGATGGTGAACATGCCGCGCTCGGCGGGCCAGCCAAACGCATGGCCCATCGCCACAAACAGCAGCAGCAGCGCAAGGCCGGTGATCACATCCGGCATGACCAGCGGCGCTGTGAGCATAAAGGCAAAACCGGTCGAGCCTTTAAACCGCCCGAACCGCACGATCACCACCGCCGCCAGCGTGCCGACAATCACCGCCATGGTTGCGGCGGCGGTCGCAATACTCAGGCTCATGCCGACGGCGTTGATCATCGCGGTGTCGTGGAATAGCTGAGTATACCAGCGAGTAGACCATCCGGCCCAGACCGTTACCAGCTTGGAGCTGTTGAATGAGTAAATAACCAGCATCAGCATGGGTGCATAGAGAAACGTAAAACCGAGCACCAGAATAAGAATTCGCCAGGGCGAACGAACAACCGGCAATTTGTTCATTCTTTATCCCTCAGCTCTTTGTTTTGATATTTGTGGAACCACAGAATCGGCATGATGAGCAGTAGTAACATAATAACCGCCACCGCCGAAGCCACCGGCCAGTCGCGGTTATTGAAGAACTCCTCCCACAAAATCCGCCCGATCATAATGCTGTCCGGCCCGCCGAGCAGCGCCGGGATAACGTACTCTCCGACTGCCGGGATAAACACCAGCATCGATCCGGCAATAATGCCGCCTTTGGTCAGCGGTACGATCACGCGGAAGAAGGTTTTCAGCGGACGCGCGCCTAAGTCCAGCGAGGCTTCGACCAGCGAGTAATCCAGACGGGTCAGCGCGGTGTAAATCGGCAGCACCATAAATGGCAGATAGGAGTAAACAATGCCGATGTAGACCGCCAGATTGGTGTGCAAAATCACCAGCGGCTGGTCAATGACATGCAACCAGAGCAGGAAATTGTTCAGCACGCCGTTGTCTTTCAAAATTCCCATCCACGCATACACGCGGATCAGAAAAGAGGTCCATGACGGCAGGATCACCAGCAGCAGCAAAATGTTGCGCGTCGACGGGCTGCTGCGCGCCACCGCCCACGCCAGCGGATAACCAATCGCCAGACAGCACAGCGTGGAAATCGCCGCCACTTCCAGTGACTGCAGATAGGCCTCGATATACAGCGGGTCGTCGGTCAGCGAGATATAGTTGCCCAGATTCAGGGCAATATTGAGCATACCGTCTGACCAGGTCATGAGATCGGTATAGGGCGGAATAGCACGGGCCATGTCCGCGAGGCTGATTTTAAAAACGATCAGAAACGGCAGTAAGAACAGCAGCAGGAACCACACCAGCGGCAGCAAGATAACCAGCTTACGGCCATGTTTTTGCTGCATCCGGCCGAAGAAAACGCTGATGCCCGCCGGTGGTTTGGCGGGTTCCGGATTATCGGGTTGTGCAGAGATAAAGGACATGGTTGAACTCCCCTTAAACGGTCAGCACGACACAGCTGTCGGCTTCCCAGCACAGGCGCATTTCGTCGCCCCAGGTTGGCATGCCTTTGCGGAAACGGTGGCCGTTCTGTAACTGCGCGGTGATCATCTGCCCGCTGTGCAGTTTGACGTGGTATATCGACAGGTCGCCGAGATAAGCAATGTTAACCACTTCACCGACGGCAAAGTTGCAGCCATCTTCCGGCACCGCTTCGCACAGCATGATTTTTTCCGGACGCAGCGCCACAAACACCGGCACGCCGTCGACTACGGAAGCATCAGCATCGACTTTCAGCGGATGCACCAAACCCGGACTGCTGATGATCAGCGCGTCGTCCTGACGCTCCTGTAAGACACCTTCGAAGACGTTCACTGAGCCGATGAATTCGGCACTGAAGCGGCTGGTCGGGTGTTCATAGATTTCTTCAGGCTCACCAATCTGCACAAATTTCCCACGGTTCATGATGGCGATGCGCCCGGCCATGGTCATGGCCTCTTCCTGATCGTGGGTGACCATGACGCAGGTCGCGCCAACGCGTTCCAGAATATCTACCACTTCGAGCTGCATACGGTCGCGCAGCTTTTTGTCCAGCGCGCCCATCGGTTCGTCGAGCAGCAGCAGCTTCGGTCGTTTTGCCAGACTGCGGGCCAGTGCCACGCGCTGGCGTTGGCCGCCGGAGAGCTGATGCGGTTTACGTTTGGCAAACTCCTGCATGTGCACCAGCGTCAGCATTTCGGCCACGCGGTTTTTGATTTCAGCCGAAGGCAGTTTGTCCTGCTTGAGACCAAAAGCGATGTTCTGCTCCACCGTCATGTGCGGGAACAGCGCGTAGGACTGAAACATCATGTTGATCGGGCGCTGATAAGGCGGCACCTGCGACAGGTCCACCCCGTCGAGCACAATCTGACCCTGCGTTGGCGTTTCAAAACCAGCCAGCATACGCAGCAGCGTCGATTTACCGCAGCCAGACGCGCCGAGCAATGCGAAAATCTCGCCTTTATAGATAGTCAGGCTGACATCATCAACGGCCGCCTGGCCGTCAAAAGATTTGGTCAAATTGCGGATTTCTAACAAAGGCGTAAATCCTTTGTGCGTTTTAGGCTGAGGACGGGGGATAACATCATTCACTCAGGGACATCTCCGGCAGAGGCGGCTACACACCGCGCAAATTGAGAAACCGTAACAATGCCAACGGCCCCGCCAGAAAGCTGCGGAGCCGTCACCAAAGATTTATTCGACAAAGAGTAGTTTACTTACCCGTTTTTACCTTAGTCCACGAGCGGGTGATCACGCGGTCAATCTTCGGATCCTGAACTTTCAGGGTGAAGAGTTTGGCGCGAACCTCTGCTGGTGGATAAATACCCGGGTTGTTACGTACGTCAGCATTGACCAGCGGAGTCGCCGCTAAGTTACCGCTGGCGTAATAAACGGTGTTACTGACCTGCGCGATCACCTTCGGCTCCATCAGATAGTTAAGGAACTGGTAGGCTTCATCGAGGTTTTTGGCGTCAGCAGGAATGGCGAAGACGTCAAAGAAGGCCAGCGCTCCCTCTTTCGGAATACTGTAGGCCACGTTAACGCCGTTCTTGGCTTCTTTAGCACGGTTGGACGCCTGCATGACGTCACCGGCCCAGCCAATGGCCACACAGATATCTCCATTTGCCAGATCGTTAATGTACTGGGAAGAGTGGAAGTAACGGATGTTAGGACGCAATTTCAGCAGCAGATCGTTCGCCGCACCGGTGTAGTCACTGGCCTTGGTGCTGTTCGGGTCAAGATGCAGATAGTTGAGCACCGTGGCATAAATTTCTGCCGGTGCATCAAGGAAGGAAACCCCGCAACTTTTTAGTTTCTCAAGATTTTCCGGCTTGAGGACTAAGTCCCAACTGTCAACCGGTGCATCTTTGCCCAGCGCTGCTTTGACCTTATCAACGTTATAACCAATACCGGTGGTGGCCCACAGATAAGGAATAGCGTATTTGTTACCCGGATCGTGCTGGGCGACCATCTTCAATAAATCAGGATCGAGGTTTTTATAATTAGGCAGTTTGCTTTTGTCGAGCGGCTGGAACACACCGGCCGCTAACTGACGCTCAAGGAAACTGGCCGACGGCACCACCAGATCAAAGCCGGTGCTGCCCGCCATTAATTTGCCTTCCAGCACTTCATTGGAGTCGAATACGTCGTAAACCACTTTAATGCCCGTTTCCTTCTGGAAATCCGGCACGGTATTTGGCGCAATATAATCAGACCAGTTGTAAATGTGCAGCGTTTTTTCTTCCGCAGACGCTGTGACGGACGCGGCCATCACCAGACCAGCAACAACACCCGATAACCACTTTTTACGCAGGGTGAACATCCGTTACTACCTCCATTCAGGGGGAAAAGAAAAATTGAAGTTGTATCTCAAACGGATACAAAACCTGTCATACACCGGCCCGCAGCCGCAAAAGGAAAATTGCATAGGCATTCAGTGCTGACCGGCTCGCTGCTGGCGAAATAACCGTTTGGTTTTACGGTGAAAACGACGCATTGCGCAGAATCAGCAGCATAGCCGCTGACTTTCCTATGCGCCAGCCTGAGGGGGCAAAAACGGGGTTTATCGATTATTTATGCACTTTTGCTTTATGGCCTGTGGCATTTTCGGCGCTAACAAAGTGAAATATCTGGCAACAGTGGGTAAACGGCAGCATAACCGCGGGTGAAATTATGAGGGAAAAGAGAAAAAAACAGCGGAGCCACCGGTCATAGCGGCTCACAGAGGAGATACAGAGAAGATTTTGGGGTTAACAGCAGGAGGTCTAGTGTAAAAGCGGAACGTTCAGGCCGGTGACCGGTTCGCCCTCTTCCTCATCACCCAGGAACAGCATGTCATTGGCATGGGCTTCCAGGATGATCATCGACATTTGCTCTTCTGCCTGTTGCAGGAAGTGAGCGAACTGCGACTGGGTAACACCCACGGCAATAGACAGCGCCTGGCAGACAATCAGTTTCGGCAGGTTGTCGTCCTGAATATCCACGAAAGCTTTGACCGTCAGCGAGCTGGCGTTAATTTGGCTGAGATCCGCGACAATCGGGATCAGCGCCGTGGGTTTTACTTCCGCCAGCGACGAGAAAAGAATCACGTTGTCGACAATGTCCAGTTTGGCATCGAATACGCCATCAAAATTCTGCATATGTGGCAAATGAAGAGCCTGACAGGAATCACACTCGAAAAATGAGATGCCCAACTGATCCAGCCAGCGCCGAAGCAACGCTAAATCAGGGACGATGAGCGAATCCATAAAATGCCTCATAAGTTCAAAACAATGAAATCAAACCGCAGAAAAGTGCGCCGTCATGCGGCGCGAAGGGGACATAGCTTACGGAATATTACCTGCCAGCGCCATGATCAATACGCGCTTGAAGGATATTTTACTGCGAAGAATGAATAATGCGTTGAAGTTATCGAAACTCATCCTCCGGATTTCAGCCGAAACCCCGGCCGCGCACGATGTTCGATGTAGTCGATCATCATTCCGGCGATATCCAGACCGGTGGTACTTTCGATCCCTTCGAGGCCCGGTGAGGCGTTAACTTCCATCACCAGCGGACCGCGGTTTGAACGTAAAATATCCACGCCAGCCACGTCCAGCCCCAGCGTACAGGCAGCCTTGATGGCAATCGCTTTCTCCTCTGCGGTGATCTGCACTTTGTTGGCCGTACCGCCACGATGCAGGTTAGAACGGAAATCTCCCGGTTTAGCCTGACGCTCAATCGCCCCGACCACCCGCTTGCCGACCACCAGACAACGGATATCGCGCCCCTCGGCTTCGCGGATATACTCCTGCACCAGAATATGCGCATTCAGGCCACGAAACGCGTCAATCACGCTCTCCGCCGCCTGTCGCGTTTCAGCCAAAACGACACCAATGCCCTGCGTTCCTTCCACCAGTTTTACCACCAGCGGCGCACCGCCCACTAAGGCAATCAGATCTGACGTATCGTCAGGCGCGTTGGCAAAGCCGGTGGTCGGCAAACCGATGCCCTCCCGCGCCAGAATCTGCATCGAGCGCAATTTGTCACGTGCGCGGGTGATCGCCACCGATTCATTCAGCGGAAAACTGCCCAGCATTTCAAACTGGCGCAGCACCGCCGTGCCATAAAACGTAATGGCAGAGCCGATGCGCGGGATCACCGCATGGTATTTATCCAGCTGACGGCCCTGATAATGCACGCTCGGTGCGGCCGGATTGATGTTCATATAGCAAGACAACGGATCGATAATATCGATTTCATGGCCACGGCTTTCTGCCGCCTCCCGCAGTCGTTTGCACGAATACAAATTTCCATCGCGGGAAAGAATAGCTATTTTCATCCGACACTCCGTCGCCGTCAGCGTGTGATCCAGCCTTGTTTGTGCAGGGCATCCAGCATATGCGGGCGCTGCTCTTTTTTCAGGGTGCGCATGATGAGATCACTCCAGGTATCGCGGCGCGCATTGATGTCACGCTGCTGGTAATAGCTGTTGAGCCGATCGTCATATTCGGCCAGAACCTGCCGGTCGACGGGCTGATAGCTGTTTTCATGCACCAGCATTGACTGCGGCATACGCGGTTTGACCTGATGGTCCTGCGCCGGATAACCGATGCAAAAACCGAACAGCGGCATCACAAATTTTGGCAGTTTAAGCAGTGCGATCACGTCATCAACCTGATTACGAATACCACCGATGAATACCCCACCCAGCCCCAGTGACTCCGCCGCCGTCATGGCATTTTGCGCCAGCAATGCAGTATCCACGCAGCCCAGCAGCAGTTGTTCGGCCAGGCCGAGTTCTGCTTCAGGGTTAATCTGCTGATTACGGTTGAAATCCGCGCAAAAGACCCAAAATTCAGCGGCACTGGCGACGTATTTCTGCCCGCCGGTGTACTCCACCAGCTTTTCACGCAGCGCCGGATCAGTAATGCGGATAATGGACGAACATTGTAAAAAACTGGACGTGGATGCGCCCTGTGCTGCGCCAATAATGGCTTCGCGCTGCTCGTCAGACAGAGGCTGGTCAGTAAACGAACGGATAGAGCGGTGGGCGCGCAGAAGGTCGATAGTGGGCGTCATTGAAAATCCTTGGACTGAACGTAAATAATGAGATGAATTACTAATTATCATTGATGCTGCGCCGCCGCATTGCAATAGCGCACCAGCCGAATGCTGTAACAAAACCTGCAAAGCGCAGGTTTCCTGATCGGGGATAAAAATCGTTTGTCAGCAGGATGATAGGTTACGTGGATGAGATCGAAAGGCATTTCCTGCTTTTTTTTAGCGTTTGTAACAGGCATAGTAAGCGCAACAAAAAAGGTGACGCACTTAACAAAATTGGTGCCATTCACATTTTAAATCTTTCATTTTACTGGCATTAAAAAATCAAGGAGTCTCCATGTTTGCAGTAATTTTCGGGCGTCCTGGCTGTCCTTATTGTGTACGTGCAAAAGAGTTGGCTGAAAAACTGACTGAAGAACGTGATGATTTCAATTTCCGTTATGTTGATATCCACGCTGAAGGCATTTCTAAAGCCGATCTGGAAAAAACTGTCGGTAAGCCGGTAGAAACCGTTCCGCAGATTTTTATTGATTCCACCCACATCGGTGGTTGCACAGATTTCGAAGCTTATGCAAAAGAGAATCTGGCACTGTTCCAGTCTTAAGTCAGACAAAGACCACACAGCATTAAGGCGCTCAATGAGCGCCTTATCTTTTTTAGGCTTAGCCCCTTTCCCGCCGGATGCTTTTCAGTGACGGTTCATCTGCTGCACGAGTGCGCGCAACAGCAGATATAACAAGGCTCCCATAACGCACCAGAAAATGGCGCTGCCCGCATAGGCCATCTCCTGAAGCAGGGTCCGCACACGCACAAAGTAGATCATGCGCAGTGTATAACAGACGGGTATCGCCAGTATCGCGCCGAGGAAGGCATAGAAAAGCTGAGAATGTCGGATAATATGCGCCGTGATAATACCGGGGAAGATAAACAGCAGCAGGCCGTACTGTGGCCCATTTAAGCCGGGCCGAACCACGATAAGCTCAGTTTTCAGTAAAACAAAAATCGCCACAAACAAAATACAACAAATAACCGGACCAAACCGATCGCGAAAATGCATAAGGCCTTCCTCCATAAAGTGTCGTTCATTCATTGCCTGCACATAACCCATCCTGCACTGACAATCATTGCCCTGTTCTTTCCCTGATGCGTCACACCATCCTGTGCAACACAAAACATGCTTTCAAGACGTTTCTACCGGCTTTTCTCTGGCTGAATGACCGATCTGCGACTAAAATAACGCGCAAAGTTGCGTTGTTTTGGTCACCGGCTATTTCATTGGCCTTTGAGTTAGCGGTTAAAATATAATGCATCCGAATTTATCCCTTACACTCTCTCATATCAAGAATTTGTTGGTAAACAATAAGTTATCCTTGTGAATATAAACGTCGCCAGTTTGTTAAACGGGAATTACATCCTGTTATTATTTGTAGTTTTAGCGCTCGGGCTTTGTCTCGGGAAAGTCCGTCTTGGTTCCGTCCAGTTAGGAAATTCCATAGGCGTATTAGTGGTTTCCCTGCTGCTCGGCCAGCAACATTTCAGTATTAACACCGAAGCGCTGAATCTCGGATTTATGCTGTTTATTTTTTGTGTTGGCGTCGAAGCCGGTCCTAATTTTTTCTCGATTTTCTTCCGAGATGGAAAAAATTATCTGATGCTGGCACTGGTGATGGTCGGCAGCGCCATGCTTTTAGCGCTCGGACTGGGGCGGCTGTTCGGATGGGACATCGGCTTGACTGCCGGTATGCTGGCGGGCTCCATGACCTCCACGCCGGTACTGGTGGGCGCGGGCGATACGCTTCGAAATACGCTTGGCGGCAATAAACTGCTCGGCCCGGAGCTGGATAATTTAAGCCTCGGCTATGCCCTGACCTACCTCATCGGGCTGGTAAGCCTGATTTTCGGTGCCCGTTATCTGCCAAAATTGCAGCATCAGGATTTACCGACCAGCGCGCAGCAAATTGCTCGCGAACGTGGTCTGGATACCGACAGCCAGCGCAAAGTTTACCTGCCGGTGATCCGCGCTTACCGCGTCGGGCAGGAACTGGTGGCGTGGGCAGACGGCAAAAATCTGCGCGAACTCGGGATTTACCGTCAGACTGGTTGTTATATCGAACGCATCCGCCGCAACGGTATTCTGGCGACACCCGACGGCGACGCCGTTCTACAGGTCGGCGATGAGATTTCACTGGTCGGTTATCCTGACGCCCACTCGCGTCTGGATCCGAGCTTTCGTAACGGCAAAGAGGTGTTTGACCGTGACCTGCTCGACATGCGCATCGTCACCGAAGAAGTGGTGGTCAAAAACAACAGTGCCGTCGGCAAACGCCTCAGCCAGCTGAACCTGACCGACCATGGCTGTTTTCTTAACCGCGTTATCCGCAGCCAGATAGAAATGCCCATTGATGACAGCATCGTGCTTAATAAAGGCGATGTGTTGCAGGTGAGCGGCGACGCACGCCGTGTTAAAGCGGTGGCTGAGCGCATCGGCTTTATTTCGATTCACAGTCAGGTGACCGATTTGCTGGCCTTCTGCGCCTTCTTTATTGTCGGCCTGATGATCGGGCTCATCACCTTCCAGTTTAAAAGCTTCAGTTTCGGCATTGGTAATGCGGCTGGTTTGCTGTTTGCCGGGATCATGCTGGGCTTCCTGCGTGCCAACCATCCGACCTTTGGCTATATCCCGCAAGGGGCGCTGAATATGGTGAAAGAGTTCGGCCTGATGGTCTTTATGGCCGGTGTCGGTCTGAGTGCCGGTGCTGGGATTAATCAGGGGCTGGGTGCGATTGGCGGACAGATGCTGATTTCCGGTCTGATTGTCAGTCTGGTACCGGTGGTGATCTGCTTTATTTTCGGGGCTTACGTATTGCGCATGAACCGCGCCCTGCTGTTCGGGGCCATTATGGGCGCCCGTACCTGCGCGCCGGCTATGGAGATCATCAGCGACACCGCACGCAGTAATATTCCAGCCCTGGGTTACGCCGGTACCTACGCTATCGCTAACGTATTGCTGACCCTCGCCGGTACGCTTATTGTGATCATCTGGCCTGGGGCATAATGCAACCCACTGATCTGTAATGATGATGTAAAAAATCAATAATTTTTTTGAATTTTTGCAGCATGGAACGAACTTTGTATCGGAAAGGCAGTCTTAATTAATGCCACTGCTTTTCTTTGAAGTCCCCACTTTGGAGAGCCCGCTAATCCCGCCTGTTTAGGTTCAAGATTAGCGGGTTTTTTCTTTTCTGGCTCTCATTCCATAAATCAGCCAATGCCTTAACCCATCCCTCTCTGCGCCAGCCAGACCGTATGCCCGGTGCATTCGGGGTCTTCGGCGATCATTTTTATTACCTTAAAACCGTTGTCGGCCAGCAAGGTCCGATATTCCTCCGGGGCCAGACTCGCGTGATACAGCGGTTCGCCCTGAAACTCCCCAATTGCTTCGCCATTGCCGGGTCCGCTGGTAAACATCAGAACCGCGTTTTCGCGGGCGTGTGCGCCAAAAATGGGGAACATGCTGCGCTGATCGTCACGGGTGAGATGGAAAAAGCTGTCCCAGGCAATCAGCCCGTCAAAGTGCTGATGCAGTGACAACGTGCGCATATCCGCCACGTGCCATTGCTGCTGCGGGAAACGCTGGCAGCAAAGGGTGATCATCGCTGGCGAAGAATCAACACCGGTCAGGTTATGGCCTTTGTTCAGCAAGTAATCCGCGATGGGTTTGCCTGACCCGCAGCCGATATCCAGAATATCTGCACCGGCTGGCAGCAAAGCGCGAAAACGTTCCAGCCAGGAAGCTTCATAAAGCAGATCGCGGCGTATCGCGTCCCAGTGTTCGCTGTGTTGCTGGTATAAGTCGATGATATTTTTAGCGCTAAAGTGATCCATCTAAGCCTATCCAAAAGAGGGATGAGTGGATTTAGTCACGGCCGGAAGCTCACAAAATGCGCTGCACTTTTTGCGCCGCGCCACCTATGCGGCCATCGACCTGATTCCATTCCTGAATATAGGATTCATAGGCAAATACGAACGCGTTGTGGCCAGTTGAGAACCAGCGGTCAGGTTTACGTTTCCAGCCTGCGTAGGCGTCGTAGCGCAGGATTTCAAATCCGCGCGGCTGTGAGCGGATGATATAGGTGTAATGCTCATAAAGATCTTCATCAGCCGGGATCTCTTCTTCAGGTGCCAGCGTAATAAACAGCCCGCCGAGTTTTACTTTAATCATCCCGATCCCTTCATCATAAAATGTTCTTTTTCATCACCCAGAGTTCGGTGGTTTGCGTTTCTGTAACATAGGCACTTTCACAGTGAATCGACATGCCCTGTCGCTCATAGAAACTGATGGCCGTTGTGTTGCTCTTGAGTACGGTCAGCCACACCCAGGACTGCTGGCGTTCTGCGGCTTGTTGTTCTGCGCGCGCAAACAACGCAGCGCCCAGCCCACGGGATTTAGCCGAAGGTTGCAGATACAGTTTACACAGCATCGCGCCCTGCTCCTGACTCTCAGGAAGCGGCTGATTATAATGGACTTTAGCAAATCCCGTCGGAACCCCTGCTTCAGTCGCCAGCCACCAGTGCTGCTCAGGGTCACTCAGGCCTTGCTGTAAGGTTGCCAGAGAAAAATCATTATCCAGAAACTGCTGCAACTCTGCCGCACTTTGCCAGAGAGAGCCAAAATAGTGTCGGTAAGTCTCCATGCCCATTTTTTGTAGCCGTTCACTGTCTGCGATACCCGCCTGCCGAATGTCCAACTTTTTCTCCAAGACTTTTTTAACTACACTATGTCCGCCGATACCGGCACAGGATATCTTTTTAAAGGAGTCATGAACATGACGCAAAATATTTATGATGATGAGGCGTTTTTCGAAGGTTATGCGCAACTTAACCGCTCGGTGAAAGGTCTTGATGGCGCGCCGGAATGGCCTGCGCTCAATGCCATGCTACCCGATGTGCGCGGCTCGAAGGTGGTTGATCTCGGTTGTGGTTACGGCTGGTTCTGCCGCAATGTACGCGAACAGGGTGCCGTGCAGGTGCTGGGGCTGGATGTGTCTGAAAAGATGCTCAATAAAGCCCGTAGTATGACGTCAGACCCGGCTATCGAATACCGCCGCGAAGATCTGGAGCAGCTGCAACTGCCTGCCCGGGCCTATTCACTGGCATACAGTTCGCTGACGCTGCACTATATTCAGGCGCTGCCTGAGCTGTTTGCCAATGTCTATCAGTCACTGGTTCCGGGCGGTCATTTTGTCTTTTCCGCTGAGCACCCGATCTTCACCACGCCATCGCACCCCGGCTGGATCATCGGCAAAAATGGGGAGAAAACCTGGCCAGTCAATGGCTATCAGCATGAAGGAAAACGCATCACTAACTGGTTTGCGGAAGGCGTTATTAAGCAGCATCGTAAACTGGCGACTTACATCAATCTGTTGATCGGCGCCGGATTTGTGATCACCCACCTCGATGAATGGGGTCCGTCTGCTGAGCAACTGGCCGCCACACCGGCGCTGAGTGAAGAGACCGAACGTCCGATGATGTTCCTGCTTTCGGCACAAAAACCACGCTAATCCCCTGCTTTATCTTTGTTCCACCGTTTCACCCACTTTCTTAAAACGTTTCGCATAACAGACTTTTCAAGTCGGGAGGCTGGTCCTCCCGCGAGCCTTAAGGCTTTCTTAATTTCCTTGCTGTAACCTTAATTTCATCGTGAAACTATACCGCGCTTAAATGGAGCGGAATATTCAGACGATCCCCGTTTACCCTGCTGCCTGCACAAACTAAAGTTGAACCGGCTTGCCGATGTGTAGTCAATACGTTACTGGAATATTTTGCGGCCTCTTTTTGGCCGATATTGATGATGAGGGTACTGATTTTGCGGACAGATATTTTAAGGGAGCCGGTATGGAACAGTTAAACCACCTGCTTTTTACCTGGATTAATGCGACGCCAGCGTCGCCCCCGGCGATGATAAAATTCGCCATCTTTATGGCGAATGACATGATAATGGTGGTGCCACTGCTGATCATCGGCCTGTGGCTTTGGGGGCAACATGAACAGATCGCCTCCCAGCGCACGCTGGTGACTAAAACGGTGATCGCACTCGGCTTCGCCATGGCCACCGCCAAAACCCTGTCGATTCTCTTCCCGCACGCCCGTCCGTTTGTCGAAGGCTTTGGCTATAATTTCCTGCACCATTCACCGGATGACTCCTTCCCGAGTGACCACGGCACGGCCATTTTCACCTTTGCTATCGCCTTCCTGTGCTGGCATCGCTTATGGTCTGGCGCACTTCTGACAGTGACTGCACTGGGTATCGCCTGGTCACGGGTTTACCTTGGCGTTCACTGGCCGATGGATATGTTGGGCGGATTGCTGGTCGGTATGCTGGGCTGTCTGTTTGCGCAACTGGTGTGGAATTTGTTTGGAGAACAGATCTCCGGCGGGCTGGATAAGCTCTACCGATTCAGTTTTGCGATTCTCATCCGTAAAGGTTGGGTACGCGGCTAAAGGTTTACGCCCGGTAGAAAGTAGAAAAGATAAAGGCTTTGCATCATGCAAAGCCTTTTTTATTGTTTCCAGCCAACACCCTGTGACGGTTTACTTACCGAAAATCGAGCCAAACAGACCGCTAATTTTCATCATCACGAAATCCCAGATGCGGCTGAAGAATCCGCCCTCTTTGACCTCTTTCAATGCCACCAGCGGACGCTGATCCACCACTTTGCCATCCAGACTGAAGTCTACGGTGCCGACCACCTGATTTTTCGCCAGCGGCGCTTCCAGCTGCTTGTTGGTCAGCGTAAAGCTGGCTTTTAGATTTTTCAGCTGACCTTTCGGAGTGGTCAGCGACGCATTTTCAGCCACGCCGAGCGGCACCATTTTGTCTTCACCGAACCAGACGCGCTGGCTGGTAAAGGCATCACCGGCTTTAATCGGGGTCAGGGTTTCAAAGAAACGGAAACCCCAGGTCAGCAGGCTTTCGCTCTCGTTAAAGCGAATGCGATCGCTTGGGGCGCCCATCACGACGGCAATCAGGCGCATCCCGCCTGGGTCGCTGGCGGAAGAGACCAGGTTGTAACCGGCGCCAGAGGTGTAGCCGGTTTTGATGCCGTCAACGTTCAGATTAGTGCTCCACAACAGACGGTTGCGGTTAATCTGACGGATATGGTTGAAGGTAAACTCTTTCTCTTTGTGCAGCGCGTACTCTTCCGGCGTGTCGCGGATCAAGGCCTGCGACAGCAGTGCCATATCGCGGGCTGAGCTGTACTGTCCGTCGGCATCCAGCCCGTGGACGGTTTTGAAATGGGTGTTTTCCAGCTTAAGTTGCTGGGAATAACGGTTCATCAGGCTGACGAAGGAGTCCTGACTGCCCGCCACATAGTCGGCCAGCGCAATGCTCGCGTCGTTGCCTGACTGAATAACAATGCCTTTATTTAGCTCAGAAACCGGTACTTTATCGCCCGGTTTGAGAAACATCAGTGAGGATCCGCGCAGCACCGGATTGCCGGTTGCCCAGGCATCCTGGCCCACGGTGACCATGTCATCCGGCGTCACTTTACCGGATTTAATCGCCTGCCCAACCACATAGCTGACCATGATTTTGGTCAGGCTGGCAGGGTCAAGACGGGCGTCAGGATTTGATTCAGCGAGCACCTTGCCACTGTTGTAATCCATCAGCACCCAGGATTTAGCGTTAATCTGCGGAGCAGCCGGGTTGGTATCTGCCTGAGCAGCAGGAAGCGCCAGCAGCATGACACCGCCGCCGAGCGCACAAAGAAAGGTCCGTTGGAATTTAGGAGAGATTGTCATAGGTTTGTCAGCGCTTTTGTCCGGGTAACTGAAATTTATCTTTTCTTTCAAACACGTTTTTGACTTTAGATTAAAAGTACGACTTGCGATTAAGAAGTTCGCCGATGTTAAAACCTACCGTTTTATAGGCCGCGAAGAAACCGTTGCAGTGTAAAGATTGTTAGAATAGTCCTCATTTCTGCCCTTTGGGGCTTTTCACGCGCATTTTTTATTCTGTGGTCACGTATTGACCGCACGTCCTGAGTCGGGCAAGTTTGTGCCCCTGCAATGAATAATTATCGATAACTATAAGACGCTTATCCGCAATGAATGCTCAACGTTCAGCGCTAAGCGGCGGAGAAGACGGCGTGACGGGACTGGTCATTAAAGCACTGATTGGCGCACTGATGGTGGTGGCGATCGCAATATTGTCGAAAACTCGAAATTATTACATCGCGGGTTTATTGCCGCTGTTCCCGACGTTTGCCCTGATTGCCCACTATATCGTCGGCACAGAACGCAGTATTGACGCCCTGCGCACCACCATCGTCTTCGGCCTGTGGGCAGTTATCCCTTACATGGTGTATCTGATTTCGCTCTATTTTTTCATCGGCGGGATGAAACTGCCCTACGCCCTGCTGAGCGCCGTGGTCTGCTGGTCGCTGGCGGCGTGGCTGCTTATCGCCCTGTGGACCCGCTTTCATGCCTGAGCCACACCGGCTTCCCATCAGGCAACGCTACCTGTGGTGATATCCGGATGCATAAAGCGCTTTTCGCGCCTATAGTCTCTGCGAACTGTTTTTAAAAATACCTCAATAAATCAACCTATTCAGGGAGTAGTAAACATGCTGACGGTATGGGGTCGCGAAAATTCGACTAACGTGAAGAAAGTATTATGGCTGCTGGATGAACTCGGTGAGATGTATCAGGTGATCAACGCGGGAGGGGCCTACGGTAAGCTCAGCGAACCGCTCTTCCTGTCGCTCAATCCAAACGGGCTGGTGCCCTGCGTGCAGGATGACGATTTTATTCTGTGGGAGTCAAACGCCATCCTGCGCTATCTGGCTGAGCGCTCTGGTAACCCGGCTTTCTGGGGCAATGATGCCCGCCAGCGCGCGTCGGCAGACAAATGGCTGGACTGGGTGAGCAGCTCACTGCCTGTCCCTTTCCGTCAGGTGTTCATTAATCTGGTGCGCACCCCCGAAGATCAGCGTGACATGGCGGCAGTGAAAACCGGCATGGCTGCTTTTGAGAAACAGTGGGCCGTAGTCGACGCCGTGCTCGCCAAACAGACCTGGCTTTCAGGGGAAAAATTCGGTCTTGGCGATATTCCTATGGGTTGCTTCGCGTATGCGTGGTTTGGGCTGGATATTGAACGCCAGCCGCATCCACATCTTGAGCGCTGGTATCAGCAGCTTACCCAGCGTCCGGCTTATCGTAAGCGGGTGATGATCCCACTGAGTTAACCTTCATTTTTGGCCGGACACCTCCTGTTCCGGCTTTTTTCTCTGCCAAAGCGACTCTCGCCCTGGTATCTATTCCAAACAGGAATAACGCGGTACGAAATATAATAACAACAGAGCATTCCCTATTTATTAACAACTGAGTAGACTCCCCTTACAGATAGACGTCTGGACAGACAGACTTCTGCACATCCTCATATTGGGTAGCTCCTGTTGAGTTCCCGTAAACCACCTTGCGAAATCGCGTTCGCTGCCCTGCCGGAGTAGTTAATGAAAAAAATATCCGCCTCTTTACTGGTTCTGAGTCTGTTTGCTGCAGCACCTGTCTTTGCCGCCGACGCCACGCTGGCCCCGGTTCCTGCGGTGATTGCACAGCACGCTGGCCCGGTTCGCGTTGCGGTGATCCGCAATTTGGGTTCCGATGACAACACCACCCAATTTTTAGCCGGTGCCATCAAAGAAGGCCGCAAACTGGGCTTTAAAGTTGACACCTTCCTGAGCAACGGCGACGACGCTAAATTCCAGGATTTCGTCAACCAGGCCATCAGCCAGAAATATGACGGCATTATCCTGTCGCAGGGCCGTGGCCCTTACTCCGTTGAGCTGGTGAAACGCATTACTGCCGCGGGCATCGCGGTTTCCGTATTTGATACCGAAGTGCCGGACAACACTCCGGGCGTGACCGTAACCCGTCAGGATGACGCCTCCCTGACCCGCACTTCCGTCGGCCAACTGGTGAAAGACTTCAACGGCAAAGCCAATATCGTCAAATTATGGGTAGCCGGTTTCCCGCCGATGGAACGCCGTCAAAAAACCTACGAAGAAATTCTAAAGCAAAACCCAGGTATTCATCAGCTGGAGTCCATCGGTGCGGTGTCTTCTGACGTTCAGGGCGACACTGCCAACAAAGTCGGTGCCATTTTAGCTAAGTATCCGAAAGGTAAGATTGATGCTATCTGGGGAGCGTGGGATGCCTTCAGTCAGGGCGCGTACAAAGCCCTGAAGGAAAATGGCCGGACTGAAATCAAACTCTACAGTATCGATGCGTCCAACCAGGATTTGCAGATGATGCGTGAAGAAGGCAGCCCGTGGAAAATCACCGCTGCGGTAGACACACAGCTGATTGGTGCCGTTAACCTGCGTATTGTGGCGCTGAAAATTGCCGGTGAAACCACACCTGCGACCTATGAATTCCCGGCTCAGGCGATCCCGCAGGCCCTGCTGCAAAGCCAGACCGGCGGCATTAACGTGAACGGTTTGGGTAAAATCATTCCGGGCTGGGGCAAATCTGAAGATTTTACCGCGCCTTGGTTCGCTACGCTGGAAGCGAAATATAAGAAATAAGCCACACCGTCTTTTCAGTATTCAGCCCCTTTCTGTAAACCGAAAGGGGCTGTTCTGTAACAGATTTACCCCTCTGACCCCACCCGATCCTCTCCCTGATCACAGAAATAAAGAATCGTAATTTCAGAACTAAAAATCTCAATAGCTCCTCTGCGCCTCAACCGTTACAACCTTAAGCTCAACTTATAAATACGGACATTGAGTTCATGAGCACAGAGATCCTGTCGGTTAAGGAAAAAATCGGATACGGCCTTGGCGACGCAGCCAGCCATATCATTTTTGACAACGTTATGCTGTATATGATGTTCTTTTACACGGATATTTTTGGCATTCCAGCCGGATATGTCGGCACCATGTTCCTGCTGGCCCGCGCGCTGGATGCTATTTCAGACCCGTGCATGGGGCTGCTGGCCGACCGAACCCGCACCCGCTGGGGTAAATTCCGCCCCTACGTGCTGTTTGGCGCCATTCCCTTCGGTATTGTCTGCGTTTTCGCCTATTCGTGCCCAGATCTGAGTATGACCGGAAAAATGGTGTATGCCGCCATCACCTATACGCTGCTGACGCTGATGTACACCGTAGTTAACATCCCGTACTGCGCCCTTGGCGGCGTTATTACTGCCGACCCGACTCAGCGTATTTCCCTTCAGTCCTACCGCTTTGTGCTGGCAACCGCAGGCGGCATGTTAAGTACCGTGCTGATGATGCCGCTGGTAACGTTTATCGGCGGTGAAGACAAAGCCTTCGGCTTTCAGGGCGGTATCGCCGTGCTGTCGGTTGTCGCGGCGGTGATGCTGGCGATTTGCTTTGCCACTACCAAAGAGCGCGTCACTGGAGAGGGGAAACCAACCGGCACGATGCGTGAAGATCTGCGTGATATCTGTCGTAACGACCAGTGGCGGATTGTCGGCCTGCTGACCATTCTTAACATCGTGGCGGTCGCGGTGCGCGGCGGCGCAATGATGTATTACGTCACCTATATCCTCGGCAACCCGATGCTGTTTGTCTGGTTCCTCACGGCCTATTCCGTCGGCAACCTGTTCGGCAGTGCGCTGGCCAAACCGCTGACCGACTGGAAGTGCAAAGTCAGCGTCTTTTGGTGGACCAACGCCATTCTGGCGGTGCTCAGCGTACTGATGTTCTTCCTGCCGATCAGCGCCAGCATCACTATGTTTATCTTCATCTTTGTGATCGGTGTCTTCCACCAGATGGTCACGCCAATTCAGTGGGTCATGATGTCCGACACCGTCGATTACGGCGAGTGGAATGATGGCAAACGCCTGACCGGCATCAGCTTCGCAGGCACCCTGTTTGTACTGAAACTGGGCCTGGCACTGGCTGGCGCACTCATCGGTTGGGTACTGGCAGGTGCCGGTTATCAGTCCGGTGCAGCCACCCAAAACCCCGCCACCCTGACCAGCATTATTGCCCTGTTTACGATGGTGCCCGCGGTCTGTTACCTACTCAGTGCGATTATCTGCAAACGCTTCTACATTCTGCGCACGCCATTGCTGCGCCGAATCCTTGATGACGTCGCGCAGGGTATCCGCCGCAATCAGCAAGAGTATATGAAGTAATTTATGGGGTTATTCACGATATATACCTAAAGAAATAAGGGTAAAGGAGAGAGCAATGAAAATCAGTGATGGTAACTGGTTGATACAGGAAGGCCTGACATTAACGCATCCGCTTTATGTCTCAGAGGTGCAAAAGTCAGGCAACAATATGATTATCTATGCCGCCCCGCGCGAGGCGAGTGAGCGCGCAAATCAGCTGGATACGCCGCTGTTTACCCTGCGTTTTTCCTCACCGCAAAGCGGTGTTATTGGCGTGCGCATTACCCATTTTGATGGCGGTTTAGATCTCGGCCCTGACTACCCGCTGATTAGCGAGTCACAGCATGAGGTAACTGTCGAGGAGACAGACGAATTTGCCGCCCTGCATAGCGGTGACCTTAGCGTTCGTGTCACAAAAGGCGCGAACTGGTCGCTGGACTTCCTGCGCCACGGGCAGCGGATCACGGGCAGCGTAGCCAAGTCTAACGGCTATGTGCAAAACGTCCGCGACGGCAAAAACTACATGATGGAACGCCTGGATTTAGGCGTTGGCGAGACAGTTTATGGCCTCGGTGAGCGTTTTACGGCGCTGGTTAAAAATGGACAGACGGTAGAAACCTGGAACCGCGATGGCGGCACCAGCACCGAGCAGTCTTATAAAAATATTCCGTTCTATCTGACTAACCGTGGCTACGGCGTACTGGTCAACCATCCCGAGGCTGTTTCGTTTGAAGTAGGCTCCGAGAAAGTGTCGAAAGTGCAGTTCAGCGTCGAAAGCGAATATCTGGAATATTTCGTGATTGACGGGCCGACGCCGAAAAAAGTACTTGACCGCTACACCCGCCTGACCGGCCGCCCTGCTCTGCCTCCGGCCTGGTCGTTCGGTTTATGGCTGACGACCTCGTTCACCACCAATTACGATGAGCAGACGGTGAACAGCTTTATCGACGGGATGGCTGCGCGCAACCTGCCGCTGCACGTGTTCCATTTTGACTGCTTCTGGATGAAGGCCTTCCAGTGGTGTGATTTTGAGTGGGACCCGCAGACATTCCCGGATCCGCAGGGAATGCTTTCTCGCCTCAAAGATAAAGGGTTGAAAATCTGCGTCTGGATTAACCCGTACATCGGGCAGAAATCACCGCTATTTAAAGAAGGTAAAGAGAAAGGCTACCTGCTCAAACGCCCGGACGGCCGGGTGTGGCAGTGGGATAAATGGCAGCCGGGACAGGCCATCGTTGATTTTACCCATCCTGAAGCAAGCGCCTGGTATGCGGGACATCTGAAACGCTTAATCGACATGGGCGTTGACTGCTTCAAAACCGATTTCGGCGAACGCATTCCGACCGACGTAGTATGGCATGACGGCTGTAACCCGCAAAAAATGCACAACCACTACGCCTTTGTTTACAACAAGCTGGTATATGAAACGTTGCAGGAAAAACTGGGGGAATCCGAGGCGGTGCTGTTTGCCCGCTCGGCCTCGGTTGGCGCACAACAGTTCCCGGTTCACTGGGGCGGCGACTGCTACGCCACCTATGAATCCATGGCGGAAAGCCTGCGCGGTGGGCTTTCCATCGGCTTGTCAGGTTTTGGTTTCTGGAGCCATGACATCGGTGGTTTCGAAAACACGGCGCCTGCGCATATCTATAAGCGCTGGTGCGCCTTCGGTCTGCTCTCCAGTCACAGCCGCCTGCACGGCAGTAAATCTTACCGTGTGCCATGGGTTTATGACGACGAAGCCTGCGATGTGGTACGTGAATTCACCGAGCTGAAATGCCGTCTGATGCCCTATCTGTATCCGGCGTCAGCGCAGGCCGCTGTTTATGGCACGCCGGTGATGCGCGCCATGATGCTGGAGTTCCCGGAAGACCCGGCCTGTGATTATCTCGACCGCCAGTATATGCTCGGCGATGACCTGATGGTTGCGCCGGTGTTCAGTGAACAAGGTGATGTAGATTTCTATCTGCCGCAGGGGCGCTGGACGCACTTACTCAGCAACGACGTCATTGAGGGGTCCCGTTGGCACCGTCAGCAGCACGGCTTTAACAGCCTGCCGCTGTATGTGCGCCCGAATACGCTACTGGCGCTCGGCAGCAATAACCAGAAGCCAGATTACGACTATAGCGAGCGCCCTGAATTCCACCTGTTTGAACTGGCGGAGGGTGGCATGATTGAAACCCATCTGACAGATTTACAGGGAAAGATTGTCTTCACACTGACAGCCACGCGCAGTGGCAATGAGATCACGGTGACGCCGAAGGGCAAGGCCAAACAGTGGATGCTGTGTCTACGCAATATCGGTAAAGTACAAGACATCGCCAGAGGCTCGCACATGACACATGCCAACGGATTGCTGATTTTGCCTGATACTGACACTGCCGAGGTGACCATCCTGCTTTAAATACATTAACAAAAATCCCCGCCCGTCACTGGCGGGGATTTTTATTTCACAGACACCGCTTTACTGACTCCTTTCTTACTCCTGCCTCACACAACATCAATTGATTGTCATTGTTTTTATAAAATATCATTATTAACTCAATAACAATTGATATGTTTTTATCATTTTTCTTATTTATTTAAATTCATTAGAAGAAAAATGAGAATAGAATAACCATGGATAGGAAGAGAGTTTTAGATTACTGCTTTTTATCCCTTACGCCCTTGTAATCTAATAACCCCCCTCTATTTTAGATGTTATCGGACGTACTCCCCCCTCTATCATGGCTGTCATTGCTTAAGGAATTACACATGAAATATATATTACCGTCCCTGGCAGTATGTGCCGGATTATTTAGCTTTGTGCCGCTCTCTGCATCAGCCAACGATGCTCAAACTGACGTGGACTGTAATTTCAGCCACATGAAACCCGACGACCCCATTTTAATGCCAGGAATGCCCGGCATGGCAATGTCCCATGATTTCTTCGGCAACCGTTCAACGGATGCGTATTCAACGGCGGAAAGTTTGCTGCTTCATTCAGGGACCACCTGCGATAACGCCGCTGACAGCACCGGCTACTGGGTGCCGACCATGATGCTGCCCGATGGCACCATCGTGAACCCGACCTATATGAAAAACTACTATCAGGCCGACAACGTAGCGCAGTATCCGATCAACCCTTACCCACATGGCCTGCAACTTCTGGCTGGCGATCACAAAGGCACCGGACCTAATACGCACGTCAATTTCCTCTGCGCCAACGGCAACGGATACACCCATAACGCTGACCAGATTTGCGGCCTGCGCTCAGCGGGCGATGCCGTACAGTTTAATATAGCTATCATGTTCCCTGACTGCTGGGATGGTAAAAACCTCGCAGCTAAAGGTACTAATAACGCAGTTTACAGCAACGGCAGCGGTCAGTGTCCGGCTGACCATCCGGTCAAACTGGCGAAAGTGAATATGAACATTGCCTACGTACTGAAAAATATTACCTCGCTGGACGTCAGCAAAATAAAACTATCTCTCGATCCTAAAATGATCGACGGCAATCTGACAGCCATGTGGGGCAGTATTTATACCGCGCACGGTGATTTCATGAATGCGTGGACTGAGGAGGCTGCCCAATTTATGGCTAATCGTTGTATGAATTACGCGATGGATTGTGCTGAGAATATCCCTTACAGCTATTCAGACGCCGAAGCCGATACCTATGTCAGCGACCAGACTGACAGTGATAAAAACTTTGGCAGCGTACCGACGTTACTGGTGCAAGATAACTGGAACTCGCCGGGTCGTGACCAGAATAAACAGATGCTGGCCTTAATGAAATTTAAGATCCCAGCCCTGCCTGAAAATATCGATGATTATCCAGGTGTGACTTTCACATATAAAATCCGCGTTTATGATGGTAATACAACCGACAATAGTGCAATCTCTATTTTCTTCTACCCTACGGATCCGGGTTCATGGGATGAAAATACCGTCACCTGGAATAATAAACCCGCATTTGACTATGTCGCCGACGGCAGTATTTATATGGATAACGTCCAGCAGTTCCGTTATGTCGATGTGGATAAAGCCGTTCGTGCCGCGTTAGCTGCCGGTAAAACCGAAGTCGCCTATTATATTGGTGGCGAACGTAACGGCCGCACCATTACCGTTGACTCCAAAGAAAGCGGGAAAACACCGACGCTGATGTTGGTGGGTTACCAGAAAGTCGTAGAACCTTAAGCATTAATTTTCCGATAAGGCCCTCCCCCTGTCATTCAGGGGGATTTTCTTTCATGAACTTAGTAAATCACTTCGCCATACTTATCACGGTACTCCTTCGGCGTCATGTCATATCCTTTCTTAAACACCGAATAGAAATATTGCAACGACGGGTAGCCGCACATTTGCGAGATCTCATTGATAGAAATAGAGGTGGCAGCCAGCAGGTTACGCGCCCTGTCCAGTTTCTCATCATGAATCACGCCATGAATGGTTTGGCCTGTTTCGTCTTTAAAACGCTTTTCAAGGTTGGAGCGGGAAATACCAATCGCGTCTAATACCTGTTCGACTTTGATCCCCTTGCAGGCGTGATAACGAATGTAATGCATGGCCTGAATAACCGCAGGGTCACGCAGTGATCGGAAATCCGTTGAACGTCGCGCCATGACTTTTACCGGCGGAACCAGAATGCGTTGTAGCGGCAGCTCCCGCTGATCCAGCAACTGATGTAATAACTTGGCCGCGCGGTAACCCATCTGCCGCGTCCCCTGTACTACGGAGGACAATGCCACCCGGGACAGATAGCGCGTCAGTTCTTCGTTATCAATGCCAATTACGCTGAGTTTTTCCGGCACCGGAATATCCAGATGTTCGCACACCTGCAAAAGATGCCGGGCGCGGGCGTCTGTCACCGCAATAATCCCGGTCTGCTGTGGCAGGGTTTGCACCCAGTCAGCCAGCCGGTTCTGCGCATGCTGCCAGTTCTCGGGGGCGGTTTCCATACCCTGATAAACCACGCCCTGATACTGCTCCGCAGAGACCAACTTGCGGAACGCATGCTCGCGCTCCTGAGCCCAGCGTTTGTCCCCCACTCCAGGTAAACCGTAGAAAGCAAAGCGATTGATACCCTTCTCTTTGAGGTGCATAAACGCCGCCTCCACCAGCGCGTAGTTATCAGTCGCGATGTAGTGTACTGGCGGATAATCCTCTTCGCGGTGGTAGGAACCACCCACCCCCACGATCGGCACATTGAGATCTTTCAGTACCCGTTCAATTTCGCGGTCGTCAAAGTCAGCAATCACGCCGTCGCCAAGCCAGTCGCGGATGTTGTCGATGCGACAACGAAAGTCTTCTTCAATAAAAATGTCCCAGTCGCTCTGAGACGCCTGCAAGTATTCACCGACGCCTTCAACGACCTGACGGTCGTAGACTTTATTGGCATTAAATAACAACGTGATGCGATAACGCTTTTCAAACATGCCTGTTTCTCAACGGTAATTTACGCAAAAATAAGCCGGGTAGTCCTTACCACAGCTCATAAGAAGTAGCTCAACATCACAGACCCCGCTGTGTTGCAGTAAAAACTCGCTCTGTTGAACGCTGAGCAAGTATCTCCTGAAGAGGGCTTCCAAGTGGCAGAAAAGCGGCTTCAGGCACGCCGTTTGGTGGCAGAATCCATCCACACTGCCAGCAGTAAAATTGCACCTTTCACGATATATTGCCAGAACGTCGGGACATCAAGCATGCTCATGCCGTTATCCAGTGACGCCATAATAAATGCTCCCATCACCGCACCGGCGACGCTGCCCACACCACCGGCCAGACTGGTCCCACCGATGACGCAGGCCGCAATCGCGTCCAGTTCGGCGATATTCCCTGCGGAAGGTGAACCGGCGCCCAAACGGGAGCTAAGAATCAGCCCCGCGATGGCAACCATCAGCCCGTTAATAGCAAAAACAGTCAGTTTACTGCGCTCAACGTTCACGCCCGATAACCGCGCCGCGTCGATATTGCCGCCGATGGCATAGATTCTACGACCGAAAGAGGTGCGCGAAGCCATAAACATTCCACCTAGCATCAGGGCTACCAACACCAGAACCGGCGTTGGCACACCGCGATACTCATTGAGCAACAGCACGGCGCCCAATGCAATGATGGCAGTCAGCGCCTGACGGGTGACATCACTTTTAACCTGTGTCAGCGGTAGCCCTAATGCTGCACGCTGTTTGCGCCGACGCCATTGCCAGCCGATAAACAGTGCCAGCGCTACAGCACCGATGCCAAAGCCGAGGCCATCCGGCAGATAACTTTGGCCAATCAGGGACATTTGCGGCGTAGTTGGTGCGACAGTGGTTCCGCTGGTGATACCGATTAAAATGCCGCGAAATGCCAACATCCCGGCCAGCGTAACAATGAAAGACGGCACTTTACGATAAGCCACCCACCAGCCATTCCACGCCCCCAGCAGCAGGCCCAGTAACAGCGTCACCGCAATAGTCAGAGGCAACGGCCAGCCCAACCAGACGTCAAAAATTGCCGCGATGCCGCCGAGCAACCCCATCATCGATCCGACCGAGAGATCGATTTCTGCCGAGATAATCACAAACACCATCCCGACCGCCAAAATGCCGGTGATGGCTGTCTGGCGCAGAAGGTTGGAGATATTGCGCGCGCTGATATAAGCGCCATCGGTAGTGAATGAGAAGAACACAATGATCACCGCAATGGCAGCCAGCATGACGTAGACCTGGAGATTAATCGTTTTCAGCTTCTGCAATGAAAACAAAGAGGTGCCGTTCGCGGAATCTGCGGTAACGGACACTTCACCAGAAGGGTGTAATTTAGACATAGGTTTCACTCCTTAATGCGGCTTCCATGACCTGCTGTTGCGTTAAATTATCATTGGTCAGACAGGCTTTGAGCTGCCCCTGGTGCATGACCAGAACACGATCGCTCAGCCCCAGCACTTCCGGCAGCTCCGAGGAAATAACGATGATGGCCATGCCCTGCACGGCTAACTTGCTTATGAGTTTGTAGATTTCATGTTTCGCACCGACGTCGATGCCGCGCGTGGGTTCATCCAGAATGAGGATTTTGGGGTTTAGCAGTAAACAGCGAGCCAGAATAGCCTTCTGTTGATTCCCGCCACTCAGACGGCCGATAGCCAGCGCCGGTGACGACGTTTTAATTTTGAGCTGTGAAACTGACTGGCTGATCGTTTGCTGTTCACGGGCATCATCGATCACGCCACCGGCGGTAAAATCCCCCAATGCAGCCAGCGTAATATTGCTGCCCAGAGCCATCACGGGAACAATGCCGTCACGTTTGCGATCCTCGGGTACCATCGCCAGTCCCATACGCATCGCTTCACGACAAGAGGTGATCACCACCCGCTTGCCTGCCAGCCATACCTCCCCCTCCCAACGGCCGGGGTAAACACCAAAAAGACACTCCATAGCTTCGGTCCGCCCGGCGCCAACTAACCCCGCAACACCCAGCACTTCGCCGGCGTGGAGAGAAAAACTGAAATCGTCGACCCGTTTGATATGACGGTTAACCGGATGCCAGGCGCTGAGGTGGGCGACGCGCAATACTTCTTCGCCAGAACGGCGATGCCGGGGTGGAAACAGTTCCGTCAGTTCACGTCCGACCATCATGGCGATGATCTCCTGCTCGGTGATCCCGGCCGCGTCCCGTGTAGCAATATGCTGCCCATCACGAATGACACAGAGCTTGTCGGAAATTGCCCTTACTTCGTTAAGCTTGTGAGAAATATAGATACAGGCGATATCGTGATGACGTAAGTCGCGAATGATATCGAGCAGGATCTCCGTTTCGCTTTCTGTCAGCGATGCAGTCGGTTCATCAAGCACCAATAACCGGACCTGCTTATTCAGTGCTTTCGCGATCTCCACCAGTTGCCGCTGGCCAAGACCCAGTTCGCCAACCAGCGTATGAGGGTCAATATCCAGTTTGACCTGCGCCAGCATCCTGCGGCAACGCAAATACATCTGGTCGGTATCGAGCAGGCCATAATGTCCCCACTCGTTACCGAGAAACATGTTCTCCAGCACACTCATCTGTTTCACCAGCGCCAGTTCCTGGTGGATAATTGCAATTCCCTTTTGCTCGGTTTCGCGGATGCCTTTTGCTATCAGTTTTTCGCCGGAGAAATAAATTTCGCCGTTAAAGGTCCCGAAAGGATATATGCCACATAACACTTTCATCAGAGTGGACTTACCCGAACCATTTTCACCACACAGCGAGAGAACTTCTCCGGCCTCCAGCCGGAGGCTAATATTATCGACGGCTTTTACCATGCCAAATTTTTTAGTGATATGGCGCATCTCCAGCAGGCATGTCTTTTCCGCTGTTCCAGACATAGCTAATCCAGACATAATTTACCTCGCAGCCCCTGACATTATGATTAATGAGTATCAGGGCCGCAGAATAATGGAAGGGAGCACAATGCGCTTCCTATTTAAGATCAGCCTTCTTGTGGAATCCGTCGGCAATGACGGTGCTTTCAATATTGTTTTTATCCACAGAAATTGGCGTTAACAAATAGGACGGGACCTCTTTCTTACCATTATTCAACGTTGCATTGGATTTAGGTGTTTCACCTTTGCCCAGCTGAACGGCAATTTCAGCCGCATCATTTGCCAGTTTAGTGATTGGTTTATAGACCGTCATGGTCTGTGTACCTGCCTCAATACGTTTAATGCCAGCCAGGTCAGCATCTTGCCCAGAAATAGCCACTTTTCCTGCGAGCCCCTGCGCGGACAGCGCCTGAACTGCGCCGCCTGCCGTTGCATCGTTTGAGGCCACCACCGCATCAATTTTGTTATTGTTTGCCGTGAGCGCATTTTCCATTATTTTCAGCGCATTTTCAGGTAACCACCCATCAGCCCACTGGTCGCCAACAATCTTAATTTGTCCCTCTTTGATCAGGGGATTAAGGACTTTCATCTGTCCTGCGCGGAACATTTTGGCATTGTTATCGACAGGTGACCCGCCCATCAGAAAATAATTTCCCTGCGGTACGCGGTCAACCAGGCTTTGCGCCTGCAATTCACCAACCTTTTCGTTATCAAACGAAATATAAAAATCGATATCGGCGTTGTTAATCATCCGGTCATAAGCCAGAACTTTAATGCCTTCCTGCTTGGCCTCGGCGATAACATTACTCAGCACTTCGCCGTTGTAGGGGATAATCACCAACACATCGACACCGCGGTTAATCATATTTTCAATCTGCGCCATCTGCGTTTCTTCATTGCCGTTAGCAGATTGCACGAAAACATCAGCTCCCAACGTTTTGGCTTTCGCCACAAATATATCCCTGTCTTTCTGCCAGCGTTCCAGCCGCAAGTCATCGATTGCCATACCAATTTTAATTTCTTTTGCCAGACCAGACTGGCTGAAAAGGAGTAGTGCTGCGCTGGCGGTAAGTAAAAGTGTTTTCATTTTCATCTTCTAAGACCTTTTTTATAAAGAAGCAGGGAAAGAGAAACAAATTTTTAGCAACCACAGGGAAATCGTTGCGGATGAATTGTTGTCGCTCAGCAATTATTCAGCAATTGCAGATTTTAACCGCAGCGTTACGATTTTTAGTTTCTTTTCTAATATTTGATGAAGATCATGGTTTGATTGCAATAGACCTATTTCATGTGCGGACTCTTTCGCGTTCCCTCGAAATTATTGAAAAATAGCGCCCCTGAAAGGCTTATTTTTGCGATCTGCCGCACAGTTAATAATTAAGTTAATTTGAGTGTTAAATAACGTAATTGTGAGTCGTCCCTACAACTCCGAAGATAACCGCTCTCACTCCCCAGCAGGTCTGGGCCAGTTTCCAAGGAGTTTTCAATGCACGCTTATTTCGACAAGCTTGACGCGGTTCGCTACGAAGGAATTAACAGCAAAAATCCTCTTTCATTCCGCCATTACAATCCGAACGAAGTGATTCTCGGTAAAACCATGGCAGAACATTTGAGATTTGCCGCTTGCTACTGGCATACGTTCTGCTGGAATGGGTCTGATATGTTTGGCCTCGGTGCATTTGACCGCCCGTGGCAACAACCGGGTGATGCGCTGGAGCTGGCAAAACGTAAAGCTGATGTGGCCTTCGAATTCTTCAAAAAACTCAACGTGCCTTATTACTGCTTTCACGATGTCGATGTTTCGCCGGAAGGTAATTCGCTAAAAGAGTACGTTAATAACTTTGCCGTGATGACCGATGTGCTGGCACTAAAGCAGGAAAGCAGCGGGCTGAAGCTGTTGTGGGGCACCGCTAACTGCTTCTCTAACCCGCGCTATGCTGCCGGTGCCGCGACTAATCCGGACCCAGAAGTGTTTGCCTGGGCGGCGACGCAGGTCTTTACTGCGATGAATGCGACCAAGCAACTTGGCGGTGAAAACTACGTGCTCTGGGGCGGCCGCGAAGGTTACGAAACCCTGCTGAACACTGACCTCCGTCAGGAGCGCGAACAGATTGGTCGCTTTATGCAACTGGTGGTCGAGCACAAACACAAAATCGGCTTCCAGGGTACGTTACTGATTGAGCCAAAACCGCAGGAACCCACTAAGCATCAATATGATTACGACGTTGCGTCAGTCTATGGCTTCCTCAAGCAATTCGGGCTGGAAAAAGAGATCAAAGTCAATGTTGAAGCCAACCATGCCACGCTGGCTGGCCACTCTTTCCATCACGAAATTGCTAATGCCATTGCCCTGGGTCTGTTTGGCTCGGTAGATGCAAACCGAGGCGATCCTCAGTGCGGCTGGGATACTGACCAGTTCCCGAACAGCGTGGAAGAGAATGCGCTGGTGATGTATGAAATCATCAAAGCCGGTGGCTTCACGACCGGCGGCCTGAACTTTGATGCCAAAGTTCGCCGCCAGAGCACCGACAAATATGACCTGTTCTATGGGCATATCGGCGGTATGGACACGATGGCGCTGGCGCTGAAAGTGGCCGCGAAAATGATCACTGACGGCGAGCTCGACAAACATGTAGCGCAGCGTTACTCCGGCTGGAATGCAGAGCTTGGCCAGCAAATTCTGCAAGGTAAGATATCACTCGATGAGTTAGCGAAATTTGCCCAGCAACATCAGTTCGCGCCTGTGCATCAGAGTGGCCATCAGGAACAGCTTGAAAATCTGGTTAACCGCTACCTGTTCGGGTAAGTGCACCGCAAAAGCCTTAAATTTGCCCGGTAGCGTTAGCCGGACAATGTTGTTTTAACCATCATCATCAATTTCAGGGAAAGGAGTGCACATGTATCTCGGTATCGATCTCGGTACATCCGGTGTAAAAGCCATTTTACTCAGCGAAGCCGGCCAGGTTATCGCCACGCACAGTGAACCCCTCACCCTTTCCCGTCCGCATCCGCTATGGTCAGAACAAGATCCTGCCGATTGGTGGAACGCAACCGACAAGGCCATTTTGGCGCTGGCGGCAGTTTCGGACCTGACTCAAGTCAAAGCGCTGGGTCTGACCGGACAGATGCACGGTGCCACGCTGCTTGGCAAACAAGGTGAAGTATTACGCCCGGCTATTTTATGGAATGACGGACGCAGCTTTGCGCAATGTCAGGCGCTGGAAAGTACCGTTCCTGAGTCCCGCCGTATCACTGGCAACGTGATGATGCCGGGTTTCACTGCGCCTAAACTGGCATGGGTAAAACAGAACGAACCTGAGGTATTCAGTCAGGTAGACAAAATTTTATTACCGAAAGATTATCTGCGCTGGCGCATTACGGGTATCTTCGCCAGCGATATGTCCGACGCGGCGGGCACGATGTGGCTGGATGTCGCGAAACGCGACTGGAGCGACATTATGCTCAATGCCTGTTTCCTGCACCGTGACCAGATGCCCGTCCTGTATGAAGGTAATCAGATCACTGGCGAAGTGTCAGCTGAGCTGGCAGGCCGCTGGGGCATCGGCCGTATTCCGGTGATTGCCGGCGGGGGTGACAATGCGGCCGGTGCCGTCGGCGTCGGGTTGTACCGTGCGGGTCAGGCGATGTTGTCTCTCGGGACGTCAGGCGTCTATTTTGCCGTGAGCGACGGTTTCCTCAGCAATCCTCAACAGGCCGTACATAGCTTCTGCCACGCTTTACCGGATACCTGGCACCTGATGTCCGTCATGCTTAGCGCGGCATCCTGTCTGGACTGGGCGGCAAGGCTGACCGGCACGGCATCGGTGAGTGAGTTGCTTAAGCTGGTTGAGCACACCGCACCGGCCGAAACGCCAGTTTGGTTCCTGCCTTATCTCTCCGGTGAACGCACGCCGCACAACAATCCTCAGGCGAAAGGCACGCTGTTTGGTCTGACCCATGAGCATGGACCCGCTGATATTGGCCGCGCCGTGCTGGAAGGCGTCGGCTTCGCTCTGGCGGAAGGGATGGACGCACTGCACGCAACCGGCCTGAAACCGAATTCCATCACCCTGATTGGCGGTGGCGCACGCAGCAGTTACTGGCGGCAAATGCTGGCGGACATCAGCGGGCAGACGCTTGAATACCGTACCGGCGGGGATGTTGGCCCGGCTCTTGGCGCCTCAAGACTGGCACAAATTGCCATGAACCCGCAAAAATCACGGGAGGAGTTACTCCCTGCCCTGCCTCTGGAACAGACTCACCAACCTGATGCGGTAAAACATCACGCCTACCGCGCCCGCCGCAAAGTATTCAGCAAGCTGTATTCGCAGCTCTTGCCTTTAATGAGTTGAATTATCACAGGGTCTGGCCTGATTGTCGCCAGACCCTGCCAGGTAACTCCATCATAAATGCCCTAATTAGCCCACGTTCCCCGTTCCAAAATGGCATACACTTCATTCATTAATTTCATACTCTGCTTTGTGGCACAGATCACAGTTTAATTGTATGATGAATGCGTCACCTTACTGGAATGAAGGCCATGCGCAACGTATTAACCCTGCTTTTACAATATATCCGGGCATTTATATTGATATACCTTTGTCTGTACGCAGGCATCGGTATTTCATCCCTGCTGCCGCTCACTATTCCCGGCAGTATTATCGGTATGTTGATCCTGTTTATCCTGCTGTGCACCCAAATTTTGCCTTACCGCTGGGTGAAACCTGGCTGTAATGTGCTGATCCGTTACATGGCGCTGTTATTCGTCCCTATCGGCGTTGGTGTGATGACTTACTACGACATGCTGCGCGCGCAGTTTGGCCCGCTGGTTGTGTCGTGCCTTATCAGCACGGTGATTGTGCTGCTGGTTACCGCCTATTGTTCTCACTTTATCCACCGGGAACCTCCGGTCACCGGCGAACCGGAGGAGAAACCATGATCGATATTCTGTGGTCCTTGCCTTTAACGCTGCTGGTCTTTTTCGCTACGCGCAAACTCGCGGTAAAGCTCAAGCTGCCTTTATTAAATCCACTGCTGATGTCGATGGTTATCATCATCCCGCTGCTGCTGGTCACGAATATTCCTTACGCCCGCTACTTCGCTGGCAGCAAGATCCTCAATGACCTGCTGCAACCGGCGGTGGTGGCGCTGGCTTTCCCGCTGTACGAGCAGTTGCATCAGATCCGCGCCCGCTGGAAGTCCATCATCAGCGTCTGTTTCATTGGCAGCGTGGTGGCGATGGTCACCGGCACCGCAATTGCCTTATGGATGGGCGCCACACCCGAAATTGCGGCGTCGGTCCTGCCGAAATCCGTCACCACACCGATTGCCATGGCAACGGCGCAGTCCATTAACGGTATTCCTGCCATCAGCGCGGTATGCGTTATTTTCGTCGGGATTTTAGGTGCAGTGTTCGGCCACACCATTTTGAATATTCTTAAGATCACCACCAAGGCGTCACGGGGTCTTGCGATGGGTACGGCGTCACACGCGCTGGGTACGGCACGCTGTGCTGAGTTGGATTTCCAGGAAGGGGCATTCAGTTCACTGGCGCTGGTCATCTGCGGGATCATCACCTCGCTGCTGGCACCCTTCCTGTTCCCGGTATTGCTGGCTGTTTTTGGGTAAATCCACGGGATGACGTCACGCAGGTTTCTGATTCGGTTCTAAAAAGCGTATGCCACCCCGCTCTTAGCAAACAGGGTGGCATACAAAACTGAGCACACCCGGTTTAAGTATGCTCAGAAAAGCTTGTCAGACCGGGGCTTTTGAGCCCCGGTTGGGAAAGGCAGAGAAGTACGAGGCGTTACGAATTCATCTGGAAGAGTGACAGGCCTTGCATACTGGTAAAGGTTTTATACGAGGCCTGTAAGGCAACCTGTTGCAGGCTGTATTGAGAAATCGCAGCAGTCCAGTCAACCCCCACCAGCGCATTCAATTTATCACCGTTAATTTGTTTTGTGTCGTTGCCCATCGTGTCGAGTTTGTCGAGTTCATCCATTTGCGTGCCAAGCTCGGAACGCACAGACAAGACGTTATTCAACGAGTTACGCAAACCACGGTTGGCCTTGTCGATAGCTGCCGTATAGTCCGTAGTATTAGGAAAACTGTCTTTCGGCGTTTTCAGCGCGGTGATAGCAGTATCAAGTGTTTTGAAAATATCACTTTCGCCGGTTGAGCCATCCGGCTCTTTGACGGCATCCCCTGTCAGGGTGTTGAAAACCTGCGTACCGGTGTGGCTTATCGTCATAGTACGGCTGGCATCAACCTGCTGCGAAAGCGCTTCAGCGCCGCCCTTGTAGGTGACCGCACCGGTCGTGGCATCAACAGTAAAGGGCGGTGTATCGCTTTTATAACCGGCGAAAATATATCGGCCATTACCGTCGGTGCTGTTAGCCATATTCACTAACTGATCTTTAATACCCTGCAATTTGGTGGCCAGAGAAGATCGGTCATCATCACTCATTGCACCATCGCCCGCATTGACGATAACACTCTGCGCATCCTGAATGGCATTTGTGACATTGGTCAGAATATTCTCTTCCTGGCCCATGCTTTGATTCGCGAAAGTACGCGCGATGGCAAACTGATCATTTTGTGCCTGCGCTTGTTGAACCATCACGGCCTGAGATGCTGCCAGAGGATCATCCGAGGGTTTGTTAACACGATATCCCGTGCCTAACTGTACCCCGGTATCCTGCCACATGGACTGGGCATTGCTGACACTACTCATATTTTGCTGGTAAATCATGTTGGTACTAAGGCGCATGGCGTCAGTTCCTTATCTCATCGAAGTTAGAAATTAACGGATGTTGATGATCGCGTCGAAAATAGTCTTCGCCGTCTGAATCACCTGCGCGTTAGCCAGATAATATTGTTGGTAGCGCTGTAAGTCGCCGTACTCTTCATCAGTATTTACACCCGAAATGGACTGCTGCTGCTGTTGCAGGTTGGTCACAATATTCGTTTGCGCCGTGGTGTTGGTTTTCAGGCTGGATACCTGATTACCCACATTGCTGACCAGACTGGCGTAGGCGCCTGTCAGGGTGGCTTTACCTTCCACCAGTTTTGCGGTCTGCAGATCCAGCAGCTTTTGGGCGTTGGTATTGTCACCCACGCCTGAATCTGTGGCACCCGCGGTGGCAATTTGTGATGAATCGGTAAGCGCGACGTTCAGGCTGCTTGCCGCACCGCTGACCGTTTTAACCGTGATGCTGTCTTTCGTTGCCGGTGTCCCGCTGACTGAAATTTTCAACCCGTCAAAACCCATCGTAGTGACGCCCTGAGCATCAGTACTCTGCGTTGGGGTGAATTTTTCGCCATCAGACACACGCGTCGCAGACCATGAGCCGTTGTCATAAGACATGACATAATCACTGGCTTTGACGGCGGTAGCATCACCATAAGTGACCGTCATTTTGGCAGCACCGGTGTTTTTGGTGTTGGCGATGGTGGTGGGATCACTGAAGCTGAAGAAATTTTTCCCCGCCGCACCGGTGAGGTCAAAGCCGCCGGTATTCACTGTGTTGAAGCTGCTGCCCAGTGAAAGTGCTAACTGGCCCAGCTGGTTAATCGCTGGCTCAAGGTTATCTTTGCGGAAACTCAGCACGCCGCCCAGCGCGCCCGTGGTAATACGGTCTTCACTAATTTCTGTCACGCTACCATCAGGCTGGGTCATGCCGACGGTGAGTTTGCTGGGATCTGCGCTCGATGGCGTGGCAACGACAGTGCGGGTATTTGTCCCCTGCACCAAAGGCACGCCGCTGGCGAAAGAGACGTTATAGGCGTCGCCATCCTGCTGAGTTACTGTCACACCGGCGATGTCGTTCAGCTGGCTGACCAGCTCGTCACGCTGATCGAGGAGCGCGTTTGGTTCCTGACCCGTGCTGCCGCGCGTGGTGGTGATTTGTTTATTCAGTGAGGCAATTTGTGAAGCATAGTTGTTAATCTGATTCACATTGTCAGTGATTTGCTGGTTCACACCCGCATTCATATCACTGAGGTATTTTGACGCACTGTTGAACTGCGCCGTCATGCCCTGTGCCTGCCCCAATACCGCCTGACGCGATGCGCTGTCACCGGCGTTGCTGGTCAGCGTTTGCAGGCTTTTGAAAAAGTTCTGCATGGTACTCGACAAGTTAGTCGTGGTATTGGACAACAGGTTGTCAATCTGGCTTGCCTGAGAATATTGCGTACCCAGCGCGCTGTTAACCGTGCTGGCGCCCAGCAACTGGTTTGAGACAAACGCATTGTATTCACGGTTGATGCTGCTGACGGTCACACCGTTACCGATGTAACCCGCTGCCGTATTGGTGCCGTTACTCTGACCAATAATTGCCGTCTGGCGGTTATAACCAGCCACACTGACGTTGGCGATGTTGTTACTGACCGTACTGAGCGCAGCCTGCGCCGCATTCAGCCCGCTCATGGCGGTATTGATTAAGCTGTTGGACATGAGTGTTTTATCCCAGTGTGACGCCGCTGACGTTGTTAATAATGAAAGATCTCTAAGCTGAAAGTGTTATCGGCGTCAGGCGCCGGAACTTGAGCGCTAATTATCAGAAAATCTTACTCAAATCGGTGCTGTAAGCTTTGATTGCCTGCTCACCTGCACCTTTGATTTTCTGGATAACGCTGACCAGCTTGTCGGCATAGTTCGGGTCAGTGGCGTAACCCGCAGCCTGTAAGGCGTGAGCGGCCTGCTCCGGCGTTCCCGCTGCCGTTACGCGGGCATAGCGCGGGTTGTTGGTCAGCAGTTTGACGTAGTCGGCTATCGCCTCGACGTATGAGCCGTAGACACGGAAGGTGGCCTGGACTTTTTTCGCGACGCCGTTGGTGTATTCCGTGGTGGTGATATCGGTGGTTGGCCCGCTCCAGTTGCTGCCTGCTTTGATACCAAACAGGTTGAAGCTCTGCTTGCCATCGGCGGTCGGGATCTCACGCTGGCCCCAGCCGGATTCCAGCGCGGCCTGCGCCACAATCAGCTGATGCGATATGCCGCTCTCTTTGCTGGCGACCTGCGCCGGGATGCTCAGACGTGACACAAATTGCCCGCTGTCCTGCCCCAGCGGTGCGCCGCCGGAGGTGCGGTCGGGCGCATTAGGCATAGCTTTGCGGATCATCTGTTCCATTGCCAGCAGCGGCATAGTGCTCAGCACTTCTTTATCGAGCGCCATCGGCACCGTGCCCGCCGTCTCGGCAGGCTGCGTGTTACCAACGGTCAGCTGTTTGACCATCAGATCGGCCATGCCCAGCCCTTTCTCGGACATATTCATGGCAATTTGCTGATCGTACATCGATGTATAAAGCCGGGTCTGGTCGCTGCTCATCAGGCCATCCTGCGGTAAGGCAGAACGCATACTTTTGAGCATCATCTGCACGAAGACGCCCTCGAACTGTTTGGCGACTTCTTTGATGTGCGTTTGCGGATCTTTTTGCACGGCCAGCTTCAAACTGTTCAAGGACTGCGTGTCATACGCAGCCCCGGACATCGACATCAGATCACTCATCAGATGATTTCCAAATCAGCACGTAAACAGCCCGCGGTTTTCATGGCCTGTAGAATAGACATCAGGTCGATTGGCGTCGCGCCCAGTGCGTTCAGCGTGCGCACCACATTGTTCAGACTGGCACTGGACTGTACCTGTTGTAGTGCTCCGCCTGACTGGCGAACGGAAATATTGGTGTTCGGCGTGACCACCGTCTGCCCGCCGCCAAACGGTGTGTTCGGCTGGCTGACGTCATTCTGACGGTCAACCACCACCGAGAGATTCCCCTGCGCAACGGCGCAAGAGTCGAGCGTGACGTCGCGGTTCATGACCACGGAACCGGTACGCGAGTTGATGATCACTTTGGCATCCATCGGACCGACGGTCACTTCAACGTTCTGGATCTGAGCAAGAATGCGCACCTGTGAACTGTTGCCTCGCGGCACCATCACCTGAATATTGCGGGCATCCAGCGCAGTGGCCGACCCCATGCCGCCCTGACGGTTAATCGCGTCGCTGACCTGCTGTGCCAAATTGAAGTCTTCATCATTAAGTTGCAGATTGATCACGCCCTCGGTGCCGAAGGTGCTTGGCAGTTCGCGTTCAATGGTCGCGCCCGCGGTGATACGTCCGCCGGAAAGCTGGTTAACGGTGACGCTGCTGCCGCCGGCTGATGCACCTGCACCACCCACCAATACGTTACCCTGTGCCAGTGCATAAACCTGATTATCCACGCCTTTCAGCGGAGTCATCAGCAAGGTGCCTCCACGGATACTTTTGGCGTTCCCCATTGAGGAAACCACCACGTCAATGGTCTGGCCGCTTTTAGAGAATGGCGGCATTTTTGCCGTCACCATCACCGCTGCTACGTTTTTCAGCTGCATGTTGGTGCCCGCAGGCACCGTAATGCCTAACTGAGATAACATGTTGGTCAGCGTTTGGGTGGTGAACGGTGTCTGAGTGGTCTGGTCACCGGAGCCGTCAAGACCGACCACCAGCCCGTAGCCGATCAGGGCGTTATCACGCACGCCCTGAACGCTGGCCAGATCACGGATGCGCTGGGCCGACGCGGGCAGTGCCATCAGGGCACACAACGTCAGGCACAGAATTCCGGGAAGAAGTTTTCTCATGATTGCCCCATTAGTACGGCGAGAGATTAAGGAAGAACCGCTGCAACCAGCCCATGTTCTGCGCTTCATTGATGTAGCCGTTACCGACATATTCGATGCGTGCATCCGCCACCTGCGTTGACACCACGGTGTTCGAGCCGCTGATGGTGCGCGGATTCACCACGCCGGAGAACCGGATAAACTCGGTGCCCTGGTTGATTTCAATCTGTTTCTCACCCACAACGCGCAGGTTGCCGTTCGCCAGCACTTCGTTGACGGTTACGGTCAGCGTACCGCTGAAGGTGTTGTTGGCGGCAGCACCGCCCTTGCCACCGAAGGTGTTATCGCCGGACATATCCATGTCAGCGCGGGCGTTGCCGAATAAGCCTTCGAGATAGCGCGGCGTAACGGCGGCGCCAAATTTACTTGAACCATTGCGGCTGGCGTTAGCGGACGAGCTTTTGCTGGCGCTGACGTTTTCCTGCAACACAATGGTCAGGGTATCGCCGATATTGCGTGGTCGGCGATCTTCAAACAGGGGCTGATAGCCATAATTCATCGGCTGGACGGACTGGAAAATCGAGCCGTTCGGTACCGGTGGCGCCGCTGGGGCCGGTTGGGCCGACGTCGTGCCTTCAACCAGCGGCTTGTGCGGTAAATACGCGCAGCCATTAAGCAGCAAAGTCACTAAAAGCGGCAGAGCCAACACGCCGTGTCGGTGAAAGTGCGCGCTGTTTACCGACGTAAATTTCATGGTCACCACAGATATCGCCTTAAAAGTATCGACATTTATTACTAAGGGCACGGCGCCTGTACTCACCGCCGTGCCCTGCTTTTACTGTCTTATCGGAATTACAGCTGCGTTAATTTCTGCAACATCTGGTCTGACGTAGAAACGGCTTTACTGTTGATCTCATACGCGCGCTGCGTCTGGATCATGTTCACCAGCTCTTCCGCCACGTTGACGTTGGAGGTTTCAACATAGCCCTGATAGAGCAGACCGGCGCCGTTGAGGCCCGGCGTACTTTCCGTTGGCGCACCGGAGCTTTGAGTTTCCTGATAAAGGTTTTCACCCGTAGCTTCCAGACCGCTGTCGTTAATGAAAGTGCTTAACGTCAGTTGCCCTACCTGCTGCGCCGCTGTCTGCCCCTGCTGAGTCACGCTGACAATACCGTCGCGGCCCACGGTGATAGACAAGGCGTTGGCCGGGATGGTGATCGCCGGGATCACCTGGTAACCGCTCGACGTCACCAGCTGACCGTTTTGGTCAACCTGGAACGAACCGTCACGGGTGTATGACGTGGTGCCGTCAGGCAACTGCACCTGAAAGAAACCCTGCCCTTTGATGGCGATATCTTTACTGTTGTTGGTCTGTGACAGGTTGCCCTGCGCGTGCAAACGCTCAGTAGCGACCGGACGCACACCGGTACCGATTTGCAGGCCGGACGGCAGATTGGTCTGCTCGGACGACTGCGCACCCGGCTGGCGGATAGTCTGGTACAGCAAATCTTCAAACACAGCGCGCTGGCGTTTAAAGCCGTTGGTACTGACGTTTGCCAGGTTGTTGGCGATCACGTCCATGTTAGTTTGCTGCGCGTCCAGGCCAGTCTTCGCAATATAAAGCGATGGGATCATGTTGTTACTCCTCTGCGGTCATTAGCTCAACGACAGCAGCGCATTGGCGCGTTGTTCGTTTTCATCCACGCTGTGGATGACCTTCATCTGCATCTCGAAGCGACGGGCGTTGGCAATCATGTCAACCATGGTTTCGACCGGTTTGACATTACTGCCTTCGAGCGTACCCGACATCACGTGGATTTCCGGATCAGCCTGCAGGGCATTACCTCTGGCCTGCGCCGTGGCCGGGGTGAGACGGAACATCCCGTCATCACCGCGCATCACTTCGCTACCCGTGGCTTTCACCAGCTTCAGCTTACCGAGCTGTCCCATAGTATTGGGATCAGCCCCCGCTTCGAGCACCGCAATGGTGCCGTCCGACGAGATGGTCAGCTGTGAATTTGGTGGCACTTCGATCGGGCCGTTATCGCCCATAACCGGATTGCCCTGAATAGTCAGCTGGTTAGTTGGCGACACCTGAATGTCGCCATTACGGGTATAGGCTTCGGAACCGTCAGGCATCTGCACCGCAAGAAAACCGTCCTGTTGCAGCGCCACGTCCAGCGGGCGTCCGGTGTAGTTGAGCTGTCCCTGCGTCATGTCAGCGCCCGGTGTTGAAGCCGTCACCAGCGTACGTGTTTCGAGACTTGGCCCGTTCACCGGCACGGCCCGCAGCGCCATAAGTTGGGCGCGGAAACCCGGCGTTGAGGCGTTCGCCAGATTACTCGCGGTAACCGACTGCTGGTTGAGCGTCTGGCTGGCGGCGCCCATCGCGGTGTAGATTGCGTGATCCATAGTGTGTTCCTGCTCCGTCTGTCAGTGCTGCACGTCGTTAACTACGATTAGCGCAGGTTGACCAGCGTGTTCAGGATGGAGTCCTGAGTTTTGATGGTTTGCGCATTCGACTGGTAGTTACGCTGGGCAACAATCATGTTGACCAGTTCTTTACTCAGATCGACGTTCGACGCTTCGAGCGCACCGCTGGTCATGTTGCCGAAACCGCCCGCCCCCGCCAGACCGGTAATAGGCTGACCGGAAGACTGCGTGGAGGACCACACGTTGTCGCCTTCAGATTTCAGACCTTCCGGGTTAGAGAAGTTGCTCAGCACAATCTGGCCTAACAGCTGGGTCTGCTGGTTGGAGTAAACACCAGCGATGGTGCCGTCATCATTGATCTGATAACCGGTCATCTGACCCGCAGCATAACCATTTTGCTTAAGCGTACCGATGCTGTTGCTGCCGGTGTTCTGCTGAATACTGCCCTGGAAGCTGAGAGAAACCACTTGCGGGGTGGTAGCACCGTTGGCGGCAGTGTTCATTGGCAGATCGAAGGCCAGTGGAACGGTGGTGGCCGAACCGTCGGTATTGGTCGTGCTGGTGAGCGTTCCGTTGGCGCTGAAGTTCAGGTTACCGATTTGTGCCGCCGCAGTTACCGGCGTGGCGCTGGTGTCCTGCGTGTACACTTTCCATGAGTTTTCTGGCGTCGTTGACTTCACAAAGTAGACGTTGTTGTCGTGTGAGTTTCCGAGCGAATCATAGGTCGTGATGGTGTTGACGTAGTTGTAGCTGCTTGGGTCTGAACTGGAGAACGTGGCGGTTGCCGGGATTTTATCGCTGGAGTTCAGGTTAGCGGCCATGGTGCCGGTGGTAGAGGCTTTGGCGATCATCATGGTGTTCGGGATATTCAGCGGTACAGGCTGCGCGCCCTGCGCGATGGTCGGTGGCGTACCGGTGGCCGGATAACCGGTCAGGCTCAGGCCCTGCGAGTTCACCAGATTGCGGTTTTCGTCCAGAGAAAGCTGGCCGTTACGCGAATAGAACACGCCGCCGCTGGCGTCGGTCAGACGGAAGAAACCGTTACCGCTCAGTGCCACGTCCAGACCACGGTTAGTCGTGGTGGTGGTGCCGTCGCTGAAGTCCTGGGTAATAGCGGCAACTTTTACGCCCATACCGGTTTGTGAACCGGCAAACATGTCGGCAAAAGAGGCGGTCGCTGATTTAAAGCCAGACGTGGCGGAGTTGGCAATGTTGTTACCAATGACGTCCAGGTTTGACGATGCTGCGTTCAGGCCGCTGACTGCTTGGGAAAAGCTCATGGTCTGCTCCATTAACACTCTTCATCTTTCGGGCATCAGGAAGGTGAGTAACTGCCTGCAGCCCGACGGAGATTGAGTGTTATCAAATGGTTGAATTTCAATAAAAAAACGTTTGTTTGCTGCTGTGTGAAAAATGTGGCTCTTATAAAATCTGTCGCACGTTGGCCAGCGTGCTGGTGCCGCGAACGCCAAGATCCAGCACGGCACCGGAACTGTCGTTGGTGACGCCGTTAACCAGCGCGTAATTCAGTGAAGTCGCGACCATCTGTTCGCCGCCGTTGGTGGCGTTAATGCTGAAGCTGTAACTGCCATCCGGTGCGGCGGTGCCGTCATCCTGCGTGCCGTCCCAGGTGTAACTGTGAACGCCCGCCGTCTGCGCGCCGAGGCTGATGGTTTTCACCACTTTGCCGGTCGAATCGCTAATGGTGACATTTGCAGTATCCACGGAACGTTCCAGTTCCAGACCAAATGGCGTGGTGCTGACTTTGCCATCGGCGCTGCCGACCAGGATCGCTTTGCCAGCCACCATCACGCCATGGCCAATCAGCGCCGTTGCCTGTACAGACTGGTTGCTGTTGATCTGGCCGGAGATGCTGCCGAGCGTGGTGTTAAGTTTTTCGATGCCGCTGACGGTGTTGATCTGCGCAAGTTGGCTGGTGAGCTGAGCATTATCCATCGGATTGGTCGGGTCCTGATTCTTCAGCTGCGCAACCAGCAGCGTCAGAAAGTTACTCGACAGGTCGTCGGCGGTAGATTTAGGCGTCGCGCTGCTGCCTGAAATCGTGTTATCAGTGGTGTCGTTGATTGAGCTTAAAACTGACATAAGAGCCTCCGTTATTGACCCAGTGTCAGGGTTTTCAACATCAACGATTTGGTGGTGTTCAGCACCTCAACGTTGGCCTGATAGCTGCGGGAGGCCGAAATGGTGTTCACCATTTCACTGACCACATCGACGTTGGGCATCTGCACGTAGCCTTTGGCATCTGCCATCGGATTACCGGGCTGATACACCATGCGCATCGGTGACGGGTCATCAACAATTTCAGCCACTTTCACCCCGCCGGTTTCCTGCCCCGGTGCGGCGTTAACCTGAAAGACCACCTGTTTGGCGCGATATGGCTGGCCGTCCGGGCCGGTCACGCTGTCGGCGTTGGCCATGTTACTGGCGCTGACGTTCATGCGTTGCGACTGGGCAGAGAGCGCCGATCCGGCGATATCAAAAATACTGAGCATGGACATGCGGGTTATCCTTGAAGTACCGACATCATCCCTTTCACCTGGCCGCCAAGCACGGTCAGGTCGGTCTGATATCGCACACTGTTGTCGGCGAAGTTGGTACGTTCACGGTCCATATCGACCGTATTGCCGTCCATCGACGGCTGATCGGGGATGCGGTACATCAGGTCCAGATCCGCACCCGCGCTGGTAGACGCAGGAATGTGACGCGTGTTGGTCAGCTCCAGCGACATGCCACTGCCGTTGGCCCGGCCAGCTTCCATTACCTTCTGTAACTGGCTAGCGAAATCGATATCCCGCGCCTGATACCCGGGGGTATCCGCGTTGGCAATGTTCGCCGAGAGTATTTCCTGCCGCTGGGCGCGCAAGTTGAGCGCTTCCTGTTGGAACTGTAGTGCGGCGTTCAATTTGTCGAGCATGCGCCCTCCGCAAAATGAGAATTTGGAGCCGACAGCATAAATCCCCCCGTCAACAACCTATCGCAGGAATAAGCGCAAAATGCCCCGCTATTTGTCGCATTGGGAAATCGGCACTGCGGGTAGACTTGTTGTCAGAAGTGGGAATTCCACGGTGGTTCTCATAGCGGTAATCATGGCGGGGCGAAGAGCGGAATGAACAAGCTGATGATCGGGAAATGCGGGTGGATATTGGGACTGTGCCTTATGACCATCCCGGCACAAACACTGGCTGCTCCGGTCAGCGCAGTGACCGCCTCATCGAATAGCGATACGTTGTTTGCCGGACAGATCCAGCAGTTTTTCCAGCTGCAATACGCCAGCAGCGCAATGCAGGTAAAAACCGTGGTCACCACTCCTGCCGCCCGTCAGCCGCAATGCTTGTCGCCACAATTTTCCCTGTCGCCGAACGGCCGCACCTGGGGCAATGTGTCGGTAGCGGTGAACTGCAACGGGCAGAAAAGTTACGTGCAAACGAAGGTGCAGGTTAGCGGGACTTACTGGGTTGCCGCGCGCAATGTCTCCTCCGGCGCGCATCTCAGTGCGGCGGATATGCAACAAAAGAACGGAAGGCTGGATTTATTGCCGCCACGGGCTATCCTTGACAGCCAGCAGGCGCTGAACGCGGTGACGCTGCGCAATATTAATATCGGCCAGCCACTGACGCTGTCGATGCTGCGCCGTCCGTGGATGGTGCACGCCGGACAACAGGTTCAGGTGCAGGCGACGGGCAGTGGTTTCAATGTCTCCAGCGCAGGTAAGGCCATGAACAATGCTGCCGCTGCCGAAACTGTGCGGGTCAGAATGCCTTCGGGGCAGATAGTCAACGGCACCGTGGGTGCCGATGGCACGGTGAGCATTGCGATTTAAGGTTTTTGCTCAGCGACAATTGCAATAAAGGTTAAAGTTTTGGCCTCAGATGTCGATAACCTACTATAAGAGCCGCATTTTAGCGGTGTTAAGCGGGTTTTCCGCCATCAGATCCGTTTTTATGGAGAATTATTATGAGCATCGAACGTACGCAGGCATCACAGCCTGTCAGCCCGATCCAGCAACGCGATCCTTCTGACGTTGCCGCACAGGCTGCTAAAAAAGAGAACAGTGTTGCGGCACCTGTCAGCGGGACGGCTGTAACCCTGAGCGACGCGCAGGCGACCCTGACGCAGTCAAACTCACAAGACATTAATACCGCCCGCGTGGAAGAGCTGAAACAGGCTATCCGCGATGGCAAACTGACGATGGATACCGGCAAAATCGCCGATGCGCTGTTGCAAGACACCCAAGACTATCTGAAAAACGTGTAGTACGCAGGTGTCTACGTTTAAGGCTACTTATGTTGAAAACTACTGTGTTGAAAGGTCATAAAGCCCGATGAAGACTTTTATCAAGACGATGAATACGTTGGTTGAAACGCTGCAAGCCCTGGATCTCATCATCCATCATGAACAAACCTTGCTATGTTCCGGGCGTGTCAACGGGGTGGCGTTGCAGCACATCACCGAGCAAAAAAGTTCATTGCTGACCACCGTAGACTATCTTGATAAACAGCGTCGTGAACACGATGTCAGGCTTAAGCAAACTGCCCCCTATTCACGTCAGCCCGAAATTGCTGGCATGTGGAAGACCGTGGTGCAACTGATTGAAAAACTCAGTCACATCAACCGCCACAATGGTATGTTGCTCGACAAGCAGCTGGCTTATAACAGCCAGGCGATGGCGATCCTTAACGCCAGCCAGACCCAGAAATTGTACGGCCCCAACGGACAGACCTCCGTCAGCGGACAATCCGTACGTAAGATTTCGGTATAAATCCCCCACACACGCCCTGCTTTACCGCCTGAGTTATTTTCCTGCCCGCGTGCCGCAACAGTTCCGCTGAGCCGACCGCAGGAAATGTCATAAATTTTCCACTCTGATGGAAAATCCGATGACCTCAGGCATAAGACATTTCCCAGCTTTTGTCCGTATCGCTCGTAAAAAACCCGATTGTCAGTTAGCCGCTAGCGAAGCCCGAAAAAAACGGTAATATGCTGTCAAATCATACGATCTGGCAGATGCCGTTTCCCCTACCTCTGAAGACCCAGCCGGTTCATAAGGATATTTGTGACTCAACATGGAAATACGCAGCCTGCCAGTGCCGCTTTCGGCCGAGTGACGCCGCTGAAAATCATTGCCACCGGTGCGGCACTTCCGCCGACCAAAGTCACCTCGGCAGAACTGGATAACCGGCTTGGTAAACCCGCCGGTTTTGTGGAAAAGCGCTCCGGTATCGATTTCCGATTCCACGGCAGCGACAGCGCAAGCCAGGTCGAACTGGCCGTTGCAGCCCTGCGGGATGCGCTGAATCGTAAGGCGATTGCCCCTGAGTCTGTCGATTTACTGATTTACGCCTCGGCGATCCCGGTTCAGGCCTTGCCTTTTAGCGCAGCGCATGTGCTGAAAGCGTCGCCGTTGAAAAAAGGCATCAGCAGTTTTGATATCAATACCAGCTGCGTGAGTTTTATCTCGGCGTTGCAGGTCGCCGCCGGGTTGCTTAATACCGGTGCTTACCGCCGTATTGCTATTGTCAGCGCGGAACTGGCATCGCGTGGGATTGACTGGGAGCACGAAGAGTCCTCGATTATTCTTGGCGACGGCGCAGCCTGCGCCATTGTTGAACAGGGCGACGGACAAAGCGGCATTCTTTCCTGCCTGCTGGAGACCTATCCCGCCGGAATCGACCTGTGTCAGATCCGCGCAGGCGGGACACGCCGCAACCCGCGCGCCGGATTACATCACAGTGATTTCCTGTTCCAGATGGACGGTAAACGCCTGTTCCGCCAGGCAGCGGCGCTGATTGAAGGGTACTGGCAGAGACTGCTGTCAGCCGGGGGATGTAGCCTTGCCGATCTGGCCACGGTTATCCCGCATCAGGCCAGTCACGTCTCGCTGGAACATATGCGTCGCCGGTTAAACGTGCCAACCGACGTGCTGATTGATATCTACCGCCAACATGGCAATCAGGTCTCCGCCTCCATTCCGACTGCCCTGCACTACGCCATCACTCATGACCGCTTCAAACCCGGCAAACCGGTTGCCCTGGTCGGTACCGCGGCGGGATTAACGCTCGGCGGAATGGTGCTGATGCCATGAAAATAGTCGTAACGGGTGCCGCCAGCGGCCTCGGCCGTAATGCCACCGAGTGGTTGCTGGCTAAAGGGCATCAGGTCATTGCCACAGGCCGGGATCGGGAACAGGGAAAAACGCTGGCCCAGTTGGGCGCAGAGTTTCGTTTTATCGATCTCGATTTCGCCACGCAGGCCGAATGTCTGTCGCTGGTCGAAGGGTGCGATGCCGTCTGGCATTGCGCAGCGAAGTCGTCACCCTGGGGCAGGGAATCCGCCTTCATGCTGACAAACACGCAGGTCACGGACCGCCTTGCCACCGCTGCCGGACTGGCAGGCGTCCCGCGCTTTGTACATATTTCCACGCCCGCTATTTATTTTGATTTCACGCACCGGACCGACATTGACGAAAGTTTTCGCGCCAGACGGTTTGCCAATCATTATGCGAAAAGTAAATTTCTGGCAGAAGGGCATATCCGGCAATGCCAGCAGAAATTCCCCCGAACGCGCTTTACTATTTTGCGCCCCCGCGGCCTGTTTGGCCCGCATGACCGGGTGATATTACCGCGCGTATTGCAACAGATTCGCCAGCAAAAAGGTGTCCTGCGCCTGCCACGCGGCGGTGATGTACTGCTTGACCTGACTTTTACGCTCAATGTGGTCGAAGCCATGTGGCTGGCAACGGTACAGGAAACACTCCCGGCAGGTGCCGCCTATAACATTACCAACCACCAGCCTCAGCCACTGAACCTCATGCTAAACCAGTTATTGGGTGAACAGCTGGGCATTGACTTCAAGATAACACCCGTCGCCTACCCCGTGCTTTATAGTCTGGCTGCCGGTATGGAAACTCTGGCCCGGTTTACCTGCAAAGAACCGATGCTCACCCGCTACAGCGTCGGTGCGGTCAATTACGATATGACGCTGAGCCAGACGCGCGCAGCCACTGAACTGAAGTATCAGCCGGTCTATTCGCTGGCGGAAGGTATCGCGCTGACGGCAAACGCCCTGCGTAAAAACAGAGGGAGCCTCAATGGCTGACATCACGACATTTGAGGTGGGTTATTGTTTGCATCCCGGCTGCATGGCTCTGAAAGGCGCTGGCTGGCGGGTGTGTAAATTCCCAGCCCGCGCCTGGTTACTGGAGGCTCAGGGCAAGCGCTGGTTATGGGATACCGGATACGCCGATCACTTCGAGCAGTACACCTCGCAGGGTATTTTCCGTCTGTACCGCCAAACCACGCCGGTCCATTTCAATTCTGGCGATGCCCTGTTTCGCCAGTTGGAGAGTCAGGGCATTTTGCCCGGGGATATTCAGGGGCTGATCATCTCCCACTTCCACGGGGATCATATCGCCGGTCTGCGGGATTTTCGTGGCGTGCCGTCTATTTGCAGCGCCGTGGGCTGGGAAGCCAGCCGTACACTGCGCGGTTTTTCGGCCCTGAAACGGGCGTTCGTGCCGGGTCTGATCCCGGACGATTTTGAGAATAGCGTACAGTTCATGGAGCGCTTTGAGCAAACAGCCCTGCCTGCCGACCTGGCCCCCTTTGATCAGGGTTTCACCTTGCCGGGCAGTGATCAGGAAATCATTCTGGTGCCGTTGCCGGGTCACGCGGCCGGGCATATCGGTGCTTTTGTGCAAACGCCATCGGGCTGGGTATTGCTGGCCAGCGATGCTGCCTGGTCTCCGCTGAGTTATCAACAACAACGCGGCCCGTCGCGGCTGGCGCATCTGGTGATGGACGATGTGCAGGCCTATTACCGCACGCTCGGGCGTCTGCACCAATTATTTCTTGGCGGGAAAGTGGAGATCCGCCTGTGTCACGAGGGCGATTTATGATTTCGCTGACGACCCTCTGGCATTATCTGCGCACCCGACGCTTACGGTTTCGTGACCGTGACGCCCTGCTTAACTGGCAACAAAAAAAACTGCGGCAGTTTGCCCGCCGGACGCTTTCCCGCAGCCCCTGGTTTCGCGCTTATAACCCCGCTCATCATCAGGCGTGGCCGGTAATGAATAAAGCACTGATGATGGCCCATTTCGATCAGATGAACACGGCCGGTTTACGTAAAGACGAGCTACTGGCCTGCGCACAACGCGCAGAGCAGGATCGCGACTTCACTGCGCAGGTCAAAGGTTTCAGCGTGGGGTTGTCATCCGGCACGTCCGGCCAGCGCGGCTTGTTTGTGGTCAGTCCGCATGAACAGCAGATGTGGGCCGGTGGAATGCTGGCGAAAATGCTGCCCGGCGGTTTTCGCCGTGGGGAGCGAGTCGCCATGTTTTTGCGCGCCGATAATCATCTGTATCACAGCGTCAACAACCGCTGGCTGAGCCTGGAATTCTTCGACCTGTTTTCCTCTTTCGATCAGCAAACCGTGCGGTTGCAGCAGTTCGCCCCGACGATCATCGTGGCACCGGCGCAGGTTTTGCGGCAACTGGCGCTGGCGGTGCTTAATCAGTCACTGAATCTGCCAGTACAGCGGGTGATCTCCGTCGCTGAGGTGCTGACACCTCAGGACCGCCAGCTATTAGAGCAGGTTTTCCATCACGTTGGCGAAGTGTATCAGGCAACCGAAGGCTTTCTGGCTGCAACCTGTGAGCAAGGGATCTTGCATCTGAATGAGGAGTTTATTCACGTCGAGCCTGAGTGGATCGACGAACAGCGCTTTGTTCCGGTGATCACTGACTTTACCCGCCATACCCAGCCGATTGTCCGCTACCGGCTGGATGACGTTCTGGTGAAACGCCGCCAACCGTGCCCCTGTGGCCGGGTGACTCTGGCGCTGGAGCGTATTGAAGGTCGCTGTGATGACTGGCTGGTCTTGCCGGGGACAGAACAAACAGAAAGAGTGATGTTTGCCGACGCCTGCAACCGTGTGATCGCGAATGCGTTGCCGCTGACCGCCGACTACCGGCTGGTTCAACGTAATTCGCGGGAACTGCACCTGCACAGTGATACTGGACCTGCCGAGCTGGAGCACTGTAAAACACAGCTGGAAAAGTACTTTGCCGTTCAGGGCGTCGAGGTGGCACGGTTGCAATGGACTTTACAGGCCGGTGAAATCGCGCAAAGTTTTATGCATAAAAAGCGGCGGATCCTGCGCCTTAAGGAGGCCATCAGTGCGTGATCGTTTATGGTGCCTGTTGAGCGGCTGGGGCGCTGTCGGCGTGGTTTACAACCTCACCGATGCCTTCCAGCGACCGGGGACCGTGCTCTCGCCGTCAGTCATTGACCAGATGGTTACCTTTAATCCTACTGGCATCTGGCTCTATCTGTCATTCTTCCTGATTATTCCGCTGGCCTATCTGACCTGCCCGCCAGGGCGCCTGTACTGGTTGCGCAATGCCATGGTGGTCACGGCGCTGTTTTGCGGCGCGGTCTATCTGCTGTGGCCGACCACATTGATCTACCCGATGTTTACACCGGATGCGTCACTGAGCGCCAGAATGCTGACCCGGCTTATTCAGGTCGATTCCGCCCAAAACTGCCTGCCATCGCTGCATATGGCGCTGACTTTACTGGCCGTGTGGGCCATGAGCCGCCGCGAACACCCGCTGCGAACAGGGTTGTACGGGTTGTGGTATCTGGCTATCGGCTTTTCTATTTTACAGCTGCGCCGCCATCTGTTGGTTGATTTACTGAGCGGCACCGCGCTGGCACTTTGCGTCGGCGCGTGGTTATGGCGTGCAGTACACCCGACGCAAACGGCATCGCAAGGAAGGATCCCATGACCGATTTGATCATTCCCATCATCTTTATGCTGGTTGTCGTCACCGGTGAAGCCCTGATATTACAGCGGATACGCAAAGAAGCCGTGAACTGGCGGGATGTGATTTTCAACCTTAACTCCGGCCATATCATGCTGTGGCTATTCCGCGGGCTGGAGATATTTTGTTATGGCATGGTCGCCGCGCATTTCAGCCTTAACTGGCTGAGCAGTTGGCCTGAGCCACTGGTCTGGTTATTTGCCCTGCTGGCCTGGGACTTTGGGTTTTACTGGTTACACCGTTTACATCACCAGCTTGGCGCACTCTGGGCGGTGCATGTGGTTCACCATCAGGGGGAGCATTTTAATCTTTCTCTCGGGGTGCGTAATTCCTGGTACTCCTCACTGACCTCCATCCCTTTCTTTATGTTGCTGGCAATGATTGGCGTGCCGCTGTCGGTTTTTATCACTGTATCGTTGCTGCACTACACCCTACAGCTGTTCAATCATAATGCACTGACGCCAAAATTGGGCTTGCTTGAAAAAATATTTGTGACACCGTCACATCACCGTGTTCATCATGTTAATGACCGTTCTTACTCGGATAAAAACTTCGGTGGCAGCTTTATTTTCTGGGATAAAATGTTCGGGACTTTCTGCCCGGCCCTGCCGGAAGGCGATTTCAGCTTTGGCGCAGGTAAAGAGCGGCATTCAGAAAACCCGTTCTGGGCCAGCAATCAGCCTTTCTTCCGCTATTTGAAATGGCCCTTCCGTGCGCAGCAGAAAACCGCACAGTTTCACTGTTCGGTCACCAGTTTGTTTATCGGCGCGATGCTCTTATTCTCGCTGGTGATTGGGTATGTCTACCGGTTTGGCTACGGCTACGACACCATTGCCCTGCCGCAAATTTGTCTGTTTTTACTGCTGGCGACGGGTACTCTGGCGCTCGGCGGGATTTCTGAAGGACGCCGCTGGGGCATCACGCTGTGGCTGGCCATTACGCTGTCCCTGCCGTTGATTTTTATCGTGCTGCTGGCGTGGCGTGATGTGTTCTGGCTGATGTTAATGCCGCTCGCGACGCTGCACGCCGTCACTCTGGCTTGTGGTTTGGGCCGCCGTCCGTTATCTCAGGTCGTCAGCCATGAGTAAATTATCCGATATGCCGTTGTTTATGCCCGACGGCGAACAGGCGTTTCATCGTCAGTTACACCGCGAAGCGCAGGCGTACCTCAAACAGCGGCACGATCACCGCTTCGCTGACCGGATCCACCTGGGCAAGGCTTTGCTGCTGGCGCTGGCGTGCGTTAGCGGCTATCTGCTCTGCCTGACACAACAAAACAGCTGGGGCTTTTTCGCTGGCTATCTGCTGTTTGTGATGATGGGGATGCTGCTGAACGTCAATGTGAATCACGACGCTTCCCATAACGTTTTTTTACGCAGCCCGCGCGCCAACCGGGTCATTGGCCGTCTCGTGACGCTGCCGCTGGGTGTTGACCCCGACTACTGGCGCCTACGCCACGTCGAGTTTCATCACCGCTACGCCAATGTGGAACATTACGATCTGGATACCGAGGAGAACGGTTTTTTCCGGCAGAGTCCCTATCAGCAGCACCGGTCTTATATGCGTTTTCAGCATCTTTACTGGCCACTGATTGCCGCTCTTTCACTGCCGTATATTGCCTGGATATTTGACTGGTCAGACAGACTGGGGAAAACGCCGCTGGCGCAAAAAGAGGCATTGCCCGGAAAACGGGGCTGGGTGATCTTTACGGTGGCTAAAATTGCACATCTGCTGGTGGTCCTGGTGATCCCGCTGTGGGCTGCGGATCTCCATGGCATCGGTGCGGGTGTGGTCATTGCCAGTTACCTTATCAGTCAGATGATTGCTTCGCTGATGGTGGTTTTTTTGCTGCTCGGGACCCACTGGGCGCAGGCTGAGTTTTACGATGCGCCCGCCGGCGGACGGATGCCGCAGGGCTGGTATAAACATAATTTCGCGACGGCCTGCGACTGGCAACCTTCTCCGTTATGGCTGCAAAAATGGTTTGGCATGCTTAACCTGCACCTGACACACCATCTTTTCCCTGGCTGGCACCACCGTCACTGCCCGGCACTGGCAAAAATTATTGAACGCGTCGCCCGGCAGCACGGCATGAATTACCGTTGTATCGGCTATCGCCAGCTTATGCGCGAGCAGCAGCAATTCCTTAAAACCATGGGCCGCGGCGACGATCCGCGCACCGGCCATACGGAGAGTTCATGGCAGCCGAAGTAAACGCCCCGACCTACCACCAGCGCGAGGATCTGGCCCTGCATCGCGAGCTGACTCAGGCTGCCAACCAGTATCTTCTCGGTAACCACGATCACCGCTTCGCCGATGGCTGGATGATCGGCAAACTTCTCTTTCTGATATCGCTCTGCGCACTGTTTTACACGCTGAGCCTGACGGCAGGAAGCACACCGGGGTTCGCCTGCGGATACTTTGCCTTTATTTTTACCGCCATGCTACTGGCGATAAATGCCGTACACGACGCGTCGCATAACGCCTTCTTCCGTCAGCAGTGGGCGAACCGTGCGCTAAACATGGTGATTTGTATACCTCTGGGGCTGGATCCGGATTGCTGGCGGGTGCGCCACGTTGAGTGCCACCACGCACATCTCAATGTAAAAGGTTTCGATCTGGATATTGAGGAAAACGGCGTGCTGCGCCAGACGCCGTTTCAGCACATAAAAGGGTTTATGCGCGCTCAGCAGTATTACTGGCCCTTTGTCGCCGCGTTGACGTTCCCCTGTATCATCTGGTTTTTTGACTGGTATGACCGCGCCGGAAAGACCCGGGTACGGCCGAAAATGCGCCACCACGGCGTGGCCGGCTGGAGTCTTTTTCTTGTTACTAAAACCTTGCATCTGCTGCTGGCCCTGATTGTGCCCTTTTTCGTTTTGCACCCGCAGGGAATCGGCGTCCAGACGCTACTGTTGTGCTATTTAGGCAGCCAGATGCTCTCATCGCTGATTTTTGTCGTGCTGATTTTGGGGTCACACTGGGCGATGGGCACTTTTTATGAGACTCCCGCCGACGGGCGTTTTAATCATGGCCGCTATCGCCATGTGTTCGCCACCACCATCGACTGGGTGCCGCGCCCTCGTCAGGCATCCTATTGGATGGGCGAGCTGAACCGGCATCTGACGCACCATATTTTCCCCCACTGGAGTCATCGTCATTATCCCGCACTGTCTGCCATTATTGCCGACATCGCGCCACGCCATGGCGTGACCTATCACCGTGTTTCTCTGGGAGATATTCTGGCCGCGCAGCAGCGTTTCCTGCGGGCTATGGGGCGGGGGCAGCCCGCTGACGGGTTGTTAAAAACGCCGCAAAAACGGCGTTCTGATTAACGATAATTCACGACCACCTGCTGGCTGACGATGCGCAGCGGCGGGTTCAGTCTGCCCTTACCTTCCACAAAAAAAATCATCTGAAAAGCGGACTGGGCCGGTTGTCCGTAAAACGCGCGGGTCTGGCCACTGGCACTGTCCAGCCCGGCACAGCGGTTGTTGGTATTGCACAATTTGACTTGTAAACCGGCGGGCTGCGGCCCATATAAACGGTAGTTCCAGCTGACTGATTCGATGCTGGCCGAGGGCGTCTGTCTGACCGGCGCACCGGCTGGCGGATTCAGCGCCGGGGCCGAACGCATTACGCCCCGGTTTTGCAAGGTCACGCCCTGCTGACTGTCAGACCACGAACCGGACGCCGCGATTGCCGGTGCCGCGCAAAACAGCAGGGACAGGACGACGCCAGACAGTTTCATGTTATTCACCGCCAATGGTCGCGGTCATACGGATCTGGCGGGTGTCGCTCATTTCCAGATTCGACATGACGGCAATCTGCGGCAGCGAACGGCGCAGGAAGCGGGAGAGCAGCGCGCGCAGGGCGTGATTGACCAGCAGCACCGGCGGCGCGCCGTTCATTTCCTGGCGCTGTAACGCCGCCTGAGCCTGAGTCAGCAGACGCTCAGCAAGGCCCGGCTCCAGCCCACCGCCGCCCTGTAGCGCCTGTAATAACAGACGCTCCAGCGCCGTATCCAGTCCGATCACCTGCACTTCGCCGTTGCCGGGGAACCACTGCTGGGTGATCGCCCGGCCCAGCGCTACGCGCACAACGGAGGTCAGTTCGTTCGGGTCATTCTGGTTCGGCGCATGTTCTGCCAGCGTTTCAATAATCGTGCGCATATCGCGAATAGAAACCCGCTCAGCGAGCAGGTTCTGTAACACTTTGTGCAGCGTGGTCAATGTCACCACACCCGGCACGAAATCTTCGGTCAGCTTCGGCAACTCTTTCGAGACACGTTCGAGCAGTTCCTGCGTCTCCTGGCGACCGAACAGCTCCTGAGCATGCAGGCTGATCAGATGGTTAAGGTGGGTGGCCACGACCGTACTGGCTTCCACCACGGTAAAGCCCTGAATCTGTGCCTGTTCACGCAGCGCAGGTTCAATCCACACGGCGGCCAGACCAAAGGCCGGATCCTGGGTTATTTCACCCGGCAGTTCGCCGATGGCATTGCCCGGATTGATCGCCATCCAGCGCCCCGGATGCGCCTCACCGGTGCCAATCTCCACGCCTTTCATCATGATGCGATAACCGGCCGGTGGCAGTTCGAGGTTGTCACGAATATGAATAACCGGTGGCAGATAGCCCATCTCCTGCGCGAATTTCTTACGGATGCTGCGGATACGCCCCAGCAGTTCGCCGTTCTGTGCATAGTCCACCATCGGGATGAGGCGGTAACCCACTTCCATTCCCAGTGAATCTTCCAACTGAACATCAGACCAGCTGGCCTCAACCTGCTGTTTGTTATCCGTATTCACCGGGACCACTTCTTTCGCCGCCGCCGGTTTTTGTTGCTGACCGCGGGTCCACCATGCCAGCGCCAGCAGGCCGCCGGTGAACAACAGGAAGACGAAGTTTGGCATACCGGGCACCAGTCCCAGTAAGCCCAGTACGCAGGCACTGAGCATCATGACGCGCGGATTGCGGAACAGCTGGGTGACCATCTGCTCGCCGACGTCTTCGTTGGTACCGACGCGGGTCACGATAACACCCGCCGCCGTTGAGATAACCAGCGCCGGGATCTGCGCGACCAGACCGTCACCGATAGTCAGCAGCGTGTAGCTCTCCGCCGCGTGGCCGATGTCCATATTGTGTTGCAGTACGCCGACCAGTAAACCGCCGACGACGTTGATGATCATGATCATCAGACCAGCGATGGCATCACCGCGTACGAATTTACTCGCGCCGTCCATCGAGCCGTAGAAGTCTGCTTCCTGCGTCACTTCGGAGCGGCGCTGTTTGGCTTCATCTTCGCCAATCAGACCGGCGTTAAGGTCAGCGTCAATCGCCATCTGTTTGCCGGGCATCCCGTCGAGGACAAAACGCGCGCCGACTTCAGCGATACGTCCGGCACCCTTGGTGATCACCATGAAGTTGATCAGCACCAGAATGATAAACACCACGATACCGATGGCGAAATTACCGCCCACCAGGAAGTGACCGAAGGCTTCTACGACGCGCCCCGCTGCGGCGGTGCCGGTATGGCCTTCCAGCAAAATGATACGGGTCGACGCAACGTTGAGTGACAGACGCAGCAAGGTCGAAAACAGCAGGATGGTCGGGAATGCCGCAAACTCCAGAGTACGCTGGGTGAACATCGCCACCAGCAGCACCATGATCGACAGCGCAATGTTGAAGGTAAACAGCAGGTCGAGGATAAACGGAGGTAACGGCAGTACCATCATCGACAAGATAATCAGGATCAGGATCGGTCCGGCCAGCACCTGCCACTGTGTGTCTTTAAAACTTGGTAAGCGCAGCAGCGCAGCCAGATTACCCATGTGTTTCTGTCTCTCCAGCAAAGTCCAGTGCTTCAGGCACTGGTAAACGTTCAGGTTTCTTCGGAGCTAATCCGCCTTCACGCTTCCAGCGTTTCAGCTGATAAACCCACGCCAGCACTTCCGCCACGGCCGCGTAGAGCGCCGCAGGGATTTGCTGACCAATATCACTGTGACGATAAAGTGCACGCGCCAGCGGCGGTGCCTCCAGCATCGGAATTTTGTGTTCAGCGCCGAGCTCTTTAATGCGCAGGGCCACGTCGCCGGCCCCTTTCGCCAGCACTTTTGGCGCACTCATTTTGTTTTCGCTGTATTGCAGCGCGACGGCGTAGTGCGTCGGGTTGGTAACAATCACGTCCGCTTTTGGCACGTCAGCCATCATGCGGCGTCTGGCCATCGCGCGTTGTTGCTGGCGGATGCGCCCTTTCACGTGCGGGTCCCCCTCCTGGCTTTTAAATTCGTCGCGGATGTCCTGCTTACTCATGCGCAGCTTTTTAATGTGTGTCCAGATCTGCCAGAAGACGTCAAAGCCCACCATCGGCGTCAGCCCTAGCACAATCATCAATCCGCAAAAGACGATCATATTCAGCGCTTCACCCAGCGCCGGGATGGTCGGCTGCGCCATCAGCCGCATCATCTCCGGCCAGTGGTGCCACAGGTAAAGGCCGCAAATCCAGCCAACAATCGTGGCTTTCAGTATGGCTTTGAGCAGTTCGGCCAGTACCTGACCAGAGAACATACGTTTGAGCCCGGCAATCGGATCCATACGGCTTAATTTCGGTGCGAAGGATTTACCGCTGAAATTCAGCCCGCCCAGCAGCAGCGGTGCGGCCAGTGCGACCAGAATCAGACCGCCGATCACCGGAAACAGCGCCCAGACGGCTCGCCCGAGCAAAGAGGCCATCTGTTGCAGCATTTGCCGGTCGTTACTGATGATGTCGTGGTCGAAATTCAGCCCCTGGGCGATCATCACCGCCAGCTGGCGCGCCATTGATTCACCGGACATCCACAGCAACGACAAACCGGCTCCCAGCATCAGCATGGAAGTCAGTTCGCGCGAACGCGGGATTTGCCCCTCTTCGCGCGCTTTTTCAAGCTTGTGGGGGGTGGGGGCTTCGCTTTTTTCGAGATCGCTGTCTTCAGCCACCGTTAGGTTCCTGCCTGCTCTGCGGACATCATTTCACGCATAGCATGCCAAAGCTGGAGAAGTCTCATGGACGGAACAAAGGGAATAAATGGGGGCTATTCAGGTGATGAAGGGATTGCAGTTAAACAACATCCTCCGTTTGCCCAGCTTTTGCATACGCAGGCAAACGGAGGAGATAAAGCAGAACGCATCAGAAACCTAAGGAATCAAGCAAGTCATCAACCTGTTCCTGACTGGCAACCACACCCACGCCTGCCGTGTTGAGCTGCGGACCATTGAGCAAACCGTCACTCTCTTTTTTGATTCGGGTCTGCTGTTCAGGGATGTTCTCCATCAGCACCATCAACAACTGATTTTCGATTTCCTGTACCACGGTCATCATGCGCTTGATCACCTGACCGGTCAGATCCTGGAAGTCCTGCGCCATCATGATTTCCAGCAACTGTGCATTGGTGAAGCTGGTATGTTCCGGCACCTCTTTCAGGTAGCTGCGTGTATCGGTCACCAGTTCGCGGGCATCCGACAGTTCAATAGGATTTTCGAACCACTGATCCCAGCGCGCATCCAGCTTTTTGGCCGCCGATTCCAGTTTGTTCTGGCGCGGCTGGGCGGCTTCAACGCAGTTGAGTGCACGCTCGGCCGCCTGAGCGGTCATGGTCACCACGTAGTCCAGACGATCGCGCGCATCGGGAATGGCTTCCGCCGCCTGGGCGATGGCCTGATCCAGGCCCAGTTCACGCATACTGTCACGCAACATACGGGTCAACTGCCCGATGCGGGCGATTATCTCGCCCGCGGTTGCCGCATCATTGGCGGGCATTGTGATTCCCGCAGAATTTAAGTCAGCCATATCTGCTCCTACATGCCCAATTTTTCAAAAATTTTGCCGAGCTTCTCTTCCAGCGTTGCCGCCGTAAATGGCTTCACGACGTAGCCGCTGGCTCCGGCCTGCGCTGCCGCCACGATGTTCTCTTTCTTGGCTTCGGCAGTGACCATCAGCACCGGCAATTTAGCCAGCGCGGCATCACCACGAATGGTTTTCAACAGGTCCAGACCGTCCATGTTGGGCATATTCCAGTCGGATACTACGAAGTCAAAACCACCGCCGCGCAATTTGTTCAGCGCATCAACGCCGTCTTCCGCTTCTTCTACGTTCTGAAAGCCCAGCTCTTTAAGCAGGTTGCGCACGATGCGACGCATGGTAGAAAAGTCGTCTACAACCAAAAATCGCAGGTTTGGATCGGCCATTTTATGCTCCTAAATTCTGTTTTCGTTCAGCCCTGTACGGTCTGAAAATTAAATACGTAACGCCTGTCCGGCTGATATTTGTGCCAGCATGCGCTGGCTGATTTGGCTGAGGTCGATCACTTCATTGACCCCGCCGGTGGCAATGGCCTCGCGGGGCATCCCGAACACCACACAACTGGCTTCATTCTGCGCCAGGGTATAAGCCCCGGCGCGATGCATCTCCAGCATGCCGGCGGCACCGTCATTGCCCATTCCCGTCAGGATCACCCCGACGGCATTGCGTCCGGCGAACTGCGCCACCGAACGGAATAACACGTCAACCGACGGACGATGGCGGTTAACCGCCGGGCCGTCGTTTAACTTAACCTGATAGTTCGCACCGCTGCGGGTCAGCTCCATATGGCGGTCGCCCGGCGCAATATACGCATGACCTGGCAAGACGCGCTCGCCGTCTTCGGCCTCTTTCACCGTGATCTGACACAGTTTGTTCAGCCGGTCGGCGAACGAACGCGTGAACCCCGGCGGCATATGCTGGGTGATCATCAGCGCCGGACAGGTCGGTGGCAAGGGCTGCAATACATGGCGGATAGCCTCGGTACCGCCGGTCGACGAGCCAATCGCAATCAGCTTTTCGCTGCTGAGCAGCGGCGTATGGCTGAGCATACGGGGCTGGTCGAGATTGACGCTTTTGTTCAGCCGCGCTTTCGACGCAGTACGGATTTTATCGGCAATCAGTTCGCTGTAGGCCAGCATCCCTTCGCGGATCCCGAGCTGCGGCTTGGTCACGAAATCAATCGCGCCCAGTTCCAGCGCGCGCAGGGTGATTTCCGAGCCCTTACCGGTCAGCGAAGAGACCATGACTACCGGCATCGGGCGCAGACGCATCAGTTTTTCGAGGAAATCCAGACCGTCCATGCGCGGCATTTCGACGTCCAGCGTCAGCACTTGCGGGTTGAATTTCTTAATCAGGTCGCGCGCAACCAGCGGATCCGGCGCGGTGGCGACCATTTCCATGTCGGGATGGCTGTTGATAATCTCGGTCATCAGCTGGCGCATCAGCGCCGAGTCATCGACACTCAACACTCTGATTTTATTCATTACCTCTCCTTGGCGAGGCCGTAAACTGTTTGGCCTCGCAAATAAAATTCCCGGCTGATCTGACTGAAGTTCTCGGAATGCCCCGCAAACATCAGGCCGCCCGGTTTAAGTAACGGAACAAATCGGCGTAAAATGGCTTCCTGCGTCTCTTTGTCAAAGTAGATCATCACGTTACGGCAGAAAATGGCGTCAAAGGGGCCGTTGAGTTGCCACTGGCTTGCCAACAGATTGAGCTGCTGGAAAGCCACCATTTGCGCCAGTTCCGGGCGGATACGCACCAGACCACTGTGCGGACCGGTGCCCTTGAAAAAGAATTTCTGCATTTGCTGCGCGCTCAGCGTGCGCAACTCTTCCTGACGGTAAACACCGGAAGTCGCCTTTTCCAACACCTGCGTATCGATGTCACTGGCCTGAATTCTGCAGGTCGCCATGCGTGGCCCGAGAGCTTCACTCAGCGTCATCGCGATGGAATAGGGCTCTTCTCCGGTGGAGGCCGCCGTACTCCATACGCTGTAATTATTCGGGCGTGAACGGGCGTGTTCAGCCAGAATCGGGAAGTGGTGTGCTTCGCGAAAAAACGCCGTCAGATTGGTGGTCAGCGCATTGATAAACGCCTGCCATTCCGCACTGTTGGCATCACTTTCCAGCATCACCAGATACTGCCCGAAATCATTGATCCCTAATAACCGCAGGCGACGCACCAGACGGTTATAAACCATCTCCCTTTTATGGTTTGCCAGCACAATACCGGCACGTTGATAAATCAGTTCACTGATGCGGCGGAAATGGGTATCCGACAGCGGTAAACGCTGGATCATCTGCGCCATAATCGACGCAGTGTCGGCACTCTGACTTGGATTAGGAGCACTCATACGGCGGACTCCTTAAACGGACAGACTCTGTTGTTGTTACCCAATTGGCTTTCTTCCTTCACTGACTCACCAGAGGCAGAAACTGCCTCTGTCATACCGTTTTTGCTCATTGCACCGATCAGAATGTTTCCCAGTTCTCCGTCATGTTGCTTTCTGCCGGACGTGTCCCCGACAGATTAGGGCTCAGTAATGGCGCACGCGCTGAACCTGAGCCAGGGCGCACCACGTTGACCTGATGTTTACCGAGAGTAAATACCGCGACCGATTGCGTCAGCAAACTGGCCTGTTCTTCCAGCGCAGCGGAGGCAGAAGCAGACTCTTCCACCAGCGAGGCGTTCTGCTGGGTGACGCGGTCCATTTCAGTGATGGCCTGCGCAACCTGCTCGATACCGCGGCTCTGCTCGTCAGAAGCGGAGGTGATTTCACCCATGATGTCTGTCACGCGGGTGACCGCGCTGACCATATCACTCATGGTTTCACCGGCGCTTTCGGCCAGAACGGAACCGGTATTGATACGGCTTACGGAGTCATCGATCAGGCCTTTGATCTCTTTCGCAGCCTGGGCACTGCGCTGTGCCAGACTGCGCACTTCTCCCGCCACCACGGCAAAACCACGTCCCTGCTCACCGGCACGGGCAGCTTCTACCGCAGCGTTAAGTGCCAGAATATTGGTCTGGAAGGCAATGCCGTCGATAACGCCGGTGATGTCGGTAATTTTCTTCGAGCTGGCGGCGATATCGCTCATGGTCTGCACCACGTTTGACACCACTTTTCCGCCCTTCTGTGCCGTTTCAGACGCACTCAGCGCCAGCTGACTGGCCTGACGGGCGTTTTCGGCGTTCTGTTTCACGGTCGCGGTCAGCTGTTCCATGCTGGCGGCGGTCTCTTCCAGAGAAGAAGCCTGCTGCTCGGTGCGTGATGAAAGGTCGTTATTACCCGCAGAGATTTCACTCGCGCCGCTGTAAATCGCGTCGGCCCCCTGACGGACACCTGAAACGGTGCGGATCAGTTCGTCCTGCATATCGCGCAGACTTTCCGCCAGCTGGCCGATTTCGTTACGGCTGGAGACGGTGATCTCCTGCGTCAGGTCGCCACGGGCGATGTGGCGGATGTTCTCAACCAGTGAACGCAACGGATGAACCAGAATACGTTGCACGCCAAGCCAGGCCAGTGCGATGAACAGAATCAGAATCACCAGAATCACACCCAGCACCCACACAGCGTGTGTGAAGGAGTTTTCGCTGACGTGAACCGCAACGTTGTACAGCTGATCGTTCTGATTAATGTAATTCACGAAGGCTTTTTCGAATCCGTCCTGATATTTCTGGGTCGGTTGCTCGAAGAAGTCATTGATACGCCCAATGCCGATCAGGTTAATCAGCTCGCTCAGCGCGCCATTCAATACTTCGTATTGTTTTTTAACGTCTGCCGCATACGCCGGATTCTGGCTGGCATCAGCAGGAATTTTCAGGTAATTGGCGTAGTGTTCCGCAGCCACCTTCAGATCTTTCTGCGCGACTTCGGTCAGTTCTTTTACGGTCGTCCCGCTGCCCATCTGATTGGCATCGAGCATGAAGCGGATACCCGCGCGGTTAAGCGTGTTACGGGTCTGCAACAGGTAAACCCAGCTGGCGTTCAGCTCGGCCTGTTGTAAGCGAATTTGTTGAGAGGTAGAGAAGTTGTCTTTATCGGTTTTCAGCGACTTGAAGAACAGTCCGCCAGAAATCAACTGTAAGGCACCGAATACCACCAGTAAGATCACGATAGCCGTGACCACTTTCATACGGTTAAACATGTTGTTCCTTTATTAATGTGATTCATCTAGAAGGGTTATCGGCAGGGGGAGTGAGAACTTCATACCGCTTTTGAAAAAGCGGTGGAAAACTTTGGTTCAGCTTTGGGAAAGCTGGCAAAAGACCTTGGGCCGCAGCCCAAATACGCTTTTAAATTCAACTTCAAGGTCAAGACCTTGGGCTGCCGCCCAAACTGGCCTTAAGGCCCGCAGTCGCTCGGGCCTTAAGAATCCGAGCTTTTTTAACTGCGCGCTATCGCTGAATCGGGATGGCCGTGTTTCAGGTATCTCAGCGATAGCCGCAAAATGTCAGCCCTAGCGGGCTTCCCGGCTGCGGGTTTGAGCCAACGGTAAAGACGTTGTCTCGCCACCGACTTGCCGGTGACATTTTTGAACGCGGCCGAAGCTTCTTTAAATTCAAAACCAGCACGATGCTTGTCTTTAAAAATGTCGAGGCCGCATTCAAAACGACGTCGAGTGAGAGGCGCAAAACCGCGAGTCTTTTTACGCGGGTTGAAGCCCGAAATGAGAGGACCGCGAAGCGGCGGAGTTTGCGGCTATAACATTGGTCCTTGAAACACGGCCATTGTGACCTGCGCAGCTGCTGTTTTTGAAGAGCTCGGAGTCCAGAGGGCCGAGCGACTGCGGCCCTCTGGTCGGTGTGGGCCGACGCCCACGGTTTTGAAGTTGAAGTTGAATTTAAAAGCGGGTTTGGGCGGCAGCCTACTGGTGAAAGTCAGACTTTCGCCACACTCTCAATCAGCTCCATTTCTTCGCTGCTCAGCAACTTCTCGATATCGACCAGGATCAGCATACGGTCGCCCAGTGAGCCGAGGCCGGTCAGGTATTCGGTGGATAACGTCACGGCGAATTCCGGCGCCGGGCGGATCTGTTCCTGGGTCAGTGACAGGACATCGGAGACGCCGTCAACCACGATGCCGACCACGCGGTTTTCAAAATTCAGCACAATAACCACGGTGTTTTCGTTGTAGACCACATTCTTCTGGGCGAATTTCACTCGCAAATCGATGATCGGCACAATCACACCGCGCAGGTTGGTGACGCCTTTGATAAAAGCTGGGGTATTGGCAATCCGGGTGACCTGATCATAACCACGGATCTCCTGCACTTTCAGGATATCAATGCCATATTCTTCGTCGCCCAGTGTAAAAATCAGGAATTCCTGTCCTACGGTTTCACCCGCCATTTTCGCCACGGTTGCAAGTCCTGCCATGTTGTTCACCCTTCAATCGGTCGGATAGTGTTTTGCCTCACCGATAACGTCAGTGAGGCTATCTCTGAGATTATTTTATTACGCCGCCGTCGCATCCACTGCGCGTTTATCGCGGTTCAGCGCCTGCAGGGCCGACACATCGACAATCAGCGCCACGCTGCCGTCACCCAAAATGGTTGCGGCGGAAATACCCGGCACTTTTCGGTAGTTACTTTCAAGGTTTTTCACTACTACCTGATGCTGACCAATCAGCTGATCCACCAGCAAGGCGTAGCGGCGTCCGGCACTTTGCAGGATAACCACAATCCCCTGCGTCGCTTCCGTCTTGGCTTCGGTCACATCAAAAACGTTATAAAGTTCGACCAGCGGCAAATATTCGCCACGCACCTGAAGGACGCGCTCGCCACCGGCCAGCGGATGCAAATCTTCAGCCAGCGGTTGCAGTGATTCCATTACCGCATTCAGCGGCAGGATAAACACCTCTTCGCCCACTTTGACCGACATACCATCCAGGATCGCCAGCGTCAGCGGCAGCAGGATACGGATAGTGGTGCCCTTGCCCTGCTGGGAGCGAATTTCAACGTGACCGCCCATCTCCTGAATATTTCGTTTCACCACGTCCATGCCGACACCGCGGCCAGAAACGTCGGTCACCTTCTCGGCGGTTGAGAAACCGGCCGCGAAAATCAACATGCCGACCTCTTCGTCGCTCATGTTCTCGCTGACATTCATGCCCTGCGACGCAGCTTTGGCGAGGATCTTCTCGCGGTTCAAACCGGCACCGTCATCGATGACTTCGATACAGATATTGCCGCCCTGATGTTCAGCTGACAGGGTCAGATTGCCGGTTGCCGGTTTGCCGTTGGCGATACGAACATCAGCCGTTTCAACGCCGTGATCGAGACTGTTACGCACCAGGTGCGTCAGCGGATCAATAATGCGTTCAATCAGGCTCTTATCCAGTTCGGTTGAACTGCCGAGCAGGGTCAGTTCAATTTGCTTATTCAGTTTACTGGCGAGATCGCGCACCAGACGCGGGAAGCGGCTGAAGACGAATTCCATCGGCATCATACGAATCGACATCACCGATTCCTGCAGGTCACGGGCGTTACGCTCGAGCTGCCCCATACTGTTGAGCAGGTCACTGTGCGCAACAGGGTCCAGCAAGTCGGAACGCTGCGCCAACATTGACTGGGTGATCACCAGTTCGCCTACCAGGTTAATCAGCTGATCAACCTTCTCAACCGCAACACGAATACTGGTCGATTCCGGCGCTTTCGGTGCACGCGCTTTTGGCGGAGCAGCATCAGGTACGGCGGTGAGAGCCGGCGCAGCGCGGGGGGCAACTTCGGCGGTTTTTGCCACAGGTGTGACAGCGGCCGTTTCTGCTTCTTCGTCCGGCGCATCATTGGCGGCGCTGCGGCTAAAGCTTATCTGCTCCGGTTCAATCACAAAGCACAGCACCGCGCTGATATCATCTTCGCTCAGCGTGGTGATGAGCGTAGCTTCGACGCTGTCCGGCGTCTGCAGCGGGTCATGGACGTCGCCTAAGTTACCCAGTTCTTCGAGCATCAGCGGAATTTCCGCCTCTTTCAGCCCGGTAAGACAAATTCGCATTCCGCCACTGGCAGCCGGTGCGGCAGCACTGAGGGACGGTGCGTCAGACACCACGTGGAGATCGGCTGCCGGTGCGCCCTGCTGCTGCACTTCCAGCGCGAGCTGTCGCAAGGCGGCACAGATGTATTCAAAACTCTCGGCATCGGGATCCCGGGTGGATTTATACGCGTCCAGTTGCTCCTGCATAATGTCTTTCGTTTCCAGAAACAGGTTAATAATGTCGGTACTCAGGCTCATTTCTGCGCGTCGTGCACCGTCAAGCAGGTTTTCAAGTAAATGGGTGGTTTCCTGCAAAACCGAGAATCCAAACGTCGCGGCCCCGCCTTTTATCGAGTGCGCTGCGCGAAAGATCGCGTTGAGCTGCTCGATGTCAGGTGCCAGCGGGTCGAGTAACAGCAGATGCTGCTCCATGTCCGCCAGCAGTTCATCTGCTTCATCGAAAAACGTTTGGTAAAAATCACTAATATCCATGCTCACGTGATCACCTCTGCTGTGAATCGCGGCTTGTCGATGAAGCCGGTTGCGCCGTAACGTCAGCGGCGGCAGGAATTGCCGTCGTCGGTCTGTCTGGCGCGGAAGTAACGACCGGGTTCAGCGTCTCACTCTTCGGTTGTTGTAATTCTGTTGTGGGTAAAGGCTGTGCAGGCACTGACGTAGTGGGCACCGGCTCTTTAGAAGTCAGATGCGGAGTCAGTGCAGGCGAAGATTTAGCATCCGGCGCATCAGGCACCGCAGGCGCTGCATTGGCATTACCCGGCAGCATTTTTTGCAGCTCACCGGCGTCGCTGATATTGATGGCTTCACCTTCGCTGTTTTCACGCTCAATCGCCTGTTCGGCGTGTTTGTTCAGCACCAGAATGCTGATGCGGCGGTTTATAGCGTCCCCTGAAGGATGGTTTTTCAACTGCATGGTGGATCCCATACCCATCACCCGCAGCACTTTGCCTTCACTCAGCCCACCGGAGATCATTTCACGGCGCGAGGCGTTGGCCCGATCTGCCGATAGTTCCCAGTTGCTGTAACCGCGTTCGCCCATGGCATACGGCATATCATCGGTGTGACCGGCCAGGCTTATCTTGTTCGGAAAGTCATCCAGAACCGGCGCAATCGCGCGCAGGATATAGCGCATGTACGGCTCTACCGTCGCGCTGCCGAGCTGAAACATCGGGCGGTTCTGGCTGTCAATAATCTGGATTCGCAACCCTTCTTCGGTCAGGTTGATCATCAAATGCGGGCGCAAATCCTTCAGCCGCGGGTCTGAAATCAGCATCTCTTCCAGTTTTTCCTGCAGGCGCCGCAGGTCACCGGTTTCACGCATGTCGCCCTGAGACTGAATCATTTTGTGCACTTCGCCGTCTTGTTGCAGTGGATCCTCGCCACCGCCGGGGATCGGGCTGGTGGCATCACTGCTGCGCGGACCATTGGTAATCGCCACCGACAGCGGGGTACGGAAATACTCGGCAATTTGCACCAGCTCTTTCGGACTGGAGATAGAAATCAGCCACATCACCAGGAAAAACGCCATCATGGCTGTCATGAAGTCTGCATATGCAATCTTCCACGACCCGCCGTGATGCCCGCCGCCGTGCTTGCCCCTTTTCTTTCGCACCACAACGATGGGATGACTCTGATGCTTCATACTTTCTCTTCTTCCGTTTGCTTGTTAGGCGATTTGACCTGGCGAACATGTTCTTCCAGCTCAACGAAGGACGGACGTTCTGAGGTGTAGAGCGTCTTACGGCCAAACTCCACCGCGATTTGCGGCGCATAGCCGTTCAGGCTGGAAAGTAGCGTCACTTTAATGCACTGCATCATCTTGGTATTTTCAGCACATTTCTGTCGCAATACCGATGCCAGCGGAGAGACAAAACCGTAGGCCAGCAAAATACCGAGGAAGGTCCCGACCATCGCATGAGCAATCAGGGCGCCCAACTCTGCGGCTGGCCGGTCTGCGGCTGCCAGCGTATGCACGATCCCCATGACGGCTGCCACGATACCGAAAGCGGGCAGTGAATCTCCCACCAGCGCAAGGCTGTTGGCGGGCACTTCGCTCTCCTGCTCGTAGGTCTCGATCTCTTCGTCCATCAGGGCTTCGATTTCAAAGGCATTCATGTTGCCGCTGACCATCAGGCGCAGATAATCTGTTAAAAATTCCACTAAATGTTTATCGGCAAGGATCCGCGGATAATTAGCGAAAATATCGCTCTCCTGAGGATTATCGATATCATTTTCCAGCGAGAGCATCCCCTGCTGACGGGATTTAGCCAGCAGCCGGTAAAGCAGCGCCATCAAATCCATATACAGGGCTTTGTTGTAACGGGAAGCCCGAAACAGTTTCGGCAGTGCACGCATCGTCGATTTAATGGCTTTGCCGTTGTTACCGACCAGAAACGCACCAATACCCGCACCGGCGATGATCACCAGTTCTGCCGGTTGATATAACGCGCCCATCTCGCCGCCGACCATCATGAAGCCGCCAAAGACTGAGCCCAGGACCACGATGTAACCTATTATCACTAGCACGATGATTCCTTAATTCCATGTGGCTTTTTTGGTATAGGGCAAGGCGGGTCAAACGCGAGGTGTGGTTGTTTTGTGCCAGATTGTCGCCAGAGTGGCGTCAGTGACAAACCAGAATGCTGAGGGAGGAGCTCAGGAGCGGCACTGCCGCCACTCCTGGTCATCATTTCATATGAAATATAGTGCAGCCCACATCATCTCAAACCGCGCGCTTGACCTTTTCGTCCAGCTCTTGAGATGTAATATCGGCAACTTGCGGGGAAAGTTTACGTTTTTTTACCGCTCGTGATGGCGGCTGGCAAAGACTGCATACAAAACCGTGTCGCGGCTGATGTGCGTGGGTAATAAATGACCCGTCGCAGCTGTTGCAGGAATTGAGTTGCAGCATACCGCTGTCAACAAAACGCACCAGAGTCCAGGCGCGGGTTAATGCCAGAATGGGGGCTTCGCCGGGTTGTTCAGGACACTGCTCGAGATACAGACGGTAAGCTTTGATCACTGCTTCGACGCCATTACAGTGCCCGCTCTTCATGAGGAAGGAGTAAGCGTTGTAGAACATCGATGAGTGAATATTTTGTTCCCAGGTCATAAACCAGTCCGTCGAAAAAGGCAACATGCCCTTCGGAGGCGGACTGCCACGCAGCTCTTTGTAGAGTTTAATTAACCGGCCACGACTAAGCTGTGTCTCGCTTTCCAGCATCTGTAAGCGAGCGCCCAACGTGATCAGCTCCATGGCCAGCTGAATATCCCGGGCTTCCTGAACGATACTTTTCGCCGCCGGTTTGGTCGGGGCGTCTTTTGGCACAGGGGCTTTAATCAGAGACATGGTTATGCCCTTTTCTTAGGAGCACTGTTGTCCCTGGAAGAAAGACCCTTCAGCAGATGGCTGGATAAAAGAATACCCGTATGAATCTGCTGTAAGTCGTCTACGCGTGATTCTTGCGTCAGACGCTCAATGGTTTTGCTGTCGTCAAAGCGGAACTGACACAGCAACTGATTCGTTTCAGCCAACTTCACCATTTGCGGCAAAGTCAGCTGGCCTAATGCGTCAGCCATGACATCATCAATTCCCAGGCGGAACATCGCCGAGGCTTTTTCGTCGTTAATTAACCGTTGTGCTAAGAGCAAATATGACAGGTTGATGTCATAGATGTGTTTAAGCAATTCAGACATGCTTCTTTACCCCATACCGTCAGCCATGAATTCATAGCTGGTTGATAGACATAATCCGCGCCGCGGAAGTTAATCCGGCATAACAGGGATATTTTTTACTATCAAAACAATTGGATCATTGGACGATGAACTGTGCATTTCTTTTTTCAAAGAAATGTTCTGCGATGACAAACAGGTTTATCCCGCGGATTTAACTCACCGCCAATACAAAGTAGTTCCTGATGTAAATTAAATAAAAAGTGACAATTTCACGGCTAACTAAATTTAATAATTTATCAATTGAATCGTACAGGCAGGGTCCGTTGCTATCGCTTGCGTCTCTTTCTGTGAAACGCTTTTACATACATTATTAGGATTAATCTTAATACGAGGCAAATGTAACCCCGAACCATTAGCACATACAATCTTGCCACTAACGCATTTTGGGTAAAGTGTGACGCAAGTCACAATAATAAAATATATTTTTGTCAGAAAAGCGTAATTAAGTCGAATAATGCGTTCAAATTATGACCAAAAGTAAAAAAACGTCTTAAAATCACCTCCTCAGACCTCTTTTTACCCCGTTTTTAGATCATTTTGTACAACAGCCATTTAAAGCAAAACTAACAGCCAGTAACACGCAATTCACCGCTTTAAACAAGATTATAATTCTGATTATTTCACTTAGTAAGCACAATGAACCAAAAACACCCAAAAGGGCCCTCAGTCTATACTTCAGGCACATATAGCGTGATTTGGGATAAATTCGCGGGATAAATTCAGAGCGAAAAGCAGACAAAGCGTGAGGAACCGCGGCTTTTACGAAGCATAAAGTCAATGAATGTAACAAAAGATGTAGGCATGCAAAAACCTTCTGTCCTGGTGGAGGATACAGAAGCAATAGTTATGTAATGGCTCGCAGAGTGCGGCAATGTGACTATCGGCACAGATGTGCAAAACTTTAGGGATTGGGCTTAGAAAAGAGATAAAAGTTGCAAGAAGGCAAATAACCAGATGTCTTTTAGGATTTTTATTAAAAACTCACGATAAGACGTAGGTTTGATGCCAAAATGCACTGTTATATACCGTCTGAGGATTTTTCCGGGGTTTATATTCTGGCGTAATTATCAGAATGCGTTAATCATTACGTCATTAAAATGTCATGGGAAATAGAACAGAAGTTGATCAGTTTAGGGATAAACGCGTTGTATAAAAGGAAGGATTTCTAAAATTTGACCCGTTAATTGAAATAGCCTGCTATTAATCTTCATTTATGACTAACAAAATAATTTGCCAAACCCTTCATGGTTAACGCGGTACATCATGATGAGTTTGGCATTCATTGATTATGCCTTTATTAATCAACTGACGGGCATCCGCTCCGGGTCAGGGTGCTGATACTCAAATCCCAGCTCCTTGCAGATACGGCTGCCGTCGATGATTTTGCCCCCTTCATCGCCTGTCGCAACATCTGCAAACTGTGGCTCCGGTAAATTAAGTTGGCGGGCCAGCGCCGGATAAAAGTGCCGTTTCTCAGGATGCGCAGGGGCGCACAGGTTATAGGTGTGCCCTCCCTTCGGCAGACTCAACAGCAACGTCATGGCGGCAATGACGTCATCCTGATGTACCAGGTTTACGCCGGAGTTACCGCCCTGCACACCGGTTTTTCCCGCCATAAAACGACCGGGATGGCGATCGGCACCGACCAGCCCTGCCAGACGTAGCACATCGACCGACGTATTCGGTAAACGGTGGAACCAGTTCTCCAGCTCTTCAAGCACTTTTCCACTGGGAGTGACGGGATTTAAAGGGGAATCTTCACGCATCGTACCGCTGCCTTCGCCATACACGGAGGTCGATGAGGTAAAGATGATGCGCCCGACGTTATGCGCCAACGCGCTGTCCACCAGCTGTTGTACCGCCTGGAAGTAAAGTTCGCTGCCTTCTACCGTGCGCCGAGCCGGTAAAGTGATGATCAGGGCATCAACATCGAGCAGCACATCGAGATCGGTAGCGTCACATTGCATTTCCGGCAAAAATACCAGCGGGTAGCAGTCGATACCGCACATCCGCGCTGCTTCAACACCGTCCGGCGTGGTTTTGCTGCCAACTACCTGATATCCCCTTGAGGCGAGGGCCATGGCCAGAGGCATTCCCAGCCAGCCCAATCCTACTATTGCGACTTTCTTCATCATTAACTCCATCCTTTGCGCGTCATACGTTCCTGCATAAACACTGTCGAATTGCTTTTAGTTTAGCAAATTCGGACGTTGAGGACGTTCAGAGAACGTCTTAACCCGTCAGGTTTTCTGCGTAACTGTTAGCGACTTTGTCCGGGCGCAACATTATTCACATAAACGATGAAAACCCTGCTCCGGATAAGAATAATTTATCATCGGATAAAAAAGGTTGCACTGCGGCTACAGGATAGTTTAATTTTATCTGCACAAGACTTGATGAAGGCCTTGCGTTACGCGCCCATCAATATGACAAATGACTCTTTATTCAGACATTACAGAGAAAACCCATGAACAACGTTCTGATCAACCACCATCATCACCATCATCCTGACTAGTCTTGCAGGCGATTGGTGCTGGGAGACTGTTAAGATCTTCCAGTGGCGCAGAACGTAGAGAGAGCCCTCGGAAGATTTTCTTCCGAGGGTTTTTTTTTACCTGAAATTTGAAGCAAACATTTAGCCATTACAGCTAACAAACATAAGAAAGGTCGAGGTCATCATGTTAGATAAATCACGTTTACGGATAGCAATGCAGAAGTCAGGTCGCCTGAGTGATGATTCGCGCGAACTACTGGCGCGCTGTGGGATCAAAATCAATTTGCAGGAGCAACGTCTGATTGCCTTCGCGGAAAACATGCCTATCGACATCCTGCGTGTGCGTGATGACGATATTCCGGGTCTGGTCATGGACGGCGTGGTGGATTTGGGCATTATCGGTGAGAACGTGCTGGAAGAAGAGTTACTGAACCGCCGCGCACAGGGTGAAGACCCGCGCTATTTCACGCTTCGCCGCCTCGATTTCGGTGGTTGCCGCCTGTCGCTGGCAACGCCGCTGGACTGCGAATACACCGGTCCGCAAAGTCTGCAAAAAGCCCGCATCGCCACCTCTTACCCGCACATCCTCAAACAATATCTCGATAAACAAGGCGTTGAGTTCAAATCTTGCCTGCTTAACGGTTCCGTCGAAGTGGCTCCCCGCGCCGGTCTGGCCGATGCGATTTGTGATCTGGTATCCACCGGTGCCACCCTTGAAGCCAACGGCCTGCGTGAAGTCGAAGTGATTTATCGCTCGAAAGCCTGTCTGATTCAGCGCGATGGCGAAATGCCGCAGGAAAAGCAGCTGCTGATTGATCGTCTGATGACCCGTATTCAGGGTGTTATTCAGGCTCGTGAGTCCAAATACATTATGTTGCACGCACCAAGTGAGCGTCTGGACGAAATCATTGCCCTGCTGCCGGGCGCTGAGCGCCCTACCATTCTGCCTCTGGCAGGCGATCAGCAACGCGTCGCCATGCACATGGTCAGTAGCGAGACCCTGTTCTGGGAAACCATGGAAAAACTGAAAGCGCTGGGTGCCAGTTCGATTCTGGTCCTGCCAATCGAAAAAATGATGGAGTAAAGTCATGCAACCAAACGCGTTCTCCACCCCGATTGACTGGCAGCAGTGCGACGAGCAGCAACGTCGTGAGCTGCTGACCCGCCCGGCGATCTCGGCCTCTGACCGCATCACCGGGTCGGTTACTGAGATCCTGCGCCGCGTGCGCACCGAGGGTGACAGCGCCCTGCGCGAGTTCTGTGCAACCTTTGATAAGACTGACGTGGCAGATATCCGCGTCACGGCGCAGCAGATTGAAGCGGCATCCGCGCGTTTGGGCGATGACGTAAAACAGGCAATGGCACACGCAGTGCGTAACATCACGACCTTCCACGTAGCACAGAAGCTGGCAGTAGTTGATGTTGAAACTCAACCGGGTGTACGTTGTCAGCAACTGACCCGCCCTATTCAGTCGGTCGGGCTGTATATTCCGGGCGGTTCTGCACCGCTGGTTTCTACCGTACTAATGCTGGCGACTCCGGCGTACATTGCCGGTTGTCAGCGCGTGACATTATGCTCACCCCCGCCCATTGCTGACGAAATTTTGTATGCCGCCAAACTGTGCGGCGTGACCGAGGTGTATCAACTGGGTGGCGCGCAGGCGATTGCCGCGCTGGCGTTTGGTACCGAAAGCGTGCCGAAAGTAGCGAAAATCTTCGGGCCGGGCAATGCCTACGTGACGGAAGCGAAGCGTCAGGTAAGTCAAAGCCTTAATGGCGCTGCCATCGATATGCCGGCTGGGCCATCCGAAGTGCTGGTGATCGCCGACAGTGGCGCAACGCCAGATTTCGTGGCGTCTGATTTGTTGTCGCAGGCTGAGCACGGTCCGGATTCGCAGGTGATTTTACTGACGCCGAGCCTCGATATGGCGAACGCCGTCGGTGAGGCGGTAGAACGCCAGTTGGCCCAGCTGTCACGTAAAGACATTGCCCGTCAGGCGCTGGAGAGCAGCCGCCTGATTGTGGCCAAAGATCTGGCGCAGTGTATTGAAATCAGCAACGCCTACGGCCCTGAGCATTTAATCCTGCAAACCCGTGAGCCTGAAGCGCTGGTTGACAGCATCACCAGCGCTGGCTCGGTGTTTCTCGGTGACTGGTCACCGGAATCCGCCGGAGACTACGCGTCAGGGACTAATCACGTCCTGCCCACCTACGGTTACACCGCCACCTGCTCGAGCCTCGGCCTGGCGGATTTCCAAAAACGGATGACCGTCCAGCAGCTCACCCCGCAGGGGCTACTCGGTCTGGCGACGACGATTGAAACACTGGCGCAGGCTGAACAGCTGACGGCACACAAAAATGCCGTGACACTACGCGTGAATGCACTGAAGGAGCAAGGGTTATGAGCAACGAAAAAAATCTGAGCATTCAGTCGCTGGCGCGTCAGAACGTGCGCGACCTGACCCCGTATCAGTCGGCCCGCCGTCTGGGTGGCAACGGTGACGTGTGGCTGAATGCTAACGAATATCCGATTGCGCCACAGTTCGAACTGACGGCCCAAACCTTCAACCGTTACCCGGAGTGTCAGCCCGCCCTGGTGATTGAGCGCTATGCCGCGTACGCCGGGCTGGAAAAAGATCAGGTGCTGGTCAGCCGTGGGGCAGATGAAGGGATTGAGCTGCTGATCCGCGCTTTCTGCGAACCGGGTCAAGACGCCATCCTTTATTGCCCGCCGACTTACGGTATGTACAGTGTCAGCGCTGAAACCATCGGCGTCGAAGGCCGCACCGTTCAGGCCAAAGAGGACTGGTCACTTGATTTACCGGCGATTGAAGCCGCGCTGGAAGGCGTCAAGCTGGTGTATGTGTGCAGCCCGAATAACCCGACCGGCAATCTGATTGACCCGCAAGAGTTGCGCGCAGTTCTTGAGATGACCCGCGGCCGCGCCATTGTGGCCATCGACGAAGCCTATATAGAGTTCTGCCCGCAGGCCTCGGTTACCGGCTGGCTTAAAGAATATCCACATCTCGCTATTTTACGCACGCTGTCTAAAGCCTTTGCGCTGGCCGGTTTACGTTGTGGTTTCACATTGGCGAACAGCGAACTGATCGCCCTGTTGATGAAAGTGATCGCACCTTATCCGCTTTCCACGCCAGTGGCTGATATCGCCGCACAGGCGCTAAGCGATAAAGGCCTGGCCATAATGCGCGCGCGCGTCGCCGAGATTAGCGAAACCCGCAGCTGGTTCAAACAGCAACTCACCCGCTGCGGCTGTGTGGAACAGGTATTCACCAGCGAGACCAACTACGTACTGGCGCGTTTCGCCGCATCAAGCCAGGTATTTAAAACCCTCTGGGATCAGGGCATTATCTTACGTGACCAGAACAAACAACCGGGGCTTTCCGGCTGTTTACGCATTACTGTCGGCACACGTGAAGAGTGTCAACGGGTGATCGCCGCACTGCAACCGCTGCCCGGTGCAAATCTGTCCGCCACCAACACAAATAATGAAACCGCCTCAAGCAAGGAGCCGATGTGAGCCAGAGCCCGTTATTACAAAAGATTTTATTCATCGATCGCGACGGTACGCTGATTTCCGAGCCACCTGAAGACTTTCAGGTAGACCGTCTGGATAAACTGGCACTTGAGGCGGGTGTGATCCCCGCGCTGCTGGCGTTGCAAACTGCCGGTTTTAAACTGGTGATGATCACCAATCAGGATGGCCTGGGCACCGCCAGTTTCCCGCAAGAGACATTCGATCCGCCGCACAATCTGATGATGCAGATTTTGACCTCGCAGGGCGTAGTGTTCGACGAAGTCCTGATATGCCCTCACCTGCCCGCTGACCACTGCGCCTGCCGTAAGCCAAAAACCGAACTGGTGAAAGGCTATCTGGAGAGCGGTCTGATGGATGTCGCGAACAGCTATGTGATTGGCGACCGTGATACCGACATTCAGTTGGCAGCCAATATGGGCATCGCCGGATTGCGTTACCAGCGCGGCACGTTGAACTGGCCAGCGATTGCCGCCCAGCTGACACAGCGTGACCGCCACGCAAACATTAAACGTGTAACCCGTGAAACCTCCATCGACGTAGATGTCTGGCTGGACCGCGAAGGTGAAAGCAAAATCCGCACCGGCGTGGGCTTCTTCGACCATATGTTGGATCAGATCGCCACGCACGGCGGTTTCCGCATGAACATCGAAGTCAAAGGCGACCTCTATATCGACGATCACCACACCGTGGAAGATACCGGTCTGGCGCTGGGTGAAGCCCTGAACAAGGCGCTGGGTGATAAACGCGGGATTGGCCGTTTCGGTTTTGTGCTGCCGATGGACGAATGTCTGGCGCGCTGCGCTCTGGATATTTCCGGCCGTCCACACCTCGAATATAAAGCGGAGTTCAACTATCAGCGCGTAGGCGATTTAAGCACCGAGATGGTCGAGCACTTTTTCCGTTCTCTCTCCTATGCCATGGGTTGTACGCTGCATTTGCGTACCAAAGGCAAGAACGACCATCACCGTGTTGAGAGCTTGTTCAAAGCCTTTGGCCGCACGCTGCGCCAGGCGATCCGCGTGGACGGCAATACCCTGCCGAGTTCCAAAGGAGTGCTCTGATGAACGTCGTTATCCTTGATACCGGCTGTGCCAACCTCTCCTCGGTGAAATATGCGGTCCAGCGTCTGGGTTATGAACCCGACGTGAGCCGGGACCCTGAGATCGTGCTGCGGGCCGAAAAACTGTTTTTACCAGGCGTAGGAACCGCACGTGCGGCCATGGAACAGCTCGAGCAGCGCGAACTTATCGAACTGATTAAGGCCTGTACCCAGCCGGTGCTGGGCATTTGCCTCGGAATGCAGCTGCTGGGTTCCGGCAGCGATGAGAACGGCGGCATTAAAACGCTCGGCATTATCGATGAACCCGTATTGCGCATGCAGGATCGCGGATTGCCTCTGCCCCACATGGGCTGGAACCAGGTGATCGCCAACGCAGACAGCCACCTGTTCCGAGGTATCGACGAGAACGCGTATTTCTATTTTGTCCACGGATATGCGATGCCGATATGCGAAAACACTATTGCTCAAACGCTTTACGGCGAGCCGTTCACCGCCGCCGTGGCAAAAGACAACTTCTTCGGCGTGCAGTTTCATCCGGAGCGTTCCGGTGCCGCTGGCGCACGGCTGTTGAAAAACTTTCTGGAGATGTAAGCACCATGATTATTCCCGCTTTGGATTTGATCGACGGCAGCGTGGTGCGTTTGCATCAGGGTGACTACGGCCAGCAGCGCGACTATGGCAGCGATCCGCTGCCGCGCTTACAGGATTATCAGCGTCAGGGCGCAGAAGTCCTCCATCTGGTGGATCTGACCGGTGCCAAAGACCCGGCTGCGCGCCAGATCCCATTGCTGCAAAAACTGCTGGCGGGTGTCACTGTCCCCGTGCAAGTTGGCGGCGGCATCCGCAATGAACAGGACGTCGAAGCCCTGTTATCGGCTGGCGCAACCCGCGTCGTCGTCGGCTCAACCGCGGTTAAAGATCCTGACACTGTACAGAAGTGGTTCAGCCGTTTCGGTGCTGACGCGCTGGTACTGGCACTCGATGTGCGCATTGATGCCAACGGTACCAAAAATGTCGCCATCAGCGGCTGGCAGGAGAACTCCAACGCGACGCTGGAGCAAGTCGTCGAACAGTATTTACCCTTCGGCCTGAAACATGTGCTGTGTACCGATATTTCCCGCGACGGCACGCTGGCGGGATCGAACGTCGAACTTTACCGCGAAGTCACTGCGCGTTATCCGCAGATCGCTTTTCAGGCTTCCGGCGGTATCGGTTCACTAGATGACATAGCCCATCTGCGTGACAGCGGCGTAGAAGGCGTGATTGTCGGACGCGCACTGCTCGATGGTAATTTTAGCGTGACGGAGGCAATTTCATGCTGGCAAAACGGATAATTCCCTGTCTGGACGTTAAAAACGGCCAGGTCGTGAAAGGCGTGCAGTTCCGCAATCATGAGATCATCGGCGACATTGTCCCGCTGGCAAAACGTTATGCGGAAGAAGGCGCAGATGAACTGGTGTTTTATGATATTACCGCCTCGTCTGACGGGCGCGTGGTAGATAAAAGCTGGGTGTCGCGTGTGGCAGAAGTGATCGACATTCCTTTCTGTGTGGCGGGTGGTATCAAGAGCGCGGAAGATGCTGCGCAGATCCTGCAATTTGGCGCCGATAAGATCTCCATCAACTCCCCTGCACTGGCTGACCCGACGCTGATAAGCCGCCTGGCTGATCGCTTTGGTGTACAGTGCATCGTGGTCGGTATCGACACATGGCATGATGCAGAGTCTGGCACTTATCAGGTTCACCAGTTTACGGGCGATGAAGCGCGTACAAAAGTGACCACCTGGCAGACGCTGGATTGGGTGAAGGAAGTTCAGGAGCGCGGCGCCGGTGAAATTGTGCTGAATATGATGAATCAGGACGGCGTGCGTAAGGGCTATGATTTGCAGCAGCTGCAACTGATGCGCGAGGTGTGCCGTGTGCCATTGATTGCCTCCGGCGGTGCAGGAACGCCTCAGCATTTCCTGGACGCATTTCAGCAGGCGAATGTCGACGGTGCTCTGGCGGCATCCGTGTTCCACAAACAAATTATTAATATCGGCGAGCTGAAAAGCTTCCTGGCCGAAAATGGCGTGGAGATCCGCTTGTGAGTAATGAAATTTTGAATAACAGCCGACTGACCGAGCAGCAGATTAATCAGCTGGATTGGGAAAAAGTTGATAATCTGATGCCCGTTGTCGTGCAACATGCAGTGTCTGGCGAAGTGTTGATGATGGGTTATATGAATAAGGAAGCGCTGGGTGTAACGCAATCATCCGGGAAAGTGACTTTCTATTCACGTACCAAACAACGTTTGTGGACCAAAGGTGAAAGCTCGGGCCATTTCCTCAATCTGGTCAGTTTCTATCCGGATTGCGATAACGACACCCTGCTAGCGCTGGTCAACCCGATTGGCCCAACCTGCCACAAAGGTAATAACAGCTGCTTCCACCCTGCCGCTACCGACTGGGGATTCCTGTTCCAGCTGGAAGAGTTGCTGGCGTCACGTAAAAATGCCGATCCGGAAAGCTCCTACACCGCAAAACTTTACGCCAGCGGTACCAAGCGTATTGCGCAGAAAGTCGGTGAAGAAGGCGTAGAAACCGCGCTGGCCGCCACGGTCAACGACCGTTTCGAGCTGACCAATGAGGCTTCTGATTTAATGTATCACCTGCTGGTATTACTGCAGGACCAGGACCTGAACTTCAGTACCGTGATTGAGAATCTGCGTCAACGACATAAGAAGTAACGCCACTACATTTCAGAAAGCAAAAAGGCCGGTTTATTAAATAAACCGGCCTTTTTTATACTTAATCACTTAGGATCAGCGAGAGATATTTTTCAGTGCGTTGCGGCCTAACACAATACCTGCACCTAAAATAATGCCGACTAAGGCCCCCAGTATGAGTGTCAAACCTTTCTTCGGACTATCACGGCGGATAGGCAGATTTGGCTTCATCACGTAGCGGAAAGAATACGTGGAGTCAGGCTTAGATTTTAATGCACTTATAGCCAACAGTGACTGACGGGCATCGAAGTATGCCTCATCCAACGGCAGCGGGCGCGTTGCTTCATTCTTGATGATCGAAGAAAGTGCATCGCTGCCTAACGCAAACAGGGTATCTTCGGACAGTGTTTCAGCTTGTTGTACGATCGTATTTTTAGTGTTGGACTGCTCAGCTACAATCAGAGCCTGGTTAAGGATGGCAAGCCGCCTGTCTTTCTTCTCCTGAGCAACCTTTTCTTTGGTTGCTAAATCTTCTTTCAGGTCACCAATCTTCGAATTGATGCTACTTTGTAAATCATCATCGAGTTCATTGACAACGCGTTTGTTAATCTGCTGGATATAGGTTGTGAGTGTTTTCTGTGCGGCACCGGCACTAGAAGCTGTATAACTGATTTTAAGAGGTACTGACTGATCTTTAACCGCCGGGGCAATAGTAAGACTCTCTGGTGAAGCCTGATTTTTTAGCTGATCAGAGAGAGCTGAAATTGCAGAGTTAAAGCGTCCAAAAAAACGCTGCTGCACATCAGCAATTGCAGGACTTTGGCTATAAAGAACACCCATTGCATTGGTATAATTCGCGACCTGACCAGAGTCTGGGTAAGTAACTATTGCTTCAGAGGTCCATTTCTCTTTAGAGACAGTTAAATAAACTGTTGCAACGGCAATAGCTAAAATCGCAAAAATAACAATTGTTATTTTACCGCGCCAAAGTTGCATAAAAATCTCAATCAAATCAATACTATCTGCTTCATGACTGCTGCGATTTCTCGTTACGCCGTTGTTATCTTGATTCATGTTCACCCTAAAAGAAAAAATATATAATCAATTATATGCATAACATAATTATAAGCTGGTGTTTTAAGAAATACCTAGCTGAAAGTCAGGCATTCAGATCAGATTGCACTGAAATTGAACAGATCTTTTTGCGTTCAATGCTCATGTATAGGTGATAGGTTATGCAGAGGGGCATATATCAGAAGCAAATAAAAACGACCCATTTATCGGGTCGTTTTTATATTAATCAAAACTCACAAGGCATCACTTAATCCAACCATTCGGTGTGGAATACGCCATCTTTGTCAGTGCGTTTGTAGGTATGTGCACCGAAGTAGTCACGTTGTGCCTGGATCAGGTTGGCTGGCAGTACCGCAGAACGGTAGCTGTCGTAGTAGTTGATCGCAGCAGAGAATGTAGGGGTCGGGATACCGTTCTGAACGGCGTATGAGACCACATCACGCAGCGCTTGCTGGTACTCATCAGCAATGTTTTTGAAGTATGGTGCCAGCAACAGGTTAGCGATAGACGCGTTCTCAGCGTAGGCATCGGTGATTTTCTGCAAGAACTGAGCGCGAATAATACAACCGGCGCGGAAAATCTTAGCGATTTCGCCGTAATGCAGATCCCAGTTGTTCTCTTCTGATGCCGCTTTCAGCTGTGAGAAACCCTGAGCATAAGAGACGATCTTACCCAGATATAATGCACGGCGGATTTTCTCGATGAATTCCGCTTTGTCGCCGGTGAAAGGCTTAACCGTTGGGCCAGTCAGAACTTTAGAAGCCGCAACGCGCTGGTCTTTCAACGAGGAGAGGTAACGGGCAAAGACAGACTCGGTGATCAGAGTCAGGGGTTCGCCGAGATCCAAAGAGCTCTGGCTGGTCCATTTGCCGGTGCCTTTGTTGGCTGCTTCATCCAGAATCACATCAACGAGATATTTACCTTCTTCGTCTTTCTTAGTGAAGATATCTTTGGTGATGTCGATCAGGTAGCTGTTCAGCTCGCCCTTGTTCCAGTCAACGAAAGTGCTAGCCAGCTCTTCATTGCTCAGACCCAGAGACTGTTTCAACAGGGAATAAGCTTCGGCAATGAGTTGCATGTCACCGTATTCGATACCGTTGTGAACCATCTTAACGTAGTGACCTGCACCATCAGCGCCGATGTAAGCCACACAGGCTTCGCCATCTTCAGCGCGCGCTGCGATTTGCTCGAGGATTGGAGCAACCAGTGCGTAAGCTTCTTTCTGACCACCAGGCATGATTGATGGACCTTTCAATGCGCCCTCTTCACCGCCGGAAACGCCGGTACCGATGAAGTTAAAACCTTGCTCAGACAGTTCGCGGTTACGGCGAATGGTGTCTTTATAGTAGGTGTTGCCACCATCGATGAGGATGTCACCTTTATCCAGGTGCGGAGTCAATGATGCGATGGTTTTGTCTGTTGCTTCGCCTGCTTTCACCATCAGCAGGATACGGCGTGGTTTTTCCAGCGAGTCAACAAACTCTTCAACGCTGTAGTGCGGAACAAGATTTTTACCCGGATTTTCGGCGATGACTTCATCAGTCTTATCGCCTGAACGGTTAAAAATAGAAACGGAATAACCACGGCTTTCGATGTTAAGCGCCAGGTTACGGCCCATTACCGCCATACCGACAACGCCGATCTGTTGTTTGGACATTACAAACTCCTATCTTTTAGAAGGTTACTACGACTTCACTGCCGTACTAAAAATGTAACTCTGATGTTAACTCAGGTATACATAAGATGTGTAGCTTTTGGTAAGCAAGATTGGCAATGATTCTAATAGGCAAAAGCGGTGATTACTTAGAATACCCGTTAGGATTACAAAGTTGCCAATTCCAAGTATGCCGCATCATTTCATCAATTGAATAATTTGCTGTCCAATTTAGTTCAACTTTTGCACGGCCAGGATCAGACCAGCATTCAGCAATATCACCAGGGCGCCGAGGCGCAAAACGATATTTGACTTTAGTATTATTAGCACGCTCGAAAGCATCTATAAGTTCTAATACCGAATATCCCTTACCGGTACCGAGGTTAAATATTTTATATGAAGATCCAGTGTTCATGTGCTGTATAGCAGCCAGATGCCCGTTAGCCAAATCCATAACATGGATAAAGTCTCTTACACCAGTACCATCAATTGTTGGATAATCATTACCATAAATAGATAAGCAATCCAGCTTGCCAATAGCAACTTGAGCAATATAAGGAACTAAGTTATTTGGTATACCATTAGGATCCTCACCAATTAATCCTGAAGGATGGGCGCCGACAGGATTGAAATAGCGTAACACTGTAATTCTAAAATCAGGATTAGCGTTCGAAAAATCCTTTAGAATATTTTCAAACATCAACTTCGACGAACCATAGGCATTCGTGGCCCCACCGACAGCACATTTTTCCGTGAGAGGAATAGATTCAGGCTGACCATATACGGTCGCAGAAGAGCTAAATACTAAATTAAAAATCTTATGCTTGTACATCTGACTTAATAAATTCAAACCACCCACTATATTATTATCATAGTATTCAAGTGGGTATTGAACTGATTCGCCAATTGATTTCAATCCAGCGAAATGAATCACATCAGAAATTTTATTTTCAGAGAAAATAGAATTTAACAAATTCAAATCTCTAACATCACCCTCATAGAACCTTACACTCTTTCCAGTAATATTTTCAACTCGAAGCAAGGACTCTTTATTTGAATTACAAAGATTATCTAAGACAATTATCTCGGTTCCTGCCTCCAGAAACTTTAAGACAGTATGGGACCCTATATAACCCGCCCCGCCTGTTATAAACACCGCCATAATATTCCCTCAATTCTTCAATAAATATCAGTGAATGAAAAAAATTAAAATTATCCATGCATCACTTCAGTATGTTTATGAGCTTCTCGCAAGCGATTTCTTCATCAAATGACTTTTCAGCTATATTACGACTTGCATGCCCCATCTTGTCGATAAGTTCCGGATTCTCAATGAACTTTATCATACTCAAAATGAGTTCTTTTACATTACATGGCGGGATCATAAAACCATTTATTCCATCTGCTATGGTTTCTCTACAACCAGGAACATCAGTTGTGATAATAGCTCTACCTATAGCCATAGCTTCCTGAGTACTGCGAGGAACCCCCTCTCTATAGGAAGGAAGTACAAATATACTGCAGCTAATGAGGTGTGATTTAATATCGTTTATTTGTCCTAAAAATTCGACATAACCTTCTTTAACCCATTTTTGATACTCTTCAATAGGGATACCACCAGGATTATCATCAAACGCCCCTGCAATGGTAAATCTAACTTCTGGGTAAGTTTGTTTTACAGCTTGCGCAGCCTGAACGAATTCTCTAACACCTTTCTCAACGAGAAGTCGGCATACCATTGTGAAATGAAGCGTTCCCAAACTAGCAGGGTGAAAGCCGTAATCTGATAAATTAACTCCAATTCCGCCAACGACTTCATGAGACTTTACTTTTATTTTATTTTTGACAAGTAGGTCTTGATAATCATCTTTATTAAGGAACATCACCTTATTTGCTAAAGGCAGGGCCAATTTATAGAGAAAAACTTGTGAAAACTTAACGAGTTTCTTTTTGAAAGACTCGGTATGATTAGATTCAGTGAAACAATATCCTAATCCTTCAAGCAAAACGTAAATTTTTTTAACTCCTGCTAGTTTTGCAGCTAAAGAGCCAAAAATCACTGGCTTAGGGAAAAAACCGAACACTACATCAGGATTGATTAACTTAATTTTTTTTGACAGCATCAGTGTATTAAAAATATCTGAAACAGGATTGATGCCCGATCTCGAAAAACGATAAGTAGACGGAATCGCACCAAACCCTCTGATTATTTCGTTATTTTCTACGTTATCATCCATCGTGAGTGTATAAACTTCCCACCCTTCAATTACTAACTTCTCAATTAATCGCTTACGAAAAAGAATTATAGTACTTGATAGATTTCCAACTAGCAGAATTCTCATTAATCTCTCACCTTTGCTTTATAAATATCCAACCACTTATCTACGACTTGATCAATGGAAAAATTATCAATAACATGCTTTCGATTCCTTTCAACAATGTTTTCTTTTTCAGACTCTGAAAGAGAGAGGACACTGCTAATCTTAGTCGCAAGCGCTTGATAATCATTAATAGGAACTAAAAAATCCTTACACCCAATAACCTCAGAAACACCGCCAGAATTCGTAGAAACAACTGGAGATTTTGCACCCATAGCCTCCGCTAAAACCAGCCCAAAACCTTCCCATCTCGAGGAAAGAACAACTAAGTCGGATGCAGAGTAAAAATCTTTTACATCATTTCGGATGCCAGCAAAGATAACCTGATGAGATAAACCTAGATCTAAAACTAATCTTTCGAGTTCTGCTCTTAGTTCACCTCCGCCAACAATTAAGAGTATAACGTTGGTATCCGATAAGCATTTAATCGCATTTAATAAGTTTGGGTAATCTTTAGCTTCAGTTAGCCTGCCTACACATAGGATGAGCTTTGTGTCACCAGGGATGGAAAACTCATTCCTAATTTTATTTCTACTATCATTTGAGAAAATAAATCGATTAAAATCCAAACCATTATAAACAACTTCCGATTTAGAAGCCTTAAAAGCTTTAAGTGCAATGAAATTATCTAGGGCTTCCTTGCTTACATTCGTCGTTTTAGAACACATGAAATCAGTAAGTCGATAGACAAACATCCGTATTCTCCCCCCTTCATTTTTACTGTGCGCAGTACAGATCAAACGCGAACAATTAAGGGTAAGAAAAGAAGCCAATCTAGCCATTATATTTGCGTGAAACATATGGGCATGAATAATATCGGGCTTCATTTCATAGAACAAAGACACTAACTTAATAAGACTACGAATAAAACCAAAGATGCTTTTCTGCATTCTTAGCTCGACCAAACGAATATCTCTATTAATCGGAGAAATGACACTTTCACCGACTAATGATATGATTGTAATATCATTTCCCTTCTCACACATGCGCTCAGAGAGTAAACACAATTGAGTTTCAGCTCCGCCCAAGCCCAAGCCTGTAATTACTTTGACAATCTTCATTAAATATACTCATAAACAAATAACTTCGAAAAAAAATAGTACCATTACTCATTTTCTTCAGAAGAATTTTTCATAGCGTCCAGATATTTTTCCATCGCTAAAGCTTTAGAAAAATCATCATCAAAGGTATTTAAAAAATAAAAATTTAAATTCTCGAACTCAACGGGAGAAGCAGCATTCCTAAAATAGGATGAAAAATTAAAGAACAAGACTATGCTAAAGAAAATTGAAATCATCAATGTCGTGTATGACTTAATTGCAAGCAGTCTTTTTCCTCGTAAATAAGGAGAAAGTGCGAAAAGGTATATGGCAATAAAGTAATAAAAAAAACCTACTCGAGCAAGAAAAGTGACGGCACCACTAAACATATGTATAGTTGTACCTACGAATATAACCCGCGCAAAGAAACCCATATCAGAATTACGATCTATAACTCGTCTGTAAACGCAATAAAATAATATATATATGAAATCTAATATATTTAACCACCCGAAAGTTAATTGCAAAGGTGCTTGTTGCAAGTAAAATGATATTTTCTTAAATGCAAAACTATATTGAGCTAAAATATCAATTATCGTATACCCAACAAAAATAACCATTACAAAAGCAAGTACGGTGAAAATAATAGAGAATGTAAACAATGTAACACTGCGTATAGCGACAAGTAATAATGTCGGTATGAAAATTAATGCAGAAATATGAAAAAAAGATGCTACAACTATCCATGAAAAAACTATCTTTAAAGAACTTCCTTTTTGATACTTCAAAACCGCAAATAAAACAATAATACATGCTATGAACTGACGTAATTGTTCTAATATTAAAGTATAACCAAATATCAAAAAAAGACACGTATAAAACAAGGGCTCATTAACTTTATTTTTTAAAACTGATATAAGAAAACCAAAGGCAATAAAGTAGAAAATTAATATAGCTGCACCAAAATTCCCTAATGTTAGAAATAAAAGCGTTTTAAAAAATAAAACAAAACCAACTTCGAATGATAAGTAAGGATTATCGTCACCCAAGAATTTTAAATAATAAATACTCCAATCCACACCATTCATATAGAAAGAGGTGAAATAGGTAGTGAACGACAACCAGAAAACCCCCCTTAAAATAGAATGTGAAGACGTATTAAACCGGTGCCACACTAATGACAAAAACAATAAAGGAGTACAAATTATCAATATGAACATATTATTTCTTCAGTATCTCATATAGATGAATAACTACATTAAAAGGATTTATAACTTTAAGATATTTGTAAATCACACTTCTTTTAGATGAGCAATAAATATTAAATCCATGATGAACAACAGCAAAGATATATTTATTTGAACGTCTGTACGCATTAACTCTTCGTAAATCATTCAACAAAACATTGTTAATTTTTTTATTACTACTGGATGTAATTTGACCAGCGTGTATTCTATATTTTACTGAAACAAAATCAAGAAATAGTGTCCCAATATTAAGTTCGATTATCTTCAACCAAAGAGGAAGATCTTCGAGCATCTTATAGTTCGTATCAAATTTATCAATGAATTTTCTATTAATAAAAGCACCTGGAGCTACATTATTAAAATGAAGCATCGCCAAGCACTTTTTTATTTTGCCCGATTCTTTATTAATGACCATTTTTGTCCATGCTAATGGATATTTATCTGGTTTAACAATGTCCTCGCCAAAAGTTTCAAATGAAGTAAATACTGCGCCTATCTTTAAAGGTTCAGACGTTTTTGTTAAACCATTGATAAACTCGTCTAGGGCGTTAGGTAAAAGAATATCATCAGACCCTAAGCATTTAATCCATTCACCAGTAGACTCTTGCAAAGCGTTATTAAAATTAACTGTTATACCGTTATTGACTACGCTTGCTAAAATAACACATCTAATGTCTGGTCGGCTCAATACAAGGTTGAAATGCCACTGTTTGATTTTTTCTAAAGTATCGTCTGTAGAGAAATCATCGGCCACGATTATTTCGATATTCTTGTATGTTTGATTTATACAACTATTTAATGTCTCTTCTATATAATCTGAAGCATTATAAGAAGCAATTAAAATACTAATAAGAGGGTTATATGTTGTCATATGAAATGTCTAATTATGAATAATTGTACTTTCGATTTTATTGGCAACGATTTTCTATCGTACTTAATGTTGCGGGAGACATCTATCGCAGATTTTTTGATTAAATCCCGCCATAGTTTTCTTTCACTATCGCTTAGTTTTTTATACCATTTTTTATAACGTACTGTAACACTCCATATTGTACTCACTATTAACTTATAGGCTTCATTAATAAGGACAGCATGTCTATCTTTAGCATATTGTTCTTGGATGTACACCAGTAAAAAAAATGCATTATAGATAACTTTATAATAATTGACATTTATTCTACGTGTTGTAGATTCTGCGTTATTAATGAAGAAATAATCCCCCTCAGAAAGACCTATACGTTTTGAAGATGAAAAACAAATACGTGAAACAACCTCATCATTGTTTAAGTAATTTATAGACCCTTTGTTCAATCTATTATAGATATCGTAGGCATTGACAAAAAGTTGTCTTTCATAGATACCAAAAGCATGAATACCCCAGTTTGATATACAGTTAGAAAAAGCATCATAACCATCGATGATCTTTCTATTGGTAAAGTATTCAAAGGTACTGCTAGAAATGTCATTCACTTCCTTAGCATAATGTAACTTAAAGAGCGATATATTCACTTTATCAAGTAATATATTTGACATTGCATTTTCTAAGGAATCACTAGAAAGAAAGTCATCACAATCAACTAATGCTACATACTTTGTAGCGGCGAACCGTATGGCATTCTCACGTGCTTTAGCTGCCCCCATATTACTCTGTTTAATTAATCTGAGAGTAAATTTATTTTTCTGACCTTCGTGTACATATTCCTCTATAATATCTATCGTATTATCAGAAGAACCATCATCAATAAAAATAACTTCGAACCCACATATAGTTTGCTCACTCAGAATTTTCAACAAAGTAAGAACGTTTTTCCCTTCATTAAAAACCGGCACAATGACAGTCAAATTACTATATATATTAGTCATTTTAGACTGCAACCCTTTTATTTAAATGCCAACAATAGATTAATATTACTGCGACAAGATAAAATGAGTATGTGATAAAGTAAGCTAGGCTGACCCCTTCCAATCCAAAATATGTTGTCAGTAATTTCACAAGCAATGGATAAGTAATCGAGAAGGAAATCTCCAAAATGGCGTTGAGTTTAAAATAACCTTTTGCTAAAAGGATTGTAGCAAATAGCCAACTACATATTCTGACAAAATCGCCCATATTCTGATAAAAGAATAGGTTTCTTGCCTCATGAAAATCTTTTGTGAAGAGGATATTAATAATGAAATCTTTTAGTATAAATATTGCCATTGCCATCATTAATGCTAATGGAACTACAACAATAGAACCCGTTTTTAAAATACTAAGATGTTCATCAACAGTCTTTGCTGCCGCAGTTTTTGGGAAATAATATACCGTCAAGGCAGTTGTCAGTATGGCCAGGTAGGCCTCAGAGATCTTAGATACCGCTTGCCAATATCCAGCATCATTAATAGAAAAGTCTTTTGTTAAAATGCTCCTTACTACTATAAGTGAAATTGGCCCAGTCAATGCGCCAATTATCCCCATATAAAAGTAATTCCGCATTTCTTTGAGATGGTGCTTCGGTGCATGCCCAACCCAATATCGCCATTTAAACCAAGGGCGTTTTAGAATGATCGCAATTAACCAGATTCCCGCTATTGCATTATTTAATGCCGCAGAAACCAATGCACCTTTCAGTCCAAAAAAATAGACCAAGCCTGTCATTGATATTACTGATGATGCTATAGCCAATATATTAGCAATAAAAAATTTATTATATTCACCCAGACCGTTTAAAACACCTAGGAATATACTATTGACAATATTAAGTGGCAAAACAGACAGTGCAACAATGATCAACCAATAGTAATCACGTTGATGAAATAGGTAATCTGCTAGTTTATGAGAAAAAAGCAAACCTAAAATTATAATAAAACAACACGCGATAAAGGAAAGTTTAACTGCGGCTCTCCAATACCATTTGGCATCATTATAATCACCTTTATGCTCAGAGGAGTAACGGGTTACACCTTGTGATACTTGAGATGAAATAAATCCATTGATAAAAGTTACAAAATTCTGCAACTGCCCCAGATTAGCAATCCCTGCAGGACCAGTATAAATGGCCACAACCTTAGAAATTAATAGACCGCAGATAAGCCTGAAACAAGTAAGAATTCCACTGAGAATAGTAACCTTTGCAAAATTCAATTTTTCCATCCATTAATTATTGCAATAACTTGATCAATTTGTTCAATAGTCATGGTTGGGTCAAGAGGGATAGATATAACTTCTTTATGAATTCTTTCAGTGACCGGTAAATGTAAATTATTAAGATATTTGTAAGCTTCTTGCTTATGTGGAGGAGTAGGATAATGAATTAATGTTTGAATCTCATTATCACTAAGATACTTCTGCAAGGATGATCTATCATTACAGCGGATAACGAAAAGGTGCCAAACATGTAGCTCTTGACTTTCAATTTCAGGGAGTTCGATACCTGCATTCTTTATCCTTGAAAGATACTCATTAGCAATCTTCCTACGAGCATTTGTATCATCATCTAAATATTTTAGTTTTACACTTAGGAAAGCTGCCTGTATCTCATCTAATCGACTATTGACACCAATATATTCATTTTTATATTTTTCTTTCGAACCATAATTTCTTAGTGATCGTAGTATTTCAGCAAGCTCAGAATTATTGGTAGTAATAGCGCCAGCATCTCCTAAAGCACCCAAGTTCTTACCAGGGTAGAAGCTGAAACCCGATGCATCACCCCAGCTTCCAGCTTTCTTGCCGCCAATTGACGCACCGTGGGATTGAGCAGAATCCTCTAATACAAGTAAGTTATTCTCAGATGCAAAAGACATAATGTCTTCCATCGGCGAAATTTTCCCATAAAGGTGGACGGGCAATATAACTTTCGTTCTCTCTGTGTAGTTTTCTTTTATGCTTTCCAAGGTGATATTAAAGGTTTTTTCATCAGGTTCTACTAACACAGGTTTCAAGCCTGTTTCGGAAATGGCCAGAACTGAGGCTATATAGGTATTGGCAGGGACGATTACCTCGTCGCCCTCCTTGATTAAACCCATAATCTTCCAGGCTTTCAATACTAAAGTAAGAGCATCAAGTCCATTAGCAACACCTACGCAATATTTTACGCCACAGTAGCTTGCAAATTTTGATTCGAAATTTGCAAGCTCTGCTCCTGAAATATACCAGCCAGAATCAATAACACGCTCAACTGCTTTTAAAAATTCACTTTTATAACGTGCATTTATTTTTTTTAAATTAAGAAACTCAATCATATTCACTCCAATAATTTAATTATTTTTGCTGGATTGCCGGCAACAACAACATTTGCGGGTACGTCTTTGGTCACTACTGCTCCAGCACCTACCATACTATTCTCGCCAATCGTAATGCCCGGTAAAATTGTTGCATTAGCACCAATAGAAGCATTCTTTTTTATTGTAATTTTTTGAGTTAGCGAATTATAGACTTTAGAGCGAGGGAATTTATCATTGGTGAATACTGCACAAGGACCGATGAAAACATTATCCTCTATAATTACACCATCCCAAATATAAACACCAGATTTAACAGTTACATTGTTTCCAAGTACAACATCATTTTCTATTAGAGTATTGGCGCAGATATTACAGTCCTCCCCTATTTTCGCACCTTGGAACACAACAACAAACTGCCAAATTTTAGTGCCTATACCAATGTTTTTGGTTTGTACATCGCTCAATTTATGAATAAACATTTTTTAGCCATGATTTTAAATTGATTATAATCCCTGACGTAATCAGACTCATCATACTTTTTATTAGCTAACACCATCAGGACACAATCAGGAGAGAATTCGACCATTTCTCGCCATATAAAAGATTCAATTAAGAGCCCCTGTGCCGGATTATCTAAAAGAATCTCAACACGTTCATGACCATCATTAAGAATAAATCTGCATGATCCTCTTACTGCAATGGCGACCTGCTTAAGCTCTTTATGGGCATGAAAACCGCGGCTTACGCCTTCCAGAGTATCAAAAAGGTAATAAACCCTCTTTATTTCAAAAGGTATATTCTTTTCAGTCTCCAGGGAAACAAGGGAACCACGTTCATCGCCATGAATTTGCAGTGGGATTAATTCTAGCTTCATGATTTATTACTCACCAATTTAATAAGATACTGGCCATAATGATTTTTCTTTAACATCATCCCTCTTTGGTAAAGATCATCATCACTTAACCATTTATTGCGCCATGCAATCTCTTCGGGGCATGCAACCATTAGCCCCTGTCTTTTTTGTACTGTTTCCACAAAACTACCGGCTTCAATCAAACTGTCGTGTGTACCTGTGTCAAGCCATGCAAATCCGCGGCCTAACAACTCTACATTCAACAAATCCCTTTTTAGATATTCATTATTGATCGATGTTATTTCTAATTCACCACGCGACGATGGTTTAATTCCTTTGGCAATCTCAATAACTGAGTTATCATAAAAATATAGACCCGTTACTGCCCAATTTGATTTTGGATGGATCGGTTTTTCTTCAATAGATATTACTTTATTTTTTTCATCAAATTCAACTACACCAAAACGTTCTGGATCCATTACCTGATATCCAAACACGGTAGCGCCTTGATTTCGCTGAGCAACAGATTTTAATTTTGGACTAAAGCCTTGTCCGAAGAAAATGTTATCACCCAAAACCAAGCATACGGAATCTTGACCGATGAACGTTTCTCCGATAATAAATGCTTGAGCTAGCCCATCAGGATTTGGCTGAACCTCATAACTTAAAGAAAGACCAAATGCACTGCCATCCCCCAGCAGTCGTTGAAAACCATTTTGGTCCTCTTCAGTAGTAATAATAAGAATTTCTCGTATACCTGCTAGCATTAATACCGAGAGTGGATAATATATCATCGGTTTATCATAGATAGGCAATAACTGTTTTGAAATACCCATGGTGATAGGATATAAACGAGTACCAGACCCACCCGCTAAAATGATACCTTTCATATTTATTATTCCAATCCTAAGCGATCACGTTCGTAGCTACCATCCTGCACTCTTTTGCACCAATTTTGGTTAGCAAGATACCATCTTATACATTTTCTAATTCCAGAGTCAAAAGTTTCCGTCGGAGCCCAATTCAGTTCTTTACTGATTTTATCTGCATTTATAGCATAGCGGCGATCATGTCCCGGTCTATCTACAACGTAAGCTATCTGTTCACGATAAGATTTTTCTTTAGGTACGATTTCGTCCAAAAGATCGCAAATTGTTAGCACAACATCGATATTTTTTTTCTCATTATGACCACCTATATTATAGGTCTCACCGATTATTCCTTCTGTAACAACTTTATAAAGTGCACGTGCATGGTCTTCCACATAAAGCCAATCCCGAATCTGATCTCCTTTGCCATATACCGGTAGCTCTTTACCTTCAAGTGCATTCAGGATCACTAGCGGGATCAGTTTTTCGGGAAAATGGTATGGGCCATAATTATTTGAACAATTTGTTACGATACAAGGCAGACCGTAAGTACGTTGCCAGGCTCGAACCAGATGGTCACTGGATGCTTTTGAGGCGGAATAAGGGCTACTCGGAGCGTAGGGAGTATTTTCGGTAAAAAGAGGCATCGCTTCGTTACTTTCCCACTCATCTGGATGAGGTAAATCGCCATAGACTTCATCAGTAGATATATGGTGGAATCGGAAGTTTTTTTTGCGTATATCTTCTTGCGTTGACCAATAAGCCCTAGCGACCTCAAGGAGGGTATAGGTACCTACGATATTCGTGGTAATGAATTCGGCAGGGCCGGTAATAGAACGGTCTACATGACTTTCCGCAGCAAGATGCATCACAGCGTCGGGTTGCAGTGTTCTGAAAATTTCATCAAGGGAACCTTTATCACAGATATCGGCTTGCACAAATGTATATCGGGCATTATCAGAAACGGTAGCCAGTGATTCCAGGTTCCCAGCATAGGTTAGTTTATCAACATTGATAACACTATCCTTCGTATTATTAATAATATGGCGAATAACTGCCGAACCAATAAAACCGGCACCACCAGTAACTAAAATTTTCACCTTAATTATCTCTCTATATATTCTGAAACCAGATCCAACGAATATATAATTCGGGATTTCATTTCCTACATGACTTTTAATTTCAATGATTACTCACGAAATAAATAGAATATTGTGACTTATATTTCAGTCTATATTCAACTTCTTCCTTGACTTATTTGCTAGAGAATTTATAAACCTAACAAATATAAAGAATGAAGCGATAAAAAGTATTAATGTAATAAACTGGGGCAAGTTAGCTTCGTTTGCAACTATACCTAGCCCAGAAAAAAGCACCGAAATAATTAAAACGATAAAAAGTGCAGTCGAATGTTTAAAACCATATTTCAGTAAAATATGATGTAGATGCTCGCGATCGGGTTTAAACGGACTGTCTCCTCGACGAATTCTTGAAATCATCACTCTGACCATATCCATTAATGGCACCGCAATAAGCCACAATGCTGTCACCGGATGAATTGCTGGATTATCACCTTGAGTTGCAAGAACTAAGAGCCAAATCATTGTAAAACCAATCAATGTGCTACCGGCATCACCCATGAACACTTTAAATTTTCGCCCCCAGGGAATTCCAAGATTTAGGAGAATATAAGGTAAGCAGGCTATCATTAAACAAATGCACCACTGAGAAAGCTGATTTTGTCCATGTAAATAAAAAATTATGCCTAACGATGCAAAACTTACACACGATAAAGCGCCGAGTAGGCCATCAATGCCATCAACCATGTTAAAAGCATTAATTGCACACATTACTGCAAAAATTGTGATGAAATATCCAATCACTCCTAGCCTGACTTCGTAACCAAAGAAAACATTCCCCAATGTAGCGAGATGCAACCCACTATACATCATAATAATAGCGACAATTGCTTGAAGGAATATACGTGGCGTTACAGGTAAGTCAAAGCGATCATCTAATAAACCAACAAAAAGAAGTAAAGTGATACAAAGAATATAAAAATTAAAAGCTGGGAACCAATTTGGCTGTAAAAGGAATAGAATCCAAATAGATATATATATTGACACGCCCCCTACCAATGGAACATGACCATTATGATGCTTTCTCGCATTAGGTTTATCTACTAATCCCACTTTACGTGCAACCTTTCGCGCAACAAAAAGTGACGCTAACGCACTGAAAAATATGATAATGTATTCTTGCATGACTGCACCATATTCAATCTAATTTATGTTTTGAACTACTTGTTTGACTCTAATGTTGCGTTGCACCAGAGCTCTGTAGGACGATGTGAGTGTAGTATCTGAAAAATTATTGCTCGTTAAATAATTTATTTTATGAGCGCTATTGGCTTCTCTACATTTGAAATACTTTGCTAATTACAAGGCATACCACTGAGCAGTTTGCATCCAAAAGTTGAAAGCTGAAATAAAAGCCACGCTACCGCCCTTGGCTTACAAGCTACCAACATGCTTAATCAAAAAAAAACCACTTAATTCAATTAGTTATAGTCAAACACATCAAGTTGTAGTAATTCTTATTCAACTTGATTAATTGATGCTACTTCCGAGCACAATTTTACCCTTACAAAAGCTCATAGCAAGATTCAATTATCCTAAAACAAATCCCATGGATGCTTTTATAGCCAGTTTTAAAAAATGTCGATTCAGAATACCAAATTCTCACCGTATTCAATGAACGAAAAAGCACCATAAGGATATATGGTGCTCTTAGTTTCATAAATGATGGGTAATTTACTCGCCAGCAAACTCTTTCAGCCACGCCTTGAATGCGGGTCCTTGTGTATTATGACGGATGCCATACTCCACGAATGCTTTCATGTAGCCCAATTTGTCACCACAGTCATGCGAACGGCCGGTCATGGTGAATGCTTCGACGGTTTTCTTCTTCATCAGCAGTGCAATCGCATCGGTCAACTGGATCTCGTTACCTGCACCGTATGGCGTGATTGCCAGCAAGGGCCAGATATCTTCTGAGAAAACATAACGCCCTACTACTGCCAGATTTGACGGAGCATCTTTCTGGTCCGGTTTTTCAACGATAGCGGTCATTGGTGTACTTTTACCCGGTTCGCCTTCAACGCCGTTGCAGTCAACCACTCCATATTTAGAAACATCTTCTTCCGGCACTTCTTCAACCATAACCTGGCTGTTACCCGTTTCTTTAAAGCGGGCCAACATGGCGGCAAGGTTATCTTTGCGCAGATCACTGGTTGAGTCGTCCATCAGAACGTCAGGCAGTATAACGGCAAAAGGAGAGTTACCGATCAAAGGCTTAGCGCACAGAACAGCATGGCCCAGACCTTTTGACTGACCCTGGCGCACATTCATAATGGTTACGCCCTTCGGACAAATCGATTGTACTTCTTCCAGCAACTGACGCTTCACGCGCGATTCCAGCATGCTTTCCAGTTCAAACGAAGTATCGAAGTGGTTTTCAATGGCGTTTTTGGATGAGTGAGTTACCAGAATGATTTCTTTGATACCCGCGGCAGCACATTCGTTAACGATGTACTGAATCAGTGGCTTATCAACGATCGGCAACATTTCTTTTGGAATGGCTTTCGTTGCAGGCAACATACGGGTGCCAAGACCCGCAACAGGGATAACAGCTTTTAACATTGTAAAGGATACTCCTTGAAACCAATAGTTTGAAAATTCAGCCAGTTAGAATATCAAAAACGTCTGGTCACTCACTGTACTGAAGTTGTTTAAACAATTTCTTTCTCAGCGTCACGTGCTCTTACACCAGTATAGACCTTAAGGGTCAAAAGGGAGAGCGGGTAACGGCATCGACTCACTCCATACTTGCTAATACGATACCAGCAAGCAGCCACAAACGTTAAGCTAAAGACTTAAAATTCAGAATGTTTCCCTCGTTCGCAGTTTTTATAACCATAATTTGTCGCTTTCTGAGCCATTTTTTCAAAAAAATGATGCTCTCCGCTTTGCGTTTAAAACCTTATCTGTCCGGTGGCTAGTGGGCTGATTTAAATTTGAATTTTCATCCGCTGGCGACCATCATTCACGTTGCGACATCCGTCGCGCAACTCAAGGTGAAAAAGGCAATATGGAATGGATCGCCGATCCGTCAATTTGGGCAGGGCTTGCAACTCTGGTCATTCTGGAAATCGTACTGGGTATCGACAACCTGATTTTTATCGCCATTCTTGCGGAGAAACTTCCCCGCCATCAGCGAGATAAAGCCCGCGTCACCGGTTTGTTACTTGCTCTGGTTATGCGCTTAGTTTTGCTGGCCTGTATCTCCTGGCTCTCGGGCCTCACCCGCCCGCTGGTCACTCTTTTCAGTCAATCGTTCAGCGCCCGCGATATTATTATGCTGCTCGGCGGGATATTCCTGCTTTTTAAAGCCACCATGGAACTCAACGAACGGCTCGAAGGTAAAGATGAAGAGCAGGGCAACCAACGTTCAGGTGCCAGGTTCTGGCCCGTGGTCGCTCAAATCGTGGTGCTGGATGCCGTCTTCTCACTCGACTCGGTGATCACCGCCGTTGGGATGGTTGAACATCTGGCTGTGATGATGGCCGCCGTCTGCATTGCTATCCTGTTGATGCTGCTTGCCAGTCGCCCGTTAACGCGGTTTGTGAATGAGCATCCGACGATTGTCATTCTTTGCCTGAGTTTCCTGCTGATGATTGGGTTCAGTCTGGTCGCAGAAGGTTTTGGCTACAAAATACCGAAAGGTTATCTGTACGCGGCGATCGGGTTCTCCGTCATTATTGAAGCACTTAACCAGCTGGCACATTTCAACCGACGGCGTTTTCTCTCCTCCCGCCGCTCATTGCGCGAACGAACTGCCGAGACGGTGTTGCGTGTATTGCGGGGGAAACATGAAGAGGCCGAACTGGACCCGCACTCTTCTGGCATGATTGCCGACAGCGAAGGGGAAGCGATATTTAACCAGCAAGAGCGCAACATGATCGAACGCGTGCTGGGTCTGGCGCAGCGCACGGTGAGCAGCATCATGACCTCACGTCATGACGTGGATAATCTGGAGCTTAACGACCCGGCCGATGTTCTTGTTCAGCAAATTGCCAATAATCAGCACACGCGTATTTTGGTGACAGAAGACAGTTCGACGGATGAGCCACTTGGCGTGGTGCACGTTGTCGACTTGCTCAAGCAACAGCTGCTGCACAATGAACTGGACCTTAAGGTCCTGATTCGTCAGCCACTGATCTTCCCTGAGCAGCTTTCACTGCTTAAAGCACTTGAACAGTTCCGCCAGGCGAAAACGCATTTTGCTTTTGTGGTGGATGAGTTTGGATCAGTCGAAGGGATTGTGACCCTGACAGATGTCATGGAGACCATCGCGGGAAGCCTGCCAGAAACCAATGAAACACCGGATGCCCGTCATGATATTCAGCAACTGGAAGATGGTAGCTGGATAGCCAACGGCTATATGCCACTTGAGGATCTGGTGATGTATCTGCCTTTACCGATAGAGGAAAAGCGCGAATACCATACTCTCGCTGGATTACTGATGGAGTACGCCCAGAACATCCCGCAGGTAGGTGCCCAACTTCATATCGATAATTACCTCTTTGAACCTCTGGAAGTCAGCAGCCACCGCATTTTGAAAGTCAAAATTACGCCGCTGGCCTCCAGAGATAATGAGGATTACGCAGTTTAACGGCAGGCCCGGACATGGAAGTTCGCCCATTGAAAACGGGGCCTCAATAAATGAGGCCCCGTTTTCAACAAATAGCAACGTGCAGCTCACTACTGCTTGATCAGCGACTTAAGATCTTTGCCTTCTTTACTGCCTTTGTTTTTATCAATCCAGTTCTGAATGGCGCTTTTAGCTTCATTCTGCAGTTGGCTGCGCAGAACCTGATCAACCTGTAACTGGTAGTTCAACTGTGTCCACGGACCATATACCCGCAATGGAATATCGGTATTTTGCAGACGGGCGATCAAATCGTTGTTACCTTTCCAGCCACCGGTTACCCGTACGTTCAGGTTCATATCACTCTGATTGTCCGGGAAGTTGATAGTCCCCCCGCCTTTTACTGAAAGCATTTCGGAATTCGCCACCAGTTTAGACAGCTGCAAGGTTCCCTCCTCAAGTTCCCCCTGAGCCTGGAGTGTTTTCACGGCGGTAAAGTGCTCATAACGATCGAGCCCCTGCACACTGTTATTATTACGGGTAATCGCCTGTTGAATCAGTTGCTGGATATTAAGGCCATTCAGACGGGCATTCTCCATCGACAACTGCGCGTTACCGCTCCAGTTTTGGCTGAAGTCTTCCGCAGACAAACCCTGCCCTGAAACATCGCCGTCCATTGAGAAGGTACCAGACAACACCTGCGGCAAATTATAGGCAGTCAGTAGTTGACCCAGTTCAATATCGTGAACCACGGGTTTGAGGCTGATCAACACCGGCGTCTTTGTAGCATCGAGAGAACCCGGCAGCGAGAAATCGCCAGGACCCATATTGCCGCTCAGTGTTTTTAGGTTGACCTTACCCTGATGATTTTCAGCCAGCAGACTGAAGTGCTGAATGTTCAAACCACGGTAGGTCAGATCAGCCACGTTCAGTGCCACATTAGCATTGAAGCTATTGAGTATGCTGAAGTTGTTGGTCTGTTTACTGATATCACGGGCAATCACCGGTGCCGAGGTGACGGCTTTAGACGCCTGAGCCGTCTGACCCGGTGCTTTCGCCTGCCAGCCGGAAAGGGCATCAAGATCCAATTTATCAGCGTTGAGATTCACCTGATATTCCGCGGTGCCGGAAAGCGTAGCCGCCGCCGTGCCGCTGAGCTGGTTATCATTCGCCGTCAGCGCCAGCTGGCTGAGCGTCAGACGCTGGCTGTTATTCTCATAACTGGCCTGCATGGCTCCCCCGCCCTGAATTCCCTGAGCCGGAATATCTGCACCACTAAGCTGATAGGTGAATTTATTGACGTTGGCGGAGAACTGCTCAGGATACTTCTGCATATCCAGATCGGCAGAGAGCGCGAAGGTGAGATCGCGCTGATTACGGTTAATCCGGCTGGAAAGTTCCAGTGTGGCCTGCCGGTGCGCGTTCTGTTCCATCTGCAGATTCAAATCACGTACATTGATCTGGTCATTCTCACCGCGCTGCCAGATAAGCAGACTGTCAGCCACGCTGATTTTATCGATATCAAACTTCCATCCGGCTTCCAGTTCGCTGGGTGGCTGGACAGAAGAGGAAGGCGCGACAGGGGCGTCCGGCACATTCGCCTCGCTTTCCGGCGTAAGACGGATCACCGCATTTTTGAACATCACCTGCTTAACCGCCAACTGATGAGACAACAGTGGCCAGAGTTTTACGTCGAGACGCATATTCTCCGCACTGACTACAGGCTTTAGCGCACCCGGTGCGGTCAGCGATGTTTGCCCGGCGATAATGCTCAGCTGTGGCCAGACATGCCAGCGCAAATCACCGTTGATCGCCAGCTGATAGCCGCTTTTTTGTTCAACCCTGTCCGCCATGTAATCACGGAAATCATTCGGATTGATTAAAAATACCAGCGACGTCATACCGGCAATAATCACCACCAGCAGAATAACCAGCGTAGTCAGTAGTCTTCTCATGCCTTCCTCTTGTCGTTTAACCCGCAAATCAGAGGGTATGAACCTGAATCAGTCTTTATCGATGCGGCTTGCCACTGCGCTCTGCTGGTCACGGTATTTCGCATCCTGGCGACTATTATAAGGGCGGGAAGCAGGGCCCGATAAGGGTTCAAAGCTCAACGCACCAATTAACATCCCCGGACGCAGTGCCAGAGGCAACTTACCTGAATTATAGAACTCCAGGACGATCCGGCCTTGCCAGCCGGGATCAATGCGGTGTGCGGTCACATGGACCATCAGTCCGAGGCGCGCAAGAGATGAACGCCCGTCAAGCCAGCCTACCAGATCATCAGGGATAGAAACGGTTTCGAAAGTCACCGCCAGCGCCAGTTCACCCGGATGCAAAAAGAAAGCCTCGCCTTCCGGCAGGACAATCTCATCACTCATCACTTTATCCAGAGCGGCGCTGACCTCATCCTTCGGACCGCTGAGATCGATAAAACCGGCGTTATGGCCGAGAAACACGCGGAATCCGTTACCCAGACGCACATCTACCGTCGCGCCGTTAATCCGTTCAATGGGTGGACGCGGGGAAATGGTTAATTTGCCGCTGTCCATCCAGGCTTCTATGTCTCGATCGCACAGTCTCATCGTGTCTCTCTCCGTTTGCTAACTGCTAAAATGGCCGTCGTAAACAAGGGGCATTTAATTAAAGAACTGGCTGATTTTTGCTTTAAGAATATCGATGGCAATACGATTTTTCCCGCCGCGCGGAACGATGATATCTGCGTATTGTTTTGATGGTTCAATAAATTGCAGGAACATCGGACGAACGGTTTTCTGATATTGCGCCATGACCGAGTCCATGGAACGACCGCGTTCATTTACGTCACGCTTCATACGGCGCATCAGACAGATATCCAGCGGGGTGTCCACAAAAATAGAGAAGTTCATCTCCTGACGCAGGCGGACATCCGTTAACAGCAGGATGCCTTCAAGAATGATCACTTTCTTTGGCTTAAGGGTGACAGTTTCGCTAAGACGGGTGTGCTCGATAAAACTGTAGCCCGGTAATTCAATCGCCTGCCCGGCTTTCAGGCTTTGGAGATGCTGGAATAATAAATTGTGGTCCATGGCGCTGGGATGGTCATAGTTCGTTTTTACCCGCTCCTCCATGGTCATATGACTCTGGTCTTTATAGTAGCAATCTTCTGGAATCACCCCGATATGCTCATCACCGACCTGATCACGAAGTTCACGATATAAGGTACTGGCAATAAGGCTTTTTCCAGAGGCAGATGCGCCAGCGATACCTACGATGACACACTGATGGAGCTTGTCAGACATAAAATTAAAGACCTGATTTGGAGGTTTGAGGGGCTAAAGCACGCAGACAGTGCTTTGATCGCGCCAATTATAGGTACAACACCTTGCTGATGCCAGCGTTAAGGCAGCTCATTCGCTGGCATCGGGCAATAATTAGCAGACTTTTGAGGTCAAACGGCCCGGAAAGCAATCTCCGTTGGGATGGCGTCGCCTTTCCAATAGAGTTGCGCAGCCATACGGGCGGCTAACTGACGATACAATAACGTAAATTCGCTTTGTGGATTAGAAACCACGGTGGGCTCACCGCGATCCAAATCTTCACGCAGCGAAATATGCAGTGGCATCTGGGCCAGCAATTCACAGCGGTATTTTTCCGCCAGCTTTTGCGCGCCACCAGTACCAAAAATAGGCTCGTGATGACCGCACTGGCTGCAAATATGCATGCTCATGTTTTCGATAATCCCGAGCACCGGTACGTTGACCTTCTCAAACATCACAATACCTTTCATGGCGTCGAGCAGCGCGATATCCTGTGGCGTTGTCACTACCACGGCGCCTGTCACAGGAATATTCTGCGACAGCGTCAGTTGGATATCCCCGGTGCCCGGCGGCAGGTCAATCACCAGATAATCGAGGTCAGGCCATAAGGTGTCCTGCAACATCTGCATCAGTGCCTTGCTGGCCATCGGGCCACGCCACACCATGGCGTTATCGTCCGTCACCAGATAACCAATCGAGTTGGTCGCGAGACCATGTGCCATGATCGGCGCCATGTGCTGACCATCCGGCGAGGTCGGGCGCTCATCTTCAGTGCCGAGCATGTTGGGCACCGACGGACCATAAATGTCAGCGTCCAGAATGCCGACTTTACCGCCCTCGGCTGCCAGCGCCAGCGCGACGTTCACCGCCGTCGTTGACTTCCCTACTCCGCCTTTGCCGGAACTGACGGCGATAATATTACGTACGCCTTTGATGCCCGGCTGATCGTTAGCGCGGCGCAATGTGGCGATATCGTGTTTCAGGCGCCACTCAACAGCTTTCGCACCGGTCACCCGCAGCAATTCCGCGCTGGTCATGGCTTTAAGCGCTTCAAAACCACTTTGCCACGCGAACGGTAGGATCATGTCTAGATGCAGTACGTTGTCCATCAGCGCGCAGTGGTGCAGCGCTTTAATCGACAACAGATCTTTTTGCAGGGTGGAATGGGTAAAGGTGGCCAATACGCCGGTCACCAGGGCGCGCAGTCCCTCGGGGGTGTTCTGCTCAGGGGAATGAGATGTCATCCCGGCTCCTTGAAACGTGTTATTAAATGACATTATTTTCGAGGCACAGCATAACAGAAGGTACGGCGTCAGCCCCGCTTGTTTACGTGGGATAGCCCTTTCGGTTAACATCAATGCCCCTGATTTCAACAGCAGAAAGCAAGTTCTTACTATGGCTCAAGTCGCGAAAAAAATTTTGGTAACCTGTGCACTTCCGTACGCCAACGGATCTATCCATCTCGGTCACATGCTCGAGCACATCCAGGCTGACGTCTGGGTCCGTTACCAGCGAATGCGCGGCCACGAAGTGCATTTCATCTGTGCTGATGATGCACACGGTACGCCGATCATGCTCAAAGCGCAGCAACTCGGTATTGAACCGGAGCAAATGATTGCCGAGATGAGCCAGGAACATCAGAAAGATTTCGCCGGCTTTGGTATCAGCTACGACAATTATCACTCCACGCACAGCGACGAAAACCGTGAACTTTCTTCATTGATCTACGGCCGCCTGAAAGAAAACGGTTTCATCAAGAACCGCATTATTTCTCAGCTGTATGATCCGGAAAAAGGCATGTTCCTGCCTGACCGTTTCGTCAAAGGCACCTGTCCGAAGTGTAAATCTCCGGATCAGTACGGCGATAACTGCGAAGTCTGTGGCGCGACCTATAGCCCGACTGAGCTTATCGAGCCGAAATCTGTGGTGTCTGGTGCCACGCCTGTGATGCGTGATTCCGAGCACTTCTTCTTTGACCTGCCGGAGTTCAGCGCCATGTTGCAGGCCTGGACACGTTCCGGTGCGTTGCAGGAGCAGGTTGCCAATAAGATGCAGGAGTGGTTTGAATCTGGCCTGCAGCAGTGGGACATCAGCCGTGACTCGCCGTACTTCGGTTTTGAGATCCCTGATGCGCCGGGTAAATACTTCTACGTCTGGCTCGATGCGCCAATCGGGTACATGGGTTCATTCAAAAACCTGTGCGACCGTCGCCCTGATCTGAGCTTCGATGAGTTCTGGAAAAAAGACTCCACCACCGAGCTGTATCACTTCATCGGTAAAGATATCGTCTATTTCCACAGCCTGTTCTGGCCAGCGATGCTGGAAGGCAGCGGTTTCCGCAAGCCAACCAACCTGTTTGTGCACGGTTATGTGACGGTCAACGGCGCGAAGATGTCCAAATCGCGCGGCACCTTTATTAAAGCGGGCACCTATCTGAACCATCTGGATGCGGACTGCCTGCGTTACTATTATGCCGCCAAACTCTCTTCACGCATTGATGATATCGACCTGAATCTGGAAGACTTCGTCCAGCGCGTTAACGCTGACATCGTCAATAAAGTGGTAAACCTGGCGTCACGCAATGCCGGTTTTATCGCGAAACGTTTTGACGGCGTGCTGGCAGATAAACTGGCAGACGTTGAGCTGTATAAAACCTTCACTGATGCCGCAGAAAGCATTGCTGAAGCTTATGCCAGCCGCGAATCCGGCCGTGCAATCCGCGAAATCATGGCGCTGGCCGATCTGGCAAACCGCTATGTTGACGAACAGGCACCGTGGGTAGTGGCGAAACAGGAAGGCCGTGATGCCGATCTGCAGGCCATCTGTTCCATGGGCATCAACCTGTTCCGTGTGCTGATGACTTACCTGAAACCGGTACTGCCATCGCTGACCGAACGCACAGAAGCTTTCCTGAACACGGAGCTGACATGGGATTCCATCGCGCAGCCGTTGCTCGGTCATAAAGTGAATACGTTTAAAGCGCTGTTTAACCGTATTGAACTCGACAAAGTGGCCGCCATGGTTGACGCGTCAAAAGAAGATATCGCTGCGGCGAACGCCAAAGTGGTCACCGGCCCGTTGGCCGACGCACCGATTCAGGAAACCATCACTTTTGATGATTTTGCCAAAGTGGATATGCGTATTGCGCTGATTCAGAGCGCAGATTTCGTCGAGGGTTCTGACAAGCTGCTGCGTCTGCAACTGGATCTCGGCGGCGAAACCCGTCAGATTTTCTCCGGCATCCGCTCAGCGTATCCGGATCCAAAACTGCTGGAAGGCCGCCTGACCATCATGGTCGCTAACCTTGCACCGCGTAAAATGCGTTTCGGTATTTCAGAAGGTATGGTGATGGCCGCTGGCCCCGGCGGTGAACAGATCTTCCTGCTGAGCCCTGATTCCGGTGCACAGCCAGGTATGCAGGTGAAATAACCCGTTCGGGTTTTGAGCGAACACCTGACCGGTGGGGGTAACCTCACCGGTTTTTTTATGGGCCGGGCTGCCCAAACTGGCCTTTTCAGTTCTTTAAATTCAATTTAAATTCAAGGCTTTGGGTTGCCACCCCAGCGGGCCTTAAGGTCAAAACCGTGGGCTCGCCGCCCACACGGGCCCAAAGGAGGTTTAAACGAACCTCCTTTGGAATCCTGCTTTTTTAAACTACGCGCTTCGCTTAATCGGGATGGCCGTGTTTCAGGGGCCATTGTGATAGCCGCAAAATGTCGCCGCTTAGGCGGTGCCTTCGCTGCGGGTTTCGAGCCTTTGGTCTCGAACCACTTGCTCAGCGCCATTTTTGAATGCGGCCCACACTTTTTTAAAAGACAAAAGCAGACCAGGTTTTGTCTTTTGACTTAAATAGCCTCTTAGGCGCAGTCAAAAATAGCACCGGATGAGAGGTTCGAGACCTGTGGCTCGAACCCGAAATACGGGGACGGCGAAGCTGTCGGTGTTTCATGAAAAAGCGCGGAGTCCAGAGGCCCGCGCGACTGCGGGTCTCTGATCGGTGTGGGCCGACGCCCACGACATTGAATTTGAATTTGAATTTGAATTTAAAAGCGGCCGGTGAGCCGCTAACTCACCCTCACTTGGGCCATGAAGGCCACACCTTCCTGTCGTATTCTTTGTGAATATCATTCTGCGTCAAACCGATGTCTTTAAGCTGCTCGGCAGTGAGCGCCAGCAGGATTTTGCGGCTGACACGCCGTTCATTCCACAGCATCACCTTCTGTACTGTTTTTTTCATCCAGCTGGCTGATTGCGGTTCAGCGACCGGTGTAGTCTGTTCTTGTGCAAAATCACCGCACGCGACTGATGCACAACCGCAAAACTGACGTTCTTCAATGATATTTTTCATGTTGTAACCTCCCGTTAACCCTGTGACAACAGAATGCCGGAGCGCGTGGTTACATTACAGATTCAGATAATCGTTATTTAAACCATACAGTGCTGGCAGGAAGGACAGTTGATAGTCTAGATTAGAGCTATCTGTACTGGTTTCACTTCAAAGCGGCGGGGATACACATGAATCGATATGAAAATCTGGCACACGTACTGAGCGAGCGCATTGAGCAAGGGCTCTATCCGGCGGGCGTGCGGCTGCCCTCAGTGCGTATTCTCAGCAGTGAGCACGGAGTCAGCGTCAGCACCGTGCAGCAGGCCTATCGTGTGCTGGAAGAGAAACATCTGGTGGAAGCGCGGCCTAAGTCTGGTTATTTCGTCACTTCGGCCCGCCCGCAGGCGGCGCTCCCGGCAGTGTGCCGCCCGGCGCAGCGTCCGGTGGATATCACCCAGTGGGATCAAGTGCTGGAACTGATCACCTCACCGGAACGCCCGGATCTAATGGAACTGGGTCGCGGTTCGCCAGATATTTCCGCTCCAACGCTTAAACCGCTGAACCGTGCCATGTCCCGCGCCGGCCAGCACCAAAACCTGCTGGCGCTGAAGTACGACACCATTTATGGCTCGCTGGAACTGCGCGAACAAATTGCCCGCCTGATGATCGACAGCGGCAGCCATATGGATGCCAGCAACATCCTAATCACCACCGGCTGCCACGAAGCGCTGTCGATTGCCATCCGTTCGGTGTGCGACGTGGGCGACATTGTGGCGGTAGACTCCCCGAGTTTTCACGGTGCCATGCAGACGCTCAAAGGGTTCGGCATGAAGGCGCTGGAAATCCCGACCGATCCGGTCACCGGTATCAGTATCGAAGCACTTGAACTTGCTTTAGAGCAGTGGCCAATCAAAGCCATTCAACTGACGCCAAACTGTAATAACCCGCTGGGTTACAACATGCCGGATGAGCGAAAAAAAGCGCTGGTGCGTCTGGCACAGTGCTACGACATCGCGATTATCGAAGATGATGTTTATGGTGAACTGGCCTACCAGTACCCCCGGCCGGCGACCATCACCTCGTTTGATGAAGATGGCCGTGTGTTGCTGTGCAGCTCATTTTCCAAAACGCTGGCCCCGGGTCTGCGCATCGGCTGGATAGCACCCGGCCGTTATCACAACCGCGCGCTGCACATGAAATTTATCAGTACCGGTGCCACCTCCACCCTGCCGCAAATTGCCCTGACCGACTTTATCAAACAGGGGCACTACCATCAGCACCTGCGGCGTATGCGCAATCAGTACCAGCGCAATCTGTGTACCGTGACTGACTGGGTGACAAAATACTTCCCGTGCGGCGTGGGCGTCAGCCGTCCGCAGGGTGGATTTTTACTGTGGATTGAGCTCGACGAACGCCTCGATGCCCAGCGGCTCAATCGTATGCTGGAAGAACACAAAGTGCATATTGCGATCGGGTCGATATTTTCTGCATCAGGGAAGTATCGCAACTGCCTGCGGATCAATTATGCTCAGCCGTTGACAGAAACTTACGAACGGGCGATCCAGCATATTGGTCAGTCGATACACGAACTGATGGCGTGCCAGTAAAATCTGCAATCCGGCAGCAGTCCGACGCTGGTTACTCCGTAATGCTTTGAGGATGCAACGTGCAGATTGAGCCCTTACCCCCGCTGAACACCTTGGTGGCGTTTGAATGTGTTGCGCGTTATTGCAGTTTCTCCCGCGCCGCCGATGAACTCAATCTGACCCAAAGCGCCATCAGCCGGCAGATTTTACAGCTGGAGGAGATGTTGGGCTGCAAGCTCTTTCAGCGCAACCAGCGGAAAGTCAGCCTGACACCACGCGGTGAAATTTATGCCGAGCAGGTGCGGAAATGGCTGGGGGATATTGCACAGTCCACCGCCGAGGTAATGGGCTGGAACGGTTTACCGCAGGTGACACTGGCCTGTACCAGCGCCATGAGCGGCCTGTGGCTGTCGTCACGGCTCTCGGCACTACGTGAGCTGATGCCTGACCTGCAAATCCGCATGAAAATCTCTGACAGCTTCTCAGAGCTCAAATCGTCAGAGTTCGATCTGGCGATTTTCTATCTTCGCGCCCCGCCCGTCGGCTACCACGCGGAACCGCTGTTTGATGAAGTTTGTTACCCGATGTGCTCACCCGCGCTGCTCAAACAGTTACCCGCCGACGTCAGCGCCGCCGACCTGCTTAACCACACCCTGCTGATTCAGGATGATCCACAACGCGAATGGACCGGCTGGCGCGACTGGTTCGCCTCACAGGGCATCCAGCACATCGCGCCACGCCAGACCTGGCGGGCCAACAATTACCCTTTCCTGGTGCAGTCGGCCGTGCTGGGAGACGGTATTTTACTCGGCTGGGAAGGATTGGTGCAGGATTTTGTCAACAGCGGGCAACTGGTCCCCGCCCACCCTTGGAAACTCGCCGCAGAGGGGAAGTGTTTTATGCTGACGCCAAAAGACCGGTATTTGAGACCCGTGATTCGACGGGTAAGCGAATGGCTTTTGAAAAGCCAGCAAAACTAAACCTTGGGTTGCCACCCAAACTGGCCTCAAGCGTGGTCTATCACCACCACCCTCTGGGCGGGTGTGGCCTTCAGGCCCAGGGTCTGGACCTTGAATTTAAAAAGCGAGTATGAGCGGCAACCTATAGTCTAACTTTAAATTTTTAATAAAAATCTTATCTTTATTTTAAATGTCGACTCTTGGAATTTTATTCCGCTCCATATAACGCCGTTTTCGCGCCGCATTCATCCCAATTAAAGTAAACAAAAGCCAGCAGGACTGGGAAATACAGGATGCCAGATTGAAATCATGACTTAAAGAATAAAGCCCAAACACACCACCAATAATATTAAGATATGCGTAAAAATTAGCATCAACTGCTAGTTTTCGCATCTGAACCAGCGCATACGCCAGCAGGTAACAAAACACGCCAATTAAGCCCACAACGGTATGCAGTTCCACCGGTTATTTCCCATTTTCAAATTCATCCACAGGCAAAATAAAACTTTTCAGGGTGTTCTGCCGCGCATTTTTCGCATACCCTCATGATAAATTCTCATGCAAGTTCATGGAGGTGTTTTGATATAAATCATTCGGACAGAACACAAATACTGAACCACTTTTGCCTGCAATCACCAGGTTTCGCCACCACGGAGTCATACAATAATATGAAAGATAAAAATTCCGCTTTGACGCAATTAATGCAGGATGCAAAACTCAGCCGTCGCGGCTTTATTACCAGCGCTGCCGCTGTGGGTATTACCACCGCTTATGGTCTTTCGCCTTTATCTGCATTTGCCGCTGAACCGAAGAAAGGCGGCGTATTAAAATTGGGAATGTCAGGCGGTAACACCAGTGACACCTTAGATCCCACATTATTCAGCGACTGGGTGCCATTAAATCAGGCATATATGCTGATGAACGGTCTGGTGGAGATCGACGAAAATAACAAAGCTATTCCGGAACTCTTTGCCAGCTGGGAAGCCAAGCCCGGCGCTACAGAATGGCTGTTTACCCTTCAGGATGGCGTGACATTCCACAACGGCAAGAAACTCGATGCCGACGACATTATTTACTCCATTAATTTGCACCGCGGTGATAAATCCAAAAGCGCCATCAAAACCCAGCTGGCACCGATCACCGGCCTGACCAAACAGGGCGATAAGCAAATCCTTATCACACTGGAAAGCGGCAACGCCGACCTGCCTTACCTGCTGGCGGATTATCACCTGCTGGTGGTGCCAAACGGCTTTACCGACTGGTCTCACCCGATTGGTACCGGCGGCTTTACCTTCGACCAGTACGAGCCCGGCGTACGTTCATTGTTCAAACGCAATCCGAACTACTGGAAAAAAGACCGCGCCTTCGTGGACGCCGTGGAAGTCATCGTCATCAATGACCCGACCGCACGCACCAACGCCCTGATCTCAGGGCAGGTTCATGCCATTAACCGCGTTGATTTCAAAACCGTCGATTTCCTCAAACGCAGCCCGATGCTTAACATTGTGCGCTCCTCCGGCGGTCAGCACTTTACCTTCCTGATGGATTGCAGCGTTGCGCCGTTTAATAATAACGACGTACGTATGGCGATCAAACACGGTATCGACCGGCAGAAAATTCTCGACACCGTACTGCGCGGCTACGGTTCGCTCGGCAACGACCATCCAATCCCTAAAACCGACCGCTTCTTCAACCACCAGCTGGAGCAGCGCGTTTATGACCCGGACAAATCGGCCTTCTACCTGAAAAAAGCCGGGCTGGCCGATCTGAAAGTGGAACTTTCTTCCTCCGACGCTGCATTTGCCGGTGCCCTCGATGCCGCGGCCCTGTTCCAGGGACAGGCACAGAAAGGCGGAATTCAGGTCAGCATCAAACGCCAGCCAGCCGACAGCTATTGGGACGACGTGTGGATGAAAGCCCCGTTCAGCATGGGTTACTGGGGTGGACGTCCGACGGCAGATCAGATGTTCTCTACCGCCTACCAGTCCACCGCCAAATGGAACGATACACACTGGAAAGATGACAAGTTCGACACCCTGCTGGTGCAGGCCCGCTCTCTCCTCGATGACAGCAAACGCGCTGAAATTTATGGCGAGTTGCAAAGCATTGTGCGCGATAACGGCGGCGCGATGATCCCGTTGTTTGGCGACTATCTCGATGCCGCGAACAAGAAAGTCGGCGGCATCAAACCGCATCCGATGTTCAACTTCATGGGTGGTCGTCTGGCCGAGCGCGTCTGGCTGGAGGCATGATGAAGAAGAGGATTTTACAACGTGTACTGCTTGGCGTGGGTACGCTTTGGCTGGTATCACTGCTGATTTTTGTCGGAACAGAAATGCTGCCGGGGGACGTGGCTACCGCCATCCTCGGCCAGAGTGCTACACCGGAGACGGTCGCGGCGATGCGCCTGCAACTGGGCCTCGATGAACCTGCGGTCCTGCGTTATCTCCACTGGCTTGTGGGGATTTTGCATGGCGACTTAGGAAACTCACTGGCAAACGGCAGGCCGATTGGTAACGAGTTGCTGCCGCGTCTGGGCAACACACTGTTTCTGGCGGGTTACGCCGCCATCATCGCCATTCCATTGGCCGTGGGTCTGGGCATAGCCTCGGCCATCTGGCGTGGTTCGTTGTTTGACCGGCTGGCTAATACCCTGACACTCATCAGTATTTCGGTACCGGAATTCTTCGTCGGCTATGTGCTGGTGATCGCCTTTGCTATCCGGCTGACGTGGTTCCCAAGTCTGGCGATGGTGGATTCCGGAACGTCATTCGCCGAGCGGTTGTATGTGTGCACGTTACCCATGCTGACCCTGACGCTGGTGGTGCTGGCGCATATGCTGCGTATGACCCGCGCGTCGGTCACCGCCGTGATGTCCAGCCCCTACATCGAAAGCGCTGTACTCAAAGGTATCTCGCGCTGGCGGATAGTGGTGTCACACGCGCTGCCTAACGCCCTTGCACCGATTATCAACGTGGTGGCCTTTAATCTGGCGTACCTGGTGGTCGGGGTGATTCTGGTGGAGGTGGTGTTTGTCTATCCGGGCATCGGCCAGTACATGGTGGACGCCGTGACCAAACGCGACCTGCCGGTTGTTCAGGCCTGCGGACTGCTGTTTGGCGGCACCTATATTTTCCTCAATACCACCGCTGATTTGCTGGCGATTTGGTGTAACCCACGTTTACGCCATGCGCGCTAGAGGCCGGACATCATGAAACGTTCATTTATCAACATTCCGGTCTCGGCCTGGATTGGCATCATTATTATCGCGGTCAACCTGCTGGCGGCGATTTTCGCTCCCTGGCTGGCACCGCACAGCGAGACAGAACAGGTCGGCGATATCTGGCTGCTGCCATCGGCAGCCACACCATTTGGCACGGACAGTCTGGGCCGTGACATGCTGTCACGCATTCTGTTTGGCGCACGCACCACCATCGCCATCGCGCTCACCATCACCTTCACTTCGTTTGTTATCGGGATCATTACCGGCTTTGCAGCGGCGATTTATGGCAAATGGGTGGACGTGCTGCTGACGCGCATCGTCGATACCGTGATGTCCATTCCCGTACTGATTTTCGCCCTGATGGTGCTTTCCGTGATGGGGACCTCCATTCCGGTACTGGTGCTGACCATCGCCCTGCTCGACTCCACACGCGTATTCCGTCTGGCCCGTCTGGTAGCACAGGCTATTGTCTGTCAGGAGTACGTTGAGGCGGCACGCCTGCGGGGTGAAGGCCTGTTCTGGGTGCTGAGGAAAGAAATCCTACCTAACGCCATCCCTCCGCTGCTGGCGGAATTCGGTATGCGTTTTTGTTTCACCTTCCTGTTTATCGCGGGTCTAAGCTTCTTAGGATTAGGCATTCAGCCGCCGTACGCCGACTGGGGCAGCATGGTTCGCGACAACGCACAGGCGATTAACTTCGGCCAGTTCGCGCCGCTTTACCCTGCCGCGGCGATTGCCGTACTGACCATTGGCGTCAATCTGGTGGTTGACTGGCTTCTGGCACGCAACAGCCTGCCACACGGAGAAGAAGCATGAGCCAATTAAACCAGGAACTGATTCTTGAAATGCGCGGGCTGCGGGTGGAAACCCTCGACGGCTCACCGCTGGTCGACAATATCTCGCTGCAACTGGCGCGGGGCGAAGTCCTCGGGCTTATCGGTGAATCCGGCGCGGGTAAATCCACTATCGGACTGGCCGCGCTCGGCTATGCGCGTCAGGGTTGCCGGATTGCCGGCGGAGAAGTGCTCCTCGATGGCACCGACATCGTGCCGCAACCGGCGCGCATCAAGCGTGAATGGCGCGGACGCCGCGTCGCTTATGTGGCCCAGAGCGCCGCAGCTGCCTTCAATCCGGCACTCACTATCGAAAAGCAGGTGTGCGAAGGGCCGATCCGTCACGGTCTGATGAGCAAAGAGGAGAGCCGTCAGTGGGCCATCACCCTGTTCCGCTCGCTGGATCTGCCGGACCCGGAGAACATCGGCAAACGCTATCCGCATCAACTCTCCGGCGGTCAGCTCCAGCGTGCCATGGCGGCGATGGCGATGTCCTGCAAACCGGATCTGCTGGTGATGGACGAGCCGACCACGGCGCTGGACGTCACCACGCAGATTGAAGTGCTGGTGATGCTGCGCAAACTGGTGCGTGAATTCAACACGGCGGCGCTCTACATCACTCACGATCTGGCTGTGGTTGCCCAACTGGCCGACCGCATCATGGTGTTGCGTCACGGCAAAGAGGTGGAAACCGGCACCACGGAGGCCATTCTCAATCATCCGCAACAGGAGTACACCCGCCGTCTAGTGGCCGAGCGTGAACATGCCGCCGCCCCGGTGACCGCTTCGCAACCCTCCGGCAGCGCGGCCCTGCTGACCATCAGCAACCTGAGTACCGGTTATAACCGCAAAAAAGTGGTCAGTGAGATCACTCTCCAGCTGCCGCGCGGCAAAACGCTGGCGATCATCGGGGAGTCCGGCAGTGGCAAAAGTACGCTGGCGCGGGCGCTGGTGGGCTTGCTGCCCGATACCGAAGGCACGGTGGAGTTCGATGGCGTCACCCTTGCGCCACTCTATCAGCAGCGGCAGAAAGAGACGCTGCGCCGCATCCAGATGATTTATCAGTTGCCTGACGTGGCGCTTAATCCGCGCCAGACCATTCTCGAGCTGATTGGCCGCCCGGTGGCGCTCTATTTCGGGCTGAATAAACGTCAGGTCCGTGCACGGGTGGAAGAGTTACTCAAGCTGACTGAGCTGCCGCTCAAACTGATTGACCGCTATCCCGCCGAGCTTTCCGGCGGGCAGAAGCAGCGCGTCTGCATTGCGCGTGCACTGGCGGCGCAGCCTGAACTGATTATCTGCGATGAAGCCACGTCAGCCCTCGATCCGCTGGTGGCGGAAGAGGTGCTGAATCTGCTGCGCGGGTTGCAGGAAAAACTGGGCCTCTCCTATCTGTTCATCACCCATGACCTCGGGACGGTCAAACGCATCGCCCATCAGGTGGCGGTGATGTATCAGGGCAAGATTGTCGCCAGCGGTGATACCGGCGTGGTGTTCAGCCCGCCGATGCACGGTTACACTGAAAAACTCCTGACATCGGTGCCGGAAATGCGCACCGACTGGCTCGATGAGGTTCTGACCTTGCGTTCATCCTCTCTTTCCACCGAGAAATTTTCACATACAGGCGCATTATGAGCACTAAACGCATCATTACTGAGTTCCCCCATAAGGTCACCACGGTAGAGCATCTGTGGATTAAACTGAGTGACGGCACCCGCCTTGCCGCCCGTTTATGGTTGCCGGATTCTGCCGGTGACACGCCGGTGCCGGCCATTCTCGAATACATTCCTTATCGCAAACGCGACGGTACCCGCGTGCGCGATGAGCCGATGCACGGCTATTTTGCCGGGAACGGTTACGCGGTTCTGCGCGTGGACATGCGCGGCAGCGGGGAATCCGACGGGCTGCTGGCCGATGAATACCTGTTACAGGAACAGAACGACGCGCTGGAAGTGATTGAATGGATAACTGCCCAGAGCTGGTGCAGTGGTAACGTCGGCATGATGGGCAAATCCTGGGGCGGTTTTAACTCGCTGCAGGTTGCGGCCCGCCGTCCGGCGGCCCTCAAAGCCATCATCACCGTTTGTTCTACCGATGACCGCTACCGCGATGATATTCACTATAAAGGCGGTTGCCTGCTTAACGACAACCTCTGGTGGGGCGGCATTATGCTGGCTTACCAGAGCCGCCCTGCCGACCCGGCGCTGGTGGGCGATGGCTGGTATAACGAATGGTTGCACCGCCTGGAAAACATGCCGTTCTTCCCGGCGCTGTGGATGGAACATCCGCTGCGCGACCGCTACTGGCAGCACGGTTCCGTGTGTGAAGACTGGTCGGCGATCCGCTGTCCGGTGTTGGCGATTGGCGGCTGGGCGGATGCTTACAGCAATGCCGTGTTCCGCCTGATGGATAACCTGAAAGTCGCACGCCGCGCGATTATCGGCCCCTGGGCGCACGTTTACCCGCAGGACGGCACGCCGGAACCGGCAATTGGATTCTTACAGGAAGCCCTCAAATGGTGGGATCACTGGCTTAAAGACGAACAAAACGGCGCGATGGATGGCCCGATGATTCAGGCCTGGCAGCAGGACAGCCAGCCGCCGTCGGCGCAGCGTCCGGTCAGCAAAGGCCGCTGGGTGGGATTTGACCGCGGCACTGCCAGCAACGTGTCCCACGATACTCTCTGGCTGACACGCGGCCAACTGAACCGGCAGCCGGATACGGATGCCGGTGTGGTTTCAATCTGTTCGCCACAAAACCACGGCCTGATGTCCGGGGAGTGGATGGGCGCAGGTGTGCTCGGGGAAACGCCGCCCGATCAGCGCGTGGACGACGGCAATGCGGAAATTTTCGATGGTGAACCGCTGGCAGAACCGCTGGCCATATTCGGTTTCCCGGAGTTTACCGTCGAGCTGAGCAGTAATAAACCGGCGGCCATGCTGTATGTGCGGCTATCGGATGTCTCGCCGGAAGGCGCGGTCAATCGCGTCACTCACGGCTGGCTGAATCTGGCGCACCTGCATGGCCACGACCAATCTTTACCGCTGGTGCCCGGTGAAAAAGTCCGCGTACCGGTCCAGCTCGACGGCATTTCACACCGCTTCGAAGCCGGTCACCGCCTGCGTATTTCACTGGCTACCACGTACTGGCCGATGATCTGGCCGATGGCCGAAGCCGCCACGCTGACGCTTGACCTGCATAGTGCCCAGCTCTCGCTGCCGGTATGTGAACAACCGTTAGAAATCGACGGACCGAATAAGCAGCCGGAAAGCGCCGCCCCAACGCCGCAAACCGTGCTGACGCATGGCCGCGTAGACCGCACCGTCAGCTATGACTTCCTGACCGACAGCTGGACCTGCGTGACCAACGGCGAAGGTGGGGTATTTGGTGAAGGCGTGTACCGCTTCGACGATATCGATACCACCGTCGATCACAATCTGCGCCGTGAACTGAGCGTCAGTAATTCCGACCCGCTTTCAGCTCGCTATCTGCTGACGCAAACCATGAGAATCGGTCGCGAAGGCTGGCGGATTGAAGCCGTGATCACCCTCGATATGCACAGTGACCTGACGCATTTCATCGTCAGCGGCGATATGGTGGTCAGCCTCAACGGCGAGGAAGAGTTCACCAAATACTGGCATGAACGCATTGCGCGTTAAACGTCAGGAATAACTGCCGTTATATCCCGGCTTTCCAGCAACCGCCCGTCCTGTGCGCGAAGTTCAATTTTGCGCAGCGGCTGGCGGTTTTTTGCATCTACCAGACGGGTGCAGGGTTCGCCGTCTGCAAACAGATATTCGCTGCCCCACTGCCCTAAGGCCACCAAAATCGGCTGCAACGCGATGCCCTTGTCGGTCAGGACATAATCCTGATAGGCGGAGCCATCGGAAGCCGGTTCCACCCGTAAAATCCCTTCTGCCACCAGCGCTTTGAGCCGCGTACTGAGAATATTTTTTGCCGCGCCCAGACTGCGCTGAAACTCACTAAAGCGGGTCATGCCGCGCATGGCGTCACGCACAATCAGCAGCGTCCACCAGTCACCGATCAAGTCCAGTGCGCGCGCGGTCGGACACGGGGTATTTTCCAGACGGGTTCTTTTCATAAACGCTCTCCTGAAGCAATCGCCCTGCGATCGCAAAAAATGCTGTGATTGAAAATCTGGTTGCATTATAGGACCACCTCGCGTAAATATCATCTGGTTTCATTATTAAACCACAAATTCACGCAAATTGAGGTATCACATCATGGCTCCATCAACGCATTCAAAACCTGTCGCCCTGATCACCGGTGCATCCAGCGGCATTGGCGCAACCTACGCGGATCGTCTGGCGAAACGCGGCTACGATCTGGTGCTGGTCGCCCGTGACGGCAAACGCATGGAAGCGCTGGCGGCACAGCTTCGCGAAACCACCGGCGTCGCTGTTGAGGTTCTTCCGGCGGATCTGACCCGTCACGCTGATCTGCTTCGGGTGGAAGAGTATCTGCGCAGTCACCCTGAGATTTCCCTGCTGGTGAATAACGCCGGTGCATCGCTGCCGGGCGGTTTCGATACCAGTGATGCCGACACCATCGACCATCTGATCCGGCTCAATGTCACCTCCGTTGCCCGTCTCTCCCGCGTAGCACTGGACGGCCTGCTGAAACACCCCGACGGCGCCATTATTAATATTGCGTCCGTGATGGCACTGGCACCGGAACTGCGCTCGGCGGTCTATTCCGCCACCAAAGCCTTTGTGCTGACGTTCACCCAAACGCTGCAATGTGAGCTGGAAGAGCGCGGGCTGTATCTGCAAGCCGTGCTCCCGGCGGCCACCCGTACAGAAATCTGGGAAAAATCCGGGCGTAATCTGGACGATTTACAAGGCTTAATGGAAGTGGGGGATCTGGTTGACGCCGCGCTGGTGGGCTTCGATCGCAAAGAAAAAATCACCATCCCGCCGCTGCATAATGAAAAACAGTGGGACGATTACGATGCACTGCGCGCTGCGATGCTGCCGGGCTTTATGCAGTCGCAGCCGGCTGAGCGCTATACCCGTTAATATCCGTTAACAAACTCCCCCCTGACCAGCGAAGCAAATTTGCTGGTCAATTCCCCGCCTCTTTGCAAAGATAACAAAACATTAACGTTCAGATTGTTATGTGATTTTTATCTGGCTTGCCAACCTCATCCCTTCGCGCATTGAGACTAAAACCATGACTGATTATGTAATAAATCCTCCTGCCGTTCCGTCACTGGCCGTTGAAGACCAACAGGCCCGCTTCCCCGTGCGCCGCGTGTACTGTGTCGGGCGAAATTATGCCGACCACGCCCGTGAGATGGGCCATAACCCGGATCGCGAACCGCCGTTTTTCTTCTCCAAACCGGCGGATGCCGTCGTCCCGGCCAGCGGTGACGTGCCTTATCCGTCACTGACGAAGGAGTTGCATTACGAAGTGGAACTGGTGGTGGCAATCGGTAAAGGCGGCAAAGACATCGCGCCGGAAGATGCGCTGGAACACGTTTGGGGTTACACCGTCGGGGTGGATTTAACCCGCCGCGATTTGCAGGCGCAGGCCAAGAAAGCCGGGCGCCCGTGGGATCTGTCTAAAGGTTTCGACGCCTCCGCGCCGACCCACCCGCTGTTGCCGGTAAGCCAGACCGGTCATCCGGCACAGGGCAATATCTGGCTGAAGGTCAATGGCGAAGCGCGCCAGCAGGGTAATTTGAACGAGCAGATCTGGCAGGTGCCTGAAATCATCAGTTACCTGTCGCAGGCAGTAGAGCTGCAACCCGGCGACCTGATTTACACCGGTACACCGGCCGGCGTCGGTGAGATCAAACCGGGTGATGTCGTCACCGGCGGTATCGACAACCTCGGTACGTTCAGCTTCACCCTCGTCTGATATCACCACGCGATGCTACAGCAACGGCGTCCGGTCTCCGGGCGCTTTCTGTTCGATTTCCTGCTTTATCCGCGGCGCCAGCTTTTCAAAGCCGCAGGCGGTGGCGGGGTCAAACAGCGATAACGACTCTATCTGGCTAAACAAAATCACTTTGCGAAAGTTCAGCGCATTATTCGGCTCAGACACCGGTGTTATCCAGTGCTGCTCAAAATAGGCCGCATAGTTATGCTCCACGACCAGTTGCTGAGTCTGACGGTCACGGTAACCGCTGATCATCGGGATGACCACCACGTTATCGGTCGACGAGGTTTCACAGCGCGCCGTATGCACCATGCCGATGTAAACACGATGTGAGTTCAGGGTGATATAAATCATGTCGCCCCGCTCCATGCACTGGTACAAAATGCCCTCCACGCCGTTGGCGCTGGTCAGCTGTTTGTACAGTTGCTTACGCCCGGCGCTATTGAGCCGCAAGCCCGGCGACCAGGTGGTGCGGAACAGACACAGCATCACCGAGACGCACAGCATAATCACCACCGGTGCCTGAATACCTAAGAAACTCCAGTTGATAAAATCGCGGTGATAATGCACATCCTGATTCAGCGCGTGGATCTCCGGCAGATGGTTAATCACCGAGGAGACGCCCCACAACAGCATGTAGACAATCGCGATGACCAGTACGCCCTGCAAAACGAAGATACAACCGTAGAGCGCCACCAGAAAATAGACGTCCCAGCCAAAGGTGCGTTTGAGTTTGAAACGCGTGGAGATGTCGCGCGTGGTGTACCAGTAACCGCACACCATCAGTACCATAAATACCGCCGTCGCCATCAGAGCACGCTCATCTTTTTCACGTGACGGGTGAAGTCCTGCTGCACCTGTTCGTTGGCGGGGTTGACCGAGGCAATGCCGTTTTCATCAATGATAATGCGTTCTCCCTCTTCGATGGTTTCCTGAATGTCGTTCGCACTGAACAACCCTAAAAATTTTTCCGGGCTGGAAAAAACCCGCAGGAAGATTTTCAGCATGAGTGCTCCTTTTCGTAAAACATACAGAGTAGCGAAGAAAACCGGGCATGCGGTCAAAGGAAGGTTTTTTCAGATTAGTTACTGGTAGAAATTCAGCAATGTCAGAAAGAGAATCAATAAAAAAGGGCGCAGCCTTTACGCCGCGCCCTTCGCTCCCGTCATGTCAGCGGGGCCTCAGTGTTTTTTCATTCTATTCACTGCGTGGCAAATTCTCTTCGTTCGCATGATGCGCTTCTTCGTGAGCCACCTGTTCGGCTTTCACTTCTTTGGCGCGGTTACGCAAACCATACCAACCAAGCACCAGCAGAATGATGAGGATCGGGATAGTGCCCACGGTGTAAGTGCCGTTCGGATAGTCAAAGGCCATCAGAACCAGCACGCTGGCGAGGAAAGCCAGCGTCAGCCAGGAAGTTACCGGCGCCCACGGCATCTTGAAGGAGACCTCTTTGGCCTTGCCCTCTTTAATGGCTTTACGTAGTTTCATCTGGCAGACCACGATAAAGGCCCACGAACTCAGGATACCCAGCGAGGCGACGTTAAGTACGATCTCAAACACCTGCGACGGCACATAATAGTTCAGCACCACGCCGATGATATAGATAGCCACAGTGACCAGGATCCCGGCATAAGGCACCTGCTGAGCGTTCATTTTTGACATGAACTTCGGCGCAGAACCGCCCATCGACAGTGAACGCAGAATACGTCCGGTGGAGTAAAGCCCCGAGTTAAGGCTCGACAGCGCAGCAGTCAGAACCACGATATTCATGATCGTTCCGATGTAAGGCACGCCGAGTTTGCTAAAGAAAGTCACGAACGGGCTTTGCCCTGCCTGATAGGCATTCCACGGCAGCAGCAACACCAGCAGCACTACAGAACCGACGTAGAACAGCGCAATACGCCAGATCACGCTGTTAATGGCTTTCGGCAGCACTTTTTCCGGATTTTTGGTTTCGCCGGCTGCGGTGCCCACCAGCTCAATGGCGGCGAAGGCAAACACGACGCCCTGCACCAGCACCAGCGCCGGTAACAGACCGTGCGGGAAGATGCCGCCGTTGTCGGTGATAAGGTGCAGGCCGGTCGCATTACCCGCGATTTCTTTGCCTGTTCCGAGCACCACAACGCCGACAATCAGGAACAGCGCAATGGCCGCCACTTTGATCAGCGCAAACCAGAACTCCATCTCGGCAAACCATTTCACGCCGATCATATTCATGGTGCCGACAATCGCCAGCGCGCCAAGGGCAAACATCCACTGAGGGATATCACCGAAAGTGCCCCAGTAATGCATGTAAAGTGCCACGGCGGTAATGTCCACAATGCCGGTCATCGCCCAGTTGAGAAAGTACATCCAGCCCGCCACATAGGAGGCTTTCTCGCCGAGGAATTCGCGTGCGTAAGAGACAAAGCTGCCGCTGGTCGGACGGTGTAATACCAGTTCGCCCAGCGCGCGGAGAATGAAAAAAGAGAAGATACCGCACACCGCATACACAATGGCCAGCGCCGGACCAGCCATCTGTAAACGCGCACCCGCCCCGAGGAATAAGCCGGTACCGATAGAACCACCGATAGCAATCATCTGAACCTGACGATTGCCCATACTCTTGTGATAACCGTCGTCATGTGAATCCAACCAACGTCGCTTGGCGGCCTGTTTTGCCTCAGCAGACTTTCTATGTAATCGCATTCGATCCTGTTCTCCAAAATGCCCGATGCCTGAAACCCTTACAGGCAAACGATTGCAGATGCTGACGTTTACGCGGCTTTGCCGCTGTATTATTTTTAGCCTGACTGAATGTCAGTATATTTCCGGCGTTGGATGCTACCCGTTCTCAACTGGACTGGCAAAAAAAACCGTCGGGTAAAATTGTGAACAGTCATAATTCGTGACAAAAATTTTGTGTGTAAAAATGGCCTAGCGGCCTTCTGCACTGCGGCTCTCTTTGCGCACCCGCTCTATGTTAATCGACAGGTACATGATCTCTTCGGTGCTCAGTTCGCGCTGATAATGCGTGGTCAGATAGGCACTTAGTTTCTCCGCGCAGGACCAGGCTTTCGGATAATTCTCTTTTACCGCCACGTGCAGCATCAGATCATCATCCGGGACCACGGAACGGCTGAGCATACGTTGGGAGAAGAATTTCAGATGCGTGACAAAGCGCTGATAACTCAGGGACTCTTCGTCATAATCAATCCGTAACTGATATTTGACCATGTGCAGAATTTCCTGCATCACTTTGGTGATTTGCGTCACTTCCGCCATTTCACCGTTGAGCTGCGCATTGACCAGATGCAGGGCAATAAACCCGGCCTCGTCCACCGGCAGACGCACGCCGAGCCGGCTGTCGATCATCTCCAGCGCTTCCAGCCCCAGCGCGTACTCTTTCGGATAGAGGCGGCGCGTCTCCCACAGCAACGCATTGCTGACAGGTACCCCCTGTTTTTGCCGTTCGATGGCAAAATTACAGTGGTCAGTTAGCGCGATATACAGATTCTCCTGCAATTTCCCCAGCCGGTGGCTCGCCAACTGAATGATCTGGTCGCAGGTGGTCATCACGTCCATCGGAATATGACCGAGTAATTCGGAAAGCCGCGCCACCAGTTGATCATTTTTCAGCGCAAACACTTTCTCAATCTTGCTGTCGTCGAGGCTTTCTCCCACTTGTTTCTGAAAAGCCAGCCCACGCCCCATGACCACCTGCTCACGCAGCTGATCGTCTAACACCACCACCACATTATTATTAAGTATTTTGGCGATTATCATTTACGTCCCCTGAAAACAAAAAAACCCGACCGCCCGGTAAAGGGTGATCAGGTTTTGCCTGCGTGAGCAGTAACAATCCAACGGCGTATATTAACAGTTTTCAAGGGCGTCTCAATGGAGGCCTTGCTGAAACGTGATAAAGATCGCCGCTGCCCGTGATTTAGAAAGTAACGATGGCCTTCAGCCCGGTCACCCACGCATCCTGCGTCTCTTTAATACCTGCAGGGCGGTACCAGTATTGTAGATCCGGTTGCAGGATAAGCCACGGTCTGACCTTGATTTGATAGTATAAATCAGCATTCACAGAATGCCCCGGCACCGGGCGGTAAAGCGGATTACCGTAGTCATCAACCTGATTGAAGTCATTGATATTAATTTGGTTTTGGCGGTAGTGATCGCTCATCTTAACGTAAGTGACACCAAGGCCCAGCCAGTCATCCGGACGGGCATCAAACAGTCCGCGATAGCGCATCGAGGCTGCCTGAGAATAGTGAATATAGTTGCTGCGCTGGTCGCCCAGCCCGAGGCTGTAAGAGATGCTCATGCCGCGATTGGCATCGCCGTCCCTTTGCGTGACCTGCTGGTTAAAGCCGGTATACATAAACCACGTGCGGTCGTGGCTATCATAGCCTTCAGGATCGGTTGCACCATTACTTTGGGATTTTCCCTCAGACAAGTCCTGCTGCGGTGCATTGGTAAATAATATGCCGAGGTTATAAATGCCTGGCAAACCATTCACCGTGGTTTTCAATTCAGCTTCCACCGGTAACAGCACACCTTTGCTGCCTTTGGTTGACCAGCTCCAGGCATGGCTGCGCGCCGGGGCCTGCGGGTTCTGTTCCAGCACACCGGTTTTCAGCGTCAGTTCCGGCGTCAGTTTATACTGAACGGTGGTTCCCCAGTAATGCACATTCCAGTTGTACCAGGTCAGGGAGTTGGCTGATTTTCCGCCGCACTGGCTCAGGACCTGAAAGTCGCAGGGGATGATCTGGTCAAAGTCCTGGTTTTTATTCATCATGCCGATGCGCCAGTGCAGACGACGATCGTCAAAACTGCGGGCAAAGGTCAGCCAGCCCAGACGGGTGATTGACTGCCCTCCCCAGCTCTCCTGCGCGACATCATTGAAGGCCACGCGGGAGTCCTGCGTACGTTCGGTAGTCAGATTGTCATTATGATTACGGTTAACAATATTCCCTTCGATGGCCGCATCAGGAATACCGGTCCACATTTCGAGATCCTGCGTGAACGTCAGCGAGAACTGATCAATATAGGCGGTCTTTTTATCATGATTATATCCGCCACCCGCGTTAAAAGCAGATTCACTTAAATAACCCAGATTATAATGAAAACCGTTATTTTCAAGGATGGGGCGAATACCCAGCATGTCGCCAAGCATGCCTTCGGGCTGCGCTTCGAAACCGAGCACCGTGCCGTTCCAGGCTGTTTCGGCCTGAGCGGAGAGCGGAATGGCAAGGCAGCAAGCCATCATTACGGCGCGGCCTGTTCTATTTGCGACAGGATTCAGAGTCTTTCGAATGGGTATCATCATTATAACCTTGTTGATCATTTTATTATTTTTGCTTATTCACCGGGCATAGAAATCCCTGCGAAAAAGGTCGCATATTATTTTCTGATTATTTTTAAATAGCGGCTTAATGCAGGGGATCTATTAAGCCGCCGGTGGAATTAATTATGCTTTGAGTGTGGCACCGTTATTTTTAATAATATCGGCATACCAGTAAAAACTTTTCTTGCGGCGGCGTTCCAGCGTGCCATTGCCTTCGTCGTCACGGTCAACGTAGATATAACCGTAGCGCTTAGAGAACTCGGCTTTTGAGGCGCTGACCAGATCGATGGGCCCCCAGCTGGTGTAGCCCATCACATGCACACCGTCTTCAATCGCTTCGCGCACCTGCACCAGGTGATCATTGATGTACTGAATACGATAATCGTCGTTAATGCTGCCGTCCGCCTCTACGGTGTCACGCGCGCCCAACCCGTTCTCGACGATAAACAGCGGTTTCTGATAACGGTCATACAGCTCATTGAGCAGATAACGCAACCCTTCCGGATCAATCTGCCAGCCCCATTCGGAACTCGCCAGGTGCGGATTCGGCACCATATTTAAAATATTGGCCCGGGCTTTCTGATTTTGCTCTTCGTCCGTCGTCACACAACCGGTCATGTAATAGCTGAAGGAGATGAAATCGACGGTTTCTTTCAACGCCGCTTTATCCTCTTCGGTAATGTTCAGCGCAATATTATGCTGCTTAAAGAAACGCTTCATATAAGCCGGATAATACCCGCGCACCTGCACGTCACCGAAGAACAGCCAGTCGCGATTTTGGTGCAGGGTTTCCATCACGTCGGCCGGTTTGCAGGTCAGCGGATAAAGCATACCGCCGAGCAGCATATTGCCGATTTTCGCGTCAGGAATGATTTCATGACAGGCTTTTACGGCTTTGGCACTGGCCACCAGTTGATGGTGAATGGCCTGATAGATCGCCTGCTTGTCGCTCGCTTCCGGTAAACCCACACCGGTAAATGGCGCGTGCAGCGACATATTGATTTCGTTGAAAGTCAGCCAGTGCTTCACTTTGTGCTGGTAGCGCTGGAATACGGTGCGGGCATAGTTTTCAAAGAAACCTATGGTGTCACGACTGCCCCAGCCACCGTGTTTTTTTACTAATCCGTAAGGCATTTCGTAGTGTGACAACGTCACAAGCGGTGTAATGCCGTACTTTTTCATCTCATCAAACAGGCGATCGTAGTACGCCAGACCCGCTTCGTTCGGCTGCGTTTCATCCCCTTCAGGAAAAATGCGCGTCCAGGCAATCGAGGTGCGCAGCACGGTGAACCCCATCTCGGCAAACAGTTTCATGTCTTCCGGGAAGCGGTGATAGAAATCGATGGCAACGTCCTTGATGCCAAAATCGCCTTCCACACGCTGCTGGATTTCACCAAAAATCCCCTTAGGTTGCAGATCCGAGGTCGACAGCCCTTTGCCATCGGTCAGATATGCCCCTTCAACCTGATTGGCGGCAACCGCGCCGCCCCACAAGAAACCATCAGGAAAACGTAAGTTCATTGGAACCTCCTTTAAGGATAAAAAGTAACGTAACTATGTCGGTATTAACGTAATAGTGTCAGTAAGGGTGCGTTTTGTGCGACGCCCTGCCCGCTGGCGGCGGGGATGACATCCAGATAATCGTCGCTGTTGGTAATAATGACCGGCGTGGTCAGGTCATATCCGGCCGCCGCGATGCCCTGCATATCGAATTCGAGTAACAGATCGCCCTGTTTCACCACGTCATCGACTTTCACGTGCGGCGTAAAGAACTGACCATCGAGTTTGACCGTATCAATGCCGACGTGGATCAGGATCTCAGCGCCGTTGCGGCACTCAATACCGATAGCGTGATGCGTGCGAAACAGCGAGGCGATCACCCCATCGGCCGGTGCGACCACCTGACCGACAGTCGGTTTGACCGCAATACCTTTTCCCAATAAGCCGCTAGCAAAGGTCGGGTCCTGAACGTCGGCAAGGGCCATCAGGTCGCCCGTCATCGGGCTGGCAATGGCTGTTTTTTCACGGATTTCGCTCGCGGGTGCAGCTTTCGCTGTTTCAGCGTTAGCCGGCGGTTTAGTCGGGTGGCCGAACAGATAGGTGCTGGCCGCAGCAAAAATGAAAGCCACCAGAGTTCCGGCGATGGCGGCAGTTACCGTCTCGTCGAAACCGGCGGGTGGGATAACCTGTGTAAAGGTGAAGATATTGGCAAAACCGAAGGAGTAAGCCGTGGTGTGGAAATACCCCAGAATGGCCGACCCCATTGCCCCACCGACGCAGCCGAAGATAAAGGCGCGACGGTTCGGCAGCGTGATACCGTAAACCGCAGGTTCGGTGATACCAAAGATCCCGGCACTCACGGCAGAGCCTGCCAGCGCTTTGGTTCGGGCATCTTTGGTGCGCAGCATGATGCCAAGCGTTGCCCCGACCTGTCCCATCACCGCAGGTAACAGCAGCGGCAGCATGGTGTCATGGCCCAGCATACTGAAATTGTTGATCATCAGCGGGATCAGGCCCCAGTGCAGACCGAAGATCACGCACACCTGCCAGAATGCCCCGACGAACGCCCCGGCAATCACCGGGCTGACGTTGTAAATCACCAGATAGCCCTGTGCCAGCTGCTGGCTCGCCCAGGTAGCGACGGGACCGATTAAGAGGAACGTCAGGGGGACCACAACCATCAAACAGATCAACGGTGCGATGAAATTACGCAGCGCGCCCGGCAGGATTTTCATCACCCGCCTCTCAAGCCAGCTGGAAGCCCACGCCGCCAGAATCACCGGAATAACCGATGACGCATAGTTGATAAACACCAGCGGAATGCCTAAGAAATACTGCACAGGCGCACCGGGCTGCATTGAAGCGTCAAAGGCGGAGATCATCAGCGGATGCATCATCGCGCCGCCAATCATCATGGTGATAAACGGGTTACCGCCAAATTTTTTACCGGCGGTATAACCGATGATCAGCGGGAAGAAGTAGAACATGGCGTCGCTGGCGGCAAACAGCACTTTGTACGTGCCGCTCTCCGCCGTGGTCCAATGACAGGCCATCGCCAGCGCCAGAAATCCCTTCAAAATACCGGAAGCGGCCATGATGCCGATAAATGGCGTGAAAATACTGGAGATGACATCAATCAGACGGGCAAACAGCCCTTCTTTCTCGCCCTGCTCCGTGCCGCTGCTTTCCGCTGAATCACCGTTGTGGTTAATTGCGTTGAACACGTCGCCCACATGATTGCCGATCACCACCTGAAACTGCCCGCCACTCTCCACCACCATGATCACACCGGGGTTACGCTTAAGCAGTTCGGCATTCGCTTTACTGTTGTCTTTGAGTTTGAAACGTAAACGGGTGGCGCAATGCACCAGGCTTTTGACGTTCTCGCGACCGCCGACACCTGAGATGACCTCTTCCGCTAAAATTTTATATTCCATTAATTTATCTCGTAATCATGACTTTTTTGCGAATGAAATGGCGTCGTGCACGACATTGCCGTTAAGAGTCTGAGTAAAGGGATGTCGCTGATTTCAGGCCAAAAAAAAACCTAAACTTCCTGCCTCTTGCACCGTTGGGGTGAAGAAGCAGAAAGTTTAGGTTTTGCCTGATTAACAGTAACAATCCTGTTTTCTGACAGGGATTCTGTTGCGAACCCGCGACAGATTCAAGTAGCAACTTTCGCGGGACGCTTAATTTGTGACAGACCTCAGATTTTGGCTTTCATTGACCAGATGATCTTAAAGCCGTAAACCAGCAATGGTAAAGCCGCCATCCACCAACAAATTCTGCCCAGTGATAAAGCGTGCTTCAGGGCTGCAAAGCCATGCCACTACATCACTGACGTCTTCCGGGGCACCGGCACGTCCGGCGGGAGTGGCATTAATGAAGGGGATCATCATCGACGGGTCAACCGTCAGACGGCGTGCCATCGGTGTGTCGATGATCCCCGGATTCACGTTGTTTACGCGGATATGATGCGGCCCGCCTTCGAGCGCCAGGGAACGGACCATCGCATCCAGCGCACCTTTGCTGGCACTGTAAGCCGAGGTTCCCGCCATAGCACCCTGTGCCAGCCATGAAGAGGTATTCACAATCGCGCCTCCCTCTCCCTGTGCGATCATCGCCTCGAACTGGTATTTCACCGACAACCATACGCCCTTGAGATTGATGCTAATCACCTGATCGAACAACGCCTCAGGCATCTCAACTATCGGTGCAAAACCTTCGATACCGGCATTGTTGAATGCCGCATCCAGCCGCCCGAAATGTGCCATTGTGGCCGCAATCAGAGCCTGAACCTGCGTCGCGACGGACACATCCGTCGGCACCGCCAGCGCCTGACCACCTTGTAACGTAATCAGACTGACCGTTTCTTCCAGTTCAGCGTGACGGCGCCCGGCCACCACGACCTTTGCGCCATCACGGGCAAAAGCTTGTGCCGCTGCCCGGCCAATCCCGCTTCCCCCGCCGGTGACCAGCGCGACTTTTCCATCCAAACGTAATGAGTGAGCCATATTAAACCTCGATGATATGTGTTGCCCGCAGGCTGAGGAGCTCACTATAAAAGGCTTTATTGTTGTGAATAAGCCATGCTATATCGCATGGGTTACTGGTTCTTATTCAGCAATAGACGAAATTCATCGGGAAGTGACCATGCGAACAAACGAGTTAGGTGAACTGACAGCATTTATAGCCGTCGCTGAAGAGAAGAGTTTCCGCCGGGCCGCGGCGCGGCTGAACCTGACCGCCTCAACGCTTAGCCATTCGCTTCGCGCGCTGGAGGAGCGGCTCGGTGTCAGGCTATTAAACCGGACCACCCGTACCGTTTCACCCACCGCAGCCGGGCTTCTCTTGTTGGCCCAAATTACCCCGGCGTTCTCGGCAATTGCCTCTGCGGTGGAAGAGGTCAACGCTTTTCGCCAGCATCCGCACGGTAGTCTGCGAATCAATTCTCCGCGCATTGCCGCGCAGATGGTGCTAACCCCGATTTTCCAGCAGTTTGCCCGTGATTATCCGGACGTGACGCTGGAAGTGGCGCTTAATGATGGTTTTGTGGATATCGTCAAAGAAGGTTTTGATGCCGGGATCCGTCTGCGATCTGATGTCCAGCAGGATATGAACGCCGTGCGCGTCACACCAGACTTCACTGCCGCCGTGTATGGCTCACCGGACTATTTTCGCCGCTTCCCGCTGCCGGTCACTCCGCAGGATCTGCAGCAGCATTTGTGCATTGGCCGGCGGGAAATTGCCAGCGGCGCACTGTACCGCTGGCAATTTGAAAAAGAGGGTAAACAGTGGGTGGTACCGGTGCGCGGCCCGCTGGTGCTCGATACTGTTGACATGATGATTGACGTGGCCCTCAGGGGAATCGGTCTGGTGTATGTTGCTGAAAACGAAGAGAACCGCCAGCACATTGCCGACGGCCGTCTGGTACAGGTATTGGAAACATGGTCACCGTCATTTCCCGGTTTTTATCTCTACTTTCCCGGCCACCGCCAACTCTCCGCCGCCCTCAAAGCGTTGATTGAGGTGATTCGCATTGACAGCGCATCCGCCAGTTAAAGAGCAGATGGCTCGCCAGCGCCAACAGCCAGACACCCAGCGCGCCATAGAGCAGTACGCCGCCAAAGCCGTCGATCAGCGCCTGCCGGGCGGCGCTTTGCACCGTATCCAGCTCGGCGCCACCGGCGATACGCTCGGCCAGCCGGTACAATTCAGCTTCCTGGAGCGGTAACGGCAAGTGCCCGCGCAGGCTGGCGGCAATGCCCGCCACCAGCAGGCTGCCCATCAGCGCAATATTGACCGCCAGAGTGATCAGCCGAGCGCTGATATCAATCCCGGACGCCATGCCGGAACGGTCGCCCGGTACCGAGCCGGTGGTGGTATTGGTGACGGGGGTGTTGGTGAGCCCTAACGCGGTCCCTGCCAGCAGCGCCCCCGGCAACAGTGTCCAGCCGCTGGCGGCAGCATATTTCATCAGCATGAAACCCGCGCCGATGGAAAACAGGCCCAGCGGAATGACCTTCGCTGCGCCATATCGCGTCACCAGTTTCTCCGCCAGCGGTGGCATGAGCAATGTGGGCAAGGTGTAAGCCAGCAGCACCAGACCGGTTTGCACGCTGCCGTAACCCAGACCGCTCTGATAATAGACCGGCAGATAGATCATCAGCGGCCAGAAGCTGAAATTCATGCCCACCGACCCCATCAGCGCACCGGAAAAACGCCGGATGCGGAAGACGTCGAAATCAAACATCGGGTGCGGATGGCGTTTCTCAATCCAGACAAACAGTGCGGCACTCAGCACAGTGGCCAGCCCGATAGCCTGCGCCGTACCGCTTTGCCAGCCAAGGCTGCTACCCTGCGTGATAAGAAACGTGGTGCCTAATACCGTGAGTGACAACGTCACAAGCCCGCCAATATCCAATTTTTGGGCATTCACATCGCGTGATTCCACCACGTTTCCCACCGCCAGAATCAGCGTCAGCAGCGCTATAAATACGTGAACCAGAAACACCCATTGCCAGCTAAACAGCGCCACCAGCGCGCCGCCGATTATCGGCCCGAACCCCAGCCCGAAACCAAACAGGATCCCCCAGGCGGCAAATGCCCGGCTGCGCGCTTTGCCGTGGGGAAACTGAGACGAGAGAATGGCGATAAGACAGGTCAGCATTGCCCCGCCGCTCAGCCCCTGTAAAAAGCGCCCGGCGATTAGCCACGCTGCACTGCCCGCCAGCCCGCACATCAGTGACGTCAACCCGAAAGCGATGATGCTGATAATGAAAATCCGTTTCCGGCCGAAACGGTCAGCCAGGGTGCCGGTTGCCATCAGCACCGTGGTACAGGCCAGCGTATAGGCGTTCATGATCCATTGCAGGTCGTTAAAGCTGGCGTGCATCTGTTTTTCCAGTACCGGCAGGATCACCGGCACGCTGGAGATCTCCAACCCCGACATCAGCGCCGCCAGACAGACGGCGGTCAGAGCCAATAGATTTTTCATAACAATTTCCTGCGAAGCATTCAGAGACCGCCAGCATGGAAGAACTCCGCCACGGTGGAAATCAGCCCGAATGCCATGTATCGTCAAGATCATGCCAACTTCACCGAACCCTGCCCTTTATGCCAAAAATGACCGCCCTGACGAAGATCGCCGCATCCCTTCCGGCTGCGCCACCCCGTAACCGGCGGCTGGTGCTGCTGGCTTATGAATGTTTGTGCACTTTCGAGTTCGGCATTGCGGTCGAGGCCTTTGGCCGCGCCGATGAGCTGCTCGGAAAGCCGCTGTACGATCTCGAGGTCGCCTCGGTGGAAGAAGGCACATTTGGCGCGCAGGGTGGCGTGCGGCTGGTGGTCGATGGCGGGCTGGAGTTACTCGAAGATGCCGGAACTATTGTGATCCCCGGCTGGCGCAGCATTGACGAACCGGCCACAGAACGGCTGATTGCCGCACTGCAAAAGGCCCATGCGCGAGGTACACGAATTGTCTCTATTTGTGCAGGCAGTTTTGTGCTGGCCGCCGCAGGGTTGCTGGACGGTAAACGCGCCACTGCGCACTGGAACAGCACCCACGCGCTGGCGCAGCGGTTTCCGAAAATTCAGGTGGAACACGGCATGATTTATGTCGACGAAGGCAGCGTGATCACCTCGGCCGGAGGTGCCGCCGGTGTGGATTTATGCCTGCATCTGATCCGCCGTGATTACGGTATCGACGTCTCCAACCGCACCGCGCGGCGCATGGTGACGCCGCCTCACCGTGAAGGGAATCAGGCACAATTTATTCAGCAACCAGTGCCGGTTCGCCCGGCCAAAACGCTGTCGCCGCTGCTGGACGAGCTGCGCACCCGCCTGAATAAACCGCTGGCGATTGAACAACTGGCGATGGAGGCTGGCATGAGCCGCCGCACTTTCCTGCGCCGCTTTCATGACGCCACCGGTACCACGCCGGGCGAATGGATGCTCGGTGTGCGGCTGGAAAAAGCCTGCGCCCTGCTGGAAAGCGGTACGCTCAGTATTGACCGGGTGGCCGAACAGTCTGGTTTCGGCTCACCGGAAACGTTGCGTCACCACTTCCGCCAGCGCATGGGAACCACACCGACCCTCTACCGGCGGCAATTCAGCCACCCTGCGCTGACGCTGTAGCGCCTTACCGGCAGACAGTCTGACTTTCCCATTCCGTTAAGAGCTGCATGATCTCGCGGGAATCTACCGGGCGCGCCGCTGGCCGGTTCAGTGAAAGCTGTCCGCCCTTGAGCGCATCCCAAACCTGCCGCACCTGATAATGGAAAGCATCGCCGTCAGCCTCCGGTGAATAATTCTGCTCATCCCCTGCGCCTTCATAAGGCAGCACGCGGATCTGGTTGCCCTGCGCTTCAGGCAGCCACGGGTTTGACACAATGTCCATCCGCCCCTGGGTTCCGGCCACGGAAAACGCCCAGAACATGCCGTAATCTTCCGCACAATGCAGTTGTGCCAGCGTACCGTTATCGAACTGAATCACTGCCGCCGTTTCACACACATTATTGTCGCTGTTGCGCCGCCCATGTGCCGTCAGGCTCCATGCCGGGCACTGGCCATCGGCACTGGCGTTTTGCATCACCAGATGGATCAGCGACGCCGGATAGCAACCGAGGTTGTAAATCGCACCTTTGCTGCCGGGATTCACAAACTGTGCGATGGACGCGCAGTAACTGGCATTGATGGATTTAATCTCCCCCAGCGCGCCGCCACGAATAAGAGTGGCGATCTGAGTGGCAAAAGGATGGGTCAGATACATCAGCCCTTCGAGGAAAAACACGCCGTTACGCGCCACGGCGTCCAGCGCGGCATCGGTGTCGGCCATGTTCACGGAGAGCGATTTCTCACACAGAATGGCTTTACCGGCGTTGGCCGCTTTAATTACATATTCATGATGAATGTGGTTTGGCAGGCCGATATACACCACGTCCACATCAGGATCGCTAATCAATGCATCGTAGTGGTCATACTGGCGCTGTACCGGATGTTGCTGCACAAAAGCCTCAAGCCCCTGGAGTGAACGTCCGGCCACCGCATATAAATTTGAGCCGTCATGTTTTTCAATCGCCCCGGCCATGATGCCGGAAATAAAGCTGGTGCCGAGCACACCCCAGTTGAGTGGTTTGGTCGTGGTCATGCGGCAGGTTCCTGTTGCGGTAACTGACACAGCGTCGCCCCGACAAATTCGGTGAGGCCTGAATGGATAAACCGCTGCGTGTGGGGTTCATCAAAATGACGCTGCGACGCGGCTTCATCTTCGTAGCGCTCCCACAGAATAATGCGGCGCGGGTCCTGTTTGTCCTGCAACGCCATGGCAAAAGAGCACCCGGCTTCGCTGTTCATGTCGAGACAAAATTGATGGATTGCGGCAAGTGCGTCATTGATCGGCACATCGTCTTTGATACGGATCTCAGCGTTAACAAAATGACCTTGTATAAACATTTTTTTCTCATGGGGTTGGCAGATGAAATCGGGTTCTGGCTCGTAGAGATCATCGCTCTTTCTCGAAGAGCAAACAATGAAAAGCCAATATTATTAATATGTCAGCACTCCCCAAAATAGTGCGGCGTAATAGAAACTTCACCACGATGGGGCGTTATTTAAATTAACAGAGCTTCTTCGTTGCTTTTTTGAACGCAAGCGATTACCTGTGAGAAACACAATGAAAAAACCAGATGAGTTTTGTGAGCTTGCTGTTATAGTTCGCTTTTAAAACACCACTCAAACTTTCTGGGATCCTCATGGCGTCAAATATAATGCATTTTCTGCTGAGCCTTATAATGGTATTCGGCATAAGCTGGCTGATTAGCTACAACAAACGCGGTGTTAAATTGCGCTATGTGTTGCAAATCCTGGTGATTGAAATCGCGCTGGCATGGGTGCTGCTCTACAGCCAGGCCGGTGTGTACCTGATTTCGGGCCTGTCGGGTGTGTTCACTAACCTGATGAGCTATGCCCGCGTCGGTACCGATTTTGTGTTCGGTGGCCTGGTCAATGAAAACCAGTTCAGCTTCTTCTTATTCGTGCTGTGCCCGATTATCTTTATTTCCGCACTGATTGGTATTCTCCAGCACCTGCGTATTTTACCGTTAATGATTAAAGGTATTGGTTGGGCTTTATCCAAAATTAATGGTATGCCAAAACTGGAATCCTTTAATGCAGTGAGTTCATTATTGGTCGGTCAGTCTGAAAACTTTATTGCTATTAAAGATATTGTTCCTCATCTGAATGAACGCCGGATGTATACTTTATCAGCAACGGCCATTTCTACCGTTTCCATGTCAATTGTCGGTTCTTATATGACCCTGCTGGAACCGCGCTATGTGATGCTGTCGTTGATCCTCAATATGCTCTCTACCTTCGCCGTGTTGCAGGTCGTGAACCCGTATTCTGATGAAGCCGACAACGAAATGCCGAAGATGGAAAGACCCAAGCACAGTTTCGTAGAAATGCTGGGCGAGTACATCATGGCCGGTTTCAAAATGGCGATGATCGTGGCCGCCATGCTGGTCGGTTTCAACGCCCTGCTGGCGATGATCAACGCGATTTTCCTGCACGGCGTCGGCCTGAGCTTCCAGGATATCATCGGTTATCTGTTCTACCCGGTAGCCTGGTTGACTGGTATTGTCAGCCATGACTCCCTGACCGCAGGCAGCATCATGGGCACCAAGATTGTGGCCAATGAATTCGTTGCTATGTTGCAGATGAAAGACCTGATCGCCCAGCTGGAACCGCGCACCGTCGCCATTCTGTCCGTGTTCCTGGTCTCCTTCGCCAACATTTCTACCGTCGGTATTATTGCCGGTGCGGTAAAAAGTATCGAAGAAGTTCAGGGTAATATGGTCGCCCGTGCAGCCTTCCGCCTGCTGGTTGGCGCCACGCTGGTCAGCCTGTTGTCTGCGTCTATCGTAGGTTTGGTTTACCGCTAAGTTCCTCGCCATCTTTTAAGGGCAGCGCGTTGCTGCCCTTACTCCCCAGTTAAGCTACAGTTAAGCCATGATCTTTCCAGAAGGTTTAACTATGCTCTCCGTTAAGCACTATCTTCACACCCGTCCCCGTTTGTTGATCGCCATTGCCGCAGGTGTGGTCTGCTATTTTTCGCTCCCCCTGCTGCCTGCGCATTTATCCCAGTTTGAACGCCTGATGGTCAGCTGGAACGTGCTGGCGTGGCTTTATCTCATCATGATCTGGACGTTAATGATGACGGCCGCCCCACAGCGCATCCGCACGATTGCCCGCGCGCAGGATGAGAGCGCAAGCCAGGTGCTGATGCTGGTGAGCATCACCTGTCTGGTCAGTATGCTGGTGATTTTCATGGAGCTGAGTACGGTGAAACAGCTCTCCGGCGCGGCCAAATCTTTTCATCTGATCCTGACGGTCACCACGCTGATTGTGTCATGGTCCCTGCTGCCTACGGCCTTTTCGATGCACTATGCCCACCTCTACTACCGGCACAGTGCCGAAGAACACAAGGCGCTGCTGTTTCCGGATAAAATCGAAAAACCGGAATACTGGGATTTCCTCTACTTCTCCTTCACGCTGGCCGTTGCCTGCCAGACGGCGGATGTCGCGACCGGCAATACGGAAGTCCGCCGCATCACGCTGATTCAGTCCATCATGGCGTTTGTGTTCAATCTGGCGATTTTAGGCCTGTCGGTGAACGTGGCCGCCGGGCTGATGAGTTAGTTCACGCCCGCTATCCCGCTTCCCTTCGCTACATTCTGACCTCAGCGCGGACCGCCCGCCTGAGGGGCTTTCGCACAGCTTTTATGCGCAACAGTTTCTATTTTTCAGGTAAAACTTGCGCATCACATAAGTGGATACTAATGTTTTACCATGACTGAAAATAATATCTTCAAAGCGCTGGCCGACCCCACCCGCCGCGCTATCTTCGAGAAACTGGCGACCGGTGGCCTGAACGCCACTGCGCTGCGGGAAGGTATGACGATCAGCCAGTCGGCCATGTCCCAGCATCTTACGATTCTGCGTAACGCTAACCTGGTGCGCGAAGAGCGACAGGGGCGTTTTGTTCATTATGAAGTTGATCCGCACGGTCTGGCGTTTATTACCCAGTGGCTGGAAAAGTACCGCGCCTTCTGGCCGGAGCGCATCGACACGTTGAAAACTGTGCTGAAGGATATGGAGTGAATGACATGAAAAGCCGGATGCCAACTCAGCCCCTTGTGCTGAAATATGAGCTTGATGCGCCACCGGAAAAAGTCTGGCGGGCCATCAGCCAGCCCGCCTTGCGTAAGCAGTGGCTGCCAGCAGAGGCACTGGTCGGGAGCGACCCGATATATTCCCTGCCCGGCGAAGCGATCCGCTACCCAATGCGGGACAATGCGCCGCCATTTCTTGAAAGCATAGTGACTTTTCAGCTCAGGCCTAACGCACTGGGCGGTACCACACTCACTATCACTCACGGGCTGGATGATCCCCGCTTGGTCGCCGCTAATGATACTCAGTCCGGCCTGATGTGTGCCGCCTGAGGCAACAAATCACAACAAATTTCCCTGATTAAAGGAGTTCGCCCATGCGCGAAATGATGCAACTCGTTCCGATGGTGGTCGAGCAATCCAGCACGGGCGAACGCTCTTTCGATATCTATTCCCGCCTGCTGCGCGACCGGATCATTTTCCTCAACGGTGAGGTTAACGATCCCCTGTCCACGCTCATCTGCGCGCAACTGTTATTTCTGGAAGCAGAAAATCCCGGCAAACCGATCAACCTCTATATCAACTCACCCGGTGGCGTTATCACCAGCGGTCTGGCGATTTATGACACGATGCGGTTTATTCAGGCCCCCGTGCACACTTTATGTATGGGTACGGCGGGTTCGATGGGGTCATTCCTGCTGATGGCCGGCGAGCCCGGTCACCGAATGGCACTGCCAAACGCCAGTATCGTGGTGCACCAGCCATCCGGAGGGTTTCAGGGGCAGGCCTCGGACATTTTCATCCATGCGCAGGAGATGCAGCATACCAAACGCCGCATCACCGCGTTGTATGCGCAGCATTGCGACCAGAGTGTTGAAGAGGCTGAGCGCGCGCTCGACCGCGACAACTTTATGACCGCAGAGCAGGCTCTCGAGTGGCGGCTGATTGACCGCATCCTGACCCGTAGACCTTAACCTTCTATGACGAGCGGAATGTTTCACTCCCTCCCAAGAGCCAGGGAAATGGCCCCCCTTTTAACAAGTTTAGATTGTCACCCAGCGGCGGCAATTCTACTGTGAGTGCGGGGTATTGCTGATAAGAACATCAGCCAACGCTGTCCCTTGGGTTATCTCATTGCGGAAGGTGAACAACCAAAACGCTTTTGAAAACGCTCCGCGAAACGGACCCTGGATTTATAACCGCAGGCTTCTGCTATACGTGCCATATCCCATTTCGTGCTTTGCAACAACATCATGCCGTAATGCATACGCGCATCGATCAACAAATCCTCGAATCGTACCTGTTCGGTGGCAAGACGCCGCCTAAGTGTTGCCGGGCTCATAGCCACGATTTTACCTGCGGTTTCTGCTGTCCAATGCTTTTCTGGCGTCTCAAAAATCATGGTACGAAGCCGGCTTGAAATGCTATCAACCGGTATATGCGCGAAAGTATGCCCCCGCTCAGCCAACGCGACCAGAAAATCGAGGAGTCGGTATTGCAACCGCACGTCACTGATCTCCTGCTTTTCCACACTTCCCACAACGTGATAGAGCGTTGCCAGAAGATCGTCATCAAGAGGAACTCTTTTAAAAGCGCGATTATCGGTGCTTACAGGAGGTGTCACCGCGTGATAAGTGCGGTGGAATAAATCCAGTAGCTCTGCTGATAATGTCAGAAATATCGAGCGAAAGATCTGGTTATCACCAGCAGGTGTTTTTTTCAAATCTGAGTGAGTATGGCGTTCAATCAAGAGCAATTCCGTAGGGGCATCTATTAACAGTTGCTGCCCCCCTTCGGAGATATTGAGATGGCCAGATAAAATTACCAGCACCGTTGCTTCATGGAAAAGAAACTGCGGAGTATTTACCTCCCGTTTCAGTAATGGTTGGCACAAGCCACATAGCTGATGCCTTAACACCGGCGCCCCTGAAGGAGAATGCCATAGTAAAGACTCCGCATTAGGCTGGCGGCTTGTTTTCTGCTCGGTGGAGGAAAATCTCTGGCTCATACTCTGGACCTGCATATTGTTATTGTGCCGTGGTTCCTACGGCAGGATTTAGGCTGTAAAGGCCGGTAATACTGGCCTGAGCCAAAACAGGCGCCTTTGTCAGGGCAGCGCAAACATTCTCCCCTGTAAGTTGTCCCTGAACATTCAGACTTTGGCTCGCAAGAGCATAAACGGTGAAAATATAATGGTGAACAAGCGTATCGTTCCAGGGCGGGCACGGTCCGTCATAACCATAGTATTCCCCTTTCATTTGCTCATCGGCAGCAAACCACCCGGTATAGTCGTTAATGCCATGTCGATGGGCTGAAGGCGCATCTGGGCCGGATTTCCCTCGCGCAGTGATCCCATCAGAGTGATAGCCTGACGCAATTTCTGTTGTATTGGCGGGAATATCCAGCAATAACCAATGGAAGAAGTCAACGCGTGGAAGCGACTCAGGGACAACTCGCCCCTCTTGATTCACGTCATCACCGCGGCTGGGTACATCAGGGTCATGACAGATGACAACGAAGGATTGAGTTTCAGCCGGAGCATCACTCCAACAAAGATGCGGGTTACGGTTTGCCGATAGAGCAATATGATTGACGGTATCGGGTATAGCAAACGCAAATTCACCGGGAATTACGTCGCCATCTTTAAAACTCTGGCTGGTCAGTTTCATAAAATTATCTCGTATTAGTTTTAATAATTTCGGCATACGCCAATATATGACCTACCTATTATAATTTTTAATAAGATAATTTTATTACCAAATGCAATCAAAATTAAACCAGAAACAATCAAAATGAGTGCCTGGAGCACTTTTATTAAGATTTTTAGTCAGGTTAAATAAAACAAGTCTCTGCCAAAAAGGTCGAAACGCCCTTGCAGCGTTGGCTTGCGCAAGGGCGTAATCATAACGTGGAAATCAAAACGACATTACTTACCGAGGATATTGTTCACTGCAGCTGCGTGCCCGGCTTTATCTTTAGCGCCCGAGATCACCTGAATGACGGTGAACTTTTTCTCGCCGGCGGCCAGTAAGGTTGCCTGCAGAACATCATTGCCGTCCATCTTATCGCTGGCTTCAATGTGATCCACTTCCAGCCCTTTGACGTTTTCGATCTTTTCACTGGTCACCGTGTAGCTCGGTGAAGCTTGCTTCTGTTTATCCTTTATGGCTTTCATGCCTTCTAGAAAATCAGCATCGCTGCCGGCGCGGGCAACCAACGGGATGTCATCTTCGCCGATCAGCAGAACGCGTTTTTCCTGCTTGCTGACATACATTTTACCCGGTCCCCCGCCAGGAACGGGCTGTACTTCATAACCCGTCAGGTTGAATACCAGTTTGCCGTTGAGTAAGGTCACGGTTTGGGTAGTCCCGGCGGTGGCGGCCGGTGCTTTCACTTCCGCTGCCGTAGCCAGAGAGGTTACGCCGCCGAGTGTCGTCATCAGGCACAATGAAACCATCAGATTTAGCGATTTTCTTAACTTCATGTTGAATTCCCTTCTTCCTGTAAATTCTCTGTATGGGTGACAAGTGATAATTCGCACATTACCCGCACTGCAGAGAGGGTTATTTCATCAGATCGTGAATACATATTCCCGAGCCGACTAAAAACAAAATTATTGGCCAATAACGTACCGGGATAAAAAAGAATTTATGCGTTCTTTCTGGTTCGAACATTGGCTGGCTGTCGGTCATTTTGGCGACCAACGCCAATAGCTTTTCCTGCCTGATCGCATAAACGAAAATGCAGCACAGAATGGATGCCAGTATAAATGTAGCGCCTGTTGCCCATAAATGCGCAGAAAAATAGCCCACGTACCAAATGATATCGACGATCCATTTTAAAAATAGGTAGGCGACCGAAATCAATACGGCGATAAAAAACCCTACTCCGCTCCACACTATCATCGGTGATATCCTTGAGTTTGAAATCGAATAATGCATAATCCTTGTAAAAACTAACGTATTTTCCCCCTGATGGCGAGGAGTTCTTGCATGCTGATATATCGTGGTGCCGGTATTATGACCCTGTTAATGCCCTGTGTTATTGTACTATTATTAATGTGGTTTTGGCCCGCTTCGAGTGTAAAACCGGGGGATGTCTCGTTAATGCAGTTCCTGCTGGGCGTGGGGATCGGCTCGGCAATCAATGTCGCTACTGGTTTGATATTAAACAAAAAAAACCATAGCGATGGTGTACACCATCACTTCTTTTATATGCCAATGCAGTGGCCCGCTCTGGCAATAATGCTTACCTGCCTCATTATTGGTTTTATCAAACACTGAATAAAATATCCGGATGAATGTTATGGCTTTACCCTCCCGGATTATGGCATAGGAGTAAACAGGCTCAGCGACGCTTAACTAAAATTATTATCGTTCTTACAGAAGAATAGATGACCTGCAACGTTGATACACTAACTATTAGGGTGAATAATCCTAAAAGACGAATAATAGCTTGCCGCGGTTGACAAAATAGCGTTTTATAGCATGCTTTTATAATTCACAAATGTAATATAGCTGAAGCACGCCAGAGAAGGATCTTGCGCATTTCTCCTTATGCCGGGAGATCTCTCTTTCGGTATTGCCTGATATAAGCAGCTTGTCCCTCTAACAGACAGTTAGCGAGTTTCTAATTTGAATAATTTAACGGCTTTGAAAAAAGGTTATGCAAAGGTATTTTTCTGGCTTCTGATTACGCTATTTATGATCCCTGCCATTACCCTGATCTTTGCAGAATATGGCAGCAATCAACTCAACCAGCAATATACTCAGATCTTTATTGATGACGCGCGGGGACAACATCAGGACGTCGGTAAACTGGCAGATTTCCTGCAACAAAATCCGCCTTCCAGCGTCTGTGGCACCCTTTCTGAAGATTTGCTCGATTACAAAAACGCAGTATGCGCCGACAAGTCTGAACTGTGGCAGTTCTACATGATGGACAAAGTGGCATTCTGGACGCTGATCGCCAGCGGCGTGGTGCTGCTGACGGTGTTGTTGCTGAGCGCCCTCGCTTTCAAAAGCCGTCAGGGTCAGGTGCTCAGCCTGACGCTGGCCCGTAACTTCCTGATGCTCGCCAGTGCGCTGGAAGTGTTAGTGCAAGGCGCGATGCTGGTCTGGCTCTCGTTCTGGGGCACGGCTTTCTTCACACAGACTTACTATCCGAAACTGGTAATGGCGGTCGGCCTGCTGGTGCTGGCCGGTATGTTCTACATGATTAAAGGCATCTTCAAAAAGCCGCCTCATGAAGACGGCGTTGAAGGCGAAGTGGTGACGCGGGAAGCCGCGCCCGCGCTGTGGGCGCGTATTGATGCGCTGGCCGCTAAAGTCGGTACCACTGCGCCAGACCATATCATCGCTGGCATTGATACCAACTTCTACGTGACCGAAGCACCGCTTAGCGTCAACGAGCATACGCTGAACGGCCGCAAGCTGTATGTCAGTATTCCACTGCTGCGCCAGCTGACCACAGCACAGGCCGACGGCGTGATGGTGCATGAGCTGACGCACCTGCATGAAGGTGATACCGCATCGGGCGCGCTGCTCGGGCCGAAGCTGCATCGTTTTGATATGTATACACAGCTGATGGGTCAGAACGTCGCGACGCTGATCGTCTTCTATCCGCTGTGTTTGTACCGCATGCTGTTTGAGCTAGCCTGGCAGCGTAACAGCCGTGAACGCGAGTTCATCGCAGACCGCAGCGCCGCGACGCACACCACGCCTGCCGCGATTATCGAATCGCTGATTAAGATCTCCGCCTATGCCAGTTATCGTGGCGAAGTCGAACGTACCCTGTTCGATAACAAAACCCTGCATGAAAATGAGCTGGGGATCAGCAAAGCGATAGCCGCAGGTTTGCCGCAGCACGTCAGTTCGCCAGATTTTATCAGCCTGATGCGCGAGCAGAACGTGCCGCATCCGTTTGATTCGCATCCGCCTCTGGTGGAAAGAATGCGCAACGTCGATCACCACGTGGAAGAGTTGGGCTATGCAGCGATTGCCGCTGAATTCCCCGCGGAAAGCTGGGTGGATCTGATGCCGGTTGCCGATCAGATTGAACAACAGTTGTGGCAGAAATATGAACGTGATTTCTCATCGGTGCATGAAGAAAGTCTGGCGTGGCGTTATCAGCCAACCGGCGAAGAAGAGACGGCGCTGGTGCTCAAGCATTTTCCGCCGGTGGCCTTTACATTGAAGGATGGTTCTCAAGTAGAGATCACTTATCAGGGCGTGGTGAAGCCGAAAACGGGTGAATTGCTCGATTGGGACAACGTGAAAAACATTAACGTTATCAGCCAGTTTGGCACTGAGGTGTTGTATCTGCAACACGTTCAGCCGAACGCGCAGGGTAAAAAGCGCAGTGAGATCCGTCTGCCGGGTCTGAAAAAGGAAATTGAAGGATTTAAAAATACGCTGGGCTACTACTGGCATCGCCACCAGACGGTGCGTGCATTGCAGCAAGAGGAAGAGGCTGCCGCTGTACAAAGCTAGAATGCAGTAAATGAAAAACCCTGCTGAACGGTTTGTAAGGTGTGTTCAGCGGGGTTCTGTTATTTCATCAGGCCGCTTTAATCGTTCGATGCTTCTTGGTTTTTACAGCATCTTCGATGAGGGCGAGCGGTCGGCATCGTACTCATTTAGCTCATTAGATAGGAGCCGGATGCCCGTTACGCAAAGTTAGTTGATCACTAAATACGCATGACTTGCCTTACTAAAACCATAAAAAACACTATTATCAGAACCTGTACTATAACAGTTTAATGCTATTCCCGACGGGCTATTCACCTTTTCTATATTTTGATAAATAGCCGTCATATAAAATCCGAAAGTACAATTATGTAACTGAGGGTCAATAACTTGAACAACGTTTCCTGAATGCTTATCGAGGACTTTAACTTTATTAATGGAAATGTCATTGCCCTTTTTCTCGTAAACACCGATAAAGCTATGTTCATCGGACTGCCCCCAAAAAGGAATGTCAATTAACTGCTTCGTGTTGCCGGCTAACGGCGTAGCATCCATTGAGGCGGTATGTTGTAATATAACGGTCAGACTGGTCTTCTTATTCTGCCAGGTACCCTGCAGGTTATCCCCGCCAAAGGCGAGTTTTAAAGGACATGTGCTGGTATCATATTTGACACCTTCTTCAATATGCTCACGGTATTCTTTATCGGTATTAACTTCGCAAAGTACGATGGAGGTGGCTGTTTTATTACCATAAAGCGGAATTGGAGAGCGATACTTATCATAATAATAACTGCCCTTAACCGTCGTCTGTCCGCCAAAAGCATAACTTTGCAAAGAGACATGGACGGGATTCTTACCAATCATCCCTTCGTAATTATTGATGACATACCAACTGTCACTGGTGGCCATCGCTGAACTGCATAGCAGGGTATATAAACTGACTGATACCAGCGGTTTCAACATCATATTATGCATCCTGGGTATGTTTTTTATCATCACCCGAGGTTACCCCGTCGCTATCCTGCTTTGCCAGTTTAGAGAAAATCGCCTCCAGTACGGCCTGGTAGTTTTTCTCGGCAATCATTGTCTTATTCAATGAACATTTCCTGTCGGTACCCGCAGACTTAATATGCAACTTGAATAAACGTTTATTCTCTTTAATGAGCGTGACATTTTCCAGCGGGACAAGATAAGTATCCGCACACAGTGCAGGTGTAATAATCAACTGGTCCTGTAACAAACCTATCATGACGCGCTGGTTCAGGCGGGATGCGTTTAAGAATGAAATTACGCCAACACATACCAATAACCAGCCAACACTTGAACCACTGAAGCCCACCAGCATACCGACCACCAAAGCGAACCCGCCTTGCAGGCGAAGTGTTGAGGTTTTGAAATTCAATTCATGATCTGGCTTATTTTTTTCATTCTTGATGAAAGGTATCAAATTTTTGTTACGGTGTTTCTCATAGCTAAACATATAGCCATTCATAAATACTAAACTCAGCGGTAACATGACCACCGAGCCAATAATCGCCAGTGTCAATCCTAATTTTGGAATTTTAAATAGCATTGGTAAGCTGATTAATTGCATAAGAATAGCAAGACAAAACGGCAAAATAATATGTGGCAGAAAATCCATTACTTCTCGCCATGAATATGCCAGATCATCATATATGTCCCTCAGCTGTGTTGAAATGTACCACAGAGCACTGACCAGCAAAATATTAATAATGAGGCCTATCCAGACTGATTTCCCAAAACCATTCATTTTTAATTCCATTTTATTCAGATAAACAGAGTGGCACCTTCAACATGTGACCACGTATTATTCAGTAAACAGTGAGGTCAACATCGCTGAAGTTTGCGACTGATCAAGGGGTTCCCGGGTGTTGATGTCCATATCAAATGCTCGTAAACAGATGCTGAGCTGTTGCATCGAAGCATCGTCATCCTGAATGCAAAGAATGAAGGCGTTTTCAAAAGGTAAAATATCGACGACTCTTATTTCATGGGATTTAAGGTAGAAGTTTATATGCTCCAACCAAGGCATTGTATATATAAGTTCTGAAGCATGTACTGCCGCCATTGATTGATCGACTTTCTCAAGAAGCGAGAAAATATAAGCAGCGGGATCTGCGGGAAGTATGATTGTAGATAGCGGGCTGAGTTCTGGTAACCAACCAAAATATTCTTTCCACTCTTCATACACCATTAACCCTTGTTGGTTAAGATGTTTATACAACCAATTGATAATATCTTCCTGCCCCGGCGAGAGCGGAGGTGAAACGTGTAATGGCGTGCAATCGAGTAAAGGCATACATTTTTTAAGTGCAATGAGCAGATTATCTACTTCATTCATTAATTTCTCCCTTATGAAAACTGTCCATTTATAACCACATTACTGTATTGGTCATATGATGGGGGAAATGTTATATAATGCCGCCTATTTATTCAACAATAAATTAACCATCATCTTGATTTCATGTAACACAGTGAGGCTTTCTAACGGACACGCTTGGGAATGACATTGCTCATAACCCGTATTTTTAAGGGAATATTGGTTGATTCAACAAAAAATTAACCGTTTGAAACGTTTCATGTAACCTAAGCGCACTTTTTCAAAAGAGCAGGTCAGGGAATGAAAGCCTTAAAGTTACTGTTTGGTATCGTAATACTCAATATGGGCGCATGGGCCGGCATGGCAATCGCGGCACCGGACGATACCCCACACCCTTTTTACCAGGGTAAAACGCTGGCTCACCCGGTCATTTCAGGCGCCCGCTACAGCAGCGCCCTTCTGGTATTTATTCAGGAAAAACAAGCGGTAAAAGGCTATTATTGTTTCTGTAGCGAAGACGATCAGAGTGTCGATCACCTTCCCCACCTGCTCGGTACTTTCCCCGACTCCACCATCGAATCGGTGTTTTATGCCGATGTCGACCAGGCAGGTCAAATCACGCTCGTGTTAAGCAAAAGCCGCGGAAAATTCGCTCTTCGCAGTTGGCGTTATCAAGAAGACGGCAGCTATATTTCTGTACTGAGTTTACAACCGGTGCTGGATAATTTGGTCCGCAACAATAAAGATCTTAATTCAACACAAGTAAAACGCGCGCTCAGTCAACTTCCGCCTTATGACTACAGCGCGCAATACCCTAAATTCGACAATCCCGATTTCGATAACACCGACTTTACCCAAGGCAAGATTGTTGGCTGGTATCTCGACGATGGCACGCCTTCCCATGCCGCAAAACAACCGGCAGATAACGTGTACGCCTATAAAAAAACCTTCGCAGAAAAAGACGGTTTATTTCTCACCGCGACCTTCCGCCGTGAAGAAGATAGCGCCACTCCGGGATTTCGCGTGACCGCCATCAGCTGGCAAGCCGACCCGGCTAAATTCAGCGGCAGCGAGAATGGGCCTTATGTCTATTACTCCGGGCAATATGGCTTAGTAAAAGGCTTTTTCCAAAAAGGCATTCCCAGCGGGAAATGGGTCACCGTCGGCGAGAATTACGGCAGCACCGGTAACTATGTTGCAGGGCAACAAGAAGGCAAGTGGACGATCAATGGGCCACAAGAAACGGCGACCGGCTTGATGAAAAACGGCGAGCGCGAAGGCCGCTGGGAGATAACCGACGGCATGGAGGGAGAAAACCCTGATCTAAGCGGGTTCGATACTTATCTTGATGGTCAACGTCATGGCCCGAGCGAGCGCCGCCTGGCAGGTGTGCTGCACTCGAAAGGCGAGTATGTCGATGACCAGCTTGATGGCATGTGGATCACCGAAACCGGCGAAGGTCCGTATGTAAAAGGCGTGGCTAACGGGCTATGGAAGCTAAAAACCGGCGACGGTGAGATTCAGCAGGTCGAACTGATCGCGGGCCTAAAACAGGGTGAACTCCGCTGGAGTGATAAAAACGGCCAGCTGACACAAATCATTCATTACAAAGATAATATTCCTAATGGCCTGTACCAGAAGTTCAACGCGGCCGGAAACAGGGTCTATCAGGCCGATTATGTGATGGGCAAACTGGACGGCCGTGAAATCACCTATTATGACGACGGCACCACGGTGCGCGCTGACCGCGGCTACCGCAATGGCGAACTCAACGGCCTGAATATCTACAATTTCCCCGACGGAAAACCGCAGTCCGTGTCGACACTGGATCACGGTTATGAAGTCGGACTGATGCAGGAATTTACCGCCACCGGTGTCAAAATCACCGAGCGCAACTACTGCCCTCTGTCGATAACCGGTCGCGGCTATTGCGGCAAACAGCAAACCTTCAACGCAGACGGCACACCGCTCACTGATGCCGATTATCTCTTCAACCGCCAGCAAACCAATAATAGCTGGTATCCCAACGGTCAGCGTCAGGATGAAACGCGCATTGGCGCCGACGACAGCTACATTCAAATCAGCTATTACCCCAACGGTCAGATGCAATGCATCAGTCGCGCTCAGGGATTCAGCCGTTTGGTGGTCGATGGCAAAGAGTACAAAGATTATCAGGGTGCCTTGCGTCAGGGCGAAAGCGCCTGCTATTACCCCGATGGTAAAGTCAAAAGCAGCGGAGTCTGGAAGGACGGCAGACTGACAACAGCCTGCCAGACACGCTTTGATGAGAACGGCAAACAGACCGCCCCCGGCCCGAATGGCTGCGTGATCCCGAAATGGCAGTATGAAAACTGATACAGCACACAGGAGACAATCTCAGTAGCTGATGATCGTAGAGGAAAGTAGCGAAGCCTCGAAATAAAAATATCTTACGGCGCGTAATCATTTTGGTGTAAGTGGGGAATATTACGCATGGGCTATGGGCACATCACTCAAACGTGTGGTCCATGCAGGTGACAGCATTTCGCGTTTCATTTGCCAGAGCCTGTCTGTCCCCTGCCCGGCAAACCAAAGCGTTCCTTTGCCTTTTTTATTAATGTCATCAAAAAGTGTCATCAAAACCTCACTGTTGGCGCGCGGCGGGGACTCATCAAACAAATGCAGTTGCGCCACGCCCTGACTGAAGAAATCACCCAGCATTACCCCGGCTTTTTGGTATCGATAACCTTCTTTCCAGACGCTGTCCAGGCACTTTATTGCGGCAAATATGATGTCGCGGGTGTCCTGACTCGGCGTGATGAGCTGGCTGCTGGCGAGGTTACCATAGTAAATTTCGCCTTCTGCAAAAGGGCTGGTTTTAACGAACACTGAGATTTGCTTGCAAAACTGGTGCTCTCCACGAAGTTTTTCCGCAGCGCGGCTGGCGTAATAGCAAATAGCCTCACGCATCTCCTGATAGGCAGTCACGCGGGTGCCGAAAGATCGCGAACAAACAATTTGCTGCTTAGCCGGAGCAAACTCTTCAAACCCCAGACAGGGTTCTCCGCGCAGCTCACGCACCGTTCTTTCCATCACTACGCTAAAATTTTTCCTGATGTAACCCAGGTCACATTCGGCCAACTGAAGTACCGTGCCGATACCCGCATCATGCAACTTTTTCGACGTCCGCCGCCCGATACCCCACACTTCGTCAACCGGAAGAATCATCATCAGTTTACGCTGGCGAACGGGATCTGAGAGATCAATGACGCCATCGGCCTGAGTCCACTTTTTCGCTGCGAAATTGGCCAGTTTGGCCAGCGTTTTAGTAGGCGCAATGCCGACGCCGATATTCAGGCGAGTATGCTGCCTCACCGTCTGCTTTATCTTTCTGCCAAAAGCCTCTAAATCCGTATCTGATGGCAGTTGGCTAAGATCGAGAAAAGCCTCATCAATGCTATAGACTTCGATTTGAGGGCATATTTCCCTGAGCGTGTGCATCACGCGCTGGCTCATATCGCCGTAAAGTTCATAGTTACTGCTGAAAACTACTACGTTGTGTTGCTGAAAAAGCGCCTTTTGCTTGAAATAGGGGGCGCCCATTTTAATTTTGAGCTTTTTCGCCTGTGCTGAAAGGGCAATAACGCAGCCATCGTTGTTGGAAAGTACCACGACAGGTCTGCCTTGCAGATCGGGCCGCCACGCGACTTCGCAGCTCGCGTAAAACGAGTTCACATCAGCGAGTGCGTACATTTCGATGCATCGTGCTGATAACCGTTGTCACAACACCGACGATCTCGACTTCTTTGTCTTCATTCAGAGGAATGGGAGAATAGGCCGGATTTTCAGCCCGTAAATGAGGATAAGGATGGAGAAGAAGCCGTTTAACTGTGAACTCCCCATCCAGGCTGGCGACAACAATATCATTGTGGGCAGGTTTCAGGCTGAAATCGACCAGCAGCATGGAGCCGTCAATGATCGCCGCGTCCCGCATTGAATCCCCTGACACCTTAAGCACGTACGTAGAGGAAGGATGAGCGATCAGATGAGCGACTAAATCGATCCCCTTCTCCACATAATCTGCTGCCGGGCTAGGGAAGCCTGCAGAAATATTGTTTAAATACAAAGGAATATTCGTTTTTTGTTGCCGTTTGGCAATTTTATAAAGCACCATGATTTGACCCCGGATAAATACTGTATTTATATACAGTATAATTAATAAGGTGGTGCAATCAATGCTTCCTGAGGTGATAACGACGTTCTGACTTCGTCCATATAAGTATCATGTTGATCTGGCTGAAAAGATAAATTTGAAATTTTTCCCCGTTTTTCTGCTGGGCGATGAAACCCGACAGGCAGTCACCTGCCTATACCACCTGAGTCGATGAACGGATGCTGGCGAAGGTTTGAATCTATTATTGTTATCTTTTCAGGATAGAAAGAAGGATGGCCTTCCTCGCAGGATGCCACATCCTCCCAGAAAAGTTATATTAAGCCCCGCCCTTATCGCTGCCACACCTGCAGCTTCATCACGTTTGAAGGAGTTTTACGATGTCTGGTTCTGACGCCAATCTGCTTTCAGCTTCTTTTGTTATTGCTGTACCCGATCTTAAGAAAAGCGCCGCCTATTTTCGTGACGTCCTTGGGTTCAGTCTGGCGTGGCCTGAAGATATGGGCTGGCAGATGGCGTCACGGGGAAGCGTGCGTATCATGTTAGGGCATTCACCGGATGCGATGCCACCTTCTGCCACCGGTGATCACAGCTATTTTGCCTATCTGAACGTTAATGATGCCGACGCGCTTCATCAGGAATTTGCCAACCGGGGCGCCATCATTCTTCAGGCTCCGGCCGATAAACCCCACGGTATGCGCGAATTCACCGTCGCTACCCCGGATGGTCACAGAATGATGATCGGTCAGGACCTATAAGCTCACCGGGAAATAACGCCTTCGGGCGCGCCTCGCGCTCAAGATACCCGAGACAGAGCGACTCAAGCTGGCCGCAAAGCTCGGGGATCTTCATCTGCGGCAACGTTCCTTCAAGCAGAAAACGGATGGGACCGACCAGCGCGCCCATCAGCATGAACGTCACCATACCCACGTCGTCAAAATGCGCATCGCAGGCGGTCTTCAGCATCGCTTCCAGCGCCGCACGGTTACGCTCCCCCACTCCGTGAACGTAATCTTGTGAGTCGAGTTCAAGGGCCACAGCGTAGAGCGCGCGCGATTCATCCAGATTTTCGGTCTTGGCTAGTACAAACGCGGTAATGACCGCTTTCACCATCACCGGCAACGTTGCGTGATGCACTGACGCCGCCGCATCCACCGTCGCACTCACCACCCTTTCCAGATGCCGCTGCAACACGGCAAAAAGCAGCGCCTGCTTTTGCGGAAAATATTGATAAAGGCTGCCAACCGACACGCCCGCCCTCTCCGCCACGCGGATAGTCGTCAGCCGTTGCAATCCTTCAGTCTGTAAAACCTGAATAGTCGCATCAAAAATAGCGTCCACGGTCGCCAGAGATCGCGCCTGTTGTGGCTGTTTTCGGGCCTCAAGCCCTTGTCCGTTATCGGTCTGCATATGCGAATTCACAATATGAATGATTATTCGTATTCTACATCAACACCTCACCATTGACGAAATAACCCCCGAAATAAGGAACGCATCTATGACTGAAGTAACACGAGCCGGTACTTTTCAACTGGGCGACCTGCCCGTTACGCGCATGGGCTACGGTGCGATGCAGCTGGCCGGGCCGCACGTTTTCGGGCCACCTAAAGACAAGGCCGCTGCGCTGGCCGTGCTGCGTGCCGCTGTCGAAAGCGGCATCACTCACATCGACACCAGCGATTTTTACGGGCCGCACGTCACCAACCAGCTGATCCGTGAGGCGCTGCATCCCTATCCTGACGCCCTTACCATTGTGACCAAAGTCGGTGCCCGCCGGGGGAGCGATGCGTCGTGGAATCTGGCGTCATCGGCGGCTGAACTGGAGTCCGCGGTGCATGACAACCTGCGTAATCTCGGTCTTGATGTGCTGGACGTGGTAAATTTTCGCGTGATGCTGAGCGTCGGTGCACCGGTCGAAGGTGACATCGAAGAACCGCTGACGGCGCTGGCAGAACTTCAGAACAAAGGGCTGATCCGCCACATCGGGCTGAGCAACGTCACCGCAAAACAGATCGCTCAGGGCCGTACGATCACCGAGATCGTATCCGTGCAGAACATGTACAACCTGGCCCATCGTCATGACGACGCGCTGATTGATCATCTTGAAAAAGAGGGGATCGCCTATGTACCGTATTTTCCGCTCGGCGGCTTTACTCCCTTGCAGGCCGATGCACTGAGCTACGCTGCAGAGCAGTGCGGCGCAACACCGATGCAGGTCGCTCTGGCCTGGCTGCTACATCGTGCGCCCAACATTCTGCTGATACCGGGCACCTCGTCAGTGGAACATTTGCAGCAGAACATTCAGAGCGTGAACCTGCAGTTGCCGGAACATCTTCTGTCCTCGCTGGATAACATTGGGCTACGCCAATAACCAGCAGGATCGCCGGACTCACAGCGGCATTGCATCAGGTCGATGCAATGGCTGATCGAAAACCTGATACAGAGCGGCACCGTGGAAAAAGCCAGCCCGCAGGCTCTGGCGCAGCTTATCTACGGCAGTCTGGCGGAAGCCGCGTTCTGGATCGCCGACGGTGAAGACGGCAACGCACGGCTGGCACAAAGTTGCACCGCACTGGAGTTGCTGCTGCGCGGCCTTCTGGTCAGAAAATAATATCCTGATTCATAATGATTATTTGAACATCCTCGCAGAGTATTGCGGTGTCGCAGATTCAAAATCGGAATTTCTTTATCATACAATCGGCTTTGAAGAGAATATCAGCAATGCCGATGAGTACCATCAGCGGTTACTGGCTCAGGTCAGGGCGGTGCTGGCCGGGTTGGCAGAGAAGGAGCCCCAGCCTGCCCTCTAAACACTAAATTGCGGCCCCCCAATGACAAAATTTATTGATTTCAAATCCATCGTTGCGGCGGCGGAGGCCCATGCTGGCAGGTGTGGCGAGGGCGTTAAAAACGATGAAGCCTGAGATCCGCATTTGGGGCGTAGAGACCGTCGGCGATGCGGTCACTGAACATCAGGCATTGCAGGCAGGAAAACCCGTTGACGAAATGGCACGCCTGGTTGCAGGAGCCCTGACCTTACTCGTCAGTATGTTGCATCTTTTTCAGCATCCATTCGCGTAACGCGCTGACATCAGGGCGTTGCGCAATGTCATCCAGAGTCAGCAGATAATAGTTACCGCCTGGCAGATAAACATCAAAGGGGGCGACCAGAATTCCCCGCTGTAATAAATCTCCGACCAGCAACTGGCTGGCGATCACCACACCCTGCCCCGCCACCGCCGCCTGTAGCGCATGAGTTTCATCGCTAAAATGCAGACCCCGCGAAATATTCAACGCCGCTGGTCCGAAGCGTTGCTGCCAGTGTTTCCAGTCCGGCGTCTCTGCCGGCACATGCCGGTGTTCAACGTGCAGCAACGTTGCGTGCTGTAAATCCGCGGATGTTTTCAGTCCCAGCGCCGGGCTGGCGACAACCATAAAATGGTCTTCGTAGAGCAACGTGCTGTGTAGATCCATCTCAACCTTTTCCCGATAACGGATAGCCGCATCAACCGTGCGCTGGGTTAAATCAACCCGTTCAATGCCGGTATGCAGGCGTAAATCAATCTGAGGAAAGGTCGTCTTAAAATCCGCCAACCGCGGAACCAGCCAGTTGGTCAGAAAGTTCGAGGTGGTGGTAATGGTCAGCGCGGGCAGCTGTCTGAGGTGGTCAATTTTCAGGACGGAATCTTCCAGCGCAGTAAAGGCAGATTGCGTGCCTGTATAGAGCAGGAGGCCAGCCTCGGTCAGCGTGACACCCTGCGCGTTGCGCTCGAAGACGCGGCATTCCAGCATGGATTCAATCAGCCGGATTTGGTGGCTGATAGCCGTTGCGCTGACGTTAAGCTGCAACGCGGCCCGTTTAAAACTGAGGCAACCGGCCACAGCGTGAAAGGCACGCAGCGCACCAAGCGGAGGTAAGCGTGATGATTTCATGATGAGTTATTTTCATCCATAGGTGAAAAGCATGACTTTGACCACCTCATTCTACAAGGGATAATCTCAGGATACGTTCTGATTATGGATGAATTTAACTGAGCATGGTCGCTTTTCATAGTGAGACTTATCATGGCAATGATTTCTATACCCGACACTCTTCCTCCTGCCGAACAGGCACGCATACATGCAGGCATTCTTTTGTGCAGCGGGCTGGCCGCGCAGGGGGTCCTGTTGCTAAAGCTCACTGCATGGGGGAATTTACTCATCAGTATCGCGCTGCTGGCGTTGCTGGCTATTGCGTTTGCCGCAGGCGCATATGTGGCACAGTGGCCTGCGATACAGCGGCAAAACAGGCTGCCACGGTTGCGTCAGGGTTTTCTCATCAGCGCCGCCGGGTTGTTGTTGCTGCTGGCGGCCTCCCGCGACTTGCCCCACTGGCTGCCAATGCTCGCGGGCATTTTGCTCTCCGGACTGGGGCAAGGGATGGTCGGAAACGCGGTCATGAAAGGGGGCAAAAAAGCGTGGCATACAGGTTATACGCCGGGGTTGATGGCAATCCTGCTGAGCACCGGCGTTGTACTCGCGGTGACGGCGGCCCTGCTGTTACAAACCCGTTTTGCCGGAACGGCCGGTTTTCCTTATGCGTTTGGGCTGCTGCTGGATTTATCACTGCTGGGCGCGCTGTATGTGCGGATTATTGAGAGTGAGAACTGACGGCTGAGACGCCTTGCGCCGAAACCGGCAGATGGTTAAGAAAAAAGCCGATAACAGGATAATGTTATCGGCTTTTTACTGCGCGCCAACAACGGCGCGGAGGCATTATGCGTTCAGCAACTGCTGGGCTGTTTTGTCCACCAGCGCCAGCAAGACTTTGACATCTTCAAGCGTAACGGTTGGGTTCAGCAAGGTCAGCTTCAGGCAGGTGACGCCGTGGTGCTCGGTCACGCCTACGTTAGCGCGGCCGGACTCCAGCAGTGCATCACCAATCTTCTGGTTCAGCAGCGCAATGGCCGCATCACTGGCGTCGGGTAAAGACTGTGGTCGGAAACGGAACAGCACACTTGCCAGCTGTGGCTGCATCACCAGTTCCAGCGACGCCTGTCCGGTCACGTATTTTGCCACGTCCTGCGCCAGCGTTACGCCGTGATCAATGATCCCGGCATACTGCTTCTGACCCAACGCTTCCAGCCCCATCCACAGTTTTAACGCATCAAAACGGCGGGTGGTCTGTAACGATTTAGACACCAGATTAGGCACACCAGCTTCTTCATCAAACTCAGAGTTCAGATAAGCGGCCTGATAGCGCATCAGCTCGTAATGGCGCTCTTCTTTAAGCAGGAATGCGCCGCAGCTGATAGTCTGGAAGAACTGCTTGTGGAAGTCCAGAGTGATGGAATCCACCAGCTCAATGCCATCCAGATAGTCGCGGTATTTCTCAGACAAGAGCAGAGCACCGCCCCATGCCGCATCCACATGCACCCAGATCTGGTGCTCTGCCGCCAGCTGTGCGATGGCACGCAGCGGGTCGATAGCACCGGCATCGGTCGTGCCTGCGGTCGCGACAATCGCCAGGATCTGCTCACCGTTGGCTTGCGCCTGCGCCAGTTTTTCCTGCAGATCATTGACGTCCATACGGGCGAACTTGTCGGCTTTCACCAGCGTGACGGACTGATAACCCAGGCCGAGCAACGCCATGTTCTTCTGCACCGAGAAATGGGCATTTTCAGAACAGAAGACTTTGATCTTCTTCAGGTTACCGATCAGACCATCCTGCTGGATGGAGTGACCCTGACGGGCGAAGAACGCATCGCGCGCCAGCATCAGGCCCATCAGGTTACTCTGAGTGCCACCACTGGTGAACACGCCTGCGTCGCCAGCCTGATAACCGACCTGAGTCCGCAGCCATTCAATCAGCTTCATCTCAATGATGGTGGCCGACGGGCTCTGGTCCCAGGAGTCCATGCTCTGGTTAGTGGCGTTAATCAGCACTTCGGCGGCCTGGCTTATCACCAGGCTCGGGCAATGCAAGTGCGCCACGCACTGCGGGTGATGCACTGACAGGCTGTCTTTTAAAAAGTACTCGATGGCACGTTCAATCGCTGCCTGGTTGCCCAGGCCCTGCGGATTAAAATCGAGCGTAATGCGTTCACGCAGTTCGGCAACGGTTTTGCCCTGATACATCTCAGGTTGTTGCAGCCACTGCACCACCGCTTTACTGCTCTGGGCAATCGCCTGCTGGTAAGCCTCAGTGCTTTGCGCTGAGGCGGCCAGGATCGGGTTTAACTCGGACATCTCGGTCTTTTACTCCACTCAGACAGGCTTGAGGCCGGTCGCTAACAGCGCCTGCTCAAACTTATCGAGGAAAATTCCCAACTCATCGTTGGTGATCAGCAGGGATGGCAACAGGCGCAGCACACAACCGTCGCGGCCGCCGCGTTCCAGAATCAGCCCGGCTTCGAAACATTTCTTCTGCAGCAAGGCGGACAGGTCAGCATCAGCCGGGTAGCAACCCATGTGATCCTGCGCTTCGTTCGGTTTAACGATCTCAATACCGATCATTAAGCCCAGACCGCGCACGTGACCGATAACCGGATAACGTTTTTGTAGGTCAGCCAGTCGGTCTTTCAGCCATTCGCCCTGTGCTGCCACTTTGTCAGCGATCTTGTGTTCTTTCAGGATCTGCAACGTCGTCAGACCGGTTGCCATTGCCAGCTGGTTGCCGCGGAAAGTACCGGTGTGGTGGCCAGGTGACCAGGCGTCGAACTGTTTTTTGATACCCAGAACCGCCAGTGGTAAGCCACCGCCGACCGCTTTGGACATCACGATGATGTCCGGCTCGATACCCGCATGTTCGAAGGCGAACTGTTTACCGGTACGGCAGAAACCCGCCTGCACTTCGTCGAGGATCAGCAGAATACCGTGTTCCTGCGTCACTTTACGGATGCGCTGCAACCACTCGGCCGGTGCAGGGTTCACGCCGCCTTCACCCTGAACCGCTTCGAGAATGACCGCCGCAGGTTTGCGCACGCCACTCTCAACGTCGTTGATCAGGTTGTCGAAGTAATAGGTCAGTGCTTTCACGCCCGCGTCACCGCCAATGCCCAGCGGGCAGCGGTACTGGTGCGGATAAGGCATAAACTGCACTTCAGGCATCATGCCGTTAACGGCTTCTTTCGGGGACAGGTTACCTGTTACCGCGAGCGCGCCATGGGTCATGCCGTGATAGCCGCCGGAGAAGCTGATCACGCCAGAACGACCGGTGTATTTTTTGGCCAGTTTCAGCGCAGCTTCAACCGCATCGGCACCTGACGGGCCGGTGAACTGCAGGCAATACTCTTTGCCCTGTCCTGGCAATAATGAGAGCAGATATTCAGAGAACTGATCTTTCAACGGCGTTGTCAGATCCAGTGTATGTAACGGCAAGCCGCTGGTAATGACATTTTGGATGCTTTGCAGCACGTCAGGATGGTTGTGTCCAAGAGCCAAAGTTCCCGCGCCAGCCAGGCAATCAAGATATTGATTATTCTCAACATCGGTGATCCACACGCCATGAGCCTGTGCAATGGCTAACGGCAATTTGCGGGGGTAACTCCTAACATTCGATTCAAATTCAGCCTGTCTCGCCAAATAGGTTTCATTGTTTGCATTTAATGAATTCGCGCCAAAATTATCAATACGGACTTTATCCGTCATCATATCTCTCCTACAACTGGGTTATTGCTAACGCCGAAGTTGAATTATTGATTAAAAAAATAACCACCATGAATAAATCGCGGCCAATATATGGCTTTTTGGGTTGCATCTCAATAATTTATTGTATGGAAATCTGTTAAAGGTTTATTCAGGCGAATCAATGATTTGCTCATTTATTAGCCGTTAATCCTGTCATAAGTATGTTACGTGGTCATTAATAGTGGATGACAGAATGCCGTTAAGAGCGTAAACGCGCGCGTTATGGCGTTACCGTATACGAACGGGGTGTCAATGATGCAACTGGCAGCAGCAGCAAAAAACCTTTGGAAAACAGCAGACATCCACCCTTTCACCGCGGGGTTTACTGTGGCGATTTACCCTATTATTGCCGCACGGCCCGTTTTGATCTCTTTGATCTCCCCGCCCTCTTCATGGATACTGTATTAATCAACAGCCTGTGTAAATGCACAGCCCGGCCGCATGCCGACACACATTGAGTGACACAAAAAGGGAGCATTATGGGAGAATTTACCGGTTTTACTCAGCAGGGCCTGACCTTCTTACAGCAGCTTCGCCAGAATAATAATAAGGAGTGGTTCGAGGAGCATCGCGATATCTATCAGCAACAGCTGCTTGAGCCGGTGCGTAAGCTGGTGACGGATTTAAGCCAGGATATGCAGGTCATTGATGACCTGTTTGAACTGCGCCCGGCGATTGGTAAAACCATCTCCCGTATGCACCGCGATACGCGCTTCTCGCACGACAAGTCGATATATCGCAGCAATATCTGGATCACCTTCAAGCGCTCACGCAAAAACTGGACCGACGCCCCTACCTACTTTTTCGAATTCGGTCAGGACTGGTGGCGTTACGGGCTGGGCTACTACAGCGCCTCCAAAACGACGATGGACTTGTTCCGCCAGCAGCTGCTGCGCGATCCGGCGGCGTTTCTGAAAATGGCAACGTGCATCGAGCCCAATTTCACGATTGAGGGCGACAGCTATAAGCGGCCGCTGATCAAAGATCAGGCACCGGAGCTGGCAGCCTGGTACAACAAAAAATCCTTCGCACTGATCAGCAGCCATAGAGACATGGAGACGATTTTCTCTGACAGGCTGGTCGATATCCTGAGCAGAGAATTTCAGCGTATCGCCCCGCTGTATCACATGCTGATGAAAATCGAAGGAATGAAGAAAAACCAGCTGCCACTGGGTGACTGAGAAGACTCTGCGGCACAACGGGGCCGGACTGATGTACACTCTGTCCCGATTGAAAGGCGGGTAGCCTTTCGTAAACCAGCACAATGAGGTCAATATGATATCTGTTTTCGGGCACCTGAACCCTGACAGCGACACGGTTTGCAGCGCACTGATAGCCGCTGACTGGCTTAACGCGCAGGGGCGACCGGCGCGCGCATTCCGTCTGGGGGAGATAAACCCGGAAACCCGCTTTATTCTCGAGGCTGCCGGCGTGCAAGCCCCGCCGTTGCTGGAAGAGAGCATTGAGGATAAAGAGGTCTGGCTGGTTGATTTCAGCGAAGTCGAGCAGGGCCCTGCCACACTGGCGCAGAGTAATATTCTGGGGATTGTGGATCATCACCGTCTGGGCACCGTCACGACACGTAACCCGGCCGAAGTGTGGGTGCAGCCGCTCGGCAGCTGCGCCACTCTGCTGTGGCAGTTAATCACCCGTGAAACCGATCAGACGATCACTGCGTCTCAGGCCACGTTGATGCTCGGCGCACTGCTGAGCGACACCGTCGCCCTCACCTCACCGACCACTACACCTGTGGATATCAACGCGGCAGATGCACTCTTTGCTATCAGCCATCTGGACCGTGAGGCCTTTATCAGCGGCCTGCTGGCGGCAAAAACCGATCTGGCAGGGATGAGTGCAGAAACGCTGATCAATAAAGACGCGAAGAATTACCACATTGCCGGTCTCGACGTGCTGCTGGCGCAAATTGAAGTCAGCAGCTTTACCCAGACCGACGCGATTTTGCCGCAGCTGATTGCCGCGATGGACAACCAGTGCAGCGAAAACGCGCTGGACCTGTTTGCGCTGATCATTACCGACATCAGCACGAAAAACTCGGTGATCTACTTCTCGCAAAATACACTGTTTGACGACGCCTCCGTCCCGCTGCCGGGTATGCTCAGCCGCAAGAAAGAGGTGTTGCCGTGGCTGACGACGACGCTGGAAAAACGTCAGGGCGCGTAACCGCCGCCTAAAGATCCACCTCAACCACCGTAATACCGGCTTTCTTCGCCTGCCGGATACAGTCCGCTGTATCTTCGCCGCCGGGGAAAGCCAGTATCGCATCGGGCTTGCTGTCTTCGAGCATAAACAAATTACGGCGCAGCTCAGCGTATTTGCCGTGCATCGCCCAGTTGGCCGGGTAGCGGACCACGTGAAGGTCCGCGTCTCTGGCCCAGCTTTCGATAATCCCTCCTGAAGATTGATGCCCGCCGTGGATCACCACCTTCACCGGATGCGACTGCGAATAGAGGTCCAGTATCCGGGTCATGTTTTTTGTATCGGCGTAAAAGCGCCCTGCGCAGATTAATACTCTCATCTTAATACTCTCATCGCGTTTTATTCCTGAAGCTGTGTCTCTTCGCCCAGCCGGTCGATAACCGGATAGGCAACGGCAGCAATATGGTGATGGACCCGGCGGTAATCGCGCAGTACGCGCTGGAAAATATCCCCGGATTCCGCCCAGGCATTTTTATCCTCCCGCAGCTTTTTAAAATGTTCACGGCTGGCCGAGGCTTCCATCTGGCGGATCGCTTCTTTGCGCGCCACCAGCTGATGCGCCGCATACAGGTCTTCTCCCATAAATGCGCTGATCGCCAGACGCAGGCTGGTGAGCATTTCCCAGTGAAGCAGCCGGATATGATTCAGTTCGAACTCGTTGAACTGCTCTGCACGCCGCGCACGGCGGGTCGCCAGCTGCGTCAGGTTGCTGGAGAGAATGTCGCCGGCATGTTCGACATTAATGACAAACATCAGGATCTCCTGCGCGCAGTCCGCATCAGCGTCACTCAGGCCGTCGTGCCCCAGATCCGCCAGATAGGCGCGGATCGCCGCACTCAGCAGATCCAGTGACTGGTCCACCTGACGGATTTCGTCCGCCGTGCTCTGCTCCATCGTTTCAAACAGTACGCACAGACGGTCGAGCATGACCGTCAGCATATCCGCCGCCCGCAGCGATTCACGCACCGAATTGGAGAGCCCGAGGTACGCAACGTTCAGCCCCGCTTCGTCCAGATAAAGCGGCATTCCAGGGTCACCTGCACGCTCTTCCTCAACAAACATCCGCTCCAGCAGGCGCGCCAGCGGGCCGGTCAGCCAGATGAACGTCAGCGCCAGCACCGCACTGAAACCGGTATGGAACCAGACCACCAGTTGCGGCGTGGTCAGCGCTGTTTTGGCCGCCATCTGCGTCAGCCACGGCAGCAGCACCATTGCCAGCACCGCGCCCAGTGCGCGCACCATCAGGTTGCCGACGGGCAGACGCAGTGCAACCGATGAACCCGCATTCAGCACCGGAGGCAGTGCGCCGCCGATATTAGCACCGAGCACCAGCACCATCGCCGTGGCCGGCGCCATGACACCGGTCGCTGCCAATGAGGCGATCAGTAACACCACCGCCACGCTGGAGTGGCAGATCAGCGTAAGGATCACCGCCACCAGCAGTGCAATCAGGGTGTCACCTTCCAGCCCGGCCATGACGGCGTTGAACACTGGTGTCGCTTCAATATGGCCCAGTGTTGCACTGAGCAGGCTGAGCGCCAGCAGCATCAGACCAAGGCCAATCATGGCGCAGCCCGCGCTTTCGAAGCCGGAGTTATCGCGCAATTTAAACACCACAAAACCGCCAAGCATCAGCAGAGGAATGGCGATGGCGGTGTTGAAGCTCATCAGCTGTACCACCAGCGTCGAGCCAATATTTGCACCGAGCATGACGGCCAGCGCAGGCGCCAGGCTGAGCGTGCCCGCTGCCGCAAATGACGTTGCCATCAGGCTCACTGCCGTGCTGCTTTGCAAGATTGCTGTGATGCCAATACCGGACAGCAGCGCCATCCAGCGGTTATTCAGGTGACGCCCCATCCAGTGACGCAGCGGGGTGCCGAAGCCGCGTTGCAGCGCGGTCGAGATCATATGGCTGCCCCACAGCAACAGAGCGATGGCGCCAGCCAGATTAATTAACAGGGTAGTTCCGGACATGATGATTCCCCCTTATTCAGGGTTGTTTCTGTAAAGCAAAATGCTGATTATTTTCGGTATACAGGTGTTAAAAACCGGTGCCGCGTTGCGTTGCGGCACCGGGTTCAGACAGTCAGCGGAGTGTATGCCGGGGCATCAGAACCACTGTTTGAAACGGCGGATATAAAACATCTTCATACCCTGTGCGACGCAGCAATACGCCAGTAAGGTACCGGCCAGCCACGGGAAGTACTGCCACGGCAGGGCTTGCAGCCCCACCATCGGACCCAGCGGTGAGAACGGCACATAGATACCAATCGCCATAATCAGCCCGGTCATCAGCATCACCGGCAGCGCGGCGGTGCTCTGGAAGAATGGGATCTTCTGGGTGCGCAGCATATGCACGACCAGTGTTTGCGACAGCAGCCCTTCAATGAACCAGCCAGACTGGAACAGCGTCTGCATATGTTCACTGTTGGCGGCAAAGACGTACCACATCAGCGCGAAGGTGGTCATATCGAAAATTGACGACGTCGGACCAATCCACACCATAAAGCGGCCGATATTTTTGGCGTCCCACTTACGTGGCTTCTTCAAAAACTCCTTATCAATTTTGTCCCACGGCAGCGCCAGCTGTGAAATGTCATACATCAGGTTTTGTAGCAGCAGCTGAATAGCCAGCATCGGTAAGAACGGAATAAACGCACTCGCCACCAGTACCGAGAACACGTTGCCAAAGTTAGAACTGGCGGTCATGTTGAGGTACTTCATGATATTGCCGAAGGTCTCGCGGCCTTTCAGTACGCCCTCTTCCAGCACCATCAGGCTCTTTTCCAGCAGGATGATATCGGCAGATTCCTTGGCGATATCCGTACCGCTGTCAACCGAGATACCCACGTCAGCATCGCGTAGCGCTGGCGCATCGTTAATGCCGTCGCCGAGGAAACCGACGGTATGGCCGTTGGATTGCAGCGCTTTCAGCACCCGTGATTTTTGCAGCGGCGTCAGTTTGGCAAACACCGTGCGCTCTTCCACCAGCACTTTCAGCGTGGCGTCGTCCAATTTTTCCAGCTGCGGCCCCAGCACCGGCTCGCCCGGCTCCAGCCCGACCTGACGGCAGATGCGGCAGGTGACCACCGCGTTATCGCCGGTCAGCACTTTCACCGCCACGCCAATTTCGCGCAGTGCAGCAATCGCCGGACCGGCGGTCTCTTTCGGCGGATCAAGGAAGGTCAGGAACCCGCGGATGATCAGGTCAGACTCATCGGCGGTGCTGTACTGCTTTTTCGCCTCGCTCTTTTTGATGTCACGGGTCGCCACGACCAGGACGCGAAAGCCGTCCTTGTTGTAGTCGTTAGCCAGTTTCAGCAGCGCATCACGGCGCGCGTCATCCAGTTCAACCACTTTGCCGTTTTCATGCATATGGGTAGAAATGCACAGCATCTCTTCCACCGCCCCTTTACACACCAGCAGATGATTGGCCTGCGGGTCTTTCACCACAATCGACAGACGACGGCGGATAAAATCAAACGGCAGCTCATCAACCTTGGTAAATCCCTGCGGTTTGACGAAGTTCGGCTCATTTTCTGAAAAATAGAGCACGGCCTGATCCATCAGATTCTTAATACCGCTCTGATGATGGCTGTTCAGCCATGCCAGCGACAGCACCGACTCATTTTTTTTTTGCCCGTTAGCATCAATGTGATGCTCGAGGATGATCTTATCCTGCGTCAGCGTGCCGGTTTTATCGGTGCAGAGTACGTCCATGGCGCCGAGGTTCTGAATCGCATTGAGGCGTTTGACCACCACTTTGCGTTTCGCCATTGCCATCGCTCCTTTCGCCAGATTGGCGCTGACAATCATCGGCAGCATTTCCGGTGTGAGACCAACGGCCACCGCCACGGCAAACAGCATTGCATCCCACCAGTCACCCTTCATCAGGCCGTTGATCAGAAACACAATCGGTACCATCACCAGCATGAAACGGATCAGCAACCAGCTGACGCTGTTCACGCCCCGATCAAACGCGGTTTGCGCGCGGGTACCCACAATCGCTTTCGCCAGCGACCCGAAGTAGGTCCGCGGACCGGTCCCCACAACGACGGCCTGCGCCGTGCCGCTGACCACGTTGGTGCCCATAAAGCAGATGTTCGGCATGTCGAGCAGATTCTCTTCATCTTCTGAGACCGCACTCGCTGATTTCTGCGCCACATCGCCCAGCGTATCGTACTTCTCCACCGGTAAAGCTTCACCAGTGAGCACTGCCTGGCTGATGAACAGGTCGCGGGACTCGATCAGCCGCACATCTGCCGGGATCATATCCCCGGCGTAGAGCTGAACGATGTCACCGACCACCAGTTCACGCATCGGGATTTCGCGCAGTTTTCCCGGCATCGCCGCGTTATCACGGCGCAGCACCGTCGCGGTGGTCCGCACCATCGCTTTAAGCGCTTCGGCAGATTTCGCCGAGCGATGTTCCTGCCAGAAGCGTACCAGCCCGCTGAGCGCAACCATGGTGCTGATGATGTAAACCGAGGTCAGATCCGTCTCTTCGCCGGCGCGGAAAGGGAACCAAAAGTCGGTGAAGAAGCTGATGATGCCCAGTACGACTAAGACATAAATAAACGGGTTGTTGAATGCTTTGATCAATTGAATCAACGCGTGAGGCGGCTTATCGTGTGCGACTTCGTTATAGCCCTCTTTTTCCAGCCGCCCGGCGGCATGGGAATTCAGCAGCCCTTCACGGGTCGCGCCGACGTTAAGCAGCGTAACGGCCACGCCGTTTTTGGCTTCCTGAACAGCGCGCATGGAGAGCTTGCTGTCCTTTGGCTTTTTCTTTTGCGTGTTTTTGATTTCTACAGTCATGGTGGTGCTCCTGTCGCCACTCAACAGAGAGTATTTAACGGGAGCCGGATAACAGGCAGCCGTCAATATTCCACATCGTTTAAAGCGATCGGTTTTTTAATTAATTTCGCGCAGGGTTTCCCGCCCTTAAATAAATAAAGGGGTGTAACCTTATGGTGTGTCTTTTATTTGCGCATGGCTTCGCCGCCCTCTTTTTCTTTAATAAGAAAAGCAGAGGATAACGTTCATGCGTTAATAATGACGAAATTCAGAACGTGCGTGCGGGGTCTTGCTCTATCGGCTCAACCGGCGTTCACGGCATGAATCAGGCAAAGAAGGATCGACTATGTGGGTCATCGCTATCAGAAAAGGAGCAACGCTGTTCCAGCTGGCCGGTGACAGGACTGACACGCCAGTTGGTGATGCGTTGATTCAATTCATTGATTTTAGTCGAAAAAATTGAAGTAGAGTGTTTTTTACATGCAGCCAGAGTCCGATCGCGGGAATGGCGAACACGCAAGGTGGATGTCAGTGAATTGACATCAGGGAAAAGAGTCGATTTGAAGTTCATAATACACCTCGGGACCGTGATAGTTCAGGTTGAGGTGTTTAGACACGAGAGCATCAGGCTCTGGCGAGGCACACCCAAACGATGAAACGATCACAATCGATTTCATGTTTAATATTCCGAATGGCGTTATCGGCAACATTCGGGAAGCTACTAGATACAGTGTCCATTAGTCTCTTATGTTAAGTTTAGAAAGGCCGCTACTTCCGGCTCGTGCAATCTACCCATGCACTCTATTATTGTCAACTGTAAATTAGGATTAATAGCATCCGTTTATATTCCGTCGATATTCAGCCCCGGAATAAAGGGAATGCTAATTAATCCTCTGACACATTATTCACTGAGTATTAAACGTCTGAGCCATTAGCCTGAACTGATTTCGCCAGCGCCACGATATCTTTGCTTTCCAGCACATAGCGTCCTGCCTCACTCCGTGCTGCGTTAAGCATCGCCTGGCCGAGGATTTCGGTCGTGATGATCTGGCGGGGAAAGAGTTTACGGGCAAGCCCCAGCAGCGGTTTGCTCAGGCGGTAGAAAATTCGGTAGCTGGCCGTTTTCGACTCAATGCCGTGCAGCGGCACAATGATACCCGGGCGAAACAGATAGACACTGGCAAAAGGCAGTTTCTGCAAGTCGTTTTCGGTCCGGCCTTTGACCCGCGCCCACATCACGCGCCCTTTTTCTGAGCTGTCGGTGCCTGCGCCGGAGACATAGGTAAAGGTCATGTTGGGTGAGTGAGCAGCCAGCAGCTTCGCCACGCCTAAGGTCATGTCGTAAGTTTCCCGGCGATAAACCGCCTCGCTCTTTCCTGACGACGACATGCCCAGGCAGAAGAAGCAGGCGTCATAACCTTTCAGCTGCTCTTCTATCATTTCCGGGCGATACATATCCGCCAGCAGCACCTGATGGAGTTTCGGGTTGCTCTGCGTTAAGGGCGTGCGTCCGATGGCGGTAACTTGTTCGACGTCTGCGGCCAGTAGACACTCACGCAGTACGCACTGCCCGACCATACCGGTCGCCCCGAAGATGATGATTTTCATTGCACTGCTTTCCCCTGCCCGCCGATATGGCGATGAACAGCCAGCATACGGTGTTCTTCGGGCTTATGTGATGGCAATTCGTGGCTTAATCGGGTTTGGCGCGGCTTAGCCGGTTTGCCCAACACGAGGAGCTGTATCTGATGACTTATAACATCATCGCTAAAAAGGAGCCAAAAATAGCCAGCAGACTGGCAAACACAGCGTGCATTCCACGCAGTAATGCGGCGAAAACCGCGATACCCAGCGAAGCAACGGAAACAATCACACGTGATGGGTTTTCAATGACATACCCCAAAAAAACTTCCATGCCCTGTAATCCCTGAGAAAATATTTCAAAACATTGCAAGAGCTTAACATGTTGGGATATCAGGCCGTTTTGCTCTTTACAGGACATTACTTTTAAACACTTTCAACGCATACGCATTGTGCTCCGTGTTTCTTTATAGATGTACATGGCTGTGTGAACACGGTTATCATCACGCCCTAAAAAATATACCGGCAGAGTCATCCCGGTATGCGAGACAAAGATCCTCTGCCCAACATTATCTTTACGAAGGTTTTACGCGCAGTCCGGTGAACCAAGACAGAGCGCTTGAGTCTACTGGTAACAAGGATGATAATAATTTTTCATTCGTAGATTGGATGAGCAAATTTTGCCAAGGAGTAAGCGTTGAAAGCGTTAATCATATGCCGCGATAATATTGGTGACACAATTATCACTACACCATTAATCAGAAGCATCTCTGAAGAGCTTAATTTTGATGTGGATGTTCTCGCCAACAGTTACAACGCAGCTGTATTGGATGGCAATTCAAATATTAAAAACATTTATACTTATAAAAAGACGCATCATCGGGCTGCCGGCGAATCAGTGATAAAAATAATCCTAAGCCGCCTGGCGCTGATGATTAAATTGAGAAGAAAACATTACGACGTCGTTTTTATTGCCAAGGGCCGTTGGGATAAAAGAGTATTACGCTGGGTGCCGTTAATTCGCCCCTTGAAAGTCATCGCCCTCGGTCTTAGCCAACACCGGTTCGTCACAGATTTGGTGATTGCACCCGAACCGAGTAACGAGCATTGCGTGGAACGCATGCACCGTTTATTAGAACCCTACGACGCCAAAGAGGCACCCGGCCGCCTCGAGATAACCGCCGATCCGCAACGCGTTCGCGCCACCCGTGAAAAGTACGGCATCAGCGATACGCTTCCGGTGTTTGCTTTACACATCAGTTCACGTAAAGAGAGGCAGCGCTGGTCAGCCGAGAATTTCGCTGCTTTAGCCCGCCATATCGTTGCGATGACGCCCTGCCAGGTGATGTTGTTATGGTCGCCAGGTGATGACAATAATCCCAGACACCCCGGCGATGATGCCAAGGCAGAGAAAGTGATGTCACTATGCGCAGACCTGCCTGTCACGGCAGTTCCCACTCATCAGCTGGAAGAGATGATTGCCGCCACACAGTTATGCGATTTCATTGTCTGCAGTGATGGTGGCGCAATGCACGTAGCCGCAGCGCTCAATAAGCCTATTATTGCGTTATTTGGCAATAGTGACCCAATTAGCTGGGCTCCCTGGGCAGTGCCGCACAAAATATTACAGAAAAGTGACCAGAACGTGATGTCTATTTCGGTGGACGAAGTGTTTACGGAGGTCCGTCAATTAGTAAAAAACGTTGGCATTACGCAATAAAAAATTTTCATTATTAATGATAATATGGGCCTGTATTACAGGCCTCTATTTGATTAACTCATTGACAGAAATATCAATTAATCTGTATTACCTGCGCCAAGCAGTTATTTAGCAGCCGCCTTCATAATATATTTTCGTATAGGCGCGCTGGGCTCACGTTTTATCATGTGCAGAAATTCCTGAGCTTTGTTGTTAGTCGCATAAATAGCCGGCACACCAAAATCCTGCACCATTGCCCACCGCTCAAAGATTTCGTTGTCAGATTCTTTCATAAACCACAGCATTTTTATCGCCGTAATAGCGACAGCGGGGATTTGTGTGACCTTCCCCGTGATCCACTTGTTGAGCGTAGATCGCTGTACTCCGAGCAAGATACACAATGCAGGTTGATCGATCCCTAACCTCGTAAAATAATCCTGAAACTCTTCCTGACTCGTCATCTTGATTTACCTCTGTTTTATCCTTCACTGGCATTCTACACCAATCGTGTAGACATTTCATTCTGTCGCTATTCGCTACATCAATTTAACAGCATCGTTATGTGGATACATAAAAAACGTGCTAACAGCTACCAATAAACGCCCTAAATGAAACATTTTCATGTAGCTCTATAAGCTGACGTTTCTTGACATAAGTCAAACTCACCGTGAATACGTGAAGAAAGTCACATTCACCGTGTGTATGATTTTAGCAAGGAGACAAAAATGCAGGTCTGTAGGCCGCATTTATTCGTCGCTAACAGCTACTTATTTTGCTATCGGAAAAAACACATGAAAGATCAGGTTACAGCACACAACCCCCAGGTTACGACGGCTCACACGACGGGAGAAATCCATAAAAAAGAATTTGTGAATGTCTTTGGCGTTTCATCTTCGATCGTTCGCCGTGTGCTAACAGGTGTTGCCCTGGCTGTAACTGCCGTCGCTTCTATTAGTCCCGCTGAAGCGTTGACACCCGAGGATGAGGCATTTGTCCGTCAATATTTTACCGCCCACCCCGAAATCCCGACAACCAATCAGTCGACCTTTTTGAATGCCACTGATATGACTCAGGTGCATAATTTTTTAAATGGCAATACATATTGGGATGGTACAAAGGATGTTTCATACCCACCTTTGCCCACTCAGTCAGTACCTGTCACTACGGTCATTAATGCACCACCGCAGACGCCCACCGTTCAACCGACTCAACTCCAAATCGATGCAAAGCAGGACACCAACATTGCTGATAATGCTTCACATATTGCAGCACTGGAAAACCAACCTAAACCGACTAACGGGGTTGATGGAAAAGATGGTACCGATGGTAAAGATGGAACCAACGGCATCGACGGTGCAAAGGGCGATACCGGCGCGACCGGGGCTAAGGGTGATACCGGTGCAGCAGGAACCAACGGCATCGACGGTGCAAAAGGCGATACTGGTGCGACCGGGGCTAAGGGGGTTGATGGCACGAATGGCGCAGATGGTAAAGATGGCGCTAAGGGTGATACCGGTGCTGACGGCAAAGACGCTGACATGTCACAGGTTCACACCGCACAGCAGACAGCAGATCATGCTCAAACTTCCGCTGACACGGCGAAGGCCAATGCGGAAGGTATAGCAAAGCAAATGGCTATCAAGAACAGCGATAAAATACAGGGAATGCTTCACGCGAAGACCCAGGCGGAGATAAATGACGCGGTGACCCAAACTCAGACCACCCTTCAAGCTCAGCAAGAGATCAGTGCCCGTAAAACCAGTGTCAAAATCGCCGCGCAGGACGCAGAAATTAAAACGATTGAACACACGCCCGCAACGCCTGCCCAAAACACAACCATTATTCAGCAGCAAGTCCGCTCAGCCTATTATGACCAGCAGATCATCGCGCTCAATGCTGAGGCCGGGCAAAACCATGCTGACGTGCTGTCAGAATCTCATGCACGCGCATCAGGTGATGCCCAGACATTGCAACAGTCTCAGGACTACACCAACCACAAATTCGCTGACCTGAAATCTCAGGTCGATGACAATAAGAAACAGGCTGCTGCGGGCTCTGCTTCTGCCATGGCTCAGGCAAATATCCCTCAGGTTCAGGAATCACAACAGTTTGCTATCGGCGCAGGTATCGGTGGTTACGATTCTGAGAACGCTCTGTCTGTAGGCGCGTCTTTCCACGCAGGGAGAGCCACCATCGTCAAAATGTCCGTTTCGAATGACACGCAAAGTAACCTCGGTTATGGCGCTGGCGTCAGCGTCGGCTGGTAAACATCGCCTTGTATGAGGTTGGCTCGGGTCAACCTCAATATTTTGCAGAACAATTTTAAGGTTCATTTATGAAAAAACTCATCACCTTGGCTGTTCTTTCTGCTGCCCTGCTGGCGGGCTGCTCCACTCAGGCATCACGCATGGCAGAGTGCGAGGCACAGGGCGTATCAAAAGATGCCTGTTATATCGCGGAAAAAAACCACCAGGCCAATATGAATAATGCGGCCGAAAGCCAGGCCCTGCGTAATGCTGCCGCGCAATACGGCCAGGCCACTCATAAATCCCAAAAAGTTCAGGTGAAGATTAAAGGCGTAAGTATCAAAATTTATCCGCAGGATAAACAAGCCTGGATCGAGTCGACCGCTGCTGCATTGACAGAAGAAAATGAGCACGTACAGGTATATCAGAAAGGCATATTTACGGCGATCTGGTACAAGCTGACCCATCAAATCATTTTGCTGCGTGAAGGCAAATTAGTCGGGAAGAGCTGGGCATGAAAAAAAAACACACCGATCGTTTCAAACATCTCTCCTCCGAACAGCAATATCAGTGCCTGCAAGCGCTAAAAAGTGTCGATGAGACACAACTGCAAAATGGCGTGATGGGCCTGGCGGTATCGGTCATTATGAAAGACGGACATCGGGCAACAATGAGTAAGTTTTCTCCTGCCCCTGAAGAGATCTCTGTCTTGGTGAGCTGGGAATAACACCAAACCATTAAGGTTATGAAGATAATGATGAACAAAGCGTTATGTGTACTGTTGGCCATTGCCGGGCTGAGCAGCCCAACGGCGCAGGCCCAATCAGTTCAGGTTGGTTTCTCTCCTGAAGGCTCTGCCCGTTCTCTGGTGCTGGACGTGATTAATCATGCGCATAAAAGCATCAAGATGATGGCTTATGAATTCCTGGCACCGGATATTGTCAGTGCTCTTGATGCTGCGGTAATGCGTGGTGTCGCTGTTCAGGTGGTGGTTGATAACCGTGAAAATATGCATAACAAACAGGCGTTACGCAATCTGGCGGATGCCTCCATGCATGGCATTACGCTGCGTGTCGATAAGCATTACCGCATCCAGCACGACAAAGTAATTATTACCGATGACTCTACCGTTGAAACCGGATCATTCAATTACTCCACCAGTGCTGAAGCAGCTAACAGTGAAAACGTAGTGGTCCTGCGCGGCATGCCAGAAGTCACTAAACGCTACCAACAACACTTTGCCATCAGATGGAGTCAATCTCAGGATTTGAGATAAAAAGATAATGCGCATTATTTCTGCCCACTCTATTTGGGAGCACCAGACCATTATTCTCCCCTTCTCAACCGGGATTAAAAACACAGGCCAAAAAAAACGGCCCATTCAGGCCGTTTCTTTATACTCCTCTGTTAATCACTTACCACGCGACGCCATGATATTTTCTGCGACGTTGCGCGGTGCCTCGGCGTAATGGTTGAATTCCATGGTGTAGGTTGCGCGGCCCTGCGACATCGATCGCAACGTGGTCGAGTAACCAAACATCTCGGAAAGCGGCACTTCGGCTTTGATGATTTTGCCACCGCCGCCCGCTATCTCTTCAATACCTTGCACCGTGCCGCGACGTGAGGACAAATCGCCCATCACGCTGCCCGCATAGTCTTCCGGCGTTTCCACCTCAACACGCATCATCGGCTCGAGGATCACCGGGCTGGCAAGGCGCGCGGCCTCTTTGAAGCCAAAGATCGCTGCCATTTTGAACGCCATTTCCGAGGAGTCCACCTCATGGTAGGAGCCAAAGGTCAGCGTGACTTTGACGTCCACCACCGGGTAACCCGCCAGAATACCGTTGTTCAGCGCTTCCACCACGCCCTTCTCTACCGCCGGGATGAATTCACGCGGCACCACGCCGCCCTTGGTGGCATCGACAAACGCAAAGCCTTTGCCGGCCTCCTGCGGCTCAAGCGTAAAGACCACGTGCCCGTACTGCCCTTTACCGCCTGACTGACGCACAAACTTGCCATCCACATCTTTCACGGTTTTACGCACGGTTTCGCGGTAGGTGACCTGCGGTTTACCGATATTCGCCTCGACACCAAACTCACGCTTCATACGGTCAACGATGATCTCCAGATGCAACTCACCCATGCCGGAGATAATGGTCTGGCCGGACTCTTCGTCAGTACGGATGCGGAAAGAGGGATCCTCTGACGCCAGCCGTGACAGCGCGATCCCCATTTTCTCCTGATCGGCCTTGGTTTTAGGCTCAATAGCCTGCGAGATCACCGGTTCCGGAAACTCCATGCGCACCAGCGTAATAATATCCGTTGGGTCGCATAGCGTTTCACCCGTTGTCACATCTTTCAGCCCGACGCAGGCCGCGATATCACCGGCGCGGATTTCGTCAATCTCAATCCGGTCGTTAGCGTGCATCTGCACGATGCGTCCAATGCGCTCTTTTTTGCCGCGTATCGGGTTATAGACGCTGTCGCCCTTTTTCAGCACGCCGGAATAGACGCGCACAAAGGTCAGCTGGCCGACATATGGGTCAGTCATCAGTTTGAACGCCAGCGCCGAGAACTTCTCGCTGTCATCGGAGTGACGAAACACCTCGTTGCCGTCTTCGTCCGTGCCTGCCACCGGTGGGATATCCAGCGGAGACGGCATCAGTTCGATCACCGCATCAAGCATGCGTTGCACGCCTTTATTCTTGAAGGCACTGCCGCACAGCATCGGCTGAATTTCACCGGCGATGGTGCGGATACGCAAACCCCGGGTGATCTCATCTTCCGAAAGATCACCTTCTTCAAGGTATTTATCCATCAGCGCTTCGCTGGCTTCTGCCGCTGCAGAGACCATTTTCTCGCGCCACTCTTCGGCCAGAGATTGCAATTCAGCCGGAACCTCGCCATAGCTGAAGGTCATGCCCTGCGTCTCATCATCCCAGTAGATCGCGCGCATTTTGCGTAAATCCACCACGCCAGTGAAGTGCTCTTCAGTGCCGATAGGAATGACAATCGGCACCGGATTGGCTTTCAGGCGATCCACCATCATCTGGCGGACACGGAAGAAGTCAGCCCCCGGACGGTCCATTTTGTTGACGAAGGCCAGACGCGGAACTTTGTATTTATTCGCCTGACGCCAGACAGTTTCAGACTGCGGCTGCACGCCGCCGACCGAGTCATAGACCATCACCGCACCGTCGAGAACGCGCATAGAGCGCTCCACCTCGATGGTGAAATCCACGTGTCCGGGGGTGTCGATAATATTGATACGGTGCGAATCAAACGAGTGATCCATGCCCTGCCAGAAACAGGTCACCGCCGCAGAGGTAATAGTAATGCCGCGCTCCTGCTCCTGCGCCATCCAGTCCGTGGTCGCGCCGCCGTCATGCACTTCACCCAGCTTGTGATTCATGCCGGTGTAAAAAAGAATACGCTCGGTCGTTGTGGTTTTACCGGCGTCGATGTGTGCTGAGATACCGATGTTGCGGTAGCGCTCAATGGGGGTTTGGCGAACCATATAACGTCCTTACGTGATGGATGGCAAAGTTGACGCACTGTTGAGTACAGTTTTTCGTCATTTCGTTGTACGGAGCGTATAATACAACTGTACGAGTATATTCGTACAATACTATTTTCTATTGATGAAATCGGTACTTCCGCAGGCGCGCTGTAAAGTTAAGCGGGTATGGGCTATATTGCGCGACCTGCGCCAAATTGGCGTGAAAAATGAAAAACGGGGAGATGGGCCAATGATAACTAACCACCCGGAGCGCGAGCAGATCCGCCTCGAGAACGTCCTGACTGCGCTGGGTAATCCGCTCCGGCTGGCCGTCGTGCGTACGCTGGCGAAAGGCGGCGAACATCCCTGCGGTACCTTGTTGCAGGGGTTATCAAAATCGACATTAACTCATCATTGGCGCGTATTGCGCGACAGCGGCGTGATCTGGCAGCGCCCGGACGGCCGCGCCAATCTGCTGTCACTGCGTCGCGACGATCTCGACGCCCGCTTTCCCGGTCTGCTGGACTCCCTGCTGAGCGCCATTGAATCGGATGGCATTACGCTGGAAGCCACGCAAAGGCATATTTCCGAGCAGCATCTTTAATCACCTGCCAGTTTCGCTTTCACCAGATGGCAGAATGCATTAATTATAGCCGATGACCGGACGTCTTCCCGGCGGGCAAGATAGAGCGGCGCACTGAGCTGCGCCTGCGGTGAGAGTTTAAGAAAAACCATGCCGTCGCCACCCAGACGGGTCATTGATTCCGGCACAATCGACACGCCAAGTCCTGCACCCACCAGACTCAGGCATGAGGTCAGACGCGGCGCTTCCTGCACGATCTTCGGGCTGAATCCGGCGCGGAAACAGGCGGCCAGAATGGCATCGTAAAGCCCCTGTCCGGCCGGGCGCCGGTATAATACGAAAGACTCATTCGCCAGCAGCTTCAGGGAAATCGGCTCGTCGGGCGGTAAACCCGCCAGCGGATGTCGCGCCGGAAGGGCAACACGCATCGGCTCCTGCAGTACCCTTTCCACCGTCAGCTCCGGCATCCCGTGAACCGGCATTCGCACGAACGCCACGTCCACCCGCTGTGCCACCACCGCCTGCAACAGCTCCCCGCTGCCCGCCTCTTCCAGCCGCGTCGTCACGGACGGGTAGAGCTCGCGGTAACGGCGTAACAGCTCAGGCACAAAAGCGTGCAACGCCGAAGAGCTGGTAAAACCGATGGTAATACTGCCCTGCTTGCCCTGCGCGGCGCGCTGCATCGCTGCTTCCAGCTGATCGGCACGCGCCAGCAGCTCCCGCGCCTCTTCAAGTAAGACTTTCCCGGCGTCCGTCGGCACGACACCGCGCGGCTGGCGATGCAAAAGCGCGACGCCAAAGTCGGCCTCGAGCCCCTGCAATAAACGGCTGAGCGGCGGTTGCTGAATGAACAAGCGCTCAGCTGCAGCAGAAATACTGCCCTGTTCCACAACGGTGACGAAAGCATGCAGTTTGCGTAGATCGGGTATAGACATACCTTTTAGGTATCCTTGATGATTAATAAAGGCATTAGACATCATGGCACACTGCCGCGCATGATGGCAAAAAACCACGGCGTAATGCGCGATTGCAGAGAAACATCCTTATGACACATCACTCTTTAGACACCGTCCCGGCCAGTGAAACCGACCTGACTTCGCCCGACTGCCGCCAGCTCTTTATGGGTTTTTTTGTCCTCGGCCTGACGGGCTTTGGCGGCGTATTACCCATGGCCAGGCACATGCTGGTAGAAAAGCGTCGCTGGCTGAGCGGCGATCAGTTCGCCGAACTGCTCGGGCTGTGCCAGTTCCTGCCTGGCGGCAATATTATTAATTTATCGGTCGCGCTGGGCATGGAGTTTCGCGGGCTGCGCGGTGCGCTGTCGGCGCTGCTGGGGTTGATTCTCGCACCGACAATTTGCGTGGTGCTGCTGGGTTTGGTGTATGCGCGTTACCAGAATGACCCGCTGGTCGAGCATCTGTTTGCCGGGCTGGCGGCGGCGGCGGGCGGACTGCTGCTCTCCACCGGTATTAAAATGCTGGCCCCGCTGTGGGGAAAATGGCTGCAACTGGCGGTAGTCGTGGCAGGCGTTATCGCCATCGCCGGGCTGCGTCTGCCGATGCTGCCGGTGATGCTGGTGTTGTCTCCCATCAGTATTTTCATCTGCGCGAGGAGCAAAGCATGAGCCCGGTTCTGGTCAGTCTGGCGTTACTGTTTACCCAGCTTTCCCTGCTGGCGTTCGGCGGCGGGAATACGATTTTACCGGAGATGCAGCGCGAAGTGGTGCAGGTTCACCAGTGGATGAGCGCACAGGAGTTCAGCGCCCTGTTTGCCCTGGCGCAGGCCGCGCCGGGCCCGAATATGATGATTGTGCCGCTGGTTGGCTGGCAGGTGGCGGGATGGTCCGGTTTGCTGGTGTCGTCGCTGGCGAAATTCGGCCCGTCGTCTCTGGTTACCCTCATCGCTATGGGAGGCTGGAAACGTTACAAGGACCGGCCGTGGCGGCAGATTATCCAGCGCGGGCTGGTGCCGGTCACCGTTGGCCTGGTGGCATCGAGTGGTTTACTGATCGCCAAAGCCTCGGCGCCCACCTTGCCGCTGGCCGGGGTCATCGCCATTTGCACCCTGATGGCCCTGAGTAAACGGCTCCATCCTTTATGGGTACTGGCGGTCGGTGGTTTACTGGGGTTGGCGCTAGCGTAAATCCCAGTGCGGTAAACTAAACGGACGCATAAAGCGTCCGTTTAGTTTCGACAGGCTTTTGAGAAGTGGATCGCAGCATTCAGCAGGTAAATACGTTATTGCTTACTTCCGTTGTTCCATTATAAATCAACCATTAAGGATGATGATGAATCTCAAACCTCTGAGCCTTGCCATTTCTGCCCTGCTTATTCCCGCCGCCTCATTTGCTGCCGATACTCAACCCGAACTCAGCCAGCGCGTGGTGAACGTACTGACCGTCGATGGTCTCAAATTTAAAGATCTCGATAAGTCCGGCAAGCTGGAACCTTTCGAAGACTGGCGTCTTACGCCGGAAGAACGCGCTGCGGATCTGGTCGGGCGTATGACGCTGGCCGAAAAAGCTGGGGTGATGATGCACGGCTCGGCGCCGACTGCCCACAGCCCGATTGGCGCAGGTAAAAATTATGACCTGAAAGCCGCAAAAACGATGATTGATGACCTGAAAGTCAACAGCCTGATCACCCGCCTTTCTGCCGACGATGCTGCCGTGTTTGCAGAGGAGAATAATAAGTTGCAGGCCCTCGCCGAAGGTACGCGGCTCGGCATTCCGCTGACCCTCAGCAGTGACCCGCGCAACGCATATGAATATCTCGACGGTGCCAGCACCTCCGCTGGGAAATTTTCCCAATGGCCGGAGACCCTCGGCCTGGCGGCGATTGGTGATGAAAAGCTCACCCGCCGTTATGCCGACATTATTCGCCAGGAGTACCGGGCGGTGGGTATCCGCCAAGCCCTCTCCCCACAGGCAGATTTAGCCACCGAACCGCGCTGGGCGAGGATCAGCGGTACCTTTGGTGAAGACCCGACGCGGGTTCACAATATGGTGCGCGGCTACATCGAAGGCATGCAAAACGGCCCCGATGGCCTGAACACGGGTAGCGTGATTTCAGTGGTGAAACACTGGGTCGGTTACGGTGCCGCAGAGAACGGTTACGACAGCCACAACGTTTATGGCAAAAATGCCGTGTTCCCCGGTGATAATCTCAAAGAGCATATCTATCCGTTTACCGGCGCATTCGAGGTTAACGTCGCCAGCGTTATGCCGACCTATTCGATTCTGAAAAATCTGAAGATAGAAGGCAAAGAGGTGGAGCAGGTCGGTGCCGGATTCAACCATCAGTTACTGACGGACATTCTGCGCGATCAGTACGGTTTTAAAGGGGTGATCCTCAGCGACTGGCTGATCACCAATGACTGCAACGACGTCTGTACCAACGGCACCAAAGAGGGGGTCGAACCGGTACCGGGCGGAATGTCATGGGGGGTTGAAAACCTGAGCCAGCAGGCGCGCTTTGTGAAAGCCGTGAAGGCAGGTATTGATCAGTTCGGCGGCGTGACGGATTCCAACCTGATCGTCAAAGCCGTACAAGAGAAGCAACTGAGCGAGGCGCGGATTAACCAGTCGGTGGAGCGGATCCTGGAGCAGAAATTCCGCATCGGGTTGTTTGAAAACCCGTACGTTGATACCCAGAAAGCGGCACAAACCGTAGGCCGCCCTGACTGGCAGAAAGAGGCTGACGCCGCTCAGGCCCGTTCACTGGTGCTGCTGCAAAACAGCGATAATCTGTTGCCACTGAAAAAAGGCAAAAAGCTGTGGCTGTATGGCATCGCGCCACAGGCGGCGGTGGCAACAGGCTTCACGGTGGTCGATGCGCCGGAAAAAGCCGACGTCGCGTTAATTCGAGCCCAGGCTCCGTTCGAGCAACCGCATAAGAATTACTTCTTCGGCAAACGTCATCACGAAGGTTCACTGGCGTTTACCTCTGACAATGCTGATTACCAGGCCATCGTGAAAGCCAGCGCCAAAGTCCCGGTGGTGGTGACCATCTATCTCGACCGTCCGGCGATCCTGACCAATGTACAGGGTAAAGCTAAAGCCATTATTGGCAACTTCGGTGTCAGCGACGCGGTGCTGTTCACCCGCCTGACCAGCGATGAAGCTTATACAGGCAAACTGCCGTTTGAGTTGCCGTCATCGATGGAAGAGGTGCTGAAGCAGAAATCGGATATGCCGCACGACACTGAAAATCCGCTCTATCCGATTGGTGCAGGTCTGGCGCGCTAAGACAGAGAGATTATTTAATTTAGAAGATTGTTTTTTTTTCAAAAAAAAAACGGGCACATAAGGTGCCCGTTATTATTTATAGCCAGTAAAGTTTATCGCCAATAAAGACTATTTTTCACAACTTCACTTATGAGCAGAAGACGCGTGCATCACGTGGTGTATAGATGCCGAAAGTCACCATACCCAGCAATACGTCCGGGAAGGTTTGCTGAACTTCAACGCGAACGACTTTATCGGCACCGCCACAGATTTTTGCTGCATCAATGGATTTGCTCTGGCCAATTCCGCTCACAAAGAAGTGGTGTGTAGTCACTGCTTTCGGTTTAGTCGCAACGCCCTGTCCCATGTTGAAAGTTTGCTGCGCACAACCGGTCAACAGCACGGCAAAAACCGCTGTAAGTAATACTTTTTTCATCAATAAATCCCTATAAACCCTAAAAAAATAACATCGGCAAGCAAAGTACTTTCCGACAAAACGCTGACTAAAAAAACGGTTTCTTCTTGATGAAACCGCTGCGGTGATGCGTGGGTATTATCGGCAAATACTTTAAAAAGTGTAGAAATAGTTGAGATTAACCATGCTCTTCCTCCGGCATTAGACCAAAAACCCGCCTAATCCCATGATATTCATGCGGATAAAAATCTCATCAGTTCACAACTTTTGAAAAAGTTCACTTGAAAATTCAAAATAATAATGATAACAATTATCATTAAGTTTAACATCTGCGCCAAATATTCCTGAATACACCCTCTTCTGACGGGTGGGAACTCCTGCGCGGAAAAGTGGGCTTCCGGGGTTCGTTTTTTATACGCACTGCACACAGATTTAATTAATCACTCGATAATTTATTTCGTTATTTATAGGGACTTTGAACTTGAATATGCTGGCCTTCCCTCTTAAGCGTTCGGTGCTGCTTTGCGCCGTCGCACTGACGCTTCCTGCTGCCTCTTTCGCGGAAGAAACCGTCGTTGTTACTGCCACACCGGCACAAACCGCTGATACACCAACGCAGGGTTACAGCGCGAAAACCAGCAGAACGGCCACTAAAACCGATCAGCCAATTATTACCACCGGTCAGGCCGTGTCCGTTGTGACGCGTCAGCAGATGGATGACCAGAACGCCACTACCGTTAACGCCGCGCTGAACTACACGCCGGGCGTGTTTACCAACTTTGCTGGCGGCGCAACGCGCTATGACACCATCTCCCTGCGCGGTTTCCACGGCGGCGACGTTAACAACACCTTCCTCGATGGCCTGCGTATTCTCAGCGATGGTGCCAGCTATAACTCCATTCAGGTAGATCCGTGGTTCCTGGAGCGCATCGACGTCATCAAAGGCCCCTCTTCTGCCCTGTATGGTCAGAGCATTCCGGGTGGTCTGGTGATGGAAAGCACCAAACGCCCGCAGTTTGCTGAAGAGGGTCACTTCCGTCTTTCCGGCGGTACGCAAGATACTAAAGGCGGCGCGTTCGATTACACCAACGCCATCAACGACCAGTGGGCGTTCCGCCTGACCGGTATGACCCGCAGCAGCGACACCCAGTATGACCACCAGCGCGAAGAGCGTTACGCCATCTCCCCACAGCTGATGTGGCAGCCGGATGAAAACACCTCGCTGTTACTGCGCGCCTATCTGCAAAAAGATCCGTCCGGTGGTTACCATGCCGCAGTGCCTGCCGACGGCAGCCTGTATGGGGACAAACTGAGCCGCGGCTTCTTCGACGGCGAATCTTCTCTCAACCAGTTCAAACGCTGGGAGCAGATCTACAGCTACGAATTCCGCCACGCCTTCAACGACGTATGGTCATTCCGCCAGAACGCTAACTACACCCACTCCAACACCGAACTGGATCAGGTGTATCAGGCGGGCTGGAATGCGGATCGTACTCTGATGAACCGTTACTACTCCGGTGAGACCTCATCGCTGGACAGCGTTGCCATCGATAACCAGTTGGAAGCGGATTTCGCCACCGGCGAGCTGGAGCATAAGGTCGTAGTCGGTTTCGATTACTCTTACTTTATGAATGACCTGAAATCACTGGGAGCAACCGCCAGCCAGCTGAACCCGTACACCGGTTACACCGGCGGGCCGAATCTGGCTTACTACAGCAGTAAAACCGGTAAAGATCGTTATGAGCAGATGGGGACCTATCTGCAAGATGATATGAGCTGGAACCAGTGGCACCTGACGCTGTCCGGCCGTTATGACACGCTGAAAACCAAAAACACTGCCAATGACAGTATTGCGCTGACCGACACCAGCAGCGAGCGTACCGACCGCCACTTCAACAGCCGCGCATCTTTACTGTATGCGTTTGAAAACGGTATCTCGCCTTACGTCAGCTACAGCCAGGCCATGACGCCTTCCGCCCTGCCGGGCCAGGATGGAACCCTGCTCAAACCGATGCAGAGTGAGCAGTACGAAGCCGGTATCAAATACCAACCGGTGGGCACGTCAGATCTCTATACCGCCGCGTTGTTTGACCTGACGCAGGATGACGTCGGTAACCGCGTGGTTGTAGGCAGCTACTATGAGCCGGCAGGGAAAGTCCGTTCTCAGGGTCTTGAGCTGGAAGCGAAGAAGCAGATCACCGAACGCTTCAACGTGATGGCCGGTTATACCTATAACAAAGTGCGCTTTGATGATTCCACCAGCAACGACGGCAACACGCCGTACGTTACGCCAAAACAGATGGCATCAATCTGGGGTCAGTACAATACGCCGGTCGGCGTGGATGTGGGTGCCGGTGTGCGTTATATCGGCACACAGTGGGCGGATAACGAAAACACCCTGAGTATGCCGTCCGCCACGCTGGTTGACGCTTCACTGCGTATGAATCTGGTACAGTTTAATCCGCAGCTGAAAGGCGCGTTTGTGCAACTGAATGCCAACAACCTGTTCGACAAGAAATATGTCGCGGCCTGTTACGGCACCAGCTATTGCTACTGGGGTCAGGAACGTACCGTGGTGGCCACTGTCGGCTATGATTTCTGATAGCTGACTGAGACGGGAAAACCTTCACACAGTCCCCCCCTAAATGTCTGCCATTTCAAGCCCTGAACAATCAGGGCTTTTTTTATGCCAATCCGAGCCGGGTTTTAATCCTCACTCTGGCACTTTCCAGTAAGGCATCCGATGCCGCACGGTCCGGTTCACACCGTGCCAGCGATAAAATCCCCAACAGCTCGGCGGTCACCGACACCGCAATACTTTCTGGTTCAGGGAGCTGCATTGCTCGTAGCTGAGAGGTGATCATACCGCGCACTTTGCTGATACCTTCGGCGAAAGCCGCCTGACAAGGCGCTGTCATACGCGGCGTTTCTGACGCCAGCGCCGAAACCGGACAGCCCTGCGCCCGGTTATCCCGATGCCACCCGGACAGGTAAAAGTCGATGTATCCGGCCAGCTGTTCAGGCGGTGTCAGGCCTTTATTCTCTTTCTCCCAGCGCGCCATCACCTGATTGAACATCTGCCCGATGGCGGCTTCGATCAGCGCCTCTTTCGAAGCAAAGTGCGCATAAAACCCGCCGTGAGTCAGCCCGGCTTTGCTCATCACGCCCGCCACGCTCACCTGCTGCGGGCCTTTGGCGCGAATGGCCTTCGCCGCCTCCCTGACAATGCGTTCGCGGATTTTCGGTTTATGTTCACTTTCATAACGCATGGTTTGCTCCCTGATAAACGGCGGTGCCAGCTGCGGCCACAGTCTGGCGCACCGCGCCATGACAATCAATCCCGCAGGGCGATTCGCGCATCAACGGAAAGACCAGGCCGCAGCGACGCCAGCTCCGGCTGCCCCGCGTTCAGACGAATACGCACCGGCACGCGCTGAACGATTTTGGTGAAGTTGCCGGTGCCCGGCTCGAACGGCAGCAGGGCAAACGTAGACCCGGAACCCGGTGCCAGACTGTCCACCACGCCGGTGAATTTGACGCCCGGCAGCGCGTCTACGCTGACGCTGGCTTTTTGTCCGGGCTGAATACGCTCGGTCTGCGTCTCTTTAAAGTTGGCAATCACGTAGAGGTCGTTCTGCGGCACCAGCGTCATCAGGCGCTGGCCGGGCGTGACGTAATCACCAATCTGCACCTGACGGTTTCCCACCACGCCGTCGACGGCGGCAAAAATCGTGGTGTGTTTTTGGTCCTGCTGCGCCAGGTCCAGCGCGGCTTGCGCTTTTTGTACCGTCGCCTGAGCCAGCGCCAGCGCGGCCTGAATTTCTGCCCGCTGAGCGTGCGTCACCTGAGCCTGATTCTGCGCCACGTCAAGCATCGCGCTGGCATGCGCGGCCTCCTGTTCGGCGGTGATCGCCACGGTTTTGTAACGGTCGGCATCGTTACGCGAGGTGGCACCGCTCGACGCCAGCGACTGATAGCGTCGCTGCTCATCTTGCGCGTGCTGCTGCTCGGCCTGTGAGGAGCGGATAGCGGTGCGTGCCGCCTGAATCTGCGCCTGCGCCAGCTGCTCCTGAGCCTGCTGGCTGATTAATGCCGCCTGCTGCGCCGCTACCTGCGCCTTTCCATCGGCAACGTCGCCCTGTGCGGCGGCGACATGGGCATCGAACTCTTCGCTGTCGATAGTCACCAGAGGCTGTCCGGCTTTCACCCACTGGTTGTGCTTCACCAATACGGTGAACACAAAACCTTTCACTTTTGGCGCGACGGTCGTGGCATCCACGCTGACATAAGCATCATCGGTGGATTCGCTGGCGGGTGCGGCCAGCAGCCAGGCAGCGCCGCCCAGTGCTGCCACCAGCGCGATACTGCTAACTATCCAGATCCGCGACGGGCGGCGAAACCCCATTTTTTCCTTCGCTGAGACCGGCGCATTCTCTGTGGCTGTAACCGCTGCTTCACTCATTTTTCTTCTCACTCATTGCATGATGAGTGTCATATTAATATGATGATCATCATATAAACAAGTGCAAAAGGTTTAAACGATGTCCGCAACCACCATTTCCGCTTCTGCTCAACAGCCCCCCGCACCCGGCGATTTGCCGACGGCGCGCAAATTTCTGATCTTCAGCGTGATGGCGTTCGGCATGTTTCTGGCGCTGATTGATATCCAGATTGTGGCCGCTTCACTCAACGATGTGCAGGCCGGATTGTCCGCCGGGCCGGATGAAATCAGCTGGGTGCAAACCTCCTATCTGATTGCCGAACTGGTGATGATCCCGTTCTCCGCGTTTCTGACGCAGGCGCTGTCAACCCGCTGGCTGTTCAGTGCGTCGGCAGCGCTGTTTACCCTGAGCAGCATCGGCTGCGGGCTGGCGTGGAATATTGAGTCGATGATTTTCTTTCGCGCCCTGCAGGGGTTTACTGGCGGCGCCATGGTGCCGACGGTATTTTCCACCGGTTTTACGCTGTTTAAAGGTAAACAACAGGCGCTGATCCCGGCGATCCTCGGCATGGTCAGCGTGCTGGCGCCGACGCTTGGGCCGACGGTCGGCGGCGTGGTCACTCAGTGGCTGGACTGGCGCTGGATTTTCTTTATCAATATTGTGCCCGGCATTTTAGTCGCGACCGGTGCCGTGCTGTTTATTCATGTCGATAAGGCCGATTTTTCGATGCTTAAACGCATCGACTGGGTGCATTTACTGTCGATGGCCGTTGCGCTGGGCTGTCTGGAGTATGTACTGGAGGAAGGGCCGCGCAAAAACTGGTTCAGCGATCCGCAAATTCAGATCTCAGCGTGGTTTTCTCTGGTGGCCTTTGTCTTGTTTCTGGAACGCTCGTTTTATTCCAAAAACCCGATAGTGCGCCTGACGCCCTTTCGCGACCCGACCTTCACGTTTGCCTGCGTCTTTAATCTGGTGATCGGCTTCGGGCTTTATGCTTCCACCTACCTTACGCCGGTTTTTCTCGGCCGCATCCGCGATTTCGACAGTTTGCAAATCGGTACCACCGTTTTTGTGGTCGGCATCGGCCAGTTCTTCAGCACGATTTTGGCGGCGAAATTGATCGGCGTGGTTGACCGGCGGATCCTGGTGTCCGTTGGCCTGATCGGCTTCTCCCTCAGCATGTGGCTAACCAGCGCGGTGACCACGCAATGGGGCGCAGATCAGTTTTTGTGGCCGCAGATCATCCGCGGTTTGTTCATTATGCTATGCATCGTCCCCAGCGTGAATATGGCACTGACGGCATTTCAGGGACCGGAACTGCGTTACGCCTCCGGGCTGTTCAATCTGATGCGTAACCTTGGCGGGGCCATTGGTATTGCTACGGTTAACACCTGGCTGCAGGACTGGACGCGGGAGCATACTGCCCGTTTTGGCGAATCGCTGGGACATTATGGCCGTGTGGCTCAGGAAGTGATATCCGCCATGGCAGCACGATTTGCTCAGGTAACGCCGGATGCCCAACATACGCTGCTGATGGCCAAAGGAATAATTGGAGCGAAATTGGCCGCTGATGCCTTTACGCTGGCCTTCAACGACGTATTTATGCTGATGTCCTGGATGTTTCTGGCGGCTTTGCTGATGGTGCCATTTTGTCGAAAATAAGCCGCGGAATGTCATGAAATGTAAAAGATCTGTGATCAATCTGGTAAAAAATGCAGTCTCTTTAGGGAACTTTTCACACTTGCGGAGAAAGCTTTGGCCTGTTTGAAATAAATCCTTATAATTGGCGGCCCGGAAATGTGATTAGTTACACATCTTGATTCCCTCTCAGGTCCATGTGTACCTACAATAGTCATCCGGCTGTTTAACGCCGGGGGAACAATCTGACAACAACTGCCTGTGTGGCAATAACAATAACCAACGAAAATATGAAAATGAGCATTCGCGCGATCCTTACTATGGTTTTGGCAGTTGCTGCGTACAGCCAGGCAGCTTTTGCCGTGGTCTATCCTCTCCCAGCCAATAATGGTCGGTTGATCGGGGAGAACATCACCGTCACCGTTCCAGAAAACAGCAAATTACCGCTGGAAAGTTATGCTGCACAGTTCCAGATGGGCCTGAGCAATATGCTTGAAGCCAATCCGGGCGTGGATCCTTTCCTGCCAACGCCGGGCACCGTGCTGACCATTCCACATCAGCTGATCCTGCCAGATACCCCACATGAAGGCATTGTTATCAACAGTGCTGAAATGCGTCTGTATTACTACCCGAAAGGCAGCAATACCGTCGTGGTTCTGCCAATCGGTATCGGCGAACTGGGCAAAGACACCCCGCTGAACTGGGTGACCACTATCCAGCGTAAGAAAGCCGGCCCGACCTGGACACCTACTGCCAAAATGCATGAAGAATATGCAGCGCGCGGTGAGTTCCTGCCAGCCGTCTTCCCTGCCGGTCCGGATAACCCGATGGGTCTGTATGCACTTTACGTTGGCCGTCTGTATGCCGTGCACGGCACCAACGCCAACTTTGGTATCGGTCTGCGTGTGAGTCACGGTTGTGTGCGTCTGCGTGATGCTGACATCAAATGGCTCTACGACAACGTGCCGCAGGGCACCCGTGTACAGTTCATCAACGAGCCGGTGAAAGCCACCGTTGAGCAAGGCGGCAAGCGCTATGTGGAGATCCACAACCCGCTGTCTGCTAACCAGCAAGAGTTTGACTCCCAGGAGCCAATTCCTGTTTCGCTGACCGGTAACGTCGGTGCGGTCGCTATGGACCCAAGCGTGAATCAGACCATCGTTCAGCGCGCCATCGAACTGCGTTCAGGCATGCCGACGCTGATTAATTAATATCCGTCTCAGCAGCATCAGAAAGCTCCTCACATGAGGGGCTTTTTTTATGCCTGAGATCCGGCTTTTTGTATTAAATGCCCTATGTCATAAAAGCGTCACGCTACTGACTTAAGCTCCTGTGTAACAAAGTAAGACAAGTTGTATCTCTTCTTATCTGACGTTCCATTACACGGAGTTTTCTTTATGCATCAGCCTGTATCCCTTGTCGCCCGTGCGGTTGTCGCCGCTCTGCTGTTCACCTCTGCTCAGGCCGCGCTGGCCGAAGCCTCCCTGACCTCCCGCGCCGCTGTTGGCGACATCACCGAGCAAGGGGGTGCGCGTCGCCTGAGCGGCGACCAGACCGAGGCGTTGAAAGCTTCGCTTTCCAACAAGACAGTGAAAAACGTGATCCTGCTGATTGGCGACGGCATGGGCGATTCTGAAATCACCTCGGCGCGTAACTACGCGGAAGGTGCGGGCGGTTATTTCAAAGGGATCGATGCGCTGCCGCTGACCGGTCAATACACCCACTATTCGCTCGACAAGAAAACCCATAAACCGAATTACGTCACCGACTCCGCCGCCTCGGCGACCGCCTGGTCAACCGGTGTCAAAAGTTACAACGGTGCGCTGGGTGTTGACGTTAACGGCAAGGACCACGCCACTCTGCTTGAGCTGGCTAAAGCGGCCGGTTTTGCCACCGGCAACGTCTCTACCGCTGAATTGCAGGACGCCACACCGGCAGCACAAATTTCTCACGTAACGTCACGTAAATGTTACGGTCCGGAAGAAACCAGTGAAAAATGCCCGACCAACGCGCTGGAGAATGGTGGTCGTGGATCAATCACTGAACAACTGCTTAAAACCCGCGCTGACGTTACCCTCGGCGGCGGCGCGAAATCCTTTACTCAGTTAGCCAAGAGCGGCGAGTTCCAGGGGAAATCACTGAAAGATCAGGCTACCGCGCAGGGTTATCAGTGGGTGGAAAATGCAAATGAACTGAACGCCATTACACTGGCCGATCAATCTAAACCAGTGCTGGGTCTGTTCTCTGCCGGCAATATGCCGGTGCGCTGGAGCGGTCCGAAAGCCAGTTATCACGGGAATATTGATAAGCCTGCTGTCACCTGTGAAGCCAATCCGCAGCGCACCAGCGACATTCCAACACTGGCCGTGATGACGGAAAAAGCCATCGATTTGCTGAAAACTCAGCCGAAAGGATTCTTCCTGCAGGTGGAAGGCGCGTCGATTGATAAACAGGATCACGCAGCCAACCCGTGCGGTCAGTTTGGTGAAACAGTCGATCTTGACGAAGCAGTACAAAAAGCCCTCGAGTTTGCCCGCAAGGATGGCAATACGCTGGTGATTGTGACGGCTGACCATGCCCATTCCAGCCAGATCATTGAGGCCGATGCCAAAGCACCGGGCCTGACCCAAACGCTCACCACCAAAGATGGTGCGCCGATGACCATCAGCTATGGCAACTCTGAAGAGGATTCACAGGGCCATACCGGCACACAGCTGCGCATCGCCGCTTATGGTCCGCATGCGGCCAACGTTGTGGGGCTGACCGATCAGACTGACCTGTTCTTCACCATTAAAAATGCGATGGCCATTAAATAATCCCCCCTTTATTTTCTCCCTTCACTATTTCGGCTCACGGGCCGGAATAGTGATCACATTAACCTCGCAGACTTATACTGCATCCACTCTTTGATTCATGGTTTCCGCTAAGCGATTACGGTATAGTTTCGCCCGCTGCGGCAAAATCCGCAGCCGGGATTTGCACCCTGGATAACACAACGTCGATATATAGATTACCTTTATATATTGAAGCCTTGGCACACCTTTTGTTTGTTACTCGTTCACGTAATAAGCAACTGCTCTATGGTGGCTCAGGCGGGGCAGCCTTCGGGCTGGCCGGTGATCCGTTGTGGCCGGTAGTGCAAACTCCGTCTGGGCTACCACCCAAGAGATTTGCACCTCTTAGTGGTAGCGGAATTCGTTTTGCAACGGAGAATGCGAATGTCTATCACCAACCCGGAAGTAAATACCACCCGTAAAGTACAAACCTCACCGTCGACCAAACGCCGTCAGCAGAATTGGCACCCGGCAGATATCATTGCGGCATTACACAAAAAAGGCACCACGCTGGCCGCGTTATCACGCGACTCTGGCCTGTGCTCATCAACGTTAGCCAATGCCCTTTCCAGACCCTGGCCTAAGGGGGAACTGTTGATTGCGCAAGCTATTGGTGCTGCCCCGTCTGAAATCTGGCCGCAACGCTACTTCACTGAAAATGGACAACCGATCGTCAAAATCATGAGGAATAAAACCAAAGTCTGAGGCTAAACTCTGGCGGTGAAGGGAGCCGGAAGTCCCTTGTTCCTTTGTTGTCACCGCCTTATTGATGCCAGTATCGACATCAACTGTTATATATTTTATTCATCATACTGTTACTGTTATACGGTGCAGCCTCCGTGCTTAAATTCACTCCTCGCAAAAACCCAACGTGACCTGATCTTTCTTCGAGAATTCACCTGCAAATCTCATTGCGCACCTTTACCTGCCCGCGCCTATGCTGAAAGAGTCATGCCACAAAAACAGAGGTTGTTATGTTTGGTCTGGATGCACTCGAACTGGCCCGGATCCAGTTTGCTTTCACCGTGTCGTTTCACATTATTTTCCCCGCCATCACTATCGGACTCGCCAGTTTTCTGGCGGTGCTGGAAGGGATGTGGCTAAAAACAAAAAAAGAGGAATACCGCGACCTGTATCATTTCTGGTCGAAAATTTTCGCCGTCAACTTTGGAATGGGCGTGGTATCAGGGCTGGTCATGGCGTACCAGTTTGGCACCAACTGGAGTTTCTTCTCCTCATTCGCGGGCAGTATTACCGGCCCGTTACTCACGTATGAAGTCCTGACCGCGTTCTTCCTCGAAGCAGGGTTTCTCGGCGTGATGTTGTTTGGCTGGAACCGTGTTGGACCCGGCCTGCACTTCTTTGCCACCTGCATGGTGGCGCTCGGCACGCTGATGTCCACCTTCTGGATCTTAGCCTCGAACAGCTGGATGCAAACCCCGCAGGGCTTTGAGATCGTCAACAATCAGGTCGTGCCGGTTGACTGGCTGAAAGTCATCTTCAACCCGTCATTCCCCTACCGCTTACTGCACATGACCACCGCCGCCTTCCTCTCTTCCGCTTTCTTTGTCGGTGCGTCGGCCGCATGGCACCTGCTCAAAGGTCGCGATACTCCGGCGATGCGCACCATGCTGTCGATGGCGATGTGGATGGCGCTGATTGTCGCGCCCATTCAGGCAGGTATCGGCGATGCGCACGGCCTGAATACCCTGAAGTATCAGCCCGCAAAAATTGCCGCTATCGAAGGCCACTGGGAGAATAAAAACAGTGAGCCATCGCCTCTGGTGCTGATTGGCTATCCGGACATGAACCGCGAAGAGACGCGCTACGCGCTGGAAATTCCGTGGCTCGGCAGCCTGATCCTGACCCATAGCCTCAACCAGCAGATTCCGGCGCTGAAGTCTTTCGCCAAGGAGGACCGTCCGAACTCCACCATCATCTTCTTCACCTTCCGCATCATGGTCGGGCTGGGTTTACTGATGATTTTGGCGGGCGTCTGGAGCCTGTGGCTGCGCCATCGCGGCACTTTGTACCGTTCGCGCGCCTTCCTGCATTTCATCTTCTGGATGGGGCCGTCAGGTTTGCTGGCGCTGCTGGCGGGCTGGTTTACGACAGAAATTGGCCGTCAGCCGTGGGTAGTGTATGGCCTGCTGCGTACCAAAGACGCGGTGTCCGGGCACGGCGAGATGCAGATGAGCATCAGCCTGCTGCTGTTTATCCTGATTTACTGCTCGGTGTTTGGCGTCGGTTATCTGTACATGATGCGCCTGATCCGCAAAGGGCCGGTCGCGCATGAAGGTCTCGAAACCAATCACGGCGGACCAGGGCAACACCGCACACCCGCGCGTCCGCTTTCTGCGGCGCAGGAATCGCTGAACGATGCTGATAAAGGGGCTGACAATGAACGTTGATCTTCCGCTGATCTGGTTTTTAATCATCGTTTTTGGCGTGATGATGTACGTGGTGATGGACGGCTTCGACTTAGGCATCGGCATTCTCTTTCCGCTGGTCAAAGCCGAACATGAACGCGACGTAATGATGAACACCGTGGCGCCCGTCTGGGACGGCAACGAAACATGGTTGGTACTCGGCGGCGCGGCGCTGTTTGGCGCGTTTCCGCTGGCCTATGCCGTGATCCTCGATGCGCTGGCGATCCCGCTGACGCTGATGCTATTCGGTCTGATTTTTCGCGGCGTGGCTTTTGAATTTCGTTTCAAAGCCAGCGCCGAAAAGCGCCACGTCTGGGACAAAGCTTTTATCTGGGGTTCGCTGTTTGCCACCTTTAGTCAGGGTGTGGTGCTGGGTGCGGTGATCAACGGCATTCCAGTGGTTAACCGGGCCTATGCGGGCGATGCACTGGACTGGCTGACGCCATTTACGCTGTTTTGCGGCGTCGGTCTGGTGGTGGCCTATGCCCTGCTCGGCTGCACCTGGCTTATCATGAAAACCGAAGGCCAGTTGCAGGAGAACATGCAAAGCCGGGTGAAACCGCTGCTGCTGGTTTTCCTACTGGTGATGGCAGCCATCAGCCTGTGGACCCCGCTGGCGCACCCGGAAATTGCTGACCGCTGGTTTACCCTGCCGAATATTCTCTGGTTCCTGCCGGTTCCTGTGCTGGTGCTGCTGGTGTCGCTGTGGATGTTGCGTACCGTAAACAAAAAATCACACCATGCACCGTTCCTGCTGACGCTGGTGCTGATTTTCCTCGGCTACAGCGGGCTTGGGATCAGCATCTGGCCGAACATCATCCCGCCGTCCGTGACGCTGTGGGAAGCCGCCGCACCGTCGCAAAGCCTGAGCTTTATGCTGGTCGGTGCGCTGATCATTATTCCGATCATTTTGGTCTACACCTTCTGGAGCTACTACGTATTCCGCGGAAAAGTGACCCACGATCAGGGCTACCATTGAGGTGATGATGAAAAAGTTAATCAGAGAGATGGATGACAAAACCGTGATCCGCCAACCGTGGTGGAAACGCGTGGGCTGGCTGGCCATCATCTGGGGCGGCAGCGTACTGGCGCTGTTTGTCGTGGCCTCGGTGTTCCGGTTATTAATGACGGCGGCAGGCATGAGGAGTCATTAGGGCGGCCCAGGCGGTGCCTTCGCAGCGGGCCCGAGCCACATGTCTCGGGCCGCTTGCTCAGCAGCATGTTTGAATGCGGTTTACTGGCTTTGCAAGTCAAAAGAAAGGGCGATTTTACTTCACAATATTATTAAGCAAATCATCTAAGCGGTCGTCGTCGATGCCTGCCGGTTCGAGATGCGCGGTGACGTCGGCGGCGTTGAACAGCAGGCTGACGGCCACTTCCGCGGCATCGCCGATATCATGCCCGACATCAACCGACAGATTGCCATCAACTTCCACATGGAAATCCACAAACACGCGGTCGCCGCCGTTGCGGGTACGCACGTCATGTACACCGCTGACGCCCGGCACGCTAAGCACGGCGGCTTTGATGCGTTTGCGGTCTTCAATATCCAGCTCACGATCCAGCAGCTGCTTGAGGGCATCGCCTGCCATGCCGCGTGCGTTCCAGATCATATAGAACGAAATCAGCAGCGCACCGATGGAGTCAGAGCGGGTCCAGCCAAAGTGACTTTCCAGCACCAGTGCCACCAGCACCGCCACGTTAACAGCCACATCCGTAATATAATGCGCACGATCGGCGGCAATCGCCGTGGAACCGGTGCGTTTCACCACGTAGGTTTGCATCAACACCAGACAGACTGCCGCACAGCAACTACCGATGATCACCCAGATACCCAGACCGAGCTGCGCCAGAGGCTGCGGATTGATAATACGGCTGATCGATTCGCCGCCCAACACCAGACCAGCGGCGCCGAGTAATAATGCCTGCACAAACGCCGCCACGGCTTCGGCTTTGCCGTGCCCGTAACGGTGGCCTTTATCGGCCGGGCGACCCGCGTAGCGTACGCCAATCAGCGTCACCATCGAGGCCAGTACGTCGACCAAACCGTCAGCCGCTGATGTCAGCATGGCAATCGACCCGGTGGCAACCCATGCCCAGACTTTAATGAATACCAACACCAGCGCCACGCACACTGAAATCAGCGAAGCAACGCGCGTCAGGCCTTTGTACGGGATAGGACGGCTCATGAAGCGGCCCGGGAAATAACAGCTCGTTGAAAATTTTTCACGCGTGGTTCCTGATACAAAATTCGGCTTTATAGAAAGTCACAATGTCTTAAACAAAATGAGGGGGCATTATACCCGTTTCTGCATTTTTCGGAGCATACCTATAGTGTGGATCTTCGTGCCCTCCGTGTACTAACTTGACGCTTATTTACTTGCTTTTACATCAATACAATCTAGGTTAAAACGAGAATAATGAGATTTCTCGTTCAGGCATTATGCCGATAACCAGATGAGTATTATGACCACTAATAAAAATGACGCCAGCCGCCACGACGATGCATCGTCAACCGACGCACAAACCGAACTCGATTCCAGCCAGATAAAATCCGGTGAAGGACATCAATCTTTCTCGCCCGGCGACGAAGAGAGGGGAACGCGCTCTTCTAAAAAGGAAACAGATCAGGACGCCCACGAAGAGGATAAAGACGACAGCCAGGATGAGGGCGAAAAGCGCAAAGGTCCCGGTAAAAAACCGCTGATTATTCTGGGTATTGTGGTGGTTGTGATGGCGATTGTGGCATTAGTCTGGTGGCTGATGACCAAAGATCAGATCACCACCGATGACGCCTTTACCGACGGTGACGCTGTCACCATTGCGCCAAAAATCTCCGGATATGTCACGAATCTGGCGGTAAAAGATAACCAGCTGGTGAAACAGGGTCAGTTGCTGGTGCAGATTGACCCACGTGATGCCACCGCGCAGCGCGATCAGGCGCAGGCACAGCTTGGCGTTGCCATCTCCCAGCTGCATCAGGCACAGGTGCAGTATGACCTGTCGAAAGTCCAGTATCCGGCACAGCTGGCGCAGGCTCAGGCACAACAGGCGCGGGCCGAAGCGAGTTTGTTGAACGCCACTGCGGATTACCGCCGTCAGCACGGCGTCGATCCGCGTGCGACATCCCAACAGAATATTGACAGTGCCAGCGCGCAACTGCGTTCTGCCAAAGCTGATCTGGAAAATGCCAAGGCGCAGGTGCAGGTTGCCGCGCAGGTGGGGTTGCAGATCCGTCAGGCCGAAACCAACGTCGAAGCGCGTCAGCAACAAGTTGAGCAGGCGAAAGCCCAGCTGGAAACCGCGTCGCTTAACCTCTCCTATGCCGACGTCCGTGCGCCGTATGATGGCTATGTCACCATGCGTAACGTGCAGCTGGGGACGCTGGTGCAGGCTGGCTCGTCGCTGTTCTCCATTGTTTCGCCGAATATCTGGATCGTTGCCAACCTCAAAGAGTCACAGCTGGAACGTATGCGTCCGGGCAATAAAGTGCTGGTGAAGATTGATGCCTATCCGGACCTCAAACTGCACGGCCACGTTGACAGCGTGCAGCAGGGCACGGGTTCACGCTTCTCCGCCTTCCCGGCGGAAAACGCCACCGGCAACTATGTGAAGATTGTCCAGCGCGTGCCGGTGAAAATTGTTATCGACAGCGGGCTGGATCCGAACCAGCCACTGCCGCTCGGACTGTCAGTTGATCCGACGGTTACCGTCGAATGAGTGAAGACCACAGCAACTGGAAACCCGCCAGCAATCCGTGGGCGGTCGCTGCCGTTGTTACCATCGCGGTGTTCATGGAGATTCTGGACACCACGATCGTCAACGTTGCGCTGCCGCACGTCGCCGGTTCCCTCTCCTCCAGTTACGATGAATCCACCTGGGTGCTGACGTCGTACCTGGTGGCGAACGGCATCGTTTTGCCGATCTCCGCGTTTCTGAGCCGGATGCTTGGCCGTAAAAACTATTTCCTGATCTGTATCGCGATGTTTACCGTCTGTTCGTTCCTGTGCGGCATCGCCACCGAACTGTGGCAGATGATCCTGTTTCGCATTTTGCAGGGTTTCTTCGGCGGCGGTTTACAGCCGGTACAACAGTCAGTATTGCTGGATTACTTCAAACCCAAAGATCGCGGCAAAGCCTTTGGCCTGTCATCGATTGCCATTATCGTCGCGCCGGTTATCGGCCCGACCCTCGGCGGTTACATTACCGATAACGTCAGCTGGCGCTGGATCTTCTTTATCAATATTCCGGTGGGCATTATCGCCCTGCTGGCGATTTACCAGCTGCTGGAAGACCCGCCGTGGGAGCGCAAAGCCAAGGGAAAATTGAGCGTCGATTACATTGGCATCGGGCTGATTGCACTGGGCCTCGGCTGTTTGCAGGTGATGATGGACCGTGGCGAAGATGAAAACTGGTTCAATTCGGCCTTTATCGTCACCTTTGCCCTGCTGGCGATCACCGGGATTGTCGGTGCGGTTTACTGGCTGCTTTACGCTAAAAAGCCGGTAGTGGATTTACGCTGCCTGAAAGACCGTAACTTTGCCGTTGCCGGTCTGCTGATGGCGGGCATGGCGATGATTCTTTACGGCAGTTCTGTGGTGATCCCGCAGCTGGCGCAGCAACAGCTCGGTTATACCGCAACGCTCTCCGGGCTGGTGATGTCGCCGGGGGCGATTCTGATCGTGCTGTCGATCCCGCTGGTGCTAAAACTGATGCCCATCGTGCAGACGCGTTACATCATCGCCTTTGGCTTCTTCCTGCTGGCCGCATCGTTTATCTATTCAGGCAGGCTGACGCCAAACGTCGATTTCGTCACGCTGGTGATGTACCGCAGCGCACAGTCGTTGGGTCTCGGCTTCCTGTTCGTGCCGCTGACCACCATCGCTTTCGTGACCATTCCGCAGCGTCTGAATGCCGATGCCGCCGCGCTGTTTACCATGTTCCGTAACGTCGCCGGATCGATTGGTATTTCGCTTTCTACTGCCGCGGTCACTGAGCGAACGCAGGCGCACAGCGCCCATATGGTGCACAACATGACGCCGCTCAATGAGCAGTTCAATCAGGCTGTCAGCCGCAGCGCTGCCGCCGTACGCGACTTCGCCAACGTCGTGGGTGACCCGGTGCAGATCGCCACCGCGCGCATGTATCAGGAGATGATTTCGCAATCGCGCATTCTGGCTTACATCGACGTATTCAGTTACTGCGCCATCGTCGCCGTTATTTTGATCCCCTTCTGTCTGCTGCTTTCGCCGGTTAAGAGCGAAGGCAACGCCGGAGCACACTGATAAAAATGAAAACTCTGACATTAACACTTTCCGCGCTGACCCTGGCCCTGACGGGTTGTTCGGTCGGTCCTGATTACCAGCAGCCGAAACCCAACACCCCGGCGGCCTTTAACGACATGAGCCGCCCGCAGGTGCAGGACGGCGCGTCTATCGCCCTGCCCTCGGAGCCCAATCCGGTCTGGTGGAAGGCCTTTAAGGATCCGCAACTCGACAGCCTGATCGACCGCGCCATTGCCGGTAATATCTCGCTGCAACAGGCGGTGCTGCGCATTGCCGGTGCCCGTGAGCAGGTCACACAGGCGCGCGGCGCATGGATGCCATCGGTACAGGCCAATACCAAATTCACCCGTCAGCAATTGGGGCTGAAGGGCGAATTAGAATCTTCGGGTGTTGAAGGACAGGCTGAAAATCTCAGCCCGGAAGTTTCGCAGGCGATTGACGCCGCCACCGGACCGGTGAATCTGTATCAGGGTAGTTTTGATGCCAGCTGGGAGCTGGACCTGTTTGGCGGCACGCGCCGTCAGGTCGAAGCCGCCAATGCCCAGCAGCAATCATCCCTCGAACAGCGTAATGATGCGCTGGTGTCATTGCAGGCCGAAGTGGCGCGCGCCTACCTGCAACTGCGCGGTGCGCAGAGCATCACGGCCGCCATTCAAACGCAGATTGACGTTGCGCAGCAGACGCTGGAACTGACGCAAAGTCAGCAAAAGAACGGTCTTGCGCCGCAGATGGATGTGGAAAACGCCCGCGCTCAGCTGGGTTCACTGCGCGCCCAGTTGCCGCAGTATCAGGCTCAGGAGCGTCAGGCAATGAACGGGCTGGCGGTGCTGCTCGGTCAGGCTCCGGGGACGCTGGACGGCGAGCTGACCCCCGTCAAACCGATGCCTGCCCTGCCTGCCGCCGTTCCCGTGGGTGTACCGTCTCAGCTGGCACGCCGCCGCCCGGACGTGCGCAAGGCGGAAGCCGATCTCCATGCCGCAACGGCCAACATCGGCGTGTCGGTGGCGCAGATGTTCCCGAGTATCTCGCTGACTGGCCAGTTCGGTATGCGTAACACCGACGCCAGCTATCTCGACAACTGGAGCAGCAATTTCTACTCCTTCGGCCCGTCGGTCACGCTGCCTATTTTCCAGGGCGGACGGCTGGTCTCCAGCGTGCATCTCTCCCGCGCACAGCAGGCCAATGCCGCACTGAACTACCGCCAGACGGTACTGACCGCCCTGCAGGATGTCGATAACGCGCTGGTCAATTACCGCACCGATCAGGACCGCGTCACCGGCCTTGATCAAACCACCGAAGCGCTGCAAACCACCTTTGAACTGGCGACCGACAGCTACAGCAAAGGATTATCCTCGTTTATAAACGTACTGGATGCCCAGCGTCAGCTGGCGCAGGCTAAGCAGCAATCCGCTGCGGCAAAAGTGCAGACCAGTACCGATCTGGTTTCGCTGTACAAAGCCCTCGGCGGCGGCTGGGAGCCGTATCAGAACGTGAAATTGCCAACCTATACCGTGTTCGGTCCGGCTGAAACCCCGGATGTGCGCGTGCAGACGGCCGCGCCCGCCAATTAATGTGAAGAGATAAAATCTGAGGGTGTCGCGGGGGCAGGCAACGAGAAGTTCTGCCTCATGCGCACCACTTCATTGACCGGCGTCTGGCCGAACAGGCGCTTAAACTCACGGCTGAACTGCGACACACTTTCATAACCCACCTGCGCACTGGCCGCCGAGGCCGTCAGATTATTACGCAGCATCAATAATCTGGCCTGATGTAACCGGGTTGATTTGAGATATTGCATCGGCGAGGTGTCGGTGACCGTTTTAAAATGGCTGTGGAACGTCGCCTGGCTCATCCCGGCTTCCTGCGCCAGCACGTTCACATCAAGGTGTGTCGCATACTCTGCGTGCAATTTCCTCAACGCTCTGGCCACTTTGCCGAACTGTCCCTGCATGGTCAGCGCACTGCGTAAGGTGGCTCCCTGCGGGCCGGTGAGCACGCGGTAATAGAGTTCTCGCACCATTGCCGGGCCTAGGATCTCCGCCTCCTGCGGCGAGCGCATCAGTTGTAAAAAGCGCAGCACAGAGTGCTGCATTGGCCCGTCCATCAGGCTTGACACCATACTGCGCGGCGGTTGCGTCAGTGGCCATTCAAGGGTATCGAGCTGCAACATCAGCCCTGCCGCCACACTGAAATCGAGGCGCAGATAAATCGCCAGCATCGGCTCGGCGGCGCTGGCGTCCGTTTCCATCGTGAAGGGCACCGGCACAGCGACCATCAGATAATGCTGCGCATCGTACAAATAGACATCATGCCCAAGATAACCCCGCTTGCGACCCTGTATAACAATCACAATGCCCGGCTCATACAATACCGGCGTGCGCAGCAGCGGGCGGTTGGATCGCAAAAAGCGCACATCCGCCAGCGGCGTCAGGTTATAGCCTTCGAGCGGTGTCATTGCGTCAAGCAGTTCCACCATTTGGGCAGTGACCGCTCCACTGGAAGTGTTCATGGGATCCTGAAAATAGTGACGGGCAATGGCTAAAGTGTGGCACTTCGCCTTGCAGCAGTCCAGCCAGCTCAGAGGAATAGGCAAATATCAGCGAGGATCGGATCTACGTTTTATCGCCGGTCCGCTCTATGCTTTCAGTCCACATAAGTGAGGAGAACATCATGAACCCATCCAAATTACTCTTTATCACCGGTGTCAGCAGCGGATTTGGTCGCGCACTGACAGAAGAAGCACTGAAGGCCGGTCACCGCGTTGTCGGCACCGTACGCCATCAGCAGGCAAAAGAGGCGTTCGAAGCGCTGGAGCCGGGACGCTGTTTTGGCCGGATTCTGGATGTATCTGACTTTGCGGCGATCGCCCCCCTGGCCAACGAGGTTGAACGGGAGTTCGGCCCGGTAGACGTACTGGTGAATAACGCCGGTTACGGTCATGAAGGCATTATGGAAGAGTCACCCCTGAGCGATATCCTGCATCAGTTCGACGTGAACGTATTTGGTGCGGTGGCGGTAATTAAAGCCTTTCTGCCCTATTTCCGCGCACGCCGCGCCGGGCATATTCTCAACGTGACCTCTATGGGCGGCTTCATTACCCTGCCGGGTATCAGCTACTATCACGGCAGCAAATTCGCGTTGCAGGGTATTTCTGAATCACTGACCAAAGAACTTAAGCCGTTTAATATTGCGGTTACCGCCGTGCAGCCGGGATCGTTTCGTACTGACTGGGCGGGCCGTTCGATGGTGCGCTCACCGCGCAGCATCAGTGACTATGACGCCACCTTCGGACCGGTGCGTGAAACGCGGGAAAAACGCAGTGGACATCAGCCGGGTGACCCGGTGAAAGCCGCCAAAGCCATACTGACGCTGATTCACAGTGACAATCCACCTGCATTCCTGCTGCTCGGCAGCGACGCCGTCTCGCTGGTGCGGGATAAGCTTAAGCAGATGAATGCCGATATCGATGCATGGGAAGAGGTCAGCCGTTCTACTGACGGTTAATCCCCCATTCTCATCCTCCGCCGACCGCCACCCGGCGGTCACTTTTCCTTCTGCTGTTACCCCTTGTGACTTTTTTAAGACTTCCCGCCAGCGCTTTTTCCTGTGACTAGGCTATTCTGTTCAGACACCGAAATACTCCCGCCCTCTGCGGGAGGTTTCTCCTGAATTAACAAGCGGGTAAAAACATGAACGCCATTGCAAAAGAAGATAAAAAACCCAGTTGTGATTCCGTGGTCAACAGTGTGGCTTACCGCGATGGAAAACGTCTGCAGGATGTCACCACCGAGGACATCAGCGAAGTATTGAAAGAGCCAGGTACCTTTGTCTGGCTGGGGTTATGGCAGCCGGAAGACAGCCTGATGCGCACCATTCAGGAGGAGTTCGGCCTGCATGATCTGGCGATTGAAGATGCACTCACCGCCCATCAGCGCCCGAAAATCGAGCAGTATGGCGATTCCCTGTTTATCGTCATTCACACCGCTCAGCTGGTGGATGACAAAATCGAATACGGTGAAACCCATCTGTTTGTCGGCAAAAACTTTCTGGTCACCGTGCGTCATGGCGCATCGTCGAGCTATAAACATATCCGCGCCCATGCCGAAGAGTGCCCGGCGATGTTAGCCAAGGGCCCGGCTTACGCCCTGTACTGCGTGCTGGATCTGGTGGTGGATAACTATCTGGCGATTATTGCCGAGTACACCAAACAGTTTGATCACATCGAACAGAAGATGTTCCAGTCAGATTTTGATCAAGATGCGGTGCAGGAAGTGTACAAGCTGCGCCGCCAGCTGTTATCGCTGCGTAACGCCGCCGTGCCTGCGGAAGATATTTGTAACCAGCTCAGCCATCATTATGAAGACTTGATCCCGAAAAGCCTGCGGGCGTACATCCGCGACGTGCAGGACCACGCCCATCAGGTGATCACCGTAACCGACGACATGCGTGAAATGCTGGCCAACGCCATGCACGTTAATCTGGCTTTGGTGTCCGTGCATCAAAACGAAGTTGTCCAGCGCCTTGCCGGCTGGGGTGCCATTCTCGCCATTCCGACCGTGGTATTCAGCCTGTACGGGATGAACTTCAAGAACATGCCCGAGCTGAATGATGCGTTTGGATATCCGATCACGGTGGGAGTCACCGTCGTGGGATGTGTTCTGCTGTATTGGAAATTGAAGAAATCCGGGTGGCTATAAGTAGTTTTCAGCTTTTGGAAAGCTGAGGTAAATTTTTTTAATTTCAAATTCAAATTCAAGGTCGTGGGCACCGGCCCACACCGGCTGAGTTTAGAATTGCATCTCGAACTCGCTTTTAAAGGTCAAGACCTTGGGCTGCCGCCCAAACTGGCTTTAAGAGGCGCCTATCGCCGCGCCTCTTAAAAATCTCCGGCTCTTTTAAAAACAGCAGCTGCGCTGGTCACAATGGCCGTGTTTCAGTCACCATTGTTACAGCCGCAAAATGTCGCCGCGTTGCGGTGCCTTCGCTGCGGGTTTCGAGCCTAAGGTCTCGAACCACTTGCTCAGCGCCATTTTTGAATGCGGCCAGGGCTTTTTTAAAGTCAAAACCAGACCGGTTTTGTCTTTTGTCTTTTGTTTTTGTCTTTTTCTTCTGATTTACATAGCCGCTAAGGCGCAATCAAAAATGGCACCGGATGAGAGGTTCGAGACCTATGGCTCGAACCCGAAATACGGGGACGGCGAAGCCGTGACATTTTGCGCCTCACTCGAAAGTGACGAGACATGTCCTTCGTCCCAGCGATAGCGCGCAGTTAAAAAACGCAGGATTCCAAAGGAGGTTCGTTTAAACCTCCTTTGGGCCCGTGTGGACGGCGAGGCCACGACCTTGATTTTGATTTTGAAGTTGAAGTTGAATTTAAAAGCAGGTTTGGGCGGCAGCCCAAGGTATAGGGCCGCCGCCGAGGCGAAAACCCTACCGTTTTTCGACCGGTTGCTCCAACAGCATGGTTTGGGTCTGACTGAGGCTGATATCCGCAGCCCGCAAGGCTTTGAGGATCTCATACAAAAGATCGCTCTTGGTACCGCTGACTACGCGCGGGCTGGCCACGTAGCCGGTGACGCTGAGCACAATGCCCGTCGGGCCGAGCTCTTTGAAACTGACCGACGGTGCCGGGGTGTCGAGGACGGCTTCGTGCAACTCGTAACACCGTAGCAGCAGCGAGCGTACCTGCTCGGGGTCGATATCCAGCGGGAAAGTTAGCGCGATAGTGGCGACACCCTGCGCGTTGCCCATCGTGGCGTTACGTACGTTCTGAGAAATAAACTGCGAGTTCGGCACTATTACCGTGGAACGGTCACTGAGCTGAATCTCCGTGGCGCGCACATTGATGCGGCGGATATCCCCTTCAACCCCGCTGATGGTCACCAGATCGCCCACTTTCACCGGGCGCTCGGTCAGTAGGATCAGACCGGAGATAAAGTTCTTCACTATTTCCTGCAAACCAAAACCGATACCGACCGACAACGCACTGACGATCCACGCCAGCCGGTTCCACTCGATCCCGAGTGTCGACAGCGTCAGCAGGATCACCAGTACATAACCCACGTTACTAAACAGCGTCACCAGCGAGGCGCGCATACCACGGTCCATCATGGTTTTTGGCAGGAACTCTTTGTCCAGCCAGTGCTTAGCCGAGCGCAGCACATACCAGCCAATGACCAGACACAGGAAAGCATTCACCGCGTGGGCGGGAATGATATTCATGCTTTCCAGCCCCTTACCGCCCCAGATATCGACGACTTTACCGAGCAGTTCCAGCGGCGTGGTGGTCCCAAACGTCCCGTTGAGCAACGCCAGGGCCGCAAACAGCACCAGCAGCGTTTTCCCTACCGCCGCAAACAGCGTGGCTGCCAGCGACAAGTGGCGCTCGTTCAGGCTGACCGTGCTTTTCAGCAACTTGCCGCTGTAGGTGGTCGGTGAGAAGAAGCTTTCGCTGAAATCCACCACCAGATGGATCAGCAAATAGAGGCAGGTCAGCACCAGACCGACCCACACCAGTTCGTAGGTCAGGAAGCGCGCCAGCGGAATGTAGCCAATCAGTAACGCGAGAACGATAACTACGGCGGTAATGGTGATGGCTATCTGAATCAGTCCGGCCAGCATCGAGCGGGCCTCAGACTGCTCGCCCCGCGCCAACAACTGGCGGCGTAGCTTGTGTACCCTCACCGGGGCAATAAGGCAGTTCAGCGCCACCAGCAGCGCAGAAATTCCATTACCCAAAATGGTTAAAGAGACGCTGGAATCAATTAGCCCGTTGAGTACTTCAACAATACCAAAAATAAAGATAAAGGCTGCCAGCGCGATAGGGAACGATGCCAGCTTTTTAGCGATAGGATCTGCCATCGCAGGCAGACGCCACGAAGGATGGCGGTTCGACAGCAATGCCGAACCGAGCCCGGCGATCAACGCCGAGAATACTGCCAGCACGGTGATGGAATTAGCAAGATCCAGCAGCAGTGGGGAAGTATCGGGTAGCCGCACGAAAAGCTGGCAAAATAACGTGGCACTCAACCACTGCGCCACCACGATGATAAGCGTTGCAATACTTGCCAGCAGACTGCGGCGTAAACGCCCTCCGGGCAGCCAGCGGGGCAACATCCAACCCAACGGCCGGTCAAGCGCCCGGCGGCCAAATACGCCGATGACGAATGCCAGTAACAGATAAATAGCGGAGCCGACCCGCCATTCCGGCTGCCATGCCTGATCCCAGGCATCTTTGACCTGTGAACCGAAATCATCAAAACGGGCGACGTCGCTTTCGTTCGGGGAAAAGAGCGGTTTCCAGAACGTCACCCCAAGAATACTGCCGGAATTGAGGGCAATCTGCGTTTTCAGCGTTTCACGCCGCAGTCCCCGGATCTGGGCTGATAAGTTTTGCGCACTGGTGCGGATGGCGTTGGCCTGATCAATCTGTGCATCGAGCAGCGTTTTGCTGGCGTTGAGTTTATTGCGTTGGCGGATAACTTCCGGGGTTTCCGGTAACGCGCCCGCCGCCGGGGCAGGACCCAGCACATCGAGCTGGGCCTGAATCTGAGACCGTTGCGGCCCGAGAGCCATCACCAGCTTTTCCGCATCGTCGAACAACCGCAGCGCATCATCATTCAGCGCATTGAGCTTCTTCTCGGTTTTCGCCGTGGCGACCTGCTGTTTGGTGGTGTCGAGGCGTTTTTGCAGCGCAGTCAGCTCCGCCGGGGCGTTGATTTTAACCGGCAAAGCCGCGTCACCGTTGGCGTGAGTCGTTTGTGGCGCAGTGTTGTCTGCCGCCAGCACCGTAACCGGTCCCGCTAACAGCGAAAGCAGCAGTGCCCACATGACGGGCGCTTTAAAGAAAGTATGCATAAAAGAATGTGTCCGAAACCCGGGGAATTATTATTTTTCAGTATGATAAGAATAGCGTTTTATTGGCGGGAAAAGATCAGGTTTTTTCTGTATTGGCGGGGAAGTCCAAAAAAGTCCTCACGCTTGATACCCCCGACGTCAACGTGCCGCCGGGGATGACTCAGTCCGGGGTTAGCCCTGTTTGCCCAGCATCAGGCGTAATACCGGTGCGGATTCCTGTGGCGGCATTGCCAGAATACCGCTGTAGAGGGTGATCGAAATTTCGCAGACTTTGGCGTGGTCCACATTCGCGGCGCCTAAATCATTGAACATCTGCAACTGTTCGCCGTATTTATCCTGTAAAGCCTGACGAACCGGTGCCATCAGGGCTTTGGCTTTTTCGCCGCTGACCACGGTCGGCTGCGCCGTCTGGCCACTGCCGCTGGCCAGCAGTAAGGCATTCATCGTGTCCAGGTCTTTCTTAAACAGCTCCGGTGGCAGAACCTGCGCGGTGTTGACACCGCCATTGATCTGCGGATAGAGGAATTTAAAACAGCTGCCGTCGTTGCGTGCCTGCAACGCCTGCATCTCTTCAAGGCTGACTTCCATCGCGGCAATCACGTTGGCATCCGGCGCAGTATTCATGCGCTGGGAAAGCAGATCAGAGACCATCGGTTTGACCGTATCAATCGCTTCCTGCTGGGATTTCCCCTCTTTTTTCAGGCGCAGAATATTGCTGCGGATCTGGCTGTACAGGGCCGGTTCCTGTGCTTTAATCGTGCTGTAAATTGGCAGGGCGGAGAGCGCCTGATCGATCTGCTGGGTCTGATCATCACCCGCCAGACGGGGTTTAATCACGCCTTCATACAAGAAATTCCCGCCGAGGATCACCACCAGAAAAACAAGAATGGCAGGCGTACGGCCAATTTTGCCTTTCTTGTACAGAGCCTTCAGCACGCCCCCCAAAATGGCAGCAACCACGGCGGCAATAATTACATCATTCCAATTCATTCCCTGCTTCCTTTTAGTTTCCGATTTGTGCGACGGCATCGCGGCTGGCACCCGCGCGTGCTTCGCCATGAAGTTCACTCAGTTTGCCGGATCGCATCTCCAGCAGTCGGTCAGCATGCTCAAAGTAGTGATCATCATGACTGATTGCCAGTACGGTTTTACCCATTTCACGCAGACGCGGCAACAGTTCCCGATAGAACGTGCGGCGGAACTGAGGATCCTGATCGGCCGCCCACTCGTCAAGCAGTAAGAAATCACGCCCTTCGCAGGCTGCCAGCAGCAGCGCCACGCGCTTGCGCTGCCCCTGAGACAGTTGCAGGTTGGTAACACGCTGGCCGTCAAATTGTAGCTTGGCTTTCATGTTCAGGCGCTGTAGCCAGTCTTCCACCAGCTGGGAGGCCGGCGCGCGTCCCTGCGGTCCCATCATCTGACCAAACAGGTGGAAATCGGTAAACACCGCCGAGAAGAGCTGGCGGTATTGCTCCTGACTCTGCGCGGTGACCGGCACGCCATCAAGCAGGATCTGCCCGGAAAGCGGCTGATACAAGCCGGTCAGCAGCATCGCCATGGTTGATTTCCCACTACCGTTACCGCCGATGAGAAACACCAGTTCCCCGCGTTTGATCGTCAGATTCAGCGGCCCGACGCCAAAGCCCTGCCCTTCTGTTTTGACGCCATAACTGAACGTCAGGTCTCGTAATTCCAGAGTTTGCCACTCCTGCGACGCGGGCGGCGCGGCGAACTCCGGCTGATAATCGCTGAGCTTCAGGGCGGTCAGTTTAGTGAAGGCGACCTGCGCACTGAGCAGGGTCGGCAGCGCACCCACCGCCTGCAACAGTGGCGTGCGCAAGAACAGCAGCGTCAGCGAGTACGTCGCGGCGACGTTGGTATCAGACCAGCCGAGTGTATTCGCCATGAAAAACACCAGACCGATGGCACCGAGCATCATAATGTTCGACCAGTTAACCGCGCTGAGATGGAAGGTGTCGGCGCGCACAATGTGGTGGCGGTAATCCCCGGCGTTTTTCTGATACTCCTCTTCATACAGCTGGCGGGCGCGCTCACGGTTTAACGCCAGCTCTTTACGCCCGTCGATCACCTTCTCGTAATCCTTTTGCAGATTATCTTCCGCTTCGCGTACATGCGTCAGATGCTGGTAAACCCGCGACACCAGCGTGAACCCGACCAAAATAGTGACCACCAGCCACACCACGGTAACCAGTAACATTTTCGGCGACAGCCACGCCAGATAGGCCGCCGAACCGAGCGTGAGGATGATCCCCTGTACCAGTTCGGGCAGACGCACAAAGGCCAGCGTGATAGCCCGCAGGTCGCTGCCGAGGCTCGCCAGCAGCTGTGCGTTCCCGATCTGTTCAATCCGTTCGATATTGGTGTCTAAAATGCGCTTAATAAACTGCCCGCGCAGGCGGTAGATAAAGTGATGTCCCAGCGTGGTCAGCGCCAGCTGTGAGCCAAGCGTGACGATCATCAGCAGCAGCAGGAAGCCGAGGAATTCCGGCAGGACCGCCAGTGAGGCATTGGTGGTTTCAATAAGCTTAAGATTGATAAAGGCAATCAGCCCGATACCCAACGCCGCACTGAGCAGGCTCAGTGCCATCACCGCTAAAAACGGCCAGCGGTACTGCTTAAAAACAACGCGCAACAACTCCATGAGGCTCTCACTTTCTTAAATCGGATCAATACAGAAACATCGTCTGCCCGCAGTGTAATGAGCAGCCGGTTGATATCAAGAATAATTCTCATTTTATCGCTTACGCCTCCGGCGCTGAGAAAAAAGCTGACAGCACACGGCGCAGTTCCTAAACTTCTGTAATGGATAAAGAACATGAACTTCGCCGAAGTAAACGAAACGCACTGGGGTTGCTGCTGGTCGCAGCCGCCCTGTTTGTTGTCACGCTATTTTTTCCGCCCAACTTTTGGGTCTCCGGCCTGAAGGCCATTTCAGAAGCCGCGATGGTCGGCGCACTGGCCGACTGGTTTGCCGTGGTCGCCCTGTTTCGCCGGGTTCCGGTGCCGTTTATCGCCGCGCATACGGCCATCATTCCCAAAAACAAAGACAAAATTGCCGACAATCTGGCGGTTTTCGTGCAGGAGAAATTCCTCGCACCGGCCTCAATTGTAGAGCTCATCCGCAAGCATGACCCGGCTCAGATGCTGTCTGACTGGCTGAATGCGCCGGACAATGCACCGCGCTTCGCCGGTTATATGATCAAGATGATGCGCGGCTTTCTGGATGTCACCGACGATCAGCGCATCGCCCAGCTGATCAAACGCGCGCTGTTTCGCGTGATCGACAAGATTGATCTGTCGCAGTCGGTGGCAACGTTACTGGAAAGCCTGACCAAAGACGGACGGCATCAGGAACTGCTGGATCAGGCTATGGATCAGCTGGAGCTGCTGCTGGCAAAAGAGAGCACCCGCAGTTTTATCTCCGCTCAGATTATCGGCTGGATGAAGCGCGAGCACCCTCTCACCGCCAAGCTGTTGCCAACTGGCTGGCTCGGCCGCAATGGCGCGGATATGGTATCGAATGCGGTTAATTCTGTGCTCGACGATATGGGTAACGATAAAACTCACGCCTTCCGCAAAGGCTTCGACCGCTCTGTGCAGGGCTTTATCTGGAAACTGCAGAACGACCCGGTGACGGCGCAAAAGGCCGAAGAGATTAAGCAGTACCTGAAAAATGACGAGAAACTCAACGGCTACGTAATGCAGCTGTGGGGAGATATGCGCGGCTGGCTGAAGGAAGATCTGGAGCAGCCGGATTCCAAAGTACACGCCAAAATCACAGAGTCCGGCCGATGGCTGGGGCAGGCGCTGGAGCAGGATGCTACGCTGCGCGCGTCACTGAATACGCAAATGGAAACGGTCGCCGCCAGAATGGCTCCGGACTTCGCCGGGTTCCTCACCCGCCACATCAGCGACACGGTGAAAAGCTGGGATGCGCGGGATATGTCGCGCCAGATTGAACTCAATATCGGCAAGGACTTACAGTTTATCCGCATCAACGGCACGCTGGTCGGGGCGTTTATCGGCCTGGTGTTATATCTGCTTTCGCAGCTACCGGTGGTCTTGCCGTGGGTGATGGCGAGAGTCTAGAAACTCCCCCTTTACAGGGGGAGCGACCAATTTACTTCACCGTTTTACTGAACGCGTCCACCGCCAGAATCGCGTTGGCAACATCTTCCGGTGACAGATGTTGGTTCAGGTTGCCGAGGGTATCGCCCTTGCCGCCAGCCAGTGCACCGACTTTCACCAGATTCTCGTAAGACTCTTTTTCAAGATGCATCTCTTTTAACGTGGTCGGCATTTTGATGGCACGGTAGAAACGAATGTAACGGGCGATCTCTTCATCCGGGCGCTGTTCCAGCACCATTTGCGTCAGGGTGCCGTACGCCACTTTCTCGCCGTGGGTAAGATGATGGATATCGCCTGAAATCGCGGTAAAGCCGTTGTGAATAGCGTGCGCTCCCGCCAGACCGGCGTTCTCAAAGCCAAGCCCGGAAAGCAGCGTATTGGCTTCCACCACCGCTTCAACGGCCGGAGTGACCAGTTTTTGCTCGACGGCGGTATACGCACTGTAACCGTAGGTCAGCAGCGTTTTCTCGCAGGCTTCGGCAATCGCCATACCCGCAATCGTTGGATCACCGCCTACCATAGATTGCGAATGCGAACGCAATACGGCCTGCGCTTCGACGAACGTCGCCAGACCATCAGCAATACCGGAAGCGAACAGACGCACCGGAGCCTGTGCGCAAACCTGCGTATCCACCAGCACCAGATCCGGGTTTTTATCATAGAAGCGGTAAGTGTCGAACACGCCTTCGTCGGTATAAATCACTGAAAGTGCGCTGCAAGGGGCATCGGTCGAAGCGACTGTCGGGACAATCACCACGTTCTGCTTCAGTTCATCGGCAATGGCTTTAGCGGTATCGAGCGTCTTACCGCCACCGAGTCCAACTACGACGTGAGTCCCCGCTTTGCGGGCAATCTCCGCCAGACGAGTTATCTCGTTGGACGACGCTTCACCTTTAAATTTTTCATAGTGAAATTCTACTTCGGCTTTTTTCAGCGATGCTTGAACGCGATCGCCAATGATGCTCCAGACCATATCATCGGCAATGAGCAGCGATTTGCCGCCAAGCGCAGGCAGATAGTCGCCCAGTTCATCCAGCACGCCGCTGCCTTGTACGTATTTTCGTGGCGAAGAGAAGATAAATTTACTCATGATAACAACCTCTTTCCGTTGAAAAACCTACCCTGAGAGTACCCTTCTGCCCGGTAAAGTCACATTATTAAATCTAATAACAACCGCATGGAAAGCTAAGAAAAAGACGCCAAAGGAAAACAGGGAATGAAAATCATTATCTCTAAGGGCCAAGCTCTTCTTTCTAAGCTTTTAACTATCAAATCTATCAATACAAGCGACTGTTACTTATCAATGGAATCCGTAGAATGCATCGCATTGGCGGCACGTAGTCAGCAGTTGCAGAGTTTTCAGCTCGTTGTTAGCCACTCCGTTTAATCTTTTAAAAAATGAGGAACAGAATGTATAACTTCCAGCGTTATCAGGCCAAAGAACTGGCACTTGCTTACATGAGCGGCAAATCACATGATTTTTCGCCACAAGAATTTTTACAGCACGTTAAAAAGATGGAGAAATCCTTCGACGCGTTGCTGAAAACCGGTCAGGAACCTTCGCAGCGTCAGGTGCTGGTGAAAGCGTTCTGAGTGAAGTACACGTAAATTTTGCTGAGTCTCCTGTGTCAGGTATTCCAGCAAGAATAAGCTTCTGATTCACCTGCGAATAAGAAGACTGCGAATAAGAAGTAAAAAAAGCCCCGCTCGCAGAGACGGGGCTTTTTCATTTGTGACGTTTCATCACCGGGACAGCGAGCGCTTAGCTCATCTGGCGGTCATCGATATAACGGCGTTTATCCGGCGCTGGCGGGAAGTACTGATAGAGCCAGGTTTCGGTCAACGCAGTATTGCCTGACTTCACGTACATACGCAGCTCAACCGGCGTAACCGAATCACTGTCCGGGTACCAGTCGAACAAGATGCGATAGCCATCAAACGGCTGCACGTACAGGATTTCAATGTCTTTGATTTTACCGGCTGACACGTTGATCACCGGCGCAAGACCCTTGTCAGCGTAGGCTTTCAAATCACCGCCAATAAAATCAACAGCGAAACGGCGCGCCCAGACTTTCGGATAGTTTTCACCCGGCGCCCAGCCTTCCGGGAAGCCGCCCATACCCGTACGGGTTGCCAGTACGTTAGCCAGCGGGCTGCGTTCCGGCGGCGTGCTGCTCCAGTAAAGTTTGTAGCTGAAGTCGAAAGAGTCCCCGGCCTTAACCGGTTTTTCCGGCTGCCAGAAGCAGACGATGTTATCGAGAGTTTCACCGGTGGTCGGGATCTCTAACAGATTAACCGCCCCTTTCCCCCAGTTTCCTACCGGCTCCACCCACAGGCTCGGGCGTTTGTTGTACCAGCCAATCACGTCCTGATAATTATTGAACTCATGATCCAGTTGCAACAGGCCGAAGCCTTTCGGATTTTCATCCGCGAAGGCGTTGAACTGCAATTTCTGCGGGTTATTCAGCGGACGGCAAACCCATTCACCATTTCCGCGCCACATCGCCAGACGGTCGGAGTCATGAATTTGCGGGTGAATGGTGTCGCAGCGGCCACGTTCGCTGGTGCCGCAGCTGTACATGCTGGTCATTGGCGAAATGCCGAGTTGTTTAATGTCTTTACGGGCGTTGATGTGTTTTTCGATCTCCATCACCACGCGGGTCGGCTCGCAGTGAATAATGAAGCGGTAAGCGCCGGTGATGCTCGGGCCATCGAGCAGCGCGTACACCGTGAAGGTGGTATCGCCCGGTTTTGGCGTATCAAACCAGAATGCGGTGAAATCAGGGAACTCTTCAGGCACGCCGGCAAAAGTATCCACTGCCACGCCACGCGCCGACAAACCGTACTGGTAGGTATCATCTACCGCACGGAAATAGCTGGCACCAAGGAACGACACTACGTCGCGTCGGGTCAGCTCCGGCGCTTTATTGACTTTAAACCCGGCGAATCCAAGGTTCGTGATGCCTTCAAGCTGCTCAGTTTTCACACCGGCGTCGTGGTAGTTAAACAGCTCCGGTCGGAAGTGAATTTCGCGGGCCAGATGCTTGTCTGCATCGACAGAGTACATACGCACACGACGTTTGAAGCCCATGCCGACGTGGAACAACTCAACGTCAAGCTGACGGTTTGGCAGGTCATGCCAAAGTGAGTGTCCGTGATCGTATTCGATGGCGTTATACGCCTGCGGGGTCAGTTCAGCCAGCGTCTGCGGCAGAGGCTGCGGGGGACCACCAAAAGGTTGCGAAGCGAGGGAGCGGGCCATCTTTTGCAGCACGGAGTAGTCGAAAGTGGTGGCACCACCGTCCGCTACGTTCTCCTGCGCTGCCGCAGCAGATCGCGTGAACACTGATGCCATCGCTGGCACCCCGCAGTAGGCGGCAAACGCCATTGACGCTTTGATAAATGCTCTTCGTTCCATGCAAGAAGGTTTTCCTGTGCTGGGCAATTCAAATTATCCGCTTTTATATTGATGCCAGAGGGCACGCAGCGGGATGTCAAAAATACGACCACAAGGCTAACGTAAAATTCACATGGCGAGTACCACAAAATTGAATGCTTTCAGCTAAAAAATAACTTGCGCACCATCGCGCTTCCGGCATGTGAGATCACCGCTGTATGCGGCATGTGCAACCGTTAACAGAAACCTTAAGTCCCCCTTACAGAACCCTATTCTTCTGATTAAAAATTCTCCCGAACGTCTTTTTTAAGATGAATCTGTTACATTTTAGGTTAACAAATAGTTATGAAATTATTAATCATTATGGAATCAGTCTTTTTTAAGTTTCTTCAGGGAGCGCCCCATGTCAGATACTTTTATTCAACAATGGACCCGGTCACTGTATTCCCAATTAGCCACCACCGGTGACACTCTCCTGCCTGACGCATTGCATATCAGCGGGACAGGCCATTTGCCTTCGGCTTACCCGGTCACTGAATTTGCCACCGCCTCGGTTGCCGTCGCTTCCCTGGCATTAACCGCACTGATGGCCGAAGCCGGTCATCAAGTCCCCCAGGCTGAGGTCGACCGCCGCCTCGCCTCACTCTGGTTTTCCACTACGTTTATCCCGCGGGATTGGGAATTACCGCCCGTCTGGGACGCCATCGCCGGTGATTACGCAACGGCTGACGGCTGGATCCGGCTGCATACCAATGCGCCTGCGCACCGCAAAGTGGTGGAGGCGCTTCTCGGCCATCATGCAGACCGGCCGTCGCTGGCGCGGGTGGTAAAAACGTGGCACAAGCAGGCGCTGGAAAAAGCCATTGTTGAGGCCGGAGGTTGCGCAGCCGAAATGCGCAGCACCGCAGAGTGGCAGCAGCATATTCAGGGGAAAAGTGTGGCGCTGGAGCCGCTGTTCAGGTGCTCGCTTTTTCCTGCCCAGCCAGAACCGGCATGGCGCGTGTCAGTTCACCGGCCGCTTCAGGGTATCCGCGTGCTGGATCTCACGCGCATTATTGCCGGTCCAGTGGCGACACGTTTTCTGGCCGGTTTCGGCGCAGACGTGCTGCGCATCGATCCCTTCGGTTGGGAAGAAGCCAGCCAAGAGCCGGAGGTCACCCTCGGTAAACGCTGCGCCCGGCTTAACCTGCATAACCCGCAGGACCGCCACACTTTCGAAAAGTTGCTGCGCGAGGCCGACGTGATTGTTCATGGCTACCGCGCCGGTGCGCTGCAAAAGCTCGGCTATGGCCCGGCAGAGCGCCGCCTGCTGGCACCGGGACTGGTCGACGTTTGCCTGAATGCTTATGGCTGGAGCGGACCGTGGCGAGAACGGCGTGGTTTCGACAGTCTGGTGCAGATGAGCTGCGGGATTGCCGAACACGGCATGCACTGGGCGGGCAGTCAGAAACCCCATCCCCTGCCGGTACAGGGACTAGACCACGCGACCGGCTATTTGATGGCAGCGGCGGTGCTTCACGGACTAACCGAACGGTTGCGCAGGGGTCAGGGCAGCGAAATACGGCTGTCACTGGCGCGCACGGCTGCCGAGTTGATACACAATGTGCAGGAGGCGGAACTCAGCCTGAAGGGGGGCATCTCCGGCACAGAGAAAAGCGATTTTGCCGCTACGCCGGAACACACCCAATGGGGTGATGGCTGGCGCTTACTGCCACCGGTGCGGCTGGCGGGAACGGAAATGCGCTGGGATTTCCCTGCGTCGGCACTCGGTTCGGCTCAACCGGACTGGCGGCAGCGGGAGTGAAAAAGTCTCCTTTTTACCGCGTGTAAAAATAGGTAGGTTAATGATTTTTAACACTTAATTTATCTGTCCACTTACAGGCTTACACAATCATGGAAGGTTTTCGCTGGCTGGTATCGATTAAAGTCTGGCGCGCGGAAGTCTTTTCAACGCCCGAAAAGCTATAGATCCAGCCGGTACGCCGCTTTGCGATATTGAAGCGGCGTTCTGCCAATGAGTTTACGAAAACAGGTGATGAAATAGGGTGCGTCGGCAAAACCACACTGTCGGCCGACGGCTTCCACCGAGAGATCGGTTGTCCGCAATAACTCGCAGGCCCGTTTAATGCGCCGCGTCGCCAGAAAATCCGCAATCGATCCGCCCGTCTCCTGACTGAATACCCGCGAAATATAACTTTGCGACAACCCCACCGATGCCGAAAGCTGCGCCAGTGAAAACTTCTGCACATAATTCTCTTCTATCCACTGCATCACCTTCGACGCCGTGGTGCGACTGACGGTCTTCTGCCGCCCCTCCTCTGCGGGCATAAACGCCATTAATTGCAGCACCAGCATGGCAATGTCTTCCCACTGGTGAGTTTCAGCCTGTTTAAGCACATTGAAATTTTCAAGGATCGCTTCAATGTGCACCGCGCTGGAAGCCAGATCGTAGATATGTGCATTGCGATCACTGTCCCAAAGGCGCGCAAAGCGGGCGCGGCGCTGCGGGAACGGCTGCAAAAAACCGTCGAGCAGCTGATGGTCCAGATGCACTGTGGTGCGCTCGTACTGATTTTTATCCGTTTGCTCAACAAAAACTTTATGCAGTTTGAACGGCGGAAAGACAAACAAACGACCGGGCCTTAGGGTGTATTGCTGATTATCGACAATCACAATGCCGTAGCCCCGGCTGACAAACAGCATTTCCAGACACTGATGCCAGTGAAAGTAGTTAGCGCTGCCTTTATTCATCCGGTTAAAGGAAATCTGCTGCTCATTAAGGGCAATGCGTTCGAGAAAGTCGGTCACCGCCATGATTATCCCCCACAGTATTAAGGGCTTTCGTTCGCCACTGGCCCAATGACAAGAAATTACAATTTTTGGGCTTAATTTTGTAATTTAAGCCCCTTTCCATCCTTCCCGGCAATATCAATTTAAAAAAAATGCAGCGTTATGTGAGCCGCATAACAATCAGCCAAAACAAATTCTCTATATTTCACTGACAACAAGCAGGCCACCTGAAAAATGCCTAAATAGCAAACCCACTAAATTGAAACAATATTTCACTTACAAAGTAAATATTTACCCTAAATAACTCGGATCACATGCAGCTTGAAGGATGACGGGTACATTAGCCTTAACGATACGGAGCGTGAAATGAGCCAGATGAAAATCAATACAGAAAATCCGCTGCGCAATCGTCAGCAGGTAAAAAATCTGCTGAGTGAAATGCTGTCCGCGGTGACGCCCTATACCGAGGAAGGCAAAAGCGGTATCGATTTAGGTAACACCACCACCCATTACGGTCAGCAGATTGCCAAAATGGAAGCGCTGTCACGCATGTTATGGGGGATTTTCCCGCTGCTGGCCTCGGGCGAGGAGTGCGAAAACCTCTCTTTTTACGTGACTGCGATCCGCCATGGCACCGACCCTCAACATGCTGAGTACTGGGGCGAAATCTGGGACTTTGACCAGCGTTGCGTAGAAATGGCGGCGTTTGGTGTCGGGCTGGCGTTGCTGGATAAGCGTCTGCTGGCCTGGTTCAGCCCGCAGGAACAGCGCAACCTGATTGCGTGGCTCAATCAGGGAACCCGCGCCACTATCCCCAACAATAACTGGAACTACTTTCCGATCATGGTGCAGATGGGCTGCAAGCAGGCAGGTCTGCCGTGGGACCGCGAAGCGGTAGAAGCCCGCTTTGCGCTGATGGAAGCCTACTATCTCGGTGACGGCTGGTACTCAGATGGCCCCGGCCGGCCGCGCGATTATTACATTTCGATGGCTTTCCATTATTACGGATTGCTCTACGCCGCGCACATGGCGGATGTGGATGCCGAACGCTGCGCCACCCTGCGAGCAAGAGCGCAGCGCTTTGCGCAGGATTTTATTACGCTGTTTTCCACCGACGGCTCTGCGGTGCCTTTTGGCCGCAGCCTCACCTACCGGTTTGCCGAAGCGGCATTCTGGAGCGCCGCGGCTTTCAGCGGGCTGGAGGTTTACTCCCCCGGCGTGGTGAAGGGGCTGATTTTACGCCATCTGCGCCACTGGCTGAAACAGCCGATCTTTGACCGTGATGGTGTGCTGAGCATCGGTTATCACACACCAAATCTGGTGATGGCCGAAGACTACAACGCCCCCGGCTCCCCCTACTGGGCCTGCAAACTGTTTCTGGTACTGGCGCTGCCTGACGACCATGCGTTCTGGCAGGCCGAAGAGTTACCGCTGCCGATGCTGGAAAATCCGCACTGTATTCCTCAAGCCAGCCAGATTTTGCTGCGCGACGCCAGACAACAGCACGTAGTGATGCTCACTTCCGGCCAGCTGGAGCTGAACAATTTCGTCAATACCGAGGCCAAATACACCAAATTTGCCTACTCAAACCAGTTTGGTTTTACGATCGATCGCGGGCGTTTTGGCCTGAACCATGCCGCCTGTGATTCGATGCTGGTATTTTCCGAGCGCGACGGCTATTACCGTGGCCGCCGTGGCTGTGAAGAGACCCTGACCCACCACGATGTCATCTATTCCCGCTGGCTGGCCTGGCACGACGTAGAAATACAGACCTGGCTTATCCCCTGCGGTGACGGCCATCTGCGTCTGCATCATGTCACCACGGCCCGCGCACTGGACGCCGTGGAAGGGGGATTCGCGGTGATTCATGACCGCCAGACGAAGGTTGAACTCAGCCAGCAGAGCGCCTCAAGCCGGATTGTCTCCCGCAACGGCAGCAGCCGGATCGCAAGCGTGGGCGGTGACGCTCAGCGTGAAGCGGCAACCGTAATCACACCGCCAAACAGCAGCATTATGTTTGCCGAAACGGCGACGATCCCGGTGCTGAAAGTCGCGCTCGAACCCGGTTCATACTGGCTGATGTCAGCGGTGTTTGCCTCTGCCAATTCACCCGGCTCAAACCTGATGCTGCCTGAGGTCAGGCGAGATGAGCAGCATGTACATATCACCTGTCAGGGCCGCAGCTGGAGCGTCGCCCTTATTACTCAGGCCCGCCCGGAGTCAATATGAAAGCCATTAAAACCGCCAGTAAATCGGCTTATTACAAAATGAGCAGCTTTATTTTCCTCTATTTTTTCACATGGTCTTCCAGCTTCGGATTATATGCTTTGTGGTTAGGGCAGAAAGCCGGGCTGGACAGTATGAGCATCGGCACAGTATTTGCGATTAACGGTGTTTTCGCCGTCATAATGAAACCGGTCTATGGCTATATCATGGATAAAATAGGCATGAGCAAAAGCCTGCTTTATTTTGTGGTTATTATTTCCGCCATGATGGCCCCGTTCTTTATTTACGTGTACCAGCCGCTGCTGGAAAAACATCTGATGGTGGGCATCATTGCCGGCGCGTTTTATCTCAGCCTCGGCTGGTATGCGGGCGTGGCGGCATCAGAGTCCTATGCAGACCGCTTCAGCCGCCTGTACAGCATGGAGTTCGGGCAAATCCGCATGTGGGGTTCACTCGGCTGGGCGCTGGCAGCATCGTTCTCCGGCATCCTGTTTAATCTCTCGCCAGCATGGAATTTCAGCCTCAGCAGTCTGACGTCATTGCTGATGCTGGCTGTACTGCTGTCGCTGAAAATCGGCGAGGCTGAACTGCGCAATAACGACGTGATCGCGCAGGAAAAAATCGTCTTCGGCGATGTGATTCTGCTGCTGAAAAACCGCAAATTCTGGATGTTTTCGCTCTATGTCGCCGGTGTGGCCTGGATGATGTTTGTGGCCGAGCAGCAGTTCTCGCGCTATTTCGTCACCTTCTTCTCCACCAAAGAACAGGGCAACGCCATGTATGGCTACCTGAGCACCGTGCAGTCCGGGCTGGAATTCCTGATGATGATGGTGATCCCGTTCCTGGTGAACTATTTCGGTGCCAAGCGGGGGCTGTTACTGGTCGGCCTGGTGGTCGGGTTGCGGCTGATTGCTTCGGGGCTGACTAACGACCCGCTGCTGATCTCAATTATCAAACCTTTCTACGGGCTGGAGATCGCCCTGCTGCTGGTGTCGGTATTCAAATATATCGCCGAACATTTCCATAAACGCGTTAACGCAACCATGTACCTGCTGGGCTATCAGGCGATGATTTATGTGGGTTCCATCCTGGTCGCGCCCCCGGCGGGTTATTACTACGACCGCATCGGTTTTGCCCACACCTACCTGATTATGGGCGGTATCGCGCTGCTGTTTACCCTGATTTCCACCCTAACGCTTTCCGCCTGCCACAACCGGCGCGATGAAAAATTCGGCATCAAACCTGTGACCGCACCGGACATCAAAGCTTCTGCACCTCTGACGACTGTTAAACGCTGATTCAGCCTTAAAAGGGAGAACCTGTTGCTATGACTATTACCATCGCCAAAGAAAAACTATTGCCGGTTGAACTCAATCAACTGGACAGAATTGCCCTGCGCCAGCAACTGGAGGATGCCCGTCAGCGGGTATTGCGTAAAATTGACCGTAATATGCCGAAATTCGACGGTAAATTCCCGGCCGAAACCTGCGAAAACGGCCATTATGCACTGACCGGTAACGTAGAGTGGACCACCAGTTTCTGGAGTGGTCAGCTTTGGCTGGCCTGGGAGATGACCTGCGATGACAAATACCGTCTGGCGGCCGAAAAACATATCACCTCGTTTGGCAACCGTATAGCCAACCGTATCGATACCGCCACGCATGACCTCGGCTTTCTCTATACGCTGTCGTGCGTCAGTGCCTGGCGTCTGACCGGCAACCGTCAGGCGCGCGGCTTTGCGCTGCTGGCCGCCGACGCCCTGCTGGAACGCTTTAACCCGCAATCCGGTATTATCCAGGCCTGGGGCGATTTGCAAGACCCGGAACAGGCCGGGCGCATGATCATCGACTGCAATATGAATCTGCCGTTGCTTTACTGGGCCACGCAGCAAACCGGTGACAGCCGCTATGCTGACGCCGCACGCACGCACGCCAGTCAGGCGGCGAAGTATATCGTCAGGCCGGACGCCTCCACCTATCACACCTACTATATGGATACGGTCACCGGTGAGCCACGCTTTGGTAATACACATCAGGGTTACGCTGACGACTCCTGTTGGTCACGGGGTCAGGCCTGGGGAATTTACGGTTTCCTGCTAAGCTATCGTTATACCGGCGATCGTGATCAGGTCGAATTATCGCGCAGGCTGGCGCATTACTTCCTGAACCGTCTGCCGGAAGATGACGTGTGTCACTGGGATCTGGCCCTGCTCGGCACCCGTGAGCCACGGGACAGTTCGGCGGCGGCGATTGCGGTATGTGGCCTGCTGGATCTGGCCACCGCCCTGCCCGCCAGCGACGCGCTCCGTGCCAGCTATGAAGAGATGGCGCTGCGTATTATGGCGTCGCTGACGGCGAACTATCTGGCCGCGGACGACGAGGATTGCGACGGCCTGCTCAAGCATTCGGTTTACCACATGGCGAGTGGTAAAGGCGTGGACCAATGCTCAAGCTGGGGAGATTATTTCTATGTTGAAGCGCTGGTTCGCCTGACCCAAAGCTGGCAGCCATACTGGTAAAAAAAGCTGATGTTTTATCAGGCGGCCTGCGGTGGCCGCCTTAGCGATTCCCGTTTGCGGTCTAAATGTTCAGTAACAATATAGATGAATAATTTTTAAGCATGAGACGGTTGAATAATGACCCGCCTAATCATTTTTGATGAGGATAATCCTAAAGTTTAATTTCAGCTTTCACGCTATGTCGCTAGCAACATTAAGAATATTCCCAAACCCAAAATCCTATTTTCTCCTTCATTCCTCCCCAATCGACTTAAGCCAAATTGAAGTGGCTTCTCTTTGCCTGAGCGGCACTGAAAAATACCTTTGAACTGTGCGTGTTTTTGTTGCAAAAAGGTATTTGAAATACGCATTTGCAGCTTTCACCACCAGTGGTTGTACCCATCCAAACATTATGAAGAACAAGGAGGTCCTATGAGGATTGATTATGCAAACGATAATCTTGGATTCATGCAGTTTTACCTGCCTCGGGCTGGCTCAGTCATTACGTGACAACGGTATTCAGGCGCAGGATGTCATTTTTGTTCGCACCTTTGACCAGTTAAATTTAAGCAATCTGCAAAAAATACCCGGCGTGGTATTTATCAATGAAACTTGTCTGCAACCCCATTCTGACAACCGGGATAAAATTAGAAGTTTAATCAGCCAGTATCCGGAAACGTTGTTTTTTATTTTTATGTCCGAAACGCGGATCCATTTCGAAGAATATGTTTTCGTCAGAAAAAACGTTATTATTTCGTCGAAATCGATTAAGACCGCCACGCTTAATCAGCTGATCCGTAACTATCTGCATCATCATGATTTAGCCGGGCTGGAGTTTGCGATGCTGGATGTCACTCCGGTGATGCTCAGTCGCAGCGAGTCCAACACATTAAAAATGTGGATGTCCGGTGAAGGCACCATTCAGATATCGGACAAACTCCGTATTAAAGTCAAAACGGTTTCCTCTTATAAAGGCAGTATTAAGCGTAAAATTAAGTCACCGAATAAACATATTATTTATCACGTAGTACGTCTAAGTGATCAATTCACTGGCGGAATTTATGTTAACTAGTGTTAATCGTTTATCTACGGAGGACAATGCGTCAGCATTGTCCTTTTCTTTTTCCGGCAAGAGCACCCGCCGGAGTTAATCCCTGAAGTGAGAGCTGGATCTCACTTATAAATTCAATCTCCGCCCTAAAGTGCCGATGTAACTGTATGGCGTTTTTTCGCCACGGCAGGTGTTGCCGCGAGGCAGGCCTACATTGATGTCGCGTGCGCCGCACTTCATTGCCGCACATGCAGGATTAACAGAGCGGAATAATATGGATACTTTTACGACGGAACACCCGTTAACCACGGCGAAAAAAACCATCTCTTTTATCAGTAATATTCGTCTGATCACCCTGATCAGCGCCATTTTGTCCGGGATCCTGATTTTATTTGCCCTTTCGATTGGCACCTCCAGTTTCTTCCTTAAACAAAGTAATGACGCGCTGGAAAATGCCACTCAGGAGTTGCAGATTCGTATGGCCCTGTCGAACAGTTCCAATCATCTGCGCACCGCCCGCTTGTTATTAATTCAGGCGGCATCCGCCGCGCGTGTTGGCGACCAGGACGTGTTTAAAAAGACGATTGCCGAGGCCGAAAGCCGCATTAAGCAATCGCAATTAGCCTTCACACAATATATCAACCGCCCGAATAAAACGGCCACCGACCTCACCCTCGATGAGCCACTAAAAAAATCCTATAACCATTACCTTAAAACCGGCATGACGCCAATGCTGGAGTCCGCCCGTCAGGCGCATTTCGAAGAGGTGATTTCACAGGAAGCTGAAACGGTGCGCGGGCTGGATCAGGACAACAATACGCCGCTGCTGGCCGCCATTGCCTACCGTACAGATAGCGCGAACAAGATTAATCAGGCAGCGCAGTCAAATGCCCGGTGGGGTTACGTGCTGATGGCTGGCGGTTTCGCGCTGGCTCTGGTACTGACCATCATTACCTATATCGTGATGCGCAAAGTGATCATCACGCCGATTAATCGTCTGGTCAGCCGCATTCAAAAAATTGCCGATGGCGATTTAACCCAACCCGCCGATGCCGCCGGGCGCAATGAACTCGGTGTTCTGAGCACTAATGTCGATGTGATGCAGGCATCGTTGGCCAATACCGTGCTGGTTGTCCGCGAAGGTGCCACGTCGATTTATCAGGGTTCGGCGGAGATTGCGACCGGAAATACGGATTTATCATCACGCACCGAACAACAGGCCGCGGCGCTGGAACAAACGGCTGCCAGCATGGAGCAGCTCAGCGCAACGGTGAAACTCAATTCGGAAAACGCCCATCACGCCAGCAAACTGGCCGCCGATGCGTCCGAAAAAGCGCAAAAAGGCGGAGATATCGTCGCCAGCGTTGTTAGCACCATGGAAAACATTTCCCGCAGTTCGACCAAAATCGCGGATATCACTAACGTCATCAACAGTATCGCCTTCCAGACCAACATTCTGGCTCTGAATGCGGCCGTTGAAGCTGCACGCGCCGGTGAACAGGGTCGCGGTTTTGCGGTGGTCGCCAGTGAAGTGCGCCATCTGGCGCAGCGCAGCGCAGACGCCGCCAAAGAGATCGAATCCCTGATTGAAGAGTCTGTGGATTATGTCGGTGAAGGCTGTCTGCTGGTCGGCGATGCGGGCGACACCATGTATGAAATTGTCACCGCTGTCACTCATGTCACCGATATTATGAGTGAGATTGCGTCAGCCTCTGACGAGCAGAGCCGCGGTATCAACCAGATAAGCCAGGCCGTGTCAGAGATGGACGGTGTGACTCAGCAGAATGCTTCACTGGTGCAGGAAGCCTCAGCGGCGGCGGCATCACTGGAAGAGCAGGCAGAGCGCCTGACGCAGGCCGTGGCGGTGTTCCGTCTCGATGCACGGGCTGCCAATGCCGCGAGCCGTAAACCGGCCCTGACGCTGATTGAGGGCTCACGGGGTGCGAACTCTGTCAGCAGCACGCAGAACTGGGAAACGTTCTGATCACACTGAACGTTGCGTAACATTGCCCTCAAACAAAAACACCGGATGCAGTCTCCTGCTCCGGTGTTTTTTTATGTGTCAGCGCAGACGCCGCGTATTACTTGTCGGAAACCCGTGGTTCGACGAAGGTGCCGTCCTTGGTGTCGCCTTCATTAAAGAACCAGATGCCTGCCGGATAGTCTTCCAGCGATACCAGATACATGACGCCCTCGTAAAACTCTTCCACTGCCAGAACTTTACCTTCACGACGCGGACCGCCGTCAGTTTTTACCGTCACCAGATCGTTAACTTTCATCGAGTTATCCCATCGTTATCAATGTTATTGATTGTAGTACAGAGTCAGTCAAAAAGGCAGCTGGCGCAGATTTTGCGAAACGAACTGAAGCAATACGTTTGGCAAAATTCAGGCATAAAAAAACCCGCATATGCGGGTTTTTGTAATCTACGTTAATGTGCTGTAAACAGCGCAGAAGCGAGATTAGATAGCGGTAACGTTAGCCGCAGACGGACCTTTAGCACCGTTCTCGATAGAGAACTGTACATTCTGGCCTTCAGCCAGGGTCTTGAAACCTTGATCCTGGATTGCAGAGAAGTGTACGAACACATCTTTGCTGCCATCAGCAGGAGTGATGAAGCCAAAGCCTTTAGACTCGTTAAACCACTTAACCTGACCTTTCATCATTGACATAGGAATTACCTTTTAAATAAAAATTTCGCCACCATGGGCATGTTATAGCCGGATTTCAGTCGTTACTTATGGAGGCACTAAGAAGGAAATTCGTCAGATCAGTGTTATCATGGATAACGCATTAAATTTGAACAACTTTACTCAGGATGTCGTGCATAAATAGGTCTGTACCACAGGCCGGGATGTATTTACTCATGACTGCCCCCTAATAGCAACTCTTTTTATCTTATAATCTGTGTAAAGTAGCCAAAATGATGATTTAAGCATCATCTTGTTCGTTCTTTGCACGACTAACCGGTTTTTTATCAATAAGTTGGGCACGAAGCGGCGGAAGAATTGTTCCGCAATGCGCACAAAAACGTGCATCTAATTCATGTCCGGTCCGGTGACAATGGCGACAGGAACGTAGTTCCCGCCCTTTTTCCAGTTCCTGAGCCATATAAGCCGTCAGGATCCCGGTCGGAACAGCAATAATTGAATACCCGAGTAAAATCAGAACAGAAGCCAGTACCCGGCCGAGCGGCGTATGCGGCGTGATGTCACCGTACCCCACCGTCGTCAGTGTCACTACCGCCCAGTAAACCGAGGCGGCCAGCGAAGTAAAACCGTCCCTGCCGCCTTCAACGGCGAACATCAGCCCGCCGAACAGGCACAGGATGATCGCCACAAAGCCAAAGAACAGGCCTAATTTGTGCCTGGCCCGCATCAGGCTGCGCCACAGGACGCCTGCCTCGTTCATATAACGCAGCAGTTTAAGCACACGCAGAACGCGCAGGATACGCAGTAAACGGATGAGTACTTCAACATCCCCCGTCTCGAGCAGTGACGGGAAAAGCCAGAGAATATAGAGAGGCAAAATAGTGATCAGGTCAATCAGACCAAAGAAACTCAGCGGATACCGCTCTTTACGCGGTGTTGAAAAGACCCGCAGTACATATTCCAGGGTGAAGATGGCGGTAAAACCAATTTCAATCCAGCCGAAACGCTGCAGGATATCCGGCGTATGAGGAAAGAGATCTGTCGCGCTGGATTCAAAAAACAACACGATGACGCTAAGAATGGCGGTCAGCAGCCAGAAGATTTCCATCCGCCGGCCACTGCGGGTGTGGTTATCAAAAAGCAACGTAAAGCAACGACGGCGCCATACGGCGATAAAACGAAACCGGTGCGACATAGAACAGGCATCCCAGCGAGTGAATGGCGCAAGGATAACCATTTTTCACCCCGAAACCTACCGGCTGGCCTGCCCTCTTTTACACTGCACAATAACGCGCATAAAAAAACGCCGAACACCCGCAGAGGATCGACGTCTCTTTATACTCATGCTGCCTGAAGCGGTTTAATCCATTAATTCAGAAACGGCATTACGGACATAAGCGGTGATTTGCGCTAAATCTTCTGCATCGGCGTTACCCCCGCCAATGGAACGGACAGTGCTTTCGAGATGGCCGATATCCTGTTCGACTTTCTTGGCAATCTGGACCTTCACGATAGTATCGACCGATGAAATAAAGGCCCGCATCACCGCTTTGAGCGCATAAATTTCACAAAAAGAGTCATAAGCAGGCTTATCAGCAGGCACTGCAGGTACAATTTGTGCACGCGGTGGAAGGTTTTTCAGGCTATCCACATGTTCAATCATCAGATCAATATCTCTGATCAATTCATCAAAATTCTTTGCCACTGATTTTCCTTCGCTCGGCGAAAGCCGAAGAATACCACCGCCGTTGTCAGGCGAGAAGCCAGCAAGAGAGGGAAAGATAAATTTCCGCACACATTGGTTTCATCCGGCCACTCTGCCGCCGTGGCAAAAAAAATGCGCCTGCGGGCAAAACCCACAGGCGCATTTCAAACTTTCAGCCGATATCAGGCGTTTTTAAGCGAAGCCATATCCACCACGAAACGGTATTTCACGTCGCTTTTCAGCATGCGTTCATAAGCACCGTTGATATCCTGCATGTTGATCATCTCAACGTCACAGCTAATGTCGTGCTCGGCACAGAAATCCAGCATCTCCTGCGTTTCTGCAATGCCGCCAATCAGTGAACCCGCCACCGTTTTGCGGCCCATCACCAGCTTGCCGCTGTGCAATGCAGGGTCGATTGGCTCGATCAGGCCCACCAGAATATGGGTGCCGTCACGCTTGAGCGTATCCAGGTACGGGTTCAGATCGTGCTGATTTGGCACGGTATCAAGAATGAAGTCGAAGTGACTTTTCACCGCTTCCATCTGTTTTGCGTCAGTCGACAGCACCACATGGTCTGCGCCCAGACGATACGCTTCCTGCTCTTTGCCCGCAGAACGGGTGAACAGAGTGACGTCAGCGCCGAGGGCTTTAGCGAATTTCAGGCCCATATGGCCAAGACCGCCCAAACCGACAACGGCCACTTTATGGTCTTTGCCCACTTTCCAGTGTTTCAGCGGTGAGTAAGTGGTGATGCCGGCACACAGCAGCGGCGCAGCAGATTTGATATCCAGTTTTTCAGAAACCCGCAGAACGAATTTCTCAGCAACCACGATCTGCTCTGAATAACCGCCGTAGGTCATCATGTTGTCATGACGATCATGGGAGTTATAGGTCATGGTTGCGCCTTCTTCACAATACTGTTCCAGGCTCTCGGCGCAGGATTCACAGTGCTGACAAGAATCGACCATACAACCGACACCGACAGTATCGCCGACGCTGAAGCCTTTCACTTTGGCGCCAACTTTGGTCACACGACCAATGATTTCGTGTCCCGGAACCATCGGATAGATGCTTTGATGCCATTCATTGCGTGCCTGGTGAATGTCAGAGTGGCAAACACCGCAGTACAAAATGTCGATAACGACGTCGGTATCACGCGGATCACGACGTACAAAATGATGGGGTGCCAACGGCGCATCAGCGGACGTTGCAGCAAAACCTCGGACGTTAAGGGTCATTTGTTCTCTCCTGAGGGGTAATCGATAGACGAAACGCGCCAGCGCAAACTGCACTGACGGGAAGAAGTATGGACCCTGGGAAGAGAAAATCGTTATAACGATCCTCGCCATTACTTGCCTGAATCTGTTTTTTTCAGGATATATGGCTAAGGTCTGCGCAGCGACGCGGCAGGAACACCGCGTCGCTGGCCGTCAGGCAAGGGTTCTGGTGGCGCGCGCCCTCAGATCAAACGCGCGGCTTTCAGTTCACTTTTCAGATAAGCGTAGTAAATGGGCGCAGCCACGACGCCCGGCAGGCCAAAGGCCGCCTCGAAGACCAGCATCGCCAGCAACACTTCCCACGACTTCGCGTTAATCCTCGTACCGACAATCCGCGCATTGAGGAAGTATTCAACCTTGTGGATCACAATCAGGTACGCCAGCACCAGCGCGCCGACCCACAAAGAAAGCGACAGGCCGACAATAAAAATCACCGTATTGGAGATGAGATTGCCAATCACCGGCAATAATCCACAGACAAAGGTGAAGACCACCAGCGTTTTCGCCAGCGGCAAATGGATGCCAAACAGCGGCAAAATGCCGAACAGGAAGACGCCGGAAAGCACGGTATTAATGAGTGAAATCTGGAACTGAGCGAAAACCACGTTGCGAAACGCATCGCCCAGCAGGCGGATACGTTGCAGTAAATCGCTCGTGAGTGGCGCATGTTGTGCATCTTTATCATGGCGCTGCAGGGAGACAATCGCGCCTAAAATCATACCAATCAGCATGGTGACAAACGCGTGTGCGGCGTTTTTCCCGACCGTCTGGATCATCGCGACATGCTCGCGCAGCCATTGCAAAAACTCACGCTGTAACTCTTCGATGTTCGCAGGCAAATAGTGCAGCATTACCGGTGAAATGCGGCTTTGCGCATCGGTTAGCAGCCGGGAAACCATGGCGTTGAAGGCGGCCGGGTTTTTCACATCCTGCATCAGGAAATTAGTTATCCCGACAATGACCAGAATCAGTGCACTCACCACGATAGTGCTGATCAGCGCCACCACCAGCCAGCGGGCACGTTCACCGCTGATGATCTTCTGAAAGTGAGGCGTCAATCCGTTAACCAGCTCATACACCACAAAACCGGCGATAAAACAGGCCAGTAAATGCAGGGGAAGAATCAGTAACAACCCGCCCATTACAATAAATAAACTGAGCCAGCGGATGTGATGCGATCTCATTAATTGCATTGTCTGCGTCCTTAACATTCAATTGCCGGGCATCGTCCCGCTTCTTCGGTCAACATCCCGGCCGATATCATAGCACCGTTGTTTCCTGCGCTACGCCGTACGCAGATGAAACCGATAAGAAATTTTTGACAGTCACTCCCTGTCTTTTATCATAGGCATCAACCAAGATGAACAATCGATGTTTATAAAGAAAATCTAAGCAACAGGCGAAAAAGATGTCAGAACTGAACCGTGAGAAATTATCCCTGCCGAACGGGCACAAGAAATTATTGCTCCACTCCTGTTGCGCACCCTGCTCCGGTGAAGTGATGGAAGCGATTCAGGCTTCCGGAATTGAATACACGATTTTCTTCTATAACCCTAATATTCATCCGCAAAAAGAATATACCCTGCGTAAAGAAGAGAATATGCGCTTTGCCGAACAACACAGCATTCCCTTTATTGATGCGGATTACGACAGCGACAATTGGTTTGAGCGTGCACGCGGAATGGAGAAAGAACCCGAGCGCGGTATTCGCTGCACGATGTGTTTCGACATGCGCTTTGAGCGAACGGCATTGTATGCTTTTGAACATGGTTTTACCGCCATTACCAGTTGTCTGGGTATTTCCCGCTGGAAAGACATGCAGCAGATCACCGGCTGTGGCGTGCGCGCTGCGGCACCGTATCCGGGCATGGTCTATTGGGACTATAACTGGCGCAAGAAAGGCGGCGCAGCACGTATGGTCGACATCAGCAAGCGCGAGCGCTTCTACCAGCAGGAGTACTGCGGCTGCGTTTATTCACTTCGCGACAGCAACCTGCACCGCAAATCTCAGGGCCGTGAGCTGATTAAGCTGGGCGTCAAATATTACGGCGACGAAGACGACGAATAAGCTTTTCTATCTACTCCTTTAGGAGAATACCCGGTTTTATCACCGGGTTTATTTCACTGGCATATTTCCTCATACCCCGTTCAATAATCTAATACTGCACCTTAGGGCAGTTATTTATTCTGCTACTTCCCGCTGCAACATAAATCACTGCGGTCCTTTCCCCTCCCGACCATAAAGCCTGAGTCTTGCGCTTGGCGGATACGCTTGATACTTTCCGCCACAGGGCGTTCATTATTCTGTATTAATCTGAGTAATAACTTAAGGTTATTAAAAATAACCTGGCGCTTAACAATTATAAAAGTGAGTGACTTTTTGTTCTAAAAAACATGACAGACAACAGGGGTAATAACCATGTGGGTACTTATAGGCATCCCGATCGTGGTGCTTGGCTTTGCGCTGCGTTTTAACCCACTTTTAGTGGTGACCATCGCCGGTATTTCGACCGGTATCGCCGGGGGTATGCAGACGATAGAAATTATCAGCGCCTTTGGTAAAGCCTTCGCGGATAACCGCTACATGGGGCTGATCTGGCTGACTTTACCGGTCATTGCGCTGCTCGAACGTAGCGGATTGAAAGAGCAGGCCCGCCATCTGATTTCCAAAGTTCACGCCGCTACCACCGGACGCGTGCTGATGCTTTACTTCTTCCTGCGCCAGATGACCGCAGCACTGGGGCTGAACTCCCTCGGCGGCCACGCGCAGATGGTACGACCGCTGATAGCCCCGATGGCAGAAGCCGCCGCCGTCACTAAATATGGTGATTTACCCAGCGACGTGCGCCAGAAAATCCGCGCCAACGCGGCCGCCGTGGACAACATCGCGGTATTCTTTGGTGAAGATATTTTCATCGCCGTACAGTCTATTTTGCTGATCAAAGGCTTCCTCGAACAAAATGGCATTTCCGTCGAACCGCTGCACCTGTCGGTCTGGGCCATCCCAACGGCTATCGCCGCACTGATCATCCACTTTATCCGCCTCTGGCTGCTTGACCGCTCGCTGGCAAAACGTTTTGACAGCCAGCACGGAGGCGTTGCGCCATGATCAATCTGCAATCGGTTTATATTCTGGCAGGCCTGATGTTCTGTGCCTTCGCAATTTACAACCTGAAAGATAAAAGCAACAGCCGCCGCTGGGTCAACGCGCTGTTCTGGGGCGTGTATGGCGTCACCTTCCTGTTCGGCGGCGAGCTGCCGCACTTTGTGACCGGCTGTCTGGCGATCCTGCTGGCGGTGGTTGCCGGAACCGGCAAACTGGGTAAAGGCAAAACCGATACCGATCAGCCTGAAGCGGTGGCGCGCCGTGAGTCCGGCGCCACACGTTATGGCAATAAATTGTTCATCCCTGCGCTGATGATCCCGGTGGTAACACTCATCGGCACCCTGACCCTGAAATACACCCCATTTGTCGAAGCCAAAAACGTTACGCTGATCTCCCTCGTACTGGGAACGGTGGTAGCCTTCGTGGTGGCATTAGTGATGCTGCGCGACTCGCCGCTCAAGGCTATCCGCGCCGGTGGTCAGACAATGGATACCGTCGGCTGGGCGGCTATTTTACCGCAAATGTTGGCCGCACTTGGCGCGCTCTTTGCCCTCGCGGGCGTCGGTGGCGTGGTGGCTGATCTGGTCAAAAGTGTCATTCCTCTGGGTTCACCGCTGGCGATTATTGTCGCCTACACCTTTGGGATGGCGCTGTTCACCATGATCATGGGCAACGGTTTTGCCGCATTCCCGGTCATGACCGCCGGTATCGGCCTGCCGCTTATCGTCAACCAGCTCGGCGGTAACCCGGCCATTATGGGCGCTATCGGTATGCTTTCCGGTTTCTGCGGCACACTGATGACGCCAATGGCGGCCAATTTCAATATTGTTCCGGCGGCGCTGCTTGAGTTGCAGGATAAAAATGGCGTCATCAAGGCGCAATGGCTGACCGGTGCCCTGCTGCTACTGGTCAACACCGCGCTGATGTATCTGTTCGTATTCCGCTTTTAACGCCTGAGACGGGGAAGAGAAAAAATGACAACGCAAATGACGCCTGAGATGGCCTCCCGGTTTGCCCTGATGGCACTCGATCACCTGAACCGTGAATTTCCCAACAAGCTGATGCATGCCATGAGCGGGCCGCAGGACGCTAAAACGCCGCGCGAGCTGCATCCGATTTTCTACGGCAGCTACGACTGGCACTCCTGCGTTCACGGCTACTGGCTGCTGCTAAAGCTGCTGGATAAATATCCGCAGCTGCCGCAGGCGGCAGACATTATTGATGTGATTGGCCGGCACTTTACGCAGGAAAATGTGGCGGGCGAGATGGCCTACCTGCAACAACCGCAGCACGCCGGTTTCGAGCGGCCTTATGGTTGGGCGTGGTTCCTTGCGCTGGCTCAGCAGCTCAATACCATGGAACTGCCGCAGGCGGCGGGCTGGGCGAAAAACCTTGCGCCAATGAGCCGCTTTTTCGAAAACTGTTTCAGTGCGTTTTTACCCAAAGCAACTTACCCGCTACGGGTCGGCAGTCATTTTAATACTGCCTTTGCGCTGGCGCTGACGCTGGATTATTCCCGCAGCATTAACCACACCGGCCTGATTACACTGATTGAAGAAACGGCCTGTCGCTGGCATTTGGAAGATGTGAACTGTCAGGCATGGGAGCCGGGTGGCGATGAGTTTTTATCGCCGTCACTGATGGAAGCGGAACTGATGCGCAGGGTATTGCCGCGCGAAGCCTTTCTGACGTGGTTTAAGGATTTCCTGCCGGATCTGGCGCAGTGCCGGCCCGCTCCACTCTTCACGCCGGCCACGGTGACCGACAGAACGGACGGTAAAATCGGTCATCTTGATGGCCTGAACCTCAGCCGCGCCTGGTGTCAGCGCTCGCTGGCCGCCGCCTTACCGGCAGGTGACCCGCGCGTAGCACCGCTGCGTGACAGTGCCGAACGGCATTTGTCCGGCGCGCTGGCGCATCTTGATACCGATTATATGGGGCAACACTGGCTCGCGACCTTTGCGCTGCTGGCGCTGGAAGCCTGATCTGACAGCGCGGGAGGCTAACGAATGATCCCGCGCGTCGAGAGACGGAAGAATTCATTAAAGCAGTGCAACAGCGGATACTCTGCGCTAAGACGCAGCACTTCAGACTTCACCTCATCAATCGCCACGCCGTCATGAAACAGTTTGGCGTAGATCGACAACAGGATCTGCCTGAGCGGTGGATTGGCGTTCACAAAGGCCAGGGCCAGTGCATTAAACCCCTCCGGCACGGCATGGTTACCGCTGGCGCACACGTAGGGAGGAACATCCTGCACCACGCCGGACTGATCGGCGATCATCGCCCCCTGCCCAATCACACAAAACTGATGAATCGCACACATTGAGCCTATCTGGGCGAAATCACCGGCCACCACATGCCCGGCCAGCCCGCTGTTATCACCAATCAGAATGGAATTTCCCAACAGACAATCGTGCCCGATGTGTACATTGCACAGTAGCCGGTTATGATTGCCGATGCGGGTGATTTGCGCACCCTGCGAGGTCCCGCGATGAATGGTGGTATTTTTGCCAATCTCGTTACCATCGCCGATAAGCACAACGGTGGGTTCACCACGGTATTTGAGATCCTGATTAATTTCGCCTATCGAGGCAAACTGACCGATGACATTATGGCGGCCAATATGCGTGTGGCCATTAATCACAGAGTGCGAGCCAATCACCGACCCTTCACCAATCACGACATCAGCGTCAATGACGCAAAATGCACCAATACGAACATTGGCACCAAGCGTCGCACCTGGGGCAATAACAGAGTTGCTTGCCACAATGGCAGTAGTTGAAATCAACGCAAAAGTCTCCAGATACCAGAAAATGGCATCAGTGATCGTCTTCACAAAAGGAAATCGACAGAAAATTGGAGCCGCGCCGAAAAAACAGAAGGGCATTCAGAGAGCACGCAGAGTCGTATGCTGGTCAAATCATCTGACCAATGTTGTGCACACGCCGTCCAGCATACTGGCATTGAACCACTAAGTGACTATTTTATATTTTATTTATTTTATGAACCTTTTCCTGACACAGGGTCATCTCTGGCGGATTAAGGCTTTCTTAAGCTTGCTTGTTTAAGATCGCCACCATCCTGATTCTGTCAGCCTATTTCTCTCGTGGCCTTCCGCTTTTGCTGTTAATCCATTCAGCAGGTTGCCTTTTTGTTGGAGTTTTTCTTGCGCAAATTCATTCCTAAAGTCAGTTACTTTTCTCTGACTTTACTGTTAAGCCTTTATTTTACCTTTGTGGTTAACTTCCCGATTTTGTTGCATTTCTACAAAATACTCCACGCACTCCCGGCCTTCAGTATGGGTTTTGCCGTCACTATTCCCCTGGTGCTATTTGCCGCGCTGAATTTTGTGTTCACGCCCTTCAGTTTCCGTCCGTTACTTAAGCCTTTCTTCATTGTTATTCTGCCGGTCAGTGCGCTTGCCAGCTACGCCATGTTCAAATACCAGATCATTTTTGATCGCGGGATGATTGAAAATATTGTCGAGACACAGCAGAGTGAGGCGACGTCGTACCTGAATATCTCGGTGGTTGTCTGGTTCCTGCTGACCGGTGTACTGCCCGCGGTGATACTGTTTTTCACGCAGGTTACGTATGAGAGGTCCGCCCTGCGCCGTCTGGGCGTTCGGCTGTTATCCATGGTGCTTTCCCTGCTGGTCGTGGCTGCCGTTGCCGGGGTTTACTACAAAGATTACGCATCAGTGGGCCGTAACAACCGCACCCTCAATCTTGAAATTGTACCGACCAACTACCTCTACAGCGCCTTCCAGTACTACAACCATCGTTACTTTACTCATACCGGACCTTTCCAAAAGATTGGCGATGACGCGAAACTGGTACAGAACGCCGGGCAAAAACCGACACTGCTCTTCCTTGTGATTGGCGAAACGGCACGGGCCCAGAACCAGTCTTCAAATGGCTATGGCAAACCAACGAACGAGTTTACCCAGAAAGTGCCCGACGTGGTCTATTTCAGCCACACCACCTCATGCGGGACGGCGACGGCAATTTCGGTGCCCTGCATGTTCTCGAATATGAAGCGGGTCGATTTTGACAATAACCGCGCCCGTAACAGTGAAGGTGTGCTGGATATCGTGCAGAAGGCGGGCGTTTCCGTTTTCTGGAAAGATAATGATGAAGGCTGTAAGGGCGTTTGCGACCGCGTGCCGAATGTCGTCATCAGCACCGCTAAAGACGGCAAAAACTGCGACGGTGATACCTGTTACGACATGGCGCTGCTCAATAATATTGACGACGACATCAAAAATGACGGTAAAAATACCCTGATTGGCCTGCACCTGATTGGCAGCCACGGCCCGACCTATTTCAAACGCTACCCGCCTGAGTTCCGCACTTTTATGCCGGACTGCCCGCGCAGCGATATCGAAAACTGCTCGCGTGAACAGTTGATCAACACTTATGACAATACCCTGCGTTATACGGATTACGTGGTGTCTCAGATCATCGAAAAGGCCAGGCAGTATCAGGACAAATATAACGTGGCGGTGATCTACCTCTCCGATCACGGCGAGTCACTGGGTGAAAACGGCCTGTATCTGCACGGTACGCCTTACGGCATCGCTCCGGCAGAACAGACCCACGTGCCGATGTTGTTCTGGCTTTCACCCGGTTATGTCAGCGCCAATGCCATCAATCTGCAATGTCTGAAACAAAAAGGCGCCAGCGCCAGTGTTTCTCAGGACAACCTGTTTCACACGGTGCTGGATGCCATGAACGTGAAGACGTCAGAGCTGGACCCGCAGCTGAACATTTTGCGTGACTGCAAAACAGGTGGCTAAGCACGCCAGAAGCCAGCAGAGATAAAACAGGAACATTAAAAATAAAGCTGTCCGTTTTTATTCCGCATTTAGCAGCATAAGCTGATGGTGTCCGATAAAACGGCCCTCCGGGGCCAGTATCGCGGACACCATCCTCCGCTTAGCTTGCATGAAAAGGTGATAAAAATGGACAGTATTGAAACCGATCTGCGTAATCTCGAAAACCTGTTCCGTCTTGCCGATAAACACTCTGCCCGGCCACGCAATGCGCTGGCGCGACTGCTCTATATCCCGGTCGAAAAGCGTATGCGCATTTTGCGTGAACTGCTGCTGCCGCTGGCACGAAAAGGCTCATAACGGCATGACGGCAATTTCCTGCGTTACAATTTGCGCCAGAGCATTCACCGTGCGGTCATGAGCATCAAGATCTGCGCCAAACGTGAGATATAACGGTGTCTGGCGTACCGTTCCCGCGGCCAGCGGTAAGCGGCACAACGCCCCACTCTCCAGCGCATTTTTCACTCTCTCGAGTGGCATCCAGCCATACCCCACCCCGACGGATATCGCGTCCAGCGCCGCTTCAACCGTGGTAAACGTCCAACTGGCCGCAGGATCCAGCCGCCGTTTTTCCTGACGCTGCGTGTCGCGGTCGGCAATTGTGATCAACGGGAAACGCGCCAGATCTGAGACTGACAGCGGCACGGGCAGGTGCAGCAAGGCATGTTCGCGGCTGGCCACCGGGATGAAATCCACATCCAGCAACCAGCGGCCACTCAGGGCATTTTCCGGTGCCAGCGTGGTAATGTACAAATCAGCCGCCCGTTCAGAAAGCTGGCGGGCACTTTCGGTACGCAAAATCTCAGTCAGGTGTACCTGCGTTTGCGGAAATTGCTGCTGAAAAATCTTCAGGGCCGAAAACAACTGACGCTTGGGAAACACACTGTCGACAACCAGACTCAGTTGGGTGCGCATTCCGCCTTTGAGCCCTGCTGCACGCTGTTCAAGCTGGGTGAATGCGGCGATAAGCGGTCGCGCCTGCGCCAGCAGCGCCTGTCCCTGTTCGGTCAGTACCGCCCGGCGGCCCACGATCTCCAGCAACGCTAAACCGAGCCGCTCCTGCAAACTGCTCAGGGCATAACTGACTGACGACTGGCTGCGGTGCAGATGCACTGCCGCCTGAGCATATCCGCCCTTCTCAATGACGGTCTGCAATACGAACCATTGTTCCAGCGTGGTGTGCGGTAGCGCCATCAGCCTCTCCCTAAAAATTTAACTCTGCCGAATGCGGTGGCTTTCACATCTAAATTCTAGATGTTTTTCATCAAAAATCAGCGTTTTTTATTTAAAAAATGAAAGCGTAGGATCACCTTATCGCAAGAAAAACCGAGTTTTTGAGGAGAAATAGGATGAGCAACGTTAATAAGCATGACCTGAGCAGTTTCGTTGGTAAACATCTGGTGTACACCTACGATAACGGCTGGAACTATGAAATCTATGTCAAAAACACCAACACGCTCGATTACCGCATTCACAGCGGGCTGGTCGGCAACCGCTGGGTTAAAGATCAGCAGGCGTATATCGTGCGCATCGGCAAAGATATTTACAAAATTTCATGGACTGAACCGACCGGTACCGACGTCAGTCTGAGCGTTAATCTGGCCGATAAAGTATTCCACGGCACCATCTTCTTCCCACGTTGGGTGATCAACAACCCGGAAAAAACCGTCTGCTTCCAGAACGAACATATCGCTGAAATGCAGGCACTGCGTGACGCCGGTCCGGCCTACCCGACTGAAGTGATCGATGAATTCGCCACCATTACTTTTGTGCGTGACTGCGGTGAAAATGATGAAACCGTGATCAACTGCGCCGCCAGCGAATTACCGGAAGATTTCCCGGCAGGTTTACGTTAATCCACGGGCTGAGAAATGCAATGCAGCCAAAAAAAATGCCCGTCGGGATGTCCGCCGCGGGCATTTTTATCAGCAGATCGTCACACTACTGCGCCAAAATTTTCAGCAACGCGGTATTAAATTTCTCAGGTTCTTCCATCTGCGGCGCGTGGCCCAACCCTTTGAACTCGACCAGCCGACCATGGGGGATCATTTTCGCCGCCTGCTTGCCCAAAACTTTGTAATTGCCGAGTTTGGCTTTTACCGCCGGTGAAGCGATGTCACTGCCAATCGCGGTAGTGTCTGAGGTGCCAATCATCAGTGTGGTGGGCACCTGCAAATTTTTAAATTCATACACCACCGGCTGAGTGAAAATCATGTCGTAAATCAGCGCTGAGTTCCAGGCCACCAGCTTATGTCCCGGCCCGTTGTTCAATCCTGCCAACATATCGACCCAGCGGTCATATTCCGGTTTCCATTGATTGACATAATAGGTTTTCAGCTCGTACTGACGGATGCTGTCCGCGGTAGTTTTCAGCTCCCGGTCATACCATTGATCAACCGTGCGATATGGCACCCCCTTGGCTTTCCAGTCCTCAAGGCCTATCGGGTTTACCATCACCAGTTTCGATACCTCCGGGGCAAACATTAAGCTGTACCGCGTAGCCAGCATACCGCCGGTGGAGTGGCCGACGATCACCGCTTTCTTAATATTGAGGCTTTTCAGCAAGTCATGGGTATTGGCCGCCAGTTGCTGGAAACTGTACTGATAATGTCCGGGTTTGGTAGAGGAACAAAAACCAATCTGGTCCGGCGCAATTACCCGGTATCCTTTGCCGATCAGCGCCTTAATGGTATCGCCCCAGGTGGCTGCACAGAAATTTTTACCGTGCATCAGCACCACGGTCTGACCATTTTTATGGCCCAACGGCGCGACATCCATGTAACCCATTTGCAGGGTTTCGCCCTGCGAGTTGAACGAGTAGTGCTTAAGAGGATAGGGGTAATCAAATCCCTGTAATTGGGGACCGTATGACGACGCTTCGGCCAGCGCACCGGTACTGAGAAACAGGGAAAATGCTGTGGCAGGGAGAATGATTTTCAATCGGGATAGCATTGCTCAATCCTTTAAATCGTCATGCCTGATGAGTGGCATAAAGGATGATCCTACAAATTTTACGCCACTAAAGGAATCGGAGGATGGCGCAACCGCACAAAACCACCGATGGCCTGTCATAAAGGACGCGCAGCTGCCTGTTTTTAAAAGCTGATTTTCGGAAAATACGTTATATTTAGCCTATCTCCTTACGCTCATTCACTTGTACAGGGTTCCCTTTTGTTCCGAGCCAATATCAATAAAACACGCACCCGCATTGCCGCGTCCGTCGTCGCCTTTTTGCTGATCGTCGCGCTGGGTATTTTTTCTGTGTCCTGGCAAACCTCACAGGGGTTGAATAACGATGCGCAGGAGCGCCTTGCTATGGCCGTGCAACAGGTTGATATGATGCTCGGCAATGCCCAAAAAGCCGCAAAAGCCGTTGAACCCTACCTGGGAAAAACTTGTACGCAGGATGTCGTGCTGGAACTGCGCCGGCAGATTGCCGTTGTGCCGAACGTGCGCACCATTAATCTGGCCACAGAGCGCGGTAAGAACATTTATTGCACAGCCTTGTTCGGCCCCCGCAGCGGAGTCATCGACAATAACGAGTATGTCGATAACCGGCTCTTGCTGATGAGTGGCAATGAAATCACTCCCAATCACCCGCTGATTGCCTACCGTGAACTGCACGGTGAAAACAGTATTCTGATTGGCGTTGACGGTTATTATCTGCACAACATTCTTAACCTGCTGAGCATCCGTGCCCAAATGACGCTGCAAATTGGCGACCTGTGGATGGATGCTCAGGGCAAAGTACATAAAGCGAATAACACCAATAATGGCGAAAGGATCCAGCTTAGCTCGGCGCATTATCCCTATCAGGTCGTGGCATTTATTCAGCACACCAGCCACTGGCGCTATGCATTTGATTATTCACCTGTCAGCCTGTTTCTATTTCCGCTGCTTGGCCTGTTTGTCGGTTTTATTACCTTTCTGGCACTCGGGCGCGTCGGTACACCGCTGGCTATGATAAAAGCAGGCATTGCTAATGAGGAGTTCATTCCTTATGTCCAGCCGGTGGTGGATGGCACCCATCACCAACTGACAGGCTGTGAAGTGCTGATGCGATGGCAACATCCGCAGATGGGTCTGATACCGCCCTATCACTTCATTCCACTGGCTGAAGAAAGCGGCCTGATTGTCGATATGACCCGCCAGATGATGGCCAAAACCCGTGATGTTTATGCGCCGCTGGCTACCCGGTTGCCTGATAACTTCCATTTTGGGTTTAACATCTGTGCCAGTCACTTCAAAGATTTAAGCCTGATAGAAGATTGCAAAGCCTTCATCGACGCCTTCAAAGCCAAACCCATTACTCTGGTGCTGGAACTGACCGAAAGGGAACTCATTGTTCCCAGTGACACCACAGACAACCTGTTCAAAGCCCTACGGCGGCTCGGCGTCCAGATTGCGCTGGATGACTTCGGCACCGGGCATTCCAGCCTCACCTATCTGCAAAAATTCCACATCGACTTCCTGAAGATCGACCAGAGTTTTATTGGCCGCATCGGCACTGACGCCCTCTCCGGCCATATTGTCGATAACGTCATCGATCTGGCAAAACGCTTAGATATGGTGATTGTGGCCGAAGGGATCGAAACCCAAACCCAAATCGAATACCTTGCGCCTTACCGTCTGGATTACCTGCAGGGATATTTCTTCGGTAAACCGATGCCGCCGGAAGAATTTAACCGCCAGTGGTTAGAGCCAAAGCGCTGACCCGCAGACTGACGGATTATCTCAGTGGGGCGTAATACCCAGCTTCTTCATCCTTGACAGCAGCGTGGTACGTTTCAGCCCAAGGCGCTGCGCTGCGCCACGCGGCCCCGCCACCACACCGTTGGTCTCTTTGAGCACGGCAATAATATGTTCGCGCTCATCCTCTTCGCTCAATGGCTTTTCAGCTTCAGAGAAAGCAGCGGCGACCGGAGCTGCGGACGGCGTTATCGCCAGCGAATAATCCAGCTCCGGCAGTTGCAGATCCAGCACCGTGCCGCGCGTCAGCAGAACAGCACGCTCAATCACATTTTCCAGTTCACGTACGTTGCCAGGCCAGGGCATCTGGCTCAGATGACGCAGGGTGCTGGCCGGAATACTGTCGATAGTACGCTTCATACGTTTGGCGATTTTATAGGTGAGGAATTTCACCAGTTGCGGGATATCCTCCGGGCGTTCACGCAGTGGCGGAATAATGATTGGGAACACGTTCAGCCGATAAAACAGGTCGCTGCGGAACTCCTTGTCGGCCACCATCTGCTTTAAATCACGGTTGGTGGCGGCGATCATCCGCACGTTGACTGAAATCAGTTTGTTCCCGCCGACCCGCTCAAACTCCCGTTCCTGCAAAATACGCAACAGCTTGGGTTGCAGCTCCAGCGGAATTTCACCCACTTCATCAAGAAACAGCGTGCCTTTGTCGGCCAGCTCAAAGCGCCCCATGCGCTGCGCGGTTGCACCAGTAAACGAGCCTTTTTCGTGGCCGAAAAGGTCACTTTCCATCAGCCCGGCGGGCATGGCAGCGCAGTTCATTTTTACCATGCGCTGATCGCGGCGGTCGCCGAGATTATGGATAGCACGGGCGATTAGCTCTTTACCTGTCCCGGTTTCGCCGAGGATCAACACCGAACAATCACTTTTGGCCACAATCTCGACCTGCTTAAGTACCGCTGACATGCTGGCGCTGCGCCCGACGATGTCACTGAAATCCGGGTTATCACTGTTGATCTGTTCGGTCAGATAGAGATTTTCGTGCTGTAGCTTTTCCTTCAGGCTTTTAATTTCCTGATAGGCCAGCGCGTTATCCACGGCAATGGCGATGCGCTCAGCAATTTGCTGTAACACCCGCAGATTGGCGGAGTTGAAATTGTCCGGCTGGCACTGCGCCAACTTCAGCACGCCCAGCGTTTTATGACCGAAACGTAAAGGTAAAATACACTGCGTTTTAGTCTGATCGCGCCACAAAAGCTGGAGCAACGTACTCTCATCGCTCTTCTCTTCTTGCGAGGGGCGTATATTCGTCAGCAGCATTTCGCCGCTGTTCATCACCTGCTGTTCCAGCGTTCCGGCAAGCGACATGCGCGACTGTACGCGTTCGGCAACGTGCAGTTGTACATAATGCGTGGCGTAAACGCTGGCCTGATCGCTCTCTTTGTCTGCATCGCACAATACGATGCTGATGGCGTTGAGATGGAAAAAATGGTGGATGGTTTTGGCGATTTCGCCGGTCAGCTCGTCGAGATCCAGTTTAGACAGTACCGCGTTGGTGATATCGACAAGAATACGGAAATCATCGCGCTCATGGCGCAGCAGGGATTGCTGAAACAGTGCTTTTTCACGCAGCTGAATTTGTTCCACCGCAATGGCGGCAAGCATGCTGAGTTCGTGCAGACCGGCTTTATCTTCGTCGCTGAACGGCAGTTCCTGCTGGCGGGTAAATTCGCAACCGCCGAGCAGGCCGGAAGAGCCCAGCAAAGGCACCAGACAGTAACCGGTAAACGCCGGATATAAATTCAGCGCCGCCAACTGGGGATAACGCAGACAGAGCGCTTCGCGGCGCCAGACCTGCATTTTCGGGTTGTTTCGCAAAGCGTCCACAGGACCGGTCGCCAGCAGGGTTTCATCTTCATAATTGACCGGCTGGTGATGCGGATCAATACCGTAAAAACTGACGCGGCTGCTGGTGTTGTCAAACAGCACCAGCGTCACGGCATCGGCGATACGCGCGCTCTGCACCACCTGAGTCAGGGTTTCCAGCAGCGATGTCATGGTCTGTTGCAGCAGCAGCGTGCGCGTCAGTTCCAGTAGTCCTTTATGTTTTGTGATACTCATTGTTGCACTCTGCATACGTCTGCTCTGGATACCTGATTTTTCCATTCACATGGATTGAGTAACAAAAAATTTTCACGGGGTACAAAGCAAAAGTCTACCCCTTTCAGCAACGGCAACTCCCTGCCGAGATCAACAAATACGGGGTAATGGCTCCGCATGAGGCAACATCAGTTGCCGCACAACGCCCAGCGCACCGCGTAAACAGACCTGTGGATGTTCCGTCACCTCGCCGATGGTCGCGGCATCGATACCCAGCGGATGTGCGCGCAGGATATTCAGCACCGCCGCTTCTGCCTGTGGAGCCACCACGACTACCAGCTTGCCTTCGTTGGCAAAATTCAGGGGCTCCAGACCGAGCAGTTCGCAAATCCCGCGCACCGCAGGTTTCACCGGCAACGCACTTTCGTCGATACAAATCCCGAAACCGCTGGCCTCGCTGAATTCATGCACAATAGCGTTCACCCCGCCGCGCGTAGCGTCACGCAGTGCATGTACACCACGAAGCGTCCGCAGTGGCGCAATCATCGGTGCCAGTACGGCGCAATCGCTCTGCACGCCGAGATCCATGCCCAGCTGTTCGCGCAAATTCAGGATCGACGCACCATGGTCGCCGAGCGTACCGCTGACAATCACCTTGTCTCCGGCCCGGACAGATTTCGCTGCCCACTTCACTGCGGTCGGGATCACACCGATACCCGCGGTATTGATGAAGATTTTGTCGGCCGCGCCGCGCTGCACCACTTTGGTATCGCCAGTCACAATCGCCATGCCCGCTTCGCGAGCGGTCTGCGCCATCGCAATGACGATTTTCTGTAAGTCGCCCAACGGGAACCCCTCTTCCAGAATAAATCCGCAGGAGAGGTAAGCCGGGGTTGCACCGCTGACCGCCAGATCATTAGCCGTACCGCACACCGCCAGTTTGCCAATATTCCCGCCAGGGAAGAAAATCGGGTCAATAACATAGCTGTCGGTGGTAAAAGCCAGACGGTCACCCTGACGGCTGAGGTCGGCCAGGCTAAGCCGCGCACCGTCTTCGCGTTCATTGAGCCAGGGGTTGTCGAACGCACGGACGAACATCCGTTCGATCATCTGCTGCATCGCCCGACCGCCACTACCGTGCGCCATCGTCACCACTTCATTCTGATTGCTCATCCTGCCACCTTCTGATTCTCTTCCCTTTGCCTGTGCTGATCTTCCTGATACCGGTACTGATACCACGCCGCGCAGGCACCTTCGGACGACACCATCAGCGCACCAAATGCGTTGTGCGGCGTGCAACCGGTGCCAAACAACGGGCACTGATGCGGCTTGCGGCGCCCGGTCAGTACTTCGCCGCAGCGTGCGCGGGGGTCGTCAGCGACCGATTGTGCCTGCGGACAAAAATGCCGTTCGGCATCAAACGCCGCGTAGGCAACGGTCAGCTTTATTCCGGAATTCTCAATCAGCCCCAGACCGCGCCATTCGCTGCTGCCGGAAAACGTAAATACATCGCGTATGGCGTCCTGTGCCAGCAGGTTACCCTCTTGCGGCACCACACGACGGTATTGGTTTTCGGTTTTACACGATGCCTCGCAAATTTGTTCCACCAGCATCAGAACACTCTGCAACATGTCCAGCGGTTCGAACCCGCTGACCACCAACGGTTTACCGAACTGTTTATTGATGAAGTGATACGGCGCAGTGCCGATCACCATACTGACGTGGCCGGGCGCGAGAAAGGCATCGATACGCACGTCGTCTTGTTGCAGCAGGCTGCGCAAGGTCGGGATCAAGCTAATGTGCTGGCAGAAGATGCTGAAGTTAGCCAGTCCTTCACGGCGCGCCTGTTGCAGAGTCACCGCGGTGACTGGCAGCGTGGTTTCAAAACCGAGGGCGAAAAACACCACGCTTCGCTGCGGATTTTCCCGCGCCAGTTTCAGCGCATCGAGGGGTGAATAGACCACCCGTACATCCGCGCCGCGTTCACGCGCCTGTAGCAGCGACCCCTGCTTTCCGGGCACGCGCAGCGCATCGCCAAACGTGCAAAAAATCACCTCCGGATGAGCAGCGATTTCACAACAGGCATCGATACGCCCCATCGGTAATACGCATACCGGACACCCCGGCCCGTGAATAAATTCCAGCTGCGGCGGCAGAAGTTTATCCAGCCCGAATTTGAAAATAGCGTGGGTATGACCGCCGCAGACCTCCATAATCTGCATCGGTTTTTCGGCACTAAAAGGCAGCTGCGCCGCCCGCTGATGCAGACGTTCGATCAGCGTGTTGGCCAGTTTTGGATCGCGGAATTCATCGACGAAACGCATTATCTTGCCTCTCCTCTGCCGAGAAACAGCGCGACGTCGGCTTCCACCTCTTCCATGGCGTGCAGCGCCGCCAGAGTATCCTGCGCCTCCTGTTCATCAAGTTGACTGAGCGCAAAACCGACGTGGATTAATACCCAGCAACCGATCAACGCCTCCCGGTTCCCACCGCAGACCAGCGCAATATTGACTTCACGGCGCAGTCCGCACACTTCGGCCCAGGCGTGATCGGGTTGCTGTTCATGCAGCCCGACAATTTGCCCCGGAATGCCTATGCACATCGTTGCTGCTCCAGCCACGCCAGCCACTTTTCCATGCCCGCGCCGGTGGTGGCGGAGAGCTGAATGACCTCGATCTCCGGGTTCACCTGACGTGCATTATTAATACACGTATCGACGTCAAAAGAGACGTAAGGCAGCAGGTCGATTTTATTGAGGATCATCAGCCGGGACGCGGCAAACATATGCGGATATTTCAGCGGTTTGTCTTCGCCTTCGGTGACAGATAGCACCGCCACCTTATGACGTTCACCGAGATCAAAACTGGCCGGACACACCAGATTGCCGACGTTTTCGATAAACAGCAGGCTGTTATTTTTCGGTGCCAGCTGGTGTACGGCATCGTGAACCATCTGCGCATCAAGATGACAGCCTTTGCCGGTATTGACCTGAATCGCCGGAACGCCCGTCGCACGGATGCGGTCGGCATCGTTGGTGGTTTGCTGGTCGCCCTCCACCACGGCGCAGTCAAACTGCGACGCAAGTCGATTAAGCGTGCTGGTCAGCAAAGTCGTTTTACCGGAACCGGGGCTGGAGACCAAATTCAGCGCCAGAATCGACGCCTGCGCAAAGTGCTCGCGGTTATGGGCCGCGATGTGATTATTTTTCGCCAGCACGTCCATTTCGATATCAATCAGGCGGCGCGGCGCAAACGGCAGGCCGTGCGAATGTTCATGAACGTGAGGATGTGAATGTGGGGAAGCGTTGTCAGAATGGTGATGATGATGAGAATGTTCGCTGCTGACGCCTTCAATCCGAAGTTCGCCGCTGGCACAACCACAGGTACTGCACATAGTTTTCTCCCCGGGCAAAATGCGCCCGTTATTCGATTTCAATACGTTTGATCTTCATGCCGTCGTCGGCAATGACCCGCAGGTTACGGCCGCCACATTGCGGGCAGAGCAGCACGCCGGGGCTAAGCAAGCGGATATCCTGCTGACAGTCGTGACACCAGCTTTCTGCTGCGGGCATGTCGAGATGCAGCTTGCAGCCTTCGGCCAGCGTTTGGCGGCAGGCCAGTTCAAAGCAGAACGCCAGTGCCTCCGGCTCAACGCAGGAAAATGCGCCAACTTCTATCCACACGGCGTTGATTCGCTGCGCATTATTCTGCTGACCAAATTCCTGCATGATTTCCACGGCATTCTGGCACAGGGTTATTTCGTGCATAATTTCCGCTCTTTTTTGGCAAGTCACTAAGCTATGGTTGCAATATTAATGCCAGAGTTCCTGGCGCAGATTAAAAGCAACGTTTTCCGCGGAGATTTAATTAAGTGTATATCCCGTCATAAGTGTCGAAATAAGGTGTCATCGACATGTCATTTCTTTCGACGCCTAAGCGACCTAAATCACAAAAAATATCCAACCCATTGATTTTAAATCTATTAATACAAAATCCCCGTAACTGGCACGCTTTATGCCAATAGAGCTTTATACGCCGTATTTTCGTCGTCATATGACATGTCGGAATGGCACCCATACAGCACTCAACTACGGGTAATCATCATGAGCACTCTCAGCGAACTGACCACTAAAGCGGATTACATTGCCAGCAAGAATAATCTTCTGAAATCACAATGGCATACCTATCAAAACAGCCTAATTCAGGCAGTAACCCATTCAAATAAAAAGATAAACCATGAGTTTACTTGTGGTGAAGATCAGGATATCCGCTTCACGCTGTTCAACCATTTCGCCGTCAGCATTCATCTAAGTGATGACTTCTACAGCCAGGACATTGTTTACAGCCTGAATATGGCAGGGAGCAGCGAAGAGGCTGATTTCAAAGCCTTTGCCCATGCAAGACTCAACGAAGAGGGACGCATCGACGGCACCGTCGATATCCGTGACAAAAACGCGGTGCTGGAGCACTACCTCAATAAGATCTCCACTATTTATCAGTGCCTGTTTGACTCACTGCACAGTAATCAACCCATCCACCAACAATTAGAAAAATTACTGAGCCATGCCTGATGAGAATTCAGCAAAAGATTATTTATCCGGCGTGACGGAAATAAGTTTCATCGCAGATTGAATGCGAAAACTTACTGAGTTCGATGACGACATAAATGTCGAAATGTCATTTTAAGTGCCGATTTCGTCACCTTTGACGAAATAACGAGGAGACTTCATGCGCACCACCGTCGCCATGAATCAATATGTGATAGCCGATCCGAAACTGTGCATCGGCTGCAATACCTGCATGGCCAGCTGTTCGCAGGAACATCAGCGCCATGGTTTACAGTCCGCCCCCCGTTTGCAGGTGATGCGTAACCGTCTGGATTCCGCGCCGGTGACGTGTCACCAGTGTGAAGACGCCCCCTGCGCACAAGTGTGTCCGGTCAATGCCATCACCCGCGAAAACAACGCCATTCATCTGAATGAAAGCCTGTGTGTCAGCTGCAAGCTGTGCGGCATCGCTTGCCCGTTCGGTGCGATCACCTTTTCCGGCAGTACGCCCGTAGATATCCCGCGCGACTGCAATACGTCGAAAGCGCTGCCCGCACCCCGTGCGCCTCGCGCCATCAGCACGTTTCTCGACTGCGTTCCCGGCATCCGCGCCGTGGCGGTGAAATGCGATTTGTGCAGTTTCAGTTCGGAAGGCCCGGCGTGCATCACAACCTGCCCGACGCAGGCGATCACACTCGTCACCGCCGGTCTGTCTGAACGCGCCAGCCAGCAAAAACGCCTGAATGCCATGAACGTTTTCCCGGCCGATCTTCCTGTCGAACTGACCCCCTTCACCGCCCCTGACGCGGAGGCTAAATCATGACATTTTTATTCGCTTGTACTCCGGCATCACTGCTGGCGCTGGCGCTGATGATCTGGCTGCTGAGCGGCGTTGTGAGCTGGCTGATGGCGGCCTCCACCCGTCTGAGCAGCCTGATTTGTGGTACGGGCGGTATGATCGCTTCTCTCGCGGCCACTGCCGCCGCGTTGCAAATTATTCATGGCGGCCCGGCGCAGAGCATCCCCTTGCCGGTGCTGCGTTTTGCGGCCGAATTCAGTCCGCTGAACGGATTGCTGCTGCTGGCGATGTCCGTTCCGGCGCTGTTTTGCAGCCTGTACACTTGCGCCTGGCTACAGGGTGTGAATCCGCGCAAACGTGCGCGCACCAGCCTGTTGTGCCATTTGCTAATGGCCGCGCTGACGGCAGCGGCAATATCAGCCAATGCGGCAGAACTGATTTTGATGATGGAATTGGCCTCGCTGTGCGCCTATTTCCTGGTCGTGCAAACCGACGATATGAAAAGCCGTCGTGCCGGTCTGAATCAGTTTCTGTCCGGCCGTCTCGGCACGCTGTGCCTGATCCTGGCCTTTGCTCTGCTGCATCACACCAGCGGCAGTGTGAATTTTGACGTGCTGCGCCATACCGAATTCACCACGGGCGGGAAATCTCTCGCCTTCTTGCTGGCGCTGACCGGTTTCGGGCTGTACGCCGGAATTATCCCGCTGCATGCCTGGGTGCCGCAGTCGCACTCCAGCGCACCGGCCCACGCCGCGGCGCTGTTCTCTTCCGGCCTGATGAAAATGGGCATCATGGGCGTCATAAAAGTCGGTCTGGATCTGCTCGGAGCACCGCCACTCTGGTGGGGCCTGATGGTGCTGCTTCTGGCGATCCTGACCGCATTCATTGGTGGGCTGTATGCGCTGATGGAGCACGATATCCGCCGCCTGCTGGCCTATCACACGCTGGAAAACGTCGGGATTATTCTGCTCGGTGTCGGCGGTGCAATGGTCGGCGTAGCGCTGAACCTGCCGGTGCTGGCCTGCCTCGCGCTGCTGGCCGGGCTGTTCCATCTCTTCAACCACGGCCTGTTCAAAACCGTGCTGTTCCTCGGTGCCGGGGAAATTGAAATGCAAACCGGCATTAAGGATATGGAAAAACTGGGCGGGTTGGCGCGGCTGATGCCGTGGACCGCCGTGGCGATGCTGATTGCGCTGATGTCGATGGCCGCGCTGCCACCCCTGAACGGTTTTGCCAGCGAATGGCTGCTCTATCAGTCGTTGTTCCAGCTCAGCAGCAGTCATCTGTTTATTACCCGACTACTGGGACCTCTGCTGGCGGTCGGTCTGGCACTTACCGGCGCACTGGCGCTGATGTGTATCGCCAAAGTGTTCGGTGTGACCTTCCTCGGTGCACCGCGCACTCAGGGCTCGGCGAACGCCACCCCGGCACCGCTTTCGATGACGCTCGCCAGCGTGCTGCTGGCGCTGTTGTGTGTGATGGCTGGTGTTGGGTCACCGTGGATTATTCCGCATTTCTCCGCCATTGCAGCGTCGATATTAAACGCGCCATTCATGTCTTTTGCCCAACAGGGCGCAGTCGTTTCCGGCACCTCTGCCGTTTCAGCACCGATGATCGCCCTTCTGTTACTGGCAATGCCGGTATTGCCCTGGCTGATTGCCACTCTGTTACGCGGTACCCGCCTGCCAAACCGGCGGCGCGGCGACGCCTGGGCGTGCGGTTACGGACACTCCCCGGACATGGTGGTGACCGCCACCGGTTTCGCCCAACCGCTGCGTGTGATGTTTGCGCCATTGTACCGTCTGCGCCAGCACGCCACGCCTGCCTCACTGGTCGCCGCCCTGCATCAGGGCTGGCTCGGCACTTTCTGCCGCCGTCTGGCTTTCATCGAACTGGCCGTGCTGCTGGTCGTGGCATTCGCCTGAGGAACTGACTATGAATCTTCCCGTTTTATTGAGTAACGCGCTATGGCCGCTGGCGCTGATCCAGGCGGTGGCGCTGCTGGCAGTCGCGCCGTTGTTTGCCGGGCTCAGCCGCATGATGCGCGCCAAAATGCATAACCGGCGAGGGCCGGGCGTGTTACAGGAATATCGCGATATTGCCAAATTACTGCAAAGGCAAAGTATCGCTCCGGCGGTGTCCGGCGCGGTGTTTCGCAGTATGCCGTATTTGCTGACCGGCGGGCTGCTGGTGATTGCCACCGCCCTGCCGGTAGTGACGCTGGCTTCACCGATGGGCACGGCAGGTGATCTCATCACCGTGATTTACCTCTTCGCCATCGTGCGCTTTGTGTTTGCCATCGCCGGTCTGGATACCGGCAGTTCGTTCACAGGCATCGGTGCCAGCCGTGAGGCGGTGCTCGGCGTGCTGGTCGAGCCAATTTTGCTGCTCGGCCTGTGGGTCGCGGCGCTGGTGGCCGGTTCCACCTCTCTGAGCGCAATTTCAACCCGCGTACTGCACTGGCCAGTCTCCTCTTCTTTAACGCTGGTTCTGGCCGGTCTGGCCTGCGCCTTCGCCACCTGTATCGAAATGGGCAAGCTGCCGTTTGATATGGCGGAAGCCGAGCAGGAGTTACAGGAAGGACCACTGGCCGAATATTCCGGCGCAGCGTTGGGCGTACTAAAAATGGGCATCAGCCTGAAGCAATTGGTGGTGTTGCAAATGTTCCTCGGCCTGTTTTTCCCATTTGGGCTGGCGGAACACCTGACGCCGCTGGCGCTGCTGACTGCCGTGGTGCTGTGCCTGCTGAAACTGCTGATTGCCGTATTTCTGCTGGCGCTGGTTGAAAACAGCGTTGCCCGTCTGCGCTTTCTTAAAACGTCCCGCACAACCTGGGCCGGCTTCGGACTGGCATTTCTGGCGCTGGTCTCCTGGCTGGTCGCAGGCTGATCTGACATTTTTCTTGTCCCGCTACGGCGGGAAGAGGCTTTGTAATGAGTGATTTCAATACCCCGTTAAATCAGCATCCGGTCGGCCTGCACTATCTGGCAGCGCTGGCGAAACAGTTCCCGTCGGCAGTTTTAGGCAGCGAATGGCAAACCGACACGCAGGCCACGGTGACCATCAAACTGAACGCCCTGCCGGAAGTGGTCGAATGGCTTTATTACCAGCAGGGGGGCTGGCTGTCGGTACTGTTCGGCAATGATGAACGCACGCTGTGCGGCAACTACGCGCTGTATTACGTGCTGTCGATGGAGCAAGGCGTGAAGTGTTGGATAACGGTGCGCGCAGAAGTGGATCCGGTTTCGCTGGAATTTCCGTCCGTGACACCCCGTGTTCCGGCTGCCGTCTGGGGCGAACGTGAAGTGCGCGACATGTATGGCCTGCGCCCGGTCGGATTGCCTGACGAACGCCGTCTGGTGCTACCCGATGACTGGCCCGACGATTTATATCCGCTGCGTAAAGACGCGATGGATTACCGCCAGCGCCCCGCGCCGACCACCGACGAAGAAACCTACCCGTTTATTTCCGAAGCCAAAGAAGGTAGCAAAATCGTACCGATCGGCCCGCTGCACGTCACGTCTGACGAACCTGGGCACTTCCGTTTGTTCGTCGATGGCGAAGACATTATCGACGCCGACTACCGCCTGTTTTACGTGCACCGCGGTATGGAAAAACTGGCCGAAACCCGCATGGGCTACAACGAAGTGACATTTCTGTCGGACCGCGTCTGCGGCATCTGCGGTTTTACGCACAGCGTGGCCTACACCTCATCGGTAGAAAACGCAATGGGCATTGTGGTGCCGGAACGCGCACAGATGATCCGCTCGATTTTGCTGGAAGTGGAGCGCCTGCACAGCCACTTGCTAAATCTCGGGCTGGCCTGCCATTTCGTCGGCTTTGACTCAGGCTTTATGCAGTTTTTCCGCGTGCGGGAACAATCCATGAAAATGGCCGAAATCCTCACCGGGGCGCGCAAAACCTACGGCATGAATTTGATCGGCGGGATGCGCCGCGACATTCTGAAAGACGACATGATTGCCACCCTCGCGCTCGCGGGCAGCATGCGCCGTGACCTCAATGAACTTGTGGATATTCTGCTCAGTACGCCGAATACCGAACAACGCAGCGTCGGCGTCGGCATTCTCGACCCACAGGTCGCGCGTGATTTCAGCAACGTCGGCCCGATGGTGCGCGGCAGTGGCCATCGCCGCGATATGCGTCAGGATCACCCTTACGCCGGCTACGCCAAACTGCCGTTTGAACTGTTCAGCGAAACCGGTAACGACGTCTATTCCCGCCTGAAAGTCCGCATCCACGAAGTGTTTAACTCACTGAATATGATCGAGTTCGGCCTGCAAAGCCTGCCGGGCGGCCCGCTGGCGGTTGAAGGATTTCACTATATCCCGCACCGATTTGCGCTGGGTTTTGCCGAAGCGCCGCGCGGCGATGACATTCACTGGAGCATGACCGGCGACAATCAGAAACTGTTCCGCTGGCGCTGTCGTGCGGCGACCTATGCCAACTGGCCGACGCTGCGCTACATGTTGCGCGGCAATACGGTGTCCGACGCCCCGCTGATCATCGGCAGTCTCGACCCTTGTTATTCGTGCACCGACCGTATGACGGTGGTGGATGTACGTAAGAAAACAACCATCGTCGTGCCTTACAAAGAGATCGAACGTTACGGCATTGAACGCAAAAACTCGCCGCTTTAAGGAGCTGCCCAATCATGCTGAAACTGATTAAAAAAGTCCTGAAGACCGGCACGGCCACGGTGGGTTACCCGTTCACACCACTGGATCTGCCCCCAAATTTTCGCGGCAAACCGCAGTACACCGCGCAGCAGTGCATCGCCTGTGGCGCCTGCGCCAACGCCTGTCCGTCTAACGCGCTGACCATGACCACGGCGGAAGACGGCGAAAGCATCCGCTGGTCACTGTTTTTAGGCCGCTGCATTTTCTGCGCCCGCTGCGAGGAAGTTTGCCCAACGGCAGCCATCCTGCTTTCGCAGGAGTTCGAACTGGCGGTGTGGCGCAAAGAAGATCTGTTTGAAACCGCCGATTTCCCGGTTTGCCATTGCCGTGAATGCGGAAAACCTTACGCAGTGCAAAAGGAGATCGACTTCGCGCTCAGCCTGTTACAGGAAAACAGCGCGCTCAGCGGCAGGCAGATCGACGACCGCCGCGCACAGTATGAAACTTGTCCGGCCTGCAAAAAAATGCACTGTCTTTCATCCACCGATCGGATCGATATCGGCCGTCATATGACCTCGGAGGCGCAGTCATGAGCCAGACGCTGATCGGCCCGCGTGACGAAAATGGCTTGCCGGTGCCAGTCACTATTGACGAAAGCATCGCCAAACTGAAATCCACCCTGCTCACCAGCATCCGCCGTTCCGCCTATGTCTATCGCGTGGACTGCGGGGGTTGCAACGGCTGTGAAATCGAGATTTTTGCCGCGATTTCTCCGCTGTTCGATGCCGAACGTTTTGGGATCAAAGTGGTGCCTTCGCCACGTCACGCCGACATTCTTTTGTTCACCGGAGCCGTCACCCGCGCCATGCGCGTGCCCGCGCTGCGCGCCTGGGACTCAGCGCCGGATCCGAAAATCTGCATTTCCTACGGTGCCTGCGGCAACAGCGGCGGCATCTTCCACGACCTGTACTGCGTTTGGGGAGGCACCGACAAAATTGTGCCGGTGGATGTGTACATTCCCGGCTGCCCGCCGACACCCGCCGCCACCCTTTACGGCTTCGCGATGGCACTCGGCCTGCTCGACCAGAAAATCAGGGGTCAGCAGCACGATGAAGCCGCCGCGCTTCCGGCGGCATTACTGCATCCCGATCTGCCGCAGCCGCTGCGCGTGTTACTCGACCGTGAAGCGCGCCGCATGGCCGGTTACCGCTATGGCCGTCAGATTGCCGACCAGTTTATGCAACTGGTCGCCGCGCCCGGCCTGCAACCGGTGGAAGAACGTGTATCGACGTATCTTGAGGAACAGGGCGATATGCGGCTCAACGAGATTGTCGGCAACCTGCAACAGATTTATCAGCAGGTCCTGCGCGGGGAGGTTCGCCTGTGATGACGTCAGCCAACGACCAGCGTTACGCCCGGCACCAGAACCCGGCGGGGATTCAGCCCCATAAGAACAAAGTGATTTTCTATTCGCTGAGCAGCAAGTTTGTCGATGAGAAAAGCGCGCAGAAACGCAGTTCGCAGCAGGTAAAGGAAGTGATCTACTACAGCCTGGCCATCGGCCACCACCTCGGCGTGATTGACTGCCTGAAATCCCGCCTCGAATGCCCGCTCGACGGTTACCGGCAGTGGATAAACTGCTTGCCGGTAAACAGCGAGGCGCGCCGCAAACTGGCCGGTGTGCAGCGTTTTGGCGAAATCAATATCGACAGCAGCCACACGCACTGTCTGGCGCGGGCGCTGCATGGTGCCCGCGAAATGATGAACCTGCAGCAACAGGGCTGGAGCGATGCGCTTATCGCTCTGCTCCAGCAAATTGAAAACGACCCCGCCATGTACCTGATGGTCAGGAGATACGATGCCTGAAATCTCTTCCCAACTCTCCCGCTTCGCCCTGCTGTGCGTCGGTAACAGCATGATGGGTGACGACGGTGCTGGCCCGCGGCTGGCTGAACTCTGCGCTGAACAGCCGCTGACCGGCTGGACAGTGGTGGACGGCGGTGCCGCACCGGAAAACGACATCGGCTTTCTACGCGGGCTGCGTCCGGATCATCTGGTGATTGTCGATGCCACCGACATGGGGCTGGCACCCGGTGAGATGCGCATCATCGATGAAAATGACATCGGCGAGATGTTCATAATGACCACCCATGACCTGCCGCTGACGTTCCTGATTCAGCAGCTGCGCGAAGATATCCCGCAAATCACCTTTGTCGGCATCCAGCCGGACGTTGTGGCGTTTTACTACCCGATGAGCCCGGTGGTGGAAAAGGCGGTTGGGCGTTTGCATCAGTTGTTAGCGCGGCTGGAAACCGGACTGGGCATCGCCTCTTACGTGGCAGAAATTGCCTGACCACGGCTTTCGACACAACTGTCGAGGCAGTGACGAAACGGACATGACATCAGCCATCAATTTCGTCACTGTTAAAATCATAACCATTAACTGTTTGAATTTACGCCGTAAAAATCAATCACCGGAACTGGCATGGTTTATGTATAGAAGTAGATGAAAACTTTTAACCACCTCAATTAAAAGCACACAGAAATCCCCGAAGGCATTGGCATCGCAGGTGCATAGGCCGCGGCGTCAGGAACGACGGGGATTTGGAGAGAAAAATGAACCGGTTCATCATCGCCGACCCTAAAAAGTGTATCGGCTGCCGTACCTGTGAAATCGCCTGCGTCATGGCACAAAGTGACTCGCAGGATATCTCGCTGCTTACCGCTGCGACTTTCACGCCGCGTTTGCATGTGATCAAAGGCGTCAATCTCAGCACTGCCGTGATGTGCCGTCAGTGCGAAGACGCACCCTGCGCCAATGTCTGTCCAAACGGTGCCATCAGCCGGGTCGGCGACCGCGTTCAGGTGATGCAGGAACGCTGCATAGGTTGCAAAACCTGCGTCGTGGCCTGCCCGTACGGCGCGATGGAAGTGATCACCAAACCGATTTTCCGCCAGAACGGCGCAGCCATGACCGCCACCTCTGACAAGGCCGAAGCGCATAAATGCGATTTGTGCCATGCCCGCGCTGGCGGACCAGCCTGTATCGAAGTCTGCCCGACCAAGGCACTGTTCGCTATCGACCGGAACCATTTACAGGAAATGAATGCAGAAAAACGCCGCCGTGCGGCCCTCGATAGCACTTCTCCCCTGCTGTTTTAACCTCGGATAGAGGAAGGATGAACATGAAAAAGATCACCACTGTCTGCCCATATTGCGGGGCGGGATGCAAAATGAATCTGGTTGTGGATAACGGCAAAATTATCCGCGCAGAAGCGGCCAATGGCGTCACCAATCAGGGCGAACTGTGCCTGAAAGGCTACTACGGTTGGGATTTTCTCAACGATACCAAACTGCTGACGCCGCGCCTGACGCAGCCATTGATCCGCCGTCAGAAAGGCGGAAAATTTGAAGCCGTCAGCTGGGATGAGGCCATCAGCTACACCGCGCAGCGCCTGAAAGAGATCAAACAAAAACACGGCCCGCGCTCGATTATGCATACCGGCTCTTCCCGAGGCACCGGTAATGAAACCAACTATGTGATGCAGAAATTTGCCCGTGCTGTGATCGGCACCAACAACGTCGACTGCTGCGCACGCGTGTGTCACGGCCCGTCGGTCGCCGGTTTGCAGGCCACGCTCGGCAACGGCGCGATGAGTAACTCCATCGGCGATATCGAGAATTCCAAATGCCTGCTGGTGATTGGCTATAACTGCGCGGACTCCCATCCGATCGTCGCCCGCCGCGTGATCAAAGCCAAAGAGAAAGGCGCACAAATTATTGTGTGCGACCCGCGCCGCATCGAAACAGCCCGCATCGCCGATCAGCATTTGCAAATCACCAACGGCTGCAACATGGCGCTGGTCAATGCCTTCGCACATGTGCTGATTGAAGAAAACCTGTATGACCACGACTACGTCGCCAAATACACCGAGGGTTTCGACGAGTACCGCAAAAACGTGGCGAATTATTCACCGGAAGCGGTGGCTGAGCAGACCGGAGTATCCGCCCAGCAAATTCGTCAGGCGATGCGCACTTACGCCGCCGCTCCGTCAGCGACCATCATGTGGGGAATGGGCGTGACGCAGTTTGGTCAGGCAGTAGACGTGGTGAAAGGGCTCGCAGGGCTGGCGCTGCTGACCGGCAATCTGGGCCGCGCCAACGTCGGCGTCGGGCCGGTGCGTGGTCAGAATAACGTGCAGGGTGCCTGTGATATGGGCGTACTACCAAACGAATTCCCTGGCTATCAGTCGGTTACCGATGCGAAGGTCCGCGCCAAATTTGCCGCTGCCTGGGGCATAGACGTGAATCAGATGGATCCGAAAATCGGCCACCGCATCACTGAGATCCCGCATCTGGCAATGGAAGGCCACGTCAAAGCTTATTACATCATGGGCGAGGACCCGTTGCAGACCGAGGCGGATTTGAGCCTGGTACGCAAAGGTTTTGAGGCGCTGGAGTTTGTGGTGGTGCAGGACATCTTCATGACCAAAACCGCCGAACAGGCCGATGTGATCCTACCTGCCACCTCATGGGGTGAGCATGGCGGCGTCTTCTCCTGCGCGGATCGCGGCTTCCAGCGCTTCGAGAAAGCCATCGAACCGAAGTACAACGTCAAGCGAGACTGGGAAATCATCAGCCTGCTGGCTACCGAACTCGGTTATCCGATGCACTACAACGATAACCAGGAAATCTGGGATGAAATGCGTGAGCTGTGCCCGCTGTTCTATGGCGCAACCTACGAAAAAATGGGTACGCTCGGGCATATCCAGTGGCCGTGTACCACGCTGGAAAGTCCGGGAACGCAGTACCTTTATCAGGACAATCACTTCGATACGCCGACCGGCAAAGGCCAGCTGTTCGCCGCACCGTGGCGCGCACCGGCTGAAGTGCCGGACGGCGATTACCCGCTGGTGCTCTGTACCGTGCGCGAAGTCGGTCACTACTCCTGCCGATCGATGACCGGAAACTGCGCCGCTCTGCAAACCCTGGCCGACGAACCGGGCTTCGTGCAGATGCATCCGCAAGACGCTGAAGCGCTGGGCATCCGCGACCAGCAGCTGGTTTGGGTCGCATCACGCCGTGGCAAAGTCATTTCCCGAGCCAACTATAACGAGCGCATCAACATTGGTGCGGTGTACATGACCTACCAATGGTGGATCGGTGCCTGTAATGAACTGACGCAGGAAAATCTGGATCCGATCTCTAAAACACCGGAAACCAAATATTGCGCAGTGAAGGTCGAGCAAATTGCCGATCAACGCTGGGCCGAAAACTACGCCCAGCAATCCTACAGCGACATGAAAGCGCGTCTGCGCAGCGCCGTTGAAGATGTGATCCCGGTCGTTGCTGTCGGCTGACGTTGTATACCTCCCCTTTTGGGGAGGTACTTCTGGAAGGAACGTTTATGTCTGATCCCGGTTTGTTGGTTCGCGTCAGCGGGAAAGTCCAGGGCGTCGGTTTTCGCCCTTTCATCTGGCAGCTTGCCCAACGTTTACAGCTTAAAGGGGAAGTCCACAACGACAGTCAGGGCATAGAAATACGGCTACTGCAACCGGTGAATATCGAAGAATTTTTGCGCGAGATGTATCAGCACTGCCCGCCGCTGGCGCACATCGACAGCATCAGCCTGCGCAGCTTCTCCTGGCTCAGCCCTGTACAACAGTTTCACATTCTGGAGAGTCAGACAGGACAAATGAACACGCAGGTGGTGCCCGATGCCGCGACCTGCCCGGCTTGCCTGCATGAAATGAATGACCCGCACGACCGTCGCTATCACTATCCTTTTCTCAACTGCACCCACTGCGGCCCGCGCTTCACGATCATCCGGCGGATGCCTTACGATCGCGCCGCCACCACGATGGCTGATTTTCCGCTGTGCGACGCCTGTGCAAAAGAGTACAGCGATCCGGCGAAACGGCGTTTTCACGCCCAGCCCGTCGCCTGTCCGGACTGCGGGCCACAGATATTTGCCAGCCATGCTGACGGCGTGCCACTGGCAAAAGGTGATGACGCTTTATCGCTTGCCATCGAAACGCTGCGCGAAGGAGGCATTGTCGCGATAAAAGCTCTGGGCGGTTTTCATCTGGCCTGCGACGCCACTTCACTCCGGGCGGTGACCCGCTTGCGTGAACGGAAAATACGCCCCGCTAAACCTCTGGCCGTCATGTTACCGGACGCCCGCTGGCTGGCTGAATGTACGGACACAGCACCGCTGTTTGATGTTCAGGCATTGTTACAATCCGCGGCAGCACCCATCGTTTTAGTTCCTTCTGCCACTGCCACGCCGCTTTGCGAAAAGATAGCACCGGGGCTGAATGAGGTCGGGCTGATGCTGCCCTCCTCTCCGCTCCAGCACGTGATCATGCAGCAGATGAAGTCCCCGCTGGTCATGACTTCCGGCAATGCGGCGGGTTGCGCGCCTGCGTTAAGCAATCAACAGGCGCTGGCACACCTGTCCTGTATCGCCGATTTATGGCTGCTGCATGATAGGGATATTGTACAGCGCGCCGATGATTCCGTGGTGCGCTTTACCACCGGGGAGCCTGAGATGCTGCGCCGGGCACGGGGTTTTGTGCCGGATGCAATTGATCTGCCTCCGGGATTTACCGAACAACCCCCCTTACTGGCTCTGGGGGGCGATCTCAAGAACACCTTCTGCCTCATCCATGGAAAACAGGCGGTGCTGAGCGCGCATATAGGGTCGCTTGAGCAAAGTGATATTTTCGCGCAGTGGCAGCAGGCAGCCCTTCATTTATCTCTTCTGTTTGACTGCCCGCCACAGCAACTGGCCTGTGATGCCCATCCGGGATATGTCAGCCACCAATGGGCGCAGCAGCAGGCATTACCGCGAACCGAAGTGCTGCATCATCATGCGCACATTGCCGCCTGTCTGGCCGAACACCGCTGGCCGCTGCATGGCGGAGCGGTCATCGGGCTGGCACTCGATGGCCTCGGCTACGGTGAAAAGGGAGAACTTTGGGGCGGAGAGTGCTTGCTGGTGGACTATCTCCGTTGTGAACATCTTGGCGGACTGCCTGCTGTGGCCCTGCCCGGTGGCGAGCGCGCATCGCAACAACCGTGGCGTAACCAGCTGGCACAGTGGCTGCGCTTTGTGCCTGACTGGCAGCAGTACCCCGAGGCCGCTGAGTTGTTAATCCAGCCGTGGCAACCGCTGGAAAAAGCCATCGCAGCTGGCGTGAATGCGCCGCTGGCCTCCTCCTGCGGACGATTGTTTGACGCGGTCGCGGCTGCCCTTGGCTGCACACCGCAAACACTCAGTTGGGAGGGCGAAGCAGCTTGCCGTTTAGAGGCGTTGGCCCGGCAGGCAAAGGGGCAGCCTCATCCCATCACCCTGCGTCTGTTACCAACAGAAAAGAGACTCACTCTGGATCTGGCCGGTTTCTGGCAACAGTGGCTTCAGTGGCAGGCACCGCGCCCTGCCCGCGCATGGGCCTTTCATGATGCGCTGGCGCAGGGTTTCGCCAGTATGGCCCACCATGCCGCACGCCAGCATGGCCTGCAAACCGTGGCACTGGGAGGTGGCGTGATTCACAACGCGCTGCTGCGTCAGTGCCTTCTCAAACATTTAGCCCCGCTCCACGTTCTCACCCCTCAGGTCATTCCTGCCGGTGACGGCGGGCTGGCATTAGGCCAGGCAATGGTGGCCTGCGCCCGAATTCAGTCTTCAATCAGATCAGATTCACATAAGGATTCTCATGATTAACCGCGCATTTTTTCACACGCACCGTCGTGCTTTCTGGCTGCTGCTTGGGCTGGTTGTGCTCAACGTCGTAGCTTGGGTCTGGGCATTCGCCCTATTTAGCCAGCACGCGGGGCTTATCGCTGCCGCCCTGCTGGCCTACGGTTACGGGCTGCGCCACGCGGTCGATGCCGACCATATTGCTGCCATCGATAATGTCACTCGCAAGCTGATGCAACAGGGGCAGCGCCCGGTGGCGGTCGGGGCCTATTTTTCCCTTGGACACTCAAGCATTGTGGTGATTGCCTGCGCGGCGATTGCTGCTACGTCATTATTGTTTGGTGACAAGATAGGCTGGCTCCACGACTACGGCAGCACGATTGGCACGTTGGTTTCGGCCCTGTTTTTACTGCTGATGGCGGCCGTTAATGCCGCCATCCTGCGCGACGTCTGGCGACGTTTCGGGCAGGTAAAACGCGGTATGTCATTTAGTCAGACAGAACATGGAGAGGCGATGGTGGGTGGTGTGATGACCAAAGTTTTCCGTTTTGCCTTCAGACTGGTCAACCGTAGCTGGCAGATGTATCTGGTCGGCTTCCTGTTCGGCCTGGGTTTTGATACCGCCACCGAGATCGGCCTGCTGGGCATCTCGGCAGCAGGCGCATCGTCAGGTATGTCGGTCTGGAGCATCATGGTGTTTCCCGCCCTGTTCGCCAGCGGCATGGCGCTTATCGACTCACTGGACAATTTTGTCATGGTCGGGGCTTACGGATGGGCTTTCGACAAACCGGTGCGCAAGCTCTACTACAATATGACGATCACGGCCACCAGCGTAGTCATTGCTCTGTTTATCGGCGGACTGGAAGCCCTTGGCTTGCTGGCCGATAAATTCAACTGGCATGAGGGTGGCTGGCAGGCTATTGACCGCCTGAATGAAAATATGGGTAGCGTGGGCTACGCCGCCGTGGCGTTGTTTATTCTCTTCTGGGGGATCTCGGCGGTAAACTACCGCCGGAAAGGTTACGACAAACTGGGTTTCTGATAGAAACAATTAAGTAAAATACTCCGGGGATGGCACTTCTGCGTGATATTTATCAGATACGCCATCCACGCTTATTTGCAAGGTCCATAAAAAGCATTTAAAACTTCCATATAATTTCCAAAAATATTATTACGCTTTCTTATACCAAGCTTTAAAATACTTGAGGAAACTATAAAGTGTCGCATAAAGCCCTGTCACCACACCGACTTTCCCCTCACGCCATGCGCCGCTGAAAACATACCATTTCCAGAAAGCGCCGAACGCACTGAGAAAACCACGGGAAATAGAGGGCCGGATATCCTTATGATTGACTACACGGGTGGTATATCCATTAAGTTTAGTAAAAACTTCATGCAGCGAGTAAAACGTATCATGGCGCACCTCGCCGGGCAGAATATGCGTGGTCGAATAGCCTTCTGCTGAGTCATCTACCGGCATATTATTGAAATGCACGACGTTTTTGTTAAATAATCTGACTGGAAAATCCGGAGATGACACCGGATAAATTACCCTAACCGGTTGATTTAAAACAAACCAATGGCGTGAAAAACAAAACGCTGCACTCTCTACTGGCTCGGCATTCTGCTTGAGCTTCAAAATAGCCTCGACCATTTCGTGATTCATGATCTCATCGCTATCCATACACAACACCCACTCATGCGATGCACGTGCTATGGCATCATTCATCTGCTGACTGTGCGTAACAAAATGTTGATACACCGGCGTCACGCCAAATTCCCGGCAAATATCCAGCGTACTGTCAGTGCTGCCTGAATCAACAATAATCATTTCATCAGCCAGACGTAATAAAGGGGGAAGCACCTCGCGTAATAATCGTGATGAATTAAATGTCAGAATACAAACGGAAAGTTTGAACATAGCGAATACCATTAATGTCCTTTTTATGGATTAAAAGTCAGCAAACTCATTTTACCGTACATAGGCACTTTATATTATTCGAAAATACCCGCTAGCAGAATTAATTTCAAATATAATTACCTATTATAAAAAATAGTAATGCTTAAATATCAAATGATACTTTTTAGTCTATTATCAGCGTTTCATGTGTGCAAAAGTTGCACCCTGTTCTGCCAGAATTGTCTCAACGTGGTTTTGGTCACAGACATTTGTTGCGGTAAGTGCTTGAATAGTGGCGCAGAAAAAACCGTTTGAACGCGAAACAATCTCTAAAAAGTTCAACCAGTTACGCGATAATAAGGTTCCGCAATTTTGTCATCTCTGGTAATGAGGGTTGTAAAGTGACCCCCTTTTGCGGCAAGTTTACCGTTCACCCCAGCGAGCAGTTCAAATGATCTCTGTGCGAGCAATCCGATGATTAAGTGGCCGTGGAAAACAAATGACCTCCAGGCAGACAAGTGGGAAGCGTGGCAAGACGCGCTGAATATCCCGCTTTTTGCGTCATTGAATGATCAGGAGCAAAAGCGTCTGGTGCACATTGCCAGCCAGCTGTTACATCAAAAGCGGTTAGTTCCGCTGCAAGGGATCGTTCTCAATGAGCAGATGCAGGCACGGATTGCCCTGCTGTTTGCGCTACCGGTGCTGGAACTTGGAGCTGAGTGGCTTGACGGCTTCCATGAAATTCTTCTCTATCCGACGCCGTTTGTCGTCGATTCTCCCTGGCAGGATCAAAACGGGCTGGTTCACGCCGGTTCACAAATCCACGCAGGGCAGAGCTGGGATCAGGGACCTATCGTACTTAACTGGCAGGATATTGAAGACTCTTTTGATACCTCCGGCTTTAACCTGATTATTCACGAAGCGGCCCACAAGTTGGATCTCCGCAACGGGGGTGAAGTGAGTGGCATACCGCCTATCGCGCTGCGCGACGTGGTGGCATGGGAGCACGATCTGCACGCCGCGATGGAAAACTTGCAGGACGAAATCGATATGGTAGGCGAAGAAGCGGCCAGTATGGACGCGTATGCCGCCAGCGATGCCGCGGAGTGCTTCGCCGTGTTGTCCGAATACTTTTTCAGTGCACCGGAACTGCTTTCTAACCGTTTTCCTCTGGTTTATGGTCATTTTACCCGTTTTTATAAACAAGACCCTTTGGCAAGGCTGCACCGTAACCATCCCTGCGACTGTTAATTCAGCACCATAAGGTTTTTTACGCGAACCAGAAGGGGTATTTCTGCTCTTTTCGCTCAGTTGGTGAGCAGTCAGCCAGATAGTGTGAATTTAGCGTTGACACCCCGCTGGGCTCTGGATATCATGCGCCCCGTTCAGACAATTCCTCTGTAGTTCAGTCGGTAGAACGGCGGACTGTTAATCCGTATGTCACTGGTTCGAGTCCAGTCAGAGGAGCCATATTAGAAAAGCCCGCTTAAGGAAACTTAGGCGGGCTTTTTGCATTATCGCGTTACCCTCTCCTTCCTCCACCGGCGTTGTACTTAGCGTGTGTTCCCTTTCTGGCAACCGCCATACTCCAGTGTACGTATTTATGGTACAAAGTATCAGCTATTCACTTACCCATTCAGAGACGCGTAATGGCCTTCTCCATCGACATTATTTCCTGCATCACCGACCGCTTTGTGGAGCTCACCGCTACCGAAAAGCGCATCGCTCAATTTATTCTGGATGACGTGCAGTTCTCCTCCACGTTGCCGATTGCAGAAATGGCGCATCTTACCGGGACAAGCCAGGCGTCGATCACCCGTTTTGCCCGCGCTATAGGCTGCAAAGACGTGCGTGAACTGAAAGTAAAACTCGCCCAGTCTCTGGCCGTGGGTCAGCGTTTTATTCTGGATGTGCCGGATCTGGACGGCGTTCAGGGGATCTACGAAACGATCATTAACGTGCTGGACATCAACCGCCGCGCCCTTAATCCCGACTCACTCAAAAAAGTCGTCGGCTGGCTCAGCAATGCCCGACAAATTCTGGCGATCGGGATGGGCGGTGGCTCAACGATTTGCGCTCAGGAAGTCCAGTACCGCCTGTTCCGCCTTGGCCTGCCAGTGGTGAGCCAGAGCGATGGCCTGCTGGTGCGTATGATGTGCTCAGCGGTCGCACCAAACGATGTGGTACTTGCGCTCTCGCTGGGGGGTTACACGCCGGAAATCATTGAAAGCGTGGCGATAGCTCGCCAGTACGGGGCTAAAGTCATCGCCATTACCACGCAGGATTCACCCTTGGCGGCCAATGCCGATATCGTACTGCCGCTGATTGTGCGGGAAAATGACTACATCTTTAAGCCGAGCACTTCACGCTACGCCATGCTGGCGATGATTGATGTGCTGGCCACCGAACTGGCGATGGCCAATAAAACGCAGGCAAAAGACCGGCTGAGGCGCATTAAGCTGGCGCTTGACGGCCACCGGGGTGGCGCGGACCGCCAGCCGCTGGGGGATTAGGGAAAGATGATGTCTGCTTAGCGTGGTTTTAACTCCGCCATGCTGCCATAAACCGCCGCGCCTGAACGCGTGTGGTTTCGACATCCTGACCGGCACGGTACAGATCGCCACCGAGCCCTGCTCCGGCACAACCGGCGCGTAAATATTCCGCCAGGTTTTCCGGAGTAACGCCCCCCACCGCCAGCACCGGAACTTGTGGCGGTAACACCGCCTTCAGGGCGGAAATGTACGCCGGGCCAAATGCCGCCGAGGGGAAAATCTTCAGCCACTGCGCCCCGGCTTCCAGCGCGGTAAACGCTTCGGTAGCGGTGGCGCAACCGGCACATACCCGCATCCCGGCATCCACTGCCCGGCGGATCACCGCGGGCTGCGTATTCGGTGTCACCACCAGCTTTGCCCCGATCTGCGCCAGAAAATCGACCTGTTCAACCTTCAGCACGGTTCCCACTCCGATGCACGCTGAGTCACCGTAACGGATGACCATTTCAGCGATACTTTTCTGCCATTGCGGCGAGTTCAGCGGGATCTCGATGTAGCGGAAACCCTCTTCAATCAGCGCGCCGACGTGGTCACTGGCCTCGTGGGGATAAATGCCGCGCAAAATCGCGACCAAAAGTTTAGCGTCTTGCATCAAGAATGCTCCTTATTCCCTGCTGGAAAGCGGCGTCACCCGCAATTTCATTAACCGTTACGCCCGCCTGTTCACAGGCCAGCCAGTAACGACGGCACAGCGATTCGTTGCCTACCAGAGTGACCTTACTGACGGATAACTCGCTGCACATTGCCATCACTTCCGCACCAATAAGCAGCCCGGACAGCCAGTCGCTGACGGATCCCGGAGCCACTTCACCCAGCACCCGCCGCGCACGCGCCTCAAACAGCCGGTTAACTAACGCTGGTGATTCCAGCCCGCGCTGCAGGCCGGCCTGAAACGCCTGGCTATCGTCTTGTTGCGGCGGTAGCCCTCTGCCAATCAGCGAATACTGCATCAGCAAGTGATGCAGCTCGCCCGTCATCGCCGTGGTAAATCCGCTAACCGCGCCCTCTGCCACCTGCACCCATTTGCTGTGCGTCCCCGGCAGAACGTAACAGGTGTCAGGTATCAGCTGCATTGCGCCAAGCAACTGCGTCTCTTCACCACGCATGACGTTGTGTGGCGTATTCAAACCCGGCACAATCCAGACCTGCGGGGCGACCTCAAAAAGCTGTGCGCTCAGTGCCTGTAACGACACCGGGCAAGCCAGATAAGGCACCGTTTGCCAGCCTGCATCGCTGCCGACCATGCCTGCCATTACCACTGGAAGGGCGTCGTTACCGCGCCACGGCTGGATATATAGCCCGAACACGTCTCGGGCGGTTTGATCCACCAGACGGCTGACGCCGTAAGGCAGTTGCAGGCTATCCGCGCACTGTCCGCTCCGGTATAACCAGGCGCGCAGATGCGAGGATCCCCAGTCGATGGCAATATAATCCCCGCTCATCGTGCGTTACCGGTTGCGCGTTTGCCCAACGGCACCGGTACCGGCTCAGGCTGGCTTTCGCGTTCACGGGTGATCATCTCCAGCGCCGCTTCACGGCTCATTTTGCTGGCCGGCGTGACCAGCGTCACAACCAGCGCGCAGCCCAGACTCACCAGCACCGACGGCAACACCGGGTTACCCCAGAAGCTCATCCAGCTGTTGTTTGCCAGCATCGCCATCGAAGTCCCGGCACCACCAATCAGTGCAGCCATCGCGCCCTGCCAGTTAAATCGTATCCAGAAACGCCCCAGTATTGAGCAGATGAACAGGCCGGACATGATCATCGATATCATTTTGGTGATATAGCTGATGATGTCGTTGGAGGTCAGCGCGAATATCAGCGCCAGCCCGATCACCAGCACGAGGGAGATGCGCGACATGCGGATCGCCTTTTCCGGTGCAGGCATATGACCGGTGATCAGAGTGTAAAGGTCGCGCAGCATGATAGAGACGGCGGCAATCGCGTCAGAACTGCCCGAAGACATGTTGGCTGACATTCCCGCAATCAGCACTGCCATCCCCAGCACCGGCGGCAGAACCTGGGTGGCGAACAGAAAGGCAAAGCCGCTGTTTGCCAGTGCCGGGTTCATGGTATAGGCGGCCATGCCAATAATCGCGGGCAGAAAGGAGAAGCCCAGATAGAGCAAACCGGTGATCACAAAGGATTTACGCACCGTGCCCACGTTTTTGGCGGAATAGATACGCTGGCGGTAGGAAGGCGTGGCCAGTACCCCGACGCCAATTACCATTGCCAGCGAAAAAGCAGGCAGGATGCCGAGCTTATCCACCCCAAACAGGCTTTGTTTTGCCGGGTCAACGGCCTGCTGGATGTGGCTCCAACCGCCAACGTGATTAACCGCAAGCGCTGCCATCAGGATAAAACCGATAAACAGAATTAACGACTGCACGGTATCAATCCATACCACCGCAGAATAACCACCAATACCGACGTAAACGACAAAGGCCGCTGCAATAACAATTTTCGCCGTATTAATATCAATACCGCTTGCCCACGCCAGATATAATCCGCCGCCAAGAATATGCGCCCCCAACCAGCCAATAGAAGCGATAAAGATTAATATCGCCACTACGTTTTTAATGATTTTATTACCGCCGGTATAATAAGAGATCTCTTCGCTCATGGTCATAAAACGCATTTTACGCACCGGCGCAAATAACCAGGCCAGCAGCAGAATACCTACCGCACCGCCCAGACCGTACAGCATGCCCGCCCAGCCGTTGGTGTAACCGAAACCCACCGCGCCGACGCTCGACCCGGTACCAACCATAGTACCCACGGTGGAGCCCAGCGTTAAAATTAAGGGTAACGAACGCCCCCCTAATAAAAAGTCATCGCCATTTTTCTGATTACGTGACACATACCAGCCCAGTGTGATCATGGCGCATGCATATATTGCAAACCAAATAAGAAAAGAATAATTATTCATGGCTCACTTCCAGATTAATTAAGTTGCAATGGCTCCCTGAAAAAAGACAAAGAAAGCCCGCTGGCACGTTCGTAGCGCACCTGAATTATTTATAAATATCTTTTAATAAGCCGGATGCACGCAGAGAGCATCCGGCCTGATTACGGAATAGTTACTTCACGCGATCTGCGTTATAACAGGTCAGGTCCACTTCCACTTTGCAATCCACCACCAGGTCAGCGACACAGCAGACGCGGGCCGGTGGATGAGCGGAGAAGAATTCACTGAACACTTTGTTAAAAGACTGGAAGTAACGCGCGTCGGTCAGGAACACCTTCACATGCACCACATCTGCCAGGGTGTAGCCTGCGCTCTCCATAATGTCCACGCAGTTTTGGATCGCCAGGCGCGACTGCTCGATAATGCCGCCTTCCACCACTTCACCATCTTTCATCGGCGTTTGCCCGGAAACGTAAAGCCAGCCACCCGCCTCTACGGCTTTCGCAAATGGCAGTGACTGCCCGCCCGTTCCCGTACTCCCGCCAACGCCATAACGTTTAATGCTCATCATTGCTCCTTGTGCATATTGTATAAATACGTGCTCAGGGGCAGCGCCTGGCGCTCCCCAAAAATTCTACCGGCGTAAAAAACGCCCGGCGCGCCCGATAACCTGTTTATCCCGGCCATAGCTCATTACGCCGTTGACCAGCACCGCGTCGATACCCGCTGCAGGCTGTTGGGGATCGCTAAAGCTGGCCACATCGCGCACAGTTTGCGGGTCGAACATCACCAGATCGGCGAAATAACCCACCCTGACCAGCCCGCGTTCGGGAAGCTGAAAACGCGCTGCTGACATGCCCGTCATCTTGTGAACCGCCACCGTCAGCGGGAAAAGTTTCTCGTCGCGGCTGTAATGGCCCAGCACCCGGGGGAATGCGCCCCACAGACGCGGATGCGGCATCGGGTCGTTTGGCAGTCCGTCGGAACCCACCATCGTGACCGGGTAACTCAACACGCGCCGGACATCGCGCTCATCCATGTTGTAGTAAATTGCTCCGGCGGGCCTCAGTAATTTTCCCGCTTCGTGAAGTGACATCGACCAGCTTTGCGCAATTTGCTTTAAAGACTGCCCGGCCACTTCAGGATGCGGTTCTGACCAGGTGATGACTATTTCAAACTCGTCGGTGATTTGTTTGAGGTCCAGCGTAGAAGAGCTGGCCGAATACGGGTAGCAATCGCAGGAAACATCCTGCTGTTCACGCACTTTATCGAACAGCTTCAGCGTTTCTACCGTGCGGCCCCAGTTCTTCGCCCCGGCACATTTATGGTGGGACACCACCACCGGCACGTTACCGTGACGACCAATGCGAAACGCCTCGTCGAGTGCCTCCAGAATCGGCTCGAACTCGGAACGCAGGTGGGTGGTATAGATGCCCTTTTGTGCCGCTAATTCCTCTGCCAGCGCCATCACTTCTTCCGTCGAAGAGTGAAATGCCGAAGCATACGCAAGGCCGGTGCTCAGCCCCAGCGCGCCCTGCTGCAACGCCAGTCGGAGCTCTGCGCGCATCGCGATGATTTCTTCTGCCGTCGCGGTACGTAGCAGGTCATCCATATGGTTATTACGCAGCGCAGTGTGGCCGATCAGCGTACCGACGTTGATCGCCGGTCTGGCCCGCTCAACGGCCTGAGCGTAGGCGCTCACCGTCGGGTAGATAAAGTGTTCCGCCTCACCGAGTAAATTCATCGGGTCTGGCACGCGACCTTTTATGGTCGCCGTGGCCGCACTGATACCACAGTTGCCAACAATCACCGTGGTAATGCCCTGACTGATTTTTGGCAAATACTCCGGCAACCGGATCACATTGATGTCGTCGTGCGTATGCACATCAATAAATCCCGGCGCCAGCACGCGGCCGGTACCGTCGATTTCATGTGTAGCCTGACCGCTGATTGTCGGTGCGATTTCAGCGATACGGTCGCCCTGCACTGCAACATCAGCGCGGTATTGCTCCCCTCCGCTGCCATCAATGACCGTAACGTTTCTGAACAGATAATCAAACTTCATACGTTCCTGCCCTCCATAGTGTTCTGGGTTAAATTTAACCATTTACAAGGATGAAAAACAGTGGAAGACTACACAAAACGCGCACGCAAATATGATACTTTTATTCACAAAAACCGAAAATTAAAATAAAAACACTTATTTTTCATTAAATTAAGTTTGATATTTATACTGAAAGATAAAAAATACGAAAGGAATTATGTTATGAAATACCAAGAAAGTAACCTCGTTCCGCACAAATCTGCCCCGTTATTTTCCCCTGCCAACATCCTGAATGAAGATGTCTGCCTGCCCGCCGCCGTGATCAAAAAAGCCGCTCTGAAAAACAACATTGAATGGATGCAACGCTATGCCGACGCCCGTGGCGTGTCGCTGGCGCCCCACGGCAAAACCACCATGACGCCGTGGATTTTCCAGCAACAGCAGCGGGCCGGCGCCTGGGCCGTTGGCGTGGGCAGCGCCTGGCAGGCCAGTATCGCGATGGTAAGCGGCGTGAAGCGGGTTTTGATGGTTAATCAGCTGGTTGGCAAAGCAAATATGCAGCTGATTTCCGCGCTTAAAAATGAATATCAGGATGTCGATTACCTCTGCTGCGTAGACAGCCTTGCCAACGCTAAACACCTTTCGGCATTTTTCAGCGCGCAGAACCAGCGGCTGGATATTTTGATTGAACTGGGCGTACCCGGCGGGCGATGCGGCTGCCGTACCGCCGCGCAGGCCCAGCGGCTGGCAGAAGAGGTTTCAGACTTGCCGGGCTTACATTTACGCGGTCTTGAACTTTACGAAGGGGTGCTGCACGGTGAAAATCCGCAGCCCAAAGTGGAAGCGCTGTTGCGCGATGCCGCAGCCCTTGCCTGCCAGCTTGAGCGTTATGTCGAAGGGGAATTTATTCTCACGGGCGCAGGCTCAGTCTGGTATGACGTGGTGTGTAACGTCTGGCTTGAAGCACAAAAACCGGCAAACTGCCGCGTGGTGATACGCCCCGGCTGCTACATCACCCACGACGCAGGCATTTATCAGCAGGCACAGGAGGACCTGATGGCCCGAGACCGCGTAGCCTGTGATTTAGGTGGTGATTTGGTTTCCGCACTGGAGCTGGTGGCGATGGTGCAATCAGTGCCGGAAAGTGGCCGCGCCATTGTGAACTTCGGCAAGCGCGACAGCGCCTTCGATGCAGGTTTGCCGCAGCCGGTAGCACATTACCGTCAGGGTAAAGCACTCCCGCTGGTGGCGAAAGGCATCAAAACCACGGGCATTATGGACCAGCACGCGATGCTGGCACTGGCTCCTGAGGCCGACGTGCAGGTGGGGGATATTCTGGTGTTCAGCACCTCTCACCCCTGTCTGACCTTCGACAAGTGGAAAGCACTTTTGCTGATCGATGAAAATTACAACGTGCTGGAGACACTGGAGACAGCATTCTGACCGGAGCCCGTATTGCCTGTGCATGATCAAAAAAGCCTGCCGGAGACACGCCGGCGGGCTTTTTGCCGTGATGCACTTAGCGATATTTCCACAGCCACTTGCCACTGGCCAGACGCCAGTAGAAGAAGGCACCGCGGATGATCCAGTCGAGGCACATACCGAGCCAGATCCCCACCACGCCAAAACCCAGCACCACGCCCAGAAGATATCCGGCGACGATACGCCCGCCCCACATACTCAGCAGCGATACCCACATGGTGAATTTGGCATCGCGCGCCCCTTTCAGCCCGGCTGGCAGCACCCACGACGCGGCCCAAAAAGGCATAAACGCGGCGTTAAGCCACACCAGCACTTTCACCACGTGAATAACGTCATCCTCTTGGGTGTAAAACGACGCCAGGACCCCGGCCAGCGGAACCGACAGCAGCGACAGCGCACACAGCCCAATCGTTGAGAGCCAGAAGATATGCTTGAGTTGATGCTCGGCCTGCGCCATCTGCCCTTTGCCCAGCCGCGTGCCGACAATAATGGTCGACGTCGAGCCCAGGGCGTTCCCCGGCAGGTTAATCAGGGATGCGATGGACGCGGCGATAAAATTACCAGCAATAACATCGGTGCCCATGCCTGCCACGAAAATCTGCGTCAGCAACTTCCCGCTGTTAAACAGCACCGACTCAATACTGGCGGGTACGCCGATGCTCAGCACTTCCATCAGAATGCCGGTATTGAGCGGTTTAAAATAGCTCTTCAGAGGAATACGTAATGCGGGGTTAAAGCCTATCATCAGCACATAAATCACCACCGCCGCGCCGATGTAGCGGGCGATGGTCAGCCCGAGACCGGCACCGGTGAAACCCAGTCCGCTCCAGCCAAAACAGCCATAAATCAGCACGCTGCTGATCATGATATTGAGGATGTTCATGCCGCCGTTGATCAGCATCGGAATTTTGGTGTTGCCCGCCCCGCGCAATGCACCACAGCCGATGAGTGCAATAGCAGCAGCCGGATAGCTCCAGGCGGTAATGGTGAGATAGTTAAAGGCTAAAGCTTTGACCCGCGGCTCGGCGCTGCCGGCAATCAAATCGATAATGTGCGTCCCGGCGAACTCAATACCGAGCGCCAGCAAAAATGCAAAGCCGGTCATCAGTACCAGCGACTGGCGGGCCGCAGCGCGTGCCCGTTTGCGGTTGAGCTTTCCGAGGCTAAAAGCCACCACCACGGTGGTACCGAGATCAATCGCTGCGAAGAACGCGATGATCACCATGTTGAAACTGTCGGCCAGCCCGACCCCCGCCATCGCCTCCTTGCCCAGCCAGCTGACCAGAAACGTACTGAGGACACCCATCAGCAATACGCACAAATTTTCGAAAAATATTGGTATCGCCAGAGGGGTGATTTCACGCCAGAACAGCACACGGTTGGAACGTCGTTTGTGATACCACTTAGTGCGATCCAACGCCTGCTGCACGGTGACTCTGATGTTTTGCAAGATAGTTCCAGCTATGAGGAGAGGACGGGGCCTGAACTAAGAATGGTAAAAACATCCCTGTTTTGCAAAGTCTTTTGTCGCATAGAACAGAAAAATTCAGCGCAATAAATGGGGCAGCCCGACCTCAGGCCACACCCGCCCTGATATTACGACTGAACAGCATGCACATTCTGATACAAATCCCAGCGGTTACCGTAGAGGTCTTCGAACACCACGACGGTGCCATACTCTTCCTCACGCGGCTCTTCACTGAAATGCACGCCTTTGTCTTTCATCGCATGGTAATCGCGCCAGAAATCGTCCGTGTGCAGGAACAGGAACACCCGCCCGCCGCACTGATCACCAATAAAAGTCTCCTGCGCGGCGGTCGATGCCCGCGCCAGCAACAGATGACATTCGCTTTCAGGCGTGGGCGCCACTACCACCCAGCGTTTGCCCTCCTGCGGCGTATCTTCTATCAGCGTGAAACCGAGCTGCTCGGTGTAATAGCTGATGGCCCGGTCGTAATCATCGACAACAATAGCGATATACCCCATCCCGCGTTTCTGAATTCTCACTCTTTTCTCCCTGATTCACCCTGTGTTTGGCACCTGCATACTACAACGCTTTCGCCACTTTTCCCTTCATCCATTTCCCGGCTATTCCCGCCAGCGTGGCGCACAACAGGTAGTAGATGAGGCCAATAAACAGGAAAATTTCCGCCGGATAGATCTGCACGCGGTTGTTAACCTGCCCGGCCACGGTAGTCAGCTCCGGCACATTGACAATAAACGCCAGCGACGTGTCTTTAAGCAGCGAAATCAGCAGTCCCAGATACGAGGGCAGCAGGTTCGGCCATGCCTGAGGCAGCAGCAACAGGCGCAGCACCTGCCACTGGCTGAAGCCCGAAGCCAGCCCCGCCTCGCTTTGCCCGGTGGGTAAGGACTCCAGCCCGGCCAGCGTTGAGTGCATAACCGCCGCCGACGTGAACCACGCGAGCGCCAGGATCACCGTCAGCGCGCCCGGCATCGAACTGCCAAAGACGACGGGCAGCAGGAAGTAGAGCCAGAAGATCACAAAAATCAGCGGAATGCCGCGGATAAAATCGGCCCAGAGGAACAGCAACCGGCGCGTCCAGCCACCAAACCGCCACGCCAGCGCCGCCATCAGCACGCCGAGAACCAGCGCAATCGCCCCGGCAGACAGCGCCATGATCAGCGTCAGCAGTACGCCGCCCGGCTCACCGTCGGCGACTCTTCCCCACAGCAGGTAGGTAAAATTATCGTGCAGTACCGAGTAATCAAATTCCATGCCCGTCTCCCTGCGCTTTCACGACAGCCAGCAGCAGCGGCTGACGCTGGTCCGGACGCTTCGGCCCCAGTGCAATCAGCAGCCAGCCCATCACCAGTCCGAGCAGCAGATAGAGCAGGGTGCCGACGGCAAAGCCCTCCAGCGCATGGGCGTTATAGCTCTCTATCTGGCTTATCTGGTAGGTGAGTTCGGAGAAACCAATGCCGGTCGCCAGAGACGAGAGCTTCATCAGGTTGAGATACTGGCCGGTGATCGGCTGCCAGGCGTTAATCAGCCCTTGTGGCAGTAAAACGTGGCGCAGCATCGCCCAGCGGCTAAAGCCCTGTGACACCGCCGCTTCGGTCTGACCGTGAGGCACCGAATTCAGCCCGGCCTGCACCTCTTCGAGCAGAAATGCCGCGCTGAACAGCGCCAGCCCCCAGGCAGCGCAGAGAAACTCGGGCGTCAGCCACGAGACGTTGACCGGTAAAACCGCCCACGGATGCACATCGCCGATGTATAACCGCAACCCCTGCGGCAGTGCGCCGTAAGCCGCGAAGTACCAGAACAGCAGCTGTACCAGCAATGGCGTATTGCGAAATATTGATACATACGCCGCCACAATGCAGCGCCCCACCCGCCCCGGCGCTAAACGCAGTGCCAGCAACAGCAGCGTCAGTAAGGTCGCGAGCAGGCTTGCGGCGATCGTTACGTAGAGCGTGGTGAGGAAACCGGAGATGATCCACTGCAACGGCTGGCCGGTTAAAACCCCTGCCCAGTCAAGATGCCACGCCATCAGCTCTCCCTCCCGGCGGCCGCCTGCAACGGAAACAACACTTTTTGCAGGAAACGCTGTGCACGCGGATGCGCCGGACGGGTGAAGAAGCTTTCGGGGTCGGCCTGTTCCAGAATTTCGCCGCCGTCCATAAACACTACGCGGTCAGCAATTTCGCGGGCAAAACTCATCTCATGAGTGACCACAATCATGGTGATACCGCTGTGAGCCAGCGCCTGCATCACCAGCAGCACTTCACCAATCATTTCAGGGTCCAGCGCCGAGGTCGGCTCATCGAACAGGATAATTTTCGGGTCGGTCACCAGCGCGCGGGCGATGGCCACCCGTTGCTGCTGGCCGCCGGAAAGCTGCGAGGGAAAGTGGTGCGCGCGGTCCGCCAGCCCTACGCGTTCCAGCAGTTCGCGGGCCTTTTCCCGTGCCTGCGCCTGCTTCCAGCCGTGCACCTTTACCAGCGCGAGGCTGACGTTATCCAGCGCGTCCAGATGAGCGTAAAGATTGAACTGCTGAAACACGAAGCCGATGTGGGTGCGCAATTCGCGCAACGCCCTGCCGCTCAGCCCGGCCGTTGGCTGGTTGTGGAGTAAAATCTCACCGGCGCTGAGCGTTTCGAGATGATTGATCAGCCGGATCAGCGTCGATTTCCCCGAGCCTGACGGCCCGCAAATCGCCACCACTTCACCGGCGGCGACACGCAGATCGACATGGCGGATCACCTGATGCGGGCCAAAAGATTTACTGACCTGACGAAACTCCACGGCGACCGGTTTGCCGTGAGACTCTGGATGTGAAAAAACCGCAGACGAGTCTGCGGTTGTTGAAGAGGGTTGCTGCATAAGGGCCTGCCTGATTATTTTGCTTCGATCTTAAACAAACGCGGTTGCGGTGATTTGGTCTGTGGTCCGAACCAGACGTTATAAATCTTGGTTGCGTCGCCGGTTTTTTCCAGATTCAGCAACTCGTCGTTCACCGCTTTCAGCAGGCTGGATTCGCCTTTTTTCACCCCGACGCCGATCTCTTCTTTGCTCAGCAATTCAGGTAAGACTTTGTACTTGGCTTTGTCCGGCGCACCATCGAGCAAACCGGCCAGAATGGTGCTGTCCTGAGTGATGGCCTGCACGTTACCGTTACGCAAGGCGGAAAGCGCCAGCGGAATATCGTCATACGCCAGCACACGGGACTGCGGAAAACGGCTGTGTAGCTCCTGCTCGCCGGTGGTGCCTTTGACTGCGCCGATGCGCGCCGTGGCGTAGGCGTCCAGTTTGTCAGGCGAACCGGCCGGTACCAGGAACTGCTGGCCGGTCACGAAATAAGGTACGGAGAAATCCACCACTTTGGCGCGTTCCGGCGTGATAGTGATATCCGCAACGATGATGTCGGCTTTGCCGGACTGCAACAGCGGGATGCGGTTCGCAGGGTTAGTTGGCACCAGTTTGAGCTTCACGCCCAGGGATTTTGCCAGCGCTTTAGCGAAATCAACGTCGTAGCCCACGATGTCATGGGTTTTGGCATCGACGGAACCGAACGGCGGATTGGAGTCAAACGTCGCGACGTTAATCACACCGGCTTTTTTGATGTCCGACAGTTGGTCAGCGTGGGCGGCAAAGGTGGTGACGCTGCTAAGTACCAGCAGGGTCAGCGCGGAAAGTGAAGACAAAGAACGTGCGTTACGGGCCATGTGTTTTCCTTATCAGGAACCGCCAAATTGGCAGAAAGGGGGACCCGCAGGCCAGCGACCTGCGGACTTTTTTATCTTGTAAAGCAGAGAATTACACAGGCCAGAAAACGGCACTACGAACAAAAACTCATATCAATAGCATCGGGAAATATAAGAAAAACTTATTAACATAGAATTAACCAACTGCCACCTTTTGGCGTATTTCATTCTTGTGAGAATAGCGGTTATGTTTATAAGGAATGTCTAAGCGCTCACGCAGGGTTTGACTCTCCGTCGCCGGATGCCAGTATCCGCGTTCAGCCAGTACCGGCAGCACTAAACGCGTGATGTCCTCCAGCGCTTCAGGCAGCACAGGGCCGCTAATGATAAAACCGCTGGCACCGCCCTCTTCGACCCAACGGATAAAGGTGTCGGCCACCTGCTCCGGCGTGCCGAAAAATTCGCCTTTTGGCAGCGTAGTCTGAAAGGCCACGTCGCGCAGCGTCAGGTTATGCTCTTTCGCCAGTCGCTTGATCTGATCGGTGGTCGAGCGGAAGGTGTTCTGGCCGAGATCGCCGACGTCTGGGAACGGCGCATCCAGCGGATACTGCGAGAAGTCGTGATGGTCGAAGAAACGCCCGAGATACGCCAGCGCATCGTCAACGGAAATCAGCGACAGCAGTGTCTGATATTTGGCTTCGGCCTCGGCTTCGGTCGCACCGACAATCGGGCTGATACCGGGGAAAATCCCCACCGGTTGACGGCCATTTTTCGCCACCTGCGTCTGGAGTTTGGACGAATACTCTTTGGCTTCTTCCAGCGTGCGGGCGTTGGTAAAAACCGCGTCGGCAGATTTCCCCGCCAGCGCGATGCCCGCCTCAGAAGCACCAGCCTGGAAAATCACCGGCTGGCCTTGTTGCGAACGCTTGATATTCAGCGGCCCCTCCACCGAGAAAAACTGCCCCTGATGGTTCAGCTTGTGCAGCTTGGCGGCATCGAAAAATACTCCGCTTTCACGGTCACGGATAAAGGCATCGTCTTCCCATGAGTCCCACAACCCCTGCACCACGCTGATGTACTCTTCAGCAATCTGATAGCGCAGCGCGTGCTCCGGGTGGTCTTTACCGAAGTTCTTCGCCGACCCCGCCAGCGGCGAGGTCACTACGTTCCAGCCTGCACGCCCATTACTGATATTGTCGATACTCGCCAGCTGGCGCGCCACGGTGAACGGGTCGCTGTAGGAGGTGGAAATCGTCCCCGCGAGGCCGATACGGTGCGTCACCGAGGCCAGCGCCGACAGCAGCGCCACCGGTTCAAACCGGTTAAGGAAATGCGGCAGGGATTTTTCGTTGATGTGCAGCCCGTCTGCCACAAACAGAAAGTCGAAATTAGCGGCTTCGGCCTTCAGCGCCAGTTCGCGGAAATAAGGGAAATTCACGCTGGCATCCGCCGGCGCTTTTTCATGTCGCCATGAATTCATATGACCACCGGCGCCATGCAGCATCAGGCCCAGTTTTATACTTTTTTTATTTGTCGCTTTCGGGACAGACAGATTTGATTGGCTCATGATCGGGCTTCCTATATTCAGTTCAGTGATTCACTGTGAAAAGAATGCGATAGTTTTCACCCGCACCTAAATATAAAAACCGTCATTCTAATGTCATTAATTCGCTAATGAAGATCAGGACAATAAACTCAAAAAGATATAATTGATAACCAGAGGATATTTAGTAAAGCGGGGAAAAACGTTCAGGATTACACCGAGCATTCGATCTCCTGCTAATTAATAAAATAGGACGTAAACACTATGAGCCTTCACTCTGCTGATGAAACACGCGAATCCGCGTCCAACACGCCCGCCTCCCTTGAGGCGCGGTTGATCGCCCATCGCCGTGAACTGCATCAAAACCCGGAGCTCTCCAACCACGAGTTCGCGACCACTCAGCGCATCACCGGCTGGCTGAATGACGCCGGGATCCGCATTTTGGATCTCGGTCTGAAGACCGGCGTGGTGGCTGAAATTGGCCCGCAGGAAGGCCCGCTGGTGGCGCTGCGCGGGGATATTGACGCCCTGCCGATTAACGAAATTTCCGGTGTGCCGTTCAGTTCGCAACAGCCGGGCGTGATGCACGCCTGCGGCCATGATTTTCACACCTCGGTAGTTCTCGGCGCGGCTTACCTGCTAAAAGCGCGGGAGGCGGAGCTTAAGGGCCGCGTGCGGTTGTTCTTCCAGCCCGCCGAAGAGCGCTTTAACGGTGCATTACAACTGATTGAAGCCGGTGCGCTCAGCAACGTGGATGCGATTTTTGGTCTGCACAATGCCCCGCAACTGCCGGTCGGCACCTTCTCGACCAAGGGTGGCGCATTCTACGCTAACGTTGACCGCTTCCAGATAACCATAACCGGCAAAGGCGCGCACGCCGCGCACCCGGAAGATGGCGTGGACAGCATTGTCACCGCCAGCCACATTGTCACCGCCCTGCAAACGCTGGTCAGCCGCCACTTCAGCACCAAAGAGTCGGTGGTGGTCAGTGTGACCCGTATTGAGGGCGGCAATACCTGGAACGTGCTGCCGCAGGAGGTGTTCCTCGAAGGCACGGTGCGCACCCACAATGCAGAAATCCGCGAACAGGTGCCGGAAAAAATTCGTCAAGTCATCGGCGGCGTCGCCCAGGCACTGGGGGCCGAAGCCGAACTGTTCTGGTTCCCCGGCCCGCCAGCAGTCGTCAACACGCCGCGCTGGGCCGAATTTGCCAGCGAAGCTGCCCGTGAGGCGGGTTACAACGTGGAACTTTCTGAGCCACAAATGGGCGGCGAAGACTTCGCACATTATCTGCATCATGTGCCCGGCGCGTTTGTCAGCATCGGTTCGGCCAGCGAATTCGGCTTACATCACCCTAAATTTAATCCGAATGAAAAAGCCATATACCCGGCGGCCGTCTATTTCCAGCAATTAGCGGAAAAAGCGCTGAATGAACTGACCTCGAAGTAATCTATTCTCCATCAAATCAATGCCTGTCCGTCCGGTTACTTCCCGCGTCGGACGGGCATTTTTTGCTATTTTAAAATCCGGCGTTTTATTTCTATTTTATCAGTTTAGTTATTTAATTTTGTTGTTTTACATCCCGGCAGCGCTCGGGAATAGTGAATTCAACACCGGCATAAACCTATACAAATAGAATATAAGGGATAATAACAAAAATGATGCATAGCGCTAAATTAGCTAAATTAACCGCCGTGGCCGCCGTGGTCCTTTTCTCCGGGTTGGCGAATGCCGCACCGGGCATTGACCTGATCGCCAATGAAACGCCGATTAACACACCAAAGAGTGCAGAAGCGGCGGCAAAGATTCCGGCCAATTTTAAGTTTGTGGAACCCGGTACACTGACCGTGGCGCTGGCCGTTTTAGGCAGCGCACCGCCTTTCGGGCTGTTTGCCCGTGACAATAAAACGGTGATCGGCAGTGAGGCGGACATCGCCCGTCTGGTGGCTGACGGCCTGGGGCTTAAACTTAAAGTGGTTCCCGCCTCGTGGGAAGACTGGCCGCTTGGGGTGACGTCCGGCAAATATGACGCCGCCATTTACAACATTACCGTCACCAAAGAGCGCAAAACCAAATTCGATTTCGCCACTTATCGCCAGGATACGCTGGGCTTCTACGTGAAAACTGGCAGCAAAATTAAATCCATCACCTCTGCACCGGATATCGCCGGTAAGAAAATCATCGTCGGCTCCGGCACCAATCAGGAAGCCATTCTGCTGGCCTGGGATAAAGAGAACCAAGCCAAAGGTTTAGCGCCCTTCCAGCCGCAATACGTGACCGATGACGCCGCTGCGACGCTGGCGATTCAGTCTGGCCGCGCTGACGCCACCTTCGGACCGAATGTCACCGGCGCTTATAAAGCGCTGCTGACCGGCAAAACCGTGCTGGTTGGTACCGTCGCCGGTGGCTGGCCGAAAACTGCCAACATCGCCGTAACGCTGAAAAAAGGCAACGGACTGGTGGACGCGGTGCAGGCCTCGCTTAACAGCGCGATCGCCAGCGGCAGCTATCTGAAAGTGCTGGACCGCTGGGGCGAGAGCGTCGAGAAGATCGACCACTCTGAAATCAACCCGCCGGGTCTCGGCGACTAACCATCACGCTCAGCAGGAGCCGACCATGAGCCAGGATATTTTCATTCAAACCCTGCCGGATGACCCGCTGATCGCCCCGGTGATCGACGGCTTGTTTGGCGAATACCGCGCCCGTTACGGTGACTATTTTGGCGAACAGGAAGAGGAGCCGCTGAGCTATTACGCCCCGCCGGACGGCGTGTTTATTGTGTTATTGCGTGAGGGAGTGCCCATTGCGATGGGCGCATTCAAACGCTATGACGCCGGGACCGCTGAACTCAAACGCATCTGGACCGACCGCACCCTGCGCCGTCAGGGTCTGGCACAGAAAATCCTGATTGAGCTGGAACAGCGGGCGCTGGCACAAGGTTACCGCCAGCTGTTTCTGACCACTGGTTTCCGCCAGCCCGAAGCCGTCGGTTTATATCTCTCCAACGGTTATCAGCCGCAGTTTGATACCCGCGTGGATCCGGTGATCTATTCACTGCCGCCGTACGACGGCAGATTGCCGTTTACCAAGGCGCTGCCGGTGACGCACTCACTGGCGCTGAATGTGGCGGAGAAAGTTATATGACTGAACTCCCTCTTCGCCATAACGATGAGCCACCACTGAAAGTCGTGCCCGCCCGTTACCCGCTGCGGCTGGTAGGGGCGGTATTCTCGCTGTTTATTCTGCTGGTGATCGTCCAGTCGATTGCCACCAATCCGCGCTGGGAGTGGTCGGTGTTCCGCCAGTGGTTTTTCGAGCCAGTCATCCTTGAGGGGCTGGGGAAAACGCTGTTACTGACGCTGCTCGGTACGCTGTTTGGCATTATCTTCGGCACGGCGCTGGCGCTGGCCCGCCTGTCGAAATCTTACCTGCTGAACGCGCTGGCCTGGGGCTATATCTGGCTGTTCCGTTCACTGCCGCTGCTACTGGTGTTGATCATTCTGTACAACTTTTCCTATCTGTACGACAGCCTGTCGTTCGGTATTCCTTTTACCTCGATTGAGTTTTTCAGCCACCCGACTGTCGATCTGCTTGATCAGTTCTCCGTCGCGGTACTCGGTCTGTCGCTGGTGCAGTCGGCCTACACCGCCGAGATCATCCGTGGCGGCATTTTAGGGGTGGAACACGGCCAGCACGAAGCCGCGGCGGCTCTCGGCCTGCCTGGTTACCGCCGCACGTTTCGCATTATTCTGCCGCAGGCGTTGCGGGCGATTATCCCGACCGGTTTTAACGAAGTGATCAGCCTCGCAAAAGGCACATCGATTGTTTATGTGCTGTCGATGCCGGAACTGTTTTACACCGTGCAGGTGATTTACAACCGTACACAGCAGGTGATCCCGCTGCTGATGGTGGCGGCTGTGTGGTATCTGGTCATCACCACCGTGCTGTCGGTGTTGCAGTATTACGTCGAACGTTATTTCTCACGCGGTGCGGTGCGCGAACTTCGCCCGACGCCTGTCCAACGATTCCGCCTGTGGGCGCGCGGCTAAGCCGTGAAGGAGCAACCCGATGTCTGAAGCCTTTGATTTGTACGTCCCCCGCCCGCCAGCGAAAACAGCTGATACCGTTTTTTTGCGCCGCCCGCAGGCCAGCAGCGCCGCGCCGGGGCGCATTGAAATCCGTCATCTGAGTAAGCATTTCGGCCAGCACAAGGCGCTGAATGACGTCAGTCTGACGATTGAACCCGGCACGGTGACGGTGATCCTCGGCCCGTCGGGCTCAGGGAAATCCACCCTGCTGCGCACCATTAATCATCTGGAGCGCGTCAACGAAGGGACGATTCAGATCGACGGCGATTACGTCGGTTACCGGCGCAAAGGCGATAAGTTGTATGAGCTGAAAGAGAGCGCGATTCTCAAACAGCGCACTCACGTCGGTTATGTGTTTCAGAATTTCAATCTGTTCCCGCACATGTCGGTGCTCGATAACATCATTGAAGCGCCCATCGTTCACCGCCTGCTGAACCGCAAACAGGCCATTGCCCGCGCCTATGAGCTGCTCGACACCGTGGGGCTGCGCGAAAAAGCCCATGCCTACCCGCGTCATCTTTCCGGAGGTCAGCAGCAACGCATCGCCATCGCCCGTGCGCTGGCACTCAACCCGAAAGTGATGTTATTCGACGAACCTACCTCGGCCCTCGACCCCGAACTGGTCGGCGAAGTGCTCGACGTCATCAAAAAACTGGCCCAGTCCGGCGTCACGATGGTGGTCGTCACCCACGAAATCGGCTTCGCCCGACAGGTCGCCGATCAGGTGGTGTTTATGGTGGATGGTGCCGTTGTGGAGACGGGGAGTGCAGAGCAAGTATTGGAGAGGCCTCTTCATAAGAGGACCAGAAGCTTTTTAGAAAAAGTGTTATGAAAAATTGGGCTGCCGCCCGAACTGGCCTGAAGGTCAAAGTCGTGGGCTCGCCGCCCACGCTGGCCCAAAGGAGGTTTAAACGAACCTCCTTTGGAATCCTGCGTTTTTTAACTACGCGCTGTCGCTGGGACGATGGTCATATTTCGCAACTTCCGAGTGAGGCGCAAAATGTCACGGCTTCGCCGTCCCCGTATTTCGGGTTCGAGCCATAGGTCTCGAACCTCTCATCCGGTGCCATTTTTGACTGCGCCCTAGTGGCTATGTAAATCAAAAGAAGAAAGAAGAAAGAAGCACGGTCTGATTTTGACTTTAAAAAAGCCAAGGCCGCGTTCAAAACGACGTCGACGGAGAGGTGGAAAACCGCGCGGGGTATGCGCGGGTTGTAACCCGAACGGAGAGTACCGCGCAGCGGCGGAGTTTGCGGCTATAACAACGGTAACTGGAACGCGGCCATTGTGACCTGCGTAGCTGCTGTTTTTAAAAAGCTCGGATTCCAAAGGCCCGAGCAACTGCGGGCCTTTGGTCGGTGTGGGCCGACGCCCACGACCTTGACCTTGAGCTTGAGCTTGAGCTTGAGCTTAAGGCCAGTTTGGGTGGCAACCCACGGTTTTGAAGTTGAATTTAGAAACCGCTTACTCAATAAACACCGGTCTTTTCTCCCGTAAGGATTTCAGCCCCTCCCTCACCAGCACCAGCGCCATTTTCCCGTCATGCCCTGTGACTTGTGTTTCGGTGTCATGACGAATCGCATCGATGAAGGCTTCAGCCTCACGCACATAGGCTTCCTGATATAATTTCGTCCAGGAAGGCATGGATTGCGCCTGAATGGTTTTGTCCCGCGTGACCACTTCAACATTATTGCTGTTCTGTCGGCCCACTTTCACAATGCCGTGGGTGCCGAGAATTTCGGCGCGGGCATCGTAGCCGTACTGAACGTACTGAGCGCCATCGATCATGCCAATAATACCGTTGGTAAATTGCATCATGACCGCACAGGTATCGTAATAATCAGGGTATTGCGCCGCCTTTTCCGGGGAGCGAAAATTATGACCGATAACGTGGATCATACTGACCTCGGCGTTGGCGTACCATCTCAGCGTATCGAGGTCGTGGCTGTTCACTTCCGCCACTGGCCCCCCGCTTTTTGAGATATCAAACATCCACTCTTTTGGCTCGCTGGGACCGTGGGTTAATGATTTGAGTAAAGTGACTTCGCCGACGGTTTTATTTTCAATCACCTCTTTGCCAAGTTTGAAATTTTCATCAAAACGGCGCATGAAACCGAGCTGTAATTTGACGTTATGTTTCCGACAGGCCTCTATCATGTCGTTGCACTCTTCTTCCGTACCCGCCATCGGTTTTTCGCAGAATACGTGCTTACCGGCTTTCGCGGCGGCAACCACAATATCCCGGTGTAAATGTGTCGGCGTAACCACCACGATGGCGTCAATATTGTCGTTCTTTAAGGCTTCGCGGTAATCCGTATATTGATATTCAACCTGAAGTTCTTTTTGTGCTTCAGCCAGGCTTTCAGCAAAAGGATCGCATATTGCAATTAATTTTGCGTGATGGACATTGCCGTTATAATTTCTGGCGTGGATCATCCCTGCGCGACCACATCCAATAAGACAAACGTTAATTGTTTTTTTCATTTCCAGCCTCAGCCACAAAATTGAATAGGTAACTTAATTGATATTATTAACGGGCCTGCCCGCTGGCAGGCCCGTTACATTCTATTTTGACGAACGAAGTTCATTAATGATTTTTATTCCGGCTGAACTGCCCAAACGTGTCGCACCGGCTTCAATCATCGCCAGGGCATCTTCCAGCGTGCGAATACCGCCTGACGCCTTAACTTGCACGTGTTCTCCCACATGTTCTTTCATTAATTTGACATGTTCGACAGTGGCGCCGCCGGTACCAAAACCTGTTGAGGTTTTCACAAAGCCCGGTTTCACTTCAGAGGCAATTTTCGCGACGTGAATAATTTCATCGTTGGTTAAATAGCAGGTTTCGAAAATAACTTTCGACACAATCCCGGCTTTGTTGGCAACCGCGACCAGCGCGGTCATTTCGTCTTTGATATACGCGTAATCATGCTCTTTCACTTTCCCGACATTGAGTAAATAGTCGAACTCCTGAGCACCATTGTTGACAGCATCCTGTGCTTCAAACACTTTGGCCGCGATGGTCATTTGCCCCAAAGGAAAACCAATCGCCGCGCCCGTCAGCACTGATGAGCCTTTCAGCATCCCGTAGCAGGTCGCCACCGGCCAGGAATTGATGGCGACAGAAGCAAAACCGTATTCTCTCGCCTCGTCACACAACTTTTGAAAATCGTCTTTTGTGGCATACGCATGAAGATTGGTGTGGTCAAAAAATGAGGCCAGTTTTTCAGCAGAGAATTTCATTTTATATTCCTTATTTAAGTCAGATATTTGGCTATTGCCTTCTTGGCAATGGATATAATCAATGCATTTACATTACTAAATTATTAAATCAGCCAGCCTCCTCCACTAACGTGGACAAATACTGGCCCAGCGCCTCGCTGGCTTCTTTTTCCTGTTCACCATCACATAGCAACGTGATTTTTGAATCGTATACAATGCCGAGTTTCATCAATGCCAGCATACTTCTGCCATCGGCCTCTTTTTCATCGTTAACCAGCCTGACGACACAGTGATATTTCTTTGCCATTTTTGAAAACATGGCGCAGGGACGGCTGTGAAATCCCATCGGGTTAATAAAAGTAATGTCTGTAGCAATCATAAAAAGTGATCCCTGAAGTTTTAAATTAAACCGCCAGTGCGGATTTATTAAATTTAGCCCGGCGGTATAAGCCGTAGATAATACCGCCGGTCAACCCTCCGCTGAGAATTGAAACCACCCACAGAACGCCGTGTGTGACTAAGGGTAAAATAATCAATCCGCCGTGCGGCGCAGGAACGGCAACCTGGAAGACAAAGGTGAGCGTTGCACCAATTGAAGCACTCAACATTAATATAGGAATAACCCGTAGCGGGTCTTTCGCCGCAAAGGGGATCGCCCCTTCGGCGATAAACGTCGCACTGAGAATAAAGTTAACCAGCCCGGCCGCCTGTTCTTCTTTTTCGAAATACTTTCTAAACAGGACAGTCGCAATGGCAATCACCAGCGGAGGAACCATACTTGCCGTCATCACACCGGCCATAAATAAGGCATTCCCCTGTTCAGCCAGCAGCATGGTGCCGGTGACATACGCGGCTTTATTGACCGGCCCGCCGAGGTCAAACGCACTCATGCAACCTATCACCACGCCCAGAATTAAAGGATTCGCATGTTCCAGCCCGGCCAGCCAAACCATCATGCCTTTATTTAAGGCGGCAATCGTGGAACCGGCTGAAAGCATGAAGACGCCGACTACCAGCACCCCGATTAACGGCATCAGGAATATCGATTTAAAGCCTTCCAGAGAACGCGGGAATGAGCGAGTCAGGTGCAACATCCACTTCATGAAATAACCGGCGAAGAACCCTGCGATGATCCCCCCAAGGAAACCGGCACCGATATCGGTGGCAAGCAACCCGCCGACAAATCCGGCGACGAAGCCCGGCCGGTTCGAAATGGAGTAAGCAATAAAAGCGGTAAAAACCGGCACCATTAATGAAAATGACAATTTGCCGAGTTTAAACAGACTGGCAGCAATCGGGTTATATTGCGCATTGGTCGGGTCGAACGAATAAATGCCCCAGAAAAATGAAACCGCAATTAACACGCCGCCTGCGACCACGAACGGCAGCATGTTCGACACGCCGTTCATCAGGGAGATATACAGTGACCGCCCAAAACTTTCGCGTTCTGCTTTTTCAGCTCCGGTTTTTTGCGCCTCCGGCGTTTCACTTTGTGCGTGAGTGTAGATTTCTTCGTTGCCCGCCATCGCTCTGGCCACCAGCTCATTAGCCTTTTTGACACCATGTCCGACCGATGCGCGAATCAGCGGTTTACCATGGAATCGCGCCATTTCTACCGCTTTGTCGGAGGCCAGGATCACCATATCGGCCTGAGCAATCTCTTCTTCTGTCAACGCGTTCTCGATGCCTACCGCGCCATTCGTTTCAACCCGAATTCTGGCACCCGCTTTTTCAGCGGCCTTTTTTAATGCAGCTTCCGCCATAAATGTATGGGCAATACCCGTTGGACACCCGGTTACTGCGACAAAAAACTTTTCTTTGGTCGACATGACTCTGGCTCCTTGAATGGTTACTTCACCGGTCTGGCATTGATGGCTGACACATCATGTGTCGCGTCAATTTTGTCGTTGCTCAGCCAGCACTTGCTGCCACTTTGCTACATTTACTATCGTTTGTTATCGATATTGATTGAGTGTTCTGTTTTATCAAACGACCCGCGACCTCATAAATTCGCGCCAAAACGGGATACAATGGTCGTCAATCAACATAACTTGTAATAATATCAATCACCTGAAGTTCATTTTCCGCCACCGCAATACGGTCTCTAAAGTCATCCTCCATGATGGCGCTCGCGAGTTTCATCAGTATTCTGATGTGCTCATCGCCCGCGCTCTCTTCCGGTACAGCAATCATGAAAATGTTCTGAGCCCAATCGCCTTCTTCAGCATCCCATAAAACCGGTTTTGCCAGCCGCGCAAAGGCGACGACAGGCACGGCAACCGCCTCGCTCTTGCCGTGAGGGATGGCATAGTCATATCCCACCGCCGTTGAGAACTCTGCTTCTCTTTTGTTAATTGAATATATGAAGTTATCAAAACCACCGAGTTTCAGGCTGCCGGTGGCCTCTATCTTTCTCCCCATCAGCTGTAAAGCCTGCTCTTTATCCTCAACGTCCAGATGTAACATCACGGTCTCTGTAGAAAAAATTCGCATAATCCCTCCTTTGCTTTATTGAAAATTATCATTTGCTATCGATTTAACGTCAAACAACACCAAAACGATAGTAAACAATTGACATCGGTAATTTCATGACTAAACTCACAAGAATTCACATTGAGCCGACGAATTATTCAAATTGAGTTGACCAATGACCACGTTCCGCCATGAAACCAATGAGAGGGTGTTATGAAAGCAATTCAGTTATTTGCCAAAGGTGAACTGCGTTTAACAGAGCTGCCTAAACCAGAAATCGCGCCAGATGAAGTGCTGCTGGCCTGTAAAGTCGGGGCAATTTGCGGTACCGATTTGCGGATGTTCGCCAACGGCCATCGCCAGTCACCGCAGGCGTTAACGCTGGGACATGAATTATCAGGGGTTATCGAAGCCGTCGGGGCGAATGTCGGCCATGAGTGGCGGGTCGGTATGCGCGTGGCCGTTGCGCCTAACTACGGGTGCGGAATCTGTGACAGTTGCATCAGCGGCAATACACAAACCTGTAAAGACTTTCAGGCGTTGGGTATTCAGAAAAATGGGGCATTTGCCAGCTATGTGGTGATTCCTACCCGCGCCGTGCAGCAGGGAAATATCGTTGTGCTTCCTGACCATGTTTCTTTCGAAGAAGGCGCACTTATCGAGCCCTTCTCCTGCGTCTATAATGCCTTCGAGCGTTGTCATACCCGCGTAGGCGATACGGTGCTGGTGATCGGCGCAGGGCCCATTGGTCTGATGCACGCCCTGTTGCACAAAGCTGCCGGTGCCGGAAAAGTGCTGATAAGCGACATCAACCCGGAACGACTGGCGCTGGCCTGTAATTTCGATCCTGATTTTGTGCCGGTAAGCGGGACAGATACCCTGACGGACGTCATGCGTATCACCCATAATCGGGGGTGTGATGTGGTGATCACTGCGGCCTCCATTGCAGAGATCCAGTCGCTGGCGTTTGAACTGACGGCGCTCAATGGCCGCGTGTTGTTCTTCGGCGGTTTACCGCATGGGAAAGAGATGGTCAGCCTGAACACCAACATTATCCATTACCGCCAGATTACGGTGACGGGAATGAGCGGGCAGAATTTACGTCAGTATCGTGAAAGCCTGAGAATGATTTCCAATGGACTGATTAATCTGAAAGAAATCTTGACTCATAAGTACTCTCTTGAACAATATGACGAGGCTTTTAGCGCTGCCCGTTCAGGGCAGGCGTTGAAAGTGGCCTTCGTTTTATAACAAGCCCAACACTGAGACAAATAATGAACGATCATTCGGAAGATAAAGTTTTTTCGCTGGAACGTCAGCAGGCGATTCTGGCTATTGTTGAGGAGAATAAAAAAGCGACTGTCGCTGAGTTGTGTCAGTTGTTTAAGGTTTCCACCTCAACGATCCGCAATGATCTTCGTGAAATGGAAAAGCAGATGCTGGTGACGCGAACGCACGGCGGCGTGCTGATTCGCAGTAAAACCGGTCTGGAAATGATGTCTACAGAGAAAGAAGTCTGCAACCATGATGCGAAAGTCAGGGTTGCAGAGCTTGCTCTAGAACAAATTGAAGACGGCGATACGCTGTTACTCGATACCGGCACCACCACGCTTGAGCTGGCTAAAATCCTGGGCGAGCGCCAGCAACTGACGGTGATCACCAATGATTTGAAGATTGCCCTGACGCTGGAAGATTCACCGGGCGTGGTCAATCTGTTCTTTATCGGCGGCGCGGTGCGTAAACAGCTGCACTGCGTTATTCCGTTTAGCAATGACAACAGTTTGTCCGATTTGATCATCGATAAAGCCATAATGGGCACTAACGGTTTTACGTTGAAAAACGGCGCAACCACGCCGGATGTGCGCCAGGCGGCGTTTAAAAAGAAAATGATTGCCTGCTCCACCAGCGTTATTTTGCTGGCGGATTCAACGAAAATTGGCCGGGATTCTTTCGCTAAATTCGCCGATATTTCCGATATTCATATTTTTATCACCGACAGCATCAAAGAAGACGTCCGCGCAGGGCTGGAAGCACAGGGAATGTTGGTCCGCGATGGCTCGGACTCGAATAAAATCCGCAGGTAAAACAGCGCGGCCTCCCCTTTACAGAGGAGGCCGGAGGGTTAAAAAGCCGTATCCTTAAGGATAAATCCCGTTAAAGCTGGTCTTTTTCCTCGGCCCCGACATGATCCCCTCCAGCGCTTCAACGCATTTAAGATAGTGCGGGGTTTTCTTATGGGCTGCGACGGCGGCGTCATCGATGTAGGCTTCATAGATATAGAATCGGGTCGGCTCCTGCTGGTCCTGTAAGACGTCAAAACGCAAGTTCCCCGGCTCTTTGACGGCACCTAAATGGTTGTCGCGAAAGACAGTCAGGAACTCGTCCACCTTGTCGGCTTTGACGTTAATTTCAACCAGTGTCACTTCCATGACTCACCCCTTTTCGTTAAGAAACAGTTCATACGCGTGTGCCACGCTGGCGTTGTCATGTACCACGGCGTGAACGGCTTTGAGCATGGCGACAGGCGACTCAGACTGAAAAATATTGCGCCCCATATCCACGCCGGAGGCACCCTGATCGATGGCCTGGAAGCACATCTCCAGCGCGTCGCGTTCCGGTAATTTCTTGCCACCAGCGATCACAATCGGCACCGGACAACCCGCGGCCACGCGCTCAAAGCCGCTGTCGACATAATAGGTTTTGATGATCTGCGCGCCCATCTCGGCGGCAATGCGCGTCGCGAGTGAGAAGTAACGCTGATCACGCACCATGTCTTTGCCGACGCCGGTTACCGCCATGGTCGGCATACCGTAGCGTGTGCCCTGATCCACCAGTTGAATGATGTTTTTAATCGACTGATGCTCATGTTCGCTGCCGATGTACACCTGCGCGGCCATCGCGCAGACGTTGAGGCGCAGCGCGTCTTCGATAGCCACCGCCACCGTTTCGTTCGACAGTTCAGCCAGAATCGAATTGCCGCCGGAGGCGCGCAGCACCACCGGTTTATTGACCGCCGGGGGCACAACGCTGCGCAAAATTCCGCGCGTACACATCAGCACATCGGTATGGGCAAACAGCGGCGCGATATTGATGTCGATGCGCTCAAGGCCGGTGGTCGGCCCCTGAAAATAGCCGTGGTCGAAGGCCAGCATCACCGTGCGCCCGGAGGACGGGTTAAAGATACGCGCCAGCCGCGACTGCATTCCCCAGTCCAGCGCCCCGCTGCCTTTGAGGAAAAACGCGCTGTGAGTCTGTGGCGTGCCGATGCCGAAATTCTTGCCGTCTTTGATGTCATCTAAATCAGCCATCTCTTCTCTCCTTGCTTAGACATTCAGTTAAAAGTCGTATTTGCCGATGTTGTCTTTGGTGAACACCACGCGTTCCGGCAGCAGCACGATGCCGTTGCCTTTGGTCTCATACTGGTAGCCCTGCACGCTGTTGGGTGACACTTCCACCTGACCGATTTTCGGGATATCGAGCTTGTCGCCGACGTTCATTTCGCCTTTTTTCAGCAGCTGATTGGCGACATACACCGAGATTTTGCCCTGCGCCACCACGTCCCACAGGCCAAACTGTTTCACCGTGCCGCGTTCAACGTACGGGCGCATTACGTTGGGCGTACTGAAGCCGACGATGGCGACATTTTTACGCCCGAGGTTTTCTGCCGCCTGCGCCGCCGCCGGTAAGGCGTTGGCGTCCGGCGCAATAATGGCGTCGAGATCGCCCCAGGATTTCATGATCCCTTCGGCGGTTTGCAGTGATTTGGTGGCGTCGTTATAGCCATATTGGGTGGTGACGATCTCCCAGCCCGGATGCTCTTTGGCGATTTTGGCTTTGGCCTCTTTCACCCACTGGTTCTGGTCAGTCACCGTCGGGCTGGAGTAGAAGAACGCCACTTTGGCTTTCTCTTTAGTTACCTGACTGGCGGCCATGTCAACCAGCATCGAGCCGAGCTGCTGTGGTGTGCCCTGATCGATATAAATCGAGCGGCACTCCGGCTTAGTGTCCGAGTCCCAGGTCAGTACTTTGACGCCGCGCTGCATCGCACGTTTCAGCGCCGGGCAGAGACCGTCCGGGGAAACGGCGGCCACGACAATCGCGCCATAGCCCTGGTTGACGAAGTTGTTGATCATCTGCACCTGGCCCGACACGCTCGGTTCAGTCGGACCGTCATAGGTCACCTCCACGCCCAGCTCTTTTCCCGCCGCCGTCGCGCCATTCCCGCCACTGGTGAAGTAGCCGACGCCGACCAGTTTCGGAATAAAAGCAATGCGATCGGCTGCCTGCGCCCCCACACAAACCAGAGCCAGTGCGCTGACGGCGACCAGTTTTTTCCACGGTGTTGTTTTCATCTATTCACTCCAGTTCATTTTGACGACAGAGAAGGAGAAGACGCAGACCAGCGCGCACGGTAGCGCTGGAAAACACTGCGGATAAGGCCCCGGTTCAGGCTGGCAGAGCGGCCAATCACCACCAGGATCAGCAGCGCACCGGAGAGCGCATTCGATACCTGGCTGGAAATGCCGACCATCTGCAGCCCTTGTTGTAAGTAACCAATCAGTAACGTCGCCAGCGCCGTGCCCAGCACCGAGCCTGCGCCGCCGTAGATATTCGCGCCGCCAAGCACCACGGCCGTGATGGCTGGCATCAGCAATGCCGCCCCGAGATCTGAGCGCGCTGAGCCAAAATAGGAGGTCATCAGAATGGCGGCGACCGCTGAAGCCAGCCCGACCATGCCGTAAAGCGCCAGCAGCGTACGGCTGACCGGCAGTGCGCCATAGCGCGCCACGCGGGCGTTCTGCCCGATGAGAAATACGTTGCGCCCGGTGCGCGTGCGGTGCATCAGCAGCCAGAAAAACAGTACGGCGCAGAGGAAAATCAGCAGCGGCACAGGCAGGCCAAATACCACCTGATTAGAAAAATCGGTAAAGGCGGTCGGAAAGTCGCCGATGCCTTCAAAACCGGTGGCCCCTGCCAGCCCCGAGAGCAGCAGCGCGCTGCCGCCAAACAGATAAAGCGTTCCGAGGGTGATGACCAGCGGGTTAACGCCGGTGTAAAGGATCAGCGCCGCATTGAGCAGACCGCAGCCTGCGCCGAGGGCCAGCGTCAGGCCAATCGCCAGCGGTAACGGCACGCCTGCGTGGCACAACACGCCGAGCGCGATGGCACACAGGCCGATGGTTGAACCGAAAGAGATATCGATGCCGCCGCTGACAATCACCATCGTTAGCGGCAAGGCCACAATGCCGATGGTGATGAAGTCACTGGTGCTGAACAGCAAAGTGTTGGCGTCGAGCATGCGCGGGTTGGCGACGCCAAACAGCAGAATTTCCATCACCAGCAGTCCAAACAGCGCCAGCTCCCAGCCATAATTTTTTACGCCATTCATCAGCCCGGCATTCATCACAGCACCCCACTTTTGTTGGCATTCATGCGCCGCGACGTGCGCGGTTCTGACGGCTTCGGTTTGGCTTTTTCTGCCGCCGGTTTTGGCTGAAAACGGGCATATTTTTGGCGGCGTAAATTCCGGTCGAGCGCCTGTCGCAGGCGGCCGTCAAATACCAGCACCGCCAGCAATACCAGCCCGGCAATAAAGTCATTCCACCAGGCAGGCAGGCGCAGCAGCACCAAAACGCTGTCGATTTGGGTCAGGAAGTACGCGCCCAGCACCGCGCCGATAATCGACCCCGTACCGCCGAGCAGGCTGATGCCCCCCAGCACGCAGGCGGCAATGGCTTTCATCTCCAGCCCGCTGCCGGTCTGGTTCGGCACAAAGCCAATTTGCGAGGCAAACACAATACCGGCCAGTGCCGCCATCGCGCCGTTGATGCCAAACGCCAGAATGCGGATGCGGTTTACCGGCACGCCAAGCTGGCGCGCGCCCTGTAAGTTGTCGCCCACGGCGTAAAAACTGCGGCCAAAGGCGGTGCGTGACAGCAGCCAGAACATCGCCATCAGCAGCAGAATGACCAGCCCGCCGAGGGGAGAAATGCCCAGCGCCAGCGGCGAAGAGAGGGATTTCAGCCCGGCAGGCAGACCTTCAATCCACTTCCCGCCGGTCAGCAACAGCATCAGCCCGCGGTATAACCCCAGCGTGCCGAGCGTGGCGACAATCGCCGGAATGCGCAGCCAGGCCACCAGCACGCCGTTAAATAACCCCGCCAGAATGCCGACACCGAGCGTGGCCAGACAGGCCAGCGCTAAACCGACGCCGCCGTTAAGCAGCACGCCGAGCGATACCGCACACAGGCCGGTAATGGAACCGACCGACACGTCGATATTGCGGGTCAGCATCACCACGGTAGCGCCCATCGCCAGCAGCATCAGGATCTGCGCACTGCCGAAAATCATCCCCAGCGTCTGGAAGCTGAACGACTGGCTGTCCATCGCGCCAAGCAAACCAAACAGCGCGACAATCGCCAGCAGTGCGGTCAGTTCACGGTTGTTTTGAATCAGTTTCAGCATGACGAGGCTTCTCCGGCAGGTACGGATTGATGGGTATTGCCGAAGGCGATATGCATGATGCCGTTAACGTTGATGTCGTCACCGCGCAGTTCGCCACTCATCTCCCCCTGGTGCATAACGAAAACGCGGTCGGCCAGCCCTTCAATCTCATCCAGATCGGACGAGATCAGCAGCACCGCCACGTTCTGTTTCACCACGCTTTGCAGCAGCTGATAGATGTCGGCGCGGGCCGACACATCCACTCCGCGCGTCGGTTCATCGACAATCAGCAGCGCCGGTGCGGCCTCCAGACATTTGGCGATCAACAGCTTTTGCTGATTACCGCCGGAGAGCGTGCAGGCGTGCTGTTCGCCGTGGGAATACTTGATGCCAAGCGCCCGGTGATAACGCTCGAGAATGGCGGCTTCACGTTTCGGGTTGAGCCACCAGCCGCTGCGGTTAAAGGTCAGCGAGGTGGTGTTCCATGAGAGCGGCGCATCGAGATACAAACCCGACGCCTGGCGGTCTTCCGGCAGATAGACCAGCCCGCGCGTTAAGCGCATGAGTGTGCTCAGCCCGGTAATATTTTGCCCCGCCAGCCAGACGTTGCCGTCGCGGGCGGCACGCAGGCCATAAAGGGTTTCGGCCAGTTCGGTGCGCCCGGCCCCGACCACGCCTGCCAGCCCGACAATCTCCCCGGCGCTGACGCTAAACGAAATATTCAGAAAGCCTTCGCCGGTCAGGTTCTCAACCTTTAACACCGGTTCTGATGACGCAACGTTGCGCCGCGTGCCGGGCAAATCCAGCCACAGTTTTTGTTCCACGGGCATGGCAGTTTCCACCGCCTGCGGCGTGATGGCGCGGATCAACCGGTCGTTGTCCAGCTCACTGAGCCGACCACTGAGCGCAATTTTTCCGTCGCGCATGACGCTGACGCGACCGGCAATCTGGCGGATCTCCGGCAGTTTGTGCGAGATAAACACCACGCCGACACCCTGCCCGCTCAGCTTTCTGACTTGCGTAAACAGGCGGGCAGATTCAGCAGGAGTCAGCGAGGCGGTCGGTTCATCGAGGATCAGCAAACGCGCATCGCGCATCAGACCGCGCAGGATCTCCGCCAGCTGCTGATCGGCCACTTCCAGCGTGCCCGCCAGTGCATTGAGCGGCAACGCGCAACCGAGCTGCTCCAGCCGCTGTTGCAGTTTCTCACCGCTGGCCTGATGGGCTGGCAGGCGAAACAGAATGTTCTCTTTCACCGTCAGGCTCGGAAACAGCATCGGCTCCTGCGGTACCAGATAAATCCCCGCCTGATGCGCTTTAGCGGGCGTCATACCGGTTTGCAGCTGGCCGTTGAGAGAAACCGTGCCGCAGTCGGCGGTTTCTACCCCGGCGATGATTTTCATCAGCGTCGATTTACCCGCCCCGTTGCCACCCAGCAGCGCATGGATCTCACCGGCATGCAGGGTGAAGTCGATATTTTTCAGCACCGCAACGCCAGAAAAACCTTTGCTGACGCCGGTGACCTGCAATAACGCTGCGACGGGAGATGGCTGCATAAACGGGCCTCGGGTTAAAAACACATTCAATGAACAAATGTATTTACTGTTTAATATTGTTCAAAATCCTAGTCTGCGAAAACGGATAAAACTTGAGCGTCGATCACAGTTTGTTCAATCCATATACTCTGCGATATGATTCAGGCAGCAATCATTCAGGATTTGCCATACACATCACAGTTAACAACATTTCGTTAACGAACAATTGATCTACATTTTGATAAGTGTTCACTATGAATGACAAAACAACACTGTCCGACCTGACGACTTCACTGGAATACGGCATGGGCGAAGAAGAGCTGCTGGCACGTACCGCGTGGTTCTATTACCACGATGGTCTGACCCAAAATGAGATTGGTGACCGGCTGGGCCTCACGAGGCTCAAAGTCTCGCGGCTGCTGGAAAAAGGCCGTCAGTCCGGGGTGATCCGCGTGCAGATCAACTCCCGTTTCGAGGGCTGCCTGGCGCTGGAAAACACCCTGCTGAAACGATTTGATTTGCAGCATATCCGCGTGCTGCCGCGCCTGTCGGAAGGGGTACTCAGCGCCCGGCTGGGCGTCGGTGCCGCGCACATGCTGATGACGCTGCTGAAGCCAGGCCAGCTGCTGGCGGTGGGTTTTGGCGAAACGGCGATGAGCACCCTGCAACATCTGAGCGGGTTTATCAGCTCGCAGCAGATCCGCATGGTGACGCTGTCCGGCGGGGTCGGCCCTTATATGACCGGCATCGGCCAGCTCGATGCGGCGTGCGGCGTCAGCATTATTCCCGCCCCGCTGCGGGCGTCATCGGCCAGCGTGGCGGCGATATTCCGCCAGGAACGCAATGTGCATGACGTGATGCTGGCAGCCTGCGCAGCGGATATCGCTATCGTCGGCATCGGCTCACTTAATCAAAAACATGACGCGACCATTTTGCGCTCGGGTTACATCAGCGAAGGTGAACAGCTGATTTTTGGCCGCAAAGGCGCGGTCGGCGACATTCTCGGCTACTTCATGCAGCGAAACGGTGAACTGGCAGAAAACATGGCGATCCACGACGAGCTGATTGCCGTCTCACCGGATGAACTGGCCAATATTCCGACCGTGCTGGGCGTGGCGGGCGGGGTTGAAAAAGCCGAGGCGATTGTCGCGGCGCTGAAAGGCAAACGAATTAACGCACTGGTTACCGAAGAGAGCACCGCGCAGGCAATGCTGGCGCTGCTCGACTGACGCGCAGGGAGTGTGTGGCGCGTGTCCTGACAACGGCCTGAAAGAGAGATTGCTATGACTGTTTCGCACACATCCCAACAACAATATCTGATGGCGCTCGACGCCGGAACCGGCAGTATCCGCGCGGTGATTTTCAATCTTGAAGGCGAGCAGATCGCCGCCGGTCAGGCCGAATGGCTGCATCTGGCGGTGCCGGACGTGCCGGGCTCGATGGAGTTTGATCTGGCAAAGAACTGGCCGCTGGCCTGCCAGTGTATTCGTCAGGCGCTGGCCGGGGCCAAACTCCCCGCCTCGGCGATTCGCGCCGTGGCCGCCTGCTCGATGCGCGAAGGTATCGTGCTCTATAACAAAGCCGGGGAACCGATCTGGGCCTGCGCCAACGTTGATGCCCGCGCCAGCCGCGAAGTGTCCGAGCTGAAAGAGATCCATGATTTTGAATTCGAACGCGAGGTGTATGAGTGTTCCGGCCAGACGCTGGCGCTGAGCGCCATGCCGCGCCTGCTGTGGCTGGCGCATCACCGCCCGGACATTTACCGCGAGGCGGCGACCGTCACCATGATCAGCGACTGGCTGGCCTATATGTTAAGTGGCGAACTGGCGGTGGACCCGTCCAATGCGGGCACTACCGGCATGCTGGATCTCGCCACCCGCAGCTGGCGGCCTGAGCTGCTCGACATGGCCGGGCTGCGCGCCGATATACTCTCCCCGGTGGTCGAAACCGGCACCCGTTTAGGGTATGTGACAGCTTCTGCCGCTGAGGCCAGCGGTTTGCAGCAAGGGACGGTGGTCGGTATGGGGGGCGGCGACGTACAGCTCGGTTCACTCGGTCTTGGCGTGGTGCGTGCAGGGCAAACCGCCGTGCTCGGCGGCACTTTCTGGCAGCAGGTGGTGAATCTGCCCAAACCGGTCACCGATCCGGAAATGAACATCCGCATCAATCCGCACGTGATCCCCGGCATGGCGCAGGCGGAATCCATCAGTTTCTTCACCGGCCTGACCATGCGCTGGTTCCGCGACGCCTTCTGCTCGGAAGAGAAGCTGCTCTCTCAGCGCCTCGGCGTAGATACCTATTCACTGCTCGAAGACATGGCCGCCCGCGTGCCGGTCGGTTCATGGGGCGTGACGCCAATATTCTCCGACGCGATGCATTTCAAAAACTGGTATCACGCCGCGCCGTCGTTCATCAATTTGTCGATAGACCCCGAGCGCTGCAACAAGCAGACCCTGTTCCGCGCGCTGGAAGAGAATGCGGCGATTGTCTCAGCCTGCAATCTGGATTTGATCGCCGGGTTCTCCGGCGTACGCGCTAAATCGCTGGTTTTCGCCGGGGGCGGTTCGAAGGGAAAACTGTGGTGTCAGATCCTCAGTGATGTCACCGGCGTTCCGGTGAAAGTACCGGTGGTGAAAGAAGCCACCGCGCTGGGCTGTGCCATCGCCGCCGGTGTCGCCGCTGGATTATATTCCACCCTCGCAGAAACCGGTGAAGCGCTGGTGCGCTGGGAGCGGGAATACCAGCCCGATGCGCTGAACCACGAGATTTATCTTTTGCAGAAAAGTAACTGGCAGGCGGTTTACGCAGACCAGCTGGGGTTAGTGGACAGGCAGTTAACGACGTCGATGTGGAAGGCACCCGGGCTGTGAGGGAGACGGCCCTCAAAGCCGCTTTTTAGCTTTGGAAAGCTGAGGGAAACTTTTTTAATTTCAAATTCAAATTCAAGGTCGTGGGCCTGCTGCCCACACCGGGCGAGTTTCGGGTCGCGCTCCGAACTCGCTTTTTAAATTCAACGTCAAGGTCGTGGGCCTGCTGCCCACACCCGCCCAGAAGGCGGCCAGTCGCCGCCGCCCTCTGGACTCCCCGGGCTTTTTAAAAACAGCAGCTGCGCTGGTCACAATGGCCGTGTTTCAGGTGGCGCAGCGATAGCCGTAAAATGTCATCGCTCCGCGATTCCCGGCTGCGGGTTCGAGCCAACGATAAAAATGTTGTCTCTCCACCGACTTGCCGGTGACATTTTGAACACGGCCGAAGCTTCTTTAAATTCAAAACCTAAAATTCAAAACCGAATTCAAAAACCTGCTCTGTTTTGTCTTTTAAAAAAGTTCGGGCCGCATTCAAAAATGACGCCGAACAAGAGGTGCAAAACCGCGCGGCTTTTTGCGCGGGTTGAAACCCGCAGTGAGGGGCCCGCCTAAGCGGCGGCATTTTGCGGCTATAACAGTGGTATCTGAAACACGGCCATTGTGACCAGCGCAGCTACGGAAGCTTCATGAAAGGCGCGGGATGTCCAGAAGGGCCGCGCCTACGGCCTTTCTGGGCGGGTGTGGGCAGCAGGCCCACGACCTTGAATTTGAATTTGAATTTGAATTTGAATTTGAATTTAAAAGTTTACCTCAGCTTTCCAAAGCTGAACTCACCCGACCGCCAGTAATGGCTCTTCAACCCGGTTGAAACCCTCCTCCAGTAATCCCTGTAAGATCTTATAAACGGCCTGCGCCGTCACCGACAACGGCTGTGTCGCAGAGACTTTCAGGGACAGCGGATGGCGCGCTGAGACGCCATTTATTACCGCCATATCCATGCGGCCGGCAGTCACCAGCTCGTTGAGGGTGGAGGGGAAGTTTTCATTCAGATAGAGCAAAATACCGGGGTACTGCTCGCGGACGGCCTGTAATAAAGATACCGACAGGGTCGACGAGACACTGCCGAGCGCCAGGCCGACCGACACCTGCCCGGTCAGGGACTGTCCGGCGCAGTTGACGGCGCTGTGGGCCTGCTCGCACTGGCGCAGAATCGTGGTGGCGTGCATGTAGAGAATGTTGCCCGCCTCGGTGGGCGTGACGCCGCGCTTGGTGCGGATTAACAACTGCTGTTTCAACTCCCCTTCCAGCGTCGCCAGCTGCTGACTCAACGCCGGCTGCGCGATGTGCAATACCTCTGCGGCCTGCGTCAGGCTGCCGATATCGACGATTTTCACGAAGTATTTCAAGCGTCTGAGATTCATCACTGTCTCCATCATGTCCTGAAAAGGGTTGCCCCTGAGTAGGGTGCCAACCGTATTGGCTATAGGGAGAGAGCAAGAAGCGGGCCAATCAGGGAAAATCACCGTGATTCGGGATTTTTAAAGCGTTATTGGATGATAATAAAAGAAAAAATAGACAGGGCGACCTGGCCGGGATTTGGCGAGGCCACGGCTGTGCCCCGCGCCAGTGCACCATCATAATGCAATCTTATGGCTGATTAGCGCAGCTGCCCTTTAGGTAATGCGGCAAAGAAGTCCGCGTGGGACGCCGCGCGGGTCTGTTGCAAAATTTCCGCTAACGCCTCCAGCGGTGCCCCGGACCAGTCGGCGCGCAGGTCAACGCTGGCATACTGGCGGTCGCACCAGATTTTCAGCGCCGCAGATTTCAACCCGCGCCGGTCACCTCCGGCCTCTGCCCCGGCATTCATGGCTGCCAGCAGCCGGTCAGCCAGCGGCAATTCACGCTGCTGACGATAACTTTCCAGCATGGCATACAGCGTTTGGGCGCCGGTCAGCAAATTCCCGCCCACCACGCACTGCTGCCCGGCGATGCTGCCCGCCCAGACGCCGCAGGCCACGCCGCTCCACTGTGCGGTATTACCCTGATTATCGACAATCAGCACCTGCCGGCTGGCCGCACCGGCATCTTTCATCAGCAACCTTTTCAGGGTGGTGGTCGCGTCCAGTCCTTCATGCAGCAGCGCTAAACCCTGTTCGCCATACAACGGATTGGTCATCGCCTGCGTGGCAATCGCGCCGGTTTGCGCCCGCCCGTGCACCACCAGCGCCCCCACCGCGGGGCCGGCGGTGGCAGTGGCGACGCCCAGCGCCCCGGTAAGGGGATCGCGGGCCACGATGGAAAAAGTCATAAGCACTCCAGGACAGCTCAGTTAAATTTATGCGTATAAATTATTGCAATTATGTTTATTTATACGCATAAATAATAAACAGGACAACGCCTGATTTTTACCCTGAGGTTTTCACCATAGCGTTTTACTAAGCGATGAGGTCGGTATGCTGCCAGCTTTGCGAAAGACATTTATCCCGCTCTGCCTTTGTCTCGGCGCACTGTCGTGGCACGCGCCAGCGCAGGCCAAAACCCCGGCGGATGCACTGCTGATTGGCCAGGTGGCCGAGCCGCAGTCGCTGGACCCGCAGGTCGCCACGGCGGCCAACGACTCACGTATTCTGGTCAATGTGTACGACGGACTGGTACGTAATGGCGAAGGCAAGCTGGATATCGAGCCGGCACTCGCCACCCGCTGGGAGATAAGCCCTGACGGTCTCACTTACCGCTTTCATTTGCGTGAAGGGGTAAAGTTTCAGGACGGTACGCCGTTCAACGCGCAGGCGGTGAAATTCACCTTCAACCGTATGCTGGACGATAAAAACCCGTGGCATAACACCGGTCCGTTCCCGCTGTCGTTCTTCTTCTCATCGATAAAAAACATCGAAACGCCGGATGAAAACACGCTGGTCTTCACCCTGAAAGAGCCTTTCTCGCCGTTCCTCTCCAACCTCGCCACGCCGACCGGTCTTATCGTGTCGCCTGCGGCGGTGAAAAAATATGGTAAAGAGTTTGGTCGTCACCCGGTCGGCACCGGTGCATTTAAATTTGCCGAGTGGAAAGCCAATCAGCGCGTGGTGGTGACCGCCAACGACGATTACTGGGACGGTAAACCGGCGGTGAAAAATGTGGTGTTCCGGCCAATAACCGACGGCAACACGCGGGTGGCCGAAATGCTCTCCGGTGGGATTGATGCGATGGTGGAAGTGCCGCCGGATACCGTCAAATTGTTCGCACAGAAAAGCAATCGCTTCCGTCTTTACCAGACCACCGGCCCGCACGTGTGGTACGTGATGCTTAATACGCAGGTGCCACCGTTTAACGATGTGCGGGTGCGTCAGGCGGTGAATTACGCGGTGAACAAACAGTCGCTGGCCGACAATATTTTGCAGGGCTCCGCCGACGTCGCCGACGGGCCAATCCCCCGCGCCTTTAACTGGGCGGCGAACAAAGACGTCACGCCTTATCCGTATGATCCTGCCAAAGCCCCCGCGCTGCTGAAAGCCGCCGGTGCCGAAGGGGCGACGCTGACATTTTATGTTACCGAGGGCGGTTCCGGGATGCTGGATCCTATCCCGATGGCGACCGCCATTCAGGCAGATCTCAAAGCCGTCGGGCTGAACGTCTCGATCCAAACTTATGAATGGAATACCTATCTGTCGAAGGTCAACGCCGGTCTGGATAATCACACCCACATGGCCGAAATGGCGTGGATGACCAATGACCCGGACACCCTGCCGTTCCTGACGCTGCGCACCGATGCGTGGCCGAAAAAAGGCGGCTTCAACTCCGGCTATTACAGTAATCCGCAGGTCGATACGCTGCTGCAAAAGGCACGCATGACTACCGATACCGCCGCCCGCGCCGCCCTTTATCGTCAGGTGCAACAGCGGGTACACGACGACGCGCCGTGGATTTTTGTTGCCAACTGGAAGCAGAACGCCGTGACCTCCACGCGGATTCAACACTTCGCGCTGCAACCGAATTTCAACCTGTTGCTCAACCGGGTAACCAAACAGTAATCGGAGAATTTTATGGGGAGTTACGTGCTTAAAAGGCTGTTCTCGACCATTCCGGTGTTTATCGGGTTGTCGCTGATTGTCTTTCTGATTATGGCGATGATCCCGGGGAACCCCGCTCAAGCCCTGCTCGGTGCCTGGGCGACGCCGGAAAACGTCGCACGTATCAATCAGGAGCTGGGGCTGAATAAGCCGCTGTACCAGCAATATCTGATCTGGGCGGGCAATATCTTGCACGGTGATTTCGGCCGCTCGTATGTGCTGAACCGGCCGGTGATTGACGAAGTGCTTGAGCGCTTTGGCGCCACGTTGCTGCTCGGCGGCTGCGCGCTGTTGCTCAGTACCGTGCTGGGGCTGCTGGCGGGGATTTTCTCGGCGGTGCGCCAGTTTGGCTGGGGAGATCGCATTATCACGCTGCTGGTGCTGCTGGGTATCTCCATGCCCTCGTTCTGGATTGGCCTGCTGATGATCATGCTGTTTGCAGTTCAGCTGCAATGGTTCCCGGCGTCAGGGATGTACGCCGTGTGGGGCGGCGGCGACTGGCTGGATCTGCTGCACCATCTGACCCTGCCCGCCATTACGCTGGCGATTGTCGCTACCGGCGTGATCGCCCGCCTGACCCGCACCGCGATGCTTGAAGTACTGCGTCAGGACTTTATCCGCACCGCACGCGCCAAGGGACTTTCGGAGCGCAACGTCATTTATAAACACGCCTTCCGCATGGCGCTGGTGTCCGTTATTCCGGTGATCGGCATTCAGGCCGGTTTTGTGCTCGGCGGCGCGGTGTATATCGAGACGGTTTTTCAGTGGCCGGGCCTCGGTGCGATGATGGTGAAAGCCGTCGCCACCCGTGACCTGCTGCTGGTACAGGGCGGCGTGCTGGTTGCCGCGGCGGCCTATGTGCTGATCAACCTGTGCGCAGACATTCTTCAGGCGCTTCTCGATCCGAGGTTAAAATCATGAGCCAGATTATTGCTTCCCCGACGCCGCGCCACCGCGAATCTTTATGGGCGCTGCTGCTGGCCAACCGGCTGGCGACGCTCGGCCTGATGCTGCTGGTGCTGGCGGTCGCTGCTGCCCTCGCCGCCCCGCTGCTGCCGATCCCGGACCCTGACGCCACCGATCTGCTCAACCGTCTGCTGCCGCCGTTTTCTCCCGGCCACTGGCTGGGTACCGATCCGCTGGGCCGCGATATGCTCGCCCGTCTGCTCTGGGGCACCCGCGTGTCGCTGGCAGTGGGAATTTGCGCCACGCTGCTGGCCGCGTTTTTCGGCACGCTGATTGGTCTGGTCGCCGGGTATGCCGGTGGCAAAACTGACAGCCTGCTGATGCGGCTGATCGATATGCTGATGGCCTTCCCTTATATTCTGCTGGCGCTGGTGATCGTCGCGGTGCTCGGCCCCGGCCTGCTCAATGCGCTCTACGCCATTGCGGTGGTCAACATTCCGTTTTTCGCCCGTAATATTCGCGGGCTCACCGTCGGGCTGCGCCAGCGCGATTTTATTCAGGCGGCGCGGCTCTCCGGGAAAAATCATCTGCAAATTCTGCTGACCGAAGTGCTGCCCAACGTGATGCCGGTGGTAGTCGTCACCATGTCGACCACCGTCGGCTGGATGATTTTAGAGACCGCCGGGCTGTCATTCCTCGGTCTGGGCACACAGCCACCGGATGCCGATCTCGGTTCGATGCTCGGTCAGGGGCGCGCGCAGATGTTCAGTGCGCCGCACGTTTCCGTAGTGCCGGGGCTGATGATTTTCCTGCTGGTGATGAGCTTTAACCTGCTCGGCGACGGTATCCGCGACCTGCTGGATCCGCGTCTTAAATCCGGCATTCTGCTGCGCGCCCGTGCGGTCACTGCGGTAAACCGCACCCGCGTACCGCCGGCCGTTAAGGGTAACGATGCGCTGCTGGAAGTAGTCGGTTTGCAGGTGAATTTCCGCTCGGGCAATCAGTCAGTCGCCGCTGTCAAAGGCATCAGTTTTCACGTCGCCAAAGGTGAATGTCTGGGGCTGATTGGTGAGAGTGGCTCGGGGAAAAGCGTGACGGCGCTGTCGGTGATGGGGCTGGTTTCCTCACCGCCGGGAGAGATCACCGCAGGCGCGATTTATGTTGGCGGTGAAGAGATGCTGTCGCTGTCACAAACCCGGCTGCAACAACGTCGCGGCGCGCGCGTGGCCTATATTTTTCAAGATCCGCTGACCACCCTGCACCCGCAGTTCAGCATCGGTGCACAGGTTATCGAGGCCATTCAGGCACACCAACCGCTCTGCGGCCAGGCGGCAAAAGAGCAGGCGCTGGCGCTGCTGGCGAGCGTCGGGATAGAAGACGCCGCCTCGCGTTTCAATGCGTTTCCGCATCAGCTTTCCGGCGGGCAGCGGCAGCGAGTCGGCATTGCGATGGCGCTGGCGAATGATCCGGAAATCATTATTGCCGATGAGCCCACCACCGCGCTGGACGTTACCGTGCAGGCGCGCATTCTCGAACTGCTGCAACAGCTGCGCCGCGAGCGCGGCCTGACGCTGCTGTTCATCACCCATGATTTTGGCGTGATCGCCCGGATTTGTGACCGCGTGGCGGTGATGCGTCACGGCGAAATCGTGGAGACCGGCGAAACGCAGTCAGTGCTGCGCCACCCACAACACGATTACACCCGCAGGCTGATCGCCAGCGTGCCAAAACTCGGCCAGGGGCGCGGTTTCCTCAAACAAGTCGGCGAACTGTATGCCACTCACAATACGCAGCCGGAGGCATGATGAGCAATGTGATTGAAGTCAGCGAACTGGTGAAAACCTTCCGCAGTATATCAGGTTGGTTCTCCGGTAAACAACAGCAGGTAGAAGCAGTCAAAGGCGTGTCGTTTGTTCTTGCAGAAGGCGAGACACTGGCCGTAGTCGGCGAAAGTGGCTCGGGGAAAAGTACGCTGGCGCGGATGCTAGTCGGGCTTGAGCGCCCCACCTCCGGTACGGTAAAATTGATGGGCGAAGCGATGTCGGCCCACAGTAAGCGCGGCGACAAAGCCTTCGGCCAGATGATCCAGTACGTGTTTCAGGACCCCATTGCGTCACTCAATCCGCGCAAAACCATCGCCGATACGCTGGACGTTCCGCTGCGTTATCTGTGCGGCTACCCCGCAGCACGGCGTAAAGCGCGAATGCGGGAATTAATGGAAGCAGTACAAATGCCTGCCGACGCGCTCAGCGGTTATCCGCATGAATTTTCCGGCGGACAGGCACAGCGGCTGGCGATTGCCCGGGCTCTGGCGGCTGAAGCGCGCATTCTGGTGCTCGACGAACCGGTCAGCGCGCTGGACGTTTCGGTGCAGGCACAGGTTCTGTTACTGCTTGATCAGTTGAAACGCGACTTCGGCCTCTCCTACCTGTTCATCAGCCATGATCTGGCCGTAGTGGAGTCGATTGCCGATCGCGTGGCGGTGATGTATCACGGAGACTTGGTAGAATGCGCGGATAATGACATGCTGTTTAACGCACCGCAGCACGACTACACACAACGTCTGCTGGCCAGCGCGCCACATGGCTGAGCCAATGAAGGGAATTATGAGCACTGAAACCTCACACCAGCCTGAACCGGTACGTCGCAAACGCACCGACGAAATTGTCGATGCCATTAAAGAGAGCATCATCAGTGAAAATCTGCTGCCGGGTGACCGCCTGCCGCAGGAAAAAGAGCTGACTACCCGCTATGCCGCAGGTAAAGGCACGGTGCGTGAAGCGCTGAAATCGCTGGAGGTTCAGGGGCTTATCCGCACGAAAACCGGCCCCGGCGGCGGCGCGTTTATTGAGTCAATGACTGAAACGCGCGCCATGAGTTTGCTCTCCAATTACCTGTTCACCCGCCAGCTTTCCATCAGCAATATCTATGCCCTGCGCAAAGCGCTGGAGCCACTGGTGGCGGTAAGTGCCATCGGCAATATTGACGCTAACGGTTTTGAGCAGTTGCATCAGTTGATTGCCGTCTACGACCACGAACCCGCCGACGAGACCGAACGCTGGGAACAGCGCATGGCCGAACTGGATTTCCACGGCGTGGTCGCCAGCTACTCCGATAACGTCCTGCTGGCGTTTATCTGCCACTTCCTGCAACGCCTGCTTAAAGATCTGGCGGTCTGTAAAGATATCTACCAGCGTCCAGAACCGGTGGCGCGCCGCGTCGGGATTGATTATCAATATAAACTTATCGACGCCATGCGCCGTCAGGACGCCACCGCCGTCGAGCTGATCATGACCGAACACATGCAGCACGCCGAAGACGCCATGCTCGGTCTCGAAGCCACGCTGGAGGAGCGGTTTTTGAGTGACCGGCCTGGACCTTAACGCCTGTACATCTGAATACACTTTCCGCCGCCCGGCGGGTTCGAGCGGGTTGACGGCCTCCTTCTCGCAAACCGGGTGTAACCGGCAGCACATTAAGGCGATACTCTACCAACACACGCACCTGTTTCGGCTCATTTCTCAACAACTTGGCTAAACTGCGAGCAAACGAACATAAATATACAGATGCCCCTTTGACATGCCTGCGGGCAGTCGCTATTATTCGCCCCGTTCCAACGATTCCTCTGTAGTTCAGTCGGTAGAACGGCGGACTGTTAATCCGTATGTCACTGGTTCGAGTCCAGTCAGAGGAGCCATATTAGAAAAGCCCGCTTAAGGAAACTTAAGCGGGCTTTTTGCTTTTGTCACTTTTGATTTATAAATGGCCAGATTCGTCAGTCGGCTTAAAATTCGTTATCATCCGCTCCCATTCTCCATCCCGGTAGCCTGATGTCTGCGATTATTGATACCTTTATTGCCCCACCGTGCCACGACGAGATAGAGATCCTCTATCAGGATGATCATCTGGCGCTTATCAATAAACCCGCCGGGCTGCTGAGCCTCTCGGGGAAAAACCCGCAAAATCTTGATTCGGTACATCACCGGCTGGTGCAGATATTCCCCGGCTGCACGCTGGTCCACCGCCTTGATTTCGGAACTTCCGGATTGATGGTGATTGCCCGTAATAAGGCGATCAATGCCGCCCTCTGCCACCAGTTCAGCCAGCGCACAGTGACCAAAGTATACAGCGCCCTGCTCTGCGGACATCTTGACGACAACCAAGGGGTGATAGACGCTGCCATTGCTAAAGACCCGGCGCTGTTCCCGCTAATGTCGATTTGCGCAATCCACGGCAAGCCCGCCCGCTCCGCCTATCAGGTCGTAAATCGCTTTTATCATGAGTTGGAGGACGGGACGTTACTGCCGTTAACGCGGGTCGAGCTTACCCCGCAAACCGGGCGGACTCATCAGCTGCGCATCCACTGTCAGCAGTTGGGCCACCCTATTTGGGGCTGTGACCTGTATGGCGGCCGTCTGGTGCCGGGTACCGAACGGACACCGCGGCTGATGCTACACGCCAGTGAGCTGCATTTCGTTCATCCCGTTAGCGGAGAGAGGATCAAAGCCCGCCATGCCAGCCCGTTCTGAAAACGCGAGTTACCACATCAAATCATCGGGCACTTTAAAGTCGGCATAAGGATCTTCTTCATCCTGCTCTTCCTGACTCAGCGCACTGTTTAATACAATACTGCTGGCATCGCGCTGCGCAATTTTATCGGCAACGATCGCGGGGATAATCGCGTATTCGCTCTTACCACTGTTATCCACAACTAAGCGGGCAATGGCGAGACGGCCACTGATCAGCTGAGCCTGAGTGGTTTTATCCACATCGATTTTTTTGATTACATTATTATCGGTGAAGTTAAAGCCAATATTGCCTTTTGAAATGTCGATTCTGTTCATTTCAATCAACTGCTTCACCTGCGCTTTATGCTCTTTAGATAAAGCCGCTTGTTTCTGTTGTTCGCTCAGCTGTTTATCACGCTCAAGCTGTGCTTTTTTATTTTCTTCCACTGCCTCTCGTGCCTCACGAGCCTGAACCCGCGACTTTTTAGCTGTTCTTTGAACTTTGGCCATTTTTTTGCTGGTCACTAATCCAGCTTTTAGCAGCTGCTCTTGCAAGGTGAGTTTTGTCATCTTCGTTTCTAAGCCCGTTGGATATTTTGTGGGATTATACCTGTAATTGTTGAGGCTGTACCACGTTGCAGGACCGGAACACTCTGCCGCTTGAGTTTGGAGGACCAATCAGAGGCAGGCGTGACCTGCCCTCAGGTTTAGACATAATGCTCAGTTAATAATGTCTGCTTTGGGTAAAGCACGCCTGGAATGACCATACCGAGTAGTATTGCTCGAAAGAGTCTGGACTCCTCTTGGCAGTGCCATCATTGAATGTTGTGCACAACTCGCCCCGTATCTTTACTGTGGGCTGCCAATAAGCAAGCCCTCAATGATACCGCAGCTAAATTTGGTTGAAAACGTTAAGCAACCCCAACTTTCACGAAGGGGTTTCCATGGCTACGTGTTTTTTTGATGAGCTTGCCAACGTACAAATCTCTTATTTCTTTAGCAGCGATTCGTCCAACAAACTCAGAGCGGTTAGTGTCAGTGCTAATGGTCAAATCACGTGTAAAGTATTGCTGAGAGCCAGCCTTCACCCAGCACTGTATTTCGTAGACTTCCATAATGAGGCCACCATAAGTTGCGTAGGCAAATTTAAGGCCCTCGTCTTTAGGAATCTTTGCCCAGATGCCTCGCGTGGCCTCATATAATTCCAGTGCGCTCATGCCGGACTTGTATGTACTGTTCAGAAGAAAAGCGAGCCCGGCATGCTCAGGTGCAATTTCCGTCTCTTCTTTTAGAAGTAAGTGTTGAAGCTCATCAAGTGTTATACGCCCCATCAGAGAGCTGCTTCCGCGCACTTTATTGGTGAGCTCGCCAACACCCAAGAGATCGATGCACGTTGCCTCAACAAGCTTGGCGGTTGGCTCATCCATACCGTGGCGAAGAATGTCGATACCCAGATTTTTTCTTGCTATGAGCTCTTTGATTCGTTCAGATTTCGGAGACTCATCGGGACGTTTTATGTGGTCCAGACAACGGTCTAACTTGCCTTTGCCAATGTAAAAGGGTTTTTTAGAAGTATCTTCAGTATCATAAAAGGCATAGACATAGTACTTAGCCAAACCCAAAGATTTTGTGTATTTTGATAAATCCTTCACAGCTTTGCTTCCTTAGCATCTGATGTGGGTAGTTTATTTTAACTATCGGCCTAACACACCGGAACTTAAAACGTAAATGAGCAGGTGACTGACCTGCCCTCGTTGATTAAAAAAGCCCGCTTAAGTTTCCCTAAGCGGGCTTTTTGCTATTCAGCGACCTGTTACCTAATCACGCCAGCCCATCGCCGGGGCAACGTGTTTGAGGATCGATTCGATCACATGCACATTGTAATCAACACCGAGCTGATTCGGCACGGTCAGCAATATCGTGTCGGCTTCAGCAATCGCTTCATCCTGCTTCAATTGTTTAACCAGCGTTTGCGGATCAGCGGCGTAGCTGCGTCCGAAAATCGCACGGGTTTGCTCATCGAGATAACCGATTTTATCGCCATCGTTGCTGCCCGCACCAAAATAGGCACGGTCGCGGTCGTTCATCAGGGCAAAAATACTGCGGCTGACGGAGACTCTTGGCGCATGTGGGTGGCCGGCTTCAGCCCACGCAGCGCGGTAAGCCCGGATCTGTTTGGCTTGCTGAATATGGAACGGCTCGCCGGTTTCATCAAATTTCAGCGTAGAGCTTTGCAGGTTCATTCCAAGCTTCGCAGCCCAGACCGATGTCGCATTGGTCGCGGCCCCCCACCAGATGCGTTGCCGTAAGCCGGCAGAATAAGGCTCCGGGCGCAAAAGACCTGGGGGGTTCGGGAACATTGGCTGAGGGTGAGGTTCGGCAAAACCTTTGCCACGCAACACTTCCAGCAGCTCTTCTGTGTGACGCCGTGCCATATCGGCCTCGGTCTCACCTTCTGCCGGTTGAAAACCGAAATGACGCCAGCCGTCGATCACCTGTTCCGGCGAACCCCGGCTGATCCCCAGTTGCAGGCGTCCACCGGAGATCAAATCCGTCGCACTGGCCGTTTCAGCCATATACAGCGGATTTTCGTAGCGCATGTCAATCACGCCGGTGCCAATCTCAATCCTGCGGGTTTTCGCGCCAATCGCTGCCAGCAATGGGAAAGGCGAACTCAGCTGACGGGCAAAGTGATGCACTCTGAAATAAGCACCATCCGCCCCCAACTCCTCGGCTGCCACGGCCAGATCGATGGATTGCAGCAACACATCAGCTGCCGAGCGGGTCGCTGACTGTGGTGAAGGCGTCCAGTGACCAAACGATAAAAATCCAATCTTTTTCATAGCGTATTTATCCTCATATTCTGCCTGACCGTCAGCAGATAGGCTTTACATACCCCGGCAGGGCATGTCGCAGTCATACGTTCACTCTACGCGACTCAGGATGAGAATAAATTTCATTTATTTAACGTAAGGGTTCAGTTTATTTGATTAACATCGCGGGGTTTTCAGTCAAGGAACTTAAATAGAAAGCCCGCTCAGGGAGAGGTATGCGGGCTTTTTGCTTTTAAGCGTTCACTACTTTCTTCGCATCCAGTGCCCTATGGATTGCCGCTTCCAGTTCGTTGATTTCAAACTTGGCGACATAACCGTCCGCACCCACTTTTCGGACGTGGTCCTCGTTGGCGCTGCCGGATAATGACGAGTGAATGATCACCGGGACGTTTTTCAGGAATTCATCGCGTTTAATATTCAGCGTTAGCGTGAAGCCGTCCATCTCCGGCATTTCCAAATCCGTTAATACGAACGCGATTTTATCGGAAATTGGCCGCCCTTCTGCCTTAGCCTGTTCTGCAATTTTTTTAATATTGTTCCAGGCTTCGAGGCCGGTGACGTGCATGACGTTGGGTATTTTCATAGAATCCAGACCACGTTCAAGCATGGACCTCGCGACCTTAGAATCTTCAGCCACAATCGCCACTGCACCCGGTTTAAGATCAAAGGGCCGGGTTTGTGCGCTGTCAATTTGGGTATTACGTTCCGGCGGTGCGATGTCATACAGGATTTGCTCAACGTCGAGCACCAGCGCCAGGCGGTTGCTGGCGGAGTCATTGTCCAGACGCGCGATGCTGGTGATATTACGGCTCTTCACACCGGCCTCAGCGGCCAGAACCTGGCTCCACTCAAGACGTACAATGTCATCTACCGACTCCACGGCAAAGGCCTGCGTGCTGCGCGCATACTCGGTGACCAGTAAAATGTTCAGACCGGTTTTCGGTACACAGCCCACCACAGCCGGAAGGTCGATCACCGGGATGATTTCGCCGCGGATATTCGCGATGCCTAACATCGGTGATGCCATGCCCGCCGCTTTGGTCAGCGCTGGCATCGGGACAATTTCACGCAGCTTGAATACGTTGATGCCATACAGCTCAGACTGCTCTTCATCCGCCGATGTGCCCAAGCGGAACAGCAACAACTCGAAGCGGTTTGATGAAGTGAGATTGGTTCTCTCATCGATATCTTTCTGAAAATTGTCCATACCTTCCCCAATGAGAAAATTTTGTGATGTGCACTTATCCGTGTGTGTCGTGCAGAACTGATCTTATTATCGGCAAATGGCGGAAAATACTTAGGCGGGAGAGTGACGGAGAGTGATAAAAGAAAAGCCCGCCGGAGGTGACGCGGGCGGGCTTCGGTTTGTCAGAGGATTCGATTCGTCTACGACTGCGTATCCCGGTCCTCAACAGACAGCGATACCAGCCCGACACCCAGTTTTCTCGGCTCGAATCCGCCGCTGGTGCCCTCGGTCGGCTCCGTCGGCGACGGTGGCGTGATGACGATGCTCTGTGCATTGCCCGGATTACTGAACTGCACGGTGATCGTTTCGTCTTTGTCACTGAAGGTCACAAAATGCTCTTCGTCGCCGACTTTCACCGAAATCGGTTTGCCGATGTTATTGCCATAAGCCCGGGCGCGCAGCACGACGTCAAAGCTAGCGGGAAGCGGGTCGACGTAATCAATTTTCACAGCCGGTGCTACATTGGCGTCCGACCAACGGCCCCAGTTTTCCACCGTGGAGACACCGGTGATGGCTTTCACCTGCTGGGGTAAACCGGGTAGCATAAAGGCAATGGCCGGCGACTGGTATTTGGTTTGCTCGTCATCAATATTCAGGGTTTTCACCGTCTCCTGATAGGTCTGCTGGCTGCCAGCGGCCTCTTTGGTGAAGTCAATGCTGCCTTTGTACACCCCACCGCTGGCCTGCACGATGGCCGGTTTCGCCCCAAGATTGCCCGATGCCACGCACAGCCCGGTGTTCAGTGACAACTCCGGTGCCCACACGCGGCCCATCTCATAACACTTATCCACCCAGACAAAATTGTCGCTGACGCCCAGCGAGGCCAGCTGTTTTTTCAGCGGCGTTGACAGGTAAACGTCAAACATCGGCTCCACTTTATTGGGCGTCACTTTGAGGATAAACGGCGCTTTGATCGCCATGCCGGAGAAGGTAAAAGTATTGGCTTTGTTATCCACCACATATTTGCTGATGCTGTTTGGGAAGCCCCACTGCTTGATCACCGCCGGTTTCCAGCCATCGATTTTCTCGTCTATATTCATAAACTGCGTCGCCAGTGACGTGCTCGACATACCGCTGCGGCCAAGGCCGATGAAGTTATCCCCGCCCATAATATCGAGCACCGTGGCACCGTTATCGAGGGTGCTGCGTTTGACGTTATTCAGTTCGGCCTGAGGGTTGCGGCCATCCATCACGAAGAACAGATCTTTACGGTTTTTCTTGGTCAGGATGTCGTAGGCAGTGTTGTTCATCGCCAGATGGTCAGAGCTCACCACAATGATGGTGTTGTCGTAATAGCCGGAGGTTTTAATTTTGTCGATAAACGCCGCCACCAGCTGCTGGCTGCAGGCGACCGCGCTCAGTGAACGGTTCTCTTTCTTGTTATAGAAGTACTCTTTTTTGGTACAGCCGCGCGAGATAAAACCGTCCGGGTGGTGGGTATCCACCGTCAGGGTAAACAGCGAGAAAGGCTTACCGGCCTTGCTCAGTTCGACAAATTTCTTAAAGACTTCGTCCAGCAAAGTGTCGTCATACCAGCCCCAGTCGTTTTTATATTTCGGATCGGCCACCGTGCTGCGTAGTTCGTTGTAACCGTATAAATAGTCAAAACCATGCGAGGTGAGAAAAGTGCCTTTACCGGCAAACGCCAGTTCTGCGCCCTGATAGAAATAGTTCTGATAACCCGCCGCTTTGAGCACGTCGCCCAGACAGACATTTTCAGGGTAGAAGGTGGAAAGCGCACTGGAAGCGTTGCCGTCAAAGGGCGCAAACAGCGGAATACCGCACTGGGAGGAGACCATACCCGCGATGGTATAACCGGTGCCCGGTACCTGCCGCGTCGCGGTGAAATCAATGCTGGCGTCTTTGTGACGCGACAATTCAGTGGTCAGACCGGGGAAAGTCTGCTCGTCGAAATAGGTTCTCTCCAGGCTTTCGCCGTAGATGTAGACCAGATTCGGTTTTTTACCTTTAATCACCTTCTGCGGCACTTTGTAGTAGCTGTCAAAGTCGGCGGTGTCGCCGCTGATTTGGGTTTTCACCAGTCGCGAAATGTTTTGGAATGCCTGCGTTGAGCCGACGGAAAACACCGCCAGCACCACGGCCAGCACGCTGAATTTCCAGCTACTGTTGTGATTTTTGCGTTTTTTCAGACACCAGACCAGCAAGGACACAATCACCGCCAGCGCCACCACCAGACCGGAAAACGGCAGGATATATTTGGTCAGACCTGCCCCTTTGAGGCTGCTGGTGACGGTATAGAGCACCGCATCGGTAATGCCGTCGCCAGTAAAATAGTTACTGCCGATCAGCACCAGATTCAGAATGACGTATAAACAGAGGAAAAACAGCAACAGGGAAAACCAGACGCGTCCCGCAGAGGCTCGCCGGATATAGAGGAAAATGGACGATATAAAGAACAGGAATGAAACCAAATCTGAGACCATCTGCTGCGCCCTGCGACATAAAAAAGGTTAAAAACGGAGATCATGCCTGCGATGCGCAGGGGCCGTAAAAAACGGGGATGCGCTATATAGCGTAATAAAATCAGCAGGGTCAACGACTGTTTACTGCCTGATGCCACGAAAGTGTCATAAAGTCACAAAACATCCAAAAAATGTGATCTGATTCGCGCATTGCTGTCTTTAATTTTTAACTTAAATTCAATTATGTCGTAACATTCGGCAGCAGCAAGTTAAATTGTGCGGATGCCCGCAGGCCCGCACAATTTCAGTTAATTCTCAGTTAAAAAACGGTTAAATCCCCCCTAAGTAGGCCTTGCGCACTTCACTGTCCCCCAGTAGATCCGCCCCGCTGCCGGTCATACGGATCTGGCCGTTGACCATCACGTACCCCCGGTCCGAGAGCTTCAGCGCATGGTGTGCATTCTGTTCCACCAGAAAGATCGTCATGCCGCCCTGTGCCAGTTCGCGCAGCGTCTGGAAAATCTGCTTAACGATGATCGGCGCAAGCCCCAGGCTCGGTTCGTCCAGCAGCAGCAGTTTCGGCCGGCTCATCAATGCACGGGCGATTGCCAGCATCTGCTGCTCACCGCCGGACAGGGTCATCGCCCGCTGTTTACGCCGCTCTTTGAGACGGGGAAAGAGGTCAAACATGCTTTGCAGATCTTCCGCTGCATATTTATCGCCAATGGGAATCGTGCCCATCAGCAGGTTCTCTTCAACCGTCATATCCGGAAATACCCGCCGCCCTTCCGGAGACTGAGCAATGCCGCCGGAGGCGATAAAATGCGTGGACTTACGGCTGATATCTTCGCCGCGAAACAGGATCTGCCCGCTGCGGATATGCGGCTGGCCGAAAATAGACATCAGCAGGGTAGATTTCCCTGCGCCGTTGGCACCAATCAGCGCCACGGTTTCCCCCTGATTCACCGTCAGCGAGACGTTCTGCAACGCCAGAATCGCGCCGTAAAAGACGTTCACATCGCGAAATTCGAGCATGATCTCATTCATCGTTCCGTCTCTCCGTCATCCGCGCCCAGATAGGCGGCAATCACCCGTTCGTCATGCGCTATAACCTGTGGCGGGCCTTCGGCAATCACGTCGCCGTGGTCAAGCACGATGATGTGGTCGGAAATCTCCATCACCATGCCCATGTCGTGTTCAATCAGCAGCACCGTGATCTGATGGTGATCGCGCAGGAAGCGGATGATTTTACTCAGGGCCCGCGTTTCAACCGGGTTCAGCCCCGCCGCCGGTTCATCCAGACAGACAACCTCGGGGCCGGTACACATGGCGCGGGCAATCTCCAGCCGCCGCTGCTGTCCGTAAGACATCTCACCGGCCAGTCGGTTGGCGCAGTCCACCAGGTCCACCACTTCCAGCCAGTAAAAGGCGCGGTCCAGCGCGCGCTCTTCCGCCTGCCGGTAGCCCGGCGTATTAAGAATACCGGCGATCAGATTGCGGTTAGTCTGCATGTGCTGGGCTACCAGCAGATTTTCAACCACCGACATTTCGCGGAACAGGCGGATATTCTGGAAGGTACGGGCCAGCCCGGCGCGGTTCACCTGATGGGTACCGCCAAACATTTTATAGAACAGCCGCCGTCCGAGCTGTGGTGGATTCAGCCAGTCGCCGGGCTGGAATCTCTGCCCGAGTACCTGGATCACATTGGTGGTTTTCAGCCGGGTATTGAGCAAAATATTACCGCCGCTGGCTTTATAGAAACCGGTCAGACAGTTAAATACCGTGGTTTTCCCTGCACCGTTGGGGCCAATCAGCGCCGTGATCGAACCGCGCTTCACCTCAAGATTGACGTCGTTAAGCGCTTTGATGCCGCCAAAGTGCATCATCAGATGTTCGACGCGAAGAATATTGTCACCGAGCTGCGTAAAAGACTCTCTCATGGCGCGACTCCTTTACGCACGGCAAACCCGCTGCGGCTAATGCGCATCAACCCGCGCGGCCGCCAGATCATCATCACCACCATCAGCACGCCAAACAGCAGCACGCGGTACTCGGCAAAGCTGCGCAGCAGTTCAGGCGCGACGGTAAGCACAAACGCCGCCAGCACCACGCCGATGGTAGAGCCCATACCGCCCAGCACCACGATGGCGAGGATCAGCGCAGATTCGAAGAAGGTGAACGACGTCGGGTTAACGAAACCCTGATAAGTGGCGAAAAACACCCCCGCCAGCCCGGCCGTTGAAGCGCCCAACGTAAAAGCCGAGAGTTTCACCAGCACGTGATTCAACCCCATGGCCCGGCAGGCAATTTCGTCTTCACGCAGCGCTTCCCACGCGCGGCCAATCGGCATACGGGTCAGCCGGTGTTTGATGTAAAGCACCAGCAGCACCACCAGAATCAGGATGCCGTAGATAAAGATGAATTTCAGATTGGGGTTATAGGCAATATGCAGGAACTCGTGGATCGGCACACCGCCCTCTTTCGCCCGGCGGCCAAATTCCAGCCCGAAAAAAGTGGGCGGCGGCGCGGAGATACCGTTCGGCCCGCCGGTAAAGCTCACCCAGTTGTTGAGCACCAGCCGGATGATTTCACCAAATCCCAGTGTGACAATCGCCAGATAGTCACCGTGCATACGCAGCACCGGAAAGCCGAGCAACGCACCGGCCATCGCCGCCATGATCGCCGCAATCGGCAACATCGACCAGAATCCCAGCCCGAGATACTGATACCCCAGCGCCAGCCCGTAAGCGCCGATGGCGTAAAAGGCCACGTATCCGAGATCCAGCAGCCCCGCCAGCCCGACCACGATATTCAGCCCGAGGCCAAGCAGCACGTAAATCAGCCCCAGAATGGCCACGGTCAGAATGTATTTGGTCGCCACAAACGGGAAGAAAACCGCCAGCACCAGAATCAGCGGAATGACCCAGCGCAGATTACTTTTATGCCCCACGGGCCGCACGTAAACACCCGCGCTGTCGGCTTCAAAGCGCTGCATCGCCCGCTGGCCGGTGGCTGTCTGTAAAAACAGGCTGAGCAGAAAACGCCCGGCCATCACCGCCGCAACTATCCACACCAGGCGCAGCGTATGAAAATTAAAGCTGTAGCCATCAAGCACCACGCCGACTATCGGCCCGAAGATAATTAAGGCGATAAGTCCGGCCAGTATGGCGTCCAGCAGGCAGGGTTTGAGTTGAATGCGCGATGGCATTAGGTGTTCAGACATCATTCCCCCTTACACTTTAGCTACAACAGGGCGGCCCAGCAGGCCCTGTGGGCGGAAAATCAGGATCACCACCAGCAATCCGAAGGAGAAAACGTCTTTGTAGTCGGAGTTCACCATGCCCGAGAACTGCGCTTCGGCGATACCTAAAATCAGCCCGCCGAGCATGGCCCCAGGCAGCGAACCGATTCCCCCCAGCACCGCCGCCGTAAAGGCTTTGATACCGATGATAAACCCGGCGTAAAAATCGAAAGTGCCGTAGTTCATGGTCACCAGCACCCCCGCCAGCCCGGCCATTGCCGCGCCAATCATAAACACCAGTGAGATCACCCGGTCAGTATTAATGCCGAGGATCGAGGCCATTTTGCGATCCTGCTGCGTGGCGCGGCACATGCGCCCCAGTTTGGTGTGCCCGATGATATAAGTCAGCACCAGCATGCCCACCAGTGAGGCGATCAAAATAAAGATTTTGGTGTAGGTCATCTGGACAAAGCTTTCGCCAATATGAAAACGCACCGCGCCTTCAATCATGGTCGGAATGCCCTGCTGGCGTGGTCCCTGGCTGATTTGCGCGTAGTTTTGCAGAATAAGTGACATGCCAATGGCCGAGATCAGCGGTGCCAGACGGGTCGAGTTGCGCAGCGGTTTATAGGCGATGCGCTCAATCACCCAGCCATACACGCCGGTCACCGCGATGGTGAATACCAGCGTCCCGAGGATCAGCAGCGGAAAAGAGTGCAGACCGAAAAAAGACAGCAGCGCCAGCGCAATGGCGCACAGATAAGCGGAGATCATGTATACCTCGCCGTGGGCGAAGTTAATCATGCCAATAATGCCGTACACCATGGTGTAGCCGATGGCGATCAGGCCATAAACGGCACCGAGCGTAATGCCGTTAAACAGCTGTTGCAGGAAGAATGAATCCATAAGTGCGCAGTCTCTTTTTGCGACCGCGCCCGGCTAAGGCGCGGTCTGATACGGGTTCAAATGGCAAATAAAATAGCTTTATTTCACTTCCTGATATTTGCCTTTGTCATCCCACTTATAGACTACGTAATCCGAGACTTTCAGGTCGCCCTTGCTGTCCCAGGATTTTTTGCCCATCACCGTATCGACGGAATTGGCTTTCAGCCAGGCGCTGGCTTTGGCGGAATCAGTCCCGCCGGTGGCTTTGAATGCGGCGGCGATAGCCTGAACAGAGGCGTAGGAGTAAAGCGTGTAGCCTTCCGGCTCGAATTTATTGGCGCGGAATTTATCAATCACCACTTTGCCGTCCGGGATCAGGCGCGGGTCTTTGCCGAAGGTCATCAAAATACCGTTGGTGTACTGCGGGCCACCGGCGGCGGTCACCATCTCTTCGTTAACGATACAGTCACCGGAGAAGAAAGTGGCTTTCACGCCCTGTTCGCGCATCTGACGAACCAGCGGACCGGCTTCCGGATGGCAACCGCCGAAGAACACCACGTCGGGCTTAGCCGCACTGATTTTAGTCACCAGCGCGTTAAAGTCTTTTTCGCCCCGCGACAGCCCTTCGTACATCACTTCGGTCACACCGCGTTTATTCAGCGCAGCTTTGGTGGCATCCGCCAGCCCCTGGCCGTAGGTGTCTTTATCGTGGATCACCGCGACACGTTTGGCGTGCAGTTTGTCGACGATGTAATCACTGGCCACCAGCCCCTGCTGGTCGTCACGTCCGCACATGCGGAACATGTCCGCCATACCGCGCTCGGTAATTTGCGGGTTGGTCGAACCTGGGGTGATAGCGATAATTCCGGCGTCGTTATAAACCTCCGACGCAGGCATGGTGGAAGACGAACAGAAATGCCCGACGACGGCCTGCACTTTTTCCTGATCCACCAGACGGTTTGCCACTGCCACCGCCTGTTTCGGTTCACAGGCGTCATCACCCTGCACCAGTTTGATTTTCTGCCCGTTAATGCCGCCTGCCGCATTAATGTCTTCCGCCGCCTGCGTAGCACCATGCCAGTACTGGTCTCCGTAGGTGGCATTCGGCCCGGTAAATGGCCCTGCCACACCAATGATAATATCCGCCTGCGCGGAAAACGCCGTCACCAGACAACCTGCCAGTAATAGAGAAAGAGGATTTCTTATAAATTTCATCGACATCATCGTGATCCTTAGTAGCCTGTTTGAGCAAAATGGTTTTAGTAAGAACGCCTGAGCGTGGTCATAAATCCTGAAGCAAAAACACCAATAAAAGCACTGAGGGGTAGAATGGTTGAAATCTTCCTGGGGACGACTGCGGGGTTTCCTTACGGTTTCGCTAAAGGTGTAAACCTTAAGCAAAATTGCTGCCAGTGTTGCAACTTGTGATTGAATACCAAGTCTTTCTGATTATAGAGCGCGCAGGGCTTAGCCCCGAAGCAAGTTGCAGAAACAACGGCGGGATCACACCGCACTGCTTTGGTGCCGGAGAAGTCAGAAGAGTGTGATGCGTCGCAAGGACGTGCACCAAAAAGAAACGCGGGAATTCCTGCCGACAGGTTCGCACTATTACGCTTCGTGACATTTTTATCCTTTGCATGTTCGGGTGGGTTGCTTTGTAATGCGGGCAGATGATTGCAAAGGGAAACGACTGAACAATGAAGAAATTAACTTGCCTGACGGCCATCGCGCTGGCCCTGACGCTGTCCGGCTGCGCCAGTGATTACGTGATCAACACCAAGGCCGGTGACCAGCTTTTCGCCCACGGTGAACCCGACCGCGACCGCGATACCGGCATGACCAGCTATACCGACATGAACGGTGATTATCATTTAATGAATACCAATGATATTGCGGGCATTGCGAAAAAGTAGGGGTATGGCGATGGGAACACACCGTTAGCTGGGAGTGAGTTAACGGTGTTTGGTTGTTGGGTCGGCGTTGAAATCTGAAAGTCTGCTTTGAGCGATGAGCGGACTTCTAAACAAAGCATATAAAGCTGTTGTCTTGAAGAGTTGTGGGCATGCGTTTTGCAATTCTGGCAGGTTGACCGTAATAAATAACATTTGCATCATGGCAAGGAGATGTTTCCCACACAGGAGAAGGTTACAGTGGTGAGTATGAAAAAAAGGATCGTCATAGTGGGTGCCGGAATCACTGGTGCCTCAATCGCATGGCATCTTGCCCACCTTGAATTTGACGTCACTATTATTGAGCAAAATATGCCTGCATCAGGGGCGACCGGCAGCGCGTTCGGCTGGCTGACCGGCGTGGTGTGTGATGATGCGCCTGATGTGCTTCTCCGGCGCGCCGCACTTGCGGACTGGCACAGGCTGGAAGAACAAATTCCGGAGCTTCAGATTAACTGGGGGGGTTCATTAAAATACGGCGCAACGTCTCAGGCCTGCCTACCTGAAGAACGCCTCCTCGACACAGCTGAAATAGCCAGTCTTGAGCCTGCGTTGGTGCTTCCACCCTCAGAAGCCCGCTATGCTGCAAAAGATGGGGCCATCGATGCCATAGAAGCGACACGTATATTACTGGATAAGGCCTGCGGTAAGGGGGTGGTAGTGCAAAACCAAACGACCGTTAAGGGTCTTTGCACGACCAAAGGCAAGGTGACAGGCGTCCTGACTTCTCAGGGCCAACTGGAGGCGGATTGCGTTGTGCTGGCCTGTGGAACGGGTATTCCCGCTCTGACTAAGCTGATGGGTACCCCTGTTCCGGTTCTGGCATCACCTGCTGTATTGCTACGTTTTGCAGCACCCCAGTGCGTAGTCAAAACTCTCATCGCAGGTGATGATATAGAGGTTCGACATGCCCGTAACGGGGATTTACTAGCAGCAGAGGATTATCCGGCAAACGGTAGCGTCAGAGAAACTATTGTCGCTGCTCAGGCCTCAGTAAGAAGCAGGCTCAGGGGCGCAGAGTCGGTTTCCCTCACCCAATACTCAATAGGAGAACGCCCTGTTCCGCAGGATGGGTATCCAGTTCTTGGCTTTACTGATGAGAGCGAGGGCGTCTATGTCGCAGTTATGCACCCGGCTGTTACTTGCGCAGCTACGATCGGGAGGCTGGTCTCTGAAGAATTACGCAACGGTAAGAACGATGAGATCCCAGAGAGTTACCGTCTCTCTCGCTTCAGAAATAAGCCTTTATAGCAAAATTAATAACTTGATAAGCACTAACCTGCGACCTGTTTATTAGCGTCCGGAATGTTATTTACGTCCGCTATTTTCACATAGCAGCCCGATGTGAACGGACTGTCCGATTTGAGCGAGGAGCGGACATAACCAGCAGCCGTGTAGCTCAAATTCATATGGCTCTCTAAAGATAATGGCGGGTATCATTATCAATATTTATTATATTACATGGAGTAAGACCAATGAATATCAATGTAAGAACAGCCCAACTCTCTGATATTGATGGTATGTTCGACGTGAGAACATCGGTAATCGAGAATCATCTGAGCCGTGAAGAAATGCGGCAGATGGGCATTACCGAAAGCGTCGTGGGCGATATGATTGAGAAGAATCATTGCGCATGGGTTGCGACTGAAAACGACAAAATCATCGGCTTTTCAATGATTTTGCGGGATGAAGGTTGCCTTTTTGCGGCCTTTGCTCTCCCGGAATATGAAGGCAGAGGTATAGGTCGCAGGCTTGTTGCGTTAGCTGAGCAGGAATTATTTAAACATCATGAGACTGCTTGGCTGGAAACCGATAAAAATAGCCGCGCAGCGAATTTCTATATGCAACTCGGCTGGGGCAATAAAACAAATATAAACGACACTGATATCAGATTAGAGAAACATCGCAGCGTTTAAACTAATTCAACTTCTATCAATGTCCGCTTCTGGCACGAAGCAGACATGCGATGTGAATCGTCCGCTATGAGCGATAAGCGGACAATAATGTTGTACGTAAAAGGGACCGTTTAAGCTAGTACCTGTTGACCTAAATTGGCACGTGCGGAGAAAGACTGAGTGATGAAAATCGGGTCTTTTCAGTGTTAATAAACGGCCTCGTATTTGTTATGAAGATCATTTATAGATACAAAAAGAGATATTATTTCTCCCGCACGTAAGTGGTTTTAACTAAGGTTTCTAGGACTACCTCATTTTTTGTCACTTTGAAGTTCAATGGCTGTTTTAGTTCACCAAATAAAGGTATGCCTCCTCCAAGTAAGATAGGAAAGCGAGTGATAACCATTTGGTCGATTAGATCTTCATTGAGGAAGCTTTGAATTGTTGCACCACCGTCGATGTAGAGATCATTAAATCCCTTAGCATTCAGTTCCGCGATAATATCTTTCAATTCACCTTTGACTAAGAATACTTTTTCCTCATAGCCTTGCGGCACTTTCGTCATGGTATTGCTCAACACAAACACTGGCTTTTTATAAGGCCAATCGCAGTCAAAACTCAGTACAGCATCAAGGGTATTACGACCCATCACCAACGCGTCAATTCGCTCGACTAAAGCGAAAAAACCAGTATCGGCATTATCTGGATTTGGTATTGAATAAAGCCAGTCGAGCTTCCCTTGTTTATCTGCAATATAGCCATCCAGACTGGTTGCAATGAATACGATGTTTGCCATGAATATCTCCTCAAATTAGTCGTGGTTGAGTCAAGCTAAAATATGGTTTACAATAAAATCTACACCGTAGAATTAAATTGATTTTATTGGAGATATCAGATGGATGTCAATGAAAAAAAACGCGGCCGACCATTAGGGAAGTTGTCACAGTTAAATGCTGATCGGATTCTAGAAACAGCTAAATGTTTGATGAAAGAGAATGGGAAAGTCCCCAGCATCCGTTCATTAGCAACGCAATTAAACGTGGATCCCATGGCGATCTATCACTACTTCAAAAACAAGAATTCATTGTTAGAGGCACTAACCACATCACTGGTGGTGGAGATCTATCTGCCTCAAGAGCGTTCGGACTGGCAAAACGAATTAAAACACTTATGTTTCAGTTATATTGAAATACTAAGCGAGTACAGCGGACTACTACAAACTATGTTGAGCATGACATCACACGGCCCAGCCGAAATATTTACTGAACGCTATAAAACCATTGTTTCACCTTTAGCTCTATCCAAAAAAACCCAAAAAGACGGTCTAGATTTACTGGCAGATTATTTACACGGTTTCGCGTTTTCCATCAGTTGTTGCCATGAAGAGGGTATTGTCAAAAGTGAAATGATGAATGGGCCTTTGGCACTAATTTGTAATGCATTGGAATCCTCCCGAAACTAACCCTTTGGGTATCGGATTTCACAACATCTTATAGTATCCGCTATGATCTGAAATCCACTTCCAGACCTGCTCATGTCGTTCCGCCTATATCCCTATAGGCATTTTCCTGAAACCTTCGCCGTTTTACTGTCCGCATAAATACCATCCAAGGTCCGTGCCCCGCTTCAGGGAATAACAGAAAGTGGATCGGCGGTGACGAAGCACGTTAAATGGCTTTCCAGCAGCCTGGCTCTCTTATCGTGGCTAACTTTCAATATTCTAGTGTCATCTGGCCCACTATTGATTAATGTACCGCGGATTTTGTAATATCCGCTGTTGGCACCAAGTGGACAGCCTCGGTGAGCATGATGTCAACCCTAGCGAGGTGCGGAAGTAACAAACACGATAGAGCCTCAAAAACGCATATCATACCTATATGAATGCTGCATTTAGTCAAAAACATGCATCGTTTCCAACTGCCCCGTTTTCATTTCATTGCAGGAAGATAAAAATTTATCTTTAAAATCTAATGGCGGAGATTTTAGTTGCTGCACTGCCTCTTTATTTACTTCCAATTCCCGTAATTGTGCAATTGTATTTCTTCGAATCGAGGAGAGAAATTTATCACCTGCTATCTTTTTATTCTTCTCCAGATAATTAGTCAGTATTATAGTCGATGTTTGGATGGCTTTTTCCTCAGAAAAACCCAAAGTAAAGCGGGAGTTGATGACCTCGTATTGAAATAGACATGCTGCTTCAGCCATTTGTTTCGCTTGTTCCCTCGGGGTTTGCTGACGTCCCCACGACTGGGAGGTGATTAGCAGCATGAGTATTAATAATCGTATTTTCATGCGAATAATCCATGTCCATTGGTAATATGGTATTTAAACCTATTCAGACGGACTTTGGCAACTTCTGCTTTTGGCACGAAGCAGACATGCGATGTGAATCGTCCGCTATGAGCGAGAAGCGGAAGTTTAGCCGATTTTTTACACAGCTAGTTTTCGTGTCGACTTTAATTCTTTCACAGATGAGTGAGCATGGCATCTACCATAAACGACGGAAGAGTAACTGCGACCAGTGTCATCCATTATCTGACAATGGCACTTAAAAGGCTCACCTGATGTTGAGCATTCATTCAAATGTTCGTGTTCAGCATTAACGTTAAAATCGATCGTGATGCTAGCTTCACTTATCCAAAAATCAGGGATTAATTGTTTTCTTAACAAATGTGCGAGCATGGCTGCATAGTGGAGTACGACATAATGTCTCAGATTACAGTGGGGGGCACTCTTAGGAGGAGTAAGGGGGAAAACCATAGTGCTGAGGTTGTTATTAATAGCTAATAACTTTAGCTGGCCAATAGTCCAGAATCCTTTGAAATCGTTGTTACGGCTTACAAAGCTCTCATTAAGAGCATTGGCTATGCCTCTCAGCTCAACTCGACGTGCCATTGCTTTCCTCGATTACCTGGCAGAAATCATGATAGCAACAGTAAGCTCAACTTATACCCTGCGCCAATCTTTAATGTGCTTTTCGTGATTCTGAAATAGTTACTGTAAACATCCCTGCAAAACTACCCATCCACTATTAGAGAGTCTTTGGTACTCCAGCTTCCGCTTCTGGCACTAAACCGACCGCTAAATTTAGTTAAGCCAACGCGACCAAAACATTCAAATCAACTCTCAGCAACGCACATTAAAACCGGGCTTTCGCCTGGTTTGTCGTTTTCAGCATCGACAGAAATTAAACTCACAGCTAACTACCCCAACAACGCTTCCGCGCAGGCCTCATCAGTGACCAGTCCGTTGATCCACTGACCGGTCAGGGCAGCGCGGACAGCAACGTGTTTATCGCTTCCGCCTGCCAGCGCGATCACCGGTTTACCTTCCTGCGGTTGCAGACCGACGCTGGTCAGGCGGGCGTTGAGTTCGCTGTCAATCCGCTGGCCGTCCGGCCCCATGAAGTGGCCGAGGATCTCCGCCACCGCGTTCTTCGCCATCAGGCGTTCCACATCTTTTGCGCTGATAAACCCGTCTTTATGCAGCGGACAACCGGGTTCGATAGTGCCAATACCAATAAAAGTGACATCCGCCTGACTGGCCTTTTCGCTGACCGTGCGGTAAATGCGGTGGCTGCACCACATCGCGCGGTCTTCCTCACCGTCGGCAAACAGCGGCGCGGGCAGAATGAAATAGCGCCCCTGCGTTTTCTCTGCCATCAGCAGCGGAACGTCGTAACGGGTGCAGGAGCCGTCAGAAGCAATCGCGCCAATCAGTGACACACTGCTGTGCTGCGGACGTTCGATATCGGCCAGTTCATCGATTGCCGCTTTCAGGCTGCGCCCCGAACCCACACCGATGATCATCGGTTGTTCATTGCGGATAAACTGAGTCATCACCTCAGCCCCGGCGACGGCAATCGCATGGCTGATGCCGGAGCTGTCCATTCCCTGCCCCGGCACCACCTGACATATCCTCAGGCCGTAGCGTTTTTTCAGCTGCGCCGCGAGCTCCATACAGCGCCCGACGGAATGCGAAATATGCACGCTGACCAGACCATTATCGATGGCACTGGCCACCAGTCGCTGTGCTACCTGCCGCGAAACGCCCAGCGCGTCGGCGATATCATGCTGGGTCTGCCCCGCCACAAAATACATCCACGCCGCGCGCGCCGCCTGATCCAATTTTTTATCATTCTTACTCATGCGTAGTTCCCGACCGGTTGATTTCAATGGCTGCATTTTATCGCCATTTGGCCGCCGCCGTGATCGCAAATTCCAATCAGGATCTGAATTTGTGAGCCAAAGCCCACTTAATGGGCAAATGTTCTATTAAGCTAATTTCAACCGAGCAAAAGCCCAACAAACGAGCTTAAGCCCAAAATTTACTTTTAGCGGAGAACATCATGAACGCGATAACCCCTTCAACGCCCTCCACCTGGCTGCACATCGGCAGCGGCTCTTTCCACCGCGCCCATCAGGCCTGGTATCTGCACCGCCTGCTGGCGGAAGGTGATAACCGCTGGTCGATTGCGCTCGGCAATATTCGTGAAGACGGCGTGCCGCTGCTGAATGCATTACAGGCACAGGACGGAAAATACGTGCTGGAAACCGTGACCCCGCAGGGAGAACGTGAGTATGAAACCATCACGTCGATTCAGAAAATCATCCCGTGGGATAACGAGCTGGCGGCACTGACAGAGCAAGGGGCGGATGCACACACCAAAGTTATCTCCTTTACCGTGACCGAAGGCGGTTATTACCTCGATAACCAGTTCAATCTTGACCGGCTGAACGCGGACGTACAGGCCGATATCAACGGCGGCTGCCGCACCATTTATGGCGCTGTCGGCCATATTCTGGCACGCCGGATAGCGTGTAACGGCGGCGATGTCACCCTGCTTAACTGCGATAACCTGCGCCACAACGGTGACCGTTTTCATCGCGGCCTGTTGCAGTTTCTGGCCCTGCGTCAGCAGCAGGCAGTGATTGGCTGGGTGGCAAAACATGCCTGCTTCCCGAACACCATGGTGGATCGCATTACCCCGCGCCCTTCCCCTGACGTCGCGCTGCGCGTTGAACAGGCGACCGGCTTTAAAGACCGCGCGCCGGTGATGGGTGAGGCCTTTATTCAGTGGGTGATCGAAGATGATTTTATCGCCGGTCGCCCGGCGCTGGAGAAGGTCGGCGCAGAGATGGTCGAATCCGTTCTGCCGTACGAAGAGGCAAAAATCCGCATTCTGAACGCCAGCCACAGCTGTATTGCCTGGGCCGGGACGCTGCTGGGACAGAGTTATATCGATGAAAGCACCCGCACAGAATCCATCTCGCAGATGGCGTACGACTACGTGACCGAAGACGTTATTCCTTCGCTGACGCCAAGCCCGCTGAACCTGGAGGATTACCGCGACGTGGTACTTGAGCGCTTTAGCAACCCGCATATTCAGGACACCAATCAGCGCGTGGCCGCCGACGGCTTCTCCAAAATCCCCGGTTTTATTACCCCGACGTTGCAGGAGTGCTATCAGCGCGGGCAGGTGCCGCGCGCCACCGCCATGTTACCGGCGCTGTTTTTTGTCTATATGCAGCAGTGGCACCAGAACCGCCTGCCGTACGAATATCAGGACGGTATCCTCGACCCCGCTGCCGTGTACTCCATGTTTAACAGTTCGGATCCCGTCGCCATTTTCGCCACCGATGAAAAACTGTTTGCTCAGCTCGCCGGTAAAGCGGAATTCATTGACCTGATGCGCCAGTCGGTGGCACGGGTGAACCAGTGGCTGGCCGACGCGAAACGCGCATAAGGGGAAGGCTATGTATCTCGGACTGGATTTAGGCACCTCAGAAATTAAAGCCGTGGTGATCGACGGACAGGGCAAGCTGCTGGCAAGCGCCGGTGAAACGCTGAACGTCAGCCGCCCGCACCCGCACTGGGTGGAACAAAATCCTGCCGACTGGTGGCAGGCGACTCACCTCGCCATCGCGCGTCTGCGCAATAAACTTCCGCAACAGTGGGGGGAGATCCGCGCTATTGGCCTTTCCGGCCAGATGCACGGCGCAGTGTTGCTCAGCCGCGAAGGTCGGGTGCTGCGCCCGGCCATTTTATGGAATGACACCCGCAGCGCGCCAGAGTGTGAACAGTTAACCCAAAGCGCGCCGCAGCTGCATCAGGTCGCGGGCAATCTGGCGATGCCCGGTTTTACCGCGCCCAAGCTGCTGTGGGTGGCCCGTCACGAACCGGCCATCTTCGAACAAACCGCCACCGTACTGCTGCCGAAAGATTATCTGCGCTGGATGATGAGCGGCGAAAAAGTCTCTGATATGTCAGACGCCGCCGGAACCCTATGGCTCGACGTCGCCAAACGTGACTGGTCTGACTCCCTGCTGGCCGCCTGCGGGCTGACCCGCGACCATATGCCACGGCTGGCGGAGGGCAGCGAAGTCAGCGCCACCCTGAAAAATGATATCGCCCGCGCGTGGGGGCTGCGTGACGACGTAGTGATTGCCGGTGGCGGAGGCGACAACGCCGCCAGCGCCGTCGGCATTGGTGCGGTAAACCCGGGCGATGCCTTTATCTCACTCGGTACATCCGGCGTGCTGTTTGCGGTCAACGATCGCTTCCGGCCTAATCCGCAGTCGGCAGTCCATGCGTTTTGCCATGCGCTGCGTGGCCGCTGGCATCAGATGAGCGTGATGCTCACCGCCGCCAGTGCGCTGCGCTGGTACTGCAATCTGACAGGTAGCAACGAAACCACGCTGCTGGCGGAGATCGCGCAGCTCAGCCCGGCGCAACAGCGGCAGGCACCGATATTCCTGCCCTACCTGTCCGGCGAACGCACGCCCCATAACGATCCCAATGCCACCGGCGCGTTTCACGGCATGACCCACAGTTCTGACCGCGCGGCTCTCGGCTATGCCGTGCTCGAAGGCGTGGCGTTCGGCATGGCCGACGGGCTGGACGTAATGCAGCAGGCGGGCACTCAATTACAACAATGTTCGCTGGTCGGTGGCGGCGCGCGCAGCGACCGCTGGGCACAGCTGATGAGCGATGCCCTGAATTTACCGGTCGTTACCCACTGCGGAGGCGAAGCCGGTGGCGCACTCGGTGCCGCCCGCCTCGGCTGGCTGGCGGCCGGCGGAGAGTTCGCCGAGGTGTGCTGTAAACCGGCCATTGAACGCCAGTTCCTGCCTGACGCCGAAACTCGCGGCATGTTAGGTGAACGCCAGGCCACCTACCGGCAGCTTTATCTTCAGCAAGTCGCTCTGCGAACAACCTAAACACCACTAAATCCGAGGGCGCCCAAGCGCCCCATCTCTGTCCCTACTCACCACCAGCTGCGGGCCCGCCCGCAGAGGAGCCCAACATGCACGAGATACAAAAACCGCGCACCCAATGGTTTGGTTTACCAATGAACCTGTTCTGGGGTTACATCGCCATCGCTATTTTCATGAGTGGCGACGGCTTCGAAATGGCATTTCTCTCCAAACATATTATCGATATGGGCTTCACGGCCTCTCAGTCTGCCGTGGTGTTTACTGTGTACGGGCTGGCGGCGGCGCTGGCAGCATGGAGTTCCGGCGTCGTTGCCGAGATCATTACGCCGCAAAAAGCCATGCGCATCGGGTTTATTCTGTGGGTGGTGATGCACGTGTTATTTATGCTGTTTGGTCTGGGGATGAAAAATTACCCGCTGATGCTGCTGTTCTACGGCGTGCGCGGGCTGGCTTATCCGTTGTTCATCTACTCTTTTGTGATGCTGGTAGTGCAGACCGTGCCGAAGCAAAATCTCTCTTCGGCCATGGGCTGGTTCTGGGCGATGTACTCGATTGGTATCGGCTGCATCGGCAGTTATTTACCCAGCTTCACCATTCCGCTGATGGGCGAAACCGGCACGCTGTGGTTCGCGATTGCCTGGGTGGTGGCCAGCGGTCTGATGGCGATCACTTTGCTGCGTAACGTGGGTAAACCGAGCAGTAAAGCCAGCCTCAGCCCGAAAGAAAAACTGGGTGAACTGAGCCGCGCGGTGACGATTTTGTTCACCAACCGCAATATTTTCCTCTCCTGCCTGATCCGCATCATCAATACCCTTTCGCTGTTTGGATTTGCGGTGATCATGCCGATACTGTTCGTCGGCCGTCTGGGCTTTAGCATGTCCGAATGGCTGCAAATCTGGGCAGTGTTCTTCTTCGTCACCATTTTCACTAACATTATGTGGGGAATTCTTGGGGAGAAAATAGGCTGGCTGCGGCAGGTACGCTGGTTCGGCTGCATCGGTTGCGCCATTTCCAGCCTGACGTTCTACTATCTGCCGGTCTATTTTGGGCACAACTTCTGGATTGCACTGATCCCGGCCATTATGCTCGGCATCACCGTCGCCGCCTTCGTGCCGATGACCGCAGTATTCCCGGTGCTGGAACCCAACCATAAAGGTGCGGCGATTTCGATTTACAACCTGTCCGCCGGACTGAGCAACTTCGTTGCGCCAGCTATCGCTTCCATCGTGCTGCCGTTTTTTGACATCGTCGGCGTGGTCTGGGTCTATACCGCGCTCTATCTGGTCGCCGCCGTGCTGACGGTCATCGTTAAAGTCGAACAGCCGGGGCATCCGGCAAAAACCAAACCCGCGTCCTTACCCGCCACCTCTGCGGTGCGGACATAAAAAAACCGGGCGAAAGCCCGGCTAGAAAAATCAACACATTATCAACTCTAAAATCATTCGGGATGCAGGGGATCACACACCCTGCTCTGCAATATCCATCGCAAAGTAGGTCAGGATGATATCTGCGCCCGCACGCTTAATTGCACCGAGGCTTTCACGTACCACGGCGCGTTCGTCGATGGCACCGGCCTGCGCGGCAAATTTGATCATCGCGTATTCACCACTGACCTGATACGCCGCCAGCGGCAGGCGCGAGGCTTCGCGGATATCGCGGATCACGTCGAGGTACGCACCGGCAGGTTTCACCATCAGCGCGTCGGCGCCTTCCTGCTCATCCATCAGGGATTCGCGCACCGCTTCGCGGCGGTTCATCGGATTCATCTGGTACTGTTTGCGGTTGCCTTTCAGCACGCTGCCGCCCGCTTCACGGAACGGGCCGTAGAGCGAAGAGGCGAATTTAGTGGAGTACGCCATGATCGAGGTATCGATGAAACCGGCTTCGTCCAGCGCGCTGCGAATGGCCTGAACCTGACCGTCCTGCGCGGCGGATGGCGCGATGAAGTCAGCGCCGGCAGCGGCGGCAACCACAGCCTGCCTGCCGAGATTTTTCAGCGTCGCGTCGTTGTCTACGCCGTGGTCATGCAGTACACCGCAGTGACCGTGCGAGGTGTATTCGCAGAAACAGGTGTCGGACATGACGATCATTTCCGGCACGGTGTCTTTACAGATCCGCGCCATACGGGCAACCAGACCGTTTTCGTTCCAGGTGTCACTGCCGGTAGCGTCCATATGTTTGGAGATACCGAAGGTCATCACCGAGCGGATACCGGCGCGGGCATAGCGCTCAATCTCAAAGGCAAGACGGGATTCAGGAATACGCATCACACCAGGCATGGCTTCAATCGGCACGTATTCAGATGTCTCTTCTTCGACAAAAATCGGCAGTACCAGGTCGTTCACGCTAAATTCAGTTTCCTGAAAAAGGGCGCGCAGTGAGTCGGACTGTCTCAGGCGGCGAAGGCGTGAGCTGGGGAACTGATTAGACATGAAAACTCCTGATAAATTAACCTGTTGCGTGTAGAAAATGTTCGCATACCAAGTCAGACGGCAAGCTGAAGCGCCCGGCGTCGAAAAGCGAGGGATCTATTTTATAACAATGCGTATAAAAATGATGAACTTTACGTGAGGGGATGTTGCAAAGGGGTATACGGTTTATCCGCATACCCGACAAGAGGATCAGATCTGTACAAAATGGCCCGCTGAGACTTCATCGTACTGCCGTAGTGGCGGCACATAGCTGTTATCACGCACGGGGCTTTTCAGCTCATCCACCTGCATGTGGCGCTTGAGCGCGCGTCTGGCCGGGTCAGGCACCGGCACGGAAGCCATCAGTTTGCGAGTATAGGCGTGCTGCGGATTATCGAAAATCGCGGCGCGCGGGCCGATTTCCACAATCTCGCCGAGATACATGACCGCCACGCGATGGCTGACGCGTTCAACCACCGCCATGTCGTGGGAAATAAACAGGTAAGAGAGGTTCATACTCTCTTGTAAATCAAGCAGCAGGTTCACCACCTGCGCTTTCACCGACACGTCGAGCGCCGACACCGATTCATCCGCCACTATCACTTTCGGATCCAGCGTCAGGGCGCGGGCAATGCAGATGCGCTGGCGCTGACCGCCGGAAAACTCATGCGGGAAGCGGCGCATCATGTCCGGCGACAGCCCGACTTTATGCAACAGCGCAGCGGCCTTCTCTTTGGCATCCGCGCGGTTGTGCAGTTTGTGTTGCAGCATCGGCTCAATCAGCGCATCACCAATGCGCATACGCGGGTTCAGGCTGGCGAACGGATCCTGAAAAATCATCTGGATACGCTGACGCATTTGCAGGATTTCACGCTTGTTGATGTTCATTACGTCGAAGCCGTCGAAGTCGATTGCCCCGCTGTGTGGTGTCATCAGCCGCGTCACAGCGCGACCGGTGGTGGATTTACCGCAACCAGACTCCCCCACCAGCGAGAGCGTTTCCCCCTGCAACAGATCAAAACTGATGTTTTCCACCGCGTGCACTGCCCCGACCTGACGGCTCAGTAAGCCGCCATAAACCGGAAAACGGGCGCTGAGGTTTTTCACCGACAGCACCGGCGACAGGCTGATGTCCGGCGTATTGGCGACTTCCAGTGGCTGGGTGGCCGCACCGGTTTGCAGGTCAATTTGCGGGAAACGCAGTGGCCAGGCGCGGCCTTGCATCGAGCCAAGTTTCGGCACAGCCGCCAGCAACGCGCGGGTATAAGGGTGTTTCGGGCGGTGGAACAGCTCAGCCGTTTCGCCACTTTCGACACATTCCCCCCGGTACATCACCAGCGTGCGGTCCGCGATCTCCGCCACCACCCCCATATCATGGGTGATGAACAGCACCGCCATGCCCTCTTCTTCCTGCAAGGTTTTGATCAGATCAAGGATCTGCCCCTGAATAGTGACGTCGAGTGCCGTCGTCGGTTCATCGGCAATCAGCAGTTTGGGTTTGAGCGCCAGCGCCATGGCAATCATTACGCGCTGGCGCATACCGCCGGAAAACTGGTGCGGATACTCATCAAAACGCGCCGCGGCGTTGGGAATACGGACCTTTTCCAGCAACCGCAACGTCTCTGCCCGCGCTGCTTTTGAGGACATACCGCGATGACGTTTCAGGCTTTCGGCAATCTGCCGCCCGATGCTGAACGTCGGGTTCAGCGAGGTCATCGGCTCCTGAAAAATCATCGCCATTTCATTGCCGCGAATATCGCGCATCGCCTTGTCTGAGAGCGTCAACAGATTGCGCTGGTTAAGGCTAACCGAGCCTTCAATCTTGCTGGAATTGGCCTTCAGCAAGCGCATGACCGACAGCGAAGTGACACTTTTGCCGGAGCCGGACTCACCGACAATCGCCAGTGTTTCGCCCGGATAGACTTCGAACGAAAGATCACGCACCACGGGCAGCCAGTCGTCGTCACCACGAAATGAGGTGGTGAGATTTTTCACTTCCAGTACCGGCAGGCGCGGCGTGGCGGCAGGTGCTGTCATGATTGAGGTCATGCTGTTTCTCCGGCAAATTCAGGTCGGTAAATTAACGGCTACGGGCGGAAAGCACCGGTTGCGGCGTAAAGCTGAAATCTTTATCAAACGGGAAGGTGTCCCGCACTTTGCGATTGCGCGGCAGGCGTTCGACAAACTGATCCACCACGCCGTTGGAGAGCGCCATCAGGTTTGGCCGGGCAATCGGCGCCAGTTCAGGCGACAGATAACCGGACTTTACCACCACGATTTGAGCAGCATGTGGATCCAGCCCCAGCGCGGTGAAATCACTGATGTTGTGATACGGCCTGCGGCGCGCTGACACCACAACGTCTATGCCGCCGGTGCGCAGCACCGCCTGACGGTCAGCGGGAGCCAGCGCGTCGAGCAGCAGTACTACTTCAAATTCACCTTTCACCTGCGGGCTGGAGTGATCGAGCGAGGCGCCAAGCGTCAGGGTTAAGGTTGAACCCACACCGGCGTTGAATGCCGCTTCGGTCGCCGCTAAGTCGGTGATACCGGCGACAATCACCCCTTCGGCATATTGCGCGATAAGCTCGGCCAGCACGTCGGCACGGTCACCCACGCCGCCGCCGGTCGGGTTGTCGCCGGAATCCGCTAAGACCACCGGCTGTGTCGGGCTGGCAATCGCCTTGGCGACACAGGCTTTGACGGTGTCGGTTTCACAGCCGAAAACGAAATCTTCACGGGCGTCCCAGTAGGCTTGCGCCAGTTGGTTCGCTTCACGCTCCAGCACGGCCTGGTCGGTGCCGGTCATGATCACCGCCGCCGTAGCGCGCGGTTCATCGGCCCAGACGTAACCGACCATCAGTGAGCTGTCCCACACGCCGTCGATTTTATCCATCGCAGGTAAGCGGGCGTACAAACTTTTCGCCGGTTCATCTTCGGTACTGGTGCGTTCGCCCGGTAACACCACCGGTACCGGCACCCAGAGCAGCGTCGGTTTCACGCCGGTTTGCAACGTTTTAACCAGCATGGCGACCGAGCGGCGCATGGTCTCTTCGGTATCAATGTGCGGCGCGGTGCGGTAAGTGGAGAACATGTCGATGGCATCAATAATTTTCTGCGAGACGTTGCCGTGCAGGTCATAGCTGACGCTTATCGGACAGTCCGGCCCGACGACCTCGCGGGCAGCCGCGATCCAGTCGCCTTCGGCATCTTCCATTCCCTCGACATACATGGCGCCGTGCATCGGCAAATAGAGACCGTCAAAGGGTTTTTGTGCTTCCAGACCGGCGATCAGTTCGCTTTTGAATTTCTCATAGGTCGCACGCGAAACCGGCCCGCCTGCGATAGCTCGGGCGTGGATCGTCGGCAAAAAGGTCGCCGGATAATCCTGTAAGAATCTGAAATAGGGAGCGGCCAGCAGCGCGGCATCGCGCGTGACGCGGAAATCTTTTTCTTCGTTAAGAACCGGATTGTAAGTGCTGCATTCGATATGGATACCGCCAACGGCTATACGCATGAGTTTGTTACCTTACAGTGGAATCAGGGCCTGTCAGAAAACGATGCGCAGAGATGCTCGCCGCAGCGCGCGACCACGTATCGTCGTTAAGTGAAAATGTCCGTACCGGCGTCATACCTGCCACACCGGGCAGGACGTTGGCGTCGATGGATTGCTGCACCACCGTGCCGAATAACCCGCTGAACGCGCCTTCCTGATGGGCAATCAGGATCATTTCCGGGTCATTAATTTGAATAAGATGCGATACCGCCAGCCCCAGCGCCGTACCGGCGTGGTGCAAAATGCGTACTGCCTGATTATTGCCCTGCGCTGCCAGCTGCTCCAGCTGTGCCATCGAGCTGACTTTCAGCCCTTCGGCCCTCGCCGCCTGCATCACCGCATTGAGCGAGGCAATGGTGTCGAGGCAACCGCGTTTTCCACAGCGGCACGGCGTACCGTTCAGCTCAATGGTGCTGTGGGCAATTTCCCCTGCACCACCGTGCGCACCCCGATATAAATGACCGGCAATAAAATGCGCACTACCGATCCCTGCGCCGTGGCTGAGCAGCGTAAAACTGCGCAGTTCGCGGGCGTGACCAAAGCGTTTTTCACTTACCGCCAGCGCTTTGGCGTCGTTCTCTATCGCCACATCCATGCCGGTAGTTTCGCTGACCAGCGCCGCCAGGGGCACATCGCGCCAGCCGAGCAGCGCAGACTGCACGCAGGTCGACTGATGAGCATCGATAAATCCTGAAAGCGTGACACCCAGCCCAAGCAGCTTTCCGGCGGCTCCGGCATGATGTTCAAGCAGTTCAGGCAGCGCGGCAGCAATGTCTTCGGCCAGCTGCTGCGGGATGTTACTAAGGGGAAAAGTCACCCGTGAAAGGATCTCGCCGTGCAGGTTGATCAGCACCATGTGGGCGGGATCCTGTAACAGCGACACCCCGGCAAAATAGGCCCCTTCTGGGTGCACCAGCAGCCGCACTGACGGCCTGCCCTGACCCGCGCCCGGCACGGTTTCGGCTTCAAACAGAAAGCCCGCGTCAATCATCTCCCGCACCACGCCGCTGACGGCGGCTTTGCTCATTCCGGATAATTGCACGAGATCAGTCCGGCTCAGGCCGTCTGACGCTGCAATGGCACCCAAAATCTGTCGTTGTAAGGGAGTTAACATATTCGTTTTCCGGCTCTCAAATTTAACTCAGCTGCATTGACATTAAACATTAAAAATGGATATATCAATGTCTATTAGTTCACAATTTGAACCAAACATCGTTACATAAGTTTTTCATATGAACTAAATACACCGTCCACGGGCACACTGTTTACAGTCTTCAAAAGAAAGGGATTTGTGACGGTTTCTGAGCAGTTTTTTCTCACTCACATCATTTTTGGCAGAGGAAATACGATGAACACTTTCGGTAAAATTAGACGTCCGGGGCGGTTAACACTTCTGAGTACGGCGCTGCTTGCCGCGCTCTCCTCCCCGCTGTATGCGGCAACCCTAACGGTGATGCAAAACGAAGCGCCGCGCAGTATGGACCCGGGCAACCAGACCGCGACCTTTACCGGTACGGTGCTCGACCCGATGTACGAAGGGTTGCTGAAAATGTCGCCGGAACTGAAACCGGAAGCGGCACTGGCGACGTCGTGGAGCAGCGATGAGAGCGGCCTGAAGTGGACTTTTAAACTGCGCGATGGCGTCACATTCCATGACGGCACCCCGTTCAATGCCGACGCCGTCGTCGCCAACTTTGCCCGCCACCTTGACGCCAAACGTGGTCTGGCCGCCAGTGGCCGCCTGCGAACCTTCCTCGACAGCGTGACCAAAGTGGATGACTCCACCGTGCTGTTCACGCTGAAAAAACCGTATCCTGCGTTCCTAAATTTACTGACCACCGGCGCATCGCTGATGGTCAGCCCGACGGCGGATAAAGCCGGTACGCTCGACAGCAAAGCCGTCGGTACCGGCCCTTATAAAATGGTGCAGTACAAAACCGGTGAGTTCGTGCTGGAAGAGAAATACCCGGGCTACTGGGGCAATAAAACCTCCGGGCCGGATGATCTGAAATGGACCTGGAGCGCCGAGCCGTCTGTGATGAACATGGCGTTGCAAGCCGGTGAAGCGGACGTGATTAACCCGGTGCCTCCACAGTTCGCCACTTTGCTGAAAAACAATCCTAAGTTCCAACTGCATGAAAGCCCGGGCTCTGCCGTGTTCTGGGTAGCGCTAAATACCGATCTCAAACCACTCAGCGACGTACGTGTGCGTCAGGCGCTGAACTACGCCACCGACCGTGCGGGGCTGGTGCGCGCCATCATGTCCGGCTTCGCCATACCAGCCAACTCGCCGCTGGCGCCAGTCACTGCCGGTTATGACAAAACGCTCAATCCGTATCCGCTCAATCTTGAAAAAGCCAAAGCCCTGCTGAAAGAAGCCGGTGTGCCGGACGGCTTTACCATGACAATTGCCGTACAGGGTCAGGACGCGCGTATCGGCCAGGTGTTGCAAAGCATGTGGGCGAAAATCGGCGTGAAACTGGATGTGCGTCAGATGGAAAGTGGCGTGTGGGCCAAAGCCGCCTTCGCAGACCAGGCAGGTAAAAAAGCCGAAAATACCGGTGCCGTACTGGCGTCGTGGTCATCCGGCGTCAACGGCGCTGACTTGCAACTTCGACCGCTCTATTACAGCAAAAGCTTCGCACCGGGTGGCGCCAACCTCGGTTTCTTCAATGATCCGAAACTGGACGAGATGTTAGACAAAGCGGCGTCCACGCAGGATGAAAATGCGCGTAACGCCATTTATGTCGACGCGCAGAAAGAGATCAATCAGCAGGCCCCGCAGGTGTTGCTGTATTACCAGAATGATTTGTACGCCACAGGTAAGGATGTCTCCGGTGTGAGCATGATCCCCGGCGGACAGATTGTCGTAAAAGACGCACATAAGGGTTGATATGAAAGCTTATCTGGCAAAAAAACTCATCGCCTTCCCGATTATTTTGATCGGCGTGTCGATGCTGATTTTTGGGTCGATCCGCGCGCTGCCGGGCGACCCGGCGCGCCTGATGGCCGGGCCGGAAGCCACGCAGGAAGCGGTGGATAATATGCGCGTACGCCTTGGGCTGGATCAGCCCATCGTGACCCAATACGTGCATTTTGCCACTGACGTGTTACACGGTAATCTCGGGCTGTCACTGCAATCGCAACTGCCCGTGACGCAGGAGATCGGCGAACGTCTGCCGTTCACCCTTGCGCTGGCCGTGCTGGCCTATTTTCTGGCAGTGGCGATTGGCGTTCCCGCCGGGATGATGGGGGCGGTCTACCGCAACCGCTGGCCAGATTACGGCGTAATGCTGCTGGCAATTGCCGGGGCCTCTGTCGCTAACTTCTGGCTGGGGCTGATGGCGATGAACTACTTCTCGGTGTCACTCGGCTGGCTGCCGCTGCTCGGCGCGACGTCGTGGAAAAGCTACATTTTGCCGTCAGTGACGCTCGCCGTATTGCCCATGGCAGTCATGGCACGCATGACCCGCTCAAGTATGCTCGACGTGCTGTCGGAAGATTATATCCGTACCGCCCGCGCCAAGGGGCTGTCCGCCATCACCATTTATTGCAGTCATGCGTTTCGTAATGCGCTGATCCCGATTGTCACTATCGTGGCACTCAACTTCGGCAGCCTGATTGGCGGCGCGGTGGTCACCGAGTCGGTGTTCAACTGGCCGGGCATCGGGCGGCTACTGGTCGATTCTGTGCGTTACCGCGACTACCCTGTCATTCAGGGCGTCGCGCTGGTGGCCGTCTGCGGCGTGGTGGTGATGAACCTGCTCGGAGAGCTGCTGATCGCCTTCCTGAATCCCAAAATAAGGTTCGATTAATGTCTGCCATTATCACGCAACTGCCCCGCCGCACACCGCGGACTTTGCGGTTCTTCCGCTGGTTATGGCGTCATCCGGCGATCACGCTCGGCGGTCTGATTGTCAGCGCAATCGTGCTGATGGGTATCTTCGCCCCGCTGCTGACCCGTCATGACCCGTACGCACAGGATCTGCTCGACACTCTGCTCGCGCCGTCGGCCGATCACCTGTTCGGCACCGACGATTATGGCCGCGACATTTTCGCCCGCGTCATTTATGGTGCACGTATTTCGATTATTGAAGTGGTGCTGAGCGTCGGGCTGGCAATGATTGTCGGCATTCCGCTCGGCGTAATTGCCGGGATGGCGGGCCGCTACGTGGATATGATCATCATGTGGTTTATGGACATGCTGTTCGCGTTCCCTGGCATCGTGCTGGCTATCCTCGTCGTGAGTATTCTCGGCGGCGGATTAATCAACTTGCTGATTGCCATTTCGCTGTTTGCCATTCCGGTTTACGCCCGTCTGAGCCGTAACCTGACGCTGGGACTCAAGCAGATGGAGTATGTGGAAGCTGCGCAGGCGCTGGGGCTCTCATCCTACCGGATCATTGTGCATTATATTCTGCGCAACGCTGTCGGCCCTATTATCGTGCAGTCTACCCTGACCGCCGGTACGGTGATCCTCGCTGCCGCCAGCCTGTCATTTCTTGGTTTAGGCGTGCAGCCTCCGATGCCTGAATGGGGTACCATGATGAGCGATGGCCGTAACTTCCTCGGCATAAATATTTATCTTTCGCTGTTCCCCGGTCTGGCAATTATGCTGACGGTGCTCGGATTCAATGTCCTGGGCGATGGATTACGCGATTTACTGGACACCCGCTCATGACCAAATCTTTTACCGCCGCGCCTGTTGATGCGGCGGTTTTTTGTGCCGATATCGGCGGTTCTTTTATTAAGCTTGGCGTTTCACGCCGTGCCGGTGACGTTGAAGAGTTCGGCAAAGTTCCTACGCCGACGGCTTCATGGGCAGAGTTTGTCACGGCGGTTCAGGGTCTACTCAACGAATTTGGGGGAGATTTTCCCGCTGAAACGCCGCTGGCGATCTCCACCGCCGGGCTGGTTTCACCGCAAACCGGTGAACTGCTGGCAACCAATATTCCCGCGTTTACTGGCCGCTCTCTGGCAGCCGATCTGAGCCGCGAATTACAGCGTCCGGTCACCGCCGCCAACGATGCTGACTGCTTTGCTCTGGCCGAAGCTTACGCCGGCAACGCGCAAAATCAGCCAATCGTTGCAGGTATTATTCTCGGCACTGGCGTCGGTGGTGGTCTGGTGATCAACGGCCGGTTAGTACGCGGCCACGGTGGCGTCACCGGCGAATGGGGCCACGGCGCCATCACCCGCACCGAACTGACGCTGAACGGAAAAACCTACGCGATTCCCCGCCTGCCCTGCGGCTGCGGCCAGTTCGGTTGTCTCGACATTCTGGGCGGCGCACGCGGGTTGGAACGCCTGCATCAGCATTTAAATCAGCAAGACCGCACTAGCCAGCAAATCGTCGAAGGCTGGCAGAACGGCCAGCCGGATTCAGCCCTGACCGTCAGCGCCTGGCTGCAACTGGTCGCCGAACCGCTGGTACTGCTGGTGAATATTCTCGGGCCTTCGAGAATAGTGGTCGGTGGCGGCCTCGCCAATGCCACCGCGCTGATTGCCGCGTTGGATTCGCAGGTACGCGCCGGGCCGTTGCATAAATATACCGAACCGCTGGTGATCCCCGGAAAGTTTGCCGGGAACGGGGGGAATGGCGGCATGATAGGGGCCTCAGTGCTGGGGCGTTTGGCCGTTTAAGCGAACGGTCTGGACGCTTTAAATTCAAATTCAAATTCAACGTCAAGGTCGTGGGCTCGCCGCCCACACGGGCCCAAAGGAGGTTTAAACGAACCTCCTTTGGAATCCTGCGTTTTTGCTGCTGTAGCACCGCAGCTGCGCTGGTCACAATGGCCGTGTTTCAGTCACCGTTGTTATAGCCGCAAAATGTCATCGCTTCGCGATTCCCGGCTGCGGGTTTGAGCCAACATAAACCCGTTGTCTCGCCACCGACTTGCCGGTGACATTTTTGAATGCGGCCGGGGCTTTTTTAAATTCAAATTCAAATTCAAATTCAAATTCAAATTCAAATTCAAATTCAAATTCAAAT
>CAUQMS010000003.1:0-300258 GCA_963519305.1 uncultured Enterobacterales bacterium
TAAAAAGACTCGCGGTTTTGCGCCTCTCCCTCGACGTCGTTTTGAACGCGGCCGAGGCTTTTTTAAATTCAAATTCAAATTCAAATTCAAATTCAAATTCAAATTCAAAAGCCTATACGCTTTTGTCTTTTAAAAAAGTGTGGGCCGCATTCAAAAATGGCGCCGAATGAACGGTGAGAAACTGTGAGCGGGTTTATTGCGAGCAGGTCCGAACCTGAAGTGAGGGTACCGCAACGCGGCGCTATTTTGCGGCTATCACAGCGGTGACTGGAACACGGCCATCCCGATTCAGCGATAGCGCGCAGTTAAAAAACGCAGGGTTCCAAGGGAGGTTCGTTTAAACCTCCCTTGGGCCCGTGTGGGCGGCGAGCCCACGGTCTTGACGTTGAATTTAAAGGTTTAAAGATTTAAAAGCAGGCCCGGGCAGTCCGCCCGGTTAAAAGCTAAAGCACATTCGGGCAATGCTCTCCTTTCGCCAGCTGCGACACATTCATTAATGTCGTTTCCGAAATACTGGTCAGTGCGTCGCTGGTCAGAAATGCCTGGTGGCCGGTGAACAGGACGTTATGACAGGACGATAGGCGGCGGAAGACGTCGTCGAGGATCACTTCGTTGGAGTTGTCTTCGAAGAACAAATCGCGTTCGTTTTCGTACACGTCCATACCGAGTGCGCCGATTTTCTGTTTCTTCAGCGCGTCGATGGCGGCGGTGGCATCAAGCAGTGCGCCACGGCTGGTGTTCACGATCATCACGCCGTCTTTCATTTTGGCAAAAGACGTGGCGTTCAGCAGATGGTGGTTTTCCGGCGTCAGCGGGCAGTGCAGGGAGATAACGTCTGACTCGGCATACAACGTGTCGAGATCGACATATTCGGCACCCAGTTCCAGCGCCAGCGGGCTTGGGAACGGATCGTATGCCAGAATACGCATTCCGAAACCTTTCAGAATGCGCATGGTGGCGACGCCAATTTTTCCGGTGCCGATAATCCCGGCAGTGCGCTGGTGCATATTGAAACCAATCAGCCCTTCGAGCGAGAAGTTTGCCTCCCGGGTGCGTTGGTAAGCACGGTGAATGTGGCGGTTAAGGCACAGCATCATGCCCACAGTGTGCTCAGCCACGGCTTCCGGCGAATAAGCAGGAACGCGTACCACGGAAATACCGAACTCTTTCGCCGCTTCCAGATCCACGTTGTTAAAACCCGCACAGCGCAGCGCCAGCGTTTTTACGCCCAGCGTTTTCAGCTCCTGCAACACTTCACGGCAGCCATCGTCGTTAACGAAAATACAGACGGCGTCCGCTCCCTGCGCGGTTTTTGCCGTTTGTGGTGTCAGCAGGAAATCAAAAAATTCCAGCTCGTAGCCGTAATGCTGGTTTACCAGCTCAAGGTACTTACGGTCATAATTTTTAGTACTGTAGACAGCCAGTTTCATCCGTTTCTCCATGATAGGCTTTTTAAGTAGATACTCTAATTATGGTATCTTATAGCGGTTTAGTGAAAAACAAGGCATTTCATGAGGAAAGGATTGAAAAAATTCGTACAGGTGGCGCTTTCCGTTGTGCTGGTCCTGCTATTGCTGGCGCTGATTTTATGGAAAACCGTTCCGCGCTGGCTGCCCGCACTGGCCCAACACTGGCTGCCTGCAGGAACACAACTGAGCCTTTCCGACTCTCCACGCTGGTCAGACGGCGTATTATCACTGCCCGGCCTGCGCTATAACGCCGGGAACTGCGTACTGGCACAGGCGAAAAATGCCCGCTTAGGTCAGGGCACCGGCCGCTGGGTACTGGAAGTGGGTGCACTGACCGTCGACACCGCTTGTCTGAGTCACCTGCCCGCCAGCGCCGAGAGTAAACCCCTGACGCTGGCCGATATCCAGAATACGTTACCTTCCGGTTCGCTGGTCATTCACCAACTGTCGGTCACACCCTGGCAGCGTTACGCCGGTGAGGTGCATCTGGACAATGACGGCGCGGCTCAGCATCTCACCGTAAAAGGCGACGCGCTGAAACTTGACGCCTCGCTCGACAGTCAGCAACAGCTGACTGTCACGTCATTGCAACTGACGCCGCCGGGCAGCGATGTACCTCTGTCAATCAGCGGAAAAGTGACCTTACCTGCAACGTTTGACCAGCTTCCTCAAAGCGGTGAACTGCACGGCGAAATGCAAACCGCCGAAGTGCCGAACCCGCTGGATATCAGCCTGCAATGGCAAAAAACCTCCGGCGTATTGACTCTGGCAGAAAAAGGCAGCGCGCAGCCGCTGGCGATGCTGCCGTGGGCGTTGCAGGAGAAACAATTACAGATCACCCAGGGGCAGTGGCGCTGGCCTTATGGCACACAGCCGCTGGCCGGTGGCGTGAACCTGACGCTGAGTGACTGGAGCAATACCTTTGATCAGACCCAAATCACCGCACGTCTGAACGTCCTGACGCAGGGGCATAACGGCAAAGCCAACGTGGTGCTGGCGCTGGGGCCGGGGAGAATCGGCCTGCTCGACAGTGACCTGACCTTCCAGCTGACCGGTCAGGCGAATTTGATCGCCACCTCACTGAGTGCTTCCCTGCCGGGAACCCTCACCGGTTCGGTTCTTAACCCTCAGCTTGCGCTGCGCAGCGGTGCTTTATTGCGTGCCTGGGGGAAACCGACCCCTGAACTGACCTTGCAGGATGCGCGCTGGCCGCTGGCGGGCGTGAAGGTCTCTGCCGAAGGGGTGAGCGGCCCGTTACAGGCTATCGTCAAAGCGCATGACAGTTACTGGGGCGCGTTCGACCTGCATCTGAACGGTAAATCGCAGAAATTCTGGCCGGATCAGGGGCAGTGGGATTTTAACTACTGGGGCAACGGCAAACTGCCGCCGCTGGCCGGACAGTGGGATATGTCCGGTAAAGGGCGCTGGCACAATAATCTGATCACCCTGACGTCGCTCTCGACCGGTTTTAACCGTCTGCATTACGGGCTGGTTGATGTTGATGCGCCACGCCTGACGCTGGAGGAGCCGCTGACCTGGCGCCGGCCGGTGCCCCCACGTTATCAGGATCAGCTTCCGGCACAGCCGCTGCAGTTTGGCGGTGCGATAAAACTGGTGGCGAAAAAAATTGCGCTGGAGAATGGCGGTTATCTGCCCCCAGCGGAGCTGCAACTGTTACTCAGCGGCCCGGATCCGCAGCATTTCAATGTGCGGGGGATGTTAGACGCCAGACCTATCGGACCTATCCGCCTGAATGGCCGCTGGGACGGCGAGCGTCTGCGCGGTGAGGGCTGGTGGCCGAAGCAACAACTGACCGCATTCCAGCCGCTGCTGACTCCGGATTTTGGCATCAAACTGCGTGAAGGTTCCTTCTATGCGCAGACGGCGTTTTCGATGGCGCGCGGGCAGGGCTTTGTGGCCGGTGGGCACTGGGTGGTGAAAGATGGCGGAATGTGGTTACCCGACGGCGACCTCAGCGGCATGGATTTCAGCCTCTCTTACCGGCTGAAAAATCAGATCTGGACGTTAGGCGTCAAAGAGCCGGTGATGTTGCGGATCCGTGAAGTGAATAACCTCGCTAAACTGGAAAATATTACCGCAGACCTGCAAGGTAACTATCCGTGGGCCGAAGAGTCCCCGCTGACCCTGAGCAATCTGGGGGTTGATATGCTGCGCGGTCACGTCAGCCTTTCGGCGCTGCGGATGCCGCAGCATGATGCGGCGGTGCTTAAGCTGGATAAAATCAATTTAAGTGAGCTGTTCACGGTGCTTAAACCTAAACAGCTGGCGATGTCCGGTAACGTAAACGGCGAACTGCCGCTGTATGTGAATGACCCTAAATGGATCATCCGTAACGGCTGGATTAAAAACGATGGCTGGCTGACGCTGCGCCTCGACCCACAATTTGCCGATGCGATGGCCAGCGGCAATATTGCCAACCGCCTGGTTATTGAGTGGATACGCTATATGGAGATCCGCGAGATGCAGGCGAAGGTGAATCTGGATAATCTCGGTGAGCTGACCATGGCTTCCCACGTGATGGGGGCGAATACGTCCGACAAGCAGGATCGCGAAGTGATCCTCAACTACACCCATCAGGAAAATGTTTATCAGCTTTGGCGCAGTTTGCGCTTTGGTGACAATTTGCAGGAGTGGCTACAACAGCAGATCTCGCTGCCGGCGAATGCACTGTCTCATCAATCTGAGGCCACTTCCTCCCGCACTAAAAAGGACACTGATTTGAGGACCCCACAATGAAGCCGCTATCCGCTTACCACACGCTGGTCTCTGCCCTGATGGCGCTCTCCGTTTTGCTGCTCAACGGCTGTGTGCCGCGCATTGAGCTGTCTGCGCCGAAAGAGCCGATCACTATCAATATGAATGTCAAAATCGAACATGAGATCCACATTAAAGTCGATAAAGACGTGGAAAATCTGCTGAAAAACCAAAGCGATCTGTTCTGATTCGGGAGTCGGTATGCGTTCTTTGAAGATAAAAATGTCGACGGTCAGGCACTCAGCCACAGTTTTGCTGGCCTCGGTTCTGTTGTTTAGCTCGGCGGCGTTTGCCTTAACGCTGGATGAAGCCAAGCAGCAGGGTCGCGTGGGAGAGACGCTGTCGGGCTATCTGGCACCGGTTCAGCAGGACGGCGAAACGCTGGCGCTGGTTAAACGTATTAATGCGGGGCGTGAGCAGCAGTATCAGCAGGTAGCACAGAACAATCAGGTGACGACCTCAGATGTGGCAAAACTGGCGGGTCAGAAGCTGGTGGCCAGAGCCGGGAAGGGAGAGTTTGTACGGGGAATTAACGGACAGTGGTTGCAGAAATAAAAAGGCTGCTTTGTTTTTCTTTGAGGCGCTAAGTAAAAAAATGGCAAAAAAAAGCGCGCTTTCCAGCGCGCAATAGCGTTATCACAACAACTTCAGGAAGGACCGCAGACAACAGATTTTGAGGGTAATAAGTCCTTTCCTGAATGTGATAAGGGTAATTACGCCGCAGCCACTTGTTTGATTGCTGCGTCGATAGCTTCTTTCGCTGCTGCCTGTGCTTTAGTCGCGACTTCCGGACCGTAAGCTATGCCTTCTGCGAAGATGAATTCTACTTCGCTCATACCCAGGAAGCCCAGGAACAGAGACAGGTACGGTGCAACCAGATCAGTAGGGGTGTCTTTATGGATACCGCCACGGCTGGTCAGAACGATAACTTGTTTGCCTTTCACCAGACCTTCCGGGCCTTTTTCGGTGTATTTGAACGTCACACCGGCACGGGCTACCAGGTCAAAGTAGTTTTTCAACTGAGTCGGGATGTTGAAGTTGTACATAGGCGCAGCGATAACAATCACGTCATGAGCCTGTAATTCTTCAATCAGGGTGTTTGACAGCGCCAGCGCTTCTTCCTGACGTAGCGTCAGCGGAGCATCAGAAGGACGCAGTGCGCCAACCAGTTCGCCATCCAGAACCGGGATTGGGTCTGCCGCCAGATCACGCACGGTGACCTGTGAACCGCTATGAGTCGCTTTGTACTGTGCCACGAAGTAGTCGGTCAGTTGGTTTGACTGAGAGAAGTTTGCCAGAATGCTTGATTTCAGAACCAGTACTTTGCTCATGTGAAAATCCTTACTGTGTGCGTAACAAGAGCGGATGCCCTGTGAATGGGACCCACTTTATTCACAAATATCATTCAGTGATAGCGCAATAATTCGAGTGCTACGTTCGAATTTTTTGAACGAATGAAAAGGGCAGGCAAAAAACCACCTCTTTTCAGCATCCTCAATCGCTTGTGGTAACATATTCGCAAACAGGTACGCGTTAACCCGCCTGGAACCCATTCAAATTCAGCCGACAGAAGTCCTTCTGCATCTGCTCGTCTGACTTGCAACAAGGAATACCGAACGTGAAATCTCCGCTCGCGGCACTGTCAGCGCAATTAGACGGGCTGATGCTACGTGACCGGCAACGCCTGCAACGACGTTTGCAGGGTGCCAAATCGCTGTTGAATAAACCGAATCCTGACCCGCAGGCGCTGGAAAAACTGACCGCTGAACTTGAGCCGCTGATTGCACAGAGTCTGCAAAAGGTCAGGGCGCGTGAAGCCTCACGGCCAAAAATCAGCTATCCCGCCAACCTGCCGGTCAGTCAGAAGAAAGATGACATCTTTAACGCCATTCGTGACCATCAGGTGGTGATTGTTGCGGGTGAAACTGGGTCGGGTAAAACCACGCAGATCCCGAAAATCTGTATGGAACTGGGGCGCGGTATTACGGGCGTGATCGGTCATACTCAGCCGCGTCGTCTGGCGGCGCGCACCGTTGCCAACCGTATTGCCGATGAGCTGGAAACTTCGCTCGGCGGCACGGTCGGTTACAAGGTGCGTTTCAACGATCAGGTCGGCGATACGACGTTAGTGAAACTGATGACCGACGGTATCTTGCTGGCAGAGATCCAGCAGGATCGAATGCTGATGCAGTACGACACGCTGATCATCGATGAAGCGCACGAACGCAGCCTGAATATCGACTTTATCCTCGGTTATCTGCGTCAGTTGCTGCCAAAGCGTCCTGACCTGAAAGTTATTATTACCTCAGCGACCATCGATCCGCAGCGTTTCTCCAGGCACTTCAATAATGCGCCAATCATTGAAGTCTCGGGGCGGACCTATCCGGTTGACGTACGTTATCGCCCGGTGGTGGATGACGCCGATGATACCGACCGCGACCAGCTGCAGGCGATTTTTGATGCCGTCGATGAACTGGGCCGTGAAAGTCCCGGAGATATTCTGATCTTCATGAGCGGAGAGCGTGAAATCCGCGATACCGCTGATGCACTGCTTAAACTCGACCTGCCGCATACCGAGATCCTGCCGCTGTATGCACGGCTGTCGAACAGCGAGCAGAACCGCGTGTTCCAGTCTCATGCCGGTCGCCGTATTGTGCTGGCCACTAACGTGGCAGAAACCTCGCTGACTGTACCGGGTATTAAATATGTGATTGACCCGGGTACAGCGCGTATCAGCCGCTACAGCTTCCGTACTAAAGTGCAGCGCCTGCCGATTGAGCCGGTGTCACAAGCCTCTGCCAATCAGCGTAAAGGGCGTTGCGGACGCGTTTCGGAAGGGATCTGTATCCGTCTTTATTCCGAGATGGATTTCCTTTCGCGCCCGGAATTTACCGATCCGGAAATTTTGCGTACCAACTTAGCCTCGGTCATTTTGCAGATGACCTCGTTGGGATTGGGCGATATTGCGGCGTTCCCGTTCGTTGAAGCGCCGGATAAACGCAACATTCAGGATGGCGTCAGGCTGCTTGAAGAACTGGGGGCGATTAACAATGCGCAGGATGGCCGCTATACGCTGACGCCGTCAGGCCGCCAGCTGGCGCAGTTGCCGGTGGATCCGCGTCTGGCGCGCATGGTGCTGGAAGCGCGTAAAGATGGCTGTGTGCGGGAAGTGATGATTATCACTGCCGCGCTGTCGATTCAGGATCCGCGCGAGCGTCCGGCTGACAAAAAGCAGGCCTCCGATGAGAAGCATCGTCGCTTTGCTGATAAGGATTCGGATTTCCAGGCCTTCGTCAATTTATGGGACTACCTGAAAGAGCAGCAGAAAGAGCTCTCTTCGGCGCAGTTTCGCAAGATGTGCCGCAGTGATTACCTCAACTATCTGCGCGTGCGCGAATGGCAGGACATTTACACCCAGCTGCGTCAGGTGGTGAAAGAGCTGGGCCTGCCGGTGAACAGCGAACCGGCGGATTACCGCAGTATTCACTGCGCCTTGCTCACCGGTCTGCTCTCGCACATCGGTCAGAAAGATGCGGATAAGCATGAATATACCGGCGCGCGTAACGCCCGCTTTGCCATCTTCCCGGGGTCCGGTTTATTCAAGAAACCGCCGAAGTGGATCATGGTCGCTGAGCTGGTGGAAACCAGCCGCCTGTGGGGGCGAATCGGGGCGCGTATCGAACCGGAATGGATTGAGCCGCTGGCCAAACACCTGGTGAAGAGCAGCTACAGCGAACCACACTGGGAGAAAGCGCAGGGTGCGGTAATGGCGACAGAGAAAGTCAGCCTGTTTGGCCTGCCTATTGTCGCAGCCCGTAAAGTCAATTACGGCACGATTGATCCGGTTCTGTCGCGCGAGCTGTTTATCCGCCATGCCCTGGTGGAAGGCGACTGGCAGACGCGTCATGCGTTCTTCCGCGCAAACTTAAAACTGCGCAGCGAAGTTGAAGAGCTGGAGCACAAATCACGCCGCCGCGACATTCTGGTTGACGAGGAGACGCTGTTCCTGTTTTACGAACAACGTATTGGTCAGGAAGTGGTGTCTGCCCGTCACTTTGATAGCTGGTGGAAAAGCCAGCCCGCCGACAGCCTGAACTTTGAAAAAAGTATGCTGATCAAAGAGGGGGCGGGCAATATCAGCGCACACGATTACCCGAACTTCTGGCATCAGGGCAACATCAAACTGCGCGTGACATATCAGTTTGAGCCAGGTACTGACGCCGATGGCGTGACGGTACATATTCCGTTGCCGTTGCTCAATCAGGTGGAAGATCAGGGCTTCGACTGGCAAATTCCGGGCATTCGCCGTGAGCTGATTATGGCGCTGATTAAGTCATTGCCTAAGCCGGTGCGCCGTAATTTTGTACCCGCACCAAACTATGCCGATGCACTGCTCGGCCGTCTTAAACCTTTTGAACTGCCACTTCTGGAAGCCATGGAGCGCGAGCTGCGCAAAATGACCGGTGTGACAGTGTCACGCGAAGAGTGGCAGCTGGAGCAGGTGCCCGAACATCTGAAAATGACGTTCCGTATCCTGGATGACAAAAATAAAACGCTGCGCGAAGGCAAAGATCTGACGGCGCTCAAGGCTGGCCTGAAAGAGCAGGTGCAGCAGACGCTCTCTGCGGTGGCCGACGACGGTATCGAGCAAAGCGATTTGCATGTCTGGAGTTTTGGCACGCTGCCGGAGAAATATGAACAGAAGCGCGGCGGCTATGAAGTGAAAGCCTATCCGGCGCTGGTGGACACCAAAGACAGCATCGCCATCCGTTTGTTCGACAGCGAACTGGAACAGCAGCAGGCCATGTGGGCGGGTATTCGCCGCCTGTTACTGCTCAATATTCCGTCGCCGATTAAATATCTGCATGAGAAGTTACCGAATAAAGCCAAGCTCGGGCTCTACTTCAACCCATACGGTAAAGTTCTGGATCTGATCGATGACTGTATTGCCTGCGGCATCGACAAACTGATTGCCGAAAGCGGCGGTCTGGTGTGGAAAGAGGAGGAGTTTGCCCGCCTGCATGAGCATGTTCGTGCCAATCTGAACGAAGCGGTGGTGCAGATTGCGGTGCAGGTTGAGCAAATCCTGACTGCGGTGTTCAGCATCAATAAACGGCTGAAAGGGCGCATCGATATGACCATGGCGCTGGCGCTGTCAGACATTAAGAGCCAGATGTCAGGCCTTATCTACCGCGGATTTGTCACCCAAAACGGTTGGAAGCGTTTGCCGGATACCTTGCGTTATCTGAATGCTATCGAGAAACGCATGGACAAGCTGCCGGTTGATCCACACCGCGACCGCGCTCAAATGCTGAAAATCGAGCATGTTCAGAAACAATGGCAGCAGTGGCTGAATAAATTGCCGCCGGTGCGTCAGCAAAGCGAAGAGGTGAAAGAGGTACGCTGGATGATCGAAGAGTTACGCGTCAGCTACTTTGCCCAGCAGCTGGGAACGCCATATCCGATTTCTGACAAGCGTATTTTACAGACCATGGAGCAGCTGGCGTAACCCTGCAGCCCCACGAAAAAGGTATTTCTCCGTGGGGCTTTCTGTCGACTAAGGTGCGGTTGATGGTGCGCTGACCGCGCCCGATGAAAGTTTATTTAACGCGTCACGGATTGCCGGGACGGCCAGCGCGCGGTTATCCGCCAGATAGCGGTCTTCGGCCGCAGGCGCGGAACTCTGTATGGCAATCAATGACCACTTATCACCACTTTTCAGCAACAGCGGTGAACCACTGTCGCCTGGCAAAGTATCGCAGCGGTGTGATATCACGCCGGGTTGCGCCCAACCGGTGACTAAACAATCTGTGTGGATATATAAATCATCTAAATGATCTTCAGGATATCCGGCCTGAGTAACTTTCCTGCCATTTTGTTTTAACGCAGCTGTCAGTGCATCACGGTTGCCTTCCCACAAAGGAAGCGGGGTGATCGGTAAGGCAATATTGGCGTCAGTCAGACGGACCAGAGCAAAATCATAGGGTGCCGCTTTTGGCGGTACAATCCAACCTTCACCGTCAGCTTTGAGTTTCTTGCCCAGTTTCGGGTCAACCAGGGTTTCTAAAGCCGTTACCTGATAGCGCCATTTCTGATGATGCGAAATAAACCGCAGGGCCACGACTTTATCAATCTTACCCGGAGGTGCCAGCACGCAGTGACCGGCAGTCAGCACCAGATGTTTGGAGATAAGCGTCGCGGTGCATAAATTGCCGCTTTGCGTTTCTATCTGACCAATAGCCTGCCACGGAAACTGACGGGAGTCGGCAACGGGGGCGCGTTGATCATGGCCAAAGAACAGCGCCGTTTTTTCTTTTACGCTGATCGCTGGCGCGTCAGAGTCTGAATCCGGCTCAGGAACATCGGCATGAGCAGAGGAAAGGGCGAAACAGAAAAAGCACAAAACATAGGGTAACGCGATGCGCATAACATTCTGACCTTGAAGACAGGGAAATCCCTTGAATCGTTTATTATGGAGTGATTTTAGACGCTTGCAACATTCGACAGGAGTATCGTACTGTTTTTTGCCATCTTTAGAGTGCGTAAAGAGAAAATACGTCGGATTGAACGAGTGATTTCAGAGATAGAAGAACAGGGTGATAAGGCCGCAGAGGATCAGGGCGCTCAGGGTTATTTCGAACAGGTATCGGCGCAGCATCTTCCATCAATACCTCATATAAAAACTGGAGAAAAAAACACCCGGCGAACCGGGTGTTAAATAATCAGTCTTGATAAAGTGGAGGAGATACCCTCACTAAGACGTCTTACTTATGCTGCTGGAGTTGCTTTTGCAGCTGGTGCAGCTTTTTTAGCATGCTTCACGTGTTTTTTAGCAGCCTGGGCTTTCTGAGCTACCGGAGCAGCTTTTTTAGCGTGTTTCACGTGTTTTTTAGCGGCTTGTGCTTTCTGAGCAGGGGCTGCTTTTTTAGCGTGTTTTTTGTGTTTTTTGGCAGCCTGCGCTTTCTGAGCTGGTTTCTTGTGTGCTTTCTTAACTACGTGTTTCGCAGGTGCTTTTGCAGCTGGAGCAGCAGTCGTTGATGCAGCAGGTGCTGGAGCAGCGGTAGTTTCAGCAGCGAAAGCAACAGAAGACAGACCCATTGCAGCGGCAACAACCAGAGCTAATACTTTTTTCATGTTCAATTCCTCAGAATGTTTGTTTATGTGTCCACCCCACTGCGGGGTCGGTAGGAGAATACTAGGCCGGGGCGAGGGCTTTGTAAGTGAGTGAATGGTGTCGGCGTGTAACGTTATGTACAAATCATAAAATCCTTTAAAATCAGTTAAATAATAACAAACCCGGATGGCCTGTAAATCGACAGCTCTTCGTTTAGTTACAACATACAAAGATCTTTGTATACTTCAGCCCTCTGAAAGCCCGAAAGTCGTTGTGAAACAGGGGGATCTGCACAATTTATTAAGAGGATTCTGAGCAGGGCGTAAAGGGATTTGTTCTGGAACGTAAAGGCCCAAACACTGATGGGCCTTTACGTAGACTCCTGTGGAAAACTAAAATCGTTTTACTGTATGTCTGTTAAAGATATCGGCTTTCCAAATGCTTACGGAAGTAGGCCGGATTGAGCGTCTCGCCGGTGGCATTCTTCATCAGTTGGTCGGTACTGAAACGGCTGCCGTGCTGCCAGATGTTTTGCTTCAACCACTGGAACAGGGCAGTCAGGTCACCGCGGGCAATATCATCCTGGAGGGTAGGGATCGCATTATTGGCACACTGGAACAACTGTGCGGCATACATGGCACCCAGCGTGTATGTCGGGAAGTAGCCAAAACCGCCGTCGGTCCAGTGAATATCCTGCATACAGCCGTCGCGATAGTTGCCGGTGGTATCAATGCCGAGATACTCCTTCATTTTGTGGCCCCACAGCGCAGGAATATCATCGACTTCAACCTCGCCTTCAATCAGCGCTTTTTCGATTTCATAACGCAGGATAACGTGCGCCGGGTAGCTGACTTCATCGGCGTCAACGCGAATCAAACCGGGCTGAACACGCTGGTTAAGCTTAATGAAGTTACTTTCATCCAGTCCCTGACGCTCACCAAATTGGGCAATCACCAGCGGGTAAACTGATTTCAGGAAGGGTTCGCTGCAACCAAGCTGCATTTCAAACAGCAGGCTTTGTGATTCGTGGACGCCCATAGAGCGGGCATTGGAAACAGGCTGTCCGAGCCACTCTTTTGGCAAATTCTGCTCGTAGCGCGCGTGACCCGTTTCGTGGATAACCCCCATCATGGCACTGAGGAATTCATCTTCATTGTAACGCGTCGTTATGCGAACATCCTGAGGCACGCCGCCGCAGAACGGATGGGCGCTGACGTCCAGACGACCGGCGTCAAAATCAAAACCCAGACGGCCCATGACAGCCAGACCCAGCTGACGCTGCTTTTCAATATCAAAAGGACCGGCAGGCGCAATGCGCGATTCTGATTTCTGCTTTTCGACCACTTTTTGCAGCAGATCAGGCAGCCAGGTTTTCAGGTCGCCAAACAGCACGTCCAGTTTCTGAGAGGTCATACCCGGTTCGTACATGTCCAGCAGGGCGTCGTAACGGCTGCAACCTGCGGCATCAGCGCGCAGCGTTGCCTCCTGACGGCTCAGACGGACCACTTCACGCAGATTATCCGCAAAACCTTCCCAGTCATTGCCTTTACGCTGCACGCGCCAGGCGTGTTCACAGCGGGCACCCGCCAGAGATTTGGCCTGCACCAGACTTTCCGGTAATAACGCGGACTGCTGGTACTGACGGCGCATCTCACGCAGGTTAGCTTGCTCGACGTCATTAAGCTCTTCGTTCCCGGCCTGTTCCAGCCACTCGCCGACCTGTTTCGCCGTGAGGATCTGGTGTGAGAGAACGCTGAGTTCGGCCAGCGCTTCTGAGCGGGCCTGACTACCGGCAGGCGGCATCATAGCGGCCATATCCCAGCCAGCGATGGCGGAAAGATGGCTGAAGCGGGACAGGCGGGCGAAGGTGGTGCGCAGTTGTGAATAGGCTGTTGTCATTATTTACTCCCTTCGGATGATGAAATTTTAGCGTGGTTCAGTGTTCAGATTGAAAACGGTTTTGACCGGCCAGGAGAAGCGGATACAGGCACCGCCAAGTGACGGGCTGCTCTCTACGCTCACGCGGCCCTGATAAGCGACGGCGATGGAATGAACAATGGCGAGACCAAGACCACAACCGCCGGTGGCACGGTCACGGCTGGGATCGAGACGAACAAAAGGCTCGAAGATACGCATACGCTCTTCTTCGGGAATGCCGGGACCGTTATCTTCGACCTGCAAATTGGCTTCATCTCCCTCCAGCCACAGGCTGATGCGCAGATGATCCGCGTAACGCAGGGCGTTGTTAATCAGGTTATCCAGCACACGCTCCATCAGGCGTAAATCGACACCGCCGAAATCCACATTTTGCGGAACGGACAACTCAATATTGTGGTCGGCGTTGATCAGGCTGAAATCATCGACTTTATCGGTCAGCCAGTCGGCAAGATTGACCTTTTCAATATTCAGGGCCACCTGCGGGCGGTCCAGTCGCGCGTAGGTCAGCAGTTCGTCAATCAGTGCTTCCAACTGGCCAATATCGCGGTTGATCGCCTGCTGTTCGGCCTCTGGCAGATTTTCGCTGATAGCCAGCCGGTACCGTAGCCGGACTAACGGAGTGCGCAGCTCGTGGGCAATACCGTCGATCAGCTGTTTCTTGCTGGCAATCAGGGTATTGATGTTGTCTGCCATCTGGTTAAACGCGATCCCCAGCCGGTTGAGGCTCGAGCTGGAATCAAAATTAATTCGCTCATCCAGATAACCATTCCCCAGACGCTGGGCTGAATTTTCCAGCTTCATCAGATCTTTCCAGTGCGGACTCATCCAGAGGAAGACCGGAAACGCCAGCGACAGACCAATCACCATCATCAGGATGAGATCCAGAATGCGCATTTCATGCATATAGAACAGGTAGGGGATCGGTCCGACAACTAAAACATAGTGGCTGCGCGGAACACGTTGAATAAAGGTGTATTCATCATCCAGTGCAATGATTTCGCCCTCTTTCAGACGCTTATCCATCTCTGGCGAGAGGACACGCTTACCCAGCGGTTCAATGTGCAATTTGAACGAGAGATTGAGATCGAGCGTATTGATAGTTTTATTCCAGTCTTTGATTGGAATTTCACGTAATTCGCTGCGCATCAGATAAAGCGAACTTTTCATCAGGTCATTCATGGATTGCCGGCCGGTACGTTCGGCGGTGACTTTATACACCAGACCGACCAGCATCGACATCACCAGGAAACAGACCAGTAACAGCAGGAAAAACTGGATGAAAAGCTTTCTCATTCTTCCCCTTTCTCCCACGCATTTGGCGCGAACAGATACCCTTTATTACGCACAGTTTTGATACGGAAGGGTTCAAGGGCGTTGTCGTAGAGCTTACGGCGCAGGCGGGAAATGGCAACGTCAATACTGCGGTCAAGCCCGTCATAGCTCACGCCGCGCAGATTCAGCAGCAAGGCTTCGCGGTCCATAATGCGTCCGGCGTGGGTGGCGAGTTCCCATAGCAAATCGAAGTCTGATGTCGACAGGATAATGGTTTCATCAACCAGCGTAACTTCGCGGTTAACCGGATCAATACGCAGCTGACCGAAGTGCAGGGCGTTGCCACTTTGCAGGGGTTTGGCCGGTTTGTCTTCCCCGGTCGACTGCGGTGCGTGCTGGCGTAAATGCAGACGCAGGCGTGCCAGCAGTACGGCTGGCGGGGTGGTTTTCAGAATGTAATCATTTGCGCCCATTTCCAGTGACAGAATATGGTTCATGTCGCTATCCAGTGAGGTCAGCAGGACGATGGGGCCGCTGTAGGTTGGCCGCAGGTCGCGGCAGAGCGTCATGCCGTCTTTGCCGGGGAGCATAATATCGAGCAGCACCAGATCAGGCTTTTCGCGTTCGATGCGATCCTGAGCAGTGTCACCACGCGGTTCGACCAAAACGTCAATATCATGTTTGCCTAAATAGGCGGCAATAAGATTGCCGACTTCTGCATCATCTTCTACAAAAACGATTTTATTCATTGGCTTGCTGCTAATAGAGGTCCGGTGGTCAGCATAGCTCGTCACCGGCACGGAGGCTATGAGAGACATGCATAATAGGAAGCGACAGTTTTCCAGAGTTTGCAGATGTTTTACAGGCGAAAACGCTGAAAAGCTGGCAATGGTTAACAAATTTATAATTTTGCGCGTTAATTAACCCAAGTGGTCACGTAAATTTAACCTGACGAAACAGACTTTAACGTCTGCCAAATAGTACCGTAACGAAATGGTTTCACACGACAAAAAACGCATAATTAAAGCCCCTGAACTGACTGGCGCTGTGTCAGGGAAATATGCCATTATAGAGATGAATGAGCTTAACGTTATATACAAAGCTGGATTATATTGATCGAATCATTCTTCGTGCGTTCAACCGTGCTAACACTGTCCAGGAGAGGAAAAGGGGATGAGCGAAAGCCGCCTAATACCTGATATGCGCAGTGAAAAAGCCTCCTTTGACTATATGGAATATCTGTCAGCATCGTGCAAAAAGCACTGGAGCTTTCTCGATGCGATTTATGGCGTGATGCCGTTCTTTGGCATGGTCCTCAAATCGCGCGCGTCGCAGGAAAAATCTAAGCAGGAAAGTTTACGGGCGCTGGCGCTTCAGGTAGTCTCAACGCAGGTCAGCGATGAAACCAATATTGTGCGCCTGATAGAATTGGCCGAGCAACAGGGCTTCTATGCGATTGAAATACATTTGCCGTACGCACTGAATGAAGAACAACTGACGGCAATAAAAGTCGAATGCAGACATCTGCTTCAATTGACGCCAAATAATGAACTCCTGACGGTACAAATCTTGCAGATGCCCCCGCAGCATTAAGATTTTTTATTATTTTATATGCAGCACCTGTTTGAAAAGTTCGCGACCAGAATGAGCAAAAAGGCAGCCAGTTGGCTGCCTTTTGTTATTACGTTGAACGCAAAAACGGATTACTTGAACAGATCTGCACTCACTGTCAGGTTCCCACCGCTCTTGTTCTGCCACTGGCGGGTCACGTGGTAGTACTTAGCCCCTTTTGCAGCAGCGCGGTTACCCACTTCCTGCGATACATCTGTCACACTGTTGAAGTGCCCGGTGAAGGTGATCGAGTCAAAAGGTTGCATCTGCGCGGCAGTGACGTTGTTCACTTCCTGAATCTTCGCACCATTGGTCGCTGTTACAGTATAGCGCTGTCCGGTAGAAGATTGTGTTTCGAAGAAGCGCCCTACGTCACGGCTTGGGCTGCCGGAAGAGGCCACGCCAGGAATTTGTACTTTCTTGGCTGCAGCACCACCGGCTGCAAGTGCCGCTTTACCGGCTTCAGAATCCGCAGGGATAGCGTCCGGATCCTGAACGACGCGTTTTGCCGCATCTTTCTTATAGATGAACGCGGTGATGTACTGATTGCCACCGCTGTTGGCATCAACCTGACGAACGATGAAGAAGGAGTCAGCCCCTTTTTCTTTCGCCGCTTTACTGATGGCATCCGTCACATCGGGCTGGCTGCGGAAGAAGCCGCTGACAGTCACAGTGTCGTAAGGCTCGATCAGATAAGCTTCATCTTTAGGTAACTCTTTGACGCCATTCATCACACGGTAAGTGGTTTTCTTACTGACTTCCGCCGCATCTTTTTTATAGATGTCCGCGACGACGCGCCAGTTACCGCTGTTACCTGAGCTGTTAGTGTCCTGAATATAGAAATAATCTGCACCCAGCGCATCAGCACGACGGGATACAGCATCTGCCGCATCGCCGAGCGTATTAAAACGACCGGAAACAATAATGCGATCAAAGGGTTTGATGGCTGCTGCTTTTTCTGGAGCGATTTCCTGGGCTGCCTGTGCTGCTGACAACGCGGAAATAGCCGTAAGAGACAAACACAGGGCCGATGCGATGATCGTTTTGGTCAGCTTCATAAAAAATCCTTTCACCTTGCGCAATAATGTTGAAACGTGCTGAATTCTTGATGTGTAACAGGTTAGCGGCCGATTATTGCATGTAACAATACCGAGTGTCTCAGTAATTTATGTCATTCGCGATGTTGCTAACCGCTACCTGTACCACTTTTTTTTCAGTTCATAACTTATATAAGTTTGGTGAATAAACCAAGTAGTGAAATAAATGTTAATTATTCACTATTTGGTAACTTTTATGCTGGCGCTGTGCGGGTTAAAGTTAAAAAAGAGAAGTGAAACCTGTGGGGATTTTCAGCTAAAAGCGATTTTTAAGTGGGTGTTTTACCTGCTTTACAGCAGCTTTACGACCTGCGGCGTTGAATTGTTAATTAATTCACAGACTATCACTGTGATACGTAGATTATTGATTAGAAATTCAGTAGCTTATAAATAGCCTGCTAAAATAGTTTTACTACGGTAAGAATCCACAGGTTTAAATAGCAATGTTATGTCGATGACACTAATCATCAATGAAAAAGGGTGAAGGGAATACTATGCGTATTGGTGTACCAAGAGAACGGTTGACCAATGAAGCCCGGGTTGCAGCCACGCCGAAAACGGTGGAACAGCTGCTAAAACTCGGCTTCACGGTCGCTATCGAGCAAAACGCCGGGAAACTGGCCAGTTTTGACGATGTAGCCTATCAGGACGCGGGCGCGGAAATTGTCAGCGGAGATGACGTCTGGCATTCCGACATCGTGCTGAAGGTCAACGCGCCTGAAGGCGATGAAATTCAAAAATTGCAGGCAGGCACTACACTGGTGAGCTTTATCTGGCCTGCACAAAATCCGGAACTGATTGCCAAACTAGCTGAACGCAATATCACCGCGATGGCGATGGATTCCGTTCCACGTATCTCCCGAGCACAGTCACTGGATGCATTGAGCTCCATGGCGAACATCGCCGGTTACCGCGCGATTGTCGAAGCAGCGCATGAATTTGGTCGTTTCTTTACAGGTCAAATTACCGCAGCCGGTAAGGTTCCTCCTGCCAAAGTGATGATCATCGGCGCCGGTGTTGCCGGTCTGGCCGCTATCGGCGCGGCTGGCAGTCTTGGCGCTATTGTTCGTGCTTTTGATACCCGTCCTGAAGTGAAAGAGCAGGTGCAGAGTATGGGCGCCGAGTTCCTTGAGTTGGACTTCGAAGAAGAAGCGGGCAGTGGCGATGGTTATGCCAAAGTGATGTCCGAAGCCTTCATTAAGGCCGAAATGGCGTTGTTTGCTGCTCAGGCTGAAGAAGTTGACATCATTGTCACTACGGCACTGATTCCTGGCCGTCCGGCACCGACGCTCATCACCAAAGAGATGGTGGCCTCAATGAAACCGGGCAGCGTGATCGTCGATCTGGCGGCGCAAACCGGTGGTAACTGTGAACTGACCGTCGCTGACCAAATCACCGTCACGCCTAACGGTGTTAAAATTATCGGTTACACGGATTTACCAAGCCGATTGCCGACGCAATCCTCGCAGCTTTATGGCACCAACCTGGTCAATCTGCTGAAACTGCTGTGCAAAGAGAAAGACGGCAATATCGAAATCGATTTCGAAGATACCGTTGTGCGCGGCGTTACCGTGGTGAAAGCGGGGGAAGTGACCTGGCCTGCGCCACCGATTCAGGTTTCCGCGCAACCTCAGGCCAGAAAGGCCGAGCCGTTGCCGCAGGTTGAAGCCAAACCCACTTCGCCGTACACCAAATACATCATAATGGCCGTAGCCATTATTCTGTTTGGCTGGCTGGCGAACGTGGCACCGAAAGAGTTCCTCTCGCACTTTACGGTATTCGCGCTCTCCTGCGTGGTGGGTTACTACGTGGTGTGGAACGTCAGTCATGCGTTGCATACACCACTGATGTCGGTAACCAATGCTATCTCAGGGATTATCGTTGTTGGCGCATTGTTGCAAATCGGTCATGGCGGCTGGGTCAGCGTCCTGTCATTTGTTGCAGTTCTGATTGCCAGTATCAATATTTTCGGCGGATTCACCGTCACTCAGCGCATGCTGAAGATGTTTCGTAAGAATTAAGGGGTAGCATATGTCTGGGGGATTAGTTACAGCAGCCTATATCGTTGCCGCTATTCTGTTCATATTCAGCCTGGCTGGATTGTCAAAACACGAAACATCAAAACAGGGTAATATCTTCGGCGTGACCGGGATGGCCATTGCGCTGATTGCCACCATCCTCGGCCCTGATTCAGGTAACGTGGGTTGGATCATCATTGCGATGGTGATAGGCGGGGCGATTGGTATCTATCTGGCGCGTAAAGTCGAAATGACTCAAATGCCGGAACTGGTCGCTATCTTGCACAGCTTCGTGGGCCTGGCGGCGGTTCTGGTAGGCTTTAACAGCTATCTGGATCACGGCGCAGTGCCGATGGATCGCGTGATGGAAAACATCCATCTGACCGAAGTGTTCCTCGGTATCTTCATTGGTGCCGTCACTTTCACCGGTTCAATTGTTGCGTTTGGTAAGCTTCGCGGTACTTTCTCTTCGAAGCCGCTGGCTCTGCCGCACCGTCATAAATTAAATCTGGTGGCGCTGGTTGTCTCTTTCCTGCTGATGGTGACTTTCGTTCGTACCGACAGCGTCGGCCTGCAGGTATTCTCACTGTTGATCATGAGCCTGATTGCGCTGGGCTTTGGCTGGCATCTGGTGTCCTCTATCGGCGGTGCAGACATGCCGGTTGTGGTCTCTATGTTGAACTCCTATTCCGGTTGGGCGGCGGCGGCGGCGGGCTTTATGCTCAGCAACGACCTGCTGATCGTGACTGGTGCTCTGGTGGGTTCTTCCGGTGCGATCCTCTCCTTCATCATGTGTAAAGCGATGAACCGTTCGTTTATCAGCGTGATTGCCGGCGGTTTCGGCACCGACGGCTCTTCAACCGGTGATGCAGATGAAATGGGTGAATATCGCGAAGCCAGCGCAGAAGAAGTGGCAGAAATGCTCAAAAGCGCCAGCTCCGTGATCATCACTCCGGGTTACGGGATGGCGGTCGCACAGGCACAATATCCGGTGCAGGATATTACCGCCAAGCTGCGTGCGATGGGCATCAAAGTTCGCTTTGGTATCCATCCGGTGGCGGGGCGCTTGCCTGGTCATATGAACGTCTTACTGGCTGAAGCCCGTGTGCCGTATGACATTGTGCTGGAGATGGACGAAATCAATGACGACTTTGCTGACACTGACGTGGTGCTGGTCATTGGCGCGAACGATACCGTCAACCCAGCTGCTCAGGAAGATCCGCGCAGCCCAATCGCCGGTATGCCGGTGCTTGAAGTGTGGAAAGCGCAAAACGTCATCGTCTTTAAACGTTCAATGAATACCGGTTATGCCGGCGTGCAGAACCCGCTGTTCTTTAAAGAGAACACGCAGATGCTGTTCGGTGATGCGAAAGAGAGCGTAGAGAACATTCTCCGCGCCTTGTAATACGTTTACGTATATTCACTGCGTTAACGCGTATCGTTTGAAACAAAAAAGGCCTGATGCATTGCATCAGGCCTTTTTATTGATGACAAATTTAAACAGGCCCGCTCACAGGAACGGGCCTCTGATCATTAAGCATGGCCAGGTTACAATATTTTGTCTATTCGTCGTCGTGCTCTTCGATATCTTCGGCCGTGATAGGGCATTCGAAATCGTCAGGTTTGATTGCCAGCAGGTCACATTTCAGATGGTCGATCACCTGTTCTGTGGTATTTCCGAGGAATGCGGCGGACAATCCGGTACGGCCAATGGTACCGATAACCACAACACCAGCCTGCAAGTGCTCGGCCAAATCGGGGATCACTTCCTCCGGTAGACCTTTTTCCACGTGAGTGAATTTCTCGTCCAGCTGGAATTTCTGCCGCAGGGCTTTCATCGCAATAAGATGCTGGCCGCGAATCGCGTCGTTGTAAACGCTCGGGTCAAAGTCAGGCAGTTCAATAGCAATATTAATTGGGGTGACCGGATAAGCCCCGACCAGATGCACTTCGGTCTGATTGACGTGATCGGCCAGTTCGAGGGTTTCTTTGACTAACTTGATGTTCAGCGGGTCGTGATACGGTTCCTCGCTGGAGAGATTGACTGCCACCAGCGCTTTACCGCTTTCCGGCCAGGCCTGATCTTTGACCATCCACACCGGGCACGGACACTTGCGCAGCAGGTTCCAGTCAGTCGGAGTAAAAATAACGGACTCGAGCCGGTCATGCTGATGGGCCATTTTCAGTAACAGGTCATGCTCACAGGTGAGAACTTCCTGAATAATGGCTTCAAACGGTTTGTTATGCCAAACCACTTTGATTTCAATCGGGATACCCGCTTCGACATAGTAGTGGCACTGATCGGCAATCCACGCAGCACGCTCGTTAATTACGCTTTGTCGCATGGCTAACCGTTCGTCAGGGGAGAGCATCGTGGTCATTTCATAGGAGAAGTCATAAATCGACAGGAAGGCTTTGATGCGCCCGCCATTTCTCTGGACCAGATATACCGCACGACGTAACGCGGGTTGGTCATCTTGATTAGGGTCGATTGCGACCAAAAGATTCTGATACTTAGCCATCGGCACTCCTTAACACCTGTGATTGAACAGCGTTATAGCTCAGTGTATTAAGTACAGAGTAAACCAAGATTAAGCAATCGGACAGCGGAGAAATTGAGCCGGATCAACAAATTATTGTCTCTGGAAATCCGGCCTAAGGAACTAAGCAGTGACGGCGACAGACTGGCCGGCTAACTGAGAAAGCATGGCGTGATTTTCGATGGTGATATATTTACCTTTCACACTCAGCATTTCTGATTTTTGGAAACGACCTAATAAACGGCTGATAGTTTCTACGGTCAGACCCAAATAATTACCAATATCGCCACGGGTCATCGTCAGGCGGAATTCGCGCTGAGAAAAACCACGTTCGGCGAAGCGGCGAGAGAGATTGTAAATAAATGCAGCCAGTCTTTCTTCCGCATTTTTCTTGGACAACAGCAAGATCATATCCTGGTCGCCTTTAATCTCGCCACTCATCAGACGCATCATTTGCTGACGTAAATTCGGCATTTTGCCGGAAAGATCATCCAGTGTTTCAAACGGTATTTCACAGACCATTGAGGTTTCCAGCGCCTGCGCAAAGCTTGGGTGCTGCAAGCCGCCGATGGCGTCGAAACCGACCAGATCACCGGCCAGATGGAAGCCTGTGATCTGCTCATCACCCTGTTCGGTGATGGTGTAGCTCTTGATGGTCCCGGAACGAATGGCATACAGGGATTTTAACTCATCGCCTGCCTTGAATAGAGCCTGACCTTTCTGGATCGGTTTCTTCCTTTCGATAATGTTGTCGAGCTGATCGAGCTCGTGTTCATTAAGCGTAAAAGGAATACACAGCTGGCTGATGCTGCAATCCTGGCAGTGGATGGCACAACCACCAGATTGGATACGACGAATAATACGTTTTTCCGGGATCATAAGATTCACTCTGGCAATATTGATATGGGTCAATTTTAACATCTTTTGCCGGAATTGATAAGTAGGACAATTAGGCTAAAAGGGCGAATTTGTTAAAAACCCCGATTTTTAAAGAAATTTTTTTTCTTATTATTTGATCTCAAGCGGCAAAAAAAAGGGAATCGAGAATCAATAAGATTAGGAATGACTTTAATGTATTAAAAAAGTGAATTTTGTTGATTAGATAAATACCCTTCGTGAATCAATAACCATCTTTTTCTCTCAACGCCGCCTGCGTACCCCGTGAGGGTCCCGTTGCTGCCAATCACCCGATGACAGGGCACCACTACGCTTATCGGATTCGAGCCGTTCGCCAGCCCGACAGCTCGGGATGCGCCGGGATTTCCCAACTGAGCCGCCATTTGTCCGTATGTCATAATGTTTCCGCAGGGAATAGTGCGCAACATTTGCCATACCTGACGCTGAAATTCTGTTCCGGCGGTCGCAACGGGCAGGGTGTCAATCGCGTGTAACTCGCCGGCGAAATAATCCTGAATCCTCTGACGAACTGAAATATCAACGCTATCCTGTTTAAGGCTGAAACCGTTTTTTGTATTCGGTTTGGTTATCTGACCGGTAGCCGGTATCTCTGAAACTTCAGCGCCATAGTGGCGGACCAGCAGTTGCATAAGGCGATGATGAAAATCAGCCCACTCCAGCGCGCGCAATTGCCCCTGAAGATCAGTGATAATTTCCAGCTCACCGAGCGGGGTTTCAATGGTTTCACTCACTAATGTCAGCATCGATGTATCCCTTTAAGACCAGTCGTAAATTATCGCATGAGACACGATGATTATCGACTTTCAATATCCAACACCCCGGCAACCGCTTACAATGTGAAGATTGTTTAGCTTTTGTTTACTTATCAGGACATGCAATGCCGTCAGAATCTTTGGGATTCCCGCTGGAAACTACCGCTGTTTTTGTTGTTATCGCCGTTTGCGCGCTGTTAATCGACATCTTTGCGCACCGTAGTCATAAACCCATCGGGCTGAAAAGTGCCTCGATTTGGACGCTTTTTTGGATCCTGGTATCGCTGGCCTTTGCCGGTTTTCTCTATTTTCATCATGGCAAAGAGGTCGCCAGCCTGTTTCTGACGGGCTATGCGCTGGAGCAGGTCTTATCCATTGATAATCTGTTCGTTATTATGGCGATCTTCGCTTGGTTTAAAGTGCCGGACGGCTACCGCCACCGTATTTTGTACTGGGGCGTGATTGGCGCGATTGTTTTCCGTGGCATCTTCGTGGTGATCGGCACCAGCCTGCTGGCGCTTGGCCCGTGGGTAGAAATGGTGTTTGCGGTCGTGATTCTGTGGACGGCCATTTTGATGATGCGCGCCGGGGACGACGATGACGCCTCCGATGACTATTCCGATCACATCGCCAACCGTCTGGTGCGACGCTTCTTCCCGGTTTATCCGAAACTCATCGGTCCCTATTTTCTGGTCAGCAGCCAGCAAGTCGAAGACGATCTGGCAAAGCCTGAGAATAAAGATTTTAGTTTTGAAGTGAAGAAGGGTATTCGTTACGCCACGCCGCTGCTGCTGTGTATTGCCGTGGTAGAGATTTCAGACGTGATGTTTGCGTTTGACAGCGTACCGGCGGTGATCGCCGTCAGCCGTGAGCCGCTGATTGTTTACTCCGCCATGATGTTTGCGGTACTCGGTTTACGGACGATGTATTTTGTCCTCGAGGCGCTGCGCAAATATCTGCGCCATCTGGAAAAATCAGTGATTTTTCTGCTGTTCTTTGTCGCGGCTAAATTGGCATTGAACTCCAGCGACCACCTGTGGCATCACGGCTATAACATTAGTGCGATGACCAGCCTCTATGTGGTGCTTGGCGTGCTGGCCCTGGGGATCATCGCCAGCTTGTTGTTTTCGGGTAAAAAGGCCGGGTAAAAAGCGTTCAGTAAATATCACCACAAAAAAAACGGGACGCCTGAAGTGTCCCGTTTTCATTTCACCCTTAAGGTAACTGTCGGTTAACTACACATCACCCTCGTTATCCAGTTCCACGGCCTCATGCAGGCGTTCCAGCATGTCCGGGAAGGCAGATTGCACGCGGCTCCAGCTTGGAATAAACGGCTTCTCACTTGGCGTATCCACAAAGGCCTGACCGGCTTCCATAATCGCACCGGAGAATAACTCCACGGCGGACTCCTCACTGTGGCGATCAAACGACAGGCCATTCATTTTGGCGTCATTCTCGAAGGCATCAATCATATCCAGCGCATTGCGGTAGTAGGTGGCTTTGAGGATACGGAAAGATTCGCTGGTGATATTCACCCCGAGGATTGCCATCTTACGGTAGAGCGCTTTGGTGATATCGATACTCATGCGCTGCAGACCATTACTCGCGTCCTCTTCCGACATCGGCTGATGCTTGTGATCGTAGTTATCAGCGATATCCACCTGACAAATACGTTTGGTGGCGGTATTGCGGTGTAATTCCGAGAGCACCCCAATTTCCAGACCCCAGTCACTTGGAATACGTAAATCGTTGAGTACGTGGGTACGCATCGCAAACTCCCCGGAGAGCGGATAGCGGAACGAGCGCAGATATTCGAGGAAGTCAGAGTGACCGTAGACGATTTGCAGCGACTTCAGCAGAGGGAATACCAGCAGGCGGCCTACACGGCCATTGAATTTGCCGTCAGCCACGCGGGCGTAATAGCCCTTGCAGAAATCATAATGGAAGTTAGGATTGGCAACCGGATACATCAGACGCGCCAGCATATCGCGGCTGTACGTGACAATGTCACAATCATGCAGGCCAACCACTGAGGTTCTACGCGACGCCAGCGTGTACCCCACGCAGAACCAAACGTTGCGGCCTTTGCCCGGTTCCATCGGCGACAAACCTTCTTTCTGTAACTCCTCATCCAGTGCCTTCAGGCGCGGACCATCGTTCCATAAAATCCGGTGGCGCTGCGGCAGACGGGAGAAAAATTCCCGTGCAAACAGAAATTGATCGCGGTCAGCGCGGTCCAGGCCAATTACAATCTCTTCCAGATAAGGGACTTTTGTCAGTTCATCAACAATTTTGGTCAGTGCCGGGCCTTCGAGTTCAGAAAACAACGAAGGCAGAATCAACCCCATCGAGCGGCGGCCGGAAAACACCTGAAGGTCGTACTCTAATTCTTCCGTTTTACGGTTGGTCAGATTATGGAAATTAGTAATGACACCATCCTGATAAAAATCGCTCATACGCTACTCTCCAATTTTAGTTTTGGTAACAATGTTATTTTTGATAAAACTATTGGAATCCAAGTAATACAGCTACTGTCTGTCCCGTTTGCTATCCCTTAAAAAATCTGAATATCACTTAACCGTAATAAAATGATCCAGCCCTTGCTTCCAGCCTTGCGGCCCGTGCAACGTGGTGCGAAAAACCTGCTTTTTATCTTTGTTAAGCGGCATCTCCTGATCGTGATGGCCTAAAATCACCACCGCAAAATCTACGGCTTCCAGCAGGGAGATATCATTCGGCCCGTCACCCAGACCGAGCGTGATGCCCGCTTTGCCGCGCCGTTGTTGATATTGTTCGGTCAGCCATCGCACTGCCTGACCTTTACCGGCGTCCTGTCCCATCACGTGCCAGAACCTGCCGCCGCGGGTCAGCGCCAGCCCTTCTTCCGCCAGCATTTTTTCCATGCGGGAAAAATCCAGCGTATTCCCAAACCACATCAGCGGTTCAGAGGCATCACGCTGCATGGCGAGTTTGGCATCGTCGTGGGGCAGGCCGGTCCAATCAGCAACCTGTTGCGGGCTGACATCACCAAAGCCACGAAACTCGAAGTCGTACCTTTTACGTAGATCCACCAACACCTCACGGATGCGCTGATAGTCTGCGCCAATCAGATGATGCGCGGCGTTCTCCTCGTTGGGAAGATGGATAAGCGCACCGTTCTCCGCGATAAAAGGCAGATGACTCAGCGCAAGGGAGTGCTGCAACGCAGAGACTTCTGCCGACGTTTTACTGGTGGTAATGATCACCGGAATAGAGTTTTCGGCCAGCCGGTCGAGCCAGTCTTGTGCAGGCGCCCAACTGTAGTCATGGTGGTCAAGCAGTGAACCATCGAGATCGGTAAAAATAATCAGGGGATCATCAAGGTACGGCATTATTTCTCCTCAATTCTATTAAGGAATCCTATACAACCACTGAGGATTATTTCTTGTCCCAATGAATCAGTATATACGGAAAAATCAGATTTATTGGCTGAGGCCAGGCTGTGCCGCGGCTGAGTCGAATGGTTTCAGCACCGCCAAAAACGGTCAGTCTCCCGTCCTTACTGGGTTGCGGATGATTCTGCTGGGCCGGCAATTTTCAGGTAAAATAGTGCGGTAAAAAACGGAAAATGGCCGTTCAAACCCTGCCGTTGCTCCCCGGTTTAAATGCGTTCCATTACTGTTCAGACACTTTTTATCGCCTCTTTACCAGGCGGTCGGTTTTATTGAGCGAGTTATTCATGCCCGATTTAGAGCACTTTCATTTACGGCAGGCAGCCCGTCTGGTCTGCCTTATTCTTGGCGTCGGCCTGCTGGCATCCTGTGACAACGTCACTGAAAAACCGAAAAACACGCTGGTTATTGAAGGCAAAACCATGGGGACATTTTACCGCGTCAGCCTGGCGGGGGTTGGTAACAGCCGCGAGGCGGCACTGCGTCAGCAAATCGAAGCGCAACTTGCGGAAGATGACCATCAGCTTTCAACATATAAAGACGATTCGGTTCTGTCACGCTTCAACCAATATCAGGGCAATGTGCCGCAGCCGATCAGCGCAGGTATGGCCGATGCGATCGTTACCTCGCTGCGTATCGGTCAGAAAACCTCGGGCGCGATGGACATCACCGTCGGTCCTCTGGTGAATCTTTGGGGGTTTGGCCCGCAGAAGCAACCGGTGAAAACGCCGACCGATGCTCAGATTGACGCTGCGCGCCAGGAAGTGGGTCTGCATCATCTCAAAGTGATTCAGCAGGAAGACGGTCAGTACCTGCAAAAAGATCTGCCGAATATGTACGTGGATCTCTCTACCGTCGGTGAAGGTTACGCGACGGATCATCTGGCGCGTTTGATTGAAGGCAACGGTATCAGCAACTATCTGGTGTCGGTGGGCGGTGCCGTAGTGTCGCGTGGCCATAACGCCAAAGGCAATCCGTGGCAGGTCGCGATTCAAAAACCGACCGACAAAGAGACGGCCGTGCAGGCCATTGTTGATTTGCAGGGGATGGGAATCAGTACGTCGGGCAGTTACCGCAATTATTACGAACTCGATGGCAAACGCTTGTCGCACATCATCGACCCTGCCACCGGTCATCCGATCACCCATAAACTGGTTTCAGCCACCGTGATCGCCCCTACGGCGCTGGAAGCCGACGGCTGGGACACCGGCCTGATGGTTCTGGGTACCCAAAAGGCCATGGCGCTGGCGGAAAAAGAGCATCTGGCTGTCTATCTGATCACCAAAAAAGGCGACACGTTCGAAACCCACATGACGCCACAGTTCAAAGCCTATCTGAAAGATCCGGAGTAAGGCCGGTTACAGGTCGTGATTGAGGGTTTCGCTGAGAAATTCCAGAAACACCCGCAACGCCGGAGATTGCCCTTTATGGCTGGCATATAACGCTGAAATGGACGATGGCGGCGTATGCCACTCAGGCAGCAGCCGTTGCAGTTTTCCTGCAGCAATGCCCGGTGCGCAGGCAATTTCCGGTAGCAGCGCAACGCCAAGTCCATCGGTTGCGGCCTGACACAGCACCAGTAAATTGTTACTCACCATGCGGGGTGTCAGTGATATCTTGCGGTTGCCTTCTCTCGGATGCATCAGTTCCCATTGCTCACCCGCCCAGGGCGTTTTGCGTACCAGCGTCGGCAGGGCGCTCAGTGCTTCCACCGACGGCGGCGCGGGCAGTGCGGCAATAAACACCGGGCTGGCAACCAGCACATAACGCAGTGTGCCGAGCGGTTTGCGGTGCAGTCCGGAATCTTCCAGCGGTTCGTTATGCGAACGGATCATCACGTCGAAATTCTCCTCCAGCAAATCCACTGACCGGTTGATCGCCAGAAGCTCCAGAGTGACTTCAGGATAACGCGTCAGAAAGGTCGTCATCAGCGGGGCAATCACGGTTTCAGCCATCATGACCGGCGCTGCTAAACGCAGCATCCCGCGCGGATACTGCTGCAAATCGTCAATCACCTGTTGTGCGGACTTGGCCTGCTCCAGCAGCTTCTGACATTCCGCGGCGTAACGTTCGCCGACGGCAGTGACGGAAAAGTGGCGTGATGTGCGCTGTAATAAACGCACGCCGAGGCGCGACTCCAGCGCCTCAACCCGGCGGCTGAGTACGGATTTCGACACGCCCAGCGCACGGCCGGCGGCGGTAAACCCCTGATGCTGAACAACAGCGGCAAACAGTGCCATGTCATTGAGATTATTTTGCATATCAGATGTTCCGGATAGATACGTTGCAAATATGCAACGATGTGTTGCGATAGCAGGTATTCTAAAGCAACACAACAACGATTACCCTGCATACATTCGAAATAAAGAGAAGAACACAGGACTTACCATGAAAATTTTACACCTTGATTCAAGCCCGTTTATTAACGGCTCGGTTTCCCGCGAGCTTTCAGCCACTGTCGTTGCCGAGCTTTGCGCCCGTCATCCCGATGCGGTGGTGACTTATCGTGATTTGGGTACTACACCGCCGCCGCACCTGTCTGCCGCCGCGATGAGCCTGCTGCACAATGCGCAGGAAGAAGTGATCACACCGGCGCTTCAGGCCGAGCTGGACGGGATTTATCAGTCGATTGAAGAACTGACCGCCTGTGATGTGCTGGTCATTGGCGCGCCGATGTACAACCATTCCATCCCAAGCAACCTGAAAGCGTGGCTGGATCAGGTGTGTCAGAAGGGGCTCACTTTCCGTTACACGCCGCAGGGCGTTATCGGGCTGATCCCCGGAAAAACCGCCTACATTGCTTCAACGCGCGGTGGCGTTTACAGCTCCCCTGAAGGCAAATTGCATGATTTTCAGGAACCCTATCTGGTCTCCATTCTGGAGCTGATGGGCGTGAAGGATTGCCATGTGATCCGCGCCGAAGGCGTCAGCCGTCAGGCGATTGGTCGTGAGAAAGGGCTGGCGGAAGGGCATGAAACGCTGCTTCAGATCCTCAATGCCTGAAGCCGCGCTGCGGTTTAGTATTTTGCGCTGCTGATTAATTCGAACAACGCTACGGTACGTGATGGGCAGATATATTCACGGCCAAAATCGAAATTGTGCTCGTTAACGTCATCCGGCTGGAAGGTGTCAAAGATATGCCGCCAGCTTTCGCCGTGGGCCACCGAGGGCAGGCTGAAAACCACCTCTTCGTGCGACGCGTTAAACAGCAGCAGCACTGTGCTCAGTGAACCATAACGCAGCAGTCCGGTCGGTTGTGCGCGGCCATCCAGCAACATAGCGATGCTTTTAGCATGGGGGTCTGCCCAGGCGGCGTCGCTCATCTCCTCGCCCCGTGGCTGGAACCAGCTGACGTCCTTCACATTCAGTTGTTCATGTACCGCACCGGTCAGAAAACGCCCCCGGTGCAGGATAGGAAAACGCTTTCTTAACGCAATCAACCGGTAGGTAAACAGGATCATCGATTTGCCTTTCTCTTCGATATTCCAGTTTACCCACGCAATGTCCGTATCCTGACAGTAGGCGTTGTTATTGCCATCCTGCGAACGGGCAAACTCATCGCCTGCCAGCAGCATGGGCGTTCCCTGCGAAAACAGCAGCGTCGCCAGCATGTTTCTCATCTGGCGCAGGCGCAGCTCGCTGATGGACGGGTCATCAGTCAGCCCCTCGGCCCCGTAGTTGGCCGAAATATTGTTGTTGCTGCCGTCTTTTCCATCTTCACCGTTGGCTTCGTTATGTTTATTTTCATACGACACCAAATCGTTGAGGGTAAATCCATCGTGCGCGGTGATGAAATTGACCGAGGCATAGGGTTTGCGGCCACGATGATTGAAAAGATCGGCCGAGCCGGAAAGCCGGGTAGCAAACTGCGCCAGCTGGCCTTCGTCGCCGCGCCAGAATTTACGCACCGAGTCGCGAAAGCGGTCGTTCCACTCGGTCCAGCCCGGCGGGAAACCGCCAACCTGATAGCCACCGGGGCCGCAGTCCCAGGGCTCGGCAATCAGTTTGCACTGGCTGAGCACCGGATCCTGACGGCAAGTGTCGAGAAAACCGCAGCCTTCGTCAAAACCATAGCTTTCACGCCCGAGGATCGTCGCCAGATCAAAGCGGAAGCCGTCCACCTGCATTTCCGTCGCCCAGTAACGCAGCGAGTCCGTGACCATCTGCAATACGCGCGGATGGCTGAGATTAAGCGTATTGCCGGTGCCGGTATCATTGATGTAATAGCGCTTATTATCCGGCATCAGCCGGTAGTAACTGGCGTTGTCGATGCCTTTAAACGACAGCGTCGGGCCGAGTTCATTGCCTTCCGCCGTATGGTTGTAGACCACGTCGAGGATCACTTCGATCTCCGCCGCATGCAGCGTGGCGATCATCTGTTTGAATTCATTGACCGTGTGCGTTGCCATATATTGCGGATGCGGGGCGAAAAAACTCAGCGTGTTGTAACCCCAGAAATTGTGCAGGCCTTTTTCCTGCAAATGTCGGTCATCGGTAAACGCATGGATGGGCATCAGCTCAATGGACGTAATGCCCAGCGATTTAATGTAGTCGACAATCTGCGGCGTGCTCAGGCCCGAAAATGTCCCGCGCATATGCTCCGGCACGGCGGGATGACGCATGGTGTAGCCGCGAACGTGGGTTTCATAAATCAGCGTCTCTTCCCAAGGAATATGATTCTTGCGTGAACGTGCCCAGGAAAACGCGGGGTCAATCACCCGGCATTTCGGCAGGAATTCAGCACTGTCGCGGTTATCAATATGCAGGTCTTTTTTGTCACTCTGCATATCGTAGGCAAACAGCGCATCGTCCCATTTCAGTTCGCCGACGATCTGCTTGGCATAAGGATCGAGCAACAGTTTCGCCGGGTTAAAGCGGTGACCGTCGTGCGGGGCGTAAGGGCCATGTACCCGGTAAGCGTAAAGCAGGCCGGGGCGGGCATCTGGCAAATAACCGTGCCACACCTCGTCGGTATATTCCGGCAGTTCAATCACGTCGAACTGTTCACCCTCATCGTTGAACAGGCAAAGTTCGACTTTGGTCGCATTAGCGGAGAACAGCGCAAAATTGACCCCCAGGCCGTCCCAGGTGGCGCCAAGAGGCACCGGCAATCCTTCGCGGACGCGGGTCTGGTGGCCGGAATCAAAGCTTTTAACGATTTCGCCATCACTGTAGGGATGAATGATCCTTACTCCGGCAGCGTCCACGGCGATATCAACCTGAGAATGATTGAGAACGCGCTGTGAGGATTCGGGAAGAGCAGTGGTTGGTTTACTGGCTTTTTTTGAAGGGTTTTTTGCCATTCTTGTCATCACTCCTGAACCGGGGAAGCAGAACTACTGCTACAGAATTATTGAGCGAAGGGCGTTCATAGCCGAAATCGTGTGTGCACAAACTCATCATGGAGTGTAGTCGGATTTTTAGATTTTCACTTTTCAGTGGTTTTTCACTGAGCCAGGACATTAAAAACAGTGGCAAAAAAGAGGCAAAGCATAGCCTTAATAAAGGCGTCAGCATTTCTAAATCATACCTGTCGTCTTACCTCTATTTCCTCAGTGAAAGGTAACTAAAAACGGCTAACTAAATCATTCTTCGAAGTTTTTAATTTCGTTATTTTTAATGAGGCGTTGTGATTTTCACTTTAGGTTTGCGGCTCCGATACTGGCTCCAGGGAAAGCAGAACAGATTAAGTGACGCCGGATTTACCCCGTCACGGAGTTTCTGACTTTCACAAATCGAATCACTAACCTTTATGCGGAGTTAAGAGTTATGAGCACGACTAAACAGAATTATATGGTTTCTGCGGCATGGGAAAATGCAGACGACGTCTGGTCAGCAGCCTGCTTTATTGATGTATTTAATATGACCGATAAGGACCTTGCATCGGCGAAAGTAGAGTTCACCCTTGATCAAAGCCAAAGCGCGTCTGCGAATGTGAATTTCAGTTTTGAAACGTACGAAAGCCCAATCAAAGGCACGCTGATTGATGATTGCAGTGTGATCCCGGCCGGTGGCAAAGGAACCTTTGCGATCATGGTCAGCAACAATACCGGCATCAGCATTGGTAATCTGCCGCGGAAATTCAAAGTCAATGGTGAGGCCGCCGATCTGGTTGCCGACAGCGTCGCACCGACGGTACCGAAAGATCTGAAAGTACTGGCATCCGGCGCGGTGATGTTAAGTATCGGCTGGACAGAATCGACAGACAACGTGATGGTCAGCGGCTACGAAGTCACTTACACCAACACAAAAACCAAAGCCGTCAGTTCGCTGAAAACCAAGAGTAACTCCGTCACGCTGGTCGGTCTGACCACGCAAACGGCGTACAAAGTTCAGGTTCGTGCCTATGACCTGGCAGGTAACTTCTCCGCAAAATCCGCGGCACTGAACGTTACCACGGACAAACCATTGCCGGACGCCGGCGACTACAGCTTCAACCACGCTCCGTTTATGGACTTCACCGGCTGGCCAACACCGCGCCCAAGCGTTTATGGTCAGGGGGCGGGGCTGAAAGCCTATACGCTGGGCTTTATCACTGCCGCCGACATGAATGCCGGCGTGGGCACACCGAACTACCGTCCATGCTGGGGTGGTCTGGTAAGCATCACTGACGCTAACGTGGGGGATTACGGCCAGGAATATACCGCGGATGCTACGGTATCTGATTACGGCAAAGCGGATATCGCCGCATTCCGTGCCGCCGGTGGTGATGTGGCGATCTCCTTCGGTGGGGCGAACTCCAACTTCCTCGAAGAGCACATCACTGACATCAGTGTCCTGGCCGATCTCTATCAGCAGGTACTGGATAACTACGCCGTGACTCATATCGATTTCGACATTGAGGGCGGTGCGCTGCAGGCGACAGAAGTGTTGACCCGTTTGCTCGCTACCATGTCTGTTGTACAAAAGAACAACCCGGCACTGCAAATCGCCTTTACCTTGCCGGTTGACGGGCAAACGTCTCTCGACTCACAGGGCCTGACCTCATTCGGCATCGATTTCGTACAGATGGTTCACGATACCGGCCTGCAACCAGCGCTGTTCAACGCCATGTCGATGGACTTTGGTGACGTCGCTCCGCCACCGGATATGTATACCGGTGTTGAAGTGTCGATGCTGGCGATGCACGCCCAGATCAAAGCCATCTTCACCGAGTGGTCAGACGCGAAACTGTGGCGTCGTATTGGTGTCACACCGATGTTCGGCATCAATGATACCGGCCCAAGTTTCACCGTGGATCACATGAAAAAATTGGTTAAGCTGGCGCAGAAATACAACTTTGCGATGATCTCCGGCTGGGATGCGACCCGCGATTACAACCAGGGTCTGGAAATGTGTCATACCACTGACCATAACAACCTCTATCAATGTACCTATGAAGGCACAGAGTCTTACGCCTATACCAAACTTATCGCCGCTTACAAACATAAGGCGGTTTAACAAGTTCCTTAACGATGGAATGGAATCCTTTTAACCTTGCTAATATTTGCCGGTGTGAACCCTTTACACCGGCTTTTTTCGTTACGTTTTTTTTCACAGTAATGCCGTAGATTGCGCTATAAATTCCTTTTGTTGTTTTTTTAACTGGAGCCGTAATGAGCATTGTGCTGTTATGCCACGTTGAACTCGATCCCGCCTATCCCGCCCGCTACCAAGAAGCCGGATTTACCCTCCATTACGCCACCACGGCGGCCAGCCGTGCCAGTATCGACCCGCAATTAGCCGGGCAGATCCGCGCCGTGCTGACCATCGGCAGCATCGGACTGACGGGCGAAGAGATGGATAAACTGCCGAATCTGGAAATTATTTGTGCTCAGGGTGTCGGCTTTGAACAGATTGACACAGCGGCGGCGGCGCAGCGCGGGATTACCGTCACTCACGGACCGGGTACCAACAACTCTGCCGTAGCCGACCACGCGCTGGCGCTCATGCTGGCGGTTACGCGCCATATCCCACAGATGGACGCCGCCGTGCGCCGTGGCGAATGGACAAGCTCACGTTCGAAGGTTCCGGGCATGTCTGGAAAAAAAGTGGGCATTATCGGGCTTGGTAATATCGGCGAACAGATTGCGTTACGCTGCGAAGGTGGCTTTAACATGGCGGTGGGATATCACAACCGACATCCGCTGGCCGACAGTCCGTGGCGCTATTTCGACACAATTGTTGCGCTGGCGCTGTGGGCTGATTATCTGGTCGTCGCGACGCCAGGCGGTAAGGGCACTGCAAAACTGGTCGATGCGGACGTATTACTGGCGCTGGGCGAAAGCGGATTCCTCATCAATATTGCGCGTGGAAGCGTAGTAGACAGTGCAGCCCTGATCAGCTGCCTGGAACATCAGCAGATCGCCGGTGCCGCGCTGGATGTCGTGGACGGTGAACCGTTGGTGCCTGCCGGGATGCTGCCGCTAGCCAATCTGGTGCTTACCCCGCATATTGCCGGGCGCTCACCGGAAGCGGTTGATAATATGATGTCTCTCGTTATCCAAAATCTTACGGCGCATTTCACCGGCCAGCCTGTTCTTACCCCCGTTCCCCACTGAGTTTTTCCCCTTATGCTCTTTCCTCTTTAGTCGGAAAAAGCATAAGTAACCGTTTTTTCGTATTTGTCCTGCGCCGCAACAGACCGTAACAATAGGGCTACGCATAACAGATTTACGCAAATTTACGCGCATCAACGAAAAAACAAGAGGCGGAACACGGTGAATTTCCAACAGCTAAAAATCATTCGCGAATCAGCGAGATGCAACTACAACCTGACGGAAGTTTCCAACATGTTGTTCACCTCGCAATCGGGCGTCAGCCGGCATATCCGTGAACTGGAAGATGAGCTGGGCGTAGAGATTTTCATTCGTCGCGGTAAGCGCCTTCTCGGATTAACCGAGCCGGGTAAAGAGCTGCTGGCCGTCGCAGAACGTATTCTTAACGAAGCGCAAAACATCCGCCGTCTGGCCGATATTTTCTCCAAAGAGGACGCCGGGGTGCTGACCATCGCCACCACTCATACGCAGGCGCGTTACAGCCTGCCTAAAGTCATCAAGGCGTTCCGCGCGCTCTATCCGGGGGTGCGTTTGGAACTCCAGCAGGGTTCACCCCAGGAAGTGCTGGCGATGTTACTGGGCGGGCAGGCAGATATCGGTATTGCCAGTGAAAAACTGATCAACGATCCTGCCGTCGCCTCTTTCCCTTATTACCGCTGGCACCACGCGATTGTGGTACCTAACGAGCATCCCCTGGTGAATCAGCAGCCTGTCACGTTGCAACAACTCAGTGAACAGTCACTGATAACTTACCGTCAGGGGATCACCGGGCGTTCACGGATTGACGAAGCATTTAGCCGCGCGGCGCTGAACCCGGACATTGTGCTCAGTGCGCAAGATTCTGACGTGATAAAAACCTATGTCGAACTGGGCTTAGGCGTAGGTATCGTGGCGGATAAAGCCTATGAAGCTGAGCGTGACAGTGCACTGACACTGCTCAACGCCGAGCACCTGTTCGAAGCCAACACCGTGTGGCTCGGGTTGAAAAGGGCGCAACTACAGCGTAACTACGTCTGGCGCTTTATCGAACTTTGTAACCCAAGATTATCGGTCAGCGAAATCAAAGAGAAAGTTTTCGCCCAACCGCAGGAGAGCGAAGTGGTAATCGATTACCAGATCTGAGGGTGAAGGTTGAAGGGTAAAAGAAAAGGCGCAGAGCTTGTATACGTTCTGCGCCTTTTTTGTCTCTGAATATTGATTTCAGAAAATAGCCTGATCAGGACTTACTGCGCAGGGGCATCCTGACTGGTACCGGTTTTGGCACTGTCATCCACGCTGTCAGACGTTTTGGTATAAACAATTTTCTGGGTATCGTTTTGGCAGTGACCGACAACCTGGCCGCCAGCCTTATCGGCTTCATCATTGGCGACGATATCCAGTTTGAAATTAGATTCCGGTAAGCCATTGGCAACGATTTTCTGGGTGATATCCGCTTTAACGGTTTCGCATGAAGCCTGAACCGCTAAAGGTGCGAGGGCCAGAATGGCCAGTCCTGCTAACAGTGTTTTTTTCATCATCCAATCCTTTTATGACTTTTACGAAATGAGAAATACCGTATTAATCAGTTTAGCAGCTAAGAAGCGGCAGGGAGCATTGATCGCTTTGTACCTCTGTTAACTCAGGTTTACGGCGCTAACAGCTGGCGGCCGGTGCGGCGGTCAAGGCAGCGCTCGGTATTCGGTTCCCAGTATGCATTCAGATTCTGGCTGGCCTGGCACTTGTCGCGCAGATCAACAGCCTGATCGAATTTGTTGAAGCTTTTGGTGGCGCGCTGATTAATGGAGTGACGCAGTTCCTGCGTATCATTCCACTGCTCTTTGCTCTGGCGCGCATCTTCATTACTGATTGCATCATTGCCTGAACCACTAAACACACAGGTACCACCTGCGCAATTGGTGGCAGCCTGTGCCGAAACCTGCCAACTTGCCGCCATGACCAGCAGGGCGACCGGTAACAACCGGCGAGTCATTCGGGTCATAAACATTGTATTCATTAGCTCTTCCTTATAGGTTTACACATCGCTCAGGCGAACAGTTAAATTATACCATCGCTACCATGAACGTCACCTTTTGACGTCCATCTGGTTGCTTTCTGATTGAACTATGGATTGTAAACATCGCTATGCTTAAAACGTCTTTACTCTTTTTCGCCACGGCGCTGGCAGAAATCATCGGCTGTTTCCTGCCTTATCTGTGGCTGCGAAAAGGGGGCGGCGCCTGGTTGCTGTTGCCTGCGGCGCTCAGCCTGGTGTTGTTTGTCTGGCTGCTGACGCTGCATCCAGCCGCCAGCGGGCGGGTCTATGCCGCCTACGGTGGGGTGTACGTGATGACCGCGATGCTGTGGCTGCACTTTATTGATGGCGTCAAACTCAGCCATACCGACTGGTTGGGTGCCTGCGTGGCGCTGGCGGGGATGTTGATCATTGTTTCCGGCTGGAAGGCGGGCTAAACCCACTGTTCTGGAGACATAAAAAAAGCGCCACAGGGCGCTTTTTTACTGCCGGTTATCACAGCATCACGCGTCGCGATGCACCTGTAAACCAGCCAGAGACTGGCTGACCGGCATCATTTCAATACTGTTAATATTGACGTGAGCAGGCAGGGTGGAAACCCAGAACACGGATTCAGCCACATCAGCAGCCGTCAGCGGGTTGGCATTGTCGTAGGTTTTGCTGGCTTTTTCGTCGTCGCCTTTAAACCGCACGTTGGAGAATTCTGTCCCGCCGCACAGGCCCGGCTCGATATTGGTCACCCGAACGTGGGTACCGTGCAAGTCGCTACGCAGGTTGTAGCTGAACTGACGCACAAAGGCTTTGGTTGCGCCATACACGTTACCACCCGCATACGGCCAGTTACCGGCAGTAGAACCGATGTTGATGATATGACCGATGTTACGTTCAACCATACCCGGCAGCACCGCGCGGGTCATGTACACCAGACCTTTGGCGTTGGTATCGATCATATTCTCCCAGTCATCCAGATCCGCTTTATCGGCTTTTTCCAGACCCAGCGCCAGACCGGCGTTATTCACCAGCACGTCAATATTGCGCCATTCATCAGGCAGCACAGCAATGGCTTCTTCAATTGATGCGCGGTTGGTGACATCAAGCTGCACAACATACAATGCATCGCCCAGCTCTTGTTTCAAGTCATCCAGCCGCTCTTTACGGCGGCCGGAGGCGATCACTTTATGGCCAGATTTTACAAACTTACGCGCGATTTCAGCACCAAAGCCAGCGGTTGCGCCGGTTACAAAAATAATCATGCCAATGTTCCTCAATAGTTTTCGCTTTAAAGTGTGAAGCTGCACTCAGTATTAACACAAAATAGAGAAAACCGGCAGGGGTTCGCCGGTTTTCAGGGGCTTCATTTCTGTTTTTTTATTTTTTCAGGTAGGGCGCAATCAGTGAGAGATCGGCATCTGACAGGCGGTCCGAAGCCGTCCATGCCTGATGCCAGTAAGGATATAGCAACGGCAACTGGCTGACAGTATCCAGACGCTGGATCTCCTGCTGAGTCAGGACCAGATCGGCGGATTTCAGATTATCTTTAAGCTGCTCTTCGCTGCGCGCACCAACGATAACCGAACTTACTACCGGCCGGGAAATCAGCCAGGCCAGCGCGACTTGCGCGGCAGAGACACCGCGGGCATCGGCGATGTCAACCAGCACATCGACAATGTCGTACAGCGCATCTTCGTCACGCACCGGCGGTTCGCCCCAGTCGGCAAGATGGCGGGTGCCTTCCGGTTTGGCCTGGTCACGCCGATACTTCCCTGACAACAAACCCCCGGCAAGCGGGCTCCAGACCAGTACGCCGAGCCCCTGATCGTGGCTGACAGGCAGCAATTCATACTCCGCTTCACGGGCCTGCAAGGTGTAGTGGATCTGCTGGCTGACCGGACGGATATAGTGATTTTCCTCTGCCACACCGAGCGTTTTCATAATGTGCCAGGCGGAGAAATTCGACACGCCGACATAGCGGACTTTACCGCTGCTGACCAGATCGTCCAGGGCGCGGAGCGTTTCATCCAGCGGCGTCTGACCATCCCACTGATGTAGTTGATAAAGATCGAGATAATCGGTACCGAGGCGTTTCAGGCTGGCTTCGCAGGCGCGAATAATATGGTGGCGCGATGAACCGCGGTCGTTCGGGCCTTCACCCATCGGAAAGCGGGCTTTACTCGCAACCAGCACGTCGTGGCGTTTTTCGCCCAGCGCTTTGCCAAGGATCTCCTCCGACAGACCGCCCGAGTAAACATCAGCGGTGTCGAACAGGTTAATCCCCGCATCGAGGCACAGACCGATCTGCCGTTTAGCGGTTTCGGTGTCCGTCTGGCCGGTTTTGGCAAACTTGCCCTGACCACCAAAGGTCATCGTGCCCAGACTGAGAACGGACACTTTCAGGCCAGAACGGCCCAGTTGACGGTATTCCATTGCTTTCTCCTTCACAAACGTTGATAAAACGAAACTAAACAGTGACGGTGTCACAATTTATGTTATCAGGAAGCTCCGAAAAGAGGTCTGTAAGCTCTACATATAGTGATCAGACTACCTTTTCGCGACAGGTGTGTCACAGCGGAATGTTATCGAAGTGTAATAAAATACAGAAGAATCAAGGGGCGCAGGAGGCTGCGCCCGCATAAAAAATTAAATGACTTTCGAGGAGAAATCTTTCTTCACTTCGCTTTCAATATAGGTGTTCAGACCCCAGCCGGCGCGCGCCAGTTCTTTCATTTTTTCCAAATGTTCAGGGCCGGGGTGGCGGATATCATAAAGATAGACGTGATGATCTTTGAAGCGAACTTTCATCGAATTACTCTCAATCTGGAAACCCGTAACCGCAGAGTCACCACTTTTGTTGGCGTAATTTTCCATGCTCAATCCTTTTTGATGAATAGACACTCTCTCTATTAACCATTTTCGGCGGCAGAATTTATGGTGAAAGCTCACAGAATCAGGGATTAAGTGAAAATGAGGGCAGGGTAACATGAGGCAGAACGGCTGGATTTGCAGGGATCGCCACCGATCCCTGGCTTTCGTTTACTTTCACTTCAGCGCATGCAGTGCAGCCTGTTCAATAAGAGCCGCGACTTCTACAGGGTGCGATTCATAAACAGAATGGCTAGCTCCGGCGATTTCAACCGTATGGCTGTGCGCGCGTTTGGCGTAGAAACGTTCGAGATCCGGGCTAATGATTTTGTCGGACTTCGCCACCATGTACCAGCTCGGTTTGGTTTTCCAGGCCGGATCCGGGATGTTGGCAGTAAAGACGCTGGCAGACGTTAACATCTGGGCCTGCGCTTCAAACTGCGCCTGTTTCAGCGGTAAGTCGGCAGCAAAATCAGCCGGGAAATTCTCCGGTTTGATATAAAGGAAACCATCAGCCGTTTTCGCAAACGGATGCGCTGTGTTCGGCATTTTTTTGCCGTTGGTGACTTCAGTTTCACCGTTGTCCAGAGCATGGGCGGCAATGTAAACCAAACCAGCCACATGTGTATCATTGCCAGCTTCGGTGATGATCGCGCCACCGTAACTGTGGCCGACTAAAATTGCCGGGCCGTTTTGCATATCAAGAATACGTTTGGTTGCGGCAACGTCATCCGGGAAAGAGGTCAGCGGTTCCTGTACCAATGTGACGTGATAGCCATCTTTGGTCAGAATGTCATACACAGGTTTCCAGCCAGAACCACCGACAAAAGCACCGTGCACCAGAACAATGTTTTTAACCGGCGCAGAACTGGCAGGTACGGCCAGCGCAGTGAAGGAAACCGTCGAACTTAAAGCCACAGCCAATAATGTCAGTTTAGTCAGCAAACGCATGGTAAATCCTCAAAGTAATCAGAGAGATAAACAGAGCCAGTTGGCCTGATATAAACAGTGTAGTCTCTGATCACTGACAGCCGAGTGGCGTACGGATGACAAAAATGACATTAAACACTAAATTTAGCCAGACAAAACAGGCGCTATTTGAGCAATTCTGGCGGGTAATGGCACTGCCAGAATTTCAGATTTCACGTAGCGACGTCACTGGGAAAGAGCCTTTTGTGCAGCCGGCAACAATTCTGGTCGGGAATGGCATTCCGACGTTAAGAGCTGCAAAGCAGGAGAGGTAAGGGCAGAGATCAGTGGCTGGATAGCAGGTATTTAAATAGCCCATCATACATTTAACATAATATACATTATACGCATCAGAAATGTTACTGCAATTTGATAATGTCACCTTTTAACAAGTTTAAAATGTCACCCTGGGACGGCAATTTTGCTGTGAGTCCGGGGAGATTTTCAGATGCTGGTGACTATGTCAGAAAAAGAACTTCACCGTCTTCCGGTGATCCAGTCCGTTGTCGAAAAACGTTTACGCCGCCGCGATGCCGCTTCGCAACTGGGACTGACCGAACGTCAGGTTCAACGACTGATGAACCGCTACCGTGACACCGGTGCTGCGGGTCTTGCCAATCTTAGGCGCGGTAAACCTGGCACTCATCGTTTAGATGATTCGATACGGCTTAATGCTCTGACGCTGCTACGTGAAAAATACGCTGACTTTGGACCCTCACTAGCCACAGAAAAGCTCAGAGAACGCCATAGTATTTCAATTTCAGTCGAGACCATCCGTCATTGGATGATCGCTGATGGCCTCTGGGTTCCACATTCCCGTCGTAAACCTCGCGTTTACCAGCCCCGTTATCGTCGCGACTGTCTCGGCGAACTTGTCCAAATCGACGGTTCTCATCACGATTGGTTTGAAGGCCGTGCAGCCAAATGCTGTCTGCTCGTTTTCATTGATGATGCTACCGGTCGCCTGATGCACCTGCGGTTTTGTGAGACTGAATCAGCCTTTGATTACATGGTGTCTACTCGGGAATATATTGATAAGCATGGTAAACCTGTGGCTTTTTATAGTGATAAACATGCCGTATTTCGTGTTAGTCAGGCTGAAAATCGTCGGACAGGAACAACACAGTTTGGCCGGGTTCTTCACGATCTGAACATTGAGCTCATCTGTGCCAACAGTTCTCAGGCTAAAGGCCGCGTTGAACGGGCAAATCAGACGCTTCAGGATCGTTTAATCAAGGAAATGCGGCTCAAGGAAATCAGCAATATTGAGACCGCCAATGCGTGGCTGGAAACGTTCATTATGGACTTTAACCGACGGTTCGCGAGAGCGCCTGAATTCTCCAAAAACCTCCATCGCCCGGTGAATGAAACAAAGTTTGAACTGGATGATATATTCGCCTGGCAGGAGTTACGGACAGTATCGAAATCGCTGACATTTCAGTACGATAAGATGTTGTATCTTCTTGAGCCTAGTGAAGAAAATACGCGAATTGCCGGTGAGAAAATCAAAGTTTATGATTATCCTGATGGCACGCTGGGGTTCAAATATGCTCACAGGACGCTGACCTATCAGGTATTTGACAAGCTGGCCTGTGTTGATCAGGGAGCCATCGTGGACAATAAAAGGCTTGGTGCCGTATTGAAATTAGCGCAGGTAACTCAGGACGAACGGGAACGTGAGGGTAAAAGAGAACGCAGCAAGAAAATGCCCAAACGACGTGCTCAGGCACGAGTTCAGGAGCAGTTGAAAGCCATCAATCCGGTACTGGTTAATCCATCAGAATTCAGAGCCAGTTTAAAACGGTAACCCCCTATTCTCTCAGACTTTCTCTGGCATAAAGGTGACATTTAAAACTGGGAAAATGGAGTGACATTATAAACTTGCATTAACAAGCATTGTAACGCCTCAATAGTAATGTCCGCCTGGGAGATGCGGATGTTTTGTTGGAATGGTTATGTTGTGATCGCCTGATGAAACTCGGGTTGTTCATACCTGCTCCTTTTCCGAACTCATCACCATATCAATAAAATTATCCCGAATTAAATCCGGGAGCCGTTCATCCCAGGCGATTCCCACTTTCCAGCTTACGCAGCGTCCTGTTAACGGGATCCGGTTTATCGTCGCCGGTGCGATATGTACAATACTTTCTGGCAGAATTGCCACGCCGATGCCGGCAATGACTAAAGCCAGTATGGTCTGAATATCTCCCGCTTCCTGTGTTGATGACGGAAACAACTGAGCCGATTGTAGAAACATATCCGTTTGGGCATTCAGCCCGCGACCGCGTTCGGTAAATAAGCGCAACAATGGCAGCCGGTTTATCCATTCGTCCACGGTGAATTCACTTTCTTTGGGCGTCACCATCACCAGACGATCTTCGAATAACGCATGATGACGCAGCGGCGCCTTGGCCGGAACCCGGACAAAACCTACCTGCAATTCTCCGCTCTCGAGTAAATCATACTGCCTGGCTGACGGAATATCTTCCAGGCTTACATCAATAGCCGGATATACATTCCGGAATCGGGCGATGCATTCCGGGGCGTAATAGAAACTGGATAAACCGAATCCTAGCGCGATCCGCCCTTCACCACCCTTTGCAACCTGTTGCGCATGCTGAAGAAAATTATCGGTCTGCCTGAGTACTTTAATGGCTTCAGGCAGCAGTTGCTGCCCGCCCATCGTCAGTTGGCTGCCATGCCGCCCACGGGTAAATAGCGGAACATTTATCTGTGATTCCAGCAAGTTAATCTGTTTGGTCAGCGCCGGTTGAGTCATCGACAGTGCCTGCGCGGCTTGTGCATAATTGCCCTTTTCTGCCAGCGTGACAAAGGCCTTCAGAAGCTTCACGTTCATTCATTACATTCCAGTTGGTAATCAAAATCTGAAAATCATTCATTATAAAGTTATCAGTGAAATTGCTGTAATGCTAATGACTTCATATTAGTGAACAGACCTGACGATTTTACCTTTGGAGAAATGTAATGAGTGAACCGCTACCTATTAAAGCTGCTGTCGTTCAGTTTCAGCATCAGGCTGGCAATAAGAAATATAACCTGCTGGTGATTGAGAAATTTATTGAGCAGGCCGCCGTGCAAGGAGTACAGATTCTGGCCTTCCCTGAAATGTGTATCACCGGCTACTGGCATGTGCCAAAACTGCCTGAGGAGCAGGTTGAAGCACTGGCCGAAACGTTGGCGATCAGCCCTTCGCTGGCGCTGGTTCGCTCTCTGGCCGCAAAACATCAGATGATGATCTGTGTGGGGTTGATAGAGTGCGCCGGGGATGGCCAGCTTTATAATGCCTATGTGGCCTGCATGCCGGATGGAACTTTCCATACTCACCGTAAACTACATGCCTTTGAACACCAGGCCATCAGCAGCGGCAACAGCTACACCGTATTTGATACGCCGTGGGGTGTTAAGGCCGGAATATTGATCTGCTGGGACAACAATCTGGTTGAAAACGTCCGTGCCACCACCTTACTGGGCGCAGATATCCTGATTGCACCGCACCAAACCGGTGGCACCAACTCACGTAGCCCGTACGGTATGAAGCCTATCCCGGTTGAGTTATGGGAACAACGTGCTGAAAGAAAAGAAGAAATTAAAGCAGCATTTCGTGGCGTGAACGGTCGAGAGTGGCTGATGCGCTGGCTCCCTGCCCGCGCCCATGATAACGGTATTTTCATTCTTTTCAGCAACGGCGTCGGCGCTGATGACGATGAAGTTCGTACCGGCAACGCCATGATCCTCGACCCCTATGGCCGCATTGTCGAAGAAACTGACGCAGCCGCCGATGTAATGGTCACTGCAGAGCTTGACCTGTCGCTGATCCCGCTCAGTACCGGCCGTCGCTGGATTTACGGACGCCGTCCGGATTTGTACCAGATTTTGACCGAGCGCCAGGGCTATGAGCGCGATGCCATTACGGCGCGCTTCTCTGAGGAAGAGACCGGAGTTAAAAAAGGCTGATTGGCGGATTGCACTTTCACATTGCTTATTCGGCTCATACAATAAGCGGATTAATCGGCTCAGGGATCATAAAATGCGCCGGTGATATTCTCCTTAACATGCAATCTGTCAGTACTAACAGGAAACCTCATGAAAAACATCACCTTCTACGGCCGCTTTGAACAAGATATTCTGGCGGCTCGTAAAACCATCACCCTGCGTGAAGCCAGCGATGCACAATTTGTTGCGGGGGACCATGTGCGGGTTGCGCGCTACGAAGATGAGGTGTTTTTTTGTAATATCGAGGTTTTGGCGGTAACGCCGGTGCAATTCGATGAGCTCAACCAGCGCCATGCTGACCAGGAAAACATGACGCTGACTGAACTGAAACAGGTGATCTCGGAAATTTATCCCGGTCTGAACGAACTCTTTATGATTGAATTCCGCCTGATCTGATCAGCTTTTCCAGCGTGAGGCGCGGATCACCGAGCAGAAATTGCCTTTTACAAACCGCTGTTCCTTGTCAGCAATCACGTCGGCTTTCACGTTACCAAAGGTGGTATCCGGTTTGTTTTTGATGCCATCATAAAATGCCTGAATAATATCTTCTTTAAAATCAGGCGTTCTCAGGTGCGCAGCGACGACTTGTTCACGGATGTTGTCGTCGTAACCGCCGTAGTTAATCCCCAGCACATCCATTTCCACTCCGGCGGTCACCAGTGCAATCACCGGGTCCATAAACTCAGGGATCCCCGGCGTGGTATGCAGCGCAATCGCCGTCCAGACTTTGTCGATGTCCTGTGCTGAGACCCCATGCTGGCGCATGAAATCCCGCGCACTGTTCGCCCCGTCCACTTCAAAACGTTTATCACAGCTGCAATGTTCATGCGTCAGGCCCATGTCGTGGAACATGCAGCCGATATAGAGCAACTCAGGATCAACATTCAGATGGCGCTGTTGCCCGGCTAATGCCGCCCAGTAATAGACGCGGCTGGAGTGGTGAAACAGCAGTTCAGACTCGGTGTCGCGCACCAGTTCGGTCGCTTCACGCGCCATTTTGCTGTCAGGAATACGGATACCGTTAATGTTCAGACTCATGATGTTGACCCTCGTTAACACAGTGACTTTTCGTTGTATGAAATGAGGATAGGCGGCATGATGGATGTCATCAATCATCGTATCGCGACGAAAAAAGACATTGCGTATATACGCGACAGCAAACCTGAGGAAAGCAGATTTATGGTTAAAAACATCGTTATTCTGGCCGTTCCCGGCGTGCAGCTGCTGGATGTGTCGGGGCCGCTGGATGTCTTCGCCGAAGCCAATGCCCAACTTGGGCGGCTGGTTTACCGTCTACAGGTAATGGCACTGGATGACCAGCCGGTAGTCTCCTCCTCCGGTGCGCGCCTGCTGGCAGATCTGCAGCTACAGGATGAAAATCTGCCGCCGGTTGACACCTTTCTGATCGCCGGTGCACCGGCATTAGGCTCCTTTGAACCCCGTCCGGAAATGCTGACAGCGATTCGTCATCTGGCAAAAATAAGTGTGCGTTATGGCTCGGTATGCAGCGGTGCTCTGCTGCTGGGGGCGGCAGGTTTACTGGATGGCCGGCGCGTCACCACCCACTGGGCCGTGGCCGAAAAACTTAGCCGCGACTTCCCGCAGGCTCAGGTGGACGCCGATGCAATTTTTCTCAGCGATGGCCCGCTACGCACCGCCGCTGGCGTAACGTCCGGGTTGGATCTGGCATTGAATATGGTAGAGGAAGATTTAGGGAGGGAAGTCGCGATGGCTATCGCCGCGCAACTGGTGATGTTCTTCAAACGGCCCTGCGGGCAATTACAGTTCAGCCGCCACGGCAAAGCGTCGGTCAGCGGTCGTTCAGCCATGCAGGACCTGCAACGCTGGGTGATAAATTCGCTGGATTCGCCACACAATGTGCAAACTATGGCGGCCCATATGGGCGTTAGCGTCCGGCATTTAACGCGTCTGTTTAATCAGGAACTCAGCCTGACTCCGGCGCAATGGCTGGAACAGCAGCGTATTGCCCGCGCACGTGAACTGCTTGAATCGACCGCGCTTGCCGTCAAACAGATTGCAGACGATTGCGGGTTTTCCGGCGTAGATATCTTGCGGCGGGCCTTTATGCGGCAGCTAAAAGTGACACCGTCACAGTATCGCCGTTTTTATATCCCCTCGGCGACCTGAGGTCGGCGAAAGCAGTCAGGATGATGAGTATTAATCAGCCCGGTGGCTTCCATCCAGGCGTAAACAATGGTCGGCCCGACGAAGGTAAAACCGCGTTTTTTCAGGTCGTTGGAAATACGCTCAGACAGTGCATCTTTGGTCGGTACAGGACCGGTATGCTGAATAGGTTTTCCGCCGACCTGCGCCCAGATCCATTCGCCAAATTCATCTCCGGCCTCCTGCATGGCCAGATAAGCGCGGGCATTTTTCACCACCGCATTTATCTTGGCGCGTGAGCGAATAATGTCGGCGTTGACGACCAGTCTTTCGATATCTTCATCGGTGAATTGTGCGACTTTCTGCGGTTCGAAACCGCAAAAGGCCAGCCGGAATGCGTCACGCTTTTTCAAAATAATGCGCCACGACAGCCCGGCCTGAAAGCCGTCGAGCATCAGTTTTTCCCACAATGTCCGGCTGTCATATACCGGCTTGCCCCACTCGTTATCGTGATAATTCAGCATCATCGGGTCGGAGAAACCCCAGTGACAGCGGGGCTTGTTGTCGGGCAAAACGAATTCGGCGGTCATCAGGTGACGTCATCCTTTATTTGAAATCGGCGTAAGGCACCAGCGGCTGAGGTGGCATGTCGAGATCACCCTGCCAGCCGGACAGTGAATAGCGGGCATACAGCAGGTAGTGGCTCGGCGTGTAGTCTTTCGCCTGCTGAATATCGACTCCAGCCCCGATGGTCCAGTGCGACGTCACTCGCCGTTCAATCAGTGCCTGCGCGGTATAACCGAAACCGGAGCTGCTGCTGCCCTGTTCCACTGCGTCTTTGTCTGGCAGCGAATCAGGGATGAGGTTCTGCAACGGATAACGCTGCTGGTCACTGGTGGAAGAACGAGACCAGGATACCGAGCCGCCAATCTGCCACGACCAGTTCCCGGTGCGCTGGCGATAATTCAGCGGTACCGCCAGGGAGAAATATTGCTGAGGGCTGTAATAGCCGCCCTGTCCGAGCGTATAACCGCTGAGATCTTTCTGGTAGTGCCACACCATCGAGTTCAGGCCGATGGTTGCACGGCGGTTATCTTCGTTGATCATCTTGTAGTAATACCCGCCCATCAGGCGTTCGCGGCTGTTGTCTGCCACGTTTTTACCGGTGATCTGATGTGCGCTGATATCGCCCCACAGCCCGTTGGCTTTACCCTGATCGTAGCTGAGACCGAGGCTGACACCGGTGGCGCGAACGCCGCCCCACGTAGTACCGGTATTGGGATCTTTGGCTCCCGCAAAAGAGAGTAGCGAGCTGGAAATCGGCCGCCGCGACGCCGTCGCCGTCCAGCCGATATCTCGCCAGTCGCTGCTGTACGCCAGCCCACCGACCCAGTCAACCACCGGGAAACCGAGCGGCGTGGTACCAAGGTCACCTTCCCACGTGGCGTCTTTATAGCCCGCACCAAAGCTCACGCCATTGGCGTTCTGGTCCTGATCACGGTGACAGAGAATGTCGTTACAGGTGCCGAAAGAGGAGCTGTAGTTGCCGCCGTCGTTGTTAAAGGTGCCGTTGTCCATGCGCACGATATCTGAACGCAGGAATGCGCGGCCCTGATACCACGGCATATCAGCCTGCAACATGGTGGTATTGGATTGAAGATCCGATTTACCCGGCGTGCCGCTGTTGGTCGACCTGTCTTCGTCGAGGGTAAAATTCACATCCTGCTGGCGGTACAGGTCATGGGCGTCGGAGCGGATGCCGCGCTTTAACCAGTCATCGCTGGCGTCGTTGCGCGTCAACCTGGTGTACGTGTCATTATCCTTTGGCGTCTGGCCGGTGATACCGCTGGCCACCATCGCCTGCTGATAATCTTCGCGGGCCGCCTGCGGATGGCCGGTCTGCTGCTCCAGTTGAGCCGCATCACGGTAGATCAGCGCTTTGTCCTGACCAGCAGGCAATTTGGCTGCCGCCGTGGTCACCGGGCGCAACAGGCTCGCGGCTTTCACCGTTTCGCCGACGTCACGCCAGGCCATCGCCACGCGGCGCTGCTGATTGAGGCTCAGACCGCTGGCTGGAAGTTTTGCCGTTTGCAGATGCGTTTTGGCCTCGCCGGTATCGCCACGGGTAATCAGCTGGTCAATATCATTGAGGGTTTTATCGAGCGTAATACGCTGCGACATTTCGCGCATATTGTCGTCCCACTGCGCCTGCGGCAGGGTATTTAAATGTTTGAGCGCGGCGGCGTCGCGATCGGTGCCTGACAGATACAACGCGTAAGCATAAACCTGCTGCGGGTCAGCCGGGCGTTTTGCCGCCAGCCGCGCAAAGGCGGCATCGGCATCACTATTACGGCCCATTTCACGCAGTGCGCTGGCGTAGTGATAAGTCGTCCAGACATCATCAGGATTGCGCTGCAGGATTTTTTCATAGCTTTGCGCGGCTTGCGGCCACTGGCGGTTCGCGGCGAAACGTTCGGCATCAGCACTGAGTAAATCGTTCTGAATGCCCTGCTGTTTATCGGTCAGTTTGGCGCGCTGTGGTGCAGGTAAACTATTGATGTAGTCGAGAGCTTTTTGCGGTGACTGTCGCTGATATATATTGACCAGCCCACGCTGGGCGCTGCTGTTACTGCGCTCGAAACTGAGCGCACGCCGGTAAGCCTGTTCGGCCTGCGCGTCGTCATGGTGCGCGACCGCCACATCCCCAAGGCCAATTTGTGCCCACGGGTCACGCGGGTCTATCCGCTGCGCCCGCTGGTAGTGAACGCCAGCCTGATTGAGATCATTGGCTTTCAGCGCTTTATCGCCCTGTTCGATCTCCAGCCAGTAACGGTTGGTCTGGATCAGGCTGGTCCATTTACCGCTGTTGAAACCATCCTGCTCGGCATTTTTCGCCCGCTCGAACAGGCTAAGCGCCTGCGAACGGTTACCGGCACGGGAATAGGCCAGCCCCATTGCGCCCAACACTTCGGCATCATTAGGTTTTTCTTCCAGCGCTTTTTTCAGCGGCGCAATGGCACCGGTCGAACCGCCACGGGCTACCTGTTCCAGTCCGCGAACGCGCGCCTGATAGTGCGGGTCGGCCAGCATCGCCTGCTGACGCTGCAACTCCTGCTGCGCTGCAATCGCTGGCGGGCCGCTGTCGAAGACGCCCATAAAGCGCTGTAAATCGGCCACGCTCTGGTTACTGACCGGCTGCGCTTTAATCTGCGCCAGCCACATATCAGCCGCCGGGCCACGCCCTTCGTCGCTGGTTGCGACCAGTTTTAACATGGCGACAGCCTGATCGGGTTTCCCCTGATCAAAGGCCATTTTTGCCAGTTGTAAACGCAGGCTGACATCGCCCGGATATTGGGTATTCAGTGCCTGAAGCTGCGCCTGAGCTTTCTCTTTCTGCCCCGGAATTCGTGCAACTAACTGCCAGTACTCGACAGCCAGATCCAGCGTAGGTGGCGGGCCACCGAACAGAGCATCATACTGCGCGCGGGCTTCAGGTAAACGCCCTGCCGTTGCCAGCAAACGCGCCTGTTGCAGCTGTTGCTGCACCTCCGGTTTCACCAGTTTCAGGCTCAGTTGTGCCTGACGGTAGACGTCAGAATCGGGTGCCACCCGGTGAATTTTCTCCAGCTGCTGCTGCGCCAGATCCTGATTCCCTTCCCGCAGGGCCAGGCGCAGCCGGGCCGCCAGCACCTGCGGGTTTTCCGGTGCCATCAGTTCCAGACGGTAGAGCGACTGGCGCACAAGGTCGTCCTGATGGCTGGCTTCGCCCACGCGAACCTGCTCAAGCAGCCACTGCTCCGGTGCCACTTCTGCAGCACTCACTGGGTCAGGCGAAAGCGCCAGCCCCAGGGTCAGGGCCAGCAGACTCAATCTTAACGGCGCAGGCCGTGGCGAAAACGGTGAGTTAACCACGTGTTCAGTCCTGATCGTCAGAAGATAAACGACGGCGGCTCAGCGCGCGCAACCCGCTCCACAGCAGGATAGCAAACAGCACCACGGCCACCACAGCCATGAACGCCAGCAGCACCGGATGGGTCGCCAGTGCGTTCCACACGCGCTCCCACCACGGCAAATGGCCGACGTAATAGACATCGCCCACTTTCAGGCTGTTAACGCCGGAATCGCGGAAAATCGCCACAGAACCAAACACCAGCGCTTTCTGTTTGCTGTCTTGCAGGGTTTTATTCAGCATCTCGAAACCCTGCGGGCCGTTGGCCAGCAGGGCCACAATACTGCGCTGATCGTGGTAAGGCGATTGCAGCCCTACAATGGCCGAGATCGGCCCCTGGGCGGTGATTTGCGCGTCTGTATCAGCGGCCGAGTCACTGGCTGGCGCAGTGCTTTCCGGCAATGCAACCTGACGTGATGGCGTATTGACCGAACTGCGCATCGCGTCAATCAACAGGCTGGCCTTTTTCTCATCCTTCATACTGCTGTCGCGCAGGTCAGCAGGCAGTGCGCCAATCATCAGCAAGTCGGCATCGGTGGTTTTGGCCTGCGACCAGTCATCGCTTAATGACATGCCCACCGCCGGATAGCCAGTCAGTGCACCGATGTTGCCGAGCGTATCCAGCAGCGTTGTCAGCTGAACCGTTTGCGGCTGAGATTTCACCAGCACCAGCGTTTGCGACAGGTCAGCCAGGCGGCTGAACGGGAAACCGGCATTGGCAAATGCACGCAAGTCAGGCATCGCCATAAAGTGACGGTAACCGGAGAAATCAATGGTCGAACTGTCATCGATAACCACGTGATTTGGTACTGTCGTGTAAGTCTCACAGCGCCCTTCGGTACCGCTCGCCAGCAGCGACGTGTAGTCAAAATCAAAACGCATCTGGTTAACCGCGCCGAGTTTCAGCGCCGGGATCATCAGATCTTTATGGTCATCCAGCAGCCCCTGCAACAGGGAGAGATGCAGCAGTTGGGAATCCTGATCGTGGCCCGGGATCAGCGTGAAATCCTGCACAAACTGGTTGTTCAGGCTGATGCTCAGGCGCGAAGTATTTTTCAGCTGCGGTGAGGTGTAGCGATATTTCAGCCGCATATCGATGCCGGTGCTGTTGATGAGGAACAGGTCCGGCGGCAGATTCATATTCAGGGTGATCGGGTTCGGTTGGATCCCGTCGGCCTGCAGCTGTTCAGCGTACTGTTTCAGCTCGCCGAAATTCATCGGCCGGTCGGTACGCACCCAGTTTGGCGCATCGTAAGGCTGGCGCGGCTGCAACTGCTCGACGTGGTCGATGTTGATGGTTTGCCCGCGGAACAGCATATTGCCCTGGGCAATGCCTTTGACGGCGGTCAGCAAATCTTTGTCATCACGACCGAGGATCAGCAGCATTTTAACGTACGGATTGTCCGGGCGGCTGACCATTTGTACGGTCGGCCCTTTCACCGGCGGCATGTCTTTGAGGAAATCCGGGCGCTTATCATTGGTGGCAAACACCACTGCGTGGCTGTCCGGCAACTGGTTGTAGAGCGTCGGGAAATTCTGGCCGCGCCACTGTGCTTTAGCCCCAAACCAGGAGGCCAGAATGGCCGCAGCTTGCTGCTGGCTGGCGTCCGGCGAGGAGGCAAACACCATCGGCAACGACAGCGGGCGCGTATCGCGCGCGTCAAAGAACGGCACCGGGAAGTGGGACAATTCATTACCCAGCGGCAATTTCTGATAGCGCAGCGACAGCGAACTGCCCTTGCCTATTTCCAGCCACAGGGTGCTGTTGGCCGGGTTCTCACAGATATTTTGATAATGGCCGATGAACTCCAGACGGATGCGGTTGAAGTCGGTGACATAGCGCGGATCGATGACCATCTGCAGATGGTTCGGTTTACCGAGCTGGTCTTTGTCGATGACTTCCACGCCCATCAGCTGGTCATTAAGATAGACCTTGAGATGCGACTGAACCGGGATAAGTGACGGCGACGGTGTGAACTCAAGGTTCAGCGTAGCCTGCGTCACCACTTCGTCTCCGCGCACGCCAAATTCAATCTGCCCGTTTGGCTGGAAGCCGCGCAGCGTCATCGACCCCGGCGCAGGCGCGATATCCTGAAACGCCAGCGTCACGTCACGCACCGGTGCGCCGGGGATGATCATCGGGGCCACGGCGGGCGCAACGCCCGGCAGCGCAGGTTGCATCACGGCATTACTGATGGGGGCCGGAGTAGCCGGTGCTTCAGCACTGAAAACCGGTGCTGTGGTACCCAATGCCGCGGCCATCAAAGTGATCCAGGAAAGTATTTTCATTATTTCGTCATCATCAAGGTTGATTCATCAGGCTGAACGGGCAGCGGCGGATTACGTGGAATAAACGACATCACCCAGCTGCCAAGCGTATTGGTGCGGGCGACAAAAGGCCGGTAACGGTGCGGCGCAATGTCGAGCATGCGCAAATACCCCCGAATTCCCAACCCCAGCACTTCGCGCAAACTCTCCAGCGGTTTGTCTTCCGGGAAACTGTCTTCACGTACCACCCAGCTGTCGGCGCGGGCAAAGGTACATTGGATAAAATCGATCTGTTGTTGTGTGGTCATATGCTGAAGCTGGACGCCAACGTGATGCCCAAAAACGCGGCTCACGCTGCACGGGAAAGCATATTCCTGCTGCCCGCGGCGCAGCAGCAGCGTCACGCTTTCGCCGGGCTGGAACAGCGCCGCACTTTCGGTTTCTATCCCGGCGCCGCTGTCAGAGAAGTCCTGCAAGGTACAGACATACACATGTCCTTCTGCCCGCGCGAGTGCCGCAGGCAGTGAGACTTCAACCCGGTGCGCCTGGCGAACCTGCTTGGATTCAAAGGCCACGGCAATTGCCCCGCCGAGAATAATCATGTTGTAAATCACCCACGCCAGACTTATCAGTACGGTGTAGAACTCATCCGCATGCCCGTAAAACAGGCGCCAGATGCCGACCACAAAACCGGCCAGATTCAGCAGCATCAGAATTTGGTATGGTCGGGTGATCTTCCAGTCGACATAGTCGTGCTCGTTTTTGCCGCCTTTAGCGGTGACATTGAACGTCCCGGCATGGGGATTAAACAGCGCCACGGTGGTGGGCCGTGCGATGTACCACGCCAGCACGGTCTCGTAAATTTCGCTCCAGAACGAGTGCCGGTATTTCCCCTGCACCCGCGAGTTGGCGAGACTGGCGTGGATCATATGCGGCAAAACATACAGCGCGATAGCCAGCGCGGGCGCATAAATGATATAGGCGTGGAGCAGCAAAAAGGCCAGCGGCGCGGTAAGGAAAATAAGGCGCGGTATACCGGCCAGAAAATGCAGCATGGCGTTGGCGTAACACAGACGCTGAGCCAGTTTCAGCCCTTTGCCCAACAGCGGATTATCCAGTCGGAAAATTTGCACCATACCGCGCGCCCAGCGGATACGCTGATTCACGTGGGCCGACAGGCTTTCTGTCGCCAGCCCCGCCGCCTGCGGAATACGGATATAGGCGGAAGTGTGTCCGTGGCGATGCATCCGCAGCGACGTATGGGCATCTTCGGTCACAGTTTCCACCGCAATACCGCCGATTTCATCCAGCACGCTGCGGCGCAGTACGGCGCACGAACCGCAGAAAAAGCTGGCGTCCCACAGGTCATTGCCGTCCTGCACTAGTCCGTAAAACAGTTCACCTTCATTAGGTGTGCGGCGCATACGGCCAAGATTTCGTTCGAAAGGATCGGCGGAGAAAAAGTGGTGCGGCGTCTGCAACATGCCCAGCTTTTTGTCCTTAAAGAACCAGCCTACGGTCAGTTGCAGGAAGGAACGGGTCGGCACGTGGTCGCAGTCAAAAATCGCCACCAGCTCGCCCTGACACTGCTTAAGCGCATTGTTGATGTTGCCCGCTTTGGCGTGTTCATGCGTTGGGCGTGCAATATATTTAACGCCAATTTCTCTGGCGAAATCGGCAAATTCAGGCCGGTTACCGTCATCAAGCAGCCAGATGGTCAGTTTCTCTTTCGGCCAGTCCAGACCCAACGCGGCATACAGCGAAGGCTTCACCACGCTAAGATCTTCGTTATAGGTGGGGATCAACAGATCAACGGCAGGCCAGCTGGAGATGTCTTCCGGCATCGGTACCGGTTTGCGGTTGAGCGGCCAGATGGTCTGGAAGTAGCCCAGCACCAGCACGGTCCATGAATAGGTTTCGGCGGCCAGCAGTAACAGCCCGCAGATCAGGCTGACCGGGTCGTCCCAGTTGAGTGTCGAGGTATAGCGCCACCAGAGATAACGGCAGGAGATGGTGAGCGACAGCACGATCAGCATCAGCGCAGGGAAACGCCCCGGAATACGGCGCACCAGCATGGCGATGCTCCACAGCAGCACCACGAAAACAAACTGCGCCAGATAGCCGAAGGGTTGGGAAATACAGAACATCGCCAGCACAGCCGCGACCAACCCGCCAATAATCATCAGTAAGCGGCGGGCAATACCGTTCATTCCTCGCATCTGTCCCCTGACCTTTTTCTCCAGCGGACTTTGCGATAAACGGGCCGGAATCGAATCCAGCCAGTGATGCACTTTCTCACGCAGACGCTGCGGCCAGTCGCTGATAACGATACGTTCGCGTATGCCACCAGCAGGAATGATCAACAGCAGCCACAGGGTTTGCAGCAGATAACGCAGCGGATCAAGAGGACGCGGATGAACCGCGGAAAGATGCGGATACCAGCGGTAACGTTCAGCGCGCACGCGCTGCCACACCGGCGATTCAAAGCGCAGCAGCAGCCAGCCGAGCGCCACGCAGCACATCATAAAGAAGGCCGCAATCCACGACGCGCCGTTCTGACGGTAAAGGCGATAGCGGCTTTGCAGCGCCGTAACGACCGGCGGCACCAGAAAGGCGCGCAACAGGCGACTCATTTTTGCGTGCTCCGCAGATTGATCAGGCACCAGTTCGCCAGCGTGGTGACATCCTGACTGCTTTTACTCTGTGGATGTAATTCGCCGACCGGCTGCTTTCCGGCCAGCGATTCGGCCATGGCTTCGTCGCGGTGAAGAATAAAAGGCAGCAGCCGCGGCAGGCTCTGTTGCCATAGCAGCAAAATATCCTGCTGCAACTGGCTGCCGGGCGCGAACTGACTGACCAGATAGTGGCTGTTCGCGGGCAATGACTGCTGATGCAGACGAACATGGGACTGCGAATCCGCCTGGAGCAGCATCAGGGTGTGATCGGCCATCGAAATAGCCTGCGCCGCGCGCAGCGGATCTTCCGCCGGAACATCCAGCAGGATCCAGTCGTAAACGGCGGTATTACGAAGTTGAGTGAGGTTATGTTGCCAGTCGCAGTTCGCTAACCCCTGCTCTTCTAATGGCAACTGACCAAAAGGCAAAAAATCGAGACGGGAGTTATAACGCATCGCGCCCTGCTGCCAGCCGTGTCCGGTACGTTCAGCCGTGGCCCAGCCGCGGGGGGAATCGTAAGGCATGGCAAAATGCAGGCGCAGAAGATTGGCGGCAGAAAAGTCTATCGCCAGCACTTTTTCACCGAGTTGGGACAGGGCCCAGGCCAGTGCCGCAGTCACAGAAGTGGTGCCGGTCCCGCCGCGGATCCCTTGCAGAGCAATGACTGACATAAGATCAGACCTCTGTGGCAGAAACAGGAGTATGGATTTGCGCTAATTCAGCCAGTAAAGGCCAGCGCTGTAAGACGTGTGGAATTTTTTGCTGGCTTGCAATGTCGATATAATGTAATTCCGGTAACGAAAAAAGGTGACTCAACACTAAGAAATCATCATTTTTATCTTTGTCAGCATCAATCCCGACTATTGTATTTTGTTGCATATCACCCCGCCCCAATGACGCGCCGGCCATTTGACAGAAAACATTCCTGCTCTCTCTCAATATAGCTGAAAATCACTCAGTTCTTTCTTAGCTGCTTTTATTATTTACCGCGCTGACTGGTTATTTAATCTGGCGATGTTAGAATTTATTATACTCACATTTCGAATTGTGTCCCAAGCAGACTTTCAATCAAAATGACCTGAGACCTTCTTCAGGCAGACTTACCAGACAGACTTAATTCAGGCAAACCAAACAATGGCACTTTCCTTTTCTTTCGGCATGAAGCAATTTTGGAATGAATCGGCTGAAATGCAGGCATCAGGTCTGTACTGGGTCAACGCAGACAGCCAGGACGCGGCGTACGGGCTTGGTGAACAAGTACTGGCGGCGCAGGCGGAAGGAATTGTCACCACCTTTATTCTCCCTAAAGAAAATCTTATCACTGGCGGAACCGGTGAGCCACTCGCTCAGGATAATATCCTTATTTCCAGACTGTTAGCGAAAAGGCCTTCACTCGCCTGTTACCAGCTGGCCAGTGGCAACCGTGCCTTTCGATCGTTGCCGGATGATTTAAACCGCGTGAGCAATACCCACAATCATTTGATTGTTTTATTGTTCCCCGTAATCGTCTGGCAAAACCTGAGTGAGAAAGAATTTAGCGCATGGCTGAAAGCAATGTCAGCGCTGGCGCAGCATAAAAACTGTACGCTGCTTATTATCTGTCATGGTCATGTCAGCAACGTCCTCAAGGGGCGGCTTAATTCGCACCATCGCCTCATATATGGACTTTCCAGCTTTCAGACCGATATAGTCCCTGCCCAATTTATCATCTCCTGGTGGCATAATAATTTTGGTGTCGAGGCCAATAACTCTTATTCATTACAAAAATGCGATCACGGCTGGGGAATACAGCCCCACACTTCCGGACTGAACAGCGCCAATACCTTAAGCGATGACCAGTGGTTATATCTTGCTCAGCGCGATGTACTGGAAGGCGCGCCGGCCTTATCGGAAAACTGGCAGCTGTTTGACGATAACACCCTGCTGACTGAGCGCGGCATGCGTGCACGATCGGCAACCCTGATATTCTCCCTGCGCAGTAATGACGAAGTGGAACCTCTGGCGCGACAAATTCACTCCCTGCGTATTCAGCGCGGTAACGGACTGAAAATTGCCGTGCGCGAGATGCACGCCTCACTGCGTTATATCGACCAACGGTTGCTCCAGGCCTGTGGTGCCAATCTGGTGGTGCCTCATGCGGCGCGGCCCTCCAGCTTCCTGACTCTGCTTGATGACATCCAGCAGTTGAGCTTTACCCGCCATGTTTCTGAAAACATCGAGCAACTGCTTGAGGGGCGACTGCCGACGCATCATAAAGGCTTCCTGCCGCTGCCGACGTTCTGCGAAGTGATGCAATCCATATGGAGTCACACGACGCTGGCGACAGAGGCACGTGGATTGCTGATCGCCCTGAGACCGGTTTCCGGCATTTCGCCGCAGCAGGCGATTTCGCTGTGTCATCTGCGCAGGGACGGCGATGTGATAACCCTGACCGGGCGTAACCTCTATCTCTTCCTGTCCAACTGCCAGGTAAGTGATGTCGATAACGTGCTGACGTCCCTGTTCAGCCTGCCGGTTGATGAAGTGTTTGCCAGCCGCACGCTGTGGCATCAGGAACGCGACATTCAGTCTGAAGTGCGCCGTCTGGCAGCCAAAAAAACCCTGCCGGAGCAGGCACTGCAACCACAGGCGATCGATGTGCCCATTACCCCGCAGCAACAACGTACGTCGGTGCATTTGCCCGAACCGCTTATTCTCACGCTCAGTGATACCCCTGTAACCCGTTCTGTGGCAGAAACTACCCTCCATCTTGATGAATCCCTTCGCGACGGGCAGGAACAGCCTTTATGAACATTAATGACATTATTGAGATCTTTATTTTAGCGGCAGTTATTTTCATCCCTTTTGGCATGATGCTGCGCCGCCGGTTACCTGCGTGGAAACGAGATTTTGCAGCACGCTACCTCTCCCCGCGCTATCTCACTCCGGTGACGGCTAAAAACCTGAAAACCCCTCTCTCTTCGAACGGGAAATCGAACACACCATCATGATGAATGACCTTAAATCCGGTTCACCGCAGTTGCGGATCTGGCAATCTTGGCGTGGTTTAGGCGCCTGGAACTACTATTTCCTGCTCAAATTTATTCTGCTCTGGCAGGGCTATCTCAATTTTGATGCTCTGAGCAATCTGGTTTTTGCGGCGTGCCTGCTGTTTCCGCTGCCGTCGCTGCGTTTGCATCGCTGGCGTCAGTGGCTGGCCCTGCCGTTTGGGCTGGCGCTGTTCTACCATGACACCTGGTTGCCTGGCTGGCGTTCGATTGTCAGTCAGGGGGCCGACGTTACCGGCTTCAGTATGGATTATCTGCTGGAACTGGCTGACCGTTTTATTAACTGGCAATGGGTCGGCGCAGCATTCGTCCTGCTGGTCGGTTATTTGTTTGTTTCGCAGTGGATCCGTATCACCACGCTGACCGTCGCCGTATTGCTGTGGCTTAATCTGAGCCTGCTGGTGTTGCCAGGTTTGTCCCCTGCGCCGGTAGCGGCCGTCGCTAATACCCAGACACCTGCCAGTGAACCGGCCGCCGGGACCAAACCGGCTGATCCTTTGCCCAATACGGTCAGCGGTCCGCCAACCAATGAGAACCTCAACGCCTATTTGCAGCAGTTTTATCAGCGCGAACGCACCCGCCAGACGCAGTTCCCGGCGGCCTTACCGGCCGGTGCCCAGCCGTTTGACCTTTTGGTGATCAACATCTGTTCGCTGGCATGGGCCGATCTTGATGCGGTGAATTTGTCCAACTCGCCTTTGTGGTCGCGCTTTGACATGGTGTTCAGCACTTTAACTCCGCTACGGCGTACAGCGGCCCGGCGTCTATCCGTCTGCTGCGCGCCAGCTGCGGCCAGTCTTCCCATCATGATTTGTATCAGGCCACCGGACAGCAATGTTATCTGTTCGACGACCTGGCGAAGCTGGGGTTCAGCCCTCAGCTGACCATGGACCACACCGGTGAATTCGGTAACTACATTGGCAATCTGCGTGACGATGCCGACATGCAGTCGCCGATTATGTCGCAGGCCGGTCTCGGCCATGAGCTGACCTCGTTTGACGGCTCTCCAATATTCAATGACGGCGAATTGTTCAGCCGCTGGCTGGCGAATCAGCAAAAAGCCGGTACCGCGCGCACCGCGACCTTCTTCAACCTGATCCCGCTGCATGACGGCAACCGTTACGTTGGCAGCAATAAAGGTGCAGATTACCGTTCCCGTGCGCAGACCCTGCTTAACCAGCTCAATACCTTTATGGATCAGCTGGAGAAATCAGGCCGCAAAGTGATGCTGGTTGTGGTGCCGGAACACGGTGCGGCGCTGGTTGGTGACAAAATGCAGATCTCCGGCCTGCGTGATATCCCAAGCCCGGGCATTACTCATATCCCGGTTGGCGTGAAATTCTTCGGTATGCAGGCACCGCACCCCGCTGCGCCGCTGAAAATCGATCAGCCAAGCAGCTATATGGCGATTTCAGAACTGGTGGCCCGTTCGGTCGATGGCAAACTCTTTACCGCTCCGACCGTAGACTGGAAAACGCTCAGCGGTGACCTGCCGCAGACGCCGCTGGTGTCCGAGAACGAGAATTCCGTGGTGATGGAGTATCAGGGGAAAATTTACATCCGGCTAAACGGCGGTTCATGGGTGCCGTACCCGCAATAACAAAAAAGGCCCCTGTGGAATATCAGGGGCCTTTCAGCAATCAGACAGAATGTGACATCAGATAAAGGATTTAGCCTGTTTCAGCACCACATCACACGCCTTCTGTTTCACTTTCTCTTTCACCTGCGTCAGACCGCTACCCAGATTATTCAAATCTACTGTCTGGCCTTTACCGGTTTGCAGTAAACCACCCAGTCCATTTTGATAATCCTGGCTTTGCGCCCCGGAGGCGCTCTGGATCCCCAGCTTGCTCAGGAGTTTATCTTTCACGCCTTCGGTGCTCGCCTGAGACAAGACGTTATTTTTCACACAGTACTGCAGGACACCGGCCACATTGGTGGCACTTTTTGACGTCAAGGCGCTGTCGCCGCCATTGAGCAGAGACGTCAGGGCCGCGGTGGAATTATTGCTGCCACTGCCACTGCCATTGTTCAGACCCTGATTCGCTGCATCCTGCAATGAACTCAACAGGTTACTGGCCTGCGCACTGCCCGCTAATAAACAACCGCTTGCCGCGATAGCCAGTACCGCTGTTTTTAATGCTTTCATGTATAGCTCCATTAATTTCACAATCAGACCGTACTTGATAAACACTACCTGATAAAAAGACCCATAAAGCTTGGCCCCTGTCGGCCATTTCATCAATAGGAAACGTCGCGGAATCTTTGGTAAAGGGATTTATTTATGCGAAATGGGCGGTTGTTGGGCAATCCACAACGCGGCGGCATTAAAGAAGTGCTGGGCCAGCGGCGTCGCACGACCGGCTTCGGCCACCACCATTGCCGCGTGACGGCCCATGGGAGGAATATCCAGCGCACAGCGCTTCAGTGCCGGGTGCATCTCATCTATCAGGTGACCACGAGGGACCAGCGCGCAGCCAAGGCCCACAAATACGCCCTGCATCAGCTGGAATATTGAGGTGCTTTCGAGCGTCGGACGCAGCTCCAGACCCGCCTGACGAAAGTGGTTATCCAGATAGCGCCGGAAATAACGGCTCGGCTCAGACAAACAGAGCGGCAGTTTGGCGGCCTCTTCGGCACTCAGGGATGAAGCCCGCTCGAGCTGCGGGAAATGGTCTGGATGATAAACCACATCCACACCGCCATCACTGACAGGAACCACCTGAAAACGCAGTTCATTGAGCGTGGAAAATTCGAAAAAGCCGATGCCGATATCGACCGCGTGGCTGCTCAACGATTCGATAAGTTGATCGGCACTGACTTCTGCGACGCGGTAATCCAGTCCGGGATGCTCATCGCTGACCGCTTTAATCAGACGGGCCAGTGAAATGCTGCACTGCGGCATGACACCTATGCGCAGCGTCCCGCTCAGCCCCTGCTTGAGGGATTCCACTTCCAGTTTCAGCCCTTCATACACCGCTACGATTTCCCGCGCCCAGCTCAGCACCCGTAACCCTTCCGCCGTAAAGCCTTCGAAGTTATTACCGCGGTTAATCAGGTTGAGATCTAACTCTTTCTCGAGGTTTTTCAGCCGCATCGACAGCGTCGGCTGGCTGACAAAACTCGCCTCCGCCGCCCGGCCGAAATGCCGTTCACGCTCGAGATTACAGAGGTAGATCAGTTGCTTTATATCCATGGGGGAGTGCGGCTGCGCCTGAAGTAGGAGGATTATTATTGATTATATCGGGTTGCGATCCGAATTCGCTTTTAAATCTTTAAATTCAAATTTAAATTCAAGGTCGTGGGCGTCGGCCCACACCGACCAGAGACCCGCAGTCGCGCGGGCCTCTGGACTCCGCGCTTTTTCATGAGACACCGACAGCTTCGCCGCTGGCAGGGCACATGTTTCAGACACTTCCGCTCACGGCGCAAAATGTCACGGCTGCGCCGTCCCCGTATTTCGGGTTCGAGCCTCAGGTCTCGAACCTCTCATCCGGTGCCATTTTTGACTGCGCCTTAGAGGCTATGTAAATCAAAAGATAAAGACAAAGCCTGGTCTGCATTTGTCTTTCAAAAAGTGTGGGCCGCATTCAATAATGGCGCTGAGCAAGAGGTTCGAGACCTGAGGCTCGAAACCCGCAGCGAAGGCACCGCCTAAGCGGCGACATTTTGCGGCTATAACAGAAGTGACTGAAACACGGCCATTGTGACCAGCGCAGCTGCGGTGTTGCAGGAGCAAAAAAACGCAGGATTCCAAAGGGTTTCGTTTAAAACCCTTTGGGCCAGTGTGGGCGGCGAGCCCACGGTCTTGACCTTAAGGCCGGTTTGGGCGGCAGCCCACGGTTTTGACGTTGAATAGCTCAAGGGGGATGAGCCCCCTCTTAGATTTCTTAGATCTTCAACTTAATGTAATCAATCGCGCGGCTGATCAGCCCACCCTGAGCGACATCCTCCAAAGCCACCAGCGGGATGGTTTTGATGGTTTTGCCATTATCGACGATATTGATGGTGCCGAGTTCCTGGCCCTTTTTCAGCGGTGCATCGATCTGCGGGTTAGTCAATACGTACTGCGCTTTCAGCTTGTCTGCGTCGGACTGCGGTACGCTGATGAACACGTCATCAAGTGAACCCACTTTTACCTGCGGACGTTCGCCGAACCACACTTTCTCATCGGAAACGGTCTGCCCGGCTTTGAAAATCTGCTTGCTGGTGTATTCACGGAAACCCCAGGTCAGCAGTTTACGTGCCTGCTCTTCGCGCCCTTTCGAGCTTTTACCGCCCATCACGACCGCGATCAAACGGCGGTTACCTTCGGTTGCCGAGGCAATAATGTTGTAGCCTGCGCTTTCAGTATGGCCGGTTTTCAAACCATCAACTTGCAGGTTTTTGTCCCATAGTAGACCGTTACGGTTCTGCTGAGTGATGTTGTCATACGTCAGCGACTTCTCGCTGTACATATGATACTCCTCAGGTTCCCCGCCGATGATGGCACGCGAAAGTTTAGCCAGATCATAAGACGTGGTGTATTGCCCCGGCGCATCCAGACCGTGAACTGTTTCGAAATGGGTATTGGTCAGGCCCATCGTAGTGACGTACTGGTTCATCATGCCGACAAACGCGTCCTGACTGCCCGCCACGTAATTGGCCATCGCCACGCAGGCGTCGTTACCGGAAGTAATGATGATCCCACGGATCAAATCGCGTACTGACACGCGGTCACCCGGCTTGAGGAACATTAGCGAGGAGCCTTCGAGGCTTTTATTGCCCGCAACCCAGGCTTCCTGCGGCACGGTAACCACGTCATCCATGGTGATTTTATGTTTATCCAGCGCGCGGTCGATGACATAGCCGGTCATCAGTTTGGTCAGGCTGGCCGGGTTCCGACGATCATCCGGATTACCTGCCGCCAGCACATCACCGCTGGCGTAATCCATCAATACGAATGACGCCGCATCAATGCTCGGTGGAACGACAGGAAAATCCAGAGGGGCTACAGCCTGCGCCGCACCTGCTGACAACATCAGTACGCCGGTTAAAACAGTCAATACACTACGTTTCACGAATTGTTCCTTTAAAGTGCCAAAACGGCCTGAGAATTGGCTGAAAAATCAGCAAAAACAGGCCAAAGGCAATAGCAGCCGAAAATAATTGCCGCATGGTGCACCAATAAGGCGCTGAACAAAACCCCCTTTATTTTGCGAGGCATTTCATAGTGAAACGGTCTTGTTACAATTTGTTCGCGTTTTGCGCGATAAGCGCGCTCTATCCCACGATTGCGCCATTCGATTAGACCCCTCCTCGTTTACCACCTAAACTTGTGACATAAAATTAACAATCGATTTAACATTTCGTTGAATACGATTGCATTCCAATGAAATGCCAGACACCTGCGAAGCAAAAATATGAAATTCAAAACTGAGATCAAACCCTACACGGCGGCTGCCGGTGGCTGGGGTTCACTTGAAGCGACTACCCGTTACGTCTTCGACAGTAAAAAAGTGCTCTCCAACCTGCGCAACCTGATGCGTGTTAATAAAGGTCGCGGTTTTGACTGTCCGGGTTGTGCCTGGGGCGATGATAACCATAGCACCTTCAGCTTCTGCGAAAACGGCGCCAAAGCCGTCAGTTGGGAAGCCACGCGCAAAGCCGTTGAACTGGATTTCTTTGCTCAGCACAGCGTCAGCAAACTGCGTGAGCAAAGCGACTACTTCCTTGAGTATCAGGGCCGCCTGACGCATCCGATGCGTTATAACCCGGCGACTGACCATTATGAACCGATCGACTGGGACGCCGCCTACTCGCTGATTGCCAGCCATCTGAAAGGACTGAAAAGTCCGGATGAAGCGGACTTCTATACTTCGGGCCGTGCCAGCAACGAAGCCTCCTACCTCTATCAGGTTTTCGGACGCATGTTTGGAACTAATAATTTCCCTGACTGCTCGAACATGTGCCATGAAGCCAGCGGCGTTGGCCTCAAACAGAGTATCGGCGTGGGGAAAGGCACCATCCGTCTGGACGATTTCGAGAAAGCCGACGCCATTTTTGTTTTCGGTCAGAACCCCGGCACCAACCATCCGCGCATGTTGCACAGCCTGCGTCACGCTGCCGATCGCGGTGCGAAAGTCGTCAGCTTCAATACCCTGCGCGAACGCGGTCTTGAACGTTTTGCCGATCCGCAAAAACCGCTGGAAGTTGTCACCACCAAATCGGGCCGTATCAGCTCCGCTTATTACCAGCCGAACCTCGGTGGGGATATGGCTGCCGTGCGCGGTATGGTGAAAGCCCTGCTGGAAGCCGACCGTGACCGCATCGCTTCCGGTCTGAGCACAATTTTTGACGCAGACTTCATCGCGCAAAATACCGCCGGTGTGGAAGAGTATCTGGCCGTGGTGGATGCCACCTCATGGGAAAAAATCACTGAGCAGTCGGGTCTGTCTGAAGCGGATCTGCGCGAAGCCGCGTCGATTTACGTGCAGGCTGAACGGGTGATCTGTACCTGGGCGATGGGCATTACCCAACATAAACACTCCGTGCCGACCGTACGTGAAATCACTAACCTGCAACTGCTGTTTGGTCAGCTTGGCAAACCCGGTGCCGGTTTGTGTCCGGTGCGTGGTCACAGTAACGTGCAGGGCAACCGCACCATGGGTATCGATGAGAAAGCGCCAAAAGCGCTGCTTGATGCGATGGAAACCCATTTTAACTTCACCCCGCCGCGCAATCCGGGCCATAACACTGTGGAAGCGCTGGAAGCTATGCTGACCGGCGATGCCAAAGTGCTGATCTGTCTGGGCGGTAATCTGGCGGCGGCAGCCCCGGACACCCTGCGCACCCACCGCGCACTGAGTAATCTGGATTTGTCAGTGCAAATCAGTACCAAGCTCAACCGCAGCCACTTAACGCCGGGGCGTGAAGCGTTAATTCTGCCAACGCTGGGCCGTACCGAACTCGACATGCAGGCCACCGGTTCGCAGTTCATCACCGTTGAAGACTCTTTTAGCATGGTGCACGCTTCTGAAGGTGTGGGGATCCCGTTATCCCCTGAGCAGCGCTCAGAAACGGCGATTGTCTGCGGCATCGCCAATGCGGTGCTGGGTGACAAACACCTCGACTGGATGGCGCTGGCGGATGACTACAACCTGATCCGCGACCACATCGAAGCCACCATTCCGGGCTTTAAAGACTTCAACGCCCGCTGCGATATTAAAGGCGGCTTCTATCTGGGCAATGCGGCAGCCGAGCTGAACTTTAATACGCCGACGGCCAAAGCCAATTTCAGCGCCGCCATGCTTCCCGACCAGCTGATCCCTCAGGGCAATCAGGACGCGCCATTTACACTGCAAACCCTGCGTTCGCACGACCAGTACAACACCACTATTTACGGCCTTGATGACCGTTACCGTGGCGTTTATGGTCAGCGAGAAGTGCTGTTTATCCATCCGGATGATCTGGCCGGGCTGGGGATGCAGGACGGTGAACTGGTAGAAATTGAAACGCTGTGGACCGATGGCGTGGAGCGTAAAGTCACCGGTTTTAAACTGGTCAGTTACGACATCCCACGCGGCAATCTGGCGGCCTATTATCCTGAAACCAACCCGCTGGTACCGATGTCCAGTTTTGGTGACCAGACCCACACCCCAACCTCCAAAGCGATTCCGGTGGCGATACGCCGCTGCGAACAGAAAGTCGATCTGCAACGTATCGCCTGACCGGTCAGCGCGAACATCATTAACAATCCCCTTTTCGCATCAGGGTTATGGCGTGAAAAGGGGAGATGCTGCTTGCCCGCAGGGGCCATTTCGCGTAAAACTGTCTGCCGCTAATCGAGCCATTCTAACCCCACCCCTGGACGATATGTTTCAAGATAACCCGCTGCTCGCGCAGCTAAAACAGCAACTTCACTCTCAGACTCCGCGCCTTGAAGGCGTAGTTAAAGGAACTGAGAAAGGCTTTGGCTTTCTTGAAGTAGACGGTCAAAAAAGTTACTTCATTCCGCCTCCGTACATGAAAAAAGTCATGCATGGCGACCGCGTGATTGCCTCTTTGCAGACCGAAAAGGAACGCGAAGTGGTTCAGCCGGAAACGCTGGTTGAGCCATTCCTGACGCGCTTTGTCGGCCGTGTGACCAAAAAAGATGACCGTCTTTCCATCATCCCTGATCATCCTTTATTGCGTGACGCCATTCAGTGCCGCGTCGCCCGCAACATCAATCACGAAGTGAGCGATGGTGACTGGTGCGTCGCTGAAATGCGTCGTCATCCGCTTAAAGAAGGTGATCACAGCTTCCAGGCTGAAATTACCGAGTGGATCACCACCGGCGAAGATGACCTCGCTCCGTGGTGGGTCACGCTGGCACGCCATAACCTTGAGCGTGAAGCACCGAAATCCGAGATTGCAGGCATCCTCGATCAGGGTCTGATCCGTGAAGACCTGACCGCCCTGCCATTTGTCACCATCGACAGCGGCAGCACTCAGGATATGGATGACGCGCTGTATGTAAAAGACAATGGCGACGGCACCCTGCAACTGAATATCGCGATTGCCGATCCGACGGCTTATGTTTCACAAGGCAGCGAACTCGACAATATTGCCCGAAAACGTGCGTTCACCAACTACCTGCCGGGCTTTAACATCCCGATGCTGCCGCGTGAACTCTCAGATGACCTGTGTTCACTATGGCCAGACGTTCAGCGTCCGGTACTGGCCTGCAGCGTTACGCTGTCAGCTGATGGTGCGCTAGGTAGTGACATCCGTTTCTTCGCTGCGACCATCGAATCTAAAGCCAAGCTGGCCTATGACGACGTCTCCGACTGGATCGAACAGGAAGAGAAAAGCGTATGGCAGCCACAAACTGACGTCATCGCCGATCAAATCCGCCTGCTGAAACGCCTGTGCGATCTGCGCAGCGCATGGCGCACCGAGCACGCGCTGGTGTTTAAAGACCGCCCTGACTTCCGCTTCGTACTCGGTGAGAAAGGCAACGTGCTGGAGATCGTCGCCGAGCATCGCCGCATCGCGAACCGCATTGTGGAAGAGTCTATGATTGCCGCCAACGTCTGCGCCGCGATCGCCCTGCGCGACAGCCTTGGTTTTGGTATTTACAACGTACACACCGGTTTCGACCCGCTGCTGGTTGAGAATGCCGTTACCGTATTGCGCACCAACGACGTGGAAGCGAATGCCGAAGAGTTGCTCACCCTGCCGGGCTTCTGCGCACTGCGCCGTAAGTTGGACGCAATGCCGACGCAGTTCCTCGACAGCCGCATCCGCCGTTTCCAGACTTTCGCAGAGATCAGCACCGTGCCGGGCCCGCATTTCGGTCTGGGACTGGAAGCTTACGCCACCTGGACGTCGCCAATCCGTAAATACGGCGACATGGTTAACCATCGCTTGCTCAAAGCGATGATCACCCAACAGGCCGCGGTAAAACCGGAAGACGAAATGACGGTCCAGCTGGCAGAACGTCGCCGGGCGAACCGCATGGCCGAGCGCGATGTCGGAGACTGGCTGTATGCCCGTTATCTGGAAGATAAAGTCGGTACTGATACCAAATTCAGCGCCGAAATTATCGACGTCACCCGCGGTGGCCTGCGTGTCCGCCTGCAGGATATCGGTGCCGTTGCCTTCATCCCTGCCCCGTTCCTGCACGCCGTGCGCGACGAACTGGTTTGCAGCTTCGACACCGGTACCGTGCTGATTAAAGGCGAAGTCGCCTACCGTCAGAGCGATATCATCGATGTGCAGATTGCCGAAGTGCGGATGGAAAATCGCAATGTGATTGCCAAGCCAGCGGCTTAATCTCACTGCGTTAGGCTTTTAAAAAACCGGTCAAGGAAACTTGACCGGTTTTTTTTAATTTCAAATTTAAATCTAAGGCCGGATAAATATCAGGATAACTTTTACCGAAAGGATATCCGCAATCATGCCGATCACAGACACTAAAGCACGGACAGCATCAGCAAAAGAGAAAGCCTATAAGTTGCAAGACGCAAACGAGTTGTACCTCGAAGTGCGCCCGACTGGTTCAAAAATCTGGCGGTGTCGCTATTGAAAAGCAGACGGCAAAGACGGGATCTTCACCATTGGAAATTACCCCTCTGTAACGCTTGCTGCGGCACGTTCTAAACGAGAGTAGGTTCGTGAGACGGTAGTAAAGGGATTGAACCCGACAGACGTTGTTAAAGCCATAAAAACGGAGAAAGTAAGGGAGAACGAAAACACGTTCGAGATAATCGCTAAAGACTGGCTAGTACAGAAAGCCCGTAGAAACTCCCCTGCTACCATCATCAACAAAAAAAGAGTTTTCAGACTTCACGCGTACATTTAATGGAAAGGTGTGTTTTATCTATCGGACTCTTGCTTAGGTGAGGGCCATCGACTAAAAGCGAGTTTCCAATAGAAAACCACATTAACAATGGGAATGAGAGCTAGTATTGATAACCAAGGATTTAACCCTGTCCGTTCGACCAGCACCCATCTTAAATATATTTCATAAATAGCTATAGGTATCGAAAAAAGTAAAAACAGATGATACCCTTCTAATATATTCATAAATAACACCTTCAATATATAATTTCATCTTAAGAATTTAAATGTATTTCAAACGATAACCAGATTAACTCTCGACCATTGCTTTGAATGCAATCATCGCTAATATAATCACGAATACTGCAAGGAACAGACAACCATATTCTATAAGGAACCATTTTTTATAGTGCGTTGGTAAAGAATTTATGAACTCATACTCGCCTTTTGTAGAATATTTAAACATGGAGTTATTTTTTTTGAAAATTAAAGGGCACAAAATAAAATTGACTTTAGGTCCGTAAAGCGCTGGCGTAGAAAAAAAACCTGCTTCCTTGCAGATTGTAATTTTTAGAGGTAAAGGACCAACTTCTTTCTCATAAAGATCACAAACAGCAATGAATCTTTTATTATTATAAAAAGAAAGGAATATTGTTATAATTAATAGCAACATAAAAGCACCTATTAATGACAGTATAACTAAATCTTTATTTCCCATAAATACCTCCATATAACTTTTCTCCTGCATATTGCCCAATTTTCTCCCCCATATCGGCAGCAACCTCCCCAACACCAATTGTTGTTAAAGCACCGATCACGGGGCATACTAATGCAGCAGTACCGCCCACAGGAATACTTAAGAAACCAAGTCCCCATGCACATAATGCTTCCACCCCAATACCCGCAGCAGGTCCCACCAAAGCACCCATACCTTCTGATACGGCGAATTTGCTATATTCAGTGAATGATGCTTTTATACAGTCCTCATCACGTCCTACTTTACATGCATCATACACATTGTTTGATGTTTGGCCAAAGTCGAAGGCTATCCCTACATAGCCAACTCTTTTCATATATTTAACCAATTTAGCAGAACGTTCAATATGAGTTGCATATCCTTCAATTGCTCCGGCACCTGACTGATTCCATTCATGCATAATAGAGCGGGTAGATAATCCTAGTGCTTTCCTAATACTGTCATATTGTTTCATTCCTAATTTAGATTTAATGAATTCATTAAGTAGTAAATCTAATTTTTTAAAATGAACTTGTCTTTCTATATAAAATTGCTCGCTTAGTAATGTACCGTTTGACACATAGAAGGCGTAGTAGGTTTTCTCAATGTCTTTTAATATGCTTTCTATTTCCTCAAAATATTTAGTACCAACCTCGGATGCAATCCCCGTAATTTTACTTCCATATGCATTAAATGCGGCTATAGCATCTCTATTCTTATAGAGTAAATCTGCTTCCTCTGGTGTTAAATCAGCAAGCGCTGTATCAACTTTAACTTTCGCTTTTTTCAACGTTTCTATTTGGTGCGGGTCTTGTTTCTCAGGATCAACTAATAGAAGAATGGAACCTTTTTTGAGAGGCCCACTACCATTTAATGAGTCATAAAGTTCTCTTGCACCTTTAACAGGGTTATAAAATAAATAATTGCCGAAATCCATCACGTTAGAAGGAAGGTCAACAATGCAAAACCCTGCATCTATAGGTTCGCGCTTAGGTTCTTCTGCTTTTGGTTTCTTAGCTGATTGCGCGTGTTGTACTGGCTCACTACTCGCAGGCATGGCCGCAACCGGAACCGCTGTAGCTGCAACAATTTTCGGTGCAGACTGTTCTATTTTCTCATAGGTGGCGCTGAATTCACTGGCATAAAGTCTGGCTCTACACGAGCATGTGCTAAAGCTATCTAGCGTTCCGGCACACGATAGGCCCATCGCTATGTAACCTTGTATACCTCCTGCAATATGATATATGCCGCCATCTTTCCCACAACTCACCCTATCACCGACTCGGGCAACCTCTAAACCATGATGTATGATTGTACTTGAGGCTTGTAAAACGCTTCCGCCACAAGATGTTTTGTCACCAAGTCTAATAAAATATCCAATCGCCATTTTATAATCCCTTATTTTTCATCGGCTAGGTAAGATGTAACCCATTTCTTACTCACCCCTCATGTGTATATTCATAGATGCATAAAATACACCTACAAATAGAGTGGGAATAATACTGAATGTCTATCAATTTCACGGTACTAATTGACCAGTGAAATTAAACGTTTCATTAATAACTTGAACGTTTGGTGCGGTTTAAGTAGTGAAATACCAAAAAGAGGGGGTGAGATTATCAGCGGGGAATTGCAGGATATAAAATCAATGAAAATAATTTTAAATCAACATTATCAATATGATATATAGACTAATGCCCACACTGGCCCAAAGGGTTTTAAACGAAACCCTTTGGAATCCTGCGTTTTTTTCTGCTGTAACACCGTAGCTGCGCTGGTCACAATGGCCGTGTTTCAGTCACCGCTGTTACAGCCGCAAAATGTCGCCTCTCCGTTGGCGCCATTTTTGAATGCGGCCCGGACTTTTTAAAAACAAAACCAGACTGGTTTTTTGTCTTTTATTTTGTCTTTTATCTTTTGATTTACATAGCCTCTAAGGCGCAGTCAAAAATGGCACCGGATGAGAGGTTCGAGACCTGAGGCTCGAACCCGAAATACGGGGACGGCGCAGCCGTGACATTTTGCGCCGTGAACGGAAGTGTCTGAAACACGTGCCCTGCCAGCGGCGAAGCTGTCGGTGTCTCATGAAAAAGCGCGGAGTCCAGAGGCCCGCGCGACTGCGGGTCTCTGGTCGGTGTGGGCCGACGCCCACGACCTTGAAGTTGAATTTGAATTTGAATTTGAATTTGAATTTAAAGCACGTCTGGGCCGCCCGCCCAGAAAATCACTCATTTAACTTAAGCAGCCTCCGCTGGCTCCCAGCGTCAAACAACTGCATGCGGCCCGTATCAATCCTGATCCATAGCCTGCCGCCGGGCGCACTTCCGGACCTCACCATGCTGTAAACGCTGACCGGTTCACCGGCGATGGTGCCGTGGATAAGCTCACTCAGGCCAGTAGGCTCTATTAAAGTCACATCGAGCGGGACGGCGTCTGCTGCGTCTTCCGGGCAAAGCACAATCGCTTCCGGGCGCACACCATAGACCACGGATTTTCCGCTCTCAAGACCGGTGATATTTGGGTCGACCGGTAACGCCAGCGCTGAATGGACGCGAACCTGCGGGCCGCAGTCGCCAGGTTCCAGTGTGCCATTGATGAAATTCATCGCCGGTGAACCGATAAAGCTGGCGACAAACTTATTGGCCGGTGTGTCGTAAAGTTCGAGCGGCGTGCCGACCTGCTGGATCACGCCGTGATTGAGCACCACGATGCGGTCGGCCAGCGTCATGGCTTCGACCTGATCGTGCGTGACGTACACGATGGTATTACGCATCCGTTGATGCAGACTTTTGATCTCAATACGCATCTGCCCGCGCAACTGGGCGTCGAGGTTAGAGAGCGGTTCATCAAATAAAAACACCTGCGGTTCGCGCACGATCGCCCTGCCCATCGCCACGCGCTGGCGCTGGCCGCCGGAAAGCTCTTTCGGTCGGCGATGTAACAACGCCGTCAGACCGAGGATATCGGCGGCTTTATTGACGGCGGCGTCGATTTCAGCTTTCGGGCGCTTTCGCACTTCAAGGCTGAAACCCATATTGCGCGCCACCGTCATGTGCGGATACAGCGCATAACTCTGGAACACCATCGAGATATCACGATCCTTCGGCGCCACCTGATTCATCAGCCGCGTGCCGATGTGAATATCCCCCGCGGTAGCCAGTTCCAGCCCGGCGATGGTACGCAGCAACGTAGACTTACCGCAGCCGGACGGCCCCACCAGCACCACAAACTCGCCGTCTTTGATGGTCAGGTTGATGTGTCGCAGCACTTCCACGTTGTCGTAGCGTTTTTGAAGATCGGAAATCGTAATCTGAGCCATGGGATTATCCTTTTACGGCACCGGCAGTCAGCCCCTGAACCAGGTAGCGCTGAATGAAAGCGAAAAACAGACAGGCGGGGATCAGCGCCAGAACAGCAGCAGCCATCATATCGCCCCAGGAAACGGCAAATTTCGACACAAAGCTCAGCAACCCGACCGGGAACGTCATCACTTCGTTTTTATTAATCAGCATCAGCGAGAACAACAGCTCGCTCCACGCGGCGGTAAACACAAAACCCAGCGTGGCGGCCATGCCCGGCAACGTCAGGGGAATGATCACTTTGCGCAGCGCCATAAAGCGGCTGCACCCTTCAAGCATCGCCGACTCTTCAAGGTCTTTCGGAATGCTGTCGAAAAATGATTGCATCAGAAAAGTGGCGAACGGCACGTTAAACGCGGTGTAAATCAGCACCAGTCCCAGCAGGCTGTTGGTCAGTCCCAGCGGGGCCATCACTTTGTAAATCGGCGCGAGGATCATCACCAGCGGGAACATCTGGGTGAAAAGCAGCAGCGCCGCCATCACCGTTTTGCCCTTAAAGGTAAAACGGGAGAAGGCAAAACCGGCACCGGCGGCGATCACTGTCGACAGAAAGGCCGTCCCCAGCGACACCACCATGCTGTTAAAGAAATAGGTCGGAAAGTCGCTCTGGGTAAATACCCGCTCAAAATGCACGAGCGTCAGTTCGCCTGGCCACATCCGTACCCCTTCGCTGTAGAGCAGTTTGTCCGGCGTGAACGAAATCTTGATTAACCAGTAGATCGGAAACAGTGCGAACAGCAAATAAAACAAGATGCCGAGACGGTGTCCGGCGGTGCGCAATCCGGTATTCAGGGTGGAAAGGTTCATCGTCGGCTCCCTATTTCAACAACTGATGGCGGATGCGTAATAGCACCAGCGCATACAGCGTCATCAGTACCAGCAAAAAGACCGCCATCGCCGAGGCGTAACCGAAATCGAGCTTGCGGTAGGCGGTGGTGAAAATGAAGCTGGATAAGATCGAGGTGGAGTTCGCCGGGCCGCCGTCGGTCATGACCACAATCAGATCGGCAAAATTGGCGATCCAGATGGTGCGCAGCATCACCGTGATGGCAATCATCGGTGCCAGAAAAGGCAGCGTGACCTTTTTAAACTGCTGCCAACCGGTCGCGCCGTCCATCGAGGCCGCTTCATACAGATCTTTGGGAATCGACTGCAATGCCGCCAGCAATGTAATAGCGAAGAACGGAATGCCAAACCAGACGTTCGCCAGCACGGGCCCGTACAGCGCCAGATGCGGATCAGAGAGAATATTGTACGGCTCGCTGATGAGATGCAGATCCACCATCCAGTGCGGCAAAATGCCAATCACCGGATTAAACAGCCACGCCCAGGTCAGCCCGGAGAGAAACGCCGGCACTGCCCACGGCAGAAACACCAGCGCCTGTGCCCAGCGTCGTAGCGGGAAATCACGGTTCAGCAGCAGCGCCAGGCCCAGTCCGAGCAAAAATTGCAGGACCAGCGAAGTAAGCGTCCAGTTTACTGTATGCCCGAGCGCGGCATAAAAATGACGGTCATCAAACATGGTGCGAAAGTTATCCAGCCCGACCCAGCCAAAATCGGACGGGTTAAGCAACTGGATATTCTGAAACGCATAGGAAATACCAATCGCCATCGGCACAAAAATAAACAGGCCAATCAGCAACAGCGTCGGGCTGAGATACACCCAGGGTTCAAGCAGCGCCCGCAAGCGGGGAAAGCGCGGCGCGACAGCAGTGTCTGGTGGTGAAGTGTCCAACATCATGACGCGTCTCCGGTGTGATAAAAAACAGATTCCGGCCCTTTCAGGCCGGATGAAAATAGTTACTTCTGCGTCGCCAGCCAGGCTTTCTGCTCTTTAGTCAGATATTTGGCCCAGTCTTTCACCATGCTGGCGGTGTCGTTCTGCCCAAGCAGCGTCTCCTGCGAACTCTCTTTCACAATCACCGAGTTGAAATAGCCCCAGCCTTTGAGGTGCGTCGGCATAGTCAGCGGGATGTAATTCGGGCTGTTAAGCTCGGTAAACCAGCCAGCAAACTGCGGTGCGTGGTAGTAAGGATCCTGTTCCGCGCCTTTATAAATCGGCAACGTACCGACAAATTTCGACCACGTAATGTTGTTTTCAGGATTGCTGAGGAAGGTGATCAGATCCCAGCTTTGATCCTGATGTTTCCCCTGTTTGAACATCGACCAACCGGTGTAACCGATGGTCGGATAAGCTTTGCCGTTGGGCCCGACTGGCATCGGTGCCACCGAGAAATCATTCGGATTCATGCTGTTTTTGATGGCGATAAGTGCGTCCGGGTCTTGATCCAGCATGGCGCATTTACCCGAGTAAAAACTTGAGACGATTTCGTTGAAACCCCAATTCACGCTGTCTTTCGACGCATAGCCTTTCTGGTACATATCAACCAGGAACTGCGCGCCTTTGATCGCACCCGGATGGGTCAGCGTGCTATTGCCCTCTTTATCGAAGAAATCCGGCGAGCCGTTCATCGCCGCCATAAACATCATCCAGGCATTGGTGCCGCCGACGCCGCCGCGCATACAGTAACCACTGATGCCGTTACCCAGCGCGCTGATTTTCTTCGCATCCGCCATAAACTCGTCCATGGTTTTCGGCGCTTCGCTCAGCCCGGCCTGCTGGAACAGTTTTTTATTCCAGAACATGGCGCGCAGATAGAAACCGTAAGGGATCATAGTGGCCGTACCGCCGGAAGATCGCGCCATGCTCAGCGTTTTATCGGTCAGTCTGGCGGTGCCGTCCCAGCTCTTCAGGCGTGGTTCGAGGTCAGTCAGCATACCGTTACTGGCGTAGAGCCCCTGCCAGGTATCCGGCATCTCCACCACGTCCGGATACTGCCCGCTCTGGATCATGGTGCCGAGCTTTTCAAACGCCTGTCCCCAAGGCAGCGAAACAACCTCAATCTCGACATCGGGGTGCTGCGCTTTGTAGGCCGTTAACATCTTTTGCAGCATTTCAGTACGCGCCGGACTGGTGATCACTTCCACCAGCGTCAGTTTGGTGGCGGCGAAGCTGGAGGCGGATAACAGAGAAAGCGCCAGGCCAGTCATGACAAGTACAGGTTTCAGGTGTCGCATAATCTTGCATCTCCAAAGTCGGTTACGGAATGAGGATCAGGAACAGGCACTTTCAATCGCGTTTTGCAGGTCACACCACAGATCGGCAGTATCTTCGAGGCCAACCGAAATACGGATCAGCCGCGGCGAGACGCCGAAATCAATCGCCGAGTTAAACTCGCCGGCCTGATTGAGAACCGAAATCGCCGGCATCACCAGACTTTCGAATCCGCCCCAACTGACGCCCATGCGGAAAAGTTGCAGCGCGTTGCAAAACGTCGGAATGTCGATCCCTTCGCGCAGTTCAAACGAGAACAGACCGCTGTAACCGGCAAGCGCCGAGTCCGGTGACGGGTGCAGCCCCGGATGATTCACCTGCGTAATGTGCGCATAGCCCTGCAACAGACCAGCCAGCTCGAGCGCACTGGTGTGGTGCTGGTGCATACGCAGCGGCAAGGTACGCAGACCGCGCAGCAGCAGCCAGGCTTCGTTGGCCGACAACTTTCCGCCGAGGAACGGGCTGATGTGGCGGGTAATTGCGGCAATGCGCGCGCGGCTTGAAATCACCAGACCGGCCACTACGTCGCTATGGCCGCTGATGTACTTCGACGCCGAATGGATCACCACGTCGATGCCTGCCGCCAGCGGTTTCTGGAAGATGGGTGAAGCCCAGCTGTTGTCGATCATGGTCACGACGCCGTGTTTTTTCGCCAGTTCAGCCACGGCGTGCAGGTTTTGTTCACTCATTACCCAACTGCTTGGGCTTTCGAGGTACAGCAACTTCGCGCCGCGAATAGCCGGTTCAATGTCCTCAAGTGAACCGCCATCAACAAACTGAGTTTCGATGTGAAAACGGGTGCAGAATCCGCGCAGAAAACGGTAGGTATCCGGATAGACGTGATTGACGCATACCACTTTGTCCCCCGGCCCGGCTACGCTCAGAATCGCATTGCTTATCGCCGCCATGCCGCTGCCAAACGCCAGACAGGCTTCCCCGCCCTCCAGTTCCGCCACTTTATGCTGCAACTCCGCTACCGTCGGATTATCAACGCGGGAGTAAAGTGCGTGGTCACTGTCGCCGCGAAAGCGGGCAATCATGCTGTCGTAGTCGGTAAAGCTGAACAGTGAAGATTGATAAATCGGCGGTGAAATAGCTCCGCGATCGTGGCGTGCGTCATGCACCAGACGGGTGTTTTCGCCGAACTTATTTCCTGGTTTTTTTGCTGCTTCATCTGGCTGCATTGATAACTTCCCTCATGTCGCGTTCAGTAATGTTAAGAATGTCGTTACTCAGCCGCCGCGCCGCCTCAGGATCACGCCGGGCGATGGCCTCAAACAAGGTGCGGTGCAGTGGAAAGGAGTCGGAAAACAGCGCCTGTTCCGGCGGGGATTCAAAAAAGGCGTGCAGCAGGTCATAGATACCGCCGACCATCTGTAACAGCAGCGGGTTATGCGCTGCCTGATAAATTGATGCGTGAAACTGCCAGTCTTCGGCACCGGCGGAGCCGACGCTCAGATGCACCTGCTCCATGATGTCGAGCTTATGTTCGATAAACTTCAGATCTTCTTGCGTAGCGCGCACAGCAGCCATCGCCGACGCTTCGCATTCAATGATCCGCCGTACTTCCAGCGCGTGCAGCATGGTTGCGGAGTCATTTTTAAAACGCAGCGACAGAAAACTGTCGTTGGCCGCTACTTCGGCATGCAAAAAAGTTCCGCTGCCCTTTTTGCGGACAATAATCCCCAGCGCCTCCCAGCGTTTGAGCGCCTCACGTACCGTATTGCGGCTCACCGCCAGCCCTTCGGCCAGTACGCGTTCAGGCGGCAGTTTCTCGCCAACTCGGGTACCGGATTGCGCGACATAGCGTGTCAGTGCATCGAGCACCAGCGTGTCGCTTTGCTGCGGAGCTATCGGCTGAAGCAAATTGAAATCATTTTCCATGGCGCGCCTTAACAAAGAATTGGTCCAACAACTCAACCTGTGGACCACTTTGCAAAACGCTTGCCACTTTTCGAAAAGTGTTACAACACGCTGTTTACACAACGAAATTCAATATCAATGCGGGAGGAGGAGGTAAAATGACAGATCACGGCGGTGCACGAAAACGCACATCGTGCAGAAAATGTTCCATCAGGATCCCTGCCCGATGCCATTAAGAGGCATGGCCGATTGACCTCCAAGCTTGCAAATGATAATTATTATCAAATAAACACTTCGCTGAAGGACTGGCTCTATGACGCACCATTCAGACCCTCTTCCCGCAACCTGCTGCATCGCCGGCGGCGGTCCCGCAGGTTTAATGCTCGGTTATCTGCTGGCGCGCAAAGGGGTTCACGTCACGGTGCTGGAAAAGCACGCCGACTTCCTGCGCGATTTTCGCGGCGACACCATCCACCCTTCGACGCTGGAAATCATTTGGCGGCTCGGGTTCCTCGACGAGTTTTTACAGCTGCCGCATCAGCGTGCCGAAAAACTGTATGGTGAAATCAACGGGAAAGAGACCACGCTGGCGGACTTCAGCCATCTGCCGACGCAGTGCAAATTCATCGCATTTATGCCGCAGTGGGATTTCCTTAATTTCATCAGCCGTAAAGCCGCCCTGCTGCCGACCTTCAGCCTGCTGCACAATGCGCAGGTGACGGGCCTTATCGAAGAAAACGGCACGATAAAAGGCGTCAGTGCGCGGATTAACGGCGAAGAAAAACGCATCGATGCCACTCTGGTGGTGGGCTGCGACGGGCGGAACTCCCTCGTTCGGGAACTGGCTGGCATGGAAATCCGCCGCTTTGGCGCACCGCGTGATGTGCTGTGGCTAAAAGTCCACAAATTGCCGGATGACCCGCAGTGGTCGACGGGCCATCGCGGGCCGAAGAAAAACTTCATCATGATCGACCGCGGTGACTACTGGCAGTGCGGATACTCCATCACCAAAGACAGCCTTGAGGCCCTGCAACAGCAAGGTCTGGCCGCTTTTCTGGCCCTGCTGGCGGAGGTTTCCCCTTTCGACCTTTCGCGGCTGGAGAGCGATATCTCTGACTGGGACGAGGTCAAACTACTGAAGATCCGCATTGACCGGCTGAAAGAGTGGGCAAAACCCGGCCTGCTGTGCATCGGCGATGCCGCGCACGCTATGTCACCTGTCGGCGGTGTCGGCGTTAATCTGGCGATTCAGGACGCGGTTGCCACCGCCAATCTCATCACCACCCCGCTGCTGCGCGGCACGCTCAGTTTGAAGCATCTCCGACGCGTCCAGCGCCGACGCACCTTCCCTACGTGGGCGACGCAGTCGTTACAAATCATGATCAGCAAAGCCGGGCAGAAAAAACGGACCAAGCCGCCGGGACGAATGGAGTTGTGGCTGCGCAGCCGGAAATTCATTCCGTTTTTGTTTGGGAGATTAATCGGGATCGGATTTTATCGGGAGATTCCGAGGGGACTCTAGGCTCCTTGAGCGGCTGCCCAAGTCAATTGTCATCCCTATATCCCCTGGTGTTATTATGCCCTCCCATAATTTCACCAGGGATGACCCCGTTATGCCGCACGCAGTGCCTCTAATCCAATTACAAAACGTCAGTTTCTCTCTCAATAACCGCACCCTGCTGGAACCGGTATCCTTTGATCTTCATCCCGGTGAATTTACTCTGCTGACCGGGCCGTCGGGCAGCGGGAAGAGTACGTTGCTGAAAATCATTGCTTCGTTGCAAACGCAAACCGGCGGGACAGTCCGTTTTAAGGGCGAGGATATTGCGCAGCTGAAGCCTGAAACTTACCGCCAGCAGGTCTCCTACTGTTTCCAGACACCGACGCTGTTTGGCGATACGGTGCGGGATAATCTGGCGCTGCCGTATGAAATTCGTGGCAAGAAAATGGAGGTTGAAAAAGTAAAACAGTGGCTGACGCGGGTACATTTGTCGGCGGATATGCTGGATAAGCGCACGCAGGAACTCTCCGGGGGGGAAAAACAGCGGGTGTCGCTGTTGCGAAACCTGCAATTTCTGCCCGATGTGCTGCTGCTCGATGAGATAACCAGCGCACTGGACGAAGAGAATAAACAGAATATTCATCAGATCATTGCCGGTTTGGTCGCTGAACAGCAGCTTGCCGTGCTGTGGGTCAGCCACGACCAGAACGAAATCCGCCATGCTCAAAACGTCATCACCCTGACCCACCACGCCGACGAGAATACCGCCCATGAACCAGCATAACATCACCAACGAATCCCTGGCGCTGGCGCTTATTCTGGTCGTTGTCGCCCTGCTGGTAAGTAAAAAAGAGAAGCTCGGGCTGGAAAAAGACATCATCTGGAGCGTCGCACGGGCCATCGTACAACTGGTGATTGTCGGCTACGTGCTCAAATACATTTTCGAGCTGAACAACGGCTGGCTGACGGTGCTGATGGTACTGTTTATCTGCGTCAACGCCGCGCTCAACGCCAAAAAGCGCAGTCGCAATATTGATAACGGTTTTGTGATTTCGTTTATTGCGATCTCGGTGGGCACCACCCTGACGCTGGTGGTACTGCTGCTCAGCCGCTCGATTGAGTTTCTGCCGATGCAGGTGATCCCGATTTCCGGCATGATCGCCGGTAACGCGATGGTGGCGGTGGGCCTGTGTTACAGCAACCTCAACCAGCGCTTTATCGACAACCAGCAAAAGATCCTTGAGATGCTGAGCCTCGGTGCATCGACTAAAATGGCGTCCGGTTCAATTATCCGCGACAGCATTCGTGCTGCGATGATCCCTACCGTCGATGCGGCCAAAACTGTCGGGCTGGTCAGCCTGCCGGGCATGATGTCTGGCCTGATCTTCGCCGGTATCGACCCGGTGAAAGCTATCAAATATCAGATCATGGTAACCTTCATGCTACTGGCAACCGCAAGCCTGTCGACCATTATTGCGGGCTATCTCTCCTACCGTCGTTTTTACAATGAACGTGCGCAACTGCGGGTGATGAAATAGAATTCGCCATCGCTTTTCACCTCAATCACTTCAGGGACGACAATGGGACCTTTACAACGGCTTGACCATTTTTTACTGGAGCCACGCCCCGTGCAGCCCATCCACGGGCTGCGCCGCTTTCTGACCGAATTTGTTTTTTTCGGCATCAAAGAAGCCAGGGCCTGCATTTTTGTCGGCCTGTTTTTTCTGGCTGTCTTTCTGGTGCCGCGTGCTGGTTTGTTCCATGTGCCGCGCTATGACGTGCTGCTGGTTGTTGCACTGTTTGTGCAGGTCTGGATGCTGGCGACGAAGCTGGAAACGCTGGACGAATTTAAAGCCGTGATGCTGTTTCACGTGGTGGGTTTTGCGCTGGAAGTGTTTAAAACGTCATCGGGTATCCGCTCGTGGAGTTACCCGGACTTTGCCTACACCAAACTGTTTGGCGTTCCGCTGTTTTCAGGTTTTATGTACGCGGCGGTGGGCAGTTACATGATCCAGTGCTGGCGGCTGCTGGATGTAAAAGTGCGTAATTATCCGCCTTATACTCTGGCGGCCATCTCCTCTGTGCTGATTTACGTTAACTTTTTCAGCCATCATTACATTGGTGATTTCCGCTGGTACATTACGGCGCTGATATCAGGGCTCTATGCCCGCAGCTATGTGGTTTTCACGCCTTATGATACTGCGCGGCGTATGCCCCTGATCCTGGCGTTTATCCTGATCGGCTTCTTTATCTGGCTGGCCGAAAATATCAGTACATTTTTCACGATCTGGCGCTATCCGAATCAAATCGACAGCTGGTCCGGCGTGCATCTCGGCAAGTGGAGCTCATGGGCGCTGCTGGTGATCATGACTTTCACCATGATAACTTGCCTGAAAAACATTAAAAAGCACGTACATATTCCGGTGTAGTATGGCTTTACCAGATGACCCGCATGCCGACGCTGCCGATATAGTCATCAATTTTCGTACTATCAACATCGCCGGTGTGGCTGGCCGTTGAGTAAAAACTGACATTTTTATTCAGTGTGGCCGCTACGCCGACGCCCACTTCCAGCGAGGTGGAGCCCTCCTCGGCCGTCACCTTATCTCCGTTCAGATTAACCGAACTGGTATTGTTAAACTGATGCCAGAAATTAATGTTGATAAAGGGCTGAATGCTCCGGGCCAGCTCGCCGTAATTCCCCTCCAGACGTACGCCGACGCGGCCGGTCTCCACAGTGTCGTTGCTGTACTCAATGGAAGAAACCCCGTCATTACTGTCATCGAGCATCATACGCTGCACCGCCAGCTGTGCCTGCGGCTCAAGCGACCAGCGATCGCTGACCGGCAGCGGATAACCGCTCTCTAATGACGCCGACCACAATTTCCCCCCGGCATCTGCATTGTGCCCGCGTCCAGACTCCATGGAACCGTTCATCCAGGTTTGCATCAGCACTGCATCCACATACGCCTGACTCGCCCATTGATGCGTCCAGTAAGTACCAAGGCTGTTGCCGTTGAGCTTGATATTCCCTGCCCAGGCGTCCGGCTGGCCGAGGATAAATCCATGAATGTCGCCCTTGACCCGCGTATAGCCGTAGAAAATCCCGGCGTTATCGTGCCCGCCGTCAGCATCCTGTGCCGAGTAAAGGTCTTGTCCGACCTGAAAACCCTCAAACGAACCGTCAAAGGAGGGTGAGGTAGAACCCGACCAGCTCTGTTCGCTGTGGGTTCCCAAAATACGCGCCCAACTGGCCGGTATGCCGCCGTCTGCAGAAATGAGCAGACGGGTGCTGCCCTGACGCTGATGGAAAGTACCGACCTGCGTCATACCCATGTTCAGCACCAGTGGCGCCAGTGATTGATAAAGCGGAATTTCCTGACGGTAGAGCGGTACCGTGGCTACCGGTGTCACAACCGGAGGTAGCGTACCGCCCGGCTCTGTCGGTACAACAGGCGGCACAACAGGCGGTGTAACAGGTGGCGTAACAGGCGGCGTAACGGGCGGCGTAACGGGCGGTGTAACAGGTGGCGTAACAGGTGGCGTAACGGGTGGCGTAACGGGAGGGGTTACCGGTGGCGTCGTTATCAGCGTATTGCGCAAAAACCAGCTGTCACTGCTGCCTGCGCCACCGCGAAACAGGAAATAATCATAGGCCCCGGCCGAGACAGATCCACCGGCCAGATTGAATGCCGTGGTGGTGGTTGTACCACCGTTGATGGCGTCAACCAGCAAAATACCGTTCTGCTGTGTCGCCACGCCCGAGCCTCCGACATTGGTGACCTGAATCTGCGTCGTACCGCTGGCCTGCCCGCCGGAGATAATTAACTGGTCCGACGGTGAGTTATCCCCGTTCAGTACGGTCTGTAGCTTTAACGTGCCGTTGAGCCCGACATAGTTGCCATTTATGGTCAGCCGGTCTGAGGTGCTGCCGGAACCGTTGGTCAGATCCAGCGTCCCCGCATTGCGCACAGTAACCGACGAGGCGTTATTGAAGGCTGAAATAGTAGCGGCGCTCTGCCCGCCGGCCAGCACGCTGCTGCTGGCGTCAATCATTATGCTGCCGGTCTGAGAACCACTGTCACCGAGTACCAGCGGGCTGTTGAGCGTAAGCTGAGATCCGTTGTTGAGTGCAATACTTTCCCAGTCGATAAATCGCGCCGGATCGCTGGCGAAGCTGTGGTCCAGCGTCAGTGAATCGCTGCCTGCACCGCCGTCAAAAATGATGCCTGACAGCAATTGAGTCGCGTTTAAATTCTTCAGCGTGGCCGTATCGTCGCCATCGCCCATCACGACGGAACCAGTCACTGAGCCGCTGTTTTGCCAGATGAACTGATCGTTGGCGCCTGAAAAGCTAACGGCGATGCCGTTTCCCCCGCTGATATTACCGCTGTTAATCACCGTCGCGGCGTCGTTGCTGTCAAACTGAATGCCAATCTCGTTGCCGGAGGAGATAGTTCCGCTATTGGTCACCGTCGCCACGCCGAAATAGCTGTATACACCGTCACGCAGGGCATGAATTTCACCCGCGTTGTTGATAGTGCCGCCAGCGGTGGCAACAATACCGCGCGAAGCATCGCTGGTGATAAGGCCGGTCACGCTGTTGGTGACGCTGGCGGGCTGCCCGAGGTAGATCCCATTGGCATTGGTGCCGGAAACATGAATCACATTGCTATTGGTGATTGTGTCGATGACACCACCGCCCAGTGCGGTATTAATGCCGTTTCCACCCTCGCCCGTGGTCTCAATAGTTCCGCTGTTGGTCAGAATATTGCCGCCACCATTAGCCTCCATCCCGTATCCCTGATATCCCTGGGTTGAAATAGCCCCCCTGATTACTGAGCGTATTACCAGCGGCACTGACATGCATGCCCGTGGAGTTATCACCGCTCACTGATAACGAACCCACGTTGTTCAGCAGATTTCCCGCCAGACTGGCCGATAGCGCGTTGATATTGTCCCCGCTCAGATTAATTGCGCCGTAATTATTAATGATGCTGTTGCTTTCAATGCTGACCGCATTCTGATCTGCAACCGTTAAACCCGCACCGCTGTCTATGTTTACCGTGACATTCTGGCTGTTGAGCTGAGCGGTGACCGGTACAGTGCCCGGATTGGGAATAGATGTGCTGCATGTTGTGGTTTGACCGGAATTTGGCACCGGAATGTCGCAAGCGGCAAAAGAGAACCAGGGCGAGGCCAGCAGCAGGAGTACACCAAGAGGTAATAATGACGCTGAGATCTTAGGGTTAATCGTTCTTAGCATCAAATTCACATAACACCCCAACCCGAAGTTAATGAAATGCATTATTTGAGTTAAGGATAGTTAACAAAGGGCCGGGTCGGCGTTTTTTTGAGCAAAGTGTGATTTCTGGAGAATATGCAGAAGGGGTAGCCAGGAAAAATTGGCGGGCTCCAGATTGAACTGCTGCCCGCCACTTTTATTTTGAAGGTATTTCTATGTCATGTTCGAAATATACGTAACGCCGTCACTTAAATCATCGGCAGATTCAATTCATTACGTTCTGCGCATTCAATCGCCTGCTCATACCCTGCATCAGCGTGACGCATCACGCCGGTTGCCGGGTCGTTCCACAGGACACGTGCCAGACGGGCATCCGCTTCTTTGGTGCCGTCAGCGACAATCACCATGCCTGCATGTTGTGAAAAGCCCATACCCACGCCGCCGCCGTGATGCAGGCTGACCCACGTCGCGCCGCCAGCGGTATTGAGTAACGCATTGAGTAACGGCCAATCGGAAACGGCGTCAGAACCATCTTTCATCGCTTCCGTTTCACGGTTTGGTGAGGCCACCGAGCCGGTATCCAGATGGTCACGGCCGATCACCACCGGCGCTTTCAGTTCACCGTTACGCACCATTTTATTAAAGGCCAGCCCGGCAATGTGCCGCTCACCCAGCCCCAGCCAGCAGATCCGCGCAGGTAACCCCTGAAAAGCAATGCGTTCGCTGGCCATATTCAGCCAGTTGATCAGATTGGCGTTATCCGGGAACAGCTCTTTCAATTTTGCATCGGTCTTATAGATATCTTCCGGGTCACCCGACAGCGCCACCCAGCGGAACGGACCTTTGCCTTCGCAAAACAGCGGGCGAATATAAGCCGGAACAAAACCAGGGAAATCAAAGGCATTAAGCACACCTTCCTCTTTTGCCACCTGACGGATGTTGTTGCCGTAATCGACAGTCGGAATACCCATGGCGTGAAAATCGAGCATCGCCTGAACGTGTTTCGCCATCGACGTACGCGCAGCTTTTACCACCACTTTAGGATCAGAGGTTTTGCGATCCTGCCACTGTTCCAGCGTCCAGCCTTCCGGCAGATAACCGTTCAGCGGATCATGGGCTGAGGTTTGATCAGTGACAATGTCCGGGCGTAAACCACCCTGTTGAGCGCGCGCAACCAGCTGCGGCATCAGTTCCGCGGCATTCCCCAGCAGGCCAACGGAGATCGCCTGTTTTTCGGCGCAGGCTTTTTCAATCATCGCCAGCGCTTCGTCGATGCTGTGGGCTTTGTAATCGAGATAACGGGTACGGATACGAAAATCAATGCGCGACTCCTGGCACTCAATCGCCAGTACGCAGGCACCGGCCAGTACGCCAGCTAATGGCTGTGCGCCGCCCATACCGCCAAGCCCGGCGGTCAGGATCCATTTGCCCCGTAAGTTGCTGTTGTAGTGCTGACGACCCGCTTCGGCAAAGGTTTCATAGGTTCCCTGCACGATGCCCTGCGCACCAATGTAAATCCATGAACCAGCGGTCATCTGGCCGTACATCATCAACCCGGCTTTATCCAGTTCGTGGAAGTGCTCCCAGTTGGCCCAGTGTGGCACCAGATTGGAGTTGGCAATCAGCACCCGCGGGGCATCCGTATGAGTGCGGAAAATACCCACCGGTTTACCCGACTGTACCAGCAAAGTTTCGTCCTCACGCAGTTTGCGCAAGCTGTCGAGGATCGACTCAAAAGCTGGCCAGTTGCGGGCGGCTTTACCAATCCCGCCGTACACCACCAGGTCTTGCGGGCGTTCAGCAACGTCCGGGTCAAGATTGTTTTGCAACATGCGGTAAGCGGCTTCGATCAGCCAGTTCTGACAGCTCAGCTCGGTGCCGTGAGGGGCACGTACCACGCGGGCAACGGCGGTTTTCTGTGGTGTATTCATAGTGTGTCCCTTATTCATCAGTTAAAACTCGGCAACAAAGCTTCAATGACCGGCGGCCACTGCTCACGGCTGGCCCAAAGACGCATGGCTTCAACGTCCGGGGCCATCAGGCGGTCGCGCTCAAGATAGGCCACTTTTTCGCGAATAAGATGCAGCTCATTTTCCAGCACCGCGGAGCTTTTCAGTGGACGGATAAAATCAATACCCTGCGCGGCGGCCATGGCTTCAATACCTACGACCACGGCGGTGTTAAAGCACATATCCCCCAGACGGCGCGCGGCGTAAGTTGCCATTGAAACGTGATCTTCCTGATTGGCAGAGGTCGGCAGGCTGTCTACGCTGCCCGGATGCGCGAGAGATTTGTTCTCAGACGCCAGTGCGGCCGCCGTCACCTGGGCAATCATAAAGCCGGAGTTAACGCCGCCGTCGTTGACCAGAAAAGCCGGCAGGCCCGACAGGCCGGTATCAAGCAGCAGCGCCAGACGGCGTTCAGAAATGGCACCAATTTCCGCCACGGCCAGAGCGATAATATCAGCCGCAAAGGCCACCGGTTCAGCGTGGAAATTACCTCCCGAAATCACGTCGCCGTTTTCAGCAAACACCAGCGGGTTATCCGACGCCGCATTAGCTTCAATTTGCAGCACGCGTGCCGCATGTTGCAGATTATCCAGGCACGCCCCCATCACCTGAGGCACGCAGCGAATGGAGTAAGGGTCCTGCACACGGCTGCAGTCAGCATGAGAGGTGACAACGTCACTCCCTTCCAGCAATGCACTGACCGCCGCCGCAACGGCGATCTGCCCCAGCTGGCCGCGGGCCTGATGAATACGCGGGTCAAGCGGTTTTACTGAGCCTTTGATGGCTTCCAGTGACAGTGCGCCTGCTACCAGACCAGCGGAAAATACCCGTTCGGCCTCAAACAGCCCGGCCAGTGCCAGAGACGTCGAAACCTGCGTGCCGTTAAGCAGCGCCAGCCCCTCTTTCGGCCCCAGCTCAACCGGTTTTAGTCCGACCCTCGCCAGCCCTTCGATAGCTGACATTCTTACACCCTGCGCCGTCACTTCGCCTTCCCCAATTAACATCAGAGAAAGGTGTGCCAGCGGGGCTAAATCGCCTGAGGCACCGACAGAACCTTTCTCAGGAATACAAGGCAACACGCCCGCATTCAGCAACGTGATCAGGGCATCGATCACTTCCATGCGGATACCAGAATGGCCCCGTGACAGACTTAAAATTTTGGTGGTCATGATCAGACGCACGACGTTATCCGCTAACTCCTTGCCCACACCGACGCTGTGCGATAGCACCAGATTGCGCTGCAGTTCCGCCAGCCGTTCCGCCGGGATCCGGGTCTGGGCCAGTTTGCCGAAACCCGTGTTAATTCCGTAGACCACTTTGCCGGACTCAACGATGCGGGTGACCGTTTCCTGCGAAGCCAGCACGCCTGCCCGCGCCTCTTCAGCCAGCTCAACGCGAACCGTCCAGGGTTGCTGTTGATCGGCACGTTTCTTGGCAGAATAAATGGTGCGCAGCATGGTCAGATCAACCTGACCCGGATGCAGACGGCAGACGGTAATGTCATTAGCTGAAAGCGACATAAACTAATCCTGTATAGACAAGTAAAAAGCGAATAATACCCGGCGAAACGCTGCCTGACGGGTGGCTGATGACTCAAATGACGAAACGGTGTTAATGATTCAGTTTGCTGCAGCCCTTTGGCGTGGAGGTCCGATTTCAACCCACAGCAATAATGATTCTGCCAGCAGGGGCTGAACGTTCAGACTGAGCAGTGGTTCCTTTTGTCGTTCATGCGTCCAGAACACGCCTTCGCGGGCGGACAGCGAAAATACATCTTCTGCCTGCCATTGCCCTTGTAAAACGTACAACAGACCCGCACAGTGGCGGCTGGCGCTAAAGCCGCCACGCTGAGCAATAACACTCGCACTGGTCTGCCCCCGGCGAGTCATAATATTAAAGTCCGTGGTGATTCCATTAACCAGATGCGCGCGAATGGCGGTTTCTCCGGCAAAAGCAAAGGGTTCTGCGGGGCGGTCAAGGCGGTGCTCAATGTCCCCTTCCGCCGACAACACTACGCCCGCACCGCTAAGCAGCGTGATGGAGCGGTCAATACCTTCGAAACGCGAAAACGGGCCATCAGCCGCAATCGTCGCAATGCTTGCGCGCCAGTCAAACTGCGCTTGACCTGCAGGCCAGCTGATGATTTCACGGGTTTCTCCCCCGCCATTGCGCCAGGCGCTGACCGGCAGGCTGTCAAATGAAAACTGCGTCAGACCGCTCATGGTCGATCCTCTGCCAGCAGTAGCAGCAGGGCAAGAAAATCAGCGCTGGCCTGACGCTGTTGCGGGTGCTGGCCGTTAATCACTTTGGCAACGCCCCCCACAAACACGTCGCGGATTTGCGCTGAGCTGCCCGCAAACAACCATCGGTTGAGCAGCTCACTGTCTTTCGCGGCGGCCAGATAAGGATCATCGCCATCCAGTACCAGCCAGTCGGCGCGGTATCCGGCGGCCAACTGACCAACAGGTGCGCCGCAAGCCTGAGCACCACCTGCCAGCGCCTGGGTGTAGAGCAAATCGCCCACCGAAGGCTGACTGGCGTTCGTCAGCCGGTTACGACGCTGGTCGCGCAGACGCTGGCCATACTCCAGCCAGCGCAACTCTTCCACCACGTTGAGGGAAACATGGCTGTCAGAGCCAATTCCCCAGCGGCCTTTATGCGCCAGATAATCCACACCGGGAAAAATGCCGTCACCGAGATTGGCCTCGGTGGTCGGACACAGCCCCACCACGGCACCGCTGGCGGCAATGCTTGCCAGCTCGAAGCGGTCAGGATGAGTGGCATGAATCAGGCACCAGCGGTTGTCCACATCCACGTTATCAAACAGCCATGAAACAGGCCGCTGGCCGCTCCACTCCAGACAGTCATTCACCTCTTTTTGCTGCTCGGCAATATGAATATGCACGGGCAGCGAGGCGTCGCTGGCGGCCAGAACGTCGGTCATCTGCTCGCGGGAAACAGCGCGCAGGGAGTGAAAGCACAGTCCCTGATTTTGTAATAGTTTGCCTTTAAGCTGCCCGGCAATCACCTGATGTTGTTTAAGGTATTGTTCAGCATTCTGAATAAAGCGTTTTTGCCCGCTCTGCGCAGGTTGCGCACCAAATCCCGCATAGCTGTAAAGAACCGGCAGCAGCGTCAGACCAATCCCGACGGTTTGTGCCGCCTCACTCAGATGCGCGGTCATTTCGCCCATGTCGGCGTAAGGTTTACCGTCGAGATCGTTATGCAGATAGTGGAACTCCGCGACCTGCGTATAACCGCCTTTCAGCATTTCGATATACAATTGGCGGGCAATCACCCCAATCTGCGGCGGCGTCAGCCGGGCGACCATGCGGTACATCAGGTCACGCCAGGTCCAGAAGCTGTCCTGCGGGTTACCCGCTACTTCCGCCAGCCCCGCCATCACCCGCTGAAAGGCGTGCGAATGCAGGTTTGGCATTCCCGGAACAACGGCACCGCTGAGCCGGTGGCAGCCTTCAGGCCCGGTATCTGCCGTCACAGAACTAAGCAGTCCTGCGGCATCAACGTGCAGTCGAACATTGCGTGCCCAGCCCTGTGGCAGTAAGGCGCGCGGCGCGAAATAACCCGGCATAAAAAGGTCCTGAATATTAATTAACAAGGATGATCACAAATGTTGCCTATCGGGAAACAATTGCGACACGCTTAAGCTACTTGTCTATACATATACATATGCCCGCACGGGCTGTAAACTTACTCGTGCTGTTTTTTTAATAATTACGTCTCTCATCACGCAGTGAGATATCCCCAAAGGCCTTCGTTTACAGTGAATTATTGATTACACTTTACCAATCTAAAGCCCGCCGGCTTTTCCCTATGAGGTTGTCCCATGTCTGAAACAACGCCGTCCTCCCTGCAGGGGGTCACCCAGAAAACTTTGTCGGAACTGGCTGCCGCAATGAGCGATGCACCAGCGCCGATCTACCAGCGGGTAAAACAGGCGATCATCGGGCAAATTCGCGAAGGTGTCTGGCAACCGCATCAGCGCGTGCCGTCGGAAAGTGAACTGGTCAATGAACTGGGCGTCAGCCGGATGACCATCAACCGCGCCCTGCGCGAGCTGACCGGCGAAGGTTTCCTGATCCGTATGCAGGGTGTCGGCACGTTTGTGGCCGAGGCCAAGGCTTACACGCCAATGCTCGAAGTGCATAACATTGCTGATGAGATAGCCCGGCGAGGTCACCGCCATAGCAGCCAGATTCTGGCCTGCGAGGCACGACCAGCAGATGCCGAACAGGCACTGCAACTGGGAATTAAACCCGGCGAAAAGCTGTTTTATTCGCAGATCGTCCACTTTGAGAATGACGTGCCGGTACAAATCGAAGATCGCTTCGTAAACCCGGACGCCGCGCCCGATTACCTGCAACAGGTGATGAACAGCGCTACGCCGTACACTTATCTGATGAAAATTGCGCCGCTGACCGCCGGTGAGCATCGCGTTGAAGCGATAAGCGCCAGCGATACCCAGCGCCAGTTGTTGCAGTTGAAAGAACATGAGCCCTGTCTCCTGATTCATCGACGTACCTGGAGCGGTAACCGCGTGGTGACTTCCGCACGTCTGGTGTACCCCGGCTCCCGCTACCAGCTGTTTGGCCGCTTCACCAGCCACGGCTGATGTCCCTGAGCAGGCTGCCCCACAGCCTGCTTCTTCTTGCCGAAAGCACTGTATTTATAACCAGACCCTGGATCCAGCACTGCCCCTCAAATCTGGAATGTACCTCGAAATACGAAAAATACGCCCCGCTCATCCCTTGCCGCTTTTTGGTGAATGCGTTAGCTTGATTGCGGTTGTCTATACAAGACAAAAACAGTCAGGAGTTTTGCATGGCGTCACTGAATCCCCCCAATACCGCTGCTTCCGGCACGATAATTTGCGACAGTCTGTGGACCGGCGCGTCGCTTGTGACCATGCATAATGGGCGCTATAACCCCATTGAAAACGGCGTGCTGGCCGTCAAAGATGGTTTGATCATCTGGCTTGGCACTGCGGCTGACAGCCCGGAGTTTGTCACTCAGGTTCGGCATGATTTTGGTGGCGGGATTGTGACCCCAGGTCTGATCGACTGTCATACCCATCTGGTTTTCGGCGGCGATCGCAGCGCCGAATTCGAAAAGCGCCTGAATGGCGTCAGCTATGCCGAGATTGCAGCTCAGGGTGGCGGGATCCTGTCGACTGTGAATGCTACGCGTAAGGCCAGTCATCAACAGCTGTTTGAGCAGGCCCGTTTTAGGCTGGCGCCTCTTCTGGCCGAGGGCGTGACCTGTGTCGAGATCAAATCAGGTTACGGGCTGAGCGATGAAAGCGAGCTGAAAATGCTGCGGGTGATCCGCGAACTGGCGCAAAAAATGCCGGTCAGGGTGACATCCACCTGCCTTGCCGCCCACGCCTTACCTCCGGAATTCAAAGGCCGGGCGGATGACTATATTTCCCATATCTGCGAAGTTTTATTGCCACAGGTGGCAGCAGAAAAACTGGCCGATGCGGTGGATGCCTTTTGTGAGCATCTGGCCTTTTCACCTGAGCAGGTCGAACGGGTATTTCAGGCCGCCATTCGCCTGGGTTTGCCGGTAAAACTCCACGCTGAGCAACTCTCTTCCCTGCACGGCAGCCAGCTGGCTGCACGCTATGGCGCACTGTCCGCCGATCATCTGGAATATGCGACTGAAGAGGACGCGCAGGCGATGGCCGCTTCAGGCACCGTCGCCGTTCTGCTGCCCGGCGCATTTTATTTATTGCGCGAAACACAGCGCCCGCCGGTAGAACTGTTTCGTAAACATGGCGTACCGATGGCGATTGCCAGCGATGCCAACCCCGGAACCTCGCCTGCACTTTCATTACGCCTGATGCTGAATATGGCCTGCACGCTGTTTCGGATGACGCCGGAAGAGGCGCTGGCAGGAGCAACCTGCCACGGTGCCCGTGCTCTGGGTTTGCAAAATTCGCATGGGACACTGGAAGTGGGAAAAGTGGCTGACTTTGTTCACTGGCCGCTGGCTCGCCCGGCGGAACTGGTTTATTGGTTGGGCGGACAGCTGCCCTGTACCGTGGTTTATCAAGGAAATATCCGGGGAGATATCCGTCTATGAGTCTGAATTCTATATCCACTGCCGCTGACCCATACCATTTCACGGCAGGCAGCAGCCCGTTGTTGATCAGTATTCCCCACGCCGGTACGCGTCTGACGCCTGAGGTCGCCAGCGGCCTGAGCGACGACGCCCTGCCGCTGTCTGATACTGACTGGCATATTCCTGAGCTTTATGATTTTGCGCACCGTCTGGGGGCCAATATTGTGGCCGGCCAGTATTCACGGTTTGTCATTGATCTTAATCGCCCGTCTGATGACCAGCCCCTGTACACCACCGCCACTACCGGGCTGTTTCCCGATACCTTGTTTGACGGCCGTCCGACCTTCAAACCCGGTCATCAGCCCGATGATGCCACCCGCCAGCAGTATCTCGAACAGATCTGGCAGCCCTATCATCAGAAAATTGCCTCGGAGCTGGCGCGGATAAAACAGCAATACGGCTACGCGCTGTTGTTTGATGCGCACTCTATCGCCTCGGTTATCCCGCGGTTGTTCGATGGAAAACTGCCGGATTTGAATCTCGGTACCAACAGCGGTGCCAGCTGTTCCCCAGAGCTGAGCCGTTCACTGGAAGCGATATGCCAGCAGCAAACGCAGTTCAGCCACGTGCTAAACGGCCGTTTCAAAGGCGGTTATATCACCCGCGCCTACGGCCAGCCAGAGCAAGATCAGCACGCCATTCAGTTGGAACTGGCGCAGTGTAATTACATGGAAGAACTGGAGCCGTTCGGTTATCTCGACGATAAAGCCGCGCGATTGCAAAAACTTCTGCAACTCTTGCTGGAAGGGATGCTGCACTGGGGAGTAAAAACCTACGGCCGCTAGTCAGCGGACCATTCAGCTTCCGGTTACATGACTTTTCCGGGCAGGTATGGACACCTGCTCTGTCATTGCCTCACTCCGTCCTGCTATCGCCAAACCGTCACCCGCCTGACATAAATTCGTCATCTGCTCCTCTTAAGCTGCTGCGTAACAGTAAATCCCAAAGAGGATAGTTCCCCATGCTCATTCCAGACCCTGCGGTTCTGGCAGCGCGCCCCTGTGCGCCTGCTTTACCTGCTATCGCTGTCCATCAGGTAAGCCAGCTTTTCGGGGCCAACCGGGTACTTAATCACGTCAGTCTTCAGGTGCCGAAAGGCACTATCGTCGCTCTGCTCGGTCCGTCCGGATGCGGTAAAAGCACCCTGCTGAAACTGCTGGCGGGATTGTTACATCCGTCATCCGGTGAAATCCATTTTGGTGCAACATGCGTAGCGGCGGGCAGTTTCAGTCTGCCACCGGAGAAGCGTTCTCTCGGCATGGCTTTTCAGGACTACGCACTGTGGCCACATATGAGCGTCTACCAGAACGTCGCCTTTCCGCTGCAAATGCGCGGTGTGCGCAGCACTCTTCAGCGTGAAAAAGTGATGGCGACGCTCGACCGCGTTGGCCTGGCCGATTTCGCCGCACGCCGTCCGTCGGAGCTCTCCGGCGGGCAGCAGCAGCGAGTGGCGCTGGCGCGGGCCATTGTGGCTGAGCCGCAGATCCTGCTGTTTGATGAACCGCTGTCCAACCTCGACCGCGACCTGCGCGAGAGCCTGTGCGAAGAGATGGCCTCCCTGCTGCGCCAGTTGGGTACGACTGCCGTGTATGTCACGCATGATCCGCATGAAGCCCGAACGATGGCGCACTGCATCGCCCGGATGGAACAGGGGCAGATTGCACGCCTCGATCAGATTGAACCTTCCCGTGTTACTCCTTTTGTTGCTTAACCTCTGATGGAAAAAATAAATATGAACCGCACTCCGACTTCACTCAAAACAGGCTTAATGACGGCAATGACTCTTTCTCTCGCTATGGCGGCAGGCAGCGCGCAGGCGTTGACGCTCTACACCGCCGGTCCCGGATCGCTGGCAAAAAAACTGGCGGCCGGTTATGAAAAACAGACCGGCGTCAAAGTGGACGTTTTTCAGGCCACGACCGGCAAAGTGATGGCGCGTCTGGATGCTGAACAGGCCAATCCGCGGGCTGATATTTTGATTTCCGCCTCATGGGACACCGCCACCGATCTGCAAAAGCGCGGCTGGTTGCTGGAGTATCAAAGCCCGAACGCGACAGAGGTTCCCGCACAGTTCAAAACGCCGTATTACGTTGCTCAGGGTATCTCGGCACTGGGCATTGTGTGGAATACCAAAAGCGGCACGCCGGAACCGCAGGACTGGGCAGATTTAGCCAAACCGGCCTTTAAAGACAAAGTGACAACGCCAGACCCTGCACTGTCGGGCGCTTCACTGGATTTGCTGATCGGATTACAAAATGCTCATGCACAGCAGGCATGGACGCTGTTTGATGACCTGAAAGCCAACGGCATGATCATCGCCGGGCCGAACGCTCAGGCGCTGACGCCGGTGTTGCAGGGGGCAAAAGCTGCCGTATTCGGTGCAGTGGATTACGTAGCCTACAGCAGCGTACAGGATGGCGAAGCGGTAAAAGTGATCTTCCCTGCCAGCGGTACGGTGATCGCCCCGCGCCCGATGATGATCCTAAAATCAAGCAAGGAGCAGAAAGAAGCCAAAGCCTTTATCGATTATGCACTGTCTGACGAAGGCCAGAAACTGGTGGCCGACGCCTGGCTGATGCCTGCGCGTACCGATATCAGCGCCAAACGTCCGCTGTTTAAAACCCTGAAGCTACTGCCGGAAGAGACTCAACCTTCGGCATCGCGCAAAGAGGTTCTGGATCGTTTCGCCAGCCTGTTCGGCCAGCGCTGAGACCGGTGACCTGCCGCGTCAGGGCTGCATCGCCAGCCCTGATCACAAACGTCTTCATCTCAAAAAGACTCTGATGAATAAAAATCTGTTTTTACCTGCCCTGACGGGGGCATCACTGCTGTTACTGGTGGCACTACCCGTTGCCTTTGTTGTGTTGCAGGCCGTTTTCCCGCATCTCGACAGCGGCCGGTTAAGTGCTCCTTTTAGTGCGTTCGGTCAGTTGTTTGCTGATGACAAGCTGCGCGTCATGATATTCACCACGCTGAAAGTGGGCCTTGGCGTGGCGCTGTGCAGTGCGGTTCTCGGTATTCCTCTGGGAGCCCTGCGCGGTCTGTTCGCCCTGCCGGGTGCGGCGCTGTGGGATCTGCTGTTCCTCATCCCGTTTATGATGCCGCCTTACATCGCCGCCCTGTCCTGGATGCTGGCGCTGCAAACCAATGGCTATGTTGAACAACTGGTGGCGTTGCAGCTGAATAATTTCCTGTTCTCTCTGCCCGGCATTGTGGCGGTGATGACACTCAACATTTTTCCCGTGGTCTATTTTGCGGTTTCGCGCAGCATGGCCGCCAGCGGCAGCCGTCTGGCTGACGTGGCCCGCATTCATGGCGCGGGGCCGTGGCGGGCATTTATTCGCGTGACATTGCCGCTGGCCCTGCCGTCGGTGGCCTCCAGCCTGCTGCTGGCGTTCACACTGGCAATTGAAGAGTACGGCGTTCCCGGTGCGCTGGGTGCGCGCAGCGACGTAAGTCTGCTGACCACTGGTATTGAGCAGCGTCTGGCCGACTGGCCGGTGGATATGCCCGGTGCCGCAGTGCTGTCGCTGGTATTGGTGGCGATTGCGCTGTGCGCCTACAGTGTGCAAAAAGCCATTCTGGCTGGTCGCAATGTGGAAACGCTCACCGGCAAGCCCGCCGACGTGGTCGCCAAAAAACCAGGCCGTGCCAAATGGCCGGTGCTGGCGCTGTTTATGCTGGTTGCTTTCATTACGGTCGGTATGCCGCTGTTGTCGATGGCGGTCACCGCCTTTTCCGGCACGCTGTCCGGCGGTCTATCACTGGAAAACCTGACCCTCAGGCATTACGCCACGCTGTTTGCCATCGACGGAGATGCTATCGGCGCGCTCGGCACCAGCCTGAGTCTGGCACTCGCGACCGCCCTGATTACCGGAGCCGTTGGCCTGCTGGCTTCATGGCTGGTTGTGGTCCGCAAGGTCCGCGGTGCTGTGGTGATTGACGGTCTGTCACTGCTCCCCGCGGCTTTACCGGGCATTGTGGTCGGTGTCGGGTTGATTCTGGCCTGGAACCGCGGCTTCTGGCCGGTCACGCCCTACAACACCTGGGGTATTTTACTGCTGGCCTACTGCTGTCTTTTACTGCCCTATCCGGTGCGTTACGTCAGCGCCGCAATGAAGCAAATTGGCGGCAACCTCGACGCCGCCGCCCGCGTCCACGGTGCCAGCGCAGCGCAGGCGCTGTGGCGCATCCTGCTGCCGCTGGTCCTCCCGAGTCTGCTGGCCGCCATGATGATGGTCTTCGCCGTCGCCTCCCGCGAGCTGGTCACCTCCCTGTTGCTGGCCCCGGCGGGCGTACAGACGGTTTCGGTGTTTGTCTGGCGACAGTTCGAGCAAGGCTCCGTGGGAGATGGAATGGCAATGGCGAGTATTGCAGTGCTGGTAAGCATTTCAATCATGCTGATAGCGGTGAGGGTTGGAGGGGGAGCCAAGAGGCGCTTTTAAATTCAAATTCAAGACCTTGGGCTGCCGCCCAAACCCGCCTTAAGGCCCGCAGTCGCTCGGGCCTTAAGAATCCGAGCTTTTTTAACTGCGCGCTATCGCTTAATCGGGATGGCCGTGTTTCAGGAACCTCTGTGATAGCCGCAAAATGTCGCCGCTTAGGCGGTGCCTTCGCTGCGGGTTTCGAGCCTGGGGTCTCGAACCACTTGCTCAGCGCCATTTTTGAATGCGGCCTTGGAATTTTTCAAAACCCACACCTCGCCATTTTGAATGCGACCCAGACTTTTTTGAAAGATAAAAACAGACCGGTTTTGTCTTTTGTTTTTGTCTTTTTTCTTTTGATTTACATAACCGCTAAGGCGCAGTCAAAAATGGCACCGGATGAGAGGTTCGAGACCTTAGGCTCGAACTCGAAATACGGGGACGGCGCAGCCGTGACATTTTGCGCCGTGAACGGAAGTGGCTGAAACACGTGCCCTGCCAGCAGCGAAGCTGTCGGTATCCCATGAAAAAGCCCGGGAGTCCAGAGGGCGGCGGCGACTGGCCGCCTTCTGGGCGGGTGTGGGCAGCAGGCCCACGACCTTGACCTTGACCCTGAAGATTTGCATTTAAAAGCGGCTTAAGGGCCCGCCTGCCCATACACCGCGATGATTTCAGCCGCCACTGCCACGGCAATTTCCGCTGGCAGTTTCCCTTTCACATCCGGTAATCCTACCGGACAGCGCATACGGCTGAGTTGCGCGTCGCTGACGCCTTTGCCGCTCAGGCGGTAATCAAAGCGTTTGCGTTTAGTTTCTGAACCGATAAGGCCGAAATAACGGAAGTCCCCCCGCTTGAGGATGCGTTCGCTGAGGGCAAAATCCAACGGGTGATCGTGGGTCATGACCACGAAAAAACTGTTGGCGGGCATCTGCGCCACGGTGGCTTCGGGTTCGTCATCAATGATGCAGGTGATCTGCGGGCTGACGTGCGGCGGAAACTCACCGGCGCGGGCATCAACCCAAATAATGCGGCACGGCAGCGTGCTGAGGATCGCAACCAGCGCACGCCCGACGTGGCCTGCGCCGTAGACCACCACCTGCGGCTGCGGCTGTCCGAGCGGTTCGAAGATAACCGAGGCCATACCGCCGCAGCACTGCCCGAGGCGAGCGCCCAGCGAGAAGCGTTCGAAGCGGCTGGTTTGCTGGTTTTTTGCCAGCATCTCGCGGGCAATGGCGATCACCTGAAATTCAAGATTACCGCCGCCCAGCGTGTGGAAAATCTGACCGGTGGTGACAATCATTTTGCTGCCGCCGTCGCGCGGCGTGGAACCCTGATGCTCCGCCAGCGTGGCGACTATGCAGGGCAGGCCCTGACGCTGCAGGTCAGACAAAGTCGTGATCCAGTCATCATTACGCATAGGCACCTCCGTTAACGGGCCGTAACTGCGACAGAGTGAGTGACATTGTCACTTATTTTTTGTAATGGCGTAATCGCATTGAGTACCCGCTCCGGCGTGGCCGGAGCGTTGAGCCGCGGCACCTGGCCTGCCTCGAGGGTACTGGCTACTGCGTCTTTCAGCGCGCACCAGACGGCGATACCTAACATAAACGGCGGTTCGCCGACGGCTTTGGAGTGAAACACCGTGTCCTCCGGGTTTTTGCGGTTCTCGACCAGCTTCACCCGCAGGTCATGTGGCATGTCGCCAATCGCCGGAATTTTGTAACCGGCTGGGCCGCTGGTTGTCAGCCTGCCCGCGTCGTTCCACACCAGCTCTTCGGTAGTCAGCCAGCCCATGCCCTGCACGAAACCGCCCTCTACCTGCCCGATATCAATCGCCGGATTCAGCGAGTCGCCCACGTCATGCAAAATGTCGGCACGCAGCAGTTTGTACTCACCGGTTAAGGTATCGATTAATACCTCGGCGCAGGCGGCGCCGTAGGAGAAGTAGTAAAACGGATGACCGGCGGCCTTGCTGCGGTCGTAGAAAATCCTGGGCGTTTGGTAAAAACCGGTGGCCGACAGCGGTACCTGATTCAGCCAGCATTGGGTGGCGATCTGCTCAAAACTGAAATAGTGCTCTTTCACCCGCACCTGACCGTTGCTGAACGTCACTTCATCCTCAGCGGCATCATGTAGCCGCATCAGCATCCCGACCATGCGACCTTTGATGATCTCCGCCGCATTCTGCGCCGCTTTACCGTTGAGATCGGCGCCGGACGACGCCGCGGTCGGCGAGGTGTTGGGCACTTTGCTGGTGTCGGTCGCCGTGACCTGAATCCGGTGGATGTCCACCTGAAACACTTCGGCCACCACCTGAGCAACTTTGGTGTTCAGTCCCTGACCCATTTCGGTGCCGCCGTGGTTAAGCACAATGCTGCCGTCTGTATAAACCAGCACCAGCGCCCCGGCCTGATTGAGGAAGCTGGCGGTGAAGGAAATGCCAAATTTGACCGGCGTCAGCGCCAGTCCTTTCTTCATCCATTGGTTTTGTTGATTAAATTTAGTGACAGCGTCACGTCTGATGACGTATTCCGCGCTGGTTTCCAGCTCCGCGGTCATTTCGGCCAGCAGATTTTGTTCCACCGGCTGGTAATAGTGCGTCACGTCGCGCCCTTTACCGCCGTAGTAATTGGCTTTGCGCACGGTCAGCACGTCTTTGCCTAACCAGCGGGCGATGTGGTCGATGATATGTTCAATCGCCACCATGCCCTGCGGCCCGCCAAACCCGCGATAAGCGGTATTTGACGCCATATTGGTTTTACAGCGCAGGCCAGTGATGGTGGCGTCGCCGAGGTAATAGGCGTTGTCGGCGTGGAACATCGCGCGGTCGACGATAGAACCGGAAAGATCCAGCGAATAGCCGCAGTTGGCCGCCAGCTGGATGTCGATGCCATGCAGCACGCCGTCGTCGGTAAAGCCGACGTCGTAACGCACATAAAACGGATGGCGCTTGCCGGTGATCAGCATGTCATCCTGCCGTGAGAGGCGCATTTTTACCGGTCTGCCGGTCAGGTGTGCGGCCAGCGCGGACAGGCAGGCCGTGCCCGCTGCCTGCGTCTCCTTGCCGCCAAAACCACCGCCCATGCGTCGCATGTCCACTACCACTTTGTGCATTGGCAAACCCAGCACCGACGCCACCAGTTTCTGCACTTCGGTCGGATGCTGCGTCGAGCTGTAAACCAGCATCGCGCCGTCTTCTCCCGGCATCACCGAGGCTATCTGGGTTTCCAGATAAAAATGCTCCTGACCGCCGATCTCCAGTTCACCCTGCACACGGTGCGGTGCGCTGTTCAGCGCCGCGGCGGAATCCCCGCGCTGGTGCTGATGCGGGGCCTCAACGTAATGTTCCAGTGCCAGCGCCTGTTTTACCGTTAACACCGCGTCGAGCGGCTGATAGTCGATTTTGATCTTGCTGATGGCTTCCCGCGCCGCCGCCTGCGAGCTGGCGGCCACCACCAGAATGACCTGTCCGACATATTCGACAATACCGTCTGCCAGTAGCGGATCGCCGGTGGTCAGCGGCGCGATGTCAGGGTTACCGGGAATATCGGCAGCGGTGATCACCCGCACCACACCGGTGACAGTGTAACATTCTTCGACATCCATATGCACAATGTGCGCATGGGCGTGTGGGCTGAGCAGCGGCACCAGATGCAACTGATTGGGGAACTCCTGCCGGTCATCGAGATACACCGCTTCTCCGGTGACGTGTTTCGCGGCGCTTTCATGTTTAACGCGTTTACCGACGCCACTGTTCAGCCCGGCGCGGAACAGCGCTTCCCTATCCTGTTGAGTGATTGAGGTTTTAGCTTCAGACATAGTGGGTCACCCGCATCAGAGTTTCAGGGGATGTGAGTTCGATATAGCCGCGGCGCAGCAGGTTTTTTGCCACCTGCATCCGGTATTCGCGGCTGGCGCGGAAATCACTCAACGGTGAGAAATCCTGCTCCAGTGCCTGCGCTGCGCGTTCGATAGTCGCCAGTTGCCACGGCTGCCCCAGTAGTTGGCCTTCACAATGCGCCGCCCGTTTGGCAATTTCCGCCATGCCGCCAAAGGCCACCCGCACATGGACCACCACGCCCTGCCGTACTTCAATCTGTAACGCCGCACACACCGCCGAAATATCATCTTCCAGCCGTTTGGAAACTTTATACACCCGCAGCTGGCGGGCGCTGTTGGTGCTCCGCGGAATGCGGATCTGCTCAATAAATTCACCCGGATGTAACGCCGTTTTCTTGTAGCCGAGGAAAAAATGCTCCAGCGGTAAGTGCCGCTGAACTGCACCACGCCGCAGTACCAGCGTAGCGCCCAGCGCCAGCAGTACCGGATTGCCGTCACCAATCGGCGAGGCGTTGGCGATGTTACCGCCAAAGGTGCCCTGATTGCGGATCTGTTGTGAAGCAAAGCGGGCCAGCAAAAGGCCAAAATCGGGGAATTCCTGCTGCACCAGCGCCATACAGCGGCTGATGGGCGCCGCGGCACCGATCAGCAGTTCGGTTTCTGTCAGGCTGACCTGTTGCAGTTCCGGTATGACACTGAGTGAAATCAGTTTTGGCAGCCGCTGGTAGCGCTGGGTGACGTCAAGTGCCAGATCGGTGCCACCTGCCACCAGTCGGGCATCGGGATTCGCCAGACAGTACGCCGCCAGCGCCTCAATATTTTTCGGGCCCGGCATCTGTTCAATACTCTTCAGTTGCTGAAGCGTCTGCTGTTCGGCCCGGTCAAACTGGTCAGCTTGCGGCTGTTCACACACCTGCTGCGCGGCGTCCATAATCGGCCGGTAGCCGGTGCAGCGGCAGAGATTGCCGGAAAGCGCCTGCTGCGCCTGTTCGCGTTCGAAAGACGTCTGCTGTTTCTCCAAAGCGAACAGCGACATCACAAAACCCGGCGTGCAGAAACCGCACTGGGAGGCGTGGTTATCGACCATCGCCTGCTGAACGTGATGCAGTTCGCCACGGTGTTTGAGGTCTTCCACGGTGATCAGCTGTTTGCCGTGCAGCGCAGAGACAAATGTCAGGCAGGCGTTGACCGTCTGGTAGTGCAGTTTTTCGCCGTCAACCTGTGCCAGCACTACGGTGCAGGCCCCGCAGTCGCCCGAGGCGCAACCCTCTTTGGTGCCGCAGCGTGCGGCGTCGCGGCGTAAAAACTGCAACACCGTGGTGTCGGCGGGCAGACCGGTGACGCTGTGCAGACGGTTATCCATCAGGAACTGGGTCATATTTTGCTCCCTTTACAGCCGTTTAAAATCAGCGTTGTGACTTCGCTGATGATGTGTTCGCGGGTGTGGTGGTCAGCCGTGTCGCGGTACATGTGTTTCACCTGCACCGCAAAATCTGCGTAATACTGCGTGACTGCCCAGATGTGCATGATCAGCAGCCGGGCATCGAGGGCGCGGATCTCGCCGCGGTCGATCCACGCGTTAATCAGGTTCTCTTTATTAATGATGTTGGCGGTCGCCTGCGGCCAATATTTATGCAGATAATGGCCGCCGCTCAGCACTTCGCTGGTGAAGATACGCGAGAGTTCCGGCCGTTCGAACGAGAAGTGCATTTTGTTGCGGATGTAGCGGCTGAGCACCGCAGCCGGTTCGCTCAGCGTCGGGTCAAACTGGATGATATCGGCCCAGACGTTCAGCACTTTTTGCAGCAGCTCTTCGTAGAGCTCCTCTTTTCCGGCGATGTAATAGTGCAGCTGGGTTTTCTTCATACCTGCCCGCAGCGCAATGCCCTGCGTGGTCGCCCCCTGAAAACCTTTCTCGCTGAATTCGGCAATCGCCGCCTGGTGGATGCTCTCCAGGGTGCGTTCACGCGCTACGCGCAATTTGCCACCGGTATCCTGAATGGACATCATGCCACCTCCTGAGCATCGCGCTGGTAGACCGGTTCGCCGTCAACGAAGGTACTGAATACGTTGCGGTCATCACCCAGCGTCATCAGCACAAACAGTTTTTCAGCCAGCGTTTTGCTGTTCCTGGCACGGAGTTGTTGTAAGGCGCTTACGCCCGGCTCGAGCACCACGAAATCCGCCTCTTTGCCGGGGTTGAAATTGCCAATTTTGTCGTCCAGATGCAGCGCCCGCGCGCCGCCCAGCGTGGCGTGGTAAAAGGCTTCAAACGCCGAGAGACGGTAGCGCTGTAGCTGACCGACTTTGTAGGCTTCGGCCAGCGTTTCCAGCATATTGAACGTGGTGCCAGCGCCGACGTCACTCCCCATGCCGACGCGGATCTGCTTCGCCCACGACTTTTGAATATTGAACAGGCCGCTGCCGAGAAACAGGTTGGAGGTCGGGCAGAAGGCGATGCTGGAATCCGTGTCGTGCAGGCAATCCCACTCGCGCTCTTCCAGATGCAAACAGTGGGCGAAGACGCAGCGCTGGCCGGTCAGGCCGTGCTGGTGATAGACGTCGAGGTAATGTTGATGCTCCGGATAAAGCGCTTTAACCCAGCTGATTTCGTCAGCGTTTTCGCTCAGATGGGTATGCAGGTAAATATCAGGAAAGTCCTGCTTCAGCAGACGCACTTTTTCCAGCAGTGCGGAAGACGATGTTGGCGCAAAACGCGGCGTCAGGGCATAGCTCAGGCGCTGACGGTTGTGCCAGCGGGTGATCAGCGCGCGGGTATCGCGCTCACTCTGCTCCGGGGTTTCCAGTAAGGCTGCGGGCGCGTTTTGGTCCATCATCACTTTGCCAGCGATCAGGCGCATGTTGATATCAGACGCCACTTTGAACAGCGCATCCACCGACTGCGGATGCACGGTGCCGAACACCAGCGCGGTGGTCGTGCCGTTGGTCAGCAGCTGATCGATAAAGAAACGCGACATGCGCGCGGCATGTTTTTCGCAGTGATACTGCTGTTCGGTCGGGAAGGTATAACTGGCCAGCCACTCAAGCAGCTGTTCGCCGTACGCACCGATCATTTCGGTCTGCGGGTAGTGAATATGGGTATCAATAAAGCCAGGGACAATCAGCTTGTCGCGAAAGTCATCGATCTTCAGTGCGTCAGACTGAGCGGACTGCGCCAGCACTTTTTCCCCTTCGAACCAGCTGCCGAGCCACAGGATATGCCCCCCACTGAGCAGCATCAGCCCGTCTTCGATATAACGGACCTGCGCATCAATGTCCTGTGGCCGGATGACGGCGTTGCGGATGTCAAAAAAGTTGCCGCGTACAGCTCGGGTAACCACGGTGTCGTGAGTCATAGCTTTTACCTTCACCTAACAAATTTGCAATAACATTTGATAAGACAAAGCAAAGCTTATGCCAAATTTGACCGATCGGTCAGACCGTTTGGAAAAATGATCGTTTAACCGCCGGGCTACTTGAGCAGTACCTCATATTGCGGGTTAAATTCATCGAAGATCGGCAAGGCGGCGGCACCCAGCGCTGCCGTATTGGTTCCTGACATACCCAGGCGCAGACGCATGCCCTGCGGGTAACGGCTGCGTACCGAACTGTAGAGCGGCGACAGGCGTTTGATCAGCTTTTCGACCAGCGGCTGCGGCATCATGCCACCAATGATCACGCACTCGGCGTCGAAGACGCACTCCATAATATTGATGGCCTGACAGGCCGGTTCGACAGCGGTATCCAGCCAGCGGTCGAAGGTTTCCTCATCCACCAGCAGCAGATCATCCGGCGTGGCGCTGACCGGATCCAGCCCGCAGGCTTCGTAAGCGGCCTGCAAGGAGAGGTAACGTTCGAGGCAGCCGTGGTTGCCGCAATAGCACTCGCGCCCGCCCGGTTGCACCACCATGTGACCGACTTCGCCCGCATTGTGTGCATGACCGGTGTAAATCCGCCCGTCGGTGAAGATGCCAGCACCGAGACCGGTGCCGATATAAAGATAAACAAAGGAGGTGAGCTGCTTGGCGATACCGTGAAAACGCTCGCCGATGGCGGCCACGGTGGCGTCGTTTTCAAGGGTGACCGGCCAGCCGCTGGCGGCGCTCAGACGCGCTTCGACATCCACGTTATCCCAGCCGTGCAAGGTGGTTGGCCCGGCGGACGAAATCCCCTCCACGCCAAAGGGACCCGGCATGACAATGCCGATGCCCAACATTTTCCTCCAGTCGATTTTCACCTGTTGGCGCATTTCTTGCAGTATTTGCTCAATCAGGGCCAGCGTCGGTTCCGGCTGCGGTTTTGGTACCGCGACCAGATGGCGAAAACGCACGGTTCCGGTGAGATCGACGAGCACAATCAGCAGCGATTGATGATCAAGATGGATGCCAATCGAGTAGGCGCTGTCCGGATTGAGTGTCAGTGGCGTTGCTGGTTGCCCGCGTCCTCCTGCCCTGCGCGGCAGATGTGAGGAGAGAATGCCCGCCGCTTCGAGTTCGGTGGCGATGTTGGAAACGGTTTGCGGCGTCAGCGACGTCAGACGGGCGATTTCGGCGCGGGTCAGTTCGCCGTAAAGGCGAATTGCTTCGATAACAACGCGGCGGTTGTGAGCCCGGGCGTGTTCAAGGTTAGTACCAGAAGTTGTCATAACTGCCTATGCACCAAGGGAAAGCCTGCAGGCAGTATGCTGCCAGATAATTGAGCAATCAAATTGATTTTATTATTACGATTGGCGCGATGTATGTGTTCAGAATGACGGCGCTATCACAGCATTGAATGTTATGGTCGTGTTAATAGTATGCGACAGAAATTATTCAGTACTGACACTTTTCAGAAATATCACGTGTAGCAATGGCAAGGATGCTGCTCCACCCGGAGCCGACGGCGGGATTTTTTTACCGCCGATTAAAGCAATCAAATTGATTTAATTATCCTAACGACCGGAGACGAATACATGATTATGCGATTAACCCCTGCCGCTACCCTCTGCGCCCTCTCAGCGCTGGCCTTTAGTTATGGCGCGAATGCGGCAGAGACTACTCTCAGCGCCCTGTTTATGACTCAGGCAGCGTACAGCGAGGCAGATATCCGCGCGATGACGGCGGAGTTCACCAAGCAGCATCCTGATATCAAAGTGAATCTTGAGTTCGTGCCTTATGAAGCGCTGCACGACAAAATCGTTGCCGCACGCGGTGCCGGTGCCAACGGTTATGACATCGTGCTGTTTGACGCCATCTGGCCGGCAGAATTTAACAAATATGGCCTGTTGCAGGATGTCACCTCGCGCATCACCGCCGATGAAAGCAAAAAAATCTTCGACGGTGCGATCTCCACCGTGACCTACAAAGATAAACGCTGGGGTATGCCGTGGATCCTCGATACCAAATACCTGTATTACAACAAAGCCATGCTGGCTAAAGCCGGGATCACCACCCCGCCTGCGACCTGGGCTGACGTTGAGAAACAGTCTGAGATCCTCAAAGAGAAAGGGATCGTTAAGTTCCCGCTGGTCTGGAGCTGGTCGCAGTCAGAAGCCCTGCTGTGTGACTACACCACGCTGGTGTCCGCGTTCAAAGGCAGTTTCTATCAGGACGGTAAGCTTAATTTCACCAATTCCGGTGCAATGAAAGCCATCGATTTCATGAAAGAGACGCTGGACAAAGGGCTGACCAACCCGAACTCGCGTGAATACTTAGAAGAAGACGTGCGTAAGTCCTTCTCCAACGGTGACGCAGCCTTCGCCCTGAACTGGACGTATATGTACAACATGGCCAACGACCCGAAACAGAGCAAAGTAGCCGGTCAGGTGGGTGTGGTTCCCGCACCGGGTTCCGTTGCTGGTCAGGCGTCTGGCGTCAACGGCTCGATGGGGCTCGGTATTGCCAAAGCCAGTACGCATCCCGATCAGGCGTGGGAATATATCACCTATATGACTTCTCAGCCGGTTCAGGACAAATACGCCAAGCTGAGCCTGCCAATCTGGAAGTCTTCCTATGATGATCCAGCGGTACAGAAAGATCAGGAAGCGCTGATCGCGGCGGCCAAAACTTCGCTTAACGTGATGTTGTCGCGCCCGGTTACGCCGGATTACTCGCGTCTTTCGAATATCCTGCAACAGAATATTCAGGGCGTGCTGCAAGGCAAAGTGACCGCGAAAGACGGCATGACCACGGCCACAGAAGCCGCCGATCGCCTGCGTTAAGTTTCGTTTTAAACAGCTAACACAATGCCCTGATGACTAAGGCAAATGCTTCGGTACGAAGGGCAAATCAACACCACGGAACTTATTGAATATGCTCAGTCTTCCACAACGAGAACGCAGACAGGCCTGGGTGCTATTAGCGCCCATGCTTGTCATGATGTTTCTGCTGACCGCCTGGCCGCTGGCCCGCACCCTGTGGCTCAGTTTTACTGACGCTGGCCTTATCGGTGACGGCACTGCGCCAAACTGGGTGGGCAGCGACAACTTTATTTATGCGCTGACCGATCCGGATTTTCGCGCCGCGTTATGGCGCACGCTCTACTTCACGCTGGTATCGGTGATTTTCGAGGGCATTATCGGCGTGCTGGTCGCCCTGCTGCTTAATCAGCAGTTCTGGGGCCGCAGCGCCCTGCGCGTACTGGTGATTTTACCCTGGGCGCTGCCCACCATCGTTAACGCCACCATGTGGCGGCTGAATTTCAATCCGGATTACGGCAGCATCAACGCCCTGCTGACGCAAATCGGCGTGCTCGACAGCTACCGCAGTTGGCTGGGCGATACGTCGTCGGCGCTCAATGCGGTGATGTTTGCGGATATCTGGAAAAACTATCCGCTGATCACCCTGCTGACGCTGGCCGCGTTGCAGACGATTCCTGAGGACCTGTTTGAAGCCGCCCGTCTCGACGGCGCCTCACCGTGGCGGCGCTTTTGCAAAATCACCTTCCCGGCGATTGCCGCACCGCTGGCCGTCGCGCTGGTGCTGCGAACTATCGATGCCTTTAAAGTCTTCGACATTATCTATGTCATGACCCGGGGCGGACCGCTCGACAGCACCAAAACCGTCAGTTTCTTTGTGTATCAAGAGTCCTTCAGCTATTTACGCGCGGGCAGCGGTGCGGCTTACGCCATTCTGATGACGCTGATTTGCGCCGTGCTGATTTTGATTTACATGCTGATGTTACTACGTCAGCGCCGTTCAGGGAGCGCGGAATGAAATCTAAAATCCGTCTGATTCTGCGTTATGTGTTCGCCTTTTTACTGGCGGTATCTATTCTCGGCCCGCTGCTGTGGATGTTTCTGATGAGCGTCAGCTCAGCGGAAGACCTGACCCGCATTCCGCTGGAGTGGCTGCCGCGTCACTGGGATTTCAGCCGTTACGCCAGTCTGCTGACCTTGCAGGCCGGGCAGCCCGGCGCACTGTTCCTGCATGCGCTGGGTAACAGCCTGCTGGTTGCCTGCGGCGCGACGATCATCTCGCTGCTGCTGGCGATCCCGGCAGCCTACAGTTTTTCCCGCTATCCGGGCCGCAACGGCTGGCTGTTCGGCAGCCTTGCGATTTATATGGTGCCGCCGGTGGCTTTCGTGCTGCCGCTGTACTTCATCTTGCAAAAACTCACCCTGCTCAATACCCATCTCGGGCTGGTGCTGGTTTATTGCTCGATGATCTTGCCGTTCCTGACCTGGATGCTGAAAAACCAGTTCGACGCCCTGCCGATTGATATCGAACAGGCCGCGCGCCTCGACGGGCTGCGTTTCTGGCAAGTGTTGCTGCGCATCACGTTGCCGCTGGCGAAACCTGCACTCGGTGCGTCGGCGATGTTTGGCTGGCTGCTGGCGTGGGATGAGTTCTTTTATGCGTTGCTGTTCACCAACAATATTGATGCCCAGACGTTACCTGTGACCATTGCCGGATTCACCGCCGGGCGCGCCACCGATGACGGCCTGATTGCCGCCGTCGGTATTCTGGCGGCCATTCCGCCCCTGTTTATTGCCTTGTGGTTGCAAAAGACGCTGGTCAGCGGTTTAACCAGCGGCGGCAGCAAAGGCTAAGCGCCAGCACCATGGCCCTTTATTTATGGAAACGCTTAATAAAATGAATAAACCAGAAACAGAAGCCACGCTGTACGTAGTGGGTAATCTGAACGTCGATTTGATCATGAGTACGCTGCATCAGTGGCCGGAAAAAGGCACGGAAGCGATGCTCGAAAGCAGTTCGCTGCGCCCCGGTGGTTCCGCCGGTAACTGCGCACTGGCGCTGGCCGCGCTCGGTACGCCGCACCGTCTGGTGGCGAATCAGGGTAATGACCAGTTCACCGGCTGGCTGGCGAGCCTGTTCCCGGAAAGCGCGCCGCACTGGCCGACGGCCAACTGTGAAACCTCGCTGACCTTTGGCGTGACGCACCCGGACCACGAACGGACTTTTTTCAGCAATCAGGGCAACATCGTCCGGTTAAATCTTGACGATGTGCTGCTGCAACTGCCGTCACAGGCGGTGCCCGGCGACTGGGTACTGCTGTGCGGCACTTTCCTGTGTACCCGTCTGTTCCAGCAATATGCCCAGCTGCTGGCGGCGCTGAAACAGCGCGGTTATCTGGTGGCGGTGGACAGCGGCTGGCCGCCGCAGAACTGGAGCGATGCACTGCGTCAGCAAATTGATCCGTGGCTCGGCTACTGCGATGCGCTGCTGTTAAATGAGGTCGAAACCCTCAGCATGGCTAACGAAAAAACGCTGGATAACAGTGCGGCACACTTGCTGGCGCACATGGCACCGGACGCATTTGTGGTGGCGAAGTGCGGGCCGGATGGCGCGCGGTTGTGGTCTGCGGGGGAAACCTCACACCAGGCGGCTGACGCCGTGACCGTGGTGGATACTATCGGGGCCGGTGACAGTTTCAACGCCGGTTTTCTGTCGGCGCTGGTTTACGGGTTAGACCATCAGCAGGCATTACAGTGGGGTGTGCACGTGGCGGGCAGCGCCATCAGCAGCCATCCGCGCCGCTATCCGGACTGGCAGGATTTGCTTTCCCTTACGACACAAACGCTTTCGGTGGAGAAACAGTAAATGGCATTGGTTGAATTAGTCAAAGTCGCTAAAAATTATGGTAAACAGCAGGTGCTGAAACCGCTGGATCTGACCATCAAAGATGGCAGTTTCACGGTGCTGGTCGGGCCGTCAGGCTGCGGTAAATCCACCCTGCTGCGTTTGCTGGCCGGGCTGGAGTCGCTGTCTGACGGCGATATCCTGCTCGATAAAGTACAGATCAATAATTTTGATCCCGCCGATCGTGACATTGCGATGGTTTTTCAGTCCTACGCGCTCTACCCGCACCTGACGGTGGCCGAGAATATGGCTTTCCATATGCAGGTCAAAAAAGTGCCGAAAGCCGAGCAGCAGACCAAAGTCTTACAGGCGGCAAAAGTGCTGGGCATTGACCATCTGCTCCAGCGCCTGCCGAAAGATCTCTCCGGCGGCCAGCGTCAGCGCGTGGCGATGGGCCGTGCGCTGGTGCGTAATCCGAAAGTGTTTCTGTTCGATGAACCGCTGTCGAACCTGGATGCGCAGTTACGTATGGAACTGCGGGCTGAGATTAAATCGGTGCATCAGCAGTTTCGCACCACCACCGTCTATGTGACGCACGATCAGGTCGAAGCCATGACGCTGGCAGACAATATTGTGGTGATGAAAGACGGTTACATCGTGCAGCAGGGCTCACCGCTGTCGATTTACGACAAGCCGGTTAACACCTTTGTGGCGCGGTTTATCGGCTCACCTCCCATGAACTTACTGGCCGGGGTTTTTCTCACCTTCAACGGTACGCCGGGCGTGGGCTGCGGCCAGTTGTGGTTCGCGCTGCCTGAAAAATGGTGGGCGCAGGCGCGGCATTCAGAGGGCCAGCCGGTGACGGTGGGTTTGCGGCCGCACGATGTCAAAATCGTGGAACATAGTCTTCAACCTGCGGCAGAACTGCGCCTGCTGGAGGTCACAGGGGAAAGCAGCCTGCTGCACGTCACCTGGAACGGTTTCCAGATGCACGTCCAGTGCGCCGGGCGCGCCAGCGTCAGCACTGACCAGCCGGTCTGGCTGGAGGCCAACAGCGCCAATATCCATCTGTTTGATACTAAGACCGGGGAGCGTCTGCAAAGCGAGTAATCTTTTCGTGGGCTGCGCCCCTAGATTCATGGCTTTGGGTCTTTAAACCTGTATGGCGCAAGCCCCGCCACCGCAACCGGCAGGCTGAAAATGTCCCCGGCCAGCGGAAAGCGATGCAGCTCATCCGGCGTCATGCCGAATCTGGCGCTGGTGACAAACAGCGTCGCCAGCCCTTCTGCGCCAAAACAGCAACTGGTGGGCCGTGGCACCGGCATCTCGACGTTTTGCAGCAGGTGTCCTTCGGCAGAATAATGCAGCAGACAGCCGCCGTTGAACTGACACACCCAGATATTGCCCGCGATATCGACCGCGATACCGTCGGGCCTGCCAAGGTTGGCGGGGGTTTGCGCCAGCAGCCGGGCATTGTGCAGCGTGCCGTCACGGGCACGCCAGTCCGCCTGATATATCGCCCGCGCCACCGAATCGACGTAATAAACGGTTTCGCCGGTGGCGGACCAGGCAATACCGTTGGGCAACCCCATGCCACTCAGCAGCCCGTTTTTTTGCAAATCCGCGCCGTATCCGTGCAGGCTGCCGGAGCCTGCCGAATGCGCTTCATCCATCAGACCGGTGATAAAGCGCCCCTGTGGATCGCAGCCCCCGTCGTTATACCTGAACGAGGGCTGTGTGCTGGCCTGCGCGCTGAGCGCCGTGACTTTTTCAAGCCGCAGATCGAACAGCACCACCTGCCGGTCTTCGGTAAAGATCAGGTTGCCGTCTGACGTCATCGCCAGTGCGCCGACCCGCCGCCCGCAGCTGTAGACCCGCCGGGGTGGCTGGCTGCCCTGAATAGCAAGGATCTCCCCCGCCGTAATATCGATGTAAAACAGCGTGCCGGTCAGCGCGTCCCATACCGGGCTTTCACCCAGACAGGTCTGCGCCGGTGAAAAATGGCGAGGCCGGTTGGTTTGCGTCATCTTAATACTCCCTGATGTTCAGCCACTGGTCACGGACACCTTCTGCGTGGGTGGCGCTGATGCGGGCCAGATCGTGCGGGTAATTGACATCGGGGTTTTCGTTAAAGCGGCAGGCGGTAAACTGCCCGTTGCTGGCGCGCAGGATCACGCCACTCTCCTGACACGTGCCGGACGCCAGAAAGATCACGCCGGGCACCACTGACTCTGCCGTCAGATTTTCCGGTTTGCCGCTGACGCCCCACATACGGGTTTTCGCCACCGGCGAAATGGCGTTGACCAGAATGCCTTCAGGCCTCCCCTCCATCACCAGCGCATTCATGATGCCAAGCTGCGCCATCTTTCCGGCGGCGTAGGCGCACAAACCCGGCTGCGCGTATTCAGCGAACATGGCACGGTCCGAGGTAGTCAGGACGATGCGCGGGGCGGCAGATTTTTTAAGATGCGGCCAGGCGTGTTGGCAGAGCCATAATGGCGCATACAAATTGATGCCCAGTGCGCGATCGACAAAGGTCCGGTCTGTCTTCTCCACCGGCTGATAACCGACCCAACCGGCGTTATGGATTAGAATATCGAGGCCGCCAAATCGGCCGACCGTCTGCTCAATCAGTTCCCGGCAGGCGGCCTCCTGCGCGTAGTCACCATGATGGGAAACCGCCTCAAAGCCCTGCTGCTTCAGTGCTGTCACCGCATTCTGTACGACACTGGCATCGCTGCCTGCGCCGCTGTTATCCGTTCCCGCATCTGCCAGCACTACTTTTGCGCCACGCTGTGCCAGTTCGGTCGCGTAAGCCAGACCCAGCCCCCGGCCAGCACCGGTGATCACCGCAATTTTGTTTGTAAAATTCATACGTTACCTCGCTGTAAAAACGCAAGATTACCCCTCTGCCGCCGCGATGTTGAATACCGTTCAACCGCTTAACTGATATAAAATTAATATCATTAACCCGGCTTACCTTGCGCATAATGTATTGATGGCAACTCAGAGAGAAAAAAGGGAATGATTGAAACCCGCGTGCTAAAGCAGTTTCTGGTGGTGGCTGAAGAGTTGAATTTCCACCGTGCAGCATTGCGGCTGCATATGTCTCAGCCGCCGCTGAGCGTGGCTATCCGTCAGTTGGAGGAGAAGCTCGGCCTGACGCTGTTTATCCGCGACCGGGGCGGCGTGCAATTGACCCCCGCCGGGGAGTCTTTCGTGCAAACGGCCGGTGCTATGTTGCAGGCGCTGAACGACGGCATCAGTCAGGCGCGAAATATTGCCGGGGGAAAGGCAGGGAAATTGACCATCAGTTCGGTTTCGCTGGCGGCCTATCCGACCTTGCTGGAGCCACTGCGGCGGTTCAGACAAGGTTATCCGCAGGTTGAACTGGTGATTAAAGAGATGCCGTCCGCCCTGCAAATTCAGGCATTGCAACGAGGTGAAACCGATCTGGCGTTTGTGAGAAAACCGGCGCTAATGCCGCAGGAGATCGCCTCAGCCCTGTTTTTAACCGAAGAAATTCGGGTGGCCCTGCCTGCGCAGCACCGGCTGGCGGCAGAGAAAACCCTTGATTTGGCGCAGTTAGCGCAGGAGGATTTTGTCTTCACACCGGAACGCCTCGGCGACGGGTATTATCATCAGCTGCTCGGGCTTTGCATTCAGGCCGGGTTTTACCCCAAAATTGTGCAGGAAGCGGCGCAGCTCAGCACGGTGATCGCGTTAGTGTCCTGCGGTTTTGGCGTGGCGCTGGTGCCGGAATCTCTGGCGGGACAAACCTTCAGCGACAGCGTGCGGTTTTTGCCTTTACAGACAGAACGTCTCTCACCCTGCGTTGAGCTTTTTATGTTACAGCGGACCGGTTCTGCGTCACCGCTGCTGTCGAATTTCCTGACGCTGCTTAACCGTGAATGTACTTCAATCAATAATAAGGATTTCAGATCATGAAAACAGCAGGATGGCTGCTGCCCGCAATCCTGACACTGGCGGGATGTGCAACATCAGGCACCGGCCAGCATAACGGCCAGACACTGAGTCAGGCACTTTCCCCACTCGGTTCTGCTCCGGCGTTAGCGGGGGCGTCAACCGGGCTTATCGTGCGTGACGCCGGCACCGGCAAGGTGCTGTACCAGACGCACAGCGACCTGCGCATGGTACCCGCCTCGAACATGAAACTGCTGACGTCAGTAGCCGCTTTCGGCATTTTGGGGCCGGATTACCGCTTTGAAACCCGTTTGCTGACTCCTGGCCGCCAGCACGGCGACAGACTGCAAGGTGATATTTATTTACAGGGCAGCGGCGATCCGACCCTGCAACCTGCCGATCTGGATGCCTTTGCCGCGCAGCTGGCACAACAGGGTATCCGCCAAATTAATGGGCGACTGCTGTTAGATGACAGCGCCTTCGACAGCGTACCTTTTGGTCAGGGCTGGAGCTGGGACGATGAACTTTTCGCGTTCGCCGCCCCCATTTCTGCGCTGAATTACACTTTTAGTCCTGAAGGGGATATCAACGTCGTGCGCCTGGATGTGCGCCCCGGAGCCAGCAAAAGCTCACCCGCGCTGATCGCGGTTTATCCCGCAACGACCGGCGTCACGCTCGTCAATAACACCACCACGGGCGACGCGACGGCATTAAGCGTCAACCGGCGCGCAGGCAGCAATCAGATTGTGGTCAGCGGAACGATTGCCGCACAGAGCGAAACCTGGTCGCGTCAGGTCACGGTGGATGACCCTGCGCAGACGCTCGGCGTGCTGCTGTCCGCTGCCCTGAAACAGCATGGGATCACGCTGCACGGGGGGATCGCCAAAGCCACGGCACCGGCCAACGCCACCGTGCTTGCCAGCAAAACCTCCGCCCCGCTTTCCCAACTGGCCGTCACGTTCCTCAAGCTGTCTAACAACAGCTATGCCGAGATCCTGACAAAAGCCATGGGCCGTCAGGCGCGGGGAAAAGGTGACTGGGAATCAGGGCTGCTGACCCTGCATCAGTATCTGCGACAACAAGGCATTAATACCGACGCCCTGCGGCAGGTTGACGGCTCCGGCCTGTCGCGCATGAATCAGGTGACGCCAGAACAGCTGGCGTCGGTGTTACTGGTCGCCCGCAAACAGCCGTGGTTTAACGCCTGGCATAACGCGCTGCCGGTCGCCGGTGAACCCGGACTGATGGTGGGCGGCACCCTGCGTAACCGCATGATCAATACGCCAGCCGCCGGGCGCGCATACGCCAAAACCGGCTCACTGACGGGCGTATCTTCGATCAGTGGCTATGTGGATTCGGCGACCGGGAGACCGCTGGTGTTTTCGATGATCAGCAATAACTATCTGGTTCCCGGCGCACAAATTAAAGCGCTGGAAGATAAGATGGTGGTCACGCTGGCATCCTGTGACGCCAGCGTGGTTTGTCGCTAAACGCCGTGTACCGCTAATTCAGAGATCGGCCAGCAGCTGACGCAGATTGACATCCCCGCCAGGGGTGTCTTCCAGCGTAAGCTGCTGTTCGAGTTCATCAAGATGTTCCGTCATCACTGCGGCGGCCTGCTCATTGTCACCGGCTTCCAGCGCGGTAATGATGGCCTGATGCTCGTCCGACTGGCAGGAAGGCACGTCGTTGCGCTGATATAACGCCACGATCAGCGAGCTGCGCACCATCAGATTGGCAAGGATTTCACTCAGTACGTCGTTGCCACAAATTTCACCCAGCATCAGATGGAATTCACTCAGTTCGCGGACAATCGCCCGCCTGTCGGTGGCGTTGGTGGCTTCACGTTCACCACGTAAATGCGCGGCGATGCGGTGCCGGTGGCGGCGCATCAGATCAGGTGTAATGGTTTCGACAATTGCCCGTTCGATGGCACGGCGGGCGGTAAACACTTCGCGCGCCTCTTTGGCGGTCGGCTGAGCAACCATTGCACCCCGGTTGGGTTCGATGGTGACAATACGCTGCATCGCCAGACGTTGCAGTGCAACCTGAACATGGTTGCGGTTGGCGTTCAGCGCTTCCACAATTTGGGATTCAATCAGACGTGAGCCCGGGCGCAAAAGATGCTGAGCTATGGCTTTAGACAGAACGTCGACAATACGCTGAACTTCCAGCTGCTTGGCGGTGGTGGGTTGTGTACTCATTAAAGCCGGACGCCTCGTTGCTGATGAATGAGTGCTGATGACGGATTCCTCGGATAAGGAATTGACATGATGTATGGAAAAGGCACGTATTATCACTCAACTTTAGCATTCCCGCACGCTTTGCCCAACGCTGAATAATTCACATCCGTATCCTTTTCGGACTTTTCGTCACGCCCGTAGTGATGATATAGCGCAACGAACAGAACACGGGGAAAACGATGAAACAGGCATTATTGAATCATATTGTGAATATTTTACTGCTGTGCGCAGGCGCCTTTCTGGTGGTCGGAGTGATTTACCTTGATGTCGCCATTTTCAAAAACAACATCGGGGAGATCTCCGCGACCGAAATATTGCAGGAGATCGTGCTGTTTGCCGTCAGTGCCCTGTTCTTCTGGCAGGTGAAACGCCAGCCCGCCCTGCGCGGCGGCATGATGCTGATTGGCGGGTTCTTTGGCTGCATGTTTATCCGTGAACTCGATGCCGCATTCGACCTGATCTACCACGGATCCTGGGTCTACTTCGCCTGCCTGCTGGCACTTTTCTGCATCGTCCGGGCGGCGTTCACCCCCAAAACCACTTTACGCGGGTTATCGGCTTTTCTCGCCCATCCGGCCTGTCACTATACGGTGTGCGGGCTGGTGCTGGTTCTGGTGTTTTCGCGAGTGTTTGGCATGAACGCCATCTGGAAAGTGGTGATGGAAGGTGAGTACGTGCGCGCGGTGAAAAACATCGTGGAGGAAGGCACAGAATTTATGGGGTACGTGCTGTGTCTGGGAGCGACGGTGGCCTTTATCCGCCGTAAAGAACCGCTGAAAACCTTGTGATCTCCCTTTTTATTCTGCGCAAAACACGGCCTTTCTGAGTCAATATACGTTCATTTTCAGAAAGGCCGCTTCAGCGATTACTGGCTTACGGCGTCACGGATTGGCGTATCGCCGCCGCGCAGTTCCCACTGCTGGCCGATGGAGTTCGGCGCCTGTAATACCGCCACCACCACCAGCGCAACGTCTTCGCGCGTCACCTCCCCGCGTCCGGCATCGGGCGACAGCGTTACCAGACCGGTGGCCGGCGAGTCCGTCAGCGGACCGGGACGGATAATCGTCCAGTCCAGCGCGCTTTTACGCAGTTCGATATCCGCATCCCGCTTGGCTTCCACGTAGGCTTTCCAAACCGGGTCGGTGTCCGGTTTTATCGGGTTATCGACTCCGATGGCGGAGATCTGGATAAAGCGCCGTACACCGGCTTTATGCGCCGCTTCGGCCAGCAGCATTGAACCGGCAAAATCGACGGTTCTTTTGCGTTCGGCGCCGGAGCCACCTCCTGCACCCGCGGCAAATACCACCGCGTCCACGTCCTGCAGGCAACTTGCCAGCTGGTCAGCCGTGGCATTTTCGATATCGAGCAGAACCGGCTCAGCACCGAGTTTCCTCATGGCGGGCACCTGCTCCTCTTTGCGGACAATCCCGATCGCATCGATTCCCTGCGCGACCAAATGTTTGATGATCAGCTGGCCAATCTGGCCGTGAGCTCCCACTATTGCGACCCTGGTCATAACATCTCCCGTGGTTTACGTCTGTTTGCATATCGACTGTTAACTGTAGCACAGGGTTTAGGTCCGGGTCTGATCATGGCCGATAGGGGTTGACCGCCACTTAGCAAGACGTGCTACCCTGAGCGGCATAATTATTTCTGATAGAAACTATTCACGAGAGAAACCTGTGACGACCTCCAGCCGCCCCGAAGCTCACTCCCCGACCCTGCGTTTTTTGCCTGAAACCATTCACATCGGACGCCAGTTGCGCACCTATTGCGATGCGCGTTTTAAAACCATCGGACTGACGCTGGCGCGGGGTCAGGTGCTGCTGCACCTTGAAGCGGCCAAAGGCCGTCTGCCACAGGGCGAACTGACAGCGCTACTGGAAGTGGAACATCCTACCGCGATTCGCCTGTTCGACAGTTTGCAGGCGCTGGGTTATCTGGAGCGCTGTCCGGGCGAGCAGGATCGCCGCTCGAAAGATATCGTGCTGACCGAAGCTGGGATGGCGCTGGCGACGGAAGTGCGTTCGATGACTGACGAGATCCTGATCCGCGTGATGCAGGGGATCCCTGAAAAAGACGTCGCCGTCGCCCGTCAGGTCATGGCGAGTATCGCCTCCACACTGGCGGCCATGTAGCCGCCACGCTCCTCTTGCAATCATTCATTTCGCACGTATTCACGACTGTAAAAATCACTACAATGAATAATTGATCTGGACACCTTTGACACTTCTGTTTACATTGTAGCTATATATGTAGCTAGCTACAATGTAGCCGGGTAATTACCTGGCGCATTTTCACGGATAAGGTTTACTCATGACAACGGGATCAACGCCAGCACCTCAGATCGATCCCACCGCAGAGACCGGGAATACACCGCAGCCGGTACCTGCCTCACCCCATCACCCTTTTGCCGCTCAGGTCAGCACCTGGCTGTGCCGTTTTCCCAAATGGCGCATTGTGGTGTATGCGCTGGCGTCATTGACCATTGGCATGACGCAGGGGCTGGGCATCAATCTGGTGGCGTCCAACCTGCCCGGCATTCAGGGCTCGCTCGGGATTACCGCCACCGAAAGTTACTGGCTGGTGGCGGCCTACACCGCGACCAGCGTCAGCGGCACCATTCTGCTTTATAAAATCCGCACCCAGTTTGGTATGCGCCGCTTCGGCGAATATGGCCTGCTGTTTTTTGCCGCCGTGTCGCTGGCGCAGGTCTTTACCCATGATTTTCAGACCGCCGTCGCGGTGCGTGCGGTGATGGGCTTTGCGATGGCCTCACTTGGACCACTGGCGATTTTCTATATGTTTGAAATTTTCCCGCCGGCCAAAAAGCTGACCGCCGGGCTCTGTCTGGGGCTGGCGGGAAGCCAGATTGCCCAGCCGATCTCACGCATTATTTCGCCGCACCTGCTGGATCTGGGCCACTGGCATCAGCTGGCGTTTCTGGAGTCTGGCCTCGCGCTGATCTGTCTGGCCATCATCTGGATCCTGCCGCTGACCCATCCGCCGCGCGTGAAAGTGTTCGAACGCATTGACTGGCTGAGTTATCCGCTGATTGGCACCGCCGTGGCCTGTATTTCTGTCGTGCTGACGCTTGGGCGTTATTACTGGTGGTTTGAAAAGGCATGGCTTGGCGAAGTGCTGGTGCTCGGCATTATTACGCTGACGCTGGCGTTTATGGTGGAGCTGAAACGTAAGAATCCGATCATCGATTTGCGCTGGCTGATGACGCCCGAAATGTTGATGTTTACCGGCTCGATGCTGTTCGTGCGCATGTTGCTGAGCGAGCAGACCACCGGCATGGTGGGGTTTCTGACGCTGGTCGGTTTGCAAAATGACCAGCTGGTGACGCTGTTCTGGATCGTGCTGGCGATGACGTTCGCCGGACTGGTGTTCGTCAGCATTATTCATCGCGCCGACCGCATCGTTTATATCCATCTGTTCGCCATGGTGCTGATCGCCACCGGCGCGTGGATGGACGCCCACTCCACTGTCGATACGCGGCCTGAGCAGTTTTACATCAGTCAGGGAATGATTGCTTTTGCCGGTGCCATTTTCCTGCCGACCTCACTGTGGCTGGGGTTTGTGAGAGCGTTGCAGTTCGGCCAGAGTCAGATCATCAGCTTTATTCTGGTGTTTCTTACCACACAAAACATCGGCGCTCAGGTTGGCAGCGCCTTCCTCGGCACGATTCAGATTCTGCGTGAGAAGTTTCACTCCAGCGTGCTGGTCGAGGGGATTTCGCTGCAAAACCCGTACGTGGTTGAACGCGTGGCGCACTACAGCCAGGCGCTGAAACCGGTGATTGGCGACAGCTCGCAGCTGAACGCGCAGGGGCTGGCGCAGTTGAGTCTCAGCGCTACGCAGCAGGCCGGATTATTGGCCTATAACGACGTGTTTATGGTGGTGTTTTACATGGCATGGGGCTGTTTCGCCGTGCTGGCACTGCACATCGTGGTACCGAAAATTACCGCAAAAATAAGTGCATCCAGACAGGCGGGCGACGCTGCAGCCGCGTGATGTTTATTCAATTTTTTCAATTCTTCATCCAGAGATGTGATCTATTTTATGAAAAATATTTTCCGCTATCCGTCCATTATCGCGGTGCTGTGTCTGGGTATTATCGGGGTGTTTATCGTGCTCTACACCTGGCAACTGTTCCCGTTCAGCTCAAAGGTTGAGACCACGGACAACGCCTATGTACGCGGCAACGTCACGCTGGTTAGCCCGCAGGTGTCGGGATATATCACCGCCGTGCAGGTGCAGGATTTTATGCCGGTAAAACGGGGCGACGTGTTGTTTGACATTGACGACAGCACTTACCGTCAGGAGTTATTGCAGGCCGAAGCCGCTGAAGCGCAGCAACAGGTGACACTGGATAATTTCGGCCAGAACCGGGCATCGGGCGAAGCCAGCCTGCAACTGGCACAAGCCGAGTTACAAAGTGCACAGGCCACCGCGAATAAAGCCTCGTTGGATTCGAGCCGTAACGGTCCGCTGCTGGCCAGCGGCGTGGTGGCGAAAACTACCGGGGATGAAGTGCGCGCCGCCCAGCTCAAAGCGCAGGCAGACGTGGCGAAAGCCAAAGCCTCTGTCAATATCGCCCGCCAGGATCTGGCTTTAATTGATGCCGGTAAAGCATCGTTGCAGGCCGCCTTAAAATCCGCACAGGCCAAGGTCGCCGTGGCGCGCATTAACCTGCAACACACGCGGATTATAGCCCCGGCCGACGGCCAGCTCGGCGAGGTCAGCGCTCGTGCGGGGCAGTATGTGTCGGCGGGGACCCTGCTGACCTCTGTCACGCCGGAAACGGTCTGGGTAAATGCTAATTTCAAAGAGCGTCAGCTGGCTGAGATGGTCACCGGGATGCCGGTCACTTTTACGGTGGATGCGCTAAACGATCATAAATTCAACGGGCATATCTCGCGGATTTCCCCGGCGACGGGTTCTGAATTCAGCGTGCTGAAAGCCGATAACGCCACCGGCAATTTCACCAAGATTTCACAGCGTATTGCGGTCCGAATTGAGATAGACACCAACCAGCCGCAAAGCAAACAACTGCGGCCGGGGATGTCGGCGGTGGTTGACGTCGATACCGCCACGAGGGAGTCGGTCGTTAAAGAATAAAGTCAGCGGCGATGGGCCAGCGCCCTGACCACCCGGTCCCCCAACATCTGGATGATTTGTACCATCACCACTAATACTACGATAGTGGCGACCATCACCTGATTGTTGAAACGCTGATAACCGTAGCGGATCGCCAGATCACCCAGCCCGCCGCCGCCAATCACCCCCGCCATCGACGAGAAACCAATCAACATCACGACGGTCAGCGTCAGCCCCGCCAGTAGCGCGGGCAGTGCCTCGGGCAGCAGCACGGTGAAAATCACGTAACGCAACCCGCCACCCATCGCCTGAATGGCTTCGATGCGGCCTTTGTCCACTTCATCCAGCGCGTTCTCGACAATGCGCGCAAAAAACGGGATCGCCCCCAGCGTAATAGGCACGACGGCGGCGGTACTGCCGAGCGTGGTGCCTACAATCAGACGTGTCAGAGGAATAAGGGCAATCAGCAGCACCACAAACGGCAGCGAACGGCCAATATTGACCACCGTGCCGAGCGTAGCGCTCACTTTCGGCAACGGCGCTAACCCGTGGCGACGGCTGATAAACAGCAGCACGCCAAGTGGTAAACCAACCAGCAGCGTGAAGAAGGTCGCCAGCGTCACCATATAGAGCGTTTCGCCGGTTGCATTGAGCACCAGCGCGTAGAGTTCATCCCACGACAAACTGTTTCTTATACCCATTCGGCTTTCACTCCCCGCTGATTCAAAAATAGCATCACTTCAGACAGATCCACACCGCCCATTGGCGGCTGGAATGCCACCCGTAAACGGCCCACGCGCTGGCCTGCAATCGACTCCACGCCGCCACCAAATAAGGTCACGCCAACGCCGTGCACCTGCGCCAGCGAGCTGAGCACCGGAGAGGCCCGCAAAATGTCGTAAAACGTCAGCTCCGCCACCGGCAACAGCGGATTCACCGGCAACTCCGGCAAACCGCAGTCGGGCATCAGCGCTTTGCCGAGCAAGGAATTGGGGTCTGCCAGCAACCGGGCTATCGGCCCGCTCTCCTGCAATTTTCCGTCTGACAGCAGCGCGGCATGGTCACAGATGGATTTCACCACGTTAAGTTCATGGGTGATGAGCACAATGGTCAGCCCGAGCTGCTGATTAATACTACGCAATAAGGCCAGAATCGACTCGGTGGTTTCCGGGTCCAGCGCGCTGGTCGCTTCGTCTGATAACAGATAGCTGGGCCGTGCCGCCAGCGCCCGGGCGATGCCAACGCGCTGCTTTTGACCGCCAGAAAGCTGTGAGGGAAAGGCGTGGGCTTTATCGCTAAGGCCTACTAAATCCAGCAGTTCCGCCACGCGCTTTTTACGCTCGTTGCGGCCAATACCGGCAATTTGCAGCGGCACGGCGACGTTATCGCTGACGTTGCGTGCATGGAGCAAATTGAAATTCTGAAAGATCATGCCGATACGCTGACGCTGCAACCGTAGGTCTTTATCGCTGAGCTGCGTCAGGTCGCGCCCGTCAACCAGAATACGGCCCGAATCGGGCCGCTCCAGTAAATTCAGACAGCGGATCAGGGTGCTTTTCCCTGCGCCGCTGCGACCAATAATGCCGAACACCGCCCCGTCGTTGATGGTCAGAGAGACATCCTGTAACGCCGGAGCGCCCTGTCCTGCGTACTGTCTGGTCAGATGTTCGGCAACTATCATGATTTATCGCCTGCCGCGGAGACCGGGATGACCGAGCCCTGATATTTGTCAGTAATGAATTTCGCCACTTCCGGTGACTCCAGATCTTTGGCCAGCTGCTTGATTCGCGGGTCAGACGCCAGTTTTTCGCTGGTGACCAGAATGTTGGCGTACGGATTGCCCTTGGCTTTTTCCAAACCCAGCGCATCTTTGGCCGGACTCAGCCCGGCTTCCAGCGCGTAGTTACCGTTGATCACTGCCAGATCGACGTCATCGAGCGAACGCGGAATCTGCGGCGATTCAATCTCTATGATTTTCAGGTGTTTCGGGTTATTGGCTATGTCTTTCGGCGTCGCCTGATCTTTGGACGGATCATCAAAGCCCGGTTTGAGGGTGATCAGCCCCTGATCGCGCAGCAGATAAAGTGCGCGGCTCAGGTTGGTGACGTTATTAGGCACCGCCACTTTGCCGTTGTCCGGTACCTCTTTGTAGCTTTTGTATTTGCTGGAGTAGACGCCCAGCGGCTCAATGTGCACGTTAGCAGCCACGGCAAACTTCACGCCCAGCGCCTGCTCCTGTGAACGCAGGTACGGCAGATGCTGGAAATAGTTGGCATCGACGTCGCCATGTGCCAGCAGTTCGTTAGAGTTCACGCCGTTAGGGATTTCGATGATTTTCAGATCCAGGCCCGGATCGATTTTCTGCACATAAGCCAGAATTTCAGCGTGCGGCACCGGATCGGCGGCAACCCGTAAAGGTTCGGCAGCAAAGGCGGACACTGACGCAACCAGCACCGCTGCTGCGGAGAAACGCCCGATTACCGACGGGGAAAGAGACCAACCTGCAACCACATTTTTCAGCATAGAGAACCCTTAGTATTGTTGTTTTATGGTGTGAAGAAACGAATGTATAACCGTGTCATGAAAAAAAGCCTCAGGCCGAAGCGGTCAGAATGTCAGCGTAGTAGCGCTGAGCCACGTCAGGATGCGAACGCAGGCGGCCTTTAAGGTAGTTAAAGCCCACATCGCGGAATAAAGGATTGAGCGGATCGCTGGCCGGGCCGCGTGCATCGCGGGCCAGTTCTGCCGGTAACGGGAACAGAGGCACCACGGCGTCGAGCTGCGCGCCGAGGAAAAAGGCTAATGACAGGCGTTCCTGTCCGGCCGGGGGCGATACCACGCGGTGCACGGTAGCCCGCAGATAGCCGTTAGTCGCGAGCTCCAGCAGTTCGCCGATATTCACCACCAGCGTATCTTCCAGCGGCAGGGCATCCACCCACTGCCCCTCTTCGACTTCGACCTGCAAACCGCGCTGATGATCCTGTAGCAGGAAGCTCAGGAAACCGGAGTCTTTGTGTGCGCCGACGCCCTGTCCGCTCTGGCCTTCGTTGTGGCCGGGATAGCGGATCAGTTTGATATGTTCATTCGGTTTATCGCCGTACAGCGGATCGAACGTTTTCTCCGGCAATTCCAATGCCAGCGCAAAGGCGCGCAGCAGGCGCAGCGACATTTGCGTCATCTCCTGCTGCCAGCGCAGCAACAGCGGGCGCAGTTCCGGCAGGGAGTCCGGCCATTGGTTCGGCCCCTGTAATCTCGCCCAGCCCGGCGTTTTGGCTTCCAGCGGTAAAGGCTGACGCTCAGCGCCCAGATCAAACTGTTCGCGCCAGTCCGGCTGACCGCGGGTAATTTCAGACGCCGCCCGGTTGTAGCCGCGAAAGTGCGGTGAGTTGATCATGCCCACTGCCAGTTTCTGCTCATCCGGCAGGGCAAAAAAGGCGCGGGAAGCCTGCTGCACATCACTCAGCAGCTGTTTATGAATGCCGTGGCCTTTCAGGTAGAAAAAACCGATATCCCGCGCCGCCGTGCGCAGCTGCAACAGGAACGTCTCACGGGCTTCCCCCTCTTTGGAAAACAAGGTGAAATCAATTAAAGGGATGCTGCTCATAGAATTCTCCAAAATTTTTCAATATATCGCCTCCGGTACGGAGTCATAAAATAACGCTAACACTGGCGCACTCAGCCTCTCTAATATTTAAAAGAACTAAGTTATGACGTTAATTGAAACAGCGGGAATGACGAAAGAAAACCGAATAAATGTTATTATATAAACATGATTTATAACGGTTTTATAAAAACGAAAGAGATCGAAATCTGGCTATATTCAGCAGGCGGGCGAGGTTTTGCGATTAATGACTAAGGGCATTAAGAAGATTGAGAAGAAAGGGGGTTTTATATCGCCCTCCTCTGAGATGAGAGGAAGGCGCGGGCGGGGAGTTATTTTATATTCGAACCTAAATAGCGGTAAACCACGCTGAGATCCTGTTCGCCATAGCCAGCATCAACCGCGCTTTGCCAGGTTTCGCTGATGCGTTTCATCACCGGCAACTGGCGGTTTTCACCGGCCTTAAGCGCCAGGTTGATATCTTTCAGCGCCCAGGTCAGATGCATCTGCGGCGTGTAGTCGCCGCTTTTGAACATCTCCATTTTGCCTTTGATATAAGGTACGGCTAACGGACCGCCTTCCAGCACGTCCCAGAGTTCATCGGTGGTGAAACCGAGCTCTTCGGCCAGCTGGGCACTTTCGGCGATGCCTTCCATCATGGAAATCAGCCAGGCGTTGACCACCAGTTTCATTTTTGATGCCCTGCCCGCTTCGCCGAGCCACTTCACGCCTTTGGAGATGGCGGCGAATACCGGTTCAACGTTGGCGGCTGCGGCACGGTCACCGCTGGCTAACACTACAATCTGCGCATTTTCAGCCGGGGTTTTGGTGCCTGACACCGGCGCATCGATAAACACGGCGTCTGGGCGTTGCTGCCCGAGCAGTGCAATCAGCGTGTCGGTCGCCTCCACGCCCAGCGTTCCCATCTGAGCAATGATCGCGCCCTGCTTCAGCCCGGCCAGTAAACCGTCATGACCTTCAAACACGGCCTGTGTGGTTTTGCCGTCGGTCAGCATGGTGATCACCACATCGACCCCTTCGACGGTTTCGCGTACGGTTTTGCCCTGGATCGCGCCACCTTTAACCAGACTGTCCGCCCGTGACGCGGTACGGTTCCAGACGTGGGTTTCGAAGCCCTTTTTCAGCAGGTTGGCCGCAAACGCATGGCCCATTGCGCCCAGTCCCAGCACGGCGACGGTGGGTTGTTGACTCATAAAAATCTCCTCCGGTTAAAGTGAAAATGGATCATAGATCGCGTTCTATCGTAACATGCACGCTATGACGTTATGATTTACATCGAATTATCAACGCGGTCTATCAATCAATGCGGGCTGCTCAGGAGAGAACGTGGTCGGAAATAAGAGCAAAGTAATACTCATCGGTATGATTTCAGCCATTTTTATCATCATGGTGGTGATGTTAGGGTCCGTTTACGTCTACCCGATGTGGATGCAGCGCACCACGCCGCAGGCCTGTGCTGACATCACCCCGCAAAATGCCATCGACAGCGTCACCGCAGATTTCATGCAGAATCGCATTCCGAACTGGGGCAACGATAAAGACCACATCGGCACCGCCGTACCTGTGCTGTCATTTATTAAAGAAGATGCGAAAGAAGATCAGGGCACCTACCGTATCCCTTTCAGCGCCAAAGGCCCGGATGGTGAATTGCATTATGTGGGGAATTTTAACTGCACAAACCACTACATCAAGTATTCGACGGTCGACTAACTGCTGTTAGTCATGGGCGGCTGCCCAAACCCGCTTTTAAATCTTCAAATCTTCAAATTTTCAAATCTTTAAATTCAACTTCAAGGTCGTGGGCGTCGGCCCACACCGACCTGGGGAGGCGTAAACGCGCCTCCCCAGGTCCCCTGCGTTTTTTTATGAAACTCCTCCAGCTGCGCTGGTCACAATGGCCGTGTTTCAGGCACCGCTGTTATAGCCGCAAAATGCCGCCGCGTAGGCGGTACCCTCGCTGCGGGTTTCGAGCCTCAGGTCTCGAACCGCTTGCTCAGCGCCATTTTTGAATGCGGCCCACACTTTTTTAAATTCAAAACCAGACAAGTTTATTGTCTTTTATTCTATTTTTTATCTTTTGACCTACATAGCCGATAAGGTGCAGTCAAAAATGTCACCGGATGAGAGGTTCGAGACCTATGGCTCGAACCCGAAATACGGGAACGGCGGAGCCGTGACATTTTGCGCCGTGAACGGAAGTGACTGAAACACGTGCCCTGCCAGCGGCGAAGCTGTCGGTGTCTCAGAGAAAAAACGCAGGAGTTCCAAGAGGAGGCGCGTTTACGCCTCCTTTTGGGCGGGTTTGGGCGGCAGCCCAAGGTTCACCAGCGTGGGCGGCGAGCCCACGGCCTTGAACTGGAATTTGAATTTGAATTTGAATTTGAAGTGAAAATTTTACAGGCTTTTCTAAAAAGCCAATATTTTGCTTCCCATCGTGACATTCTTAATTAGAATGCAAATCGTTATTATTTGCATTTCAGGGAATGTTCACGTGTTAACTAAAAAAAATCAACAACTCGCCACGAGCGGATTGAGAAAATCCGTACTGGCGTTGGCAATACTTCACTGCTCACCGCTGTTGGCGGCGACTGAATCCGCACCACAGGCGGATACCCTCACGGTCATCGCTGACGACAATTCACCTTACGCTACCGACTACAGCGCCAGTCAGTCCTCTACCGCCAGTAAAGGCGAAACTCCCCTTCTTGATACACCGCAGTCGGTCAGCGTGGTGACGGCATCGATGATCGATGATTACCAGATGAAGTCTCTGAACGACGCGATGAAATTTGTCAGCGGCGTGACTCAGGGCAATACGCTGGGCGGAACGGAGGATGGTTTCGTTAAACGCGGGTTTGGCGCTAACAGTGACGGGTCTGTTTTGCTCGACGGCGTGCGCAGTAATCAGGGGCTGGGATTCAACGCCACCACTGACCACGTCGAAGTGCTCAAAGGCTCGGCGTCACTGCTGTACGGCATTCAGAATCCCGGCGGCGTGATCAATATCATCAGCAAAAAACCGCAGTACGACTGGAATACGCAGGTCAGCGGCAGCACTGGGGGATCAGGTGGAGGGAGCGGCGCGATTGATGTCACCGGCCCGCTGGGTAATGGTTTTGCTTTTCGCTTGATCGCTGAAAGGCAATCTGATGACTACTGGCGTAACTTCGGCAAAGATCAGCACACCCTGCTCGCTCCATCTCTCAGCTGGTTTGGTGATAAAGCCAGTTTCAACATCAGCTATCAGGAGTACAAATACGATATTCCTTACGACCGCGGTACCGCTTTTATCGACGGCCAGCCGGTGGATATTCCCTATGAGCGCCGTCTTGACGAACAGGCAAACCACGCCTGGGGCAAAAATAAGCGCCTCAATACCACCTGGGAATATGAACTCAGCCCGGAGTGGAAAACGCGTCTGACCTACGCCTGGATGCAGCGCCGCTATGACAGTAATGAAGTGCGCGCCACAGCCATTAATACCACTACCGGCGCCGTGACCCGCCGGGCCGATGCCAACCGCGGATTTAATCATCAGACTGATTACACCGCGTGGGACTGGATCGGTACGCCAGAAATCTTCGGCATGACCCATGACCTGCTGCTCGGCGTGGATTATGAGAAAAATGAAACCTATAAGCAGTACTCGTATCGCGGCAAAGTGAACAATCAGTTCAATATGTATAACCCGGTGTATGGACTGTCACCGACCACCGACAGCAGCACCTACAACGACAAGCTGAGTAATCTGCGCAATACGCTCTACAACAAATCTGTGTATGTGAAAGACAGCATTCACTTTACCGACCAGTGGATTGGTGTGCTGGGCGGCCGCTATCAGCAATATAACCAGAAGTCCTCGTATGGTTTTGTTGACCCGACGCAAACGCTGGACAACACCGACACTAAATTCCTGCCGCAGCTGGGGCTGGTATATAAGCTGACGCAGGATGTGTCGTTTTATGGCAGTTTCAGCCGCTCGTTTACACCCTCCACCGATACCGATGACGACGGCAACGTCGCGCAGCCTGAACTGGGGACAACCTATGAAGTGGGCACCAAATGGCAGATCTCCCCGCGCGTGGATGCCACGCTGGCGCTCTACCGTATCGATGAAAAAGATATGTCGGTGTTTATCAACGGCGTGACGCGAAGTATTCCTAAAGCGCGTTCTACGGGCGTAGAGCTGGAAATGAATGGCGAAATTGCTACCGGCTGGAGCGTCAGTGCCAACTACAGCTATGACAAAACCGAAATCACACAGGATAACGTCAATCAGGACAACGTCGGTAACCGGCTGGTCAATGCGCCGACTCAGATGGGCGGTCTCTACCTGAGCCATACCCTGCGCTGGGTGCCGGTACCGGGCGATGTCCGCGTCGGCGGTGGTGCCCGTTATGTGGGCAGCCGCGCCGGGGATCCTGAAAACAGTTTCACCATGCCGTCCTACACCGTGGCCGATGCGTTTGTTGCCTGGGACAGCCCGCTGTTGGGTAAACACACCAAGCTGCAGCTGAACGTGAATAACCTGTTCAATAAGGAATATTACTCGTCCAGCGCCGGTAACCTGCGGGTTATTGAAGGTGAACCGCGCAATGTGGTGTTGTCTGCGGTGGTCGATTTTTAAGTCTATGTTGTCCCTCCCCCGTAAAGGGGGAGGATATTTTATCTAAGCAAGTCCTGCCAGCGCCCCATTCAGCACTTCATTTCACCGTTATCCCTCCGGCCAGCCCTGACTGAACCATTCAGTGACTCATTCATTTTCTTGACACACGTCTCATCCCAAAAAAAATCTGCACAGCAACATTGCATTAACATTAATTTAACGCACTATGCTTGTGCATACCTTCGTTATTTCAATGAGTTATTCAGTTATCTCAACGTTATAGGTATGAAGCGCACAAATTTTATTCACTTGAAATTAAAAACAAATTTGACTACTTGCAACAATTTCACGTGAACCTTTGCATGATTGGTTCGGAAATTGCTAAGCGTTATTTAACGAAATTAATCCGCACGAGAATACGCCTTATGCCAACAAACGCCAGGACAGCGCCTTCGTCAAACGGAACGTCAAATTCTGCACTCGAGCAGTTGCGCCAGCTGATCCAGCAACATCCGGATCAGACTCAACCACTGCCGGCAGAACGCGAGCTTATGCAGCAGTTTGACGTCGGACGCCGTGAAATCCGCCGGGCGCTGGATGTGCTGGAGGAAGAAGGCCGGGTGTGGCGCAAGCAGGGTAAAGGCACTTTTACCGGCCCGAATGGTCCGGCCCAACCGCTGAGTCTGCAAGCGCTGCCGAAACAATCCAATTTGCAGGAAGTGATGGAAGCGCGTCTGCAGATAGAACCCGGTCTGGCGAAATATGCCGCCCTGCGCGCCACGCCCGAGCAGATTCAGCTGATGCGCCGCCTGCTGGATCGCCTGAACACCTTGTCACCTGACGATCGGGATCAAATTGAGTTGTGGGACAGTGCTTTTCACCGTGCGATTGCCGATGCCGCCGGCAACCGCCTTCTGCTGGGGCTGTTTGATGCGATTGATGCCATCCGCCGCGATCCGAGTTGGCAGGCAGTACGCAACGCGGCACGCAATCAGGAACGCCTCAATCGTTACGGCGACCACCATCACCGCATCATTGAACACATCGCCGCACGCCAGCCAAAAGAAGCCGCGAGAGTTATGCGTGAGCACCTTCTGGCCCTGCAACAGGCGTTCCTTTCCACCCTGAACGATGACGAGGAATTTACTGATGACTAACCCGGATGAGCCCGTCCCCCCGCTGTTACACATCAAAGATTTGCAGGTACAGTTTTCCGGTTCTCCCACCAGCGTGCTGGACGGGATTTCCCTACAGCTGGAAGCCGGAAAAACGCTGGCGCTGGTCGGGGAATCCGGCTGCGGGAAGAGCGTGACCTCGCTGGCGCTGATGGGATTGCTGCCCTCTTCCGCCAAAGTTTTACAGGGTGATATCCGTCTCAACGGCGATTCCCTCCTCGGGCTGTCTGAGCGTCAGTACGCCGACCTGCGAGGTCTGGAACTGGCGATGATTTTTCAGGAGCCGATGACGTCGCTAAACCCGGCGCTGACGCTCGGCGATCAGCTGGCAGAAGCAGTCATGCGCCATCAGAACACCAATAAAAAGCAGGCACGCGCGCAAGCGCTGGAACTCCTCAAAAAAGTGCAGATCCCGGCCCCGGAACTGCGGATGGAAGCCTATCCGCACCAACTTTCCGGCGGAATGCGCCAGCGCGTCATGATTGCGATGGCGCTGATAAACCATCCACAGTTATTGATTGCCGATGAACCCACCACGGCGCTCGATGTGACGATTCAGGCGCAGATCCTCGCCCTGCTCAACCGCATTCAGAAAGAAACCGGCAGTGCGCTGTTACTGATCACCCACGATCTGGGCGTGGTAGCGGAGGTCGCCGACAGCGTGGCGGTGATGTATGCCGGGCAAATCGTCGAACAGGGTGAGGTGGCGGACATTTTCAATAACCCGCAACACCCGTACACCATAGGTCTGATGGGATCGATGCCTTCTCTCGCTCCGCGACAGGGTGCGCTGTCGACCATTCCCGGCGCAGTGCCTTTACCCCGTGATATGCCTGCAGGTTGCCGCTTTTCGACCCGCTGCCCGTTCGCGGATACGCGCTGTCATCAGCAACGACCGCCGCTGCGCCCGCTGCACGACTCCCCGCACCACGTCGCCTGTTTTTACGCGCCGCTGGAAAATTTTTTCGCGTTATCCGCTGAAGGAGCCTGTGCATGAACCTCACACGCCGTCCCATTCTGGAAGCCACCGGGCTCAGCAAAGTCTTTAAAGGTCCGTCATCCCTTTTCAGCAAACCGAAAACCGTCCAGGCCGTCGATCGCGTGTCGCTGCGTGTCTGGCACGGCGAAACGCTGGCTATCGTCGGCGAATCCGGCTCAGGTAAATCGACCCTCGGGCGTTTGCTGTTGCAGTTATTGAGCGCCAGCGATGGAGATGTGTTTTATGAGGGAGAAAACCTGAAGCTGTTTTCGGCGCCCCGGATGAAGAACCTGCGCCGTGATCTGCAAATCATCTTCCAGGATCCCTTTGCCTCTTTGAATCCGCGTATGACCGTGGAAGAGATCGTCGGTGAGCCTCTGTGGTTACACAATATTGTCTGTGGCAAAGCTGACCGCCAGGCCAAAGTCCGCGAGCTGCTGACCACCGTCGGCCTGCCTGCGGCGTTCAGCAACCGCTATCCGCATGAGTTCTCCGGCGGTCAGCGTCAGCGCATTGGTATCGCCCGCGCCCTGGCCTCATCACCAAAACTACTGCTTGGCGATGAGCCGGTCTCGGCGCTGGACGTCTCGGTGCAGGCGCAGGTGGTGAATCTGCTGGAGAACCTCAAGCAGCAGTTCGGACTGACGATGATCGTTGTGGCGCATGGTCTGGCGGTCATCCGCCATATGAGTGACCGCGTGGCGGTGATGTATCTGGGGCAAATTGTCGAACTGGCCCACACGGATGATATTTTCGATCAACCCTTGCATCCTTACACTCAGGCACTGATCGCTTCCGCACCGCTGCTGACGCCCGGCGTAAAGCGCCCGGTACCGCTGTTGCAGGGCGATATGCCTAATCCCGCCAATATGCCCTCCGGCTGCCGTTTCCATACCCGCTGCGCCTATGCCACCGACGAGTGCCGTCAGGTAGAACCGCCGCTGCAAACGGTCAGCGACAACCGCATGGTGGCCTGCCACCGCTGGAGTGAGCTGCAACAGGACCGCACGTCTGTGCTGATACCGCCGCCCTCCACCGCTTTTACCTTACGGCGTGCGCTGTTCGAACAAGCGAGCCGGTCACGGCTGTCACTTTCTGTCACTCCTTCAACATCACCTCTGGAAACCCGACCATGAAATTTGCCCCCCGCTTAACCGCCTGCATTCCGGCGTTATTGATGCTGACCACTGCGGGCCTCGCCCACGCAGAAGGCACCCTGCGCATCGGCCTTGGCAGCGATCCGGATATGCTGGATCCCGCGACCGCCCGCACCTATTACGGCCGTTTCATCTTCAGTGCCATGTGTGAGCGCTTGGTGGATGTCGATCAGCATCTGCAAATTGTGCCGGGTCTGGCGAAAGACTGGGCATACAGCGACGACGGCAAAACGCTGACCCTACATCTTCGCGAAGGTGTGACCTTCCACGACGGTGAAAAATTCGACGCGAATGCGGTGAAATACAATATTGAACGCTATCTGACGCTGCCGGGATCGCTGCGTAAAAGTGAGTTGTCTTCTATTGATACCGTCGACGTTACCGCGCCTTTGACCGTGGTCTTCCACCTGAAAACCGCCGACGCCGCTCTGCTGATGCAAATGACCGATCGCGCAGGCACCATGATGGCCCCGGCTGCCACCGCTAAAGGCAATGTGTCGGCACACCCGGTGTGCTCAGGGCCTTACGAGTTTGTCAGCCGCGTGCAGCAGGACAGAATCGTCCTTAAGCGCTTTGAGAACTACTGGAATAAAGCCGCGTATCACTTCGACAAAGTGGTGTTCCTGCCCATCCCTGACGCATCCGTGCGTTTAGCCAACCTGCGCGCGGGGGATCTGGACATCACCGAGGGCATTGCCGCCAGCGATACAGCAACAGTGAAAGCCGACAGCAATTTGCAGCTCGCCAGTACCATCGGCCTCGGTTACATGGGTCTGACTATCAATATTGCCAACGGCACCGCCAATACCAATACGCCGCTGGCGAAAGAGGCCCGCGTCCGCCAGGCACTGTCACTGGCCATCGATCGTGATGCATTGAATCAGGTGGTTTTCCAGGGGCAATACACTCCGGCAAATCAGGCCTTTTCTCCTGTCAGCCCTTATCACGCCGATGTGCCGATACAAAAACGTGATATCGAAAAAGCCAAAGCATTGCTTGCCGCAGCCGGGGTGAAAACGCCGCTGAACATTGATTTCCTGGTCGCCAACAATCCGACGTCTCAGCAGGTGGCGCAGGTGCTTCAGGCGATGGTCAGCGAAGCGGGTATCAACCTGAATCTGCAAATGACCGAATACGCCACGCTGCTGGATCGCCAGCAAAGTGGCGAATTCAGCATGAGCATGTCCGGCTGGTCAGGACGTCCGGATCCGGACGGCGATATCTTCTCTTTCCTCTCGACCAAAGGCGGCCTAAACGACGGAAAATACAGCAATCCGCAGGTCGATCAGTGGTTGCAGCAAGCGCGGCTGACCAGCGACGTGGCGCAACGTAAAACGTTGTACAAGCAGGTGGTTGAGCAAGCCAATATTGATAATCCGCTGATCTATCTGTACTTCGAACCGCGCATTTTCGGCATGAATAAAAAAGTCACCGGCTTTGTGCCTTACGCCGACGGTCTGATCCGTCTGCAGGGCCTGGCATTGAACCCCTAATTGCCTGAGGAACGACCATGTTAGAACTGGTGGTAAAACGGCTGATTTCAGCCATACCGACGCTGTTGCTGGTCACGCTGATGGTGTTCTCTTTGCAGAAGTTGCTGCCGGGGGACCCCATCACTGCCATGGCCGGCGAGGAACGTAATCCCGAAGTGATTGCCCAGTTGCGTGAACAGTATCATCTCAATGATCCCATCCCCAGCCAGTATTTCCACTGGGTGGGCAACGCTCTGCACGGCGACTTCGGTATGTCGCTGCGCACGCAGGAACCGGTGTTGCAGCTGATAGCCAGCAAGCTGCCGGTGACCCTCGAACTGTCATTGCTGGCGATGATTGTGGCGCTGATTATTGGTATCACCATGGGTGTGGTGGCCGCAGTGAATAAGGGAACCTGGATCGATAACAGCACCAATTTCCTGGCGCTGTCGGGGATTTCAATCCCCCATTTCTGGCTTGGGGTGCTGCTGATTATGCTGTTCTCGGTGAAATTGCACTGGCTTCCGGCCTCCGGCTACGTGCCGTTTTCGGAAGATCCGCTGCAAAACCTGAAAACGATGCTGCTGCCGGCGGCGGTGCTCGGCACCGGACTGTCTGCCACGCTGATGCGCCACACTCGTGCGGCGATGATCGCCGTCATGAAAGCCGATTACATCCGTACCGCACGCGCCAAAGGGTTACTGTCCGGGCAAGTGATCATGAAACACGCGCTGCGCAATGCGCTGGTACCGATTATTACGCTGACGACGTTGCTGTTCGGCGAACTGCTCGGCGGCGCGGTGCTTTGCGAGCAGGTGTTCACCATTCCGGGTTTCGGCAAGATGATTGTCGATGCCGTTTTCAACCGTGATTACGCGGTGGTTCAGGGTGTGGTGATGGTGGTCGCGGTGGGCTTTCTGCTGATGAACCTGCTGGCCGACGTACTGTATGTGTTGGTTAACCCACGTATGCGGAGAGCCTGACATGAGTGTTTCTGTTATTTCGGTGACAACGTCACTACCTGCGCGCGAACCCAGCCGGATATTACGCAAATTCATAAGTAATAAAACTGCCGTGATGGGCGCGGTGTTGGTGCTGTTCTTCGCGCTGCTGGCGTTGCTGGCACCGTGGATTTCGCCTTTTGATCCGATCAAAGCGGATTTTATGGCAGTGCGTAAAGCGCCTTCCCTCCTGCACTGGCTGGGCACTGACGAACTGGGACGCGATATTTTATCGCGCCTGTTCTGGGGGGCACGCACCTCGCTGATGGCCGGTTGTGTCTCGGTGGTCATCGCCATCGTCATCGGCGTTCCGCTTGGTCTGGTCGCCGGTTACTGGCAGGGCTGGCTGGACAACATTATCTCCCGCGTGGTCGAAGCACTGCTGTCGTGTCCGTTTCTGGTACTGGCGATTGCGCTGGGCGCCTTTCTCGGCCCGAGCCTCGGGAACGCCATGATTGCTATCGGCCTTTCCGCTATGCCGATGTTTGCCCGCCTGACACGCGCGCAGGTCATGAGCATCCGCAACGAAGAGTATATCGAGGGTGCCAGGGCGATTGGCCTGCCGGACCGGTGGATCCTGCTCAAATATGTGCTGCCCAATGTGCTCTCGCCGATTCTGGTGCAGGCGACGCTGGCGATTGCGTCGGCAATTATTGCCGAAGCCAGCCTGTCGTTCCTTGGCCTCGGTCAGCAACCTCCGAATCCTTCCTGGGGCGCCATGCTGAACACCGCACGCAGCTTCCTCGAACAGTCGCCCTGGATGTCAATATTTCCCGGGTTGGCGATTTTCCTGACCGTACAGGGTTTTAATTTACTGGGTGACGGATTGCGCGACGCGTTCGATCCCCGCTCCGAATAACGAGTTTACTGTTTTTAAGGAACTGATATGTCTGAGAATTATGATTTTAACGTCGCTTATCCGACCCTGCGCCCGACTATGATGGGCGCCAATGCAGTCTGCGCCTCACAACCACTGGCCGCGCAGGCGGGCATGAAAATGCTGATGCTGGGCGGCAATGCGGCGGATGCCGCTATCGCCACCGCCATGGCGCTGACCGTGCTGGAGCCGAGCGGCAATGGCGTCGGCAGCGATGCCTTCGCCATTATCTGGGACGGCAAAAAAGCGCATGGCCTGAATGCTTCAGGCCGTTCACCTGCCGCGTGGACGCCGGACTATTTCGCCGCCAAAGGCCATGCAACAGTGCCAACCTATGGCTGGGATGCAGTCACTGTCCCCGGTGCGGTGTCCGGCTGGGTGGCGCTGGCAAAACGCTTCGGCACCCTGCCGCTGAGCACACTCGCACAACCGGCCATCGATTATGCCCGTAACGGATTCCCGGTATCGCCGCTGATTGGCCGTTTGTGGGAAAACGCGGTGAAAAAATTACGTGATCAGCCGGGGTTCAGCGAGTGCTTTGCGCCCGAAGGCCGTGCACCAAAAACGGGTGAAATCTTCCGTAACCCGGCGCTGGCAGATAGCTTAGAACTGATTGCCAAAACCGATGGCGAAGCGTTTTATCGCGGTGAACTGGCGCAGAAAATGGTCGCCCACAGCCAGTCCTGTGGCGGTGCGATGACGCTGGACGATCTGGCGAATCACCGGGCCGACTGGGTGGATACCATGCAGCAATCCTTCGCCGGAGGCTCGGTCCACGAACTGCCACCAAACGGTCAGGGGATCGCTACGCTGATTGCGTTGGGTATTCTCGACAAGCTGAACATCGGCAGCCAGCCGGTGGATTCAGTAGAAACTACCCATCTGTGCATCGAGGCGATGAAACTGGCGCTGGCGGATTTGGATCAGCACGTCACCGATAGCGAACATATGCGCTTCGACCCGCAGCTGTTCCTCAATGATGACTATTTGACCGAGCGCGCCGGGCTTATTGACCGCACTCAGGCCAGCGACGTGACCTACGGCGCTCCGCGTCCGGGCGGCACGGTATATCTGACCACAGCCGATTCGAGCGGCATGATGGTGTCATTCATTCAGTCAAACTATATGGGTTTCGGCTCCGGCATTGTGGTGCCCGGCACCGGGATCAGTATGCAAAACCGTGGCTGCGGTTTCCTGCTTGACCCGACACATGCCAACTGCGTGGCCCCAAACAAACGCACACTGCACACGATTATTCCGGCATTTGCCCACGATTCTGAGGGCAAACCGCTGATGTCATTTGGCCTGATGGGCGGCCCGATGCAGGCTCAGGGCCACTTGCAGCTGGCGTTGCGCGTGATGCTGTATAAGCAGAATCCGCAGGCGGCCATTGACGCGCCACGCTGGCGTATCAACGGCGGGCGTCAGGTGGCGATTGAATCGACGTTTGACCACAACACGCTGGCCGCGCTGCGCGCCATGGGGCATGAGCTGATCGTCGAAGATCCACTCAACGGACATTCGTTTGGCGGCGCGCAGGTGATTGTCCGGCATCCGGACGGGCATTATCTGGCGGGGACGGAATCGAGGAAAGATGGTGCCGCGCTGGTGATGTAACCGACGGCGTTGCTCCTCCCAGCCAAAAGGGAGGAGCAACATATTGGCTTAATTTGCGCGCGGGCGAAGCTGCGTCCAGTACGTCCCGCTAAAGGGGATCGGCAGGAACTGGGTATAAATTTCTTTTACCGTCTGCTGCGGATCGACATCTTTAAACAGTTGCGGATAAAGTGCTTTAGCAAAGACTTCGACATCAACCATATGGTACGGGCTGAGGTAGAAATTATGCCAGACCGCATACGCCCGCCCTTCCCTGACCGCCGCCAGATGCGAGAGTAGCGGCTGTTTGTCCATCATCAGACGGAAACTTCCCTGCGCCTGAACGGCCGAAACCAATGGTCCGAGCAAGATCTCTGACCCCGGATTTGCCTGCGGGCTCCCCATACCGGTACTGATATACACATCAGGATTGGCGGCAATCACCGCTTCCGGGTTCATTTCGCCATAGACGCTTTTAAACGCGCCACGGGCAATGTTTTCGCCACCGGCAAAGTTGAGTAAATCAGCCAGATTACCGTGGGAGACCGTGGTGCAGCAACCTTCACGCCGTCCCGGTTGCAACTGCAGCATGACGCGGGTTTTCTTGCCGTGATACTGCGCGATGCGCTCTTTTACCCGGTCCATATGTTGCTGATAAAAAGCGATAAAACGTTCCGCTTTCTGCGGGTTGTTCAGCACCTCACCCAGCAGTCTGACGCTCGGCACGGTGTTGTTAATTTGATCAACGCGCAGATCGATGTAAATCACCGGGATACCGGCGCGGGTCAGGCTCTCCTGCATCTGGTCATGATCGGCGGGTTGTTTGGCATAACGCGGCAGGATCACCAGGTCCGGATGCAGCGCGATGACTTTTTCCGGGTTCATCTGGGTGAAGTTATTTTTGCCGAATTGGGGAATAGTGGCGATGGCCGGGAAGGCCTTGACGTAAAGCTGCCAGCTCTGCGGATCGAGGTTTTGCATATCCCCCGGCCAGCCCACCACGTTTTTGGCCGGGTTGCCTTCCTGCACCAGACTGAGCGTATACAGCATACGGCTCTCCCCCAGCACGATACGCTGAGGATGATCCGGCACTTCAACGGTACGGTCATAGAGGTCAACCACCGTTCTGGCCTGCGCCAGCCCCGTGATCATCAGGGTCGCAAGTAACAACATCCGGCAGGAAATACGCATAACGTCTCAGAATCCAGGGAACAGATTGAGGATGATAATGATTATCGTTAATTTCCGCAATTGCCGGGCAACGTGATGTCCCCTTCGCCCAGTTCCAGTTGCAGCAGCACCGTGTCAATCCAGCGGCCGTGCTTGAAGCCCACGCTTTTGAGCGTACCGATGATTTCAAAACCCAGCGATTCATGCAGCCTGATGGATCCAAAATTGCTGCTGTTGCCGACGTTGGCAATCATCTGGCGCCAGCCGCCTGCGGTTGCCCGGTGGATCGCTTCCTGCATGAGTTGTTTGCCAATCCCCTGTCCCTGCTCCGCTTCGGCGATATACACCGAGCCTTCGCAGGTGAAACGGTAGGCATAGCGCGGGCGGTAAGGGGCCAGATAACAGTAACCTAATACCCGTTCACCGCGTTTAGCGACCAGATAAGGCAGGCCTTTATCGAGAATATTTTCGCGCCGCGAGCGCATCTCCTCAAGCGTTGGCGGCTCCGTTTCAAAAGAGGCGATTCCATGAATCACGTGGTGGGCGTAAATCGCCTGAATCTGTGCCATATCGGCAATAGTGGCATCGTGGAGCGTGATGGTCTCACGCAGTGAAACGGACATGATTCTTTCTCTCGTCAGGGATAAGGGTTTCATTGTTAAAAGAAAGAATATGCCTGAGTCAGAAAATTGGATAATAAGTAAAACTTATAGTTGAAGGTTTATCACGCCGCCGTGAGCGATTGCTCAATAAAAAATCGCTTTGGGGGATTTCGGCATCAAGTTTGTGGTTTAACGCGTTATCGCTGAGTTTTTTGGCTGAAAAAGGCTACACTGGAGAACACTTTCCTCACACGGATGCCCGTAAATGAAAAGACTGACTCAGCAAGATATGACGGAAAGCGAACAGCGCGAGCTTAAAACGCTGCTTGACCAGAGCCGTAAAGCTCAGGGGCGTGACCTGACCAACTCAGAAACGAACAAGATTAAAGACAACTACATCGATAAGCTCATGGAAGAAAAAGAGAAAGTTGCCGCCAAAGCCCGTGCAGAGAAACGCCGCGCCAAAGCCGTACCCAGTACGTCAGCGACCTACGACTGGACCGCCAGAACACATCCACGCGGCCGTCGTTAAAAGATTCAAAACGGGCTCAGTAGTACGCTGAGCCCCTCCATTTTTCACCGCCTCATTGCTGCAACAGCCTGAACCCGTGAGTCCCGTCCTTTTCCAGCTGCGCCACCAGACTGTATTCCCAGTCGAGATAATCCTGCATTGCCTGCGGGCTGACGTCCGTGCCTTCATAAGGACGGCGGTAACGATCATGTGCATTCTCAGTCCAGACCGATTCTCCATGTTCCAGCGGTAAATGAGCGTCAATCCAGCCCACGGTTCCCTTTAGCAGCAAATAGGCCGGCAACCCGCTGAGTTCAGCTACTTCGGTCACCGCATAGCGGGCCAGCAGGCCGCTGGTGCAGGTCACCACCCAGCGTTTTACCGCAGGATGCTGGCGCAGAACCTGTGCAATATTGGCGCGGGTGGCCCAGAGCGCGCCGGGGATCCTGCGCTGGCGAAAATTAGCGCTGGTCGTCAGGTCGATCACGCCCGTATCGCCTTCTGCCAGCCAGCCCCGCAGTTGTTGCGGTGTCACCTCTTCCACCGCCGGAGCGGCTGCCACGGTGGCACTCCAGTTGCCCGGTTCGCTGTAGGCGCTGGCGGATACGTCGAGCACCGCGACCTCCCAGTTCATCTGCGCCAGCCATGAGGCGGCCATCTCGGCCCGCACGCGCTGATCATCGCTCAGCACGATGCGCGCACCACGCACGCTGGCATAGTGATCGGTCTCCTGAATCAGCTGACCACCCGGTACGTGGCGCGCGCCGGGAATGTGCCCCGCTGCAAACTCTTCGGCTGTGCGTACATCAAAAAGATATAACGTGCGCGACGCCTCCTGCTGCCAGTCTGCCAGCTGTTCGGAGGTGATGCGTTTGACACCCGCCCTGGCTGCCAGCGTACGGGTATTGTCAGCCACCGCTTCGCGTGACGCCTCACTAAGCGCGGTGAAACTGGCCTGTTGTTGGTGTGCCAGTTTCTGCCCGGCCAGCGTCCAGCCAATCGTGCCGTTGCGTAAAGCCGCAACCGGATTGGGAATACCGGCGTTAATCAGCGACTGCGTGCCGATAATGCTGCGAGTACGCCCCGCGCAGTTGATGACAACCTGCGTTTGCGGATCCGGCACTGCATCGCGCAGGCGTAACACCAGTTCACCGCCCGGCACGCTGGAGCCGCCGGGAATACTCATGGTGTTGAATTCATCAAAGCGGCGCACGTCGAGAATGGCAACATTCGCGTTTTGTGCCTGTAACGCCTGCACCTGTTCGGCCGTGAACGACGGCGTGTGGTAGTGATGATCCACCCATTCGCCGAAGGCTTTTGCGGGGGCGTTGACATCAATAAACAGTTCGCCGCCCGCCTCTTTCCAGCCGTCAAGATCGCCGGCCAGCAGTGCGATATCGACATAACCCAGCGCCTGCAGCGTGGCAACGGCGCGGGTGGTTTTACGGATGCCCTGCGCGGCGTCCCAGAACTCACCGTTGTCATACAACGTGATGGGCACGTCACGACGCGGCAAACGGTCCGGCACTTCGATTTCCAGTTTCGACAGCGACAGGTTGACCGCAAACAGCGGGTGGCCGGTGGCGAAAACCGCCTCTTCGCGCAGATCAACCAGCGCCACTTCACCGCCGTTTCGCAGCGCTTCCTGTAACTGTGCGACATGACGCAGCGGCACATCAGCGGATTTCGGTGAACGATTCAATAAAGATTCAGACATGAGAGTTCTCTTTCGACAGGTCCCAGATATTCGGGAGAGACAAATTGGAATAACCGGAGATAAAGGCTTTTTGCTGGCCGTCCGGCAGGTAAACCGCGCGTGAAACGGCGCCGATATTGCCGCCATATACGTGAATGCTGATGGAGACGCGGTCGCTGTAAGCGTTGCTGACCTGGTGGATATCCTGTTGCGAGGGGGAAATTTTCTCCACGCTGCCGGGTGTCAGGCGGATGGCCTCACCCACGGCGTGCAGTTCACCCGACGCGTTGATGTCAAAGTTCTGGCTGATTTCCCCGCCGCGCAACATGCCGATCAATCCCCAGACGCGATGGTCGTGCACCGGTGTTTTCTGCCCCGGCCCCCAGACAAAACTCACGACGGAAAAGCGCGACAACGGATCGGCATACAGCAGGTACTGCTGGTAGTGCTCCGGGTGCGGCTGCGCGTATTCATCAGGCAGCCAGACATCGCGGGCGATCAGTTTCCCCAGCAGTTCAGCGCCCTGCGCCAGAACTTCCGTCTCCCCATGAGGGGCTTCAACCAGCCGGGTCAGTGATGCCAGAAATTCGCGCAACGGCGCAAAGCGTAATGAAGAGTCATGTAAGGCTGTCATATCTGCTCCGTAAAATGGGCTTCAACGCAGGCTAGCACCCGCCTGACTCAACTAAAATTCATTTTATGGATAAGCTAATATGCAAATCACACATAAAATTGTGCTGTGCATTCCGGCTTCGCAGCGCAAATTGTTTTATGCTCCGTTCATGGATGCCACACACGGCGTTACCAAAAGAGACGGCTTTTACTGATGAAAATTGAAGACCTGACCGCGTTCGTCGCGGTGATCCGCCTGCAATCCACCCGGCTGGCGGCGGAAGAGCTGGGGCTGACGCAACCGGCGATCACGCGACGCGTACAGAATTTCGAGGAATCTCTGGGTTTACCGCTGCTCAACCGGCAAACCAAACCGCTGAAACCCACGCTGATGGGTAAACGCGTATTCCAGCAATGTCGCAATATTCTGCGTGAGGTCGAGGCGCTGAATGATTTGGTGGCGGCAGATACTCCGCCCTCTGGCCTGCTGCGTCTGGCTGTCCCCCAAAGTCTGAGCGAAACCAGCCTGCTGCCCGCCCTGAAAATGCTCTCTTCTGATTTCCCGCAAATTCAGCCACGCCTCTCCAGCGGCTGGGGGGAAGAGTTGCTGTTGCGCGTACAGCGTCAGGAGCTGGAAGCCGCCGTGGTGCTGTTCCCCGCCAGTAAGCAGTTTCCCGCCGGGCTGGAGAGTCAGGCGCTGGGGTCCGTAGATCTGGTGGTGGTCGGGCCGAATGATCCGACGCTCCCCGCGCTGAAAAGGCTCGAAGAGGGGTATCAGCGCGGCTGGATTTTGAATCCTGAAGGGTGTGGTTTTCGTGCAGCCCTGCAACGTGCGCTGACTGAGCAGGGCCTGCCCTTGTTGCTGAATCTGGAAGCTTTTGGCGTGACGTTACAACTTTCGCTGATCGCCGAAGGTCGCGGTCTGGGCCTGATGCCACGCGCTCTGGTTGAACGCCACGCCCTGCGCCCGCTGCTGCAAATCTATTCGCTACAGGATTTCGCCCCGCGCAGCCAGCTGTGGCTGGTTTACCCCAACGTTCCTGCCAGTCAGATCCCGGCCATCGATGCCTTCGCCGCTGCCATCGCGCACGGGCTGGATCTCGCGCCGCTGGCGGCCAATCTGCCACACCCGTAAAGACAAGGTTTTCTGGCGGCGAAAACCTTTAATGCGCATTTTTTATATTAGCTTATGTTAAAAATTAATTTCTCACATAGTAAAAGGCTGTTTAAGGTACAACACTCCTGCCAACGGTTTTCCGCTGGCAATTCGTTGACTCCAGGAGTGACAGCCTATGAGCGTGCAATTTATCGGGATGATCGGCCATCGTTTGGCTTCCGAGATCATCCCGGCCACCGGCCCGATTTTTGACAAAAAATATATCGCCGAATTCGCAAAGGCCCACGAGGAGGCCGGTTTCGACCGCATTCTGGTGGCCTACGCTTCCGACCAGCCTGACGCCTTTCTGGTGACCGCCCATGCGGGGGCCCACACTTCACGTATTCATTTCCTGCTGGCCCACCGCCCCGGTTTTGTCTCCCCGACGTTAGCCGCCCGTAAACTCGCCACGCTGGATCATCTGCTGGAGGGACGACTGGCGGTGCATATCATCAGCGGCGGCAGCGATGCCGAACAGCGCCGGGATGGCGATTTTGTGCCGAAATCCGGCCGCTATGCCCGCACCGATGAGTACATTGATGTGCTGAAAAAGAGTTGGTATTCAGAAAAGGGCTTCGACCATCAGGGCGAATTTTATCAGGCTGACAACGCCTTCTCTGCTATCAAACCTTTCAATAACACCCTGCCGGTGTTCTTTGGCGGCTCCTCTGAGGACGCGATCCGCGTGGCCGGAAAACAGGCCGACGTGTTTGCGCTGTGGGGCGAGCCGCTGGCCAGCGCCGCCGAAACCGTCAGCGCCGTGAAAGCCGCTGCCGCAGAGCATCAGCGCGAAGTGGGTTTCAGCATCTCTTTTCGCCCAATTCTCGGACGTACCGAAGAGGAAGCCTGGGCGAAAGCCGAAGCCATCCGGGCAAAAGCCATTACACAAATCGAACGCAGCGGCCTGCCGCAGCCGGGCAAACCACAGAGCGTCGGTGCAGAACGTCTGTTACAGGCCGTCGCACAGGGTGACCGTCTGGATGAACGGCTGTGGACCGGTATTGCGGGATTGATCGGCGGCGGCTCCAATTCGACCGCGCTGGTCGGTACGCCGGAGCAGGTCTCCGACGCCCTGCTGAAGTATTACGATTTAGGCATCAGCACCTTCTTAATCCGTGGCTTCGACCCGTTAAATGATGCGGTGGAATACGGCAAAGAGCTGATCCCGCTAACGCGGCAGAAAATCGCGGCGCGTCTGGCGCAACGCCATCCTCTTCACGAACCGGCGGTATAGAGCATGATGATGCGACGACATCTTGGAAGACTGCTGGTGGCGGTGACATTGCTCGGCAGCGTGCTGCCCGCGCTGGCGGATCAGGTGGTGCTGCGGGTGGCTGACCAAAAAGGCAATATGCGCGCCCAGCTGGAAGCCGCAGGAAAGCTGAAAGATCTGCCGTATAAAATCGAATGGGCGGAGTTTCCGGCTGCGGCACCGCTGGCCGAAGCGCTGAATGCGCAGGCGGTTGACGTCGGGATCATCGGCGACGCGCCGCTGCTGTTTGCTGAAGCTGCTGGCGCACAGGTCAAAGCGATTGCGGTAGATAAGTCAGACGCTTACGGCACCGCGCTGCTGGTGAAACCAGACAGTCAGATCAAAACAGCCGCTGACCTGAAAGGGAAAAGTATTGCTACTAATCGCGGTTCCATCGGCCATTTTGTGGCCCTGAAAGCCCTGGCCTCTGCGGGCCTGACGGCCAAAGAGGTGAATTTCCGCTTCCTGCCACCGAGCGATGCCAAACTGGCGCTGATTCAGGGTTCGGTGGATGTCTGGGCAACGTGGGAGCCCTATACTGCGTTTGCTGAAACCCAAGATCATCTGCGCGTATTGGTCAACGGACGCGGGTTGTGGTCGGGTAACAGTTTCCTGGCCGCCACCGATACCGCGCTGAAAGATAAGGCAAAACGGGAAGCCATTGCTGATTATCTGCAACGCCTGAGCGATGCGCAAGTCTGGGCTTATCAGCATCTTGATGAGTACAGCCAGCAGTTGGCGAAGATTATCGGCTTCCCGCTCCCGGCGGCCAGACTCTCTTTCGAGCGGCGTAAATCCTGGTGGCAGCCCATCGATGAGGCTACCAAAACTCAGCAACAGCAAACCGCTGATTTTTATCACGAGCAGGGTTTGCTGCCGGTAAAACTTGAGGTGAAAGATACGTTCGACGAGAGCTTTGTCCTCAGGCCCGCCAAGTAATCACCCTTCCCGTTGCGGTTCGCCTTTTGGCCGCTCTCCAGCTGGGATTAAGGTTCCGGCGGCGAGCGCAAACAGGGAGATCACTGCAGCTACAATAAAGACCCAATGCAGTGACGCCGACACGCTGTCCGTAATGGTGCTGAGCTGCGTTGGATCCATCGACAGACGGCTCTGTTTTTCCATCAGTTGTTGCACCGGATCGGTTATGTCCGGCAGGCGCTTTTCAAGATTCAGGTTTAGCGTCGCGCCCAGTAATGCGGTGCCGATGGCAGAACCCAGCATACGGGTAAACAGCGTCGAGGCCGTGGCGATGCCGCGAATCGATATTTCGGCCGCATTTTGTACCGAGACCAGGAACGTCGTATTGCACAGCCCCATTCCGGCTCCGATGGTCAGTGCGGCCAGCCGTGCCCACCACAGCCCTGAACCGGCCGTCAGCAGCAGTAAGACCAGGCTTCCGCTGACCAGAAGCAGCGCCCCGGTAAGCGCCGTGGCACGATAAGACGTGGCCTGCATTAACTTCCCGCTCAGCATACTGGCCACGGGCCAGCCGATAGACATCATCGCCAGCGTAGTGCCCGCCTGCAACGGTGTTCCCCCCATGACGCCCTGCACGAAGGTGGGCAGAAAGGCGCTGATCCCCATCATGGTCGCACCAATCACCAGCCCGCCGATATTTCCGGCGATGATCACTTTGCTCTGCCACAGCGCAAGCGGAAACAGCGGCTCCGGCGTTTTTCGCTCCTGTCGCACCAGTAAACAGGCACTGAGTGCCGCCACGCCGATCAGCGCCAGCGCCCAATATCCCAACGCTTCAGCCTGTAAAAGCGCCAGCAGCAGCGAAGCAACAGAGAGCGTCAGCAGGCCGGTACCAGCAAGGTCAAGCTGGTGCTGTTTACGCTGGCTGTCCGCCGGCAAATAACGCATGAGTATCGCCATGGCGAAAAGACCAATCGGCACATTTACCCAGAACACCACCGCCCACGGAAAATGTGAGACGATAAACGCGCCCAGCAGCGGTCCGACGATGGCTGATACCGCCCAGACACTGGCGAGATACCCCTGCGCTTTAGCCCGTTCCTGCGGCCCGTATACATTGGCAATCAGCGTCGTGGCAATCGGCGTGATGGCACCGGCACCCAGCCCCTGCAATGCACGAAAGGCAATCATCCAGGTCAGCGATGGCGCGAAACCACACAGAACGGAGCCCACCAAAAACAGCGTGGTACCGATGAAGAAGATTTTCCGGCAGCCGTAGAGGTCCGCCAGACGCCCATAAACGGGGACAGTGATCGCCTGCGTCAGCAGATAGACCGCAAACACCCAGCCGAGCAGCGAAAAGCCGCCGAGATCGGCAATGATGGTCGGCATGGCGGTAGCCACAATGGTGACTTCCACTGCTGCCATAAACATCGACAACATGCAGGCCATAAGAATGAGAGGACGGTGCTTATGAGGTACGGGAGATTGTGCGTGAGTCTGATTCATTGCATCCAGGCGTAGGCGGTCGTGGTATCGGAGGATTTTTGAGTATACCAGCGCCGGAGAAAAGCAGAAGAAATGAGGCAATAAAAAGGCTCTGCACGCAGAGCCCTGTCGAATTTCATCTAAAAACGACGAGTTACCCCTTAGGCGGACTGCTCACTTTTGATATGCAGCAGTGACAGGTCGATATATTTCGCCATATCACGCGATTCAGCACGCGGTAAATAGGGGATCTCGCCCAGTAATGGCGCAGGAATATTGCGGCCAATGGCATCAATAGTTTCCTGATAATGAGACAGGCACGGATTAATACGATTCGCGACCCACCCCGCCAAAGGTAAACCATCGGCAATAATAGCCTGTGCGCTTAATAACGCATGGCTCACACAGCCTTCCTGAATACCCACGACCAGAATAACCGGTATATTTTGCTGACGAACCCAGTCGGAATAAAAACGCTGTGGTGTGATTAACGTTCTCCAGCCATCACAGCCTTCAATCACCACCGCATCTCCGCCCTCGCGCATAAATTTAAGGCCTGTCGTCATTATTTCGAAAATATTGTCAGGGGTGTCACTGACAAAAATATCTTCATTTAATAATGCTAATGGCGTTATTTTTTCAAAAGGATAGGAAACAGACGATGAGTTTTGCAGCGTCACCGCATCTTTATTTCGGATACCGTCTGCCAACTCCTGGCTTCCTGTTGCGACAGGTTTATAACCCAATGCACATTTGCCTTGCGCTGCCATTGCCTGAAGCAAAGCGCGAGTTACGATGGTTTTACCTACACGAGCATCCGTACCCGTGACGAAAAAGTGCGTTAACATGGAATTCAGGCTCCGGGATTTCTCCGCTTGACTAAAAATTGTCCCCGACGTTTGGTCTGAGACTGAGTGACAGATTGAAAGTCTAGGCGATTGAATTCGAGAACGGTTTGCGTTAGCGCAATGTTTTGGTCAGTGAGGGGGAAAAGGACAAAATAGGACTTCTATTACTTTTAATATAAATTACTATTGTTAATTCAGGGCAATAATTAACCCTGTAATAACTTAATTAACAAAGAGCCATTATACAGCGCGTCTTTGACTAAGGCGGCGCCCGGCATGGTTCCTTTGTTATAGAACTCTGTCGACTCCAGTTTGATATTTTCACTGTAAGACGGCAGTGATTGTTGCTGTATGCAGGACATAATTGCCGGATGCAGGATCTCTTTAGCAAAATTAAGCGGTGAGCCGATCAGCACTTTTTCAGGATTGAATAAATTGACCATGATCGCCAGTATCCTACCCACGCTGTGGCCGACGCTGACTATCACATCGCGGGCCAGCTGATCGCCACGGTTGGCGGCGTCGCAGACCGCTTCCACTGTCAGCGGGATCCCCTGCAAACTGGAGCCCACGGCGGTTGCCAGACGCTGGCGCACCAGTTCAAGAATGCTGTCGGTGCTGGCGACGGTTTCAAGGCAGCCGTGGTTACCGCAGTAACAGCGCTTGCCGTAAGGATCCACCTGAGTATGACCCATTTCCACCACGCTGCTGCTGCCCCCGTGCAGGACACGCCCGCCGGTGATCACCCCGGCGCCCACGTTGTGGTCGATCACCACCTGAATGACGTTTTTACAGCCACGTGAGGCGCCGTAAAGCGCTTCCGCCATGGTCCAGGCACCAATGTCATGCTGTACAAAGACCGGTAAACCGGTATGTGCTTCTAAGGTACTGCCGAGCGGCATTTCATCGACGTCATCATAAAACGGCATACGGTGCACCACCCCGGCGCGGGCGTTAATCATGCCCGGCAGCGTAATGGCAATGGCCGTAAGGCGCTCAAGTTTGCTCTGATAACGAATAAAAAAACGGTCAATTTCGCCGATAATGCGTTCAAGCAGCGGCAATTCAGCATGCGCTGGAAGCGGCAACATATCTTCCACCACCAGTTTACTGCTCAGATCACGCAATCCGAGGGTAATAAAACCCTGACTGATGCGTGCAGAGAGGTAGTGCCAGGCGTCGGTGTCCAGCACCAGACCAATGGCCGGGCGGCCACGGCTGCCAGGCTCCTGGAACTCTGTTTCCTGAACCAGATGTGCCTGCAATAATTCACGGACAATTTTGGTAATGCTGGCGGGAGCAAGCTGCGCCTTTTTTGACAGCTCAATACGCGAAACTGGCCCAAACTGATCTATCAGCCGGTACACGGCACCGACATTGGTTTGCTTGATTTGATCAATATGTCCGGGTTGCCCATCAGGGTTCACAGCAGAAACTCCGTTATTTTTCGCGCTTCAAAATAAAGATTAATGGGTATGTTGAGGTTTTTGCCATATGCCGTCAACTATTTGATTCGTTATGTGATTCGGTGCACATATTGGCCTGAAACCTGATAGGAATTGACTGGAAAAACAGCGTTCTCAGGACTGTTCGTCCTGCATCATTAATTTCATGAATTCGTTGGCGGGTGCACTAACGGGACGATGGCGGTGATTCACCATCCAAACTTGCGTGGTGCCCAGCTGTTTTCCAAAACGTAAATAGCGCACGCCATCGACCTGAATCCGTAAATAGGACGCCGGTAAAATCGAGACACCGAGACCGGCTGACACCAGCCCGATGATAGTCAGAGGTTCGCCGACCTCCTGAGTAATAAATGGTGTGATCCCCTGCGAACTCAGCAGCGTGCGGATATCGTCATACAATGAAGTTCCGGCGTCTTTAGAGAAGAACACAAACGGCTGGTCCGCCAGATGATGGAATGTCAGCTCCCCTTCCGGCAAATTCACCAGCGGGTTGTCTTCGTGGACCACGGCCACCAGAGGCTCTGACAGCAGCAGCTGGTGATGCAGGGTATCGGGCAACAGGCGGTTACGCATTACGCCCAGATCAATACGCCCTTCCAGCAATGGTTCAATCTGCTGGGTGCTGTTCATCTCTTCAATACGGATATTCACTTCAGGGTACAGCAGATGAAAGCGCTGAATAGTCCGCTGCACACGGCGCAGAAAGGGAGCTGATGAGGTGAGACCAAGTGTCAGATTCCCCGCCTCACCGCGATGGATTTTTGCCGCCTGCAATGAAGCATCATTCACACGACCAATGATTTGCCGCGCCTCTTTAAGAAAACTTTCACCGGCCTGAGTCAGACTCACATTGCGGTTATTACGGTTAAACAGCTGAGCGCCAATATGGGCTTCCAGCGCCTGAATCTGCTGGCTCAGCGGGGGTTGAGAGATATGGAGTCTCTGGGCCGCGCGCCCGAAATGCAGCTCATCGGCAACGGCAATAAAGTAGCGTAAATGGCGCAGTTCGATATGGTTCATGGCGGCTGATTGAGATCTTAAATGTATTGTTTCATAGAGATTAATATATTAGACAAAATAAGTCGCCCTGATAAAATTTTCATACATTTTAAAATTTAGTTGTATGGAATGCATCCGCTAAGGACTTTCAGTGAACACTACCGGGCGTAAATCTGCTGCTTCAGATCTCAGCCACGCTTCTGTCAGTCAGGGGAGTTCGGTCAACGATGACGAAATAATCCGCGGCTCGTCCTCATCTGCATTATCCCCGTTATCAAAAACGCCCTTTATAAAACGTGGTACGCCGCAGTTTATCCGGGTGACGCTGGCGTTGTTCTCCGCAGGGCTGGCAACCTTTGCCCTGCTCTACTGCGTGCAGCCTATTTTGCCAGTCCTCTCGCAAGATTTCGGCGTGTCACCGGCAACCAGTAGCCTGTCGCTGTCGTTATCGACCGGGCTAATGGCGATGGGTTTGCTGTTTACCGGGCCGGTCTCAGACGCCGTGGGCCGCAAGTCGGTGATGGTTGTGGCGCTGATGCTGGCCGCCATCTGTACGCTGATTTGCGCCCTTATGCAGAGCTGGAATGCCATTTTACTGATGCGCGCGCTGATCGGGCTGTCGCTCAGCGGCGTGGCGGCCGTCGCGATGACCTATCTCAGTGAAGAGATCCACCCGAGCGTCGTGGCCTTCTCAATGGGTCTTTATATCAGCGGTAATTCAATCGGCGGCATGAGCGGGCGTCTGGTCAGTGGCGTGCTGACAGATTTCTTCTCATGGCGTATTGCCGTTGCGGTGGTCGGGCTGTTTGCGCTGGCATCGGCCATTATGTTCTGGCGTATTTTACCGCCTTCAAAACACTTTCGCCCCAGCTCACTGAAGCCGCAGAAAATGCTGATTAACTTTAAGCTGCACTGGCGTGACAGCGGCCTGCCGATGCTGTTTGCCGAAGGTTTTCTGCTGATGGGCAGTTTTGTCACCATGTTTAACTACATCGGCTACCGGTTGCTCAGTTCCCCCTATCATCTCAGCCAGGCGGTGGTCGGCGTCATTTCGGTGGTCTATCTGATGGGCACTTACAGTTCGCCGAAAGCCGGTGCGCTGACCGGCGTCTATGGCCGCGGGCCGGTGCTGATCGGCTCTACGGCACTGATGCTGGTTGGGATCCTAATCACCGCATTTTCACCGGTCTGGGTGATTTTCATTGGCATGGTGTTAGTGACCGGAGGTTTCTTTGCCGCACACTCGGTCGCCAGCGGATGGATTGGCCGCCGCGCCCGCAGGGCCAAAGGACAAGCCTCGTCGCTCTATTTATTCTCCTATTACGCGGGTTCCAGCGTGGCCGGGACGTTAGGCGGCTATTTCTGGAACAGTTTTGGCTGGTACGGCATCACCGCGTTTATCAGTCTGATGCTGATTGTGGCGATTATTGTGGGTTACCGCTTAATGCGCCTTACGGAAGCCCGCCCGATTATCGCCTGAAATCCACAGTGAGTCTTTTCTCCTGTCAGGGCGTTCGCGCCCTTTTCCCTCTGCCAGACATTTCGCCACGGCACTCAGGGTTATTCACGTTTATTGAGGTGTGCACATTCAGTTGTTTTGCACTATATTGTATGTTGTAACTAAATGGAGGGTGCATGGCGGATTATGATCTGATTGCCCGGATGAACGGGTGTTTTAACGAACTTGAACTGGCTTTGGGCGATCTCAGCCGTTTATTAAAGCAGCTCGATTTATTGCAGGCGCGCGTATTCAGCCTGCCGGAGATTGCCAAAGGCGAAGAGCACAATCCGGCCGAGCGTATTCAGGTCACACCGCATATGGGTGAAGCTGCCCATCAGTTGGCGCTGCAACATTTTCAGAATCTGTTTATCCATCATCAGGGGGAGAATATCAGCAGTAAATCGGCCGTCCGTCTTCCTGGCGTACTGTGTTACGCGGTGGATGCAGCAGAACATCAGGCTGCCCTGCTGCTGATTGAAGAGGTCAATAAGCTGAAGGCAGAACTGGAACACATTGTGACGGTGGAATCCGGCCTGGCGCGTGAGCAGCGCTTTGAGTTTGTGCACACTCATCTGCGTGGATTGATCACCCTGAATGCCTATCGGACGATTTCCTTCCTTAATGATCCGGACTCCGTGCGCTTCGGCTGGGCCAATAAGCACATCATCAAGAATGTCAGCCGTGAGGAAGTTCTGGCGCAACTGGATAAAAGCCTGAATGCCGGGCGTTCCGTCCCGCCCTACACCCGCGAGCAGTGGACAGACAACATTACGCGCGAAATCAATGACGTTAAACGCATCCCCGAACATGCCGTGCTGAAGATTAAACGCCCGGTGAAGGTTCAGCCCATCGCCCGCGTGTGGTACCGCAACAGCCAGAAACAAGTACAGCACCCCTGCCCGATGCCGCTTATCGCTTTATGTCTTAAAACGCCGACGTTCCAGCTCCCCAAACTCGGCGAACTGCCGGATTACGACGCGGCTGCGGTCAAACACAAGTACAAGCCGGATGCCCAGCCGCTGAATTTGCTGATTAAGCGGCTTCATCTTTATACCGACTGGTCGGCGGACCAGATATATGAATGATTTTTTTTGTATTTAGCGTCTTTGTCTCACATTTATGGCTTCTACCGATAGCAGACCAACAATTCATTGATAACCGTCATGGACGGTAGCCCCCGGGATTGTGCAAAGTGCCCGCCTTTGTATTTTCTTACCATTTCCGGGGACCTAAAATCATGTGGGATTTACTGATAGGACTGGTGGTCACGGTGGCCGTGGGCCGCTACATCATCAAAGGTTATTCGCCGACCGGCGTACTGATGGTCGGCGGTTTATTACTGCTGATTATCAGCGCACTGATGGGCCATAGTGTCTTGCCTGAAGGGGCAAAATCTACCGGCTGGAATACGACGGATATCGTCGAATATGTGAAAATTCTGCTGATGAGCCGCGGTGGCGATCTCGGGATGATGATCATGATGCTGTGCGGGTTTGCAGCTTATATGACGCATATCGGTGCCAATGATGTGGTTGTCAGACTGGCCTCCCGTCCGCTGTCGATGATTAATTCCCCCTATGTTCTGATGGTGGCGGCGTATATTCTGGCCTGCCTGATGTCACTGGCCGTCTCCTCCGCGACCGGTCTTGGTGTGTTGCTGATGGCCACCCTGTTCCCGATTATGGTCAACGTCGGCATCAGCCGCGGTGCGGCAGCGGCTATTTGCGCCTCTCCTGCGGCGATTATTTTGTCCCCAACCTCAGGCGATGTCGTACTGGCAGCGCAGGCTTCCAATATGTCCCTGGTGGATTTTGCCTTCAAAGCCACCCTGCCCATCTCCATCGCCGCTATTGTGGCGATGGCCATCGCGCACTTCTTCTGGCAACGCTATCTTGACAAACGCGAAGCGGGCAATGAACCCGTCATTGTCGAAACCGAAACCACGCCGGTCGAAACCAATGCACCGTGGTTCTACGCCATTTTACCCTTCACACCGATTGTCGGCGTGCTGGTGTTCGACGGCAAATGGGGCCCGAATCTGCATATCATCACCATTTTAGTGATCTGTATGTTCCTGACCGCCATCATCGAAACTGTGCGTAACCGCAACGGCAAAGCGGTGTTTGCCGGTCTGGACGTGGCCTACCGCGGTATGGCCGATGCTTTTGCAAACGTGGTCATGCTGCTCGTCGCGGCGGGCGTTTTTGCGCAGGGATTGAGTACAGTGGGTTTTATCAGCAGCTTGATCGGTCTGGCGCAAAACGTCGGTTCCGGCAGCATCGTGATGATGCTGGTGCTGGTGACTATCACCGTGCTGGCGGCCATGACGACCGGTTCCGGTAATGCCTCGTTTTACGCTTTCGTCGAACTCATCCCTAAGCTGGCGGTAAAAATGGGCATCAACCCGGAATATCTGGTGATCCCAATGTTGCAGGCGTCCAATCTGGGCCGCACTATCTCTCCGGTCTCCGGCGTGATTGTCGCCGTGGCCGGCATGGCAAAAATCTCCCCGTTCGACGTGGTGAAACGCACCTCCGTTCCGGTACTCGTCGGGCTGATTGTGGTCGTGATCGCCACCGAAGTGTTTATTCCCCTGCATTAATTTTCGCATTCGGGCGCAGACTCCTGCGCCCGTACTCCCTGCAATACAATGTTCCCCTCATCCCATCAATCACATGAATACGATAGAGCCATACAGCATCTCAGGGTAAACTTCTGCGCCTTATAAGATGGGGTTGTCCTGATTAAACGGGTAACACCTGCCATTATTCTGCATCGAACCAAAGGCTGACTATGTCTCAACAACCGATCACAAGTGAAAAAAACAATAAGCGCATTGGCGGCTGGTTACTGGCTCCGCTGGCGTATCTGATTGTTACGCTGATGAGCGTTGTGCTGATGCTGGTGCTGTTCTCGATGGCACTGTTTATACCGGAGTCACGGGATTACCTGCTAACCAATTCGCAGGCATTTACCCTGCAATGGTACTTCTCGGTTGTGACGACGCTTGCGATGGGAGCCTTTACCGTCGCGGTGCTGTGGCAATTTTGCAAACGTACCCGTGTGGTACCGAAGATGTTTATCATCTGGCTGTTATGTACCGTGCTGCTTTCCGTGAAAGCTTTCGCCTTCTCGCCGGTGACTGACGATATGGCGGTGCGTAATTTGCTGCTGGCGTTGTTAGCGGCGGCCCTGCTGGTGCCTTATTTCAAACGCTCACGCCGGGTGAAAGAGACTTTTACCGAATAACCCTGCGGTTACCCCGTTGTCCCCGGGGCGCTTATTTCAGATAATAAGCGGTTGTAGCGTCTGCCTCTGGGGTCAGACACTGATCTATTTCCCGTTATTTTCAGGCAATGTCATGACTTCTTACCTGTTACTGTTCGTCGGCACCGTGCTGGTGAACAACTTTGTTTTGGTTAAGTTTCTCGGTTTATGTCCGTTTATGGGTGTATCCAAAAAACTCGAATCCGCTATCGGCATGGGATTAGCCACAACATTCGTCATTACGTTGTCGAATATCTGCTCGTGGATTGTTAACACCTTCGTCCTGATGCCGCTGGGTCTGGTTTATTTGCGCACCATGGCCTTTATTCTGGTGATCGCCGTTGTCGTGCAGTTCACCGAAATGGTCGTGCGCAAAACCAGCCCGTCACTTTACCGCCTGCTGGGTATCTTCCTGCCGCTTATCACCACCAACTGCGCGGTGCTGGGCGTGGCCTTGCTCAACATTAATCAGGCACACAACTTCATGCAGTCCGCGCTGTATGGCTTTGCCGCGTCGCTCGGTTTCTCGCTGGTGATGGTACTGTTTGCCGCTATCCGCGAGCGCCTGGTTGTGGCTGACGTGCCTGCGCCGTTCAAAGGTTCGTCCATTGCGCTGGTCACCGCGGGCCTGATGTCACTGGCCTTTATGGGCTTTACCGGTCTGGTGAAATTCTAATGTTTGAACTGTGGGTTGCGATTGGCGCGCTGACGGCACTGGCATTGGTCTTCGGACTGCTGCTGGGCTATGCGTCGCGCCGCTTTGCCGTTGAAGGCAATCCTGTTGTCGATCAGATTGACGATATCCTGCCGCAGAGTCAGTGCGCCCAGTGCGGTTACCCCGGCTGTAAGCCTTATGCCGAAGCGGTCGCCAATGGCGATAACATCAATAAATGTGTGCCCGGTGGCGAAGCGGTGATGCTGAAACTCGCCGCCCTGCTCAACGTTGACCCTCAGCCGCTGGGTGATGACGTTGCGACGGCGGTGCCTGTACGCACCGTGGCCTATATCGACGAAAGTAACTGTATCGGCTGCACGAAATGCATTCAGGCTTGCCCGGTTGACGCCATCGTAGGAGCCACCCGCGCGGTGCATACCGTGATCACCGATTTATGCACCGGCTGCGACCTGTGCGTCGCCCCCTGTCCGACCGACTGCATAGAAATGCTGCCGATTAAAACCACCACCGCCAACTGGAAGTGGGATATGAAATCCATTCCGGTGCAAGTCATTCATGCGGAGTAAGCGGAACGTCATGTTTAATCTGTTTTCTGCGCTCAAAAAAGACAAGCTGTGGGACTTCGACGGCGGTATTCATCCGCCTGAAATGAAGACCCAGTCGAGCCACGTTCCTCTGCGTCGTGTGCCGTTATCTGAGCACTTTATTATTCCTCTTCAGCAGCATCTCGGCCCCGAAGGCGAACTGTGCGTGAAATCGGGTGATCGGGTATTAAAAGGCCAGCCGCTGACGACAGGCCGTGGCCGCACTGTTCCCATTCATGCCCCGACATCGGGCGTTATCACCGCTATTGAACCGCATATCACCGCGCATCCGTCCGGTCTGAAAGAGCTGTGTGTACTGCTTCATGCCGACGGCGAAGATTGCTGGGCTGAACGTGACGTTGTCACCGATTATCGTCAGCTTGAAGCGACAGAACTGAACGCGCGGATTCATCAGGCTGGTATTGCGGGTCTTGGCGGTGCCGGATTCCCGACCGCCAGCAAGCTTCAGGGCGGACTGACTTCTACCCGCACGCTGATCCTCAACGCCGCTGAATGCGAGCCTTACATCACCGCTGATGACCGACTGATGCAGGAGCATGCCGCAGAGATCCTCGAAGGTACGCGTATTCTTTGCCATATGCTCAACCCTGAGCGGGTGATCATCGGCATTGAAGACAACAAACCTGATGCTATTCGTGCGCTGAAACAAGCTATTAACGCTGAAAAAACAGACGGCGTAACGATTGAACTGCGCGTAGTGCCGACCAAATACCCGTCCGGCGGTGCCAAGCAGCTGACCAAAATTCTGACTGGCCTCGAAGTACCGAAAGGCCACCACTCGTCGCACATTGGCGTATTAATGCAGAACGTCGGTACCGTGTTTGCCATTAAACGCGCCATTATCGACGGCGAACCGCTGATTGAACGTGTCGTGACGCTGACGGGCGAAGCTATGGGTAGGCCGGGCAACGTCTGGGCACGTCTGGGGACCCCGATTGCCGACCTGATGACCGAAGGCGCGCTGCGCCCGCAGGGTATCCAGAAGATGGTGATCATGGGCGGCCCGCTGATGGGCTTCACCCTGCCATCCCTTGACGTGCCGGTAGTGAAAATCTCCAACTGCCTGCTGGCCCCGTCGGAAAGTGAGATGGGCGAGTCTGAGCCGGAAGAAGCCTGTATCCGTTGCAGCCTGTGCGCCGACGCCTGCCCGGCAGGGTTGCTGCCGCAGCAACTCTACTGGTTCAGCCGCGGTCAGGAACACGAGAAAGCGCGTAATCATAATCTTTTCGACTGTATAGAATGCGGTGCCTGCGCCTACGTCTGCCCGAGCAACATTCCGTTGGTGCAATATTACCGGCAGGAGAAAGCCGAGATCCGCGCCGTGGATTTAGAAACCGCCAAAGCCACCGAGGCCAAAGCGCGTTTCGAAGCCAAACAGGCTCGTATGGAACGCGAGAAGCAGGCCCGCGAAGAGAAGCACCAGAAATCGGCGGTGAAACCCGGCACGTCGGTAGCAGAGAAAGCCCAAAATACTGAAGTCGTAACGGCCGGTGAGGCGCAGGAAAGTGCCGCCGATGTCGATCCGCGTCAGGCTGCGCTGGCCGCGGCGATTGCCCGCGCCAAAGCGAAAAAAGCCGCCGCGACTCAGGAGATCCCCGTGGCGGCTGAGCCGGTGACCACACCGTCCGCACCGGTGCAGACTGATGATGACAGCGCCCGCAAAGCCGCCGTAGCGGCCGCTATCGCCAGAGTAAAAGCCAAAAAAGCCGGAAATACCGGCGTGGTGGTGGAAGCCACCGACAGCACTCTTTCCGTGACACCGTCACCGGCTGAACCCTCTGCCGATGACAAACGTAAAGCCGCCGTGGCGGCAGCCATTGCCCGTGCGAAGGCCAAAAAAGCCGCCGCGCAGGAAGAGACGTCTGAAGAAGTGGCATCAGAACCAACACAACAAGAAAGCGATCCACGCAAAGCCGCTGTGGCTGCTGCGATCGCACGGGTTAAGGCGCGTAAAGCCGCCGCTCAGACAATGTCGAACGAGGAATAAATGGCCTTCAGAATCGCGAGTTCTCCTTTCACCCATAACCGGCAAAACACCAGTACTATCATGCTGATGGTGATTTTAGCCTGTATTCCAGGCCTGCTGGCGCAGGTGTGGTTCTTTGGCTATGGCACGCTGGTCCAACTGGCTCTGGCGATTATCATCGCCCTGCTGACCGAAGGCGCTGTGTTGCAACTGCGTAAAATGCCGGTCAAAAAGCGTCTGGGAGATAACACGGCGCTGCTGACTGCGGTCTTACTCGGTATCAGCCTGCCCCCCCTCGCGCCGTGGTGGATGGTGGTTATTGGTACGGTATTCGCCATTGTGATCGCCAAGCAGTTATACGGCGGTCTGGGCCAGAACCCTTTCAATCCGGCGATGGTCGGTTATGTGGTGCTGCTGATCTCCTTCCCGGTACAGATGACCACCTGGTTGCCGCCGGACGCATTGCAACATCACCACGTCAGCTTTGCTGATACGCTGATGACCATATTTACCGGCCATAACAGTCAGGACTTAACCGCCTATCAGTTACAGATGAATGTCGATGGTGTCACGCAGGCCACGCCGCTGGATGCCTTCAAAACCGGACTACGCTCCGGCCACAGCGCCGACCAGGTACTGTCTGAGCCGCTGTTTAGCGGCATTCTGGCCGGTCTGGGCTGGCAGTGGATCAACCTTGGCTTTCTGGCCGGTGGCCTGTTCCTGATGGCGAAAAAGATCATCAGCTGGCACATTCCGGTCAGTATGTTAGTGATGCTGACCTTCTGCGCTGCGCTGGCCTGGGGTTTATCGCCGCAAGCCTATCCGCCGCCAATGATTGGCCTGTTCTCCGGCGCGACCATGCTGGGTGCGTTCTTTATCGCCACCGATCCGGTGACCGCGTCAACCACGCCGAAAGGCCGCCTGATCTTCGGCGCACTGATCGGCCTGCTGGTATGGCTTATCCGCACTTACGGCGGTTATCCGGACGGGATCGCCTTCGCCGTTTTGCTGGCGAACATTACCGTACCGCTGATTGATCACTACACCCAACCGCGCGTTTACGGGCACCGCTGAGGACAGCATGGAAAAAGGCAAAATCTTACAGACCATGCGCCGCCACGGCGTTACGCTGGCGGTATTCGGCGCACTGATGACCGGCATGACGGCGGTCGTCAATATGCTCACCAAACCGACCATTGAGCATCAGGCGCTGTTGCAGCAGAAGAATTTGTTCGACGAAGTGATCCCGTCGGATGTCTATGATAATGATATGCAAAATGAGTGTTACAACGTCACCGATGAATCACTCGGCAGCGCTACGCCTCACCGCCTCTATCTGGCGCGCAAAAACGGTCAGCCGGTGGCCGCCGCCATTGAAACCACCGCGCCTGACGGTTACTCCGGTGCCATTCAGCTGTTGGTTGCAGCGGATTTTCATGGCAAAGTTTACGGTACCCGCGTGCTGGAACAGCATGAAACGCCGGGGCTGGGTGACAAAATTGAATTGCGTATTTCAGATTGGATCAAAAGCTTCGCTGGCCAGATTATTAACGGTCCTGACGATGCGCGCTGGGCGGTAAAAAAAGATGGCGGCATGTATGACCAGTTTACCGGTGCGACCATCACCCCGCGTGCCGTGGTACGTTCAGTGAAACGCACGTCACTGTTTATCGAGACGGTGCCGTCTCAGCTTTCCCACCTCACCCCTTGTGGAGCCCGTGATGAGTGAAGCCAAGAAGATAATTGTTCAGGGTCTGTGGACCAATAACTCCTCGCTGGTGCAGCTGCTGGGCCTGTGCCCATTGCTGGCGGTCACCTCGACGGCGACCAACGCCCTTGGCCTGGGGTTGGCGACCACGCTGGTGCTGACCTGCACCAACGCCATGATCTCTGCATTCCGCCGCTGGGTGCCCAATGAGATCCGTATTCCTATTTACGTGCTGATTATCGCCTCCGTGGTCAGCACCGTGCAGATGCTGATCAACGCCTACGCCTTTGGTCTCTATCAGGCGCTGGGGATTTTCATCCCGCTTATCGTGACCAACTGTATTGTGGTAGGCCGCGCCGAAGCCTGCGCAGCCAGCAGCCCGGTACATCTGGCCGCCCTCGATGGCATGATGACCGGCCTGGGCGCAACGGCAGCCATGTTCGTTTTGGGCTCGATGCGTGAAATTCTGGGCAGCGGCTTGCTGTTTAATGGCGCAGATTTATTGCTCGGCAGCTGGGCCAAGGTGCTGCGCGTCGAAGTGATTCATCTGGATAATCCGTTCCTGCTGGCGATGCTGCCACCGGGCGCATTTATTGGCCTTGGGCTGTTACTGGCAGGCAAGTACCTGATTGATCAGCGCCAGAAAGCCAAACAAGCCGCCAAAATTGAGGCCGCTGCCCGGCAGGCAACCCTGCCCAATGGCAGCGCGGGCAATGCCTCATGAATAAAGAAAAACGCATCGCTATTCTCAGCCGCCTGCGGGAAAACAACCCGCATCCGACCACCGAACTGGTTTACACCACCCCGTTCGAACTGTTGATCGCTGTGCTGCTTTCAGCGCAAGCCACTGACGTCAGCGTGAACAAGGCTACCGCGAAGCTTTATCCGGTTGCTAATACACCCGCGGCGATGCTCGAACTCGGCGTAGACGGCGTGAAGGAGTACATCAAGACCATCGGTCTGTTCAACGCCAAAGCCGAGAACATAATCAAAACCTGCCGGATTTTGCTGGAAAAACACAACAGCGAAGTCCCGGAAGACCGCGCCGCCCTCGAGGCCCTTCCGGGCGTCGGGCGCAAAACTGCCAACGTAGTGCTCAACACCGCCTTCGGCTGGCCGACCATCGCCGTCGACACCCACATTTACCGCGTCTGTAACCGCACCCGTTTTGCTCCCGGCAAGACTGTAGAGGACGTTGAAGACAAACTGCTGAAGGTTGTCCCTTCCGAGTTCAAACTCGACTGCCACCACTGGTTTATCCTGCACGGGCGTTATACGTGTATCGCGAGGAAGCCACGCTGTGGATCGTGTTTGATCGAGGACCTTTGCGAGTTTAAAGAAAAAGTCGAGTGATCAGGGGATTCCCCTAACCCCCTTCAACTTCAACTTCAACTTCAAAACCGTGGGCTCGCCGCGCACACTGGCCCAAAGGAGGTTTAAACGAACCTCCTTTGGAACCCTGCGTTTTTAAACTGCGTGCTATCGCTGAATCAGGATGGCCGTGTTCCAGTCACTTCTGTTATAGCCGCAAAATGCCGCCGCTTAGGCGGTGCCTTCGCTGCGGGTTCGAGCCTCAGGTCTCGAACCACTTACTCAGCGCCATTTTTGAATGCGGTCTCGACATTTTGAAGGTCAACACCACACTGGTTTTGAATTTGAAAAAGCCTCGGCCGCGTTCAAAACGACGTCGAGTGAGCGGTGAGAAACGGCGAGAGTGTTTTTCCGAGCTGGTCCGAACCCGAAATGAGAGTGCCGCACAGCGGCGGAGTTTGCGGCTATCGTCTTGATCCCTGGAACACGGCCATTGTGACCAGCGCAGCTGCAGGTGTTCCATGAAAGAGCCCGGGGTCTTGGGGCGGCGGCGATTGGCCGCCCCAAGTCGGTGTGGGCCGACGCCCACGACCTTGATTTGAATTTGAATTTGAATTTGAATTTAAAGATTTAAAAAGCGAATTCGGAGCGCCATCTGAAAACTTATCCAACACGCCCCACGAACGGTAACCGCAGTGCCGGATTTTTGATGTCTACGCCTAAGTTAAGCCCCAGAACGTTCACCTCGATCCCCTCTTCCACACCCAAAGTCACACCCAGCAGACCAAGAAGTGAAATCTGCACGCCACGGCCGGAAGGCGGCAGGCCAACCGGATTGGTGATAGCGCGGTAATCTTTACCGATGGCATTCGACGGAAGATCTAACTGTAGCTCAGGGACTTCGCGCCCTATATGCGCCATAAAAGTATTGCTGTTCGGTCCCGGCCATGCATGGTAGGTATGCGGGAAAGGATAACTTTTAACGGCCGCTTCAATCCTGGGGATCATCGCTTGCGCCTGCGCGCCACGGTGTTCCACCAGCAGGTCAGGCTGTGAACCAAACCAGTAACCGTCGGGGATGGCGTAGTCGCGGCGAACTACATTGGTGCTACCCCAGCTGATAACGTCGTAGCGGGTGAACTCAGTTTCCCCTTCACGCTTGAAAATAATCCACGGATGCACCGCCACCAGCCCGCGCCAGCCGTAAGTCGGCGCAATGTAAATCTGAACGATGGCGATACTTTTCAGTTTATGTGGATCCGGCGCGATCCCTGCTGAGTCCCTTCTTGCCGTTGACCAGTTCTGCCCGGCGGGTTGCTCCCGGTTCTGGGTGGCTTTGGCGTAGCTGTAGCCGAATGAAAGCAAAAGAACACAGACAAATCCAAGAGTTAAACATTTCATGGCGATCATGCTTTATTCACCTTTATCTTTTCTGAGAAAACCACTGTACGCACGCTGACGGGACAGACAATATGAAACTACACTTCACGGAAGACAAACGTTCCGGCATTTTTTGCTCACTCCCTTAACGATAAAGGACAAATATGACTGACTCCTTCAACGCCCTGATTATCGGCGCATCGCGTGGCATTGGTTTAGGCACAGTGAATGAACTCGCTGATCGGGGCTGGCAGGTCACCGCTACCACCCGTGGTACAACACCCCATGGCACCCCGGCTTCCGTAGAGTGGCTGAAGCTGGATATCAATAAACCGGCAGAAAGACACGCGGTAAAAGAGGTTCTTTCAGACAGCCGTTTTGATCTGATTTTCATCAATGCCGGCGTATTCGGACCAGACCATCAGGATGTCACAAAAGCCAGCGACGACGAGATTATGCAGCTGTTTATGAGCAACACTTTTTCACCCGTCCGCTGCGCTGCAGAGTTACTTCCTTTACTGAGGCCTAAAACCGGCATCATGGCCCTGATGACTTCGGAGCTGGCCAGTCTGAACGAAAATGACGTGGCAACCTATCCGCTTTATTCCGCCAGCAAAGCGGCGTTAAACATGCTGACACGCGGTCTGAAGGCGACAACTGACCAGCACGGGCAGACGCTGTTATCCGTTCATCCAGGTTGGGTACAAACCGATATGGGTGGCGAGAATGCCACGCTGACTATTGCCGAAAGTACCGGAGGCATTGTTGATCAGTTCGAAGCATGGCGCGGCAAAGGCGGGCATCACTTCATCGAGTATTCGGGGAGGGAATTACGGTGGTGATGTTGGGGACAACCCAACGCTGCTTTTAAAGAGTTAAATCTTCAAACCTAAATTCAAGATTAAGAACTTGGGGCGGCTGTCACGGTGGTACCTGAAACACAGCCATTGTGACCTGCGTAGCGGTTATTTTTTATAGCGCGGAGCTCTCAGGGGACGCGCGCGGCCCCGGAGCCGGTGTGGGCCGGCGCCCGCGGTTTTGACCTTAATGCAGATTTGCAATTAAAACAAAAAAACGGGGCCAGACGCTAATCTGGCCCCGCTTAAAAGGTGGTTAAACTGACCCCAGTTTTACCCCTTCATGCTTCCTACCATGTCTTCCGGACGTACCCACTCGTCGAACTGAGCTTCGGTCAGGTAACCGAGTTTCAGTGCTGAGCCTTTAAGGGTCAAACCTTCTTTATGAGCTTTCTTGGCGATTTCAGCGGCTTTGTCATAACCGATATGAGTATTAAGTGCCGTTACCAGCATCAGCGACTCGTTGAGTAACTGGGTGATACGGTCACGCACAGGTTCAATACCCACGGCGCAGTGCTCGTTGAAACCACGCATACCGTCGGCCAGCAGGCGGATGGATTGCAGGAAGTTGTGAATCACCATCGGACGGAATACGTTCAGCTCGAAGTTACCGGACGCGCCGCCAATGTTAACCGCAACGTCGTTGCCCAGCACCTGAGCGCACAACATGGTCATGGCTTCGCACTGGGTCGGGTTCACTTTGCCCGGCATGATGGAGCTGCCTGGTTCGTTTTCCGGAATAGAGATTTCACCAATGCCGCAGCGTGGACCGGAAGATAACCAGCGTACGTCGTTGGCAATTTTCATCAGCGATGCCGCCAGTCCTTTCAGGGCACCATGGCCGTGAACCAGAGCATCACAGGTTGCCAGCGCTTCGAATTTGTTCGGGGACGTCACGAAAGGCTGCTTGGTTTGTTCAGCAAGCGCCTTAGCGACACGAACTGCGTATTCCGGGTGGGTATTCAGACCGGTGCCGACTGCGGTGCCGCCCAGCGCCAGTTCGGCAATGTGCGGGATGCTCGCTTCGATATGAACCATGCTGTGAGCCAGCATCGCAACCCAGCCAGAAATCTCCTGGCCCAGCGTCAGCGGCGTGGCGTCCTGCAGGTGGGTACGGCCGATTTTCACGATATTTTTGAAGGCTTCAGATTTAGCCGCCAGCGTTTTGTGCAACTCTTTCAGCTCAGGCAGCAGGGTTTCGCGCAGTTCGATCACTGCCGCGACGTGCATAGCCGTTGGGAAAACGTCGTTGGAGCTTTGGCTCTTGTTCACATCATCGTTCGGGTGAACTTTACGCCCTTCGCCGCGCTCGCCACCGAGGATTTCACTCGCCCGGTTAGCCAGCACTTCGTTCATATTCATGTTAGTTTGCGTACCGGAACCGGTCTGCCAGATGGCCAGCGGGAACTCGGTCGGGTGCTGGCCTGCCAGCACTTCATCGGCAGCGGCAATAATGGCGTTGCCACGTTCGGCCGGGAGCAGACCTAAATCCATATTCACACAGGCCGCTGCACGCTTGGTTTGCGCCAGCGCGTGGATCAGGGCTTCAGGCATTTTTTCAGAAGAGATACGGAAATGTTCGAGTGAACGCTGCGTCTGTGCACCCCAAAGCTTATCTGCCGGTACGTCGATTGGACCCATTGAGTCTTTTTCAATGCGAGTCGCTGCTGCCATTACTGTCTCCTTAGCACTCTTTAATGAATGTTTATATGTTCTGCAGGGTTGCCGCCTTGCGCTCCCACGCATTACCTTCACCGGCGGCCCGTCGAGTATAGTGACATATATCCTCAAGGTATAATGCCCTGGCTACGGAATTATGGGATTTAGCTCTCACCGCACTTTTTCTTCATCAGGAGTTGCTTAAGCGGGTGAGGTCATTGTTTACTACGCAACAGACATTTTCTTTATATTCATCCCACACTCAGCGGGATTTCAGGACGAAATATGCAAAAAATGAACAATGGCGTACAACATTACGCCTGGGGCAGTACGGACGCATTGACCAAGCTGTATGGTATTGCCAATCCAGACGGCAAACCGATGGCAGAATTGTGGATGGGTGCCCATCCGAAAAGCAGTTCGCACGTCAACAATGCCGAAGGACAGGAAATTTCCCTGCGCGCGCAAATCAGCGCCAACCTCGAACACGAACTGGGCAAGAAAGTCGCGGAACGTTTTGGGGAACTGCCTTTCCTGTTTAAAGTGCTGTGCGCCGATCAGCCATTGTCAATTCAGGTTCACCCGAGTAAACGCGCCGCTGAAATTGGTTTTGCCAAAGAGAACGCCGCGGGTATTCCACTCGATGCCGCAGAGCGTAATTACAAAGATCCCAACCATAAACCCGAGCTGGTCTATGCCCTGACCCCTTTCCAGGCAATGAACGGTTTTCGTGAATTAAGCGACATTGTTTCGCTGTTGCAGCCGGTGTCAGGCGCGAATCCGCACATTGCCGAATTCCTGACGCATCCGGATGTAGACCACCTGCGTACCCTGTTCGCCGGTTTGCTCAGCCTTGAAGGCGAAGCGAAATCGCTGGCGCTTGGCGTACTGAAATCTGCGCTCAATAATCAGAAAGGCCAGCCGTGGGACACGATCCGCAGTATCAGTGAGTTTTACCCTGATGACAGCGGCCTGTTCTCACCGTTGCTGCTTAATGTGATCACGCTGCAACCGGGCGAAGGTATGTTTCTGTATGCCGAAACGCCGCACGCTTATCTTAACGGGGTTTCACTCGAAGTCATGGCAAACTCCGATAACGTGCTGCGCGCGGGCCTGACGCCTAAATACATCGACGTGCCTGAATTACTGGCGAATCTGAAATTTACCGCCAAACCGGCCAGTGAGTTGCTGACCACCCCGGTTAAGCACGGTGATGAACTCAACTTCCCAATTCCTGTCGAGGATTTTGCTTTCTCGATTCATAACCTGTCCGCCACCGAACAGACGCTGGCCCAGCAGAGCGCCGCCATTGTGTTCTGTATTGAAGGTCAGGCGGTACTGACGAAAGGTGAAGAGACGCAGGTGCTGAAGGCGGGTGAATCCTGCTATCTGTCGGCCAGCGAATCGCCGGTCAACGTCAGCGGTAATGGCCGTATTGCACGGGTATTTAACCGTCTTTAACGACTGAATAGATAAAATAGTCAGAGGGCCTGTGAGGCGAAATATCTCATTTTAGTGAAAAATTTGCCATTTAGGCCCGACTTCACCCACAATAAATGGCGCCGTAAGGCGTTATTTATTTTCGGGACATTTTCTAAGGATGAACAGAACTATGAAAAAATCGTTAGTCGCTGTAAGCGTCATTGTGGTCCTTGGCGCGGCCTGGACAGGCGTCTCGTGGTACACAGGTAAGATGATCGAACAGCATATGGCGGAAGTCACCACGAATGCCAACAGCCAGCTGCAATCAGCCTTCCCGAAAGCCGGGGTTACCGTTTCCTATCAGGATTATCAACGTGGTCTGTTCAGCAGCCATGTGCGCATTGTCCTGAAACCTGATGCCGCCGCGGCCGCAGCAGGAACCAGCGCGCTGAAAACCGGTGATGAAATTGCTTTTATCGAAACTATCGATCACGGCCCTTTCCCCGCAGCCCAGCTGAAAAAATTTAACCTGATCCCAAGCATGGCTTCAGTGCATTCAGAACTGCAAAACACCCCAACACTGAAACCGCTGTTTGACGTCACCAAAGGCAAATCTCTGGTCACGGCTGATACCCGCGTTTCTTACAGCGGTGGCAGCGCTTCAGCCATCAATATCATTGCGGTTGATTACGACAAGAACAACAGCAAACTGCAATTTGGCGGCGCTGACATCAATGTCGCCGTTGATAAAGACCTGACAAAAATGACCCTCGATGGCAAAAGTGACAGCATCGCGCTGACTTCACAGAACCAATTCGGTCAGCTTGAAAAAGTCACCCTGAAGGGTTTCTCTCTCGACAGCGATACCCATCAGGGCAAGTTTAAAGTCAGCGTTGGCGACCAGAATCTGACCGTTAAACAGATTCTCGTTAACATTGATGGCAAAGATGCCGCCTCTCTGGATAACTTCAAACTGGTAAGCAAGTTCAGTGAAGATGGCAGCAACATTCAGGGTCAGCAGGATTACACCCTTGATGCACTGAAAATTCAGGGCGCAGATTTCGGCTCGGGCAAACTGACCGTGAAAATCAGCGGCCTTGATGGCGCCGCACTGAAAACCTTCTCAGACAGCTACAACCAGCAGTCACAGCAGTTGCTGGCGCAGGCAGGTGATCTGGATCCGGCGGTTTATCAGCAGCAGGCAACTGAACTGCTGGCGGCAAATCTGCCACTGTTGCTCAAAGGTAACCCTAGCATCAGCATCGCTCCGCTGAGCTGGAAAAACAGCAAAGGCGAAAGCAGCTTCAACCTGCAAGTTGATCTGAAAGATCCGGCTGCCGGTTCTCAGGCGCAAAGTGGCGATCAGCTGATTTCACAGCTGGTGAGCAAAGTTGACGCGAAGCTGACTATCCCGGTTGCCATGGCAACAGAGATGACCACCCAGACGGCGAAACTTCAGGGTTACAACGGTGATGATGCGGAGAAACTGGCTAAACAGCAGGTTCAGGGCATTGCAGCGATGGGGCAGATGTTCAAAATTACCACGCTGAAAGATGACACTATCTCCAGCAACTTCCAGTATGCCGATAACCAGATTGATCTGAATGGCCAGAAAATGACCCTTCAGGAATTTGCCGGTCTGTTCGGTATTTTTGGTGGTAACGCGCTTGCGCCACAACCTGAAGTGCCAGCGCCATTGACGCCACCGGTCGCGCCAGTCGCACCCAACGCGCAATAAGCACTGACAAAAGCACTCTGCAAAAGCCCGTCTCATGACGGGCTTTTTTGTAACTGTAATCTGGCTGCGGCGTTTTTCTGGCTCAGGCTGATTCGCGCTCAATCAGACCCGGTGGAACAATGATGCTCTGAGCTTCGAGATTCTGGCCGCCGATGCGCATCAGCAGACGCCGTGCGGCCGCGTGGCCGATATCCCGCGCTGAGCTGGCAATAGCAGTTAATGGCGGCTCAGTCAGCTCCGCTCCGGGGGCGTCTTCCATGACGATCAGGGCAATCTGTTGCTGGAAGAAGTTATCGACCGCGCCACCGCCAATCAGGTTACCGGTGCGCATCACGCCGAAATAGGCACCCAGCGCTACCGAAGATTTATGGCAGACAATGGCGCTGATTTTCGGGTAGTGCTTGAGGAGTTTTTCTGCTGCATCAGCGGCACATTTCTGCTGATAATCGCACTCGATGATCCATTCGCTGCGAAACGGCAGGCCGTACTGAACCAGCGTGGCACAAAATCCCCCCAGACGCTCGGCGCGGGTCAGGGAGTCACTTAGCCCTCCCAGATAGGCAATCTGCTTATGTCCGCGTTTGATGAGGTATTCCGTCGCCATTTTGGCGGCCAGCATGTTGTCCGGACGAACCAGATCCACTCCGTCAATCCCGCTGGCGCGGGAGGCACAAATCAGCGGAACGCCCTGCTCATCGGCCCTCTCCTTCAAACTGGCGGGCGCGTTCTCTCCGCCCGCAATCACTATACCGTCGACGCCGTGCGTCAGCAGCGTTTCAAAACAGCGCGACAAACCTTTGCCTGACGAGCCGCTCTGCAACAGAAACAGGACTTTGCCCTGCGCTTCCAGCATTTCACTTAACCCGGCGGTCATCTCGGCATAAAACGGCTCACAGATGTCGCGGACAATCAGCCCGACCACGCCGGACTCGCCGCCACGCAGTGTACTGGCCTGGCGGTTACGCACAAATCCAAGATGATCAACGGCCTGATTAACCCGTTCAGCCGTGGCCGGGGAGATTCGCCCTTTGCCACTGAGCACCAGTGAAACCGTCGTCACCGACGTACCCGCATGTTGGGCCACGTCGATTATGGTGATTTTTTTCTGGCTCATGGTTTTACGGATGCCATAAAAAGTTTTACGCCTGTCATGAAAACTCCCGGAACTGCTGATCCTTTTCACTGCCAGCAATTTGGTAAAATCTGCGATCCCGCAGAAAGAAAGCCTAACAAAATCGAAACTTAGATAAAACGTTTTATCTGTCCGTAAGCTTATCTTGCGGGCATGGTTAATTAATGTGAGCTTCCGCACGATTAAATTAGGTAAAACGTTTTATCTTAGCGCCCATCAACAAAACTTGGTTCGTTTTTAATCTTTTCAGGGGAATGATAATGCCAGCCAGTAAAAAACAACGCGTCACACTTTGGGAGTTTTTCCAGAGCTTAGGTAAAACCTTTATGCTCCCGGTCGCCCTGCTGTCGTTCTGCGGCATCATGATGGGGATCGGCAGCTCTTTAAGCAGCCATGACGTTACCACGCTGTTGCCAGCGCTCGGTAATCCGATCCTGCAACTGATCTTCACCTGGATGAGCAAAGTAGGTTCGTTCGCCTTCAGCTTCCTGCCGGTGATGTTCGCTATCGCTATCCCGCTGGGTATGGCGCGTGAAAACAAAGGCGTGGCCGCGTTCTCCGGCTTCGTCGGTTATGCGGTACTGAATCTGGCGATCAACTTCTATCTGACTGCCAACGGCACGCTGCCGACGGTCGACCCGATGATCCTCAAAGCTAACAACATTCAGATGATCCTCGGCATTCAGTCTATCGATACCGGTATTCTGGGCGCGGTAATTGTCGGTGTGATTGTGTATATCCTGCATGAACGTTACAACACCATCCGCCTGCCGGATGCGCTGGCGTTCTTTGGCGGCACCCGTTTTGTACCTATTGTCACTACCGTGGTGCTCGGTCTGGTCGGTCTTATCATTCCATTGATCTGGCCATTCTTCGCCGCTGGTATTAACGGTCTGGGACGCCTGATTCACGATGCCGGTGTGTTCGGTCCGATGATTTTTGGCTCCGGCGAACGTCTGCTGTTGCCTTTCGGTCTGCATCACATTCTGGTGGCGTTAATCCGCTTCACCGAAGCTGGCGGTACGCTGGATGTCTGTGGCCGTGAAGTCAGCGGTGCGCTGACCATCTTCCAGGCCCAGCTTTCATGCCCGACTACTCATGGCTTTGCCGAGAGCGCGACGCAGTTCCTGTCACAAGGTAAAATGCCTGCGTTCCTCGGTGGTTTACCGGGTGCGGCACTGGCGATGTACCACTGTGCAAAACCTGAGAACCGTCATAAAATTAAAGGCCTGCTGATTTCCGGTGTCGTCGCTTGCGTCGTAGGCGGAACAACTGAACCGATCGAGTTCCTGTTCCTGTTCGTCGCACCGGTTCTGTATGTTATCCATGCGTTCCTGACCGGTCTGGGCTTCACCGTAATGTCCGTTCTGGGTGTGACCATCGGTAACACCGACGGCAACATCATCGACTTCGTGGTGTTCGGTATTCTGCACGGTATGGCGACCAAGTGGTATCTGGTGCCGCTCGTGGCAGCTATCTGGTTCGCGGCTTACTATGCCATCTTCCGCTTCGCCATCACGCGCTTTAATATCAAAACGCCGGGTCGCGAATCTGACACGATGCCAAGCGCAGCGCCAGTGCCGTCTTCCAGTAAATCAGGCTACAACGTCCCGGTGATCCTCAGCGCACTCGGCGGCGCGGATAACATCGTATCACTGGATAACTGCATCACCCGTCTGCGTATGTCCGTACACGATATGTCACTGGTTGATGACGCGACGCTGAAAGCTAACCGTGCCATCGGGGTTGTTCACCTCAATGACCATAACCTGCAGGTCGTTATTGGGCCACAGGTGCAGTCGGTGAAAGATGAGCTGGATTATCTGATCCGTGAAGCTAACAATCAGGCCGCTGCTTCTGAACCCGCCACCGCGTAAACGGTGACAGAAAGATTTATGATCACAGGGCGACGTCAGGTCGCCCTTTTCTGCTTTTGTACTGACCCTTTTCAGGGAGTGAAATAATGTCTTCTACTCTGTTTGATTTCTCCGCCGTCGTTGACCGTCATGGCACCTGGTGTACCCAGTGGGATTACGTCGCAGACCGCTTTGGCAGCGCCGACTTACTGCCCTTCACCATTTCTGATATGGATTTCGCCACCGCCCCCTGCATTCTGGAAGCGCTGCAAAAACGCCTGCAACACGGTGTGCTGGGCTACAGCCGCTGGAAGCACGATGACTTCATCGGTGCCATCGAACACTGGTATCTGCAGCGCTTTAGCAGCCAGATTGACCGCGACATGGTGGTTTACGGCCCGTCGGTGATTTATATGGTGGCGCAGCTGATCCGCCAGTGGACACAGCCGGGCGATGGCGTACTGACCTTTACCCCCGCCTACGACGCTTTCTTCAAAGTGGTGGAGGGAAATCAGCGAGATATCATTGCCTGCCCGCTGGATAAAAACGGCAACGACTGGACGCTGAACATGCCTCTGCTGGAACAACAGCTGGCGCAGCCGCATTGCACGCTGCTGTTGCTGTGCAGCCCGCATAACCCGACAGGTAAAGTCTGGACACGCAGCGAACTGACGCTGATCGCCGAACTTTGCGAACGTCATCAGGTGCGCGTGATCAGCGATGAGATCCACATGGATATGGTCTGGGGCGACAATCACCATACGCCCTGGAATGCCGTGGCACGCGGCGAATGGGCCTTGCTGACGTCGGGTTCGAAAAGCTTCAATATTCCGGCGCTGACCGGCGCTTACGGACTGATCAGCAATAAAATCCGGCGCGAAGCCTATCTGCATCAGCTCAAAGCCTGCGACGGTCTTTCCTCTCCGGCCGTACTGGCGGTGCTGGCGCACGTTTCAGCCTACCGTGAAGGCCATGTCTGGCTCGATGCCCTGCGTAAATATCTGCAAGATAACCTGCGTTATGTGGCTGACCAGCTGAACGCCGCCTTCCCGCAGCTGAACTGGCAACCGCCGCAGTCTACCTACCTGGCCTGGATTGATTTGCGCCCGCTGGGCATTGACGACAAGTTGCTACAAACAGAGCTGATCGATCATCAGAAAGTCGCCATCATGCCGGGTTATACCTACGGCGTCGAAGGCGAAGGTTTCCTGCGCCTGAACGTCGGCTGCCCGCGTTCGAAAGTGGAACTGGGTGTCGAAAAGCTGATCGCCGGGATCCGCGCCTTACTGTAAGTCATTTTGACGGGCGCGAGTGCTGCGCCCGGTTTTCACCCGCGCTTATTGCGCAAAGACAATGCGCGATCGCTTCATTTATCCGCGTTTGTTGCGCAACACAATTTCCCCAAATCTCTCCCACCCGTTATAATGCACCGCACTTTTCTAACGATAATGAGTGCACACTATGATTGATTCCCGCCTTCCTCTGACTGACATTCATCGCCACCTTGATGGCAACATACGCGCTCAGACTATTCTCGACTTAGGCCACCAGTTTAATCTCTCCCTGCCTGCCAGCGAACTCGAAGCCCTGCGCCCGCATGTTCAGGTGATGGAAACCGCACCGGATCTGGTCAGCTTCCTGCAAAAACTCGACTGGGGTGTCAAAGTGCTGGGCGATCTGGATGCCTGCCGCCGTGTTGCGCAGGAAAACGTTGAGGATGCTGCCAGAGCCGGTCTGCACTACACCGAACTCCGTTTCTCCCCTTATTACATGGCAATGACCCACAAGCTGCCGGTGGCCGGTGTGGTGGAAGCGGTGATTGAAGGCATCCGCCGCGGCCGTCAGAACCATGATATCGACGTACGTCTGATTGGTATTCTGAGCCGTACTTTCGGCGAGGAAGCCTGCTTACAGGAGCTGGACGGTCTGCTGGCGCACCGTGACAGCATTACGGCGCTCGATCTGGCCGGTGATGAACTCGGCTTCCCGGGCAGTCTGTTCCTCAGCCATTTCAATAAAGCGCGTGACGCTGGCTGGCGCATTACCGTGCATGCCGGTGAAGCGGCTGGCCCTGAAAGTATCTGGCAGGCGATCCGTGAACTGGGTGCTGAGCGCATCGGCCACGGTGTGAAAGCCGCAGAAGATACCGAACTGATGGATTTCCTGGCGAAACACCAGATTGGCGTGGAATCCTGCCTGACCTCAAACATCCAGACCAGCACCGTCTCCTCACTGGAGAATCACCCGCTGGCGGTGTTCCTGCGTCACGGCGTGCTGGCCTCTATCAACACCGATGATCCGGCGGTTCAGGGTATCGAGATTGAACACGAGTACCGCGTTGCGGCACCGGCTGCCGGGCTGACGACGGCGGAAATCCGTCAGGCGCAGGAAAACGGCCTGACGATGGCGTTTTTGAGTGATGCAGAGAAAGACGCGATCCGCGCTAAAGTGAAAGGGTAATTCAGTCAAAGGGCGCAGCGTATGCGGCGCCCTGTATATAGGACGTTTTCAGCAGGTAAAAAGTTTGCCTGCTATTTTTTCAGCTGTTGCCATTTCAAGTCGTTTGTTCCCACCACCTGCGGGTCACGCACGCACTGTAAAACTACGCTGTCTGCGGTCACTACCGCCCCTTCGCTATAACTTTTATTGTTGTAAATGCAGCAACGGTGGCAGGTCGGCGCGCTGTTCTGATTATTCGCGCCGCTGTTATCCCAGATTTGCGGCGGCAACGGCACTACGACGTCCGCGCTGTTACCGCTCAGCCCGGCACGGTTCGCCATCGCCGGGGCGGCCAGCAGGGATGAACTGACCAGCATTGCCATTATCAATTTATTCATCATTTGTCGCTTCCTTCCCTTTGGACGGTGCCTTGCGGCGTTTGGGTGCATTTTTGGCGCTTTTCGCGCCGGTTGCCGCTTTGCCAGCACCTGCCGGTTTAGACGGAATGGTGCGAAATGCTGACGAAACGCGGTTGTTTTTAGCCTGCACAATCAGGTTCTGTAAGGTCGCGACCAGGGGTTGCATGAAATCCTGATAGCGGCAGTTTTTCTCGCTGATGCGAGTCAGGCTCGACTCCCAGTCAGCCGTCATGTCCGGCCTGCCGGCGATATCCGGCAGCGAGTGAATCAGCGCCCGTCCGGTATCGCTGGAGTGAATATAGCGCCCTTTTTTGTACAAAAACTCACGGCGAAACAGTAATTCGATGATCCCGGCGCGGGTCGCTTCTGTGCCCAGACCATCTGTAGCACGCAGGATTTTTTTCAGCTCCTTATCCTGTACGAAACGCGCGATACCGGTCATTGCCGACAGCAAGGTGGCGTCGGTAAAGGGCCGCGGTGGCTGGGTCTGACGCTCAACCACTTCGCCTCTTTCGCACAACAGTTCGTCACCCCTGGCAACCACCGGCAGCGGCGTACCTTCATTCTCTTCGTCCCGCTCTTTGCTGCCGAGCATGGTCCGCCATCCGGCTTCCGCCAGAAAACGAGCCTTGGCGATAAATTTGCCCCCGGCGATATCCAGATCAATCACGCATTTGCGAAACACCGCATCCGGGCAGAACTGCATCAAGTATTGACGCGCCACCAGATTATAAATTTTTTGCTCATCATCAGTCAGATTCACTTTGCTGCTGCGCGCCGTCGGAATGATGGCGTGGTGGGCATCGACCTTTTTGTCATCCCAGCAGCGGTTGCGCCGGTCGGTGTCGACAGCCGGTTGCGGCAGCAAATCAGGCTGATGAATGCTGATTGCATTGAACACGGCGTGACGCCCAGCGAAATGCTCGTCAGGGAGATATCGGCTGTCGGAGCGCGGATACGTAATCAATTTGTGCGTTTCATACAAACGCTGGCAAATATCCAGTATTTGCTGGGCGCTGAGGCCAAAGGCTTTCGAGCCTTCAATCTGTAAAGCAGAGAGCGAAAATGGCAGCGGTGCGGTGTCATTTTCCCGCTTATCATTATAGCCGGTCACTACCGCGGGCTGCCCGGCGATACGTGCCACCACGTGGTCGGCCAGCGGACGATGGAGTAAGCGCCCCTCTTCATCTTGATAAGGCTCACAGGACTCACTCGGCTGCCACAGCGCGACAAAACGCTCATCGGCAGGTGTCACGATGTGTGCTTTCACTTCGAAATAATCTTTGGCAATGAAGTTTTCAATCTCTTCATCGCGGCGCACTACCAGCCCCAGCACCGGCGTCTGGACGCGGCCAACCGACAGCACGCCGTTGTATCCGGCATTGCGCCCGAGAATGGTATAGGCGCGGGTCATATTGATACCATACAGCCAGTCGGCGCGCGATCGCGCCAGCGCCGAGACACACAGCGGAATAAAATCACGATTGTCACGCAGACGATCTATGGCGCGCTCCACCGCCTGCGGGTTGAGGTCGTTAATCAGACAGCGCTGCGTGGCCTGGCGTTTTTCCGGCGTGAGTTCGAGATAATCCAGCACTTCGTCCACCAGCAATTGCCCTTCGCGATCCGGGTCACCGGCATGGACCACCTGACTGGCTTCCAGCAGCAGTTTCTTGATCACATTGAGTTGCTTGGCGACGGAAGACCGCGGCTGAAGCTGCCACTTTTCTGGAATAATGGGGAGATCGTTGAGCGTCCAGCGCGCATAGCGGCTGTCATAGGCGTCAGGCTGTGCCTGTTCTAACAAGTGCCCAACGCACCAAGTGACGACCTGATCGTTGCCGCAGGCGATAAAACCGTCACCACGGCGATGAGGTTTTGGCAGCACATCAGCGATAGCGCGGGCAAGGCTGGGTTTTTCGGCAATAAACAAACGCATCAGGTGGCACCCTTCGCTGACAGGTCCGGCGTCACCCTTTTCATTGCCTTAATGATCATTAATCCCTTCCTTTGTTCGCAGCATCGTCTGATTGCAGGTAGGACTATGTTAGCTGCTGGCGAGGTAATTGGTAAGTCAGGAAGGTGTCACGAGCCGCATGGCCGCTCACAAAGTCGACGAATAACCGGTTTATCGGATTTTTTCCCGTTAAACCGGTGAATTTCTGGACGTTGACCGGCCTAGAAATAGCTCACAAAAGCGCTGCTGTCGGCGGGAATAATCTGGGTGTTGGATTTCAGCTGCGGCGTGCCGAGATAAAGGAAACCGACGATTTTATCATTCGGGCCACATTTGAAGGCCTGACGCACATCGACGTGATCGGTCCACGCACCGGTGCGCCAGATACCGTTAAACCCCTGCGCCAGCGCTGCCATTTGCATGGCCTGCACCGCACAACCGGCGGACAGCAGTTGTTCCCACTGCGGCACTTTCGGGCTCTCTTTGCAGGCTGCAATGATCGTGATGATTTGCGGGGCGCGCAGCGGAGCTTGCGTGGCTTTCTCGATGGCCTTTTCATCAGCGCCATCTTTGATGGCAGCAGCCCGCAGTAATTCGCTGAAACGCACCAGACCATCATTTTCAGCGATCACAAATCGCCAGGGCTGGAGGGCACCATGATCAGGTGCGCGCATACCGGCATTGATGATATTTTGCAGTGCTTCGCCGGACGGCGCGGGTTCTGCCAGACGGGAAGCCGAACGGCGGTTCAGTAATAAGTCCAGAGCATCCATAAAACTCTCCTTTAAGAACATCTGATAATGATAGGCATTTACCTCACGTTAACATAGGCAAGCGCCGTTTTACCAACCGCAGGTGCTGACCCGGTTACGGCGGAATAACGCTTCAATGCAGCACGATTGGTAAATTCTGACATGATTTAAAGCTGACATTTTCCGGGCAGGTCATTAGGATAGCGATACTTTTCCCGTCTTGTTGGAGAGACCATGCGCACATTGTGGCGAATTATCGCCGGTTTTTTTAAGTGGACCTGGCGTCTTCTTAATTTCGTCAGAGAGTTTATTCTCAACGTCTTCCTGATCCTGATCATTCTGGTCGGTGTCGGCATCTATTTTTCATTTCAGGACAAACCGGCCGACGCCACCAAAGGTGCGCTGTTGGTTGACCTTAGCGGTACGGTGGTGGACAAACCGTCCGTCAATAATAAAGTGCGCCAATGGGGCCGTGAACTGCTGGGCACCTCCAGTAACCGCCTGCAGGAAAACTCCCTGTTTGATTTGGTCGATACCATCCGTCAGGCAAAAGATGACAAGAACATCACCGGCATGGTGTTACAGCTAACCGACTTTACCGGCACCGACCAGACGTCGTTGCAGTACATCGGCAAAGCGCTGCGTGAGTTCCGTGATTCCGGCAAGCCCATTTATGCCATCAATGACAGCTACGATCAGTCACAATATTATCTCGCAAGCTATGCCAATAAGATTTACCTGTCACCGCAGGGTGCTGTCGATCTGCACGGCTTCGCGACCAATAATCTTTATTACAAATCGTTGCTCGAAAAGCTGAAAGTCACCACCAATATCTTCCGCGTCGGGACGTATAAATCCGCCGTTGAGCCGTTGATTCGTGATGACATGTCCCCTGCTGCCCGTGATGCTGACAGCCGCTGGATTGGCGGACTGTGGGGTAACTACCTCAATACGGTGTCGGCTAACCGTCAGATCACGCCTGAGCAACTCTTCCCCGGTGCCGCTGGTGTGCTGGCCGGTATGCAAAAAACGGGTGGCGATATGGCGCAGTACGCGCTGGACAGCAAACTGGTGGACGCGCTGGCTTCACGCCCTGAGGCAGAAAGCGAGATGGTGAAAGCCTTCGGCTGGAATAAAAAATCCAAAGACTTCAACTTCACCAGTATTTATGACTATTCACCGAAACCTAAGCCAGACAACAACGATCCACAGATCGCGGTGATCTTCGCTAACGGCGCGATCAATGACGGTGAAGAACAGCCGGGTGCGGTCGGGGGGGATACTACTGCCCAGCAAATTCGCGATGCCCGTCTGGATCCGAAAATCAAAGCCATTATCTTGCGCGTCAACAGCCCTGGCGGCAGTGTCAGCGCCTCTGAAGTGATCCGTTCCGAACTGGCCGCCGCGCGCGCCGCCGGTAAACCTGTTGTTGTTTCAATGGGCGGCATGGCGGCTTCCGGCGGTTATTGGATCTCGACGCCGGCGAACTACATCATCGCCGGCCCGAGCACGCTGACCGGTTCTATCGGTATCTTTGGCGTGATCAATACCTACCAGAACACGCTGGATAATTTCGGGGTGCATACTGATGGCGTAGCCACCTCACCGCTGGCAGATATTGCGTCAACCAAAGCGCTGCCGCCGGAGTTCTCGCAGATGATGCAGATGAACATTGAGAACGGTTATAAAAACTTCATCGGTCTGGTGGCTAAGGCACGTAATAAAACGCCTGAGCAAATTGATGAGATTGCTCAGGGCCACGTGTGGATTGGCAGTGATGCCAAGAACAACGGTCTGGTCGATCAACTCGGTGATTTCGATGACGCCGTGAAGAAAGCCGCCGAACTGGCGAAAGTGTCAAAATGGGAACTAAACTGGTACGTCAGCGAGCCAAGCCTGACCGATATGGTGTTCTCACAAGTCAGCGCATCAGCACATGCGATGCTTCCAGCGGCGGTTCAGGCTTACCTGCCCGCCCCGGTCAGCAAAATGGCGCTGGAGCTAAAATCCCAGGCTGACCTGTTCAATAACATGAACGATCCGCAAAACCGTTATGCCCTGTGCCTGACCTGCGGTGATGTGAAATAACCCTTACCGGTAACCTGTTAAGCCCGGAGATTCATCAGGAATGAATCTCCGGGCTTTTTTATTTTGAGACGCAGGCGCAGATGCCTTTATACTTCAGCTCATCATGCACGTCTCTTTTCAACCCAAAGAATCCTGTTAATGACCAAAAAATCTATCTATGTCGCTTACACCGGCGGCACCATTGGTATGCAGCGCTCTGAGAACGGCTATATTCCTGTTTCAGGGCACTTACAGCGCCAGCTGGCTTTAATGCCTGAATTCCACCGTCCGGAGATGCCTGAGTTCACCATTCAGGAATATGTGCCGCTGATGGACTCTTCCGACATGACGCCAGAAGACTGGCAGCACATTGCCGATGATATTCTGGCTCATTACGACCAGTATGATGGCTTTGTTATCCTGCACGGCACTGACACCATGGCATTTACCTCTTCAGCGCTCTCTTTCATGCTGGAGAATCTCGGTAAGCCGGTTATTGTGACAGGGTCACAAATTCCGCTTGAAGCGCTGCGTTCCGACGGGCAAATCAACCTGCTTAACGCTCTGTATATCGCGGCTAATCATCCGGTTAATGAAGTTACCCTGTTCTTCAACAATCGCTTATATCGTGGTAACCGCTCCACCAAAGCCCATGCCGACGGCTTCGATGCCTTCGCTTCGCCAAACCTTGCCCCTCTGCTTGAGGCCGGGATCCACATCCGCCGGTTGTCTACACCGTCGCTGCCGGTCGTGGCCGGGCCGCTGAAAGTGCATGACATCACCCCGCAGCCGATTGGCGTCGTGACCATTTACCCCGGCATTTCGGCTGAAGTCGTGCAAAACTTTCTGATGCAACCGGTGAAGGCGCTGATCCTACGCTCTTACGGTGTGGGCAATGCTCCGCAAAAAGGCGATTTGCTGAAGGTGCTGAAAGAGGCTTCTGAGCGGGGTATCGTGGTGGTGAACCTGACGCAATGCATTTCAGGTCGTGTCAATATGGGCGGTTATGCCACCGGGAACGCGCTGGCTCATGCCGGTGTGATCAGCGGATTTGATATGACGGTGGAAGCTGCGCTGACCAAGCTGCATTATCTGCTCAGTCAGCCGCTGTCAGCGGATGAAATACGTACACTGATGCAGCAAGATCTGCGCGGTGAACTGACCGAATAAGGGAAGCCTGATGAAAAGCGCATTATTGCTGGTCGATCTGCAAAATGATTTCTGTCACGGAGGCGCACTGGCCGTTCATGACGGCGACGCAGTGATCGCCGTCGCCAATCTGGCCATAGCTCGCGGTAAGGCGCAGGGAATGACCGTGGTGGCCTCTCAGGACTGGCATCCACATAACCACGGCAGTTTCGCAGTGAATGCGGGCGCAGAGCCGTGGACAGCCGGTCGGCTCGATGGTCTGCCGCAGGTCTGGTGGCCGGTGCACTGTGTTGAGGACCAACCCGGCGCGGCGTTTCATCCGCAACTGAACAGTCAGGCTGTCGATTATGTCGTGCGCAAAGGCCAGAACAGCGATATCGACAGCTACAGCGCCTTCTTTGATAACGGTCACCGTGCCGCGACGACATTGCATGAGGTGTTACGCAGCAGGCAGATTGAGCGTCTGGTGGTCATGGGTCTGGCGACAGATTACTGCGTGAAATTCACCGTACTTGATGCACTGGAACTGGGGTATCAGGTGGCGCTGCTTGAAGAGGGGTGTCGCGGAGTAAATCTAACTTCGGATGACAGCCAGAAGGCTATCAGGCAGATGCAGCAAGCAGGCGCAAAGATAATCACCCTGTCGGAACTGAGTTAAACATCCGCCGCCACTGATGAGAAATAAGAAAGGCGCCACTATTGTGCGCCCTTTTCTTTGCTGTTTTTACGCACGTTTACTCCGGTTTGATACGGATTAACGCTTCCTGAGCAAACTGCTGTTTCAGCTCCTGCTTACTTTTCGTGACGATCTGCCCGTCAGTCCCGATGCTCATATGCTGCGCATCCGTATTGTGGCGGGCCTGATATAACATCACCATCTGCAGGCTGTTATCTTTTTGCTCCGGAGTCAGGGCCACGCCATCGGGCCATTTACCCAGTTCAACCGCCTGCGCCAGTCGCTGGTAAATCTCCGGGGTCATGACACCCACCAACTCATTAACTTCCATCAGCAGCTCTCTTCATATTGGCAACTTATTCATCATTTCTTGAATAATGGCTGAATCGATTTTGTCGTTTAAATTACAGTTTTTCTGACAATCACCCTGCGGTCTTTTCACCGTTCTCGCCATCGATAAAGCTCATCGACGCGGAATTAACACAATAACGGTCACCCGTTGGCTCAGGACCATCAGGGAAAACGTGGCCAAGGTGTGCGTCACAATGTGAACAGCGAATTTCCACCCTTTCCATATTATGTGTGTTATCAGTCAGATACTTGATCGCGTCATGTGTGACTGGTTGGTAAAAACTTGGCCAGCCGCATCCGGAATCAAACTTGGTATCAGAGTAAAACAGCGGTGCGTTACACACCAGGCAATGATAAATGCCATCGCGCGTATTGTGCAGCAGTTTTCCGCTGTACGGGCGCTCGGTTCCACGCTCCTGGGTAACATATTTTTGAATTTCAGTCAGTTGCACTGAAGATGTTGGTTCTTTGGACTCATTGGCCATGGTTGTCATTCTCTGCCAGATAGGAAAATCAACTTAAATAACAGTTAATAATAACAAAAAATTAACAACGAGTCTGCCTGTTTTGGCTTAAACTGTATGCCATCGGCGTTAAGTGAGAGTGCCATGTGACGGCGATCACATATTTATTCTTCATGCACTTTATATTCGGCTGTTCATCCCCATGTAGTGAATAGCCGATTAAAAAACGGAATGTGCAATATCCGAGCAAAAGTGAGTCTGAGCTTTGACTTACAGCAAGAATTGACACGATTCCGCTTGACGCTCAGCAAGGTTTTTGTAATTTTACAACCAACCTTTTATTCACTAAAAAATAGCTGGTGGAATATATGACTATCAAAGTAGGTATCAACGGTTTTGGCCGTATCGGCCGCATTGTTTTCCGTGCTGCTCAAGAACGTTCTGACATCGAGATCGTAGCAATCAACGATCTGTTAGACGCTGAATACATGGCATACATGCTGAAGTACGACTCAACGCATGGCCGTTTCAACGGCACCGTTGAAGTTAAAGACGGTCATCTGGTTGTTAATGGCAAAACCATCCGTGTTACTGCTGAGCGTGATCCAGCTAACCTGAAATGGAACGAAGTTAACGTTGACGTTGTTGCTGAAGCAACAGGTCTGTTCCTGGACGATGCGACTGCACGTAAACACATTACAGCTGGCGCTAAGAAAGTTGTTCTGACGGGTCCATCTAAAGATGATACCCCTATGTTCGTTATGGGCGTAAACCATAAAGAATACAAAGGTCAGGAAATCGTTTCTAACGCATCTTGCACTACTAACTGCCTGGCACCACTGGCTAAAGTTATCAACGACAACTTCGGTATCGTTGAAGCCCTGATGACCACAGTTCATGCAACTACCGCAACTCAGAAAACTGTTGATGGCCCGTCTCATAAAGACTGGCGCGGCGGCCGCGGCGCGTCTCAGAACATCATCCCTTCTTCTACCGGTGCAGCTAAAGCAGTAGGTAAAGTTATCCCTGCTCTGAACGGTAAACTGACGGGTATGGCTTTCCGTGTTCCTACTCCTAACGTTTCAGTGGTTGACCTGACTGCACGTCTGGAAAAAGGCGCGTCTTACAAAGAAATCTGCGCAGTAATTAAAAAAGCAGCTTCTGAAGGCGAACTGAAAGGCGTTCTGGGCTACACCGAAGACGACGTGGTTTCTACCGATTTCAACGGTGAAAAACTGACTTCTGTGTTCGATGCTAAAGCAGGTATCGCGCTGAACGACAACTTTGTGAAACTGGTTGCCTGGTACGATAACGAAACTGGCTACTCAAACAAAGTTCTGGACCTGATTTCACACGTCTCCAAATAATTGGCCGATGTGATGAACTGATTGAAGGGCGACGCTAAGTCGCCCTTTTGCTTTCTGCTCCACAGTAAGCACCAAAAGTCAGTGAAGCAGCCGTTCATCACTGGTCTGGATTTCTAATAAAATCACAGGACCCACCTCATGACCGCAAAACTCTTTACCCTTCCCGTCTTAAAACAGATCACTCCGGTTATCAGTCAGCGTCAGATTGATGAATTACCCGTTCTGGTCATTACCCACCCAAAAGTCAGCGCAGCAATCACGCTTCAGGGCGCGCATCTTCTGGCTTACCAACCTGCCGGCGAAGAGCCGGTGCTGTGGATGAGCAGCGAGTCTGCCTTCAAAACCGGCGTTGCCATTCGTGGTGGTGTACCAATCTGCTGGCCGTGGTTTGGCCCGGCCGGAAAACCGTCGCACGGCTTTGCCCGTAATTTGCCATGGGAACTGACATCTCACCATGAAGATGAAAACGGCGTTGAGCTTGTGTTAACCCTGAAAGACAGTGCAGAAACCCGTGAATTATGGCCGCACGACTTCACGCTGACGGCACGTTTCCGTCTGGGTAAAGAGTGTCATATTGAGCTGGAATCGACGGGTGATTTTGAAACCACCAGCGCCCTGCACGCCTACTTCAATATTGGCGACATTGATAAAGTGAAAGTGTCCGGTCTGGGCAAAAGCTTTATAGATAAAGTCGATGGCGGGAAAACGGCGCAGCAAAACGGTGATTTGACCTTCAGTGGTCAGACTGACCGTATTTTCACTCAGGCAGAAGCAACCAGCCTGATCGTGGATAGCGCACTGAACCGTACACTGGTTATTCAGCATCACCATAACAGCGACGTGGTGGCCTGGAATCCAGGTGCTGAGCTCTCTGTCAGCATGAAAGATATGGCCGATGACAGCTACAAAACCATGGTTTGTGTTGAGACCGCGGCTGTTAGCGCACCGCAAAAAAGCACAGTATCTGCGCCGGCGAAACTGGGTGTGACCATCAGTCAGCGTTAAACGTGAATGGGTGCACTACAGATGTGCAAATGGGGCGTAATGCCCCATTTTATTACAACAAACGCACCACTTTAGCGCGCGGGTGGATTAGAAGCTGTAAGTCACACCTGTCCACAGAATGCCGGTGTAAGATTTATCAACCATCGGACTGTCTTTCACTTCATCCGCTAAACGAATATAACGGCCGGTGAAGAAGCCTTGCCACTGGCTGGTGAAATCATATTTGGCAGACAGCTCTACGTACGGGCTGAAGCTGTCGTCTGGCGAATAGGTGTTCAAGCCACTACGACGTGATTCATTGCTGCTTACACCGTAGTAATATTGGTTCTGGTTGCTGCTGCTCCAGGCCACACCCACACCCGGGATCAACGCCCAGTTATCCTGTTTGAACGCGTACAAGTAGGCTACGTCAGCCACCATACCGTCGCTGTTGTCCAGAACATCACCGTTAAAGGTGGCGCGGATGGTGCCCCACTCTTCATTATGCGAATACGCCAGGCCACCCAACAGAGTGCCGCGACGCTTATCGAGGCGTTTCAGCTGAGAGTCATCGGTATCGTCAGGATCAAATCCAAAGGGAACATAGGTTGCCGTCAGGCTGAGTTTATTTTTATCATCTTTCCACAGGTAGTAACCGGCGGTCAGAGTATGAAAATAAAAATCATCGCCTTCATAGCTGATTATCGGTACAGGGTAAACTTTGGTGTCATACCCTTTGTACGGGGCCGTGCCGACTAATGCAGATGCGCCGAGCGACCAGGTACCCGCCGCTGCTGCATGGCTGAACATGATGGCAGTGGCTGCGATGGACAGAGTTCTGAAATGCGAAGCTTTCATTGTTAATAAATCCCTTAGAGTAAAAACCGCCAATAGTGTAAGCGAAGCGTAATGACTTCGCTTAGCATTTACAGTTGTACTTATCTATTTTGCCCAAGAAAACCAAGGCGATCGCATAATTTATATGCAAAGTATGAAATAAAAATGACTAAAAGAATTTCCTTACCCGCTCAGCCCACGTCCTGCAAGGCTTCAAAGTAGAAATCCCTCAAGTGAGTCATTGATATGTCTTAAAAAATGGGAGGACGGTAGAGGAAATTTTTGTAATGCCAAACTACGCTTATTAATAGATGAGAGACTCCACCTGAGGCGCTTCCCAACCCGCGGATATCAGGCAGACCATTTTATTTGCGTTCTGTCAGTCCAAAAATGGGTTTCTGCAAGTTGGCATAAGGGTTGCTGTACTGAGATGGGGAGCTTTCCTCCGGGAGCAGATAGATTCCTAACGCTCTCATTTACCTGTGCTAATAACGAAGGACGGGCATCGTATGAACATATTTGACCACTATCGCCAGCGCTATGAGGCTGCCAAGGACGAAGAGTTCACACTTCAGGAATTCCTTACCATTGCTAAGCAGGATCGCAGTGCGTACGTTAACGCTGCGGAACGTCTGCTGATGGCAATCGGTGAACCAGTAATGGTAGATACCGCGCTTGAACCACGCCTGTCGCGTTTATTCTCTAACCGGGTTGTCGCCCGTTATCCTGCGTTTGAAGAGTTTTATGGTATGGAAGACGCTATCGAACAGATAGTTTCCTACCTGAAACATGCCGCGCAAGGACTGGAAGAAAAGAAACAAATCCTCTATTTACTGGGCCCGGTGGGCGGTGGTAAATCCTCCCTGGCTGAACGCCTGAAAGCGCTGATGCAGCGTGTTCCTATCTACGTGCTGAGTGCTAATGGTGATCGCAGTCCGGTGAATGATCACCCGCTGTGCCTGTTCAATCCACAGGAAGATGCCACTATTCTTGAAAAAGAGTACAACATCCCAACCCGCTATCTCGGCACCATTATGTCCCCGTGGGCCGCTAAACGCTTGCACGAATTCGGCGGGGATATTACCAAATTCAAAGTCATCAAAGTCTGGCCGTCGATCCTTGAACAAATCGCCATCGCGAAAACAGAGCCCGGCGATGAGAACAATCAGGACATCTCCGCGCTGGTGGGTAAAGTGGATATCCGTAAACTGGAAAACCATGCGCAAAACGATCCAGATGCTTACGGTTATTCCGGTGCCTTGTGCCGGGCCAACCAAGGGGTGATGGAGTTCGTCGAGATGTTCAAAGCGCCGATCAAAGTCCTCCATCCGCTGCTGACAGCGACACAGGAAGGGAACTACAACGGTACCGAGGGGATCTCTGCCCTACCGTTTAACGGCATTATTCTGGCGCACTCCAATGAATCCGAATGGGTGACGTTCCGTAATAACAAGAATAATGAAGCTTTCCTCGACCGCGTTTATATCGTCAAAGTGCCTTACTGCCTGCGCGTGTCGGAAGAGATGAAAATTTACGACAAATTGCTTAGCAACAGTGAACTGGTACATGCCCCTTGTGCGCCAGGCACGCTGGAAACGCTGGCACGGTTCTCCATTCTGTCCCGACTTAAAGTGCCGGAAAACTCCAGCAGCTATTCCAAAATGCGGGTGTATGACGGTGAAAGCCTGAAAGACACTGATCCTAAAGCCAAGTCGTATCAGGAGTATCGCGACTACGCCGGAGTGGATGAAGGGATGAATGGGCTGTCGACACGTTTTGCCTTCAAAATCCTGTCGCGGGTGTTCAACTTCGACCACGCCGAAGTGGCAGCTAACCCGGTTCATCTGTTCTATGTACTGGAACAGCAAATCGAGCGCGAGCAGTTCCCGCAGGACATCGCGGAGAAATACCTCGAGCACCTGAAAGGTTACCTGATCCCGAAATATGCTGAGTTTATCGGCAAAGAGATTCAGACCGCTTATCTGGAATCCTACTCGGAATACGGCCAGAACATTTTCGACCGTTATGTTACCTACGCCGATTTCTGGATCCAGGATCAGGAATACCGTGACCCAGATACCGGCCAGCTGTTTGACCGTGAGGCGCTGAATGCCGAGCTGGAAAAAATCGAGAAACCGGCCGGGATCAGCAATCCGAAGGACTTCCGCAACGAGATTGTGAACTTCGTGTTGCGCGCCCGTGCGCAAAACAGCGGACGGAATCCAAACTGGACCAGCTACGAGAAACTGCGCACGGTGATTGAGAAAAAAATGTTCTCAAATACCGAGGAATTACTGCCAGTTATCTCGTTTAACGCCAAAACGTCGACCGATGAGCAGAAGAAACACGATGACTTTGTCGACAGAATGATGGAGAAAGGATATACACGCAAACAGGTTCGTCTGCTGTGTGAATGGTATCTGCGCGTAAGAAAATCCTCATAGCAGAGGATCGATGGCAACGTCGTTTGGGGGAAATATGACGTACTTTATTGACCGTCGGCTGAATGGCAAGAATAAAAGCGCGGTTAACCGCCAGCGCTTTTTGCGCCGCTATAAGTCGCAAATCAAACAGTCGATTGCCGAGGCCATTAACAAGCGTTCGGTTACCGACGTGGACAGTGGGGAGTCCGTCTCGATCCCCATTGAAGATATCAACGAGCCTATGTTCCATCAGGGTCGCGGTGGCTTACGTCACCGCGTTCATCCGGGTAACGATCACTTCGTGCAGAATGATCGTATCGAGCGGCCACCAGGTGGAGGTGGCGGCGGTAGCGGTCAGGGTGACGCCAGTAAAGATGGCGAAGGTCAGGATGAGTTCTCATTCCAGATTTCCAAAGACGAATACCTGGATCTGTTGTTCGAAGATCTGGCGCTGCCGAATCTGCAAAAAAATCAGTACCGGCAGCTGACCGAATATAAAACCCACCGTTCCGGTTATACCTCCAACGGTGTACCGGCGAATATTAGTGTTGTCCGCTCACTGCAAAACTCCCTCGCCCGCCGCACGGCGATGACCGCAGGGAAAAAACGGGAGTTGCGCGCACTGGAATCCACGCTGACCGAGGTGGAGAACAGCGAGCCTGCGCAACTGTTGGAAGAGGAACGGCTGCGCAAAGAGATTGCCGAGTTGCGGCAGAAAATTGCCAAAACGCCGTTTATCGACACTTTCGATTTACGCTACAAAAATTATGAACGTCGCCCTGAGCCTTCCAGTCAGGCGGTGATGTTCTGTCTGATGGACGTCTCTGGCTCCATGGATCAGGCAACCAAATATATGGCCAAGCGTTTCTATATTCTGCTCTATCTCTTCCTGAGCAGAACCTATAAGAACGTGGACGTGGTCTACATCCGTCACCATACGCAGGCTAAAGAAGTGGATGAACAGGAGTTCTTCTACTCGCAGGAAACCGGCGGCACCATTGTGTCGAGTGCGCTTAAGCTAATGGATGAAGTGATTCAGGAGCGCTATGACCCGGCAGTATGGAATATTTATGCTGCACAAGCATCCGATGGCGATAACTGGGCTGATGATTCGCCGTTGTGTCATCAGGTTCTGGCGCAGAAACTGCTGCCGATAGTGCGTTATTACAGTTACATAGAAATAACCCGCCGTGCTCACCAGACGTTATGGCGGGAGTATGAAGTCTTGCAGGAGAAATTCGGCAATTTCGCCATGCAACATATCCGCGAACCGGAAGATATTTACCCGGTATTCCGTGAATTATTCCATAGGCAGACGGTCGAGAACTAAACCTTATTTTTAGTGCAGATTTGAGTCGTAAAAATATTCCGGCCTTAACAACAAAAAGCCAGCTGAGTTATCAGCTGGCTTTCTTTTTACTTAATATTGCGCTTACCGCACAGGGAATGAAATTACATTCCGTAGACCAGGTTAATCGAGGTCACTGTATCGGTTTTATCCGGCGCGCTGGCTGGCGGCTGGGTGTTATAGGTTACGTCATAAGCCAGTTTCAGCGAGAAATGGCTGTTGATCGCCACTTTCAAGGCAGTCTCTGAGTTGTAGGTGGTTTCATCGTTCGCTAATACAGAGAAGGCCTGAGTAAACTGAGCCGTATCACTGATTTTATAGCCGTAAACGCCTGAGCCATAAGCCAGAGCACGTGTCGTGTTTCCGCCCTGCTCAAACTCGTCGTGACGAACACCCGGACCCGCTTCCAGATTCAGCGTATGTACCGGGCCGTTCCAGATCTGACGACCATAACCTACCGTCCCGACATCACGCGCACGGTAACCGTTGTAACGGTCGCTGAGCCAGCTACCCTGGCCAAAGATGTAGTTGCTGTCATCAAGGTTGTAACGGCTACGGGCACCAGCCTGATACTTCTCGGAAGAACGCACACCTGATGACGACGTATTACGGGCTGAACCCCAGATACTGTTAGCAGTATTGGTGTTGAACCAGGTCATGGTGGTGTCAGCACTCAGGGAGGAGTTACTGGTGTTACCGGTTTGCGCCGTGTAACCAGCCTGAACGTTGCCTTCGAAGGGTTTTTTAGCCGTGGACGGATCGTCCAGTACGGTAAAAATGGTGGTGTCTGCAAGGCTTGAGATACTGAACAACGCTGCACCGCATACTACGGCGTAAGCGGGTAAACGACGTACAACCTGAAAAAACATTTTGCTTCCCCAATAGACTTAAGGCAAATAACACGCAAAGACGTTAGCGCTTTACTCAAATTAATAGCACTCATCGAAATAATTCTGCCTTTCATTAAGTTCCCTTAACCAAGCCTGGCAACTCCCTTCGATGACACACGGACTCATTCTAACAATAAAAAACTCGAACAAATATACAGCACCTTGAGGCCAATATCCTTTTAAAACGGGACTTTTTAGACTGTTCCGAGTGACAGTTATTTTCTGAAAAGAAAACAACCGCAATCCTTACACTGTGTTTACCCGTTCTTTAGCGCCAGCCCGAATAAAGCTGACGCGCTTATTTCACCGCTTTCACTGCGCAGATTTCGGCCGAACCCTCAGCGCCTTCTTGTCCTTTTCGGCGCAGCGAGTTAGCTTTAGACCAGTTGATAACATCTTATTGCACCGCGAGGTCCTCGCAGGTTGCCTTCAGGAGGAGTGGTCATGGCTTTACAACAAGAGATTATTCAGGCTCTGCACGTTAAACCGCACATCGATGCTGCACAGGAAGTTCGCGTGAGCGTCGATTTTCTAAAAAATTACCTGCTGGCCCATCCCTTTATCAAGTCACTGGTGCTGGGCATCAGCGGCGGGCAGGATTCTACTCTCACCGGTAAACTTTGCCAAACGGCAATTAGTGAATTACGTGCGGAAACTTCGGACAGCAGCTACCAGTTCATTGCCGTGCGTTTACCCTACGGTGTGCAGGCTGACGAGTCCGACTGTGTGGACGCCATCGACTTTATTAAACCCGATCAAGTTCTTACTGTGAATATCAAAGACGCAGTGCTGGCAAGTGAAGCCACGTTGCGCGCGATTGACATAGAATTAAGCGACTTTATCAAGGGAAATGAAAAAGCACGTGAGCGCATGAAAGCGCAGTACAGCATCGCAGGCATGAAGAAAGGCGTGGTGGTCGGCACGGACCACGCGGCAGAGGCGGTGACCGGATTCTTCACCAAATACGGCGACGGCGGCACTGATATCAATCCGCTATTTCGTCTGAATAAACGTCAGGGTAAAGCCCTTCTGCACTACCTCGGCTGTCCGGCACATTTATACACCAAAGCGCCGACAGCGGATTTAGAAGAGGACCGCCCTTCACTGCCGGACGAAGTCGCCCTTGGTGTCACCTACGAGCTGATTGATGATTACCTCGAAGGCAAAAAAATCGACGACAAATCGGCCGCCATCATTGAAGGCTGGTACACCCGTACCGAGCATAAGCGCCAGCCGCCGGTTACGGTATTTGACGATTTCTGGAAGAAAAAATAACGTCAGATGAGAGCGCTAAACCTCATGGGCACCGCGCTGGTGCCCTTTTTAAATAATTTTATCTCCAACTTTTAACAACCGCTTTCCATCCAGGGATGAAATCATTACCCTTAGCCTCCCTTCGAACACGGACTGTGATGTTTTCTATGCAAAAATTCCTTTTCCTGCTGCTGAGCCTTGTCCTGCTGGGCCCCTTAGGGATTGATCTTTATCTCCCTGCCATCCCCGCTATCGCCCAGGGATTAAACAGTTCTGACGAGGTGATCCAGTCCTCCATTTCGCTGTTCATTCTGGTGATGGGATTAGGTCAGTTGATCGCCGGTCCGCTGGTTGACCGTTTTGGGCGCCGCCCGATGGCTATCATTGGCGTGGTGGTTTACCTGATTGGCGCGGCCGTGGCCGCCACTTCAGTGACACCATTCATGTTTATGCTTTCACGCGTGGTTCAGGGGCTCGCCGTCTGCTGTACGTCAGTGGTGATTTTCAGCGGCGTCCGTGACCGCATGAGCGGTAACGACGCGGCGCGTGCCTATGGGTTTCTCAACGGCACGCTGAATATTATCCCGGCGCTGGCCCCGCTGATTGGCGGGCTGATCGCACAGTATTATGGCTGGCGCGCCCCGTTCTGGGCGCTGTTCGGTTACACCATCGCGGTGCTTATCCTGATCCTGTTTAAACTGCCGGAAACCCGCCCGGCGGACACACAATCGGGCGGCGCGTTGCCGTTTAAGCAATATGCGCGGATTTTGCTCAATAAGCGTTTCATTACTTTTGCCGCCGTCAATGCGGGCGCAATGGGCATGGCCCTGACCTATGTCTCACTCGCACCGACTGTACTGATGAGCCAGGCCGGTCTGACGCCGTTTGAATTCTCGTTGGTGTTTGGTGCCAACGGTTTCTGGATTATGGCGGTCAGCTTTATCGCCAACCGCATTATTCAGAAAGTGGGCAGACCGCTTTGTCTGGCAACCGGTGGGGTATTGATGTTTATGGGTTGTGCGGGTCTGATTGCCGGTTTAACGCTGGTGGCACCCGAAGCGCAGCACGCAACATGGCTGTATATGATTCCGGTTGCCAGCGCCTGTGCCGGTCTGGCATTCCTGATTGGACCGGCCACCAGCTATGCGCTGGAGCCATTCTCCAATGAAGCGGGCGTGGCATCGGCGTTAGTCGGTTCGGTACAGATGACGGGCGGCGCGCTGTTCGGTTTTATTGCGATGGCCCTGCCATTACAACCGAAGTTAAGTCTGGCGCTGGTGATGCTGGCGGGTGGCGTACTGGCCCTGCTCGCAAGGCGGGCAAGTAAAGCGTCGGCGGGCCGCCTGACCCGCCTCGGTTAATTTTTTCCTTACTCTGTCACTATGACAGGTACACGGGGCGCGAGTGCGGTCAGCAGCTCGTAGCCCAGTGTACCGGCTGCGGTGGCGACATCATCGACCGGCAGATTCCCCCCCCAAAGCTCAACGACCGAACCGATATCAGCCTGCGGGCAAGGTGTCAGGTCAACCATCATGACATCCATAGCAATTGTCCCCACCGCCACAGTACGCACGCCATCAATCCAGACCGGCGTACCCGTTGGCGCATGGCGCGGATAACCGTCCGCATAACCGCAGGCCACGACACCAATACGATGTGCCTGTGCAGCGCGATACCGGCCACTATAGCCGACACGGTCACCGGCCTGTAGCGTCTGGCAGGCAATAATCTCACTGCGTAACGTCATTACCGGCCTCAGGCCACTGTCGGCGATATCCCGCCATTTTCCGCTGGGAGAAGCCCCATATAAAATAATGCCGGGACGGATCCAGTCAGCGTGGGTGTGCGGATACCACAGCGTCGCCGCCGAATTGGCCAGCGAGCGTGGCCCGGCAATGTTTTCCCCGGCAGCCAGAATCTGCTGCATCTGGCCGTCTACGCCTTCCGGACCATCGGCGTGAGCAAAATGGCTCATCAGCGTGAGCTCACCGACCTGTGGCAAGGCTTTCAACGTCTGCCATACCGATTCGATACGTGCTGGCGGGAAACCAAACCGGTTCATACCGCTATTAATTTTCAGGTAGATGTTCACCGGCTGGCTGAGGACGGCATTTTTTAGTGCTTCAATTTGCCAGTCGCTGTGAACCATCGTGGTCAGGCAGTACTGGTCAATCAGCGTCAGATCCTGCGGGCTGAAAAACCCTTCCAGCAGCAATATCTGCCCCTGCCAGCCGGATTCACGCAGCAAAATGGCTTCGTTAAAATCCAGCAAAGCGAAGCCATCCGTAGCGGAAAGACTTTTCCATATACGGCTGAGGCCGTGGCCGTAGGCATTGGCCTTCACCACCGACCATATCTTGCTGCGCGGTGCAAATCCCCGGATAACCTGAAGATTTTGTGATAATGCAGAAAGTGACAACGTAGCGGAAATCGGGCGAGGCATAGTGACTCCGGTAGCACCTCAGGCACACGTAATACCTGAGGTGAGACGACAAAGAGGAAACCGGATTAACCGATTGGGTGCATTTTGTGGCTGGTCGGATGCGTTGCCGCAAAGTCCGCACTGTATCGTTCAACGGCCAGGTCATCAGCCGGAATGGCCGGTGTCACGCCGGACATAATGTCCGCCAGCAATTGGCCTGAGCCACACGCCATGGTCCAGCCCAGCGTCCCGTGACCGGTATTGAGGAACAGATTTTTGATGCGGGTTTTGCCCACAATTGGCGTGCCGTCCGGCGTCATTGGCCGCAGCCCGGTCCAGAACGTGGCCTGTTCAATGTTGCCACCGTTCGGATAGAGGTCACGGACCACCATTTCCAGCGTTTCGCGCCGCGCCTTTGCCAGCTGAGTATTAAAGCCGACAATTTCTGCCATTCCGCCGACACGAATACGGTCATCGAAACGGGTAATGGCAATTTTGTAACTCTCATCCAGCACAGTGGAATATGGCGCAGAGGCAGGATCGGTTATCGGGATGGTCAGCGAATAGCCTTTAAGCGGATAAACCGGAATGGAGACAAGATCCGCCAGCAGCGCGGTGGAATATGAACCAAAGGCCACCACGTAGGCATCGCCCTTCACAAGATCAGCGCCGCACTGCACGCCGGACACCTGCCCGTTCTCGACCAGTAATTTATCTACGCTGCGGTTAAATTCGAATACCACACCAGCCTGACGCGCCATTTCTGCCAGCTGACGGGTAAACAGCTGGCAATCGCCCGTTTCATCATTGGGCAAACGTAAACCGCCGGTCAGCTTATGGGCAACCTGCGCCAGCGCCGGTTCGACCGTCGCCAGCTGACTGGCTTCCAGCAACTGATAAGGCACACCTGCATCCTGTAAAACGGCAATATCCTTGGACGCACTTTCAAACTGTTGAGCGGTGCGGAACAGTTGTAACGTCCCGCCCTGACGCCCTTCGTACTGAATGCCGGTATCTTCGCGCAGGGCTTTCAGACAGTCGCGGCTGTATTCCGCCAGTCTGACCATGCGGCTTTTGTTGGTCTGGTAATGATCCATATTGCAGTTGCGCAACATCTGCCACATCCACTGCAACTGAAAGCGGCTGCCATCAAGGCGAATAGCCAGCGGCGCATGGCGCTGAAACATCCATTTGATGGCCTTCAGGGGAACACCCGGCGCTGCCCACGGCGCGGCATAGCCAGGGGAGATTTGCCCGGCATTACCCGCACTGGTCTCTTCCGCAGGACCGGCTTGTCTGTCGATAACGGTGACCTGATGACCGGCTTTCGCCAGATACCAGGCACTGGCGACACCGACGACGCCACTGCCTAAAATTACCACACGCATACTCGACTCCAGTCCAAGGCAATATAAAGCATAATATTCTGTGCACAGGAAATTAACCTGACGGAAGAAAACTGCCAACATCCGTAGCTATAACTGTGACGCAATTCACAATTATTTATCCTCGATCTGAGGGATCTTTTCAATAGTTACTTAAAAATAACAATAACGCGCAACATTCGGGCTGTCATAACAGCAAATCAGGAATGTGACTGTCGTGGCAATAATTATTCTTTGTTCAGCATTAGCGTTTAAAGGTGCAATTCTTTCGTTATTTAATTCTGAGATAATCGCAATTTTGCAGAACATTATTCCGATAAAAAGAGATTGAGTAATATTCCCTCATTTTGGTTTATGCATTGACTGTTTCGCAGCCGAGGCGAATGATGGAACTGTTCCTTTCGTGTCCCCGGCCCGGCCCTTTTTCTGCGGCGCGAAAGCCTAAAAAACGTATGACTTCAGACTGATTCAGCATAAATGCCGGATTGAGCTACGATTATCTAGGGGCGCGCAAATTAGTAAGAAACAGTTCTGAATCAAACACTCTGTTGCGTCCGTAACTGAATGAGGGTGGCGGCTTATGACGACAAAGACCCAGGAACATAAAACTGATGACAAACGTCTGAGCGATGGACCGGACTGGACGTTTGAGTTATTGCAGACTTATCTCGAAGAAATTGATCGGGTCGCGAAGTCTTACCGGCTTGAAACCTACCCGCACCAAATTGAAGTGATCACGTCCGAACAGATGATGGATGCTTACTCCAGCATTGGTATGCCCATCAACTATACGCACTGGTCATTTGGCAAGAAGTTTATCGAAACTGAGCAGCGCTATAAGCACGGTCAGCAAGGGCTGGCGTATGAAATTGTCATCAACTCCAACCCCTGTATTGCGTATCTGATGGAAGAAAACACCTTAACCATGCAGGCTTTGGTGATGGCGCACGCCTGCTACGGGCACAACTCTTTCTTTAAGAATAACTATCTGTTCCGCAGCTGGACTGATGCCAGTTCGATTGTGGATTATCTGTTATTTGCCCGCCGTTATATCAGCCAGTGCGAAGAGCGCTTCGGCGTGGAAGAGGTTGAGCGTTTGCTCGACTCCTGCCATGCGCTGATGAACTACGGGGTTGACCGCTATAAAAGGCCGCAAAAAATCTCTCTGCTGGAGGAGAAGGCGCGCCAGGAAAGCCGCGAAGCTTACCTGCAAAGTCAGGTGAACTCACTGTGGAAAACCCTGCCGCGTAAAGACAATGTGGATGCACCGGAACTCATCCGCCGCTTCCCGTCCGAGCCGCAGGAAAATATCCTCTACTTTATGGAAAAAAATGCGCCGCTTCTGGAACCCTGGCAACGTGAGATCCTGCGCATAGTGCGCAAAATCAGCCAGTATTTTTATCCGCAGAAACAGACGCAGGTGATGAACGAAGGCTGGGCAACCTTCTGGCACTACACCATCCTTAATCACCTGTATGACGAAGGGAAAGTGTCGGAGAAATTCATCCTCGAGTTCCTTCACAGCCATACCAACGTGATTTTTCAGCCGCCTTACAACAGCCCGTATTACAGCGGTATTAACCCTTATGCGCTGGGATTTGCCATGTTCCAGGACCTCAAGCGAATCTGTCAGTCACCGACAGAGGAAGATCGCTACTGGTTTCCTGACATCGCTGGTTCAGACTGGCTTGAGACCCTGCATTTTGCCATGCGTGATTTTAAGGATGAGAGCTTCATCAGCCAGTTCCTGTCGCCAAAAGTCATGCGCGACTTCAAACTGTTCACTGTACTCGATGATGACCACAATAATTATCTTGAGATTGCAGCCATTCATAATGAAGAAGGCTACCGGGCGATCCGTCAGGAATTATCTGCTCAGTACAACCTCAGTAATCATGAGCCTAACATTCAAGTCTGGAATGTTGATTTGCGAGGAGACCGTTCGCTGACGCTGCGTTATATCCCGCAGGACCGCGCCCCGCTCGACAAAAGCCGACGGGAAGTGATGAAGCACATTCACCGCCTATGGGGCTTTGATGTGTTCATGGAGCAACTGAATGAAGATGGCGGCGTGGAATTGCTGGAGCGATGCCCGCCACGCCCGGCTACGCTGTGAGATTTAACAGCGGATTTCAAATATAAAAAAGGGCGCTCAGGCGCCCTTTCCTTTACATATTCACTGCGTAACTGATTAGCGTTTTTTGTCGGTCAGATCACCGGGCATCGCGCCCTGCATGCTGTGCCAGATTTCACCACTCTGACGGCCATAATCACGCACGCAATCGACAACCTGATCATAGCTTTTTTCATCGCAGATGCGGGAAAGCTTCTGATAGAAAGTGATCGCCAGTTTACGGGCTTCTGGATTAGAGAAGTAATAACGCCCCACCCGGGTGTAAAGACCGCGTAATCCATTGATAATTAAACCATAAATCGGATTTCCCGAAGCAAATGCCAGACCACGGAAAACTCCGTAATCCAGTTCAGTGAAGGCTTCCGAGCTGTCAGAGACTTCCTGCGCTTTAGCCAGAACCTGCTGCGTCTCTTCCGGGTTACGACGCATCGCTTTACGGATAAAGATAGTTGCAATATTGGTTCTGACTGACAGCAGGTTATCAATCAACTGCGGTACGCTGTCGTGATCAAGACGTGCCAGCGTTTCCAGAATATTCAGCCCGGAGGTTTCCCAGAAATTATTGACCTTCGTCGGCTTACCGTGTTGAATCGTCAGCCAGCCATCGCGCGCAAGCCTCTGTAAAACCTCACGTAATGTGGTACGGGTCACGCCAATCAATTCAGAAAGTTCACGTTCAGCAGGTAGAATAGTTCCCGGTGGAAAGCGGCTGTTCCAAATACTTTCAATGATGTACTCTTCGGCGAAACCGGCAGGACTCTGCGCCTTAATAACCATGTTTTTACGTTCCGTTTAGGACTTTTTATCAGCGATGTAATTCAGCTCATCATACCAGACGGAAAAGGCAGGATATAGCAGCCTGTCAGAACTTGTGTTGAATTTGTGCATAGGTTGGCACTATTTTTCCTTAATTAAGCAGTTACCGAACTTTTTATTCATTTGACTCGCCTTTAGCGGTTGAACTGACTAGCCTATAATATTGATTTCCTTGCATTACACTCAGGAGAACGACAACAGCATGGACATGACTTTCAGAAGCGCGTTCGTCAAAAACTTCCTTGGCCAGTCACCGGCCTGGTATAAGCTGACGATCATTGCCTTCCTTACTATTAATCCTTTGATTTACTTCCTGGTCAGCCCTTTTCTGGCGGGCTGGTTGCTGGTTGTCGAGTTCATCTTCACTCTGGGTATGGCGCTGAAGTGTTATCCTTTACAACCGGGCGGATTACTGGCTATTGAAACTGTAATGATTGGCATGACCAGCGCGGAGCGGATACGTGAGGAAATTGCCTCGAATCTGGAAGTGATCCTGCTGCTTATCTTCATGGTCGCTGGTATCTATTTCATGAAGCAGCTACTGCTGTTTGTGTTTACGAAATTACTGTTGAATATCCGCAGTAAAATCGCCCTGTCGCTCTCTTTCTGCCTCGCGGCCGCCTTTCTCTCCGCCTTTCTTGATGCCCTGACCGTGATCGCCGTGGTGATCAGCGTCTCCGTTGGCTTCTACTCGATTTATCATCGCGTGGCATCAAGTAACGATGATCAGGGAGATATCAACGACGACAGCAGCTTTACAGGAAACCAACAACGTCAGGCCATTTTGGAACAGTTCCGCGCGTTCCTGCGCAGCCTGATGATGCATGCCGGGGTGGGTACCGCGCTGGGCGGCGTGATGACCATGGTCGGCGAGCCGCAAAATCTGATTATTGCAAAATCCGCGGGCTGGCAATTTGCCGATTTCTTCCTGCGGATGTCGCCCGTTTCAGTGCCGGTTTTCGTCTGCGGGCTGATCGTCTGTTTTCTGGTAGAACGTTTTCGTCTGTTCGGCTACGGTGCAAAATTACCTCATCCGGTCTTTGAAGTACTCAAAAAATTCGACGAACAAAACAGTGCTAAGCGCGACAAGCAGGAACGCCTCAAACTGTTCGTGCAGGCAGTCATTGGTGTCTGGCTGATTGTGGCGCTGGCTTTCCATTTGGCCGAAGTCGGACTGATTGGGTTGTCGGTGATTATCTTCGCAACGGCCCTGTGCGGAGTGACGGACGAGCATGCCATTGGCAAAGCCTTTCAGGATGCACTGCCCTTTACCGCCTTACTGACTGTGTTCTTTGCCGTCGTGGCGGTGATTATTGAACAGCATTTATTTAGCCCGATTGTCCATTTCGTTTTGCAGGCACAGCCCGGCGATCAGCTTTCGCTGTTTTATCTGTTTAACGGACTGCTCTCTTCTGTTTCCGATAACGTCTTTGTCGGTACCGTCTATATCAACGAGGCAAAAGCGGCATTACAAAGCGGCGCGATTTCGGTACAACAGTTTGAACTGCTGGCTGTCGCCATCAATACCGGCACCAATTTGCCCTCCGTCGCCACCCCCAACGGTCAGGCCGCGTTCCTGTTCCTGCTGACCTCCTCACTTGCGCCGCTTATTCGCCTCTCCTATGGCCGAATGGTGTGGATGGCACTGCCTTATACGGTGGTGATGACCCTCGCAGGTTGGCTGTGCGTGCAATATTTATTGCCTGATATGACTGCATGGTTCAGTGCGATGCAGTGGATATCGTTACCAGATGCTCACGGGGTTACCCCAATGCATTAACAGACGATTTAAGAACCATAAACATAAGTGATCTTCTAAGGCGTCGGATTAAAGCAAATCCCACTATCCGACGCCAAAGAGTGCGGTTTACGCACTATTTTTAACTGATTTTGAAATCAACGGGCTGGCAGCCAAGATGAATTGGTTTACACTGCTTGCCAGTAGCTTACTGCATGGAAAACAAAACTATGTTGCAATACCTTAACCGTTGCTCCCAAGGACGCGGTGCCTGGCTTCTGATGGCATTAACCGCTTTGGTTCTTGAACTCGTTGCCCTTTATTTTCAGCATGTCATGTTATTAAAACCTTGTGTCATGTGCATTTATGAACGTTGCGCACTGTTTGGCATTATGGGTGCCGGGATTGTCGGTGCTATTGCACCAAAATCAGGGGTATTCCGTTATGCCGGTATTTTGATTTGGCTTTACAGCGCTTATGAAGGGATCCGCCTGTCATGGGAACACACCATGATCCAGCTGCATCCTTCACCGTTCGCGACCTGTGATTTCGCGGCCCGCTTCCCAACCTGGTTACCGTTAGATAAATGGTTCCCGGCAGTGTTTGTTGCTTCAGGCGATTGCGCGGAAAAACAGTGGGAATTTCTGAGCCTCGGCATGCCGCAGTGGCTGGTCGTCGTCTTCAGCGTGTTTATGGTGATTGGACTGCTGGTGCTGATTGCTCAGTTTGTAAAACCTAAGCGTCGTGATCTGTTTAGTCGCTAAGACTCACTCTGATTGAAGAGACTTATAACGAAAGAGGCGCCTCAATGGGCGCCTCTTTTTTATGTTCCGACAGTTACTTTGTGCGCCACAACCGCAGCTGACCATACCAACCGCTGTCAGTTTCGTACTCCTGATGCGTACCATTCGCGTCAATGATCTCTTCCGCAGAACGGCCGGTCATCGTACAGGCAAGACTCACTTTAACCTTCCGCTCGCCGTTGACCAGGCGCAGGTCGACATATTCGTTAAACTGCAGTGCAGCAACCAGTTTGCCATCAACACGCACATACAGCGGACAGGTTCTCTCGAAAGGAATAACGGTCCACTGGTCCATGCGGTGAAGCCGGACTATGGTTTTCCCTTGCCCGGCCTTAACCTGATCTGCCTTGTCCTGCTCAGGGCTCTGCGTTTTGTTGGTCTGGCTTTCAGTCACTACCGCAGACTGAAGGACTTGCGGGGCTGGCTGATAGGGATTTTTGCCCGAACAACCGGCCACAAACAGCACAGCCAGCGCAATAAACGTTTTTTTCATCGTTGTCTTCCTGAATGGACGAACCCATTGATATGCAAAAAATTGATGTGCAAATGATAGCAGCGGGAGAAACTAAGGCAATGCATCATATGCAGAATGCCGATTTTTCGTCTTTTTCAAACGCCAAAACCCGCCTTAGCGGGTTTATAAAACAAGCACGCTGGCATTACGCAGTGGCTCGGAAAAAAACACTTACTCATCACAGATTTAGTTGTTTACTAATCCCACGGCTTTAGACATAATCGCCGTCCACTTCATGTAGCAATGATTGGTAAGGCCTCGGGTATTTTATATACTCGGGGCTTTTTCGTTTTCTGGCTTGGTAGCCTGAACGTCCTGTGCAGTATTGATCATTAAATAAGTTAATAATCCAACCTTCGCACCATTTCTGGCTTCATCATTCTTAGCGACCAGATAAAATGAGGTAGGTACGTCGTAAGGGGCTTTACTTGCAGGATAGACTGAGAACCGGAGAGGTGATTGACCGTTTTGGGGCATACAGTCTAAATTCCATTCATCAATTTTAACTTCGGAAGCTTTGCATTCATTAGCGCCGTAACTGTAAGACATTTTCGAGCTCACTGCACTCTTGGCATCCGTCACATACTCAGGGTCAGCGGAAGAACCATACTGTCCATATGCCAAAGTAGCGACCAGCAGAAGGGATACACCAAACAGGGAAATTCTCTTTTTATTCATTCTCAATCGTCCATTCGACAATGTAAAGTTGTGTAGATTATACAGACTAATCCTAAAGTTGATGGGGAAAATCATTTCAAATCTATACAGCATTTGACGTAAGTCATTTATTCGCCATTAAACCAATGAATGGGTTGTTCAACTAAAGCGAATCCCGACGAAGCAAAAAATTGGACTGGATACTTATTATTGAACAGAGAAGATAACCAAACTCTTCCCGTAAAGTCGTACGCTTAGTATTCCCGTTAAACTGACCAGCGTCTAACCTCAGCAGTAGCCTCGACAAGTACGCGCTCACTAAGGGCCAGCGCTGTAAATCCTGCCACCTGAACTCCAACGACCACGGAGACAAGGAAGAGAAGCAATCTTTTCCAGATTGGGAAATCGACTGCTGACAGGACGAAAATCACTGCGCCAGCGAAAGCCGCAATAACAGATCCAGCATCAAGGCCAGGGTAGATGTTCACCTTCGTGAATTTGGCAGAATTCGAAAAGATGATTACACCTTCGAGTTCTCCCCTCGCCTGTCTGCAAGAAACGGTAAAAGCGGAGACTGGTACTCTCCGGGAGTATTTAGCGGAACGTGGAATTTCGCATTGAAGAAGGCGGGGATTCGTCATCGTAAAGCACATGAAACGCGACACACCTTTGCAGGTTGGGCATTGAGCGCCGGTGCGGATCCGAACTTTGTAGCAAACTAAATGGGTCACACATCTTCACAGAGGGTGTACAGCGTTTGCGGGAAGTGGATGAGCGAGAATAACAGTCATCAGATGGGCATTTTAAACGCAGGATTTATGGGTGATACCCCGTATATGCCCCGCGCTATATCACAGTGCTGAAGTTCTTCAATCACTTCAGGTAGTTACTTAGCCCAGCTTGGCTTATTCATGATGTGGTCCTGCCAGTCTTCGACGTCATCTTCACGCACAGCAATATAACGCACTGAAATACGTTCGGTATGCATCGCAGACTTGGAAGATTTATTCAGCAGCGGATGCCACGGCAGCAATGGCCGTCCCTCACCGACCAGGCGATACGCACAGGTTGGCGGCAACCAGTCAAAAGTAGTGAGATTTTCACGGGTCAGTTTGATGCAGTCTTCTTCCAGTGTGAAACGGCGGTCGTAGTTACGGCACTGGCAGGACTTGATGTTGAGTTGATTGCATGCCACGTTGGTGAAATAGATTTCGTCCGTGTCTTCGTCAATCAACTTATGTAAGCAGCATTGCCCGCAACCGTCGCACAACGCTTCCCACTCTTCGTCAGTCATTTCAGACAGTTTTTTCTGCTGCCAAAAATTGGGTTCAGTCATGGTGGTATCCGGGTTTAGTAAAATGAAGGGGCTTATATAAACATTTTAGCGTACAGATGCAAGTAAAGCTGCCCGAAAACGGCTCCGGGCAGCGGATAACTTGCGGCAGATCAGGCGGTCTTAAATAACGCGGGTGGTCACGCTTTTACCGTTGAGGGATGCTTCAATAGTATCACCCGTCGCCATCGGCCCTACGCCCTGCGGTGTACCCGTCAGAATGATATCCCCAGCGCGCAGCGTGAAGAAACGACTCATGTAGGCAATCAGAGGCAGAATCTTGGTCAACATATCGCGGCTGTTGCCACTCTGGCGCACTTCACCATTGACGATTAATTGCAGATCAGCTGCCTGAGCATCCCCAAACTCACTGACCGGGATAAACCCGCTGATTGGACATGATCCGTCGAAACCTTTGGCTTTTTCCCATGGCTGTCCGGCTTTTTTAAACCCGGCCTGCAAATCACGCAACGTTAAATCCAGAGCCAGACCGTAGCCTGCAATGGCATTAGCTACGCGATCTTCGCTGGCCTGTTTGAGGGGAGTTCCAATCAAAACTGCCAGTTCAACTTCGTGATGCACCGACCCCAGATTAGCAGGGATCGCGATAGGCTGACGAATGTCGCACAGCGCCGTTTCCGGTTTGATAAATAGTACCGGCTCAGCTGCAATCTGGCTGCCCATCTCTTTGATGTGGTCGGCGTAATTGCTGCCGACACACACCACTTTGTTCACCGGAAAATCAAGTAATGCGCCGTTCCAGTCTCTGTGTTGATACATGAGAAACTCCTGAAAGTGTCATTCAGCCGCCAAAGGGATTCTTACCCGTCGGCGCGGACGGTGCCGTGACCGCCGGTGGGTTGGGCTCTGCTGCTGCAGGCTTCTGTGTCTCAGCCTGAGCCGGTTCTGCCACAATGGCATCAGCCATCATGCCGATACTCAATGCGAAATAGGTCGAGCGGTTCCAGTGCATGATAGTGCGGAAATTATCATAAACCAGGAATGCACGGCCCTGAAGGTCGTCCGGAGTGATAATCCATGCGCGGGTAGCTGTGGATGTCAGCGCACTGCCATCGGACTGCGTCACACCTTTTTGCTGCCAATAACTGGCCGTATGCATTTGGTTATTTTTCAGACCTGCCTGACTCGCATCAAAACCAACGGGGAGTTTTACTTCCTGTCCCCAGCCCTGTCCCCTTTTCCAACCTTCGGTAGAGAGGTAATTGGCGGTAGACGCGAAGACGTCATTGGTATCATTCCAGATATCAATCTTCCCGTCGCCATCTCCATCAGCACCGTAGTTCAGATAGGAGGTTGGCATAAACTGCGACTGCCCCATTGCGCCAGCCCAAGAACCTTTCATCATGTCGCTGGTGGCGTGGCCGGAGTCGACAATTTTCAGTGCAGCCATGAACTCTTTGGTAAAGAAGGCTTCGCGGCGCCCTTCGAAAGCCAGCGTCGCCAGAGCGGAGAAGACGTCTTCTTTACCCTGAATTTTACCGAAGTTACTTTCCATCGCCCACAGGGCGACAATGTACTGCGGCTGCACACCATAACGGGCGCTGGCCTGAGTCAATGCCGGGAGATTGGTCTGATATTGGATCCGGGCCTGCTCAATTTTGGCCTGCGGCAGCACGCGCGTCAGGTAGTCATCCAGAGTAATTTTCTTTTCAAGCTGATTACGGTCGGAGTTAATGACACGATCGAGAAAGTGCACGTTCGCGAAGGCGCTGTCGATAGTCTGCTGACTGATGCCCTGCTGGCGTGCCTGAGTTTTAAGCTGCTCAACATAGGCCGGAAACTCTGCGGGATCGCGTCCCTGGTCAGCCAGCGTAGTTTTGGTGGGTTTCTCAGCCGCAGCAGCAGGCGCTGCCGCCGGCGCGACGACCTGAGGTTCCGTAGCCACGCTTTCCCGGGCGCAACCACTGAGGATCACACTGGTCACTAAGACTGCCAATACCGACAATTTCATCACGCTATTCCTTATTATCTCGATGCCTCTGGGTTGTCATCAACCTGAAGGAGCCCGCAGACGAATGCAAGATGACAGCTCCGAATTTACAAAAACTCACTAATTAATCCCTGGCAGCGCTTTATTTTTCACCGTTTTCCAGGTGCATATTCAATAAACTTTCCATTGGCGGGGGAACTTGTAAATAATAACCCTGCTCTTCGAGTGACTGTTTTACTTTCTCAATATCAGCAGTGGCTAACTTTTTACGTTGGGCAAGATTTAAAACCATTGAGAACTGCGGCTTACCAAAACCTTGCAATAATTCTTCAGGAACGCGGGAAAAATCGTCTTTTTTTTCGACATACAGGTAAGTCTGATCACGTTTGCTACTTCTATAGATGGCACAAAGCATTTTTTTAACTCTAATTTATTGAAACGGTGGCTTGCCTAGATATAACTGTAACTATAACATGCTTATCGTACATCGGAATATCGCCCCCCGAGTGGTATTCCGGGGATTAAGAAGTTGCTGAGACTGAGTCAGGATAGATGTCACAATCGCTAATAGAACTAAAAGGCAGCAGTTTTACCTTATCGGTTGTTCATTTACATAGTTCACAACCAGAGGTTATTCATCAGGCATTACAGGAAAAAGTAGAGCAAGCTCCCGCTTTCCTCAAAAATGCCCCTGTTGTTATCAACGTCGCAGCGCTTACCGGCGAAGCGAACTGGAAAGACATTCAACAGGCTGTCGCTTCTGCTGGTTTTCGCGTTGTAGGCATCAGTGGTTGCAAAGACGAACGGCAGAAACGCGCCATCTCCCGCACCGGTTTACCGCTGCTGAGTGAAGGCCGTGCGCAGCGTATTGCCGCAGAGCCGCCGGTGCCGGTCGTGCCAGACAACGCGCCAGCAAAAACCCGGATCATCAGCACGCCAGTCCGGTCTGGCCAACAGATTTATGCCCGTAACAGCGACCTCATTGTGACAAGCAGTGTGAGCGCAGGTGCGGAACTTATTGCCGATGGTAATATCCATATTTATGGCATGATGCGAGGCCGTGCGCTGGCGGGTGCCGCAGGTGATGCAAATTGTCAGATATTTTGCACGCATCTGGGAGCTGAGCTAGTCTCAATCGCAGGGCAGTACTGGTTGAGTGATCAAATCCCGTCCGACTATTACGGACAGGCAGCACGCCTCAGCCTGTTGAATAACGTGTTAACCATACAACCTTTAAATTAAGCCCTTTTGACAAGGAATCCTTTCATGGCACGCATTATAGTTGTTACATCGGGTAAAGGGGGCGTTGGCAAAACCACTTCAAGCGCAGCCATTGCTACCGGTTTAGCTCAAAAAGGCAAGAAGACCGTGGTCATCGATTTTGATATCGGTTTGCGTAACCTTGACCTGATCATGGGCTGTGAACGCCGTGTTGTTTATGATTTCGTCAATGTGATACAGGGTGATGCCACGCTGAATCAGGCGCTTATTAAAGATAAACGCACTGACAATTTGTTTATTCTTCCGGCTTCCCAAACCCGTGATAAAGATGCGCTGACTCACGAAGGCGTGGAAAAAATTCTTAACGACCTGAATGAGATGGGATTCGATTTCGTGGTCTGTGACTCACCAGCTGGCATTGAAACCGGCGCCCTGATGGCGTTGTATTTCGCTGACGAAGCGGTGATCACAACTAACCCTGAAGTCTCTTCCGTTCGTGACTCAGACCGCATTTTAGGTATTTTGTCTTCAAAATCCCGTCGTGCGGAACAAGGCTTAGAGCCGATTAAAGAACACCTGCTCCTCACCCGTTATAATCCGGGCCGCGTTAGCCGCGGGGACATGCTCAGTATGGAAGATGTCCTTGAAATTCTTCGCATTCCGCTATTGGGTGTGATCCCTGAAGATCAGTCTGTACTGCGTGCGTCCAACCAGGGCGAGCCGGTTATTCTGGATCAGGAATCCGATGCGGGTAAAGCGTACGATGACACCGTCAGCCGTCTGCTTGGTGAAGAACGCGCTTTCCGTTTTATTGAAGAAGAGAAGAAGAGTTTCCTGAAACGCCTTTTTGGGGGATAAACCATGGCCTTGTTAGATTTCTTTCTGTCCCGCAAAAAGCCGACAGCCAATATAGCCAAGGAACGGCTACAAATCATCGTAGCAGAGCGACGCAGGGGGGACAGCGAGCCCTCCTATTTGCCGGAGCTCAAGCGCGATATTCTTGCGGTGATTTGTAAATACATCAAGATTGACCCTGAAATGCTCCAGGTCCAGTTCGAGCAAAAAGGTGATGATATTTCGGTACTTGAACTTAACGTGACCTTACCGGAATCGGAAGAAACGCCTAAATGACAGAGATGGAACTGATCTGTTTGAAAGCTTTTACTTCAAAATAGTGGCCCCCTGAATTTCAGGGGGTAACTGTATAAATATACAATACTCTCGTTCATCCCTTTATTTCCCTGCAGCTATCACCCGCTGTTTTATGCTTTAAAATAAGCATTGAGACTTCTCCCATTTGCAATCGACCTACTTCTCTATACGTTGCTATTCTGTCCGATAATTTAAGAAGTGTGTCCGCCCTGCTATTCTTTTTGCTCGAAATAAGGACAATAAAAAAGGCAGAACCTAGCCTGCCCTTTGGTTTATTCCTGCTTATTGATAGAATAAGCCCTGATAATATTTAATATTCTTTAAGTATTTCGCTTAATTTATCAGCCAACAATTTTCCGCGCCAACCGCTAATAAGTTCAGGCTGATGCTCTTTGCTCTTCAGCTGCCAATGCCAGTTTAACAATTGGTTAATTTGGCGACGGGACGCCAATAATTCCACGCTTAACCCACTCTCTTCACTCACAGTTTGAATCAGCGCTTTAATGTCTTTGAACACCTTACGATAACCCGCCTGATCAATCAGATTCGACAGCGGTGCAGGCAGTTCGGCTTCATCTAACGCATTGGCTTCTGCCACCAATGCCAGTAATGTGCGTCCGTGGTAACGGATCTCCGGGCCACTCAGCCCCAGCGCTTCAAGCTCACCCAATGACGTTGGCTGATAACGCGCCACCTGCCAGAGATTCTCTTCACGCACGACAAAGTTAACCGCCAGATCACGCTGACGGGCCTGAGTCAGGCGCCAGGATGCTAACTTCTGCAGGCACGCCAGCTGGCGCGGGCGCAGCTGGAACGCATTGGTTATCTCCAGATAGGCTTGTTCTGGCTGCAGCACTTCGGCACGCCGGCGACACAGTGACAGACACTCATCCAGTGCCGCATCCATCCACCCAGCCGCTTCAGTCTCACGCATCAGCTGTTTAGCCAGCGGCAATAAATACCAGACATCGGCAGCCGCATAGACGCACTGTTTTTCACTCAGGGGACGGGCAATCCAGTCGGTGCGTGATTCGCTTTTATCCAGCTCCACTCCCGTGGTTTCCTGCACCAGACGCGCAAAACCACAAGAGAGAGGACGTCCGCTGAAGGCCGCAAGAATCTGGGTGTCAATTAATGGCACAGGCATCACGCCAAAGGCATTGAGGAAGACTTCAAGATCTTCGCTGCCCGCATGCAGGAACTTCACCACATCCGGGTTGGTCAGCAGATCGATAAACGGCTGCCAGGCAGTGATTGGCAAAGGGTCGATTAAGGTCAGTGTTTCACCGTCAAACAGTTGGATCAGGCCCAACTGCGGATAATAGGTACGGGTTCTGACGAATTCGGTATCGAGGGAAATCTGGCTGTGCGCCCGCGCCTGAAAGCAAACCTGTTCCAGCGCGTCGTTGGTGGTGATTAACTGATAATTCAAACTTTCATTCTCTTCTTCATATACCCGTCATTCACGTTGAATCACGTGGGTATCATTGCGTTATTACGTGACAACGCCGGACATCGCCGGCGTTGTGGGAGTCTGCTGCGTCAAACGAAACAAACCTGTTATGTGCTACGCGGCGTTCTGTGCCGCATCAGACTTAGGTTTATTTTGTTCATCGCGAAGTTCACGACGAAGAATTTTGCCCACATTTGATTTCGGCAATTCATCGCGGAACTCAACAATCTTAGGGACTTTGTAGCCTGTCAGCATCCGCCGACAGTGGGCCAGTAACTCTTCACTGGTCAGCGAAGGATCTTTTTTCACCACGCAAATCTTAACGATTTCGCCGGACGATTCGCTCGCAATCCCGATTGCCGCCACTTCCAGCACTTTTTCATGCTGAGAGACCACTTCTTCAATCTCATTAGGGTAAACATTGAAACCTGATACCAGGATCATGTCTTTTTTACGATCCACGATGCGTAAAAAGCCCTGCTCGTCCACTGTAACGATATCACCGGTTGAGAGCCAGCCATCTTTTAACACCTCGTCGGTAGCCGCCGGACGCTGCCAGTAACCGAGCATCACCTGCGGCCCGCGAATCAACAGCTCACCGGGTTGGCCCTCAGTCACTTCATGGCCATTATCGTCGACCAGTTTCACCTCCGTTGAAGGCACCGGTAAGCCAATGCTGCCACTATAGTGTTTCAAATCATAAGGGTTACCGGCCACCAGCGGAGAACATTCTGTCAGACCATAACCTTCAAGCAAATGCTTGCCGGTGAGTTTTTCCCATTTATCTGCCACTGATTTCTGCACAGACATCCCGCCACCAACCGACAGGCGCAGCGTTGAGAAATCCAGTTCACGGAAGTCTTCATTATTGAGTAACGCGTTGAATAAGGTGTTCACGCCGCTGATGGTAGTAAAGGGATATTTCGCCAGCTCTTTAACCATTCCGGGAATATCGCGCGGGTTAGTGATGAGTAAACTGCGCCCACCCAATTCAATAAACAGCAGGCAATTCACCGTCAGCGCAAAGATATGGTAAAGCGGCAGCGCCGTCACGACCAGTTCATGGCCCGGCATCAGCAGCGGGGAATAAGCGGCCTTCGCCTGCTCGAGATTAGCCTGCATATTACGGTGGGTCAGCATTGCCCCTTTCGCCACGCCGGTGGTACCGCCGGTATATTGCAGGAAGGCTAAATCGCTATTGATCACATCGGGCTTAATGTACTGCATGCGGCGCCCCTGCTGGAGCACACTGCGAAAAGAAATGGCATTGGGAAGATGATATTTCGGCACCAGTCTTTTGACATATTTGACGACGAAATTAACCAGCGTCCCTTTGGCGGCCGAAAGCTGGTCGCCCATGCGGGTCAGGATCACATGCTTAATTTGGGTTTTGTAGACTACTTTCTCCAGCGTATGGGCAAAGTTAGACACAATGACGATCGCGCTGGCACCGCTATCATTGAGCTGGTGCTCAAGTTCACGCGGCGTATAGAGCGGGTTAACATTGACCACCACCATGCCGGCGCGCAGCACCCCGAACAGGGCTATCGGGTACTGCAGAAGATTCGGCATCATCAGCGCGACACGATCGCCCTTCTTCAGCCCTAATTCATTTTGCAGGTAAGCGGCAAAAGCGCGGCTACGCTCTTCAAGTTTACGGAATGTCATCACCTCGCCCATGTTGATAAACGCCGGGCTGTCTGCATAACGCAGTGCGGCATTCTCGAACATTTCGACCAGCGAGCTGTAGCGGTCCGGATCGATGTTCTCAGGAACATCTGTTGGGTAACGTTTTAGCCAAACCTTTTCCAAGGTAATACTCCTGAAATCATGTGTTGCTGCCATCTCAATGTGACGAGTTTTATCACGTCTTTAACAATATTTTAACTCAGCTTACCAGTTGCGTTTTAAACAATGTTTAGGTTGAGAGGCCGGTCACTAATTTTACTGAGCCTGCCTGGCCCAAAAAAAGAAAAAGGCGGCCAGAGCCGCCTATAAAAGTATTAATCACTGCTTATTCGCCGGTGGCGGAGGGGGTGGTGGAGCTTTTCCTCTGGCTGGCGGCTGGGATTTATTCGGTGACGACGGTCTCGACTCGTGCTGGTTGTGTGTCATACCAACCGGGACCCCAGCCGGGCCCATAGCCTCGCCCCCAGCGTGGATCATAGGGGCCTCCGTATCCCCAACCCCATGGTCCCATTGGCTGCGGCGGCATCACCACCTGCTGAGTCAGTCGCCAGCGTTTGAAGCTGTTAACGTTCATCGTGACAAACTTATACGACGTCTGGCCGATAGTGCCCTCTTCGGCACCGGTAATTGGCCCGACGACGGTCACGAGTTGACCTTTGAAATCGACTGGGTCAACGAAGCCATTCACATACGCATGAATACGCCCGAGTGACGCTGCCCCGAGAATCGGTCTTGCGCCGTCATCCAGCGGCATCGTGGCGATTTCAAGGCGCGTTTTGTTTTGCTCGTTAGTGATCCCGACCACTTTCCCGCCAAAACGCGCTTCCTGACCGGCATACAGCTGCGGTGCGCCCTGCACGACTTGCAGGTTCATCTGCGGTGTATCCGTTGTCCCGCGAATATCATCGGGAACAGTGACGCAACCGGACAGTAATAAAACACTCAAACTGATGGCACTGAACGCCAGAGCTGAAAACCGTGGAACACCTGACCACTTACACATAGCAAAAACTCCTGGACGATATTGTTAATTTTGACCACGGTTTAATGCACAAGTTGCTAACACTTAACGGCCCGGCAGTTTTTTCCAGGTCACTTCGTTTCGCAAGTAGACAGGTTCGGCGTGTTCAGGAGTCACGCGTACGCCACGTTGCCACATCTGCAACGCTAACGGCAGCATGTCTTCGGCCTGTGGCAGCAACATTTCGCCATCAAAGAATTCAGCACTCAGCGTGTCGCCCAGCAGCGTGGGATAGGTTTGCCAGCCAGTGCCGACCGTCGCGAAACGGCCGGAGAAATCAGCGGCGCGCAGCAGAAGCTGTTCGGGTTTAATCACCGCTTCACTCTGCTCGCCCTGCCACTCACCGTCTGCGCTGAGGTAATACTCTCCCCAGTAGACATCGCCCATGCGGGCATCGATGGCGGCTAATACGCGCTCAGCGCCGTTCAGGCGATGCGCGCCCTGCGCCATGGTCATCAGGGTGGACACCGGCAGCAGCGGCAGTTCAGCACCGTATGCCAGCCCCTGAGCGATACCAATTCCTATGCGTACGCCGGTGAAACTACCCGGGCCACGGCCAAAAGCCAGTGCGTCGAGCTGATTGAGCGTAAGGCCCGCTTCGGACAAAATTTGCTGCACCATCGGCAGAATACGCTGCGTGTGTTCACGCGCGCAGAGTTCAAAATGAGCGAGCGTCTCGCCATCATTATAAAGCGCAACCGAACAGGCCTCTGTCGCCGTATCAATTGCTAAAATTCGCGTGGACATGCCAAACCTCAGGCGGAAAAAAGGAGTTAAAGGCCATAAACCAGCAGTTAAAGGCCTTTTTCGGGGCGGGATTCTAGCATAAGCGGCGGGCTATTTCTGCTGTTCAGCATTTTGCAGAAAACGGATCGCCTTCGCTAAATCACGGGTACGCGGCGCGGGTGGCAAACTATTGAGGAACACTTCGCCGTAGGGGCGCATTACCAGCCGGTTATCACAGATAATCATCACGCCGCGGTCATCGGTATCGCGGATTAATCGCCCGACGCCCTGTTTAAGAGTGATCACTGCATCCGGTAACTGCACTTCGTTAAACGGATCCCCACCGCGCAGACGGCAATCTTCAATACGGGCTTTGAGCAACGGGTCATCCGGCGACGTAAACGGCAGTTTGTCGATGATGACGCAGGAGAGCGCTTCACCGCGCACATCCACCCCTTCCCAGAAACTGCTGGTCGCCACCAGCAAGGCATTCCCCGCCTCAACGAACTGAGCCAGCAACTGGCCTTTACTGGTTTCACCCTGTAACAGCACCGGCAGCGTGGTGCTGGCGCGAAACTCTTCGGCCAGTTCACGCATCATCAGATGCGAGGTACAGAGAAAGAAGCAGCGGCCTTTGTTGGCTTCAATCAGCGGCAGCAGCATTTTTGCCAGCTGGCGCGAACCGCCGCGCTCATTGGGTGACGGCAGGAAACGTGGTACGCAAAGCAGCGCCTGATTGGCATAATCGAAGGGACTCGCCAGCAGTAAGGTCTCGGCGTTATCGAGCCCGAGTCGGGCGGTGAAGTGATGAAGCTGATCGTTTACTGACAGCGTGGCGGAGGTAAAAATCCACGCGCCGGGTTTATCGGCCATCATTTCACTGAATTTGTCGGTCACTGACAGCGGCGTCAGCGCCAGCACAAAGTGGCGTGAGTTACATTCGTACCAGTAACTGTAACCGGGAATAGTGACATCTTTCAGGCGCTTGAGGCGGTTGCGGTAAACCGTCGCCCGTTCAAATGCAGCGTCCAGCAGGGCTGAACGGCCAAGAGAAAGTTTCACAACGTCATAGCAGAGTTCGAGAGCATCATCGAGCAGCAGGAGCGCGCGCTGAATCGCCGGTTGATTGAGCACATCACGCAGGTTGCCGCGAAAACCGGGTTCGCCGAGTGCCAGACGAAAATCCATCGTGCTCTGGCTCAGGCGGTCGGCGCTTTTTTGCAACTGGACGGAATCACGCACTTCTGTGCGGTACGCAATTGTGATGTCCTTGGCCATATCCAGCAACTGACGGCTGGTGACCTGCTGGCCAAAATACTGGCTGGCGATGTCAGGGATCTGGTGCGCTTCGTCAAAAATCATCACATCCGCGGTCGGAATTAATTCTCCAAAGCCGCTCTCTTTAACCACCATATCCGCCATAAAAAGATGATGATTGACCACGACGACGTCGGCATCCATCGCTTTACGGCGGGCTTTCACCACAAAGCACTCTTTGTAGGCCGGGCAGTCGCTGCCGAGACAATTGTCATTGGTGCTGGTGACCAGCGGCCAGACATAACTGTCTTCGGCCACCACCGCGCAGGTGCTGATATCCCCCTCTTCGGTCATGCTCGACCAGTTACGCAGATGAACTAAATCGCTCAAAGACTGGCTGGCAAGGTCGCCGCCGGACAGGGACTGCTGTTCGAGGCGTTCAATGCAAAGGTAGTTCGAGCGTCCTTTCAGCAGGGCCAGTTTGCCTTTGAATTTCAGTGCGCTGGCGACTTTAGGTAAGTCGCGGGAATAGAGCTGATCCTGCAGGGCTTTGGAACCGGTAGAAATAATCACTTTTTTGCCGGAGCGCAGCGCCGGAGCCAGGTAGGCATAGGTTTTGCCAGTACCGGTACCTGCTTCGACCACCAGCCCCTGTTTGTTGACGATAGCCTTGCTGACGGCGTGCGCCATCAGACGCTGAGGTTCACGCGGTTTAAAACCTTCAATTTTCTGCGCTAACGCGCCGTCTGGTGCAAAATCGTCTGTCACGCTGTCTCTCTACCTGTACGGATCAGCAGTGATTATGCCAATCCAATGTCTCCACGGCTACCGGCATCTGTCAATCCAACGTAATCTGCCTTTGTGATACCCTTAGCGCCATCATTAGAAAGTGACTGAAGGAGCATGAAAATATGACCATCGAACGAATCAGACCTGAGCCGCGTATGTCCGATGTGGTGATCCACAACGACACCATTTACTACACCGCCGTGCCGGAAGATCTGGATGCAAATGCCAAAGACCAGACGGCAGAAACGCTGGCGATCATCGATGCCGTACTGATTGAAGCAGGTTCTGACAAAAGCAAAATCCTCGATGCCACGCTGTTTCTGGTTCACAAGGAAGATTTTAAGGCCATGAATGAAGCCTGGGATGCGTGGGTGTCTCCGGGCAATGCGCCGGTGCGCTGTACAGTTCAGGCCAATCTGATGAACCCGAAATACAAAATTGAAATCAAGATCATCGCCGCCCGTTAAGTGCTGATCAGCAGACATAAAAAAACCTCCTATGGGAGGTTTTTTTGTTTTTCGCCGGACAGAATTTATTTCTGTGCGCCTGCGACAGCTTCTTTCGCGAGTTGCGTAATACGCGCGTAATCACCGTTTTCAAGCGCATCGGCTGGCACCAGCCATGAACCACCGATGCACAGCACGCTTTTCAACGCCAGATAGTCACGGTAGTTGTTCGGCGTAATGCCACCGGTCGGACAGAAACGCACCTGCGGGAACGGGCCGGCAATCGCCTGCAGGGCTTTCACGCCACCGTTAGCTTCCGCCGGGAAAAATTTGAATTCACGCAGACCAGCATCCAGGCCCAGCATCAGTTCAGATACGGTGCTGATCCCGGGGATCAACGGAATCGAACCTGCATTCGCGGCTTTCAGCAAGGCATCGGTCAGGCCAGGGCTGATAGCGAACTGAGCGCCAGCGGCGGTCACTTCAGCCAGTTGCTCAGGATTCAGCACGGTACCTGCTCCGATGATGGCATCCGGAACTTCTCTGGCAATGGCTTTGATAGCGTCCATCGCACACGCGGTACGCAGCGTCACTTCCAGCACGCGAACACCACCCGCCACCAGGGCTTTAGCCAGAGGAACCGCATGTTCAAGTTTGTTGATAACGATCACCGGAACAACCGGCCCGGACGTCAGGATCTGTTCCGCGCTTGTTTTCCAATTTTTCATCTTTGTCTCCATTCATGCCCTTGGGCATCGTTGTGATTGATGGCGCGCCCCTGCCACAGGGCCTGCAAAAAAATGCAGGTTACCGACCACACCCATTAGCTACCCTTGCAATCTGAATGATTTTGGGTATTAAAAACATCAATAAAAAAACCGCTGCAATAGCAACGGTTTCAGATATTCCTGTTACGCCGTCCAGTAAACATTCACTGGCGTTTGCTGCTGATTGAGCACAGCGCGCACTGGCATTTCGTTCACGTCGGTGCCCTTTTCCGCCCGCTCATACACTTCGCGCTTGGCTTCGCCCATCAGATGCAGATAAATATTGCGGCTGTCGAGTAGCACCGGCAACGTCAGGGTTATCCTGTCAAGCGGCGCAGTCAGCGGCGTCATGCCGATGCAGGTACGCCCAGAATCCAGCGCCAGCGCAGCCGCCAGATTAGCCGCACCCGGGAACAGTGAGGCCGTGTGGCCGTCATCGCCCATACCGAGGATCACTACATCAATAGGTCGCGGCAATGCCTTCAGCGCTTCTTCGGTTTCAGCCTCCCCGTCAAAGGGTGACGTCGCCGCATTTTTCAGGCTGATAAACGTGGCTGATGCGGCAAACCCCTGCAACAGGTTATCGCGCACCAGTTTTTCATTGCTGGCGCCGTTGTCCGGGGCAACCCAGCGTTCATCAGCCAGCGTAATGACCACATTGCTCCAGTCCAGCTCCTGACGCGTGAGTTGAATAAAAAGATCGAGCGGTGTACGACCGCCCGACACCACCAGACTGGCTTTGCCGTTTACCGCAATCCCCTGACGAAGGGCATCCGCAATCTTTCCGGCGAAGTTTTGGTTTAGCGCCAATGCGCCGGAAAATTCGACAAAATGAGCCATCAGTATCCCTTTACTCGAACTCGTTCCAAGAGCGGCCGTCACGGGTGATCATTGCCACTGATGCGACAGGACCCCAGGTACCGGACTGGTAAGGTTTTGGTGCTTCACTTTCTGCAGCCCAGGCGTTCATGATGGAGTCAACCCATTTCCAGGCCTCTTCCACTTCGTCACGACGCACGAACAGGGCCTGAATACCACGCATGGTTTCCAGCAGCAGACGCTCGTAAGCATCGGCGATGTGCTGTTCGTTGAAGGTTTCAGTAAAACTTAAATCCAGCTTAGTCGTTTGCAGACGGTGCTTATGCTCAAGACCCGGCACTTTGTTCAGCACTTCGATCTCGATGCCTTCGTCCGGTTGCAGACGAATAGTCAGTTTGTTTTGCGGCAGTTGCTGGTAGGAGTCACGGAATAGGTTCAGTGCAGGGCTTTTGAAATAGACCACCACTTCTGAACACTTGGTCGGCAGACGTTTACCGGTACGCAGGTAGAATGGCACGCCAGCCCATTGCCAGTTGTCGATATCGACGCGGATAGAGACGAAGGTTTCCGTGGTGCTGGATTTTTTCGCGCCCTCTTCTTCGAGATATCCTGGGACTTTTTTGCCCTGTACGAAACCGGCGGTGTACTGACCACGCACGGTGTTTTCACGCACGTTGGACTGGTCTATACGGCGCAGGGAGCGCAGCACTTTGACTTTTTCATCACGAATGCGGTCGGTGCTCAGATCGGCCGGTGGCGACATGGCGATCATGGTCAGAATTTGCAGCAGGTGGTTCTGGATCATGTCACGCATCTGACCCGCTTCATCAAAGTAACCCCAACGGCCTTCGATACCCACCTCTTCAGCCACGGTGATCTGCACATGGTCGATGGTGCGGTTGTCCCAGTTGCTGGCGAACAGATTGTTGGCGAAACGCAGTGCCAGCAGGTTCAGTACCGTTTCTTTACCCAGATAGTGGTCAATACGGTAAACCTGAGTCTCAGCAAAGTATTCCGCCACCTGATCGTTGATGACCTGAGAAGACTCCAGAGAGTGTCCCAGTGGTTTTTCCATCACGACGCGCGCAGGTTCTTTGTTCAGCCCGGCTTCACCCAGACCACGGCAGATCGCACCGAAGTGGCTTGGCGCAATCGCAAAGTAGTTAATGGTGGCGCGGTTCTTCTGGTCGAGCATCTTGCCCAACACTTTAAAATGCTTCAGATCGTTGACATCAAGGTTGCAGAATTCAAGACGGGCACTGAGTTTTTCCCACAGTTCCGGGTTGATTTCTTCTTTCATGAAGGTGGCCAGCGCTTCTTTGACAACGTCGGTATATGCCGCTTTGTCCCACTCTGCACGGCCGACACCGATGATTTTGGTGTCAGGATGGATGTGGCCAGCCTTCTCTAACTGATACAGGGAAGGCAACAGTTTACGGCGCGCAAGATCGCCTTTCGCTCCGAAAATAACCAGGTCACAGGCCTGGGCTGTCTGGGTTACCGCCATGTTCTTCTCCTTAATGCAAGAATGCAGGATATATTGTAATTTTATTTCAGCAACAATGTACTCTGATTGGTTGGGGCCCGTAAACCTCGATCTAAAACGTTAATAAATGAATAAAAACCACATATTTTGTCATAGATGTTAAATCCGCGACTAAAAGCGCCGAATTCTGTAATTTTATGACAAATATGGAGGGGATTTACCATACTGAAATTTAGATCCCGGTCATACTCTGAGGAGAAAAGCTTACAATTCACCACATTGCTTCTGCCAACCCAATCAGGCTCGTAGTATATTTTCATCAAACCGACATGATTTCCTCTTTTCATAGAAATCGTTGAAACCTATGAGTGGCGCGCAAATGAATACATTGGAAAAGATCCAAAATCATCTGGATATCCTGAGCAAGTCTGAAAGAAAAGTTGCCGAGGCCATTCTCGCCTCCCCCCAGACCGCCATCCATTGCAGCATTGCCACTCTGGCCCGTATGGCCGATGTCAGTGAACCTACTGTAAACCGTTTTTGCCGCCGCCTCGACACGAAAGGCTTTCCCGACTTCAAATTGCATCTGGCCCAAAGTCTGGCTAACGGCACGCCGTACGTGAACCGCAATGTCGATGAAGGCGATGCCGCAGACGCCTACACCAGCAAAATTTTCGAATCCACCATGGCGACGCTCGATCAGGTGAAAAATACCCTGGATATCAGTGCGATTAACCGCGCGGTAGACCTGCTTACTCAGGCGAAAAAAATTTCCTTCTTCGGGCTCGGTGCCTCAGCCGCCGTGGCGCATGATGCGATGAACAAGTTTTTCCGCTTCAACATTCCGGTGATCTACTTTGATGACATCGTTATGCAACGCATGAGCTGTATGAACTGTACTGAAGGCGATGTGGTGGTACTGATTTCCCATACCGGGCGCACCAAAAATCTGGTGGAGCTGGCCCATCTGGCCCGTGAAAATGACGCTACTGTGATTGCCATCACCTCGCAAAACACCCCACTCGCCAGCGAGGCCACGTTGGCGTTGCTGCTTGACGTTCCCGAAGACACCGACGTCTATATGCCAATGGTCTCACGCATTGCTCAGCTGACCCTGATTGACGTGCTGGCAACCGGTTTTACTTTACGTCGCGGGGCAAAATTCAGAGATAACCTGAAGCGGGTCAAAGACGCGCTGAAAGAATCGCGGTTTGATAAAGGCGTGCCCGTTCCTAATGTTTTCGACTAAGCGTAGTCTGAATGATAAAGAAGTTCTCACTGTTTTTTTTGCAACACACTTGTTCACCAGTCAACGGAGTAATACATGTCCAGAAGGCTCAGAAGAACCAAAATTGTTTGTACACTCGGCCCTGCCACTGACCGCGACAATAATCTCGAAAAGATCATCGCTGCCGGCGCAAACGTCGTGCGTATGAACTTCTCCCACGGCACCGCGGAAGACCACATCATTCGCGCCAATAAAGTGCGTGAAATCGCGGCACGTCTTGGCCGCCACGTGGCGATCCTCGGCGACCTGCAGGGTCCTAAAATTCGTGTATCTACCTTTAAGGAAGGCAAAGTCTTCCTTAACATCGGCGACAAATTCCTGCTCGATGCCAACATGGGCAAAGGCGAAGGCGATAAAGAAAAAGTCGGGATCGACTACAAAGGTTTACCGGCTGACGTCGTTCCGGGCGATATCCTGTTGCTCGACGATGGACGCGTACAGCTGAAAGTGCTCGAAGTTCAGGGCATGAAAGTCTTTACCGAAGTCACCGTGGGCGGCCCGCTGTCCAACAACAAAGGCATCAACAAGCTGGGTGGCGGTCTGTCTGCCGAAGCGCTGACCGAAAAAGATAAAGCTGACATTGTCACCGCAGCCAAAATTGGCGTTGACTATCTGGCCGTCTCTTTCCCACGTACCGGCGAAGATTTGAACTACGCCCGCCGTCTGGCACGTGATGCTGGCTGTAATGCACAAATCGTTTCTAAAGTAGAACGTGCAGAAGCCGTCGCGTCTGACGAGGCGATGGATGACATCATTCTGGCCTCGGACGTCGTCATGGTCGCCCGTGGCGATTTGGGCGTTGAAATTGGTGACCCGGAACTGGTCGGGATCCAGAAGAAACTGATCCGTCGCGCCCGTAAACTGAACCGCGCGGTGATCACGGCAACGCAGATGATGGAATCGATGATCACTAATCCGATGCCAACCCGCGCCGAAGTCATGGACGTTGCCAATGCCGTGCTTGATGGTACCGACGCCGTGATGCTTTCTGCGGAAACCGCCGCAGGTCAGTACCCTTCTGAAACCGTGGCCGCGATGGCGCGCGTTTGTCTGGGTGCGGAGAAGATCCCAAGCATCAACGTGTCAAAACACCGTCTGGATGTGGAGTTCGACAACATAGAAGAAGCCATCGCGATGTCTTCGATGTATGCCGCCAACCACCTGAAAGGCGTCACTGCCATCATTGCTATGACCGAATCTGGCCGCACTGCCCTGATGATGTCGCGTATCAGCTCCGGCCTGCCGATTTTCGCCATGTCACGCCACGAACATACGCTGAACCTCACCGCTATTTATCGCGGCGTCACGCCGGTGTTCTTTGACAGTAACAACGACGGCGTCGTGGCCGCGCACGACGCTATCACGTTGCTGCGTGACAAAGGTTACCTGCTCTCGGGTGATCTGGTGATTGTGACGCAGGGAGATGTAATGAGCACCGTCGGCACCACCAATACCAGCCGCGTATTACGGGTCGATTAATTATCATAAGCACATAAACCCGAGGGTTTACTTCTCTTTATTTCACTCTCGGCTTATTAAGCCAGTTCATCCGGACTGGCTTTTTTATTAATCTTTTTTGCTGTTTTTATATCTCTTCTGGTTTAATTCTTTGCGCCTTTCTTGAAATAAGACTTTAGTCTCATTTAATCATGATCGAAATAAGGCCAATACTCGCGAAATTAATAAGGGTAAATATTCCAAAACCCGCATTTATGCCCCCTCTAATGCACCTATTTGTCATAAGAAATAAGGAGAAATCCGATAGGGTTTATGTATGGAAGTGCAACTTGGGCGAGTTTTTGTGATCATGATCACAAAAAATCATTAACTTTGCTTCTTTCCGCCGAATGATCATTACTGAGATTGAATGATAATGATTTGCATTTATAATGATTCTCATTGGTTAAATCCTTGTATCACTCCGCTCAAAGGAATTTACACAAAATTAAACTCTTCTAATTTAATTTAAAGAAACATTTTAAAATACACTTCGCATCAGCGCAGGGATCCCCCCTGCCTGATGATAAATCAGCCTCACTCAACCATCCCGACAATGGCCGGCGGCTTCCCCACGCCTGCACGACTCAAAAAGGGAAAAGACAGGAACCGGTAATGAGCCAGATACATTATTCTGAAACAGACTCTTCAGCGTCATTAATAACCCCGCATCAGGGTTTTATTTTCAATCAGAATAGCACTGAGGAGTGGCAGACACAGATTGAAAATGGCCTTGAAATAATCAAAAGCCATATTAACAGCAAGGAAAAACCTTTCTCTGGTGTGACACCGTCCGAATTAGCCGACCAGTTCCGCCATATTGATTTGACGCAGCCATTACCAGGCACAAGATTAGCCCTCGAGGAACTGGATGATTTGTATCTGCAACATGCGGTCTATTTTCATCACCCGAAGTACCTCGCACATCTGAATTGTCCTACCGTCTTACCGGCCCAACTGGCCGAGCTGTTTATCAGCGCCATCAACTCGTCGGTCGATACCTGGGATCAAAGCTCAGGCGGCACGCTGATTGAACAAAAGGTAATTGACTGGACGCTGGCCCGCATCGAGTTCGGGCCGCAATCCGACGGCATTTTCACCAGCGGCGGTACGCAGTCTAACCTGATGGCAATGCTGCTGGCCCGCGACGCTTACTGTAAGCGCACCCAGCCTGACCACAACATCAAGTATCAGGGGCTGCCACCGGAGGCCAGCCGCTGGCGGATTTTCAGCTCTCAGGTCAGCCATTTCAGCATTCAGAAATCCGCTGCGCTGCTGGGTCTGGGTTATAACGCCGTGGTCCCTGTCGCCTGTGACAGTGCTTTTCGCATGGACATGAGTGCGCTGAATGCGCAGATTACCCGCTGCCATGCAGAAGGTCTGATCCCGATCGCCATTGTGGCTACCGCCGGTACTACCGATTTTGGCAGCATCGATCCGCTCAATAGCATTGCCGAAATCTGTCGCCGCGAAAAAATCTGGATGCACGTGGATGCGGCCTATGGCTGTGGCCTGCTGGTTTCACCGCAGCACCGCCAGCGCATTGACGGCATTCAGCTGGCCGATTCCGTCACCGTCGATTACCACAAATCCTTCTTCCAGCCGGTCAGCTGCAGTGCATTCCTGCTCAATGACCAGAAGCATTTTGAGCACGTGACCTGTTACGCCGATTACCTCAATCCGCTGAGCGCCAGACTGGAAGGTACGCCGAATCTGGTAAACAAAAGTATTCAGACCACACGCCGTTTTGATGCGCTGAAAATGTGGCTGACGCTGCGCATCATGGGCCAGCAGGCGCTGGGAGAGTCCTTTGACACCCTGCTGGCGTTGGCAACCGATGCCCATCAGCAATTGGTCGCGCATCCGAATATCGAGATCCTGCATAAGCCCGAGCTGAGCACGCTGGTGTTCCGCTTTATTCCGCGTCAGTCACTGAGCGATGAACAGACCGACGCCGTGAATGCCGATATCCGCAAGTCAATGTTCCGTGCCGGCAACGCCGTCATCGCGGGCACCAAAGTGAACAAACATCAGTATCTGAAATTCACCCTGCTCAACCCGATGACCACGACGGATGACATCGCAGACGTCATCCGTCTGATCGCGCATTACGGCCAGGAACTGACCCGTGCTGCACTGAATGCTGAACAAGGTCAATAACAGGAATTCACTATGCCAAACCTTAATCACCCTGACCAAACCTATGATTTTATCGCCATCGGCATTGGCCCGTTTAACCTCGGCCTGGCCTGTCTGACTGAACCGGTAAAAGAGCTGAATGGCTTGTTCCTCGACCAGAATGAGGGCTTCGACTGGCACACCGGCATGATGCTCGAAAGCGTCATGTTGCAGACACCGTTCATGGCTGATCTGGTAACACTGGCCGATCCAACCAGCCGTTTCAGTTTTCTCAATTACCTGAAGCAGAAGGGGAAAATCTACTCGTTCTACATCCGTGAGAACTTCTTCATGATGCGCAAAGAATTTAACCAGTACTGCCAGTGGGCCTGCGAACAGCTGACCAGTCTGCGATTTTCTACGCGCGTGGAATGGGTGACCTGGAGCGAAGAGCAGCAGTGCTATCTGGTAGAGGCCCGCTCAACACAAGGTGGCGGTAAACAGGTTTATCGTGCCAGAAAACTGGTACTCGGTACCGGCCCTTCGCCGTGGCTGCCCTCCTGCGCCCGCGACGTCAGCCGCCATATCCACCACTCGAGCGCCTATCTGCCCAACAAAGAGCAGGTGCAGCAATCGAAATCTGTCACCGTGGTAGGCAGTGGCCAGAGTGCGGCCGAAATCTTCTATGACCTGCTCAGTGATATCGAAAAGCATGATTACCAGCTGACCTGGGTGACCCGCGCACCGCGCTTTTACCCGCTGGAGTACAGCAAACTGACGCTTGAAATGACTTCGCCGGAGTACATCGACTATTTCCACGATCTGCCGATGAGCAAACGTGACCAGCTGAACCGCGAACAGAAAGGCCTCTACAAAGGCATCAACATCAGTTTAATCAACGACATTTATGACCTGATGTACACCAAGCGCCTCGACGGGCCGCTGAACGTCAATCTCTACACCCATTCGGAATTGACCGGGATGACTCGCAACCCCGGCGGCGCGCTGGAGATGACATTCCTGCAACAGGAGCAGCAACAGGAATACCGTCACGTCACCGGTTCAGTGATCCTGGCAACCGGCTACGGCTATCAGCCGCCACAGTGCATCGAAGGGATCCATCCGCGTATTCAATGGGATGACGCCGGACGCTACGCGGTAAACCGAAACTACAGCATCGACGCCCATAACCAGATTTTCGTGCAGAACGCCGAATTACATACCCACGGTTTCGTCACCCCTGACCTCGGTATGGCCTGCTACCGCAACAGCAGCATCATCCGCGCCATGCTGGGTGAAGACGTCTACCCGATTGAAGAGGCGATTGCCTTCCAGACCTTCTGCGCCCGTGGACTTTAAGGAGCCAATGATGTTTGAAAAGCATACCAAAGCGCTGTTTTCACGTACGCGTGAAGCAGGCAAATTGACACTGCGTGAATTGATCTTCCCGCAAGATGCCGACCTGCTGCACAGCTGGATGACACAGCCCTACGCTTACTTCTGGGGTATGCAGGAGAGTCATCGCCATGAAGTGGAAAGCTTCTACCGCGACCTGACGGTCAGCAATCCCCGCGCCGCGCTTATCGGCGAGCACGATGGTAAACCGGCGTTTCTGATCGAGTGCTATCCGGTAGAAAACGACCCGCTGCATGAACATTATGACGTGCAGCCCGGTGACATCGGTATGCACATTTTATTGTCGCCGCCTGACCACCCGCTGCCGGGTTTCAGCTGGCAGGTGTTTTCCACGGTGATGGAATACCTGTTCAGCCAGCCGGATGTGATACGTGTGGTGGTTGAGCCCGATGTCCGCAATAACAAAATTCACCGGCTGAACAAACGCGCCGGTTTCCGCTACCAGCGCCAAATCAGACTGCCGCATAAAACGGCCTGGCTGGCGTTCTGCCAGCGAGAAGACTATTTACTGGCCCGCCAGAAGGAAAAAAATCTCATGAATACGCACTCCGCTATGCAAACCGGTCAGCACTTGCAACCACAACACTGGGCCAGAGCCAACGCGATGTTGCTGCGTAAATGTCTCTCCGAGCTGGCTCACGAACGCCTGATTGAACCGACGGTCCTGAGTCAGTCATCCGGCTGGGACACTTGTCAGCTAACCGTGCCGGGCAGCGAGGTCGAATACCGTTTCCGGGCGCGCCAGCTGCCACTCAACGACTGGCTGATTGAGCCTGAAAGCATCCAGCGTCTCGATAATCACTCTCCTCAGCCGCTGGACGCCCTGCAATTCATTATCGAATTCGCCGAGCAGATCGGGATTTCGCAGGCGATGCTGCCCACCTATATGGATGAAATCTCCAGCACGCTTTATGGAAGTGCATGGAAGCTGGAGAACAACCGCACTACTGCACAGCAGCTGAGTCAGGCGGATTTCCAGACAGTAGAAAGCAACATGACCGAAGGCCATCCGAGTTTTATTGCTAACAATGGCCGCATTGGTTTTGATGCCGCTGACTACGTGCGCTACACGCCGGAAGCGGCCAACCCGATGAAGCTGGTATGGGTGGCGGTGCATCATGACAAAGCGCATTTCGCCAGCGTAGAAAATTTACCCTATGAGAAGCTCATCATCGAAGAACTGGGTGAAGCGCAGATCGCCGCCTTTAGCAAAACACTGAACGGGCGTGGTCTGAATCCGAAGAATTACTACTTTATGCCAGTCCATCCCTGGCAGTGGCAAAACAAATTACTCACCGTGTTCGCCCCGGACATTGCGCGCAATTTCCTGATTTATCTTGGTGAAGGCGAAGACCGCTATCTGGCGCAGCAATCCATCCGCACCTTCTTTAACGCCAGCCAGCCGACGCACCGCTACGTGAAAACCGCCCTGTCGATCCTCAACATGGGCTTTATGCGCGGGCTGTCACCGTATTACATGGCGACCACGCCGGGCATCAACGCGTGGCTGGCCAAACTGGTCGAAAATGACTCCTTTCTGCAAGCCAATGGTTTCAGCATTCTGCAGGAAGTCGCTTCGCTGGGTTATCACAACCACTACTTCGAGCGTGCGATTAAGGGCGACAGCGCCTACAAAAAAATGTTTGCCGCACTGTGGCGTGAAAATCCGGTGGCACTGCTGAAACCCAACCAGCGCCTGATGACCATGGCCGCCCTGCTGCACACGGATTTCAACGGTGACGCGTTGATCGTCGAGATGATCCGGTCTTCAGGTCTGGAGGCTGCCGACTGGCTTAAGCGCTATACCACGGCCTATCTCAGCCCGCTGCTGCACTGCTTCTATCACTATGACCTGGTGTTTATGCCGCACGGCGAAAACCTGATCCTGCTGTTTGAAAACAACGTACCAGTCAAAGCCTATATGAAAGATATCGCCGAGGAGATTGCGGTGATGAACCCGGATGCAGATTTACCGGAAATTGCCAAACGCCTGGCCGTAGATGTGCCGGAAGCGCTTAAAATCCTGTCGATTTTCACCGACGTTTTCGCCGGGGTGTTCCGCTTTATTTCGCGCATTCTGGAAGAGCAGAACGTCATGCCCGCTGAGGATTTCTGGCACGTGGTGGCCGATACCGTGCATGACTACCAGCAGCAATACCCGCAACTGACAGATAAATTTGCCCGCTATGATCTTTTCTGTCCAGCGTTCACACATTCATGCCTGAACCGCCTGCAACTGGCGAACAATCAGCAGATGATCAATCTGTCGGACCCGGCGCAAAACTTGAAGTTTGCCGGCACGCTGGACAACCCGATCGCCCCTTTTAAGCACCGGTAATGAACCTCTGATCGTTCATCATTTTATTGCTGTTCTTCAGCGCGGCCTGTGCAGGCCGCGCTTTTCTGTTTTATTGGAGCTTTTATTATGTCGTCCGTATTCCAACCGGCTGAGCAGCTAAACCGCCGCCAGTGGCTGTTTCCGCTGTCGCTGGTGCTGTTCGAATTCGCCACCTACATCGCCCACGATATGATCCAGCCGGGCATGTTGCACGTAGTGAGTGATTTCAGCGCCAGCGCAGACTGGGTTTCGACCTCACTGACCGCCTATCTGTGCGGTGGCATTATGCTGCAATGGCTGCTCGGCCCACTGTCTGACCGCATAGGCCGTCGCCCCGTACTGCTGACCGGCGTTGCCTTTTTTGTTGTCACCTGTCTGGGAACGTTGCTGACGCAGAGCATCGAGCAATTTATTCTGATGCGGTTTTTACAGGGTATGAGTTTGTGCTTTATCGGTGCGGTCGGTTACGCTGCAATTCAGGAGGCCTTCAGCGAAAGCCTCAGCATTAAACTGATGGCACTGATGGCCAATATTACGCTGATTGCCCCGCTGCTCGGGCCGCTGGCCGGTGCCGCCTTTATTCACTATGCGCCGTGGAAAGCGATGTTCGGACTGTTTGCGCTGGTCTCGCTTCTTGCCTGGTGGGGGTTATGGCGCAGTATGCCCGAAACCGCGCCGCGCGATGGTCAGCCGTTCTTGCTGCGCCGCGTACTGGCGGATTACCAGCAGGTGCTGACCAATAAGGGCGTGGTGTTAGGTTCGCTGTCGATTGGTTTGGTGACCTTACCGCTGCTGGCGTGGGTGGCGCAGTCGCCGGTGATTTTGATTCAGGATGGGGGAATGTCACCGCTGCAATACGGCTGGTCACAGGTGCCGATTTTTGCCGGGCTGATCGCCGGTAACCTGATACTGAGCAAACTCAGTGGCAAAGTAAAAGTTACAACCCCCATCTGTATTGGCGTTATTCCTGTGGTCCTGGGTCTTGGCATCGCAGCAGTGTGCGCCACATTTTTCGACCAGGCCTGGGGTGGCGTAATTGTCGGGCTTAGCCTCTACGCGCTGGGTTCAGGGCTGGCCAACGCCGGGCTGTATCGCCTGACGCTGTTTTCCAGCCCGGCAGGCAAAGGCACCGTAGCCGCTGCGCTGGGGCTTATCACTATTGTTGTTTTTGCGCTGGGCATAGAAGTCGCGAAGCAGTTCTATTTCGCCGCTGGCAACGGCCTCTTTACTCAGTTTTCACTGGCGAGCGGTGCCGCTGCGGCGCTGCTGATCACGCTATTCCTGCGGTCGAGGGAAACACCCAAGGCATAAGCGCGGCGGAAAATATTTAAAACAAAAAAGGCTGAGTTTATCTCAGCCTTTTGGATGTCAATCTGCCAGTTATTTCGGGTAAAGCTCATCACGGGAATAGGGTTCTTTCTCGCCGGGCTTACGCGTTTTCAGCAATTTCAGGATCCAGGTGTACTGCTCAGGGTTTGGCCCGACCAGTATTTCGACCTCTTCATTCATCCGGCGTGCTATCTGATGATCCTCAGCGGTGGCCAGATCATCCATCGGTGGACGGATATAAATATCCAGACGATTTTCACGCCCGTTATAGACCGGGAACAGCGGCACAATTTCAGCTCGACACACTTTCATCAGCCGTCCGACGGCAGGCAACGTCGCTTTGTACGTCGCGAAGAAATCGACAAACTCACTGTGTTCTGCCCCGTGATCCTGATCGGGCAGATAATAGCCCCAGTAACCCTGACGGACCGAACTGATAAAAGGTTTAATCCCGTCATTTCGCGCATGAAGACGCCCGCCATAGCGGCGACGCACGCTGTTCCACATAAAGTCAGTCAGCGGGTTTTTCTGGTTATGGAACATCGCGGCCATTGGCTGACCGCTGGCGGCCAACAGCATGGCCGGAATATCAACCGCCCAGCCGTGCGGAACCAGAAAAATGACGTTTTTGCCGTCGACCTGCATCTGGTCGATAATTTCTTTACCGTGCCAGTGAACGCGGCTCAGTACTTTTTCCGGTTTGCGGCAGGCCAGTTCAGCCATCATCACCATCGACTGCGGCGCGGTGGCAAACATTACGTCGATAATGTGTTCACGCTCCGCTTCTGCAACCTCCGGCATGCAATATAACAGATTGATGCGTGCACGACGGCGGGCACCTTTCGCCAGCTTACCAGCCAGACAGCCGAGCGTGCCTAAAATAGGGTCACGAATTTTTGCAGGAACGTACGCCATTCCCGCCATTGCGCCCACACCCAGCCATACACCCCAATATCGCGGGTGAAAGAAAGCTTTCTGGAATTGCGGAATAAACTCGACGGTTGATTTTTTCTCTGGCTGCATAAACGGCTCTTAATACAATGTTCTTAAGACAACAATCGTTCAATGATAAGTGCAGCGCACTCATTTGCAAAGAAACTCACGACGTCGTGTTAATAAAGAAAAGCGAATAACGGGCAAAACGACACGTATTAACCGTGTGTTTTGCCCGCCAGCGAAAGGCAGAAACGGCTGAGTAGTGAACTCAGTTTAGTTTCAATTGAGGAATAACCTGTTTCACTGTCGCCAGGTAATCACTGCGGTCTTTGCCGGTGAGCCCTTCGGAACGTGGCAGTTTAGCGGTAAGCGGGTTGACGGCCAGCTGGTTAATCCACATTTCAAAGTGCAGATGCGGGCCGGTAGAACGGCCTGTATTGCCCGACAGTGCAATGCGGTCGCCGCGTTTAATCTTCTGACCCGGTTTCACCAGAATTTTGCGCAAGTGCATGTAACGGGTCATATACTGGCGGCCATGACGGATGGCGATGTAATTGCCCGCTGCCCCACCATTTTTCGCGACCATCACTTCCCCGTCGCCCACGGCCAGTACTGGCGTACCGACCGGGACAGCAAAGTCTACGCCACGGTGCGGCGCAATACGGCCGGTGACCGGATTGAGACGTCGCGGATTGAAGTTTGACGAGACACGAAACTGTTTGATGGTCGGAAAACGCAGAAAGCCACGCGCCAGCCCGCTGCCGTTGCGGTCGTAGAATTTGCCGTCTTCAGCGCGGATAGCGTAATAATCTTTGCCGCCGCTGCGCATACGCACACCCTGCAGCTGGCTTTGCTCACTTTTGCCGTTGAGCACCTCACGTGACATCAGCACCGAGAACTCATCGCCTTTGCGCAATTTCTTAAAATCGAGCTGCCACTGTAACGCTTTAATAATCGAGCTGATTTCACCACTGGTCAGTCCTGCCGCTTTGGCACTAGTGACGAAACTGCCGTCCAGACGCCCTTTCAGCACGTTATCTTTCCATTCACCTTGCAAGGTCTCAAGACTGGATTTAAAACCGGTCCCGGAACGATCATAGGTGTAGGTTTCGCGCCGGGATTTCTCCCAGGTCACGCGCTGTAATTCGCCATCGTCATTGACGGTCCACGACAGTTGCTGACCGATTTTCAGATTGCGCAAATCGCTGTCGGCAGAAGCCAGTGCGGTGATATCGGACATATCGATACCGTACTGGTTCAGAATGCTGCTCAGCGTGTCGCCGGTCGAGACCACGTATTCATGAACGCCGGTTTCAGACTCAACTTTTTCGTCGAGGTCGTCTTGCGGAATATCTTCTGCCGGCGGGGGTTGGTCGATGGGTTCACTGGCTTCGGGAAGCAGTGAACGCACCTGTTCGCTGTCGAGCTCAATATGTTTAACAATGGGGTTTTGTTCTGGGTGGTAAACGAACGGTTTCCAGACTGCCACAGCAAGTGTGACGACAGTAAGTGACCCCAGCATGACGCGGTGAGGCCGTGGAAGGTTGTTATACGCCAGAGCGATAGAGCGGACTATCAGCTGCACTTTAATACGGTCCTTTTAATCTTACTTCAGGCAGCTCACGTACTGGTTAGTCAGATGTGACAGGAAGTTCACATAACTGTCCTTACCCAATGCGATCCCGCTCCCCAGCGGATCCAATGTGCCCATACGCACTGTTGTTCCCTGGGCAACGGCATTAATTACGGCCGGCCTGAATTGTGGTTCAGCAAAAACACAGACTGCTTTCTGCTCAACCAACTGAGTTCGAATGAGATGTAATCGCTGCGCACCGGGTTGAATCTCGGGATTGACCGTAAAATGGCCAAGTGGCGAAAGGCCGAAGTGTTTCTCAAAGTAGCCATAAGCATCATGAAAAACGAAATATCCCTTACCCTGTACAGGCTGCAGCATCTTACCAAGGTTTTTGTCAACTTTTGTCAAGCTATCTTCAAACTGTTTTAAGTTGGCGTCTAATTTGTCTTTCTTTTGTGGCATAAGTTCCAATAACTTTGCATGAATTGCGATCGCAGTCTGTTTTGCAATCTCTGGCGACATCCATACATGCATATTGTACTCACCGTGATGGTGGTCATCGGCGTGTTCACCCTGACCGTGTTCATGATCATCGTCGTCATGATCCCCTTTCTGTAAAAGTGGCGTAACGGTGCTTAATGTGGCGATTTCCACCTGACGGTTAGGCGGCAACTGCGCGGCAGATTTGGACATAAAGGCTTCCATCTCTGGCCCCACCCACACCACGAGATCGGCGCGACGCATTTTTTGTAAGTCTGAAGGACGCAAGGCAAAGTCGTGCGGCGATGCACCATCAGGTAACAGGATTTCTGTCGGTGTGACCCCATCAGCGATGGCCGAGGCGATAAATCCGAGCGGACGTACGGAGGTCACCACGGAGGCCTGCGCCATGGTTAACGTAAAGCCTGAGACTAACGCGGCGGCTAAAAACATCCGTTTATAGATTTTTTTGTTCTGTTTCATAAGGCGTTATCTCATTAACGTTAAGGTGAAAACTGGTTATTTAGGCGAAAACGCAATATTATAACATTCGATTTATTCTGCAAGACATCACTGACATGCCTAATTTAGCCACATTACAAAATATTTCGGTCACTTTCGGCTCCCGGCGCGTGCTGTCGGATATTTCGCTGACGCTGCAACCCGGAAAAATACTCACCCTGCTCGGCCCGAACGGCGCCGGGAAATCCACGCTGGTCCGCGTGGTGCTCGGTCTGGTTGCGCCAACCAGCGGCACCCTGACCCGCCAGCCCGGTCTGCGCATCGGGTATGTGCCGCAAAAACTCCATCTTGATGCCACCATGCCGCTGACCGTCAGCCGTTTCATGCGCCTGAAGCCCGGCGTTAAGCGTGAGGATATTTTACCTGCGCTGAAACGCGTGCAGGCCGCCCACCTGATCGATCAGCCGATGCAAAAACTGTCCGGCGGTGAAAACCAGCGCGTTTTGCTGGCCCGCGCGCTGATGAACAGCCCTCAGTTACTGGTCCTCGATGAACCAACTCAGGGTGTTGACGTCAACGGACAGCTGGCGCTCTATAACCTGATCGACAGCCTGCGCTGTGAACTCGGTTGCGCGGTGCTGATGGTGTCTCATGACCTGCATCTGGTGATGGCGAAAACTGACGAGGTTTTATGCCTGAACGAACATATCTGCTGTTCCGGTTCGCCGGAAGTAGTGTCGATGCATCCGGAATTTATTGCCATGTTTGGCAACCGCGGTGCAGAGCAACTGGCCATTTACCGCCATCATCACAATCACCGTCACGATTTAAAGGGAAAAGTTATTTTGCGTAATAGCGGAGGCCGTGACGCATGATTGAATTATTACTGCCCGGCTGGCTGGCCGGCATTTTGCTGGCGACGGCAGCGGGCCCGCTGGGTTCGTTCGTGGTCTGGCGACGCATGTCTTATTTCGGTGATACGCTCGCTCACGCCTCTTTGCTCGGCGTGGCCTTTGGTCTGCTGCTGAACGTAAATCCGTTTTACGCCGTGATCGTGGTGACTCTGTTACTGGCACTGCTGCTGGTCGTTCTGGAGCGCAAACCGCATCTGGCCGTCGATACCCTGCTCGGCATCATGGCGCACAGCGCGCTGTCGCTCGGTCTGGTGGTGGTCAGCCTCATGTCCAATGTGCGCGTCGACCTGATGGCCTATCTGTTCGGTGATTTACTGTCGGTCACTCTCAGCGACATCTGGATGATTGGCGTCGGCGTGGTGGTGGTGATTGGCGTACTTTGCTGGCAGTGGCGCTCGCTGCTGTCGATGACCATCAGCCCGGAACTGGCTCACGTCGACGGCGTGAATCTTCAGCGTTCGCGCATTATCCTGATGCTGGTTACGGCGCTGACTATCGGCCTTGCCATGAAGTTCGTCGGCGCCCTGATTATCACCTCGCTGCTGATTATCCCTGCCGCAACGGCGCGCCGGTTTGCCAAAACACCGGAGCAGATGGCGCTGGTGGCTATCGCCGTAGGCATTCTGGCCGTCACCGGCGGGCTGACCTTCTCGGCGTTTTATGACACACCGGCCGGGCCGTCCGTGGTGCTGAGCGCTGCCATCATGTTTATGCTCAGCCTGACGAAAAAACAGGTAGCATAACTCGTCAGCGCGTGAAAAGTTCCGCCCGATAAATGCCATAAAAAACGGACGCCCAATGTGGCGTCCGTTTTTTTACTATTCTTGATATCAAACCGGCGTGTTGAGATCTATTCAGGACGCGTCATGCCGAAGTGTTTGTAAGCATGATTCGTCGCCATACGGCCACGTGGCGTACGCTGAATAAAGCCCTGCTGGATAAGGAAAGGTTCGATCACGTCTTCGATGGTTTCGCGCTCTTCACCAATGGCGGCAGCCAGATTATCGAGGCCAACCGGCCCCCCGGTAAACTTGTCGATGATCGCCAGCAGCAGTTTGCGGTCCATATAGTCAAAACCTTCCGCATCGACGTCCAGCATATCCAGAGCGCCGTTGGCCGTGTCGCCGTTGATCGTCCCGTCGCCCTTAACTTCAGCAAAGTCGCGCACACGGCGCAGCAGCCGGTTAGCAATACGAGGCGTACCGCGTGAACGGCGGGCTATCTGATGCGCGCCCTCTTCCGACAACTCCAGTCCCAGACACAATGCGCTTCGCCCGACAATGTGCTGTAAATCCGCTACCTGATAAAACTCCAGACGTTGCACGATACCGAAACGGTCACGCAGAGGCGACGTAAGGGAACCCGCTCGGGTCGTCGCGCCAATCAGGGTAAACGGCGGTAAATCGAGTTTGATGGAACGCGCGGCAGGTCCTTCACCGATCATGATATCCAGCTGATAGTCTTCCATTGCCGGATACAAAATTTCTTCGACCACCGGCGAGAGACGGTGGATTTCATCGATGAACAGCACGTCGTGGGGTTCAAGGTTGGTGAGCATGGCGGCCAGATCGCCCGCCTTTTCCAGCACCGGGCCGGACGTGGTGCGCAGATTAACGCCCATTTCGTTAGCCACGATATTGGCGAGTGTGGTTTTGCCGAGCCCCGGCGGCCCGAAAATCAGCAGGTGATCGAGCGCGTCTTTACGTTGCTTAGCCGCCTGAATAAAGATTTCCATCTGCGACCGTACGTGCGGCTGGCCGACATACTCAGAAAGCAGCTTCGGGCGGATCGCACGGTCAATGACTTCTTCTTCCGTGAAAACTTCGGACGAAATCAGGCGGTCAGCTTCGATCATCTATTACCTCACAGCGCAGCGCGCAGCGCTTCTCTAATCAACGTTTCGGATTCAGCGCCCGGTTTGGCCACTTTGCTGATCATACGGCTGGCTTCCGGTGGTTTGTAGCCCAGCGAAATCAGGGCTGCAACGGCTTCGCCTTCGGCATCAGATTCTTTCGCTTTCGACGCCGATGCAGGTAGCGTGATATCAGTATGATTGTTAAATAGATCACCGTTTAATCCTTTAAACCGGTCTTTCATTTCGACGACCAGGCGTTCTGCGGTTTTCTTACCCACACCTGGTAACTTAATTAACGCAGTAATTTCTTCCTTTTCCACCGCACTGACAAACTGCTGAGCCGACATGCCAGACAAGATAGCCAGCGCCAGTTTTGGCCCGACACCGTTAACTTTAATCAGCTCACGGAACAGCGCGCGTTCCTGTTTGTCATTGAATCCGTAAAGCAGTTGCGCATCTTCCCGAACAATAAATTGCGTGAAGATGATAGCTTCCTGACCCAACTCTGGCAATTCGTAAAAACAGGTCATCGGCATATGCACTTCATAGCCTACGCCGTTAGTTTCTAACAGCACCAGCGGTGGCTGTTTTTCCAGAATAATGCCTCGTAGTCTGCCTATCACGTTCATTTTCCTTATCGGGTCAAAATCTGCGATGTTTATATCATAAAAAAGGCTGGATGGATATCCAGCCCAATCGACTTGCGTCAGCTATCGCATTCTTCCGCGCGCCATCTGTAATTTGTCCGTACTGAGACGGATAGCATTCTGGCTCATGTGACAATGTGTGATGGCTATCGCCAGCGCATCGGCGGCATCCGCCTGCGGGTTGGCCGATAATTTCAGCAAAGAACGCACCATGTGCTGAACCTGTGATTTCTCGGCCGCACCAGTTCCCACGACGGTCTGTTTAACCTGCCGGGCGGCGTATTCAAACACCGGTAAATCCTGATTTACGGCGGCAACAATCGCAGCACCCCGCGCCTGGCCGAGCTTCAGCGCTGAATCAGGGTTTTTCGCCATAAACACAGATTCGATGGCAAAAAAGTCGGGCTGAAATTGGGTAATGATTTCCGCCACGCCGGCGTAAATCAGTTTCAGACGCGTCGGCATATCGTCAACGACGGTGCGGATGCACCCGCTGCCAAGATAACTCAGCTGTCGCCCTGTCTGGCGGATAATGCCATAGCCGGTAACACGTGAACCGGGGTCAATTCCCAGAATTATAGCCATAGCCAATCAACGCCTTGTGCTTCGTTGTATGTGAATGAGGAGAAGTATATACCGCAGGGAGGATAATTTGATAACCGCCGGTGAACAGGTCGCCGGCGGGTGAGATCGTTACAGGGTTTCTGCAATCTCATCGGAGATTTCACCGTTGTGGTAAACCTCCTGCACATCATCACAATCTTCCAGCATGTCGATCAGACGCAACAGTTTTGGCGCAGTGTCTTTATCCATGTCGGCTTTGGTCGATGGGATCATAGTGACTTCAGCGGAGTCCGCTTTAAAGCCTGCGGCTTCCAGCGTATCTTTCACGTCGCCCATATTTTCCCAGGCAGTGAAGACGTCGATCGCACCATCGTCATAAGAAACGATATCTTCGGCACCCGCTTCCAGAGAGGCTTCCATCACACTGTCTTCATCCAGACCCGGTGCGAAAGTGATCACTCCTTTCTTGGCGAACAGGTAGGAAACTGAGCCATCAGTGCCCAGATTGCCGCCGGTTTTGTTGAAGGCATGACGCACTTCAGCCACGGTACGGTTACGGTTGTCACTCAGACATTCCACCATCACGGCTGAACCACCAGGACCGTAACCCTCATAAATGATGGTTTCCATATTGGTATCATCATCACCGCCGACGCCACGCGCAACGGCACGGTTCAGCGTGTCACGGGTCATGTTGTTGGCCAGTGCTTTGTCGATTGCAGCACGCAGGCGCGGGTTAGCGCCCGGATCGCCCCCCCCCAGTTTCGCGGCAGTTACCAGCTCGCGAATAATCTTGGTGAAAATCTTGCCGCGTTTTGAATCCTGCGCCGCTTTGCGGTGCTTGGTGTTGGCCCACTTACTGTGACCTGCCATAAAAATCTCCAGTTAGTCTAATCAGACTCAATAGTTACAAATTCTTCAATCGCCTGCTGGTTACTCGGCGACACCGTCAACGCCGCCGCGGCCGTTTTATCGAGCCACTGGTACGCAAGATGTTCGGTGATTTGCACATCCCGCTCTTCAGGTAATGCCAGGCAGAACCAATGTTCTTTGTTGCGGGTCACGCCGGGAGCATAGCGATAACGCAAATGAGCAAACAGCTCAAACTCCACGCAGCGCTGGCAGTTCAGTACAGGCAGGTTTTCACCTGCAATATCGATACCAACCTCTTCCAGGACTTCACGCTGCGCAGTGTGTTCCGGGGACTCCCCGTCTTCCAGGCTGCCGGTGACCGACTGCCAAAAATTCGGGTCATCCCGTCGTTGAAGCATCAGCACCCGGCCGGTGTTGCTGGCGTAGATGACGCACAGTATCGACTCAGGACGCTTATGACTCATCAGTTATTCTCTGAATCTGTGTCCGGCTTCACTTCTTTTGCTGCATCTTTCTTTGCCACGACTGCGATGCCGAGTTCCAGCAGCGATGCCGGGTTGGCAAAGCTTGGGGCTTCGGTCATCAGACAGGCCGCTGCGGTGGTTTTCGGGAAAGCGATAACGTCACGGATGTTATCTGTACCGGTCAGCAGCATCACCAGACGGTCAAGGCCAAATGCCAGACCCGCATGCGGTGGAGTGCCGTATTTCAGCGCATCGAGCAGGAAGCCAAACTTTTCACGCTGTTCGTGTTCGTTAATACCCAAAATACCGAAAACAGTTTGCTGCATTTCGCTGCGGTGAATACGCACAGAACCGCCGCCCACTTCGTAACCGTTGATCACCATGTCGTAGGCATTGGCGATGGCAGAAACCGGATTCGCCGCCAGCGCTTCAGCCGTCATCTCTTTCGGCGCGGTGAACGGGTGGTGCATGGCTGACAGGCCGCCTTCGTCGCTGTCTTCGAACATCGGGAAGTCAATCACCCACAGCGGTGCCCAGCTGTCTTCTTTGGTGATTTTCAGGTCACGCCCCACTTTCAGACGCAGCGCGCCGATTGCGTCAGTCACGATTTTGGCACTGGCTGCGCCGAAGAAAATCATGTCGCCGTCTTGTGCACCGGTACGGCCAATAAGCGCAAGCAGTAACTCTTCATTCAGGAATTTAGCCACCGGGCTCTGGATCCCTTCCAGACCTTTGGTGATGTCATTCACCTTGATGTAAGCCAGACCTTTCGCGCCGTAAATTTCGATAAATTTAGCGTATTCGTCGATCTGCTTACGGCTGAGCGTGGCGCCGCCCGGAACGCGCAGTGCAGCCACGCGGCCTTTCGGATCGTTGGCCGGATCAGCGAAAACTTTGAACTCGATATCTTTGAACAGGTCAGCTACATCGACCAGTTCCATCGGGTTACGCAGGTCAGGCTTGTCTGAACCGTAACGGCGCATGGCTTCGGCGAAGGTCATGATTGGGAAATCACCCAGATCCACGCCTTTCACTTCAGTCCACAGTTCACGGGCCAGCTTCTCCATGATTTCACGCACTTGTTCTGCGCTCATGAAGGAAGTTTCGACGTCGATCTGAGTAAATTCAGGCTGACGATCTGCACGCAAATCTTCGTCACGGAAGCATTTCACGATTTGATAATAACGGTCAAAACCTGACATCATCAGCAACTGTTTGAACAGCTGTGGCGACTGCGGCAAGGCGTAGAACTTACCTTTATGAACGCGGCTCGGCACCAGATAGTCACGCGCACCTTCTGGCGTGGCTTTGGTCAGCATCGGGGTTTCGATGTCGAGGAAATCATGGCTGTCCATGAAACGGCGTACCAGACTGGTGATTTTCGCACGTGCCTTCAGGCGGTTAGCCATCTCAGGGCGGCGCAGATCCAGATAGCGATACTTCAGACGCGCTTCTTCGGTGTTGACGTGGTTGGAGTCCAGCGGCAGTGATTCAGAACGGTTGATGATGTTCAGGCCGCTGGCGAACACTTCTACTTCACCGGTAGCCATGTCCTTGTTGAACTGGCTTTCCGGACGCGCACGTACGGTACCGGTAATTTGGATACAGAACTCGTTACGCAGTTCAGAAGCCTGCTTGTAAGCTTCGCCCTGATCAGGGTCGAAAAAAACCTGAACGATGCCTTCACGGTCACGCATATCGATGAAAATCAAACCGCCCAAATCACGACGACGATTAACCCAGCCACACAACGTCACTTCCTGGCCCACGTTGGACGCATTCAGTTTTCCACAATATACAGTACGCATAACGGTATCCTTTTGATCCTACTACCCGGCCACATGGCTCTCGGGCACAGAAACGGTTATTCACTCTGGTCGCTCACTCGCAAAAAATTGCGGCACGCGGAATAGGTTTTATAGGGTTCGAAAAAAGGCGGTCATTATAAAGGAATTTCCGCCTCAGGATAAGAGCGAAGACGCGCTGCACCCTGCTGATTTCCATCGTTAACCTCTGTCACACATAATTTAACAATATTATCCACATTTCCGTCCATGCCTTAGCATAAACTCGCCTGAACCTTTTTATAGGTAGCAGGCAAAGAATTTTAATGAGTGACCCCTTTTGCCTGACCTTTATCAGCCCCCGGAGCCCAAACCGATGAAACTCGACCCTAAAACCACCGCACTGGTACTTATCGATCTACAGAAAGGTATCTTACCTTTTGCCGGCGGCCCGCACAGCGCCCAGCAGGTTCTGGACAACGCTACCGGTCTGGCCACCCGTTTTCGCCAACTCGGTGCACCGGTAGTCATGGTACGTGTCGGCTGGTCTGACACTTTTGCCGAAGCGCTGAAACAGGAAGTGGATGTTCCGGCCAACATGCCTGAAGGCGGCTTACCGGCTGTGTGGTGGGAATTCCCTGAGCAACTCGCGGTGACTGACGGCGACATTCAGGTTGTTAAACGCCAGTGGGGCGCATTCTACGGCACCGATTTGGACCTGCAGCTACGCCGCCGCGGCATCAAAACCATTGTACTGGCCGGGATTTCGACCAACATCGGCGTCGAATCTACTGCGCGTAATGCCTGGGAACACGGTTATGAGCTGGTGATCGCTGAAGATGCCTGTAGCGCGCACAACGATGAACATCATCAGTCCAGCGTCAAAAACATCTTCCCGCGCATTTCACGCGTTCGTTCTACCACAGAGGTGCTTGCCGCACTGCCGCAGTAAGGTTAGTCTGGCAAAAGCTGAATCATTACGCCACCTGTTTGGCGGCGTTTTAATAAGGATATTGCCATATGTATATTGGATTGCCGCAATGGCACCACAGTGCCTGGAATCGTATTGGCCTGCGTGATCTCGCTGATTATGCGCAATACTTTAACTGCGTTGAAGGCAACACCACATTTTATGCGCTGCCAAAACCCGATGTGGTGATGCGCTGGCGCGATATGACGCCGGACACTTTCCGCTTCTGCTTCAAATTCCCTTCCGCCATCAGTCATAAAGCCGCCCTGCTTGATTGTCAAACCGAACTGGACGCCTTCTATCAATGTATAGCCCCGCTGGATGAGCGTGTCGGCCAGCTATGGTTACAGCTTCCTGCGGCCTTTTCCCCGACCGATCTGGACCGTTTATGGCAATTTATGGATGCCCTGCCGCAGGGATTTGATTACGGCGTCGAGGTGCGTCACCCGCTCTTTTTCAACAAAGGAGAAGAGGAACGCGCGCTGAATCAGGGTCTGCATCAGCGGGGAATTAACCGCGCGATGCTCGACAGCCGTCCGGTGCACAGCGCGAAACCACACACAGAAGCCGTACGTGAGGCGCAGCGGAAAAAACCCGTGTTACCGGTCCATGCACTGGTAACAGCTGACCGCCCGATAGTGCGTTTCATTGGCGGCGACGTGCTGGAAGACAATAAAAAGTTGTTCGCCGTCTGGATAGAAAAACTCAAACAGTGGCGCACCAGCGGGCATCAGCCTTATCTTTTTATCCATACACCCGATTGCAGCGATGCCCCGCAGCAGGCGCAAAGTCTGTGGCAACAGCTGCGTGTCGCCCTGCCCGATCTGCCAACCGCTCCGGACTGGCCGGAGCAGGACTCCCTGTTCTGAGTATTAAGATTCAACCTCAGGCTTTTTGATGCGCTTTTTGGGCGCATCAGCGGTATTATCCAAGACAGTGATTTGTTCCCCCGTTATTATTGCCCTGCATTTTTGCAGGCGAATGTTGCCCGCCGCCTCAGCGGTTTCCTGCATCGTCACTTTTTCGGTATAAAGATTAAGCGACCAGGGCAATCAGTCAATCCTGTAATATCGAGGTTGTAAAATGATTAGCGCGTTATATGTCGTGCTCGCTGCAGTGCTACTACTTAAATTATCTTTTGATGTCGTCAGATTACGTATGGAATATCGGATTGCCACGGGTGACGGCGGTTCGTACGAATTACAGACAGCCATTCGCGTACATGGCAATGCAGTGGAATATCTGCCGATCGGTTGTTTATTATTGATTATGATGGAAATGAACGGCGCGGAAGCCTGGATGGTCCACGTTTGCGGGCTAATGCTGATTGTTGGCCGCCTGTTCCATTATTATGGCCTGAAGCACCGCGAATTTACCTGGCGTCGTAACGGCATGGCCGCCACCTATATTTCCCTTCTGCTGATGGTGGTCGTGAATATTATTTATCTGCCCTGGTCTCAGTTTTTAAATATCCGCTGGTAAGCGTTTAACGTCCTCAGCGCGGCCGCCGTTATCATCAAAAACTCTGCGGTCGCGTAACAACGGGCACATTTTACCGGTATCTGCTCACCGCAGACTCTGTTAAAATCTGCCCTCAAAATTACGCCCCTTCAATTTTTGGTCTGACTCAGTACTATGGCTAACCACGATACTCTTTTTTCTGCACCGATAGACAAACTCGGCGACTGGACGTTTGATGAACGCGTTGCCGAAGTCTTCCCCGACATGATCCAGCGCTCCGTGCCGGGTTATTCCAATATTATTTCGATGATTGGTATGCTGGCCGAGCGTTTTGTACAGGCTGACAGCCGGGTCTATGACCTTGGGTGCTCGCTGGGTGCCGCCACGCTGTCGATGCGTCGCAATATTAAAGTGCCGGGTTGCGAAATTATTGCTGTCGATAACTCCCCTGCCATGGTCGAGCGTTGCCGCCGCCATATCGATGCCTTCCGTGCCGATACGCCGGTTAACGTTATCGAAGCGGATATTCTGGATGTCGAATTGAGCAATGCCTCTATGGTTGTGCTCAACTTTACCCTGCAATTTTTGCAACCGGACGATCGTCAGCGGTTACTTAATCAGGTTTATCAGGGAATGCGTCCGGGTGCCGCGCTGGTGCTGTCAGAAAAATTCAGTTTTGAAGATAAAGATGTCGGCGAGTTGCTCTACAACATGCATCACGATTTCAAGCGCGCCAACGGTTACAGCGAACTCGAGATCAGTCAAAAGCGCAGCATGTTGGAAAATGTCATGCTGACCGATTCGGTGGAAGTTCATAAGGCCCGTCTGAAACAGGCCGGTTTTGAGCATTCCGAAGTCTGGTTCCAGTGTTTCAATTTCGGTTCACTGATAGCCCTTAAAGCTGGGGAAGCCCAATGATCGAATTCGGTGATTTCTATCAGCGCATCGCCAAAAGTCCGCTGAGCCCGTGGCTAAATACCCTGCCTTCACAACTGACCGCGTGGCAGAAAGAGTCGCTGCACGGCAAATTTAAAATGTGGTTTAACGCCGTCGACCGTCTGCCCCTACTGCAACCGGAGAAACTGGATCTGCTGCACAGCGTCAGCGCCAGTATGCTGGAACCTTTGCCTCAGGGTCAGCGTGAAGGGGTTGAAAACCTGCTGCGTAACCTGATGCCGTGGCGCAAAGGCCCGTTCTCGCTCTACGGCGTGGAGATTGATACTGAATGGCGCTCTGACTGGAAGTGGGATCGCGTTCTGCCACACATCTCTTCGCTGGCGGGCCGTACCATTCTGGATGTCGGCTGCGGCAGTGGCTATCACATGTGGCGCATGATTGGAGCGGGCGCGCATCTGGCGGTGGGTATCGATCCGATGCAACTCTTCCTCTGTCAGTTTGAGGCTGTTCGTAAGCTGCTTGGCGGCGATCAACGCGCTCACCTGTTGCCTCTGGGCATTGAACAACTGCCTGAACTGAACGCCTTTGATACCGTGTTTTCGATGGGGGTGTTGTATCACCGTCGCTCCCCGCTGGACCATCTCTATCAGCTGAAAAACCAGCTGGTGAATGGTGGAGAACTAGTGCTGGAAACCCTTGTTGTAGAAGGTGACAGCCAGCAAGTGCTGGTACCAGGTGACCGCTATGCGCAGATGGGCAATATTTATTTCATTCCCTCAGCAGAAGCACTGAAAGGCTGGCTGATTAAGTGCGGATTTGTTGACGTGCGAATTGCCGATGTCAGCGTAACCACGGTTGAAGAGCAGCACCGCACTGACTGGATGACCAGTGAGTCACTGGCCGAATTCCTTGACCCGAAGGATCCGACCAAAACAATTGAAGGGTATCCGGCTCCCCGCCGCGCCTTGCTGATTGCACACAAGCCTTAACCCGCTGAACGTGACTTCTCTTTCAGAAAAGAAAATGGCGGTTTAACACCGCCATTTTCTGTTTTGACTTCCGGAACTACCCTGTCAGCCTTGAGCTATCTTCTTCAACATCCACGCTCGGCAACTGGCTTATCCAGGTGTGTTCAGTGAACACCACCACGCTGTCAGCCCGTGTTGGAGCGCCGCAGGAACGGCAAATAAGCGATTTCACCGCCACATCCATCGGTTTAGTTTTACTCACCGTAAAGCGATCGCACCCACAGCTGTCGCAATAAATTTGCATATCAGGCATAAAATTTATGCATTAGGACTATACCTATTGCAATCCTCACAGAATGGTAATTTTCTTACCTTTAAGATAGCCAAACTTCGTGAAAAATGCGAGTGCACAAAGGGCTTATTACGCTTTGAATGCCATTAAGCTTCAAATTTGTTAATCAATGAGCCTTTCCCTTACCGGCCAGTCTCCAGGGGCAAAAAGCATAAAAAAAGCCCCGACAAGATGACGGGGCTTGGTACTTGCGCAGGGCGACGCAATAAGGGTCCTGAGACCCGGTTAAATCAGCTGCGCAGAAAAAAACCTTTCTCCTGCGCATTCATTCATGCCGCACGTCACGCGCTACGTGACAGTTCATCGCCAAATTCTAATGCCGTTTTCATCGCTGCCACGATATCGCCGTCAACACAATAACGGCTGAACTCATCGAAATCGGTATCAGAACTCATGGTCACACCCGCTTTGCGGTAACGCATTGAAGACGGAACCTGACGTCCGGCTGAGCTGTGTAACTCGTTCAGACCGATGTCGACAAACTTCTGCAAGTTGGTCAAACGGACACCCGCACCGGCCATAATAGTTGGACCACGGCTCAGTTCATTCAGTTCCCGTAACATCGGTAAACCCACCTCGGCATTTTGCTGCTGGCCTGAGGTCAGAATGCGGGCCACGCCTAACTGGGTCAGTTGCTCCAGCGCTACTTTCGGGTTCAGACACATATCGAATGCCCGATGGAAAGTCACTGCCATATCACCGCAAAGCGCCATCACTTCCCACATTTTAGGCATATCAATATGCCCTTCTGAATCCAGAATACCGACCACCAGACCGGGAAAACCGAGATCGCGGATGCAGGCAACGTCACTTTTCAATACGTCAAATTCACTTTGGCTGTAGCAAAAGTCACCGCCCCTTGGTCGAACAATCGGATGAACCGGTATGGTTACTTTTTCCCGTGCCAGTTTTAAGGTTCCGTAACTTGGCGTGATGCCACCATCAGCCTGACTTGCGCACAATTCAACCCGATCGGCGCCAGCCTGCTCAGCTGTTAACGCACAGTCCACGCTATAACAACACACTTCTAACTTAGTCATGTGATTCTCCTGAATAACGGCATTATGCTACAACACTTGTCTGTAACGGGCCATGTCGCGTAGGCTTTAGCATGAGCATCCCGCCCAACTGCCTGCTTTGGAAAGTTAACTATGACACTCAATTTTGATCAATGGGTAGACCGTAGTCACAGTGACAGCGTTAAGTGGAACAAATATAAAGATCAGGATGTCATTCCTCTTTGGGTCGCAGACACTGACTTTACTTCCCCGCCCCAGGTGATTGCGGAACTGCAACAACGCGTGGCCGAGGGCGTTTTTGGCTACGGTTTTACACCGCCCGAACTGATCGCGCTTTTTGTACAACGTATGAGCGATCGTTATCAATGGGACATCAAACCCGAATGGATTGTCTCACTGCCTGGGTTAGTCTGCGGACTGAATGTTGCCGTTCGTGCCAATACGACGCCCGACGAAACCAGCCTGCTGCCCTCACCTATTTATCCGCCGTTTATCGAGGCCGCTCAATCCGAAGGGCGCCGCTTTAAAAACATCCCAGTGAAAGCGCAACAACAGCGCTGGGTGGCTGATTTCAGCGACATCAGCCAGCAGCTTGATGGCAGTGAAAGACTGCTTATGCTCTGTAACCCTTATAATCCGGGGGGCACTGTTTATCGCCACGAAGAATTGTTACAACAACAGGCCTTCGCACAGGCCCACAATCTGGTGGTCTGTTCCGATGAGATTCATTGCGATCTGTTGCTGGAACCCGGGCTGCACCATATTCCGTTTGCGTCATTGAATGAGGATGCAGCGCAACGTTCAATCACCCTGATGTCACCATCCAAAACCTTTAACCTCGCCGGGCTTGGCGCCTCAATGGCGATTATTCCCAACGCCGCGCTGCGCAGGAAATTTAAAGATACGGCCCGAGGCATTGTTCCCCACGTCAATATTCTGGCGTACGTTGCCGCCACCGCCGCCTACCGTGATGGCGCGACGTGGCTGGAAGCACAACTCGATTACCTGCGGGAGAACCGGGCTCTGGTCACCCGACGCGTTAACGCTATGCCCGGTTTACGTATGCTGCCGATTGAAGGCACCTATCTTGGCTGGATAGACGCGTCGGTGCTCCCGGTAGAAGACCCTTACCGTTTCTTCGTTGAGGCGGGGGTGGGGTTCACTTCCGGAGCAGATTTTGGCAATGCGAAGTTTGTGCGCATTAACCTTGGCTGCCAGCGCGCCCTGCTGGAACAGGCCATGGAGCGCATGGACAACGCGCTGGCGAGCCTCAATCGCTAAGCTATAAAACGCTATGTTAATGAAGCGCCAAATTATTGAAACGCAAAGTTGCTCAAATGCTCAGTTATTCCCGTTCGCTGGCGACGATATCCCGCAGGCTGTGTGGGTGGAACTTGATGGTGACCGTGCCATCGGTAATTGCCAGCGTCGGGTTCGGCAGACGTTCATGTTCACCTTTGGGCGAACTCTGTTTTAACTTTATGCCCGGCGCCACTAAGGCCTCGTCAGCCAGTTGGGCCAGTGCACGGGCATAGAACCCCTCTTCACCTCCGCTCAGTACCAGTTCGATATGTTCCCAGCCTTCATGCGGGTAGCGTTTTTCGCCAGGATACGGCAACTCGACCAGATCAATACTCAGCGGCCCTACGCTTAACGGCGAATTCAGTGAAAACAGGCAGATCGGGCGACCATTGATTTCGGTCTCATTGAGTAAAATGGCGCACTGCGCCAACCCCTCACGCCAGCGGTCAGCGGTAGTGTTCTGATGACAGCGCAGTGAAATGTGGTCTGCATGATAGGCAGACAAATCGAGCTGCAATTTATGAGCAAAGGCGCTCAGTGCCTCAACAAAGCGCGGCATATCAGTAACCAGATCGGCCAGCCCGGTGACCTCTTTCATGTTCAGCATGGTAGCTATTTCCTTTTCAGTTATCACCCTCGGCGGCTAATTTACACAGGCTTTCATTCCGTTGCCAGATACATGCCGCAGAATAGATTTTGCCTCCTTCTCTTCATGCGGCAATACTGACTCCGCAAGGCTAATATGATATAAACACGCATCATTTTCGGTTCTCCACATAAGTGGCGAATCAGTAAACAATCACGTTCCTCCCTTAATCATTCTTGTTGCAGGTAAGCGGTAAAGCGCCACTGTGGCATAAAGGATAACGGTGAGTTCTACTAAAGGTAACTCAGTGAATATACAGGCACTTCTTTCCGATAAAGTCAGTCAGGCGATGACCGCAGCAGGCGCACCTGCTGACAGCGAAGCGCAGGTCCGTCAGTCTGCCAAGGCACAGTTTGGTGATTATCAGGCTAACGGCATAATGTCAGTAGCCAAAAAACTGGGTATGGCGCCACGACAACTGGCAGAGAAAGTGGTTGAGCTGTTAGATCTGAGCGGTATCGCTTCCAATGTGGAAATTGCCGGTCCGGGTTTCATCAATATTTTCCTCGACCGTGGCTTCGTTGCAGCAAATGCCGACAGCGCGCTTCAAGATGCCAAACTGGGTATTTCGCCGGTCGAGCAACAGACTATTGTCATTGACTACTCGGCGCCGAACGTGGCGAAAGAGATGCACGTTGGGCACATCCGCTCCACCATTATTGGTGATGCTGCTGTTCGCACCAATGAACTGCTCGGCCATAAAGTGATCCGTGCCAACCACGTAGGCGACTGGGGTACTCAGTTCGGGATGCTGATTGCCTATCTGGAAAAAGTGCAAAACGAGAACGCCGGTGACATGAATCTGGCCGACCTCGAAGAGTTCTACCGCGCCGCCAAGAAAAACTATGACGAAGATGAAGAGTTTGCGGCACGCGCACGCAGCTACGTGGTTAAGCTTCAGGGCGGCGACGAATATTGCCGTCAGATGTGGCGCAAACTGGTTGACGTCACCATGGCGCAGAACCAACTGACCTATAACCGTTTGAACGTGACGCTGACGCAGGACGATGTGATGGGCGAAAGCCTGTACAACGATATGCTGCCAGGCATCGTGTCTGACCTGCAAGCCAAAGGGCTGGCAGTAGACAGTGAAGGCGCGGTGGTTGTTTATCTGGACGAATACAAGAACAAAGATGGCGATCCGATGGGCGTTATCATCCGTAAAAAAGATGGTGGCTACCTCTACACCACAACGGACATCGCCTGCGCTAAATACCGTTACGAGACGCTGGGTGCAGATCGCGTGCTGTATTACATCGATTCACGTCAGCACCAGCATCTTATGCAGGCATGGACCATCGCGCGCAAAGCCGGTTATGTGCCTGACTCCGTGGCGCTTGAACACCACATGTTCGGCATGATGTTGGGTAAAGACGGTAAGCCGTTCAAAACCCGTTCCGGCGGTACCGTGAAGTTGTCAGACCTGCTGGACGAAGCGATTGAGCGTGCACGTAAGCTTATCACCGAGAAAAACCCGGAACTGAAAGACGCAGAAGAGCTGGAGAAACTGGTTAATGCCGTGGGTATCGGTGCCATTAAATACGCAGACCTGTCCAAAAGCCGCACCACCGATTACATCTTCGACTGGGACAATATGCTGGCCTTCGAAGGCAACACCGCGCCCTATATGCAATACGCTTATACCCGCGTGGCATCGATCTTCAAACGTGCCGATATTGACGTTAATAGCCTCACGCAACCTATGGTGATCAGCGAAGATCGTGAAGCTGCCCTGGCGACCCGTCTGCTGCAGTTCGAAGAAGTCCTGACCGTCGTTGCCCGTGAAGGGACGCCGCACACCATGTGTGCTTACCTTTACGACGTTGCGGGTCTGTTCTCCAGCTTCTACGAGCACTGTCCGATCCTCAATGCCGAAGACCAAACCAGCCGCAACAGCCGCCTGAAACTGGCCCTGTTGACGCAGCGTACACTGAAAACAGGACTGGATACGTTAGGTATCGAAACCGTAGAACGGATGTAACGCCTTTTCTCCTTCAGGCGCCTGAATACGGTCTGAAGGGTTTTGGAATATAAGGTTTTGAATAAGTAAAAGGGCGCTTAGCGCCCTTTTCTGTTTTTGTTTTCAGTCGCAGCTAAGACCACGTTAATCCAGACGGCGGGCAAACTCTTTAACACGAAAGCCCAGCAGCCCCAACACACCAAAGTAGGCCACCACGCCCACTACCACTACCGCCAGTAAGCGGACCAGACGATAGGCCATTCCACCCACATCCCAGTCCGGCATCACATACATCATGCCCAGCAGCGCCGCGGACATCACCACGACAGCAACGATGAGCTTAATCAGGAAGATACGCCAGCCCGGTTGCGGCTGGAAGATATCCTGCTTACGCAACTGCCAGTAGAGCAGACCGGCATTCAGACAGGCGGCCAGACCAATCGACAACGACAGACCGGCATGCTTCAGCGGCCCGATAAACGCCAGGTTCATGACCTGCGTTGAGGCCAGCGTGATAATAGCGATTTTGACCGGCGTCTTGATGTCCTGACGGGAGTAGAAGCCCGGTGCCAGTACCTTCACGACGATAAGTCCCATCAGCCCCACCGAATAGGCCACCAGCGCCCGTTGGGTCATCAGGGCGTCGAAAGCACTGAATTTTCCGTACTGAAACAAAGCAACGGTCAGCGGCTTTGCCAGAATGCCCAAGGCGACAGAGCTCGGCAGCGCCAGCAGGAAGCACAAGCGCAGGCCCCAGTCCATCAGGCGGTTATATTCCATATGATTGCCGCTGGAGAAACTGCGCGCCAGTGAAGGCAGCAGGATGGTGCCTAGCGCCACGCCGAGGACACCGGACGGAAACTCCATCAGGCGGTCAGCGTAATACATCCACGAGACAGAGCCTGAAACCAGAAATGAGGCGAAGATGGTATTGATGATCAACGAAATCTGACTGACGGAAACCCCGAGGATAGCCGGTCCCATCTGACGCATCACCCGCCAGACACCTGCGTCCTTCAGGTTCAGGCGCGGCAATACCAGCATGCCGATTTTCTTCAGATGCGGAAGTTGATAACCCAATTGCAATACACCACCGACCACCACGGCCCACGCCAGTGCCATCACCGGCGGATGGAAGTAAGGCGCAGCAAACAGTGAAAAACCAATCATGCTGACGTTGAGAAACGTTGGTGCAAACGCCGGGATCGAGAAGCGGTTCCAGGTGTTGAGAATAGCCCCCGCCAGCGATGCCAGTGAAATCAGCAGAATATAGGGAAACGTCACCCGCAGCAGCGCACTGGTCAGCGCAAATTTATCCGGGGAGTCGACAAATCCGGGTGCGGTGACATAAATCACCCACGGCGCGGCAAGCATGCCGAGAATCGTCACCAGCGCCAGTACCAGCGTCAGTAAGCCGGAGACATAGGCAACAAACGTTCGTGTCGCCTCTTCGCCTTTCTGGGTTTTATATTCGGCCAGAATGGGGACAAACGCCTGCGAAAATGCGCCTTCGGCAAAAATCCGGCGTAACAGGTTGGGAAGTTTGAATGCCACAAAGAAGGCATCAGTGACCATACCGGCGCCAAAAACGCGCGCCACAATGGCGTCGCGGGCAAATCCTAATACACGTGAAAACATCGTCATTGAACTGACGGCGGCCAAAGATTTCAGTAGATTCATGTCATTTTTCTTAGTTGCCAGTAGCTAAACAGACACGCCTGCAACAGCAGGCGTGTCAGGAAAGACCCGGCAGGGCTCTAACGTGCGCCATAGTCTACGCATACCGAATGCAATAGCTACCGGCAGTTGTTATATAATATTACCTGCCTGCTCTCAGGCGGTTATTCCGTTGCTTTTCAGAATGTTCGCGATAATGCGTTGGGCATAAATGCCCTGTTCACCGCTGGTTTGCGGGGCGGTCTGACTGGCGATTGCGTCAATAAAATGTTTAATCGCCCCTTCAAATCCGCGCTGGGCCAGCGTGGTCTGCCAGCTGGCGACCGGTAACTGACTGATGATCTCTTTTTTTTCTTCCTGCCACTGCTTCATGTCACTGATCTGATAGACCGCGCCCTGAGTGACCGCCTGAATGATTTCCCGCGAACTGCCAGCCTGGCGGTGCATGGATGTGGTGACCATACTGCCGTTACAGTTGAAGTGGTGCTCGGCGTAAATTAGCTGCTGCAGTTCGTTGACGGTAAGCTTTCCGCTCACTAAGTTTGCCTGACCACCGGCCAGCCACAGCGCGGTGTCCACTACGTGCAGGTAATCATCAAGCAGCGTGAAGCGCAGATCGTTGGGCCCGACGCTGTCTGAACGGTGTTTATCCATGCGTACTGAAGCCGCAGGCTGCTGTTCAATCTGTTGTTTAAGCTCGACATAGCGTGGAGCAAAACGCCGGTTGAAGCCCACCATCAGGGCTTTACCCACCCGGTGTGCTTGCTCTATCAGCTGCTCAGCCTGATCCAGTTCTGCCGCCAGCGGCTTATCGACGTAAACATGGACGCCCTGCTGCAATAGCTGGCTGACCACATCAAAATGCGTCGCGGTGCTGCTGTGGACAAACACGGCGTCACACTGCGCCGCCAGTTCATCCAGACGCGAGAAACAGCGCATACGGTAGCTGTCACAAACTGCCTGAGCTTTCTGCTGATTTGGAGAGAACCCGCCCACCAGCGTCCAGTTCTCTTCATGGCTGAGCACCGGCAAATAGGCTTTTTGTGCAATGCCGCCAAGGCCGACAACGCCAATTCGTAATTTACTCATCTTTGTTCCTTAATCCGCCAGACGTTCCAATAGGTGATCCAGACGCTGTTTCAGTTCACATACTTGCGTTTCCAGTGCCGCGACACGCTCTTCAAGCGCAGAGCTGCCCACCGGCGGCGCTACAAATACATCTTCTTCCGCCGCGGGGGCGATGTTTGTCACTTCCCCACTGAACAGATGCATGAAACGGCTTTCTCTTTTTCCCGGCTCACGCGCCAGACGTACGCAGAACGGGCCATCTTCGCGGGCCGTCAGTTCAGTCAGAGTTTGTTCCACTTCGCCGACATCCGAAAAATCATGCAAGCGGTTAGTGCGGGTCCGCAGTTCGCCCGGCGTCTGTGCACCGCGCAGCAACAGGGTGGTGACGACTGCCACTTCCTGCGGTGAAAATTTCAAATTTCCAAATTCAGAGTTACAAAAGCGATGCTCATATTTCATTGTCCGGCTGCCGCTGAGGGTGCGGATAATATGTTTGCGCAGCAGCAAGTCCAGCGTCTGTTGCACATCATTTTCACTCAGATCCATCACCGGTTCACGGTTCGTTTTCTGATTACACGCAGTGGTGAGACCGTTGAGCGTCATCGGATACTGTTCAGGCGTGGTGAGCTGTTTTTCCAGCAAACAACCGACAACGCGGGCTTCTTTGGCACTCAGTTCATGTTTCATGCAGCTTCCTTAACGAGAGGCGGTCCATTCCTGATTAGTCAGGGCGGTCAGAATGTGATCTTGCCACTTACCGTCGATCAATAAGTAATCTTTGGCATAGCCTTCCCGCTCAAAACCTAACCGGGCGAGTAAATCCCCGCTGCGCTGATTGTGCGGCATATAGTTGGCCATGATGCGGTGCATTTTCTGCTGACGTTGCATGTAGCGGATAAGCGATTGCAGCGCCTCGAACATCAGCCCCTGCCCCTGCCATTTTTCACCCAACGAATAGCCCAGAAAACAGGCATGGAACGAGCCGCGCAGGACGTTACTGAAATTCGCCACGCCCTGAACGTAATTTTCATCGGGATCGAGCAGAATAAAATAGTAGGCATTACCCTGTTTTTGCATCTCGGTGATAAGCCCAAGACGCGCCTGCCAGCCGGACGGATAGCAGTGACTTTCGTCCCTGACCGGTTCCCAGGGTTTGAGAAAAGCGCGGTTCTCAACATAGTAATCCGCCATGCGGTGCGCATCGCGCTCATGGACTAAACGCAGGACCATCCGGTCAGTGGTAAGCCGCACTCTTGGTGTGGCAGATTTATAGCCAAACATCCCTTCCCTCCACAGTCCGCAATGGTCGATAAGAAGTATTGATAGGAAACAACCGATCGGGCGAGTCCAGCCACCGTCAGGTGGTCAATTCTGCCAGTCTCTGTGCGGCTTGACGATAAAAAAATATTATCTATAGCGCCCTATCCTATTGTTCGTTTGAGGTTCAGAATTATCACGGTACGATTTCTCCTCTCAGCGCCCGTCGGATCGGGTGCAGACAACCCTTCAGGTGAAGCATGTCATTGGTCTCGCAAGCTCGGAGCTTGGGTAAATATTTCCTGCTGTTAGATAATGCACTGGTTATTTTAGGCTTTTTTATGGTGTTTCCCCTGATCTCGATCCACTTTGTCGATCAACTCGGCTGGGCCGCGATGGCCGTCGGGCTGGCTCTGGGTGTCAGGCAACTCACCCAACAGGGATTGGGCATTTTTGGCGGCGCCATTGCCGACCGCTTTGGTGCAAAACCGATGATCGTCACCGGAATGTTGCTACGTGCGGCAGGTTTTGCCGCGATGGCAATGGCGGATGCGCCGTGGATCCTCGTGGCCTCCTGCGTACTGTCCGGCCTAGGCGGTACCCTGTTCGACCCACCCCGCACCGCGCTGGTGATAAAACTCACCCGCCCCCATGAGCGTAGCCGTTTTTATTCATTGTTAATGATGCAGGACAGCGCCGGCGCCGTGATTGGCGCGCTGATCGGCAGTTGGTTGCTACAGTATGACTTCCACTACGTCTGCTGGGCCGGTGCCGCTATTTTTGTGCTCGCCGCGGCCTGTAACGCCTGGTTGCTGCCGGCTTACCGCATCTCCACCGTGCGTGCCCCGATGCGTGAAGGGATGATGCGCGTATTGCGCGACCGCCGTTTTGTCAGCTACGTACTGACCCTCACGGGTTATTACATGCTGACCGTACAGGTCATGCTGATGTTGCCGATTGTAGTCAATGACATAGCAGGCAGCCCGACGGCGGTAAAATGGATGTATGCCATTGAAGCCGCCCTGTCGCTGACGCTGCTTTATCCGATTGCCCGCTGGAGCGAAAAACGTTTTCGTCTGGAGCAGCGCCTGATGTTTGGGTTGCTGATCATGACCCTGAGCCTGTTGCCGGTGGGGCTGGTGACGTCCATTAATACGTTGTTGCTGCTGATTGGCTTTTTCTATATGGGTTCAATTATTGCCGAACCCGCCCGTGAAACACTGGGAGCTTCACTCGCTGATGCGCGGGCACGCGGTAGTTATATGGGGTTCAGCCGGCTCGGTCTGGCGCTGGGTGGGGTTATTGGTTACACCGGCGGAGGCTGGATGTATGACACCGGACGCGCGCTCGAGGTGCCTGAATTGCCGTGGTTTTTACTCGGCATTATCGGGTTTATCACGCTCACCGGTTTATACTGGCAATTCAATCTGCGTCGCATTGAACCGGCGATGCTGAGCGGTAATTAATGCGGTTTAGCCACCCCTGCCTCAGGGTGGCGGTTTGATCTCACTGCATTCTTTACCCATACTTCATAATGCGTCGTAACCCGGCAGACCTTTTCATCCACCCTACAGGCCTGCCACGGATAAAGGAGCATTGCATTATGAAACTTTACATCTACGAACATTGTCCCTTCTGCGTTAAAGCCCGCATGATTTTCGGTCTGAAAAACATCCCGATAGAAATAAAAGCCCTGCCAAACGACGACGAAAAGACCCCTGTTTCGATGGTTGGTAAAAAAATGGTACCTATCCTGCAAAAAAAAGATGGCAGCTTTATGCCGGAAAGCATGGATATCGTGCATTTCATCGATAAAAGCGACGGCAAGCCGCTGCTGACCGGCGCCACCAATCCGGCGATTGCCGCCTGGCTGCGTCAGGTATCGGAATACACGGCAAAATTACTGCTCCCGCGCTTTGCTCACGCTCCCCTTGAAGAGTTCGCCACCCCTGCGGCCCGCAAATATTTCACCGAGAAAAAGCAGGCACAAATTGGTGACTTTAAGGAGCACCTGCAACACTCCGAGGGGCTGGTCAAAAAGATCAGCAACGACCTGCGGGCGCTGGACAAACTGATCGTTGAACCTAATGCCGTGAATGGCGAATTATCCGAAGATGACTTCAGCCTGTGGCCGCTGCTGCGCTCGCTGTCTATTGTTCAGGGCGTGGAGCTGCCCTCCCGCGTTCAGGCGTACCGCGATAATATGGCGAAACAAACGCAAGTGAATCTGCTGACCAGCATGGCCAGCTGAACCTTTTCAGCCGGAGTTCTGCTCCGGCTACTTCCCTGCGCAGGCACATTTTCCTCTTTTAATCCCGACCTCAAGCACTTAGGCTATTCGGCGTTGTCTGATTGGCATTAGATTTTTAATAGACCATGCTGGCAAGGTTGTTCATAGAGAAAAGGGTTTACCTGTCTTGCCGCGTTACGTCGCTGTCGCAGAGGAATAAATGAGAAAGCTATTTTTAGGGGCCGCTGCCCTGATGTTCGCCGGCCTGCTTGCCGGATGTAACCATCTCACGCAATACACACTGAGTGAGCAGCAGGTGAATGATTACCTGCACCAGCATAATGATTTTCAGAAACAGCTGGGCGTACCCGGCCTGGTGGATGCCAAAATCACCCTGACCAATCTTAACAGTCAGATTGGCCGCGCAGAGCCAGGTAAAGTTACCCTGACAGGTAATGCCAGCGTGGATATCACCTCGCTGTTCGGGCCGCAAAAAGCCGACATGATCCTGACGCTGAAAGCGCAGCCTTCATTCGATAAAGAGAAAGGGGCGATTTTCCTGAAAGATATGGAAGTGGTGGATTACACCATCAAGCCGGAAAAAATGGATTCCGTGATGAAAGGGTTGATGCCTTACCTCAACCAGTCGCTGAAATCTTACTTCGACCAGAAACCCGCTTATGTGCTCAATGCCGATCACAGTAAAGGCGAAGCGATGGCGAAGAAACTGGCGAAAGGACTGGAAGTGAAACCAGGTGAACTGGTGATCCCTTTTACTGACTAAACGTTGCAGGTTGCATACAAAAGCCCGGCATGAGATTTCATGGCCGGGCTTTTTATTTGTTATTTAAGAAGAATTACTGCTCGTCTTCCTCGTCGCCTTCAATATCCTGCGGCGCTGCTTCTTCCAACTCATCACGCATAACCTGCAAGGCTTCACGGCTGATTTCAGCCAACGTACGGTAGAAACCGCTGGTCGCGTGGGCTTCAACTTTACCTAAAAATTTACCGCACCACGGGAACAAAAACTCATCAAAAAGCGTGGTCTGGGCCACGACTTCATCTTCTGTTGATTGATCTTCGAGCCAAGACGCCGCCAGCAGCATAGAACCAAAATGGTCCGCCGGTGTTTCGCCAAGCGGCATACCGCGCTGTTGCAGGAAGGTACGTACATCCAGTTCGTTCGCGCCCTCAACGTAGTCACTGCGGTACGGGGAGACTGCGCATTCTGTGCCGACAAACAGATAATTAAACTCGGCAGACAGCGCCTGGGGATCGGCACTTTGTTGCAGGCGGACCAGCAAGGCATCTTGCTCCAGCGGCCAGTGTTCCAGCAACTTCCCCTGCTGGATCAGACCAAACAGCGGCTCCAGCAGCGGATCTTGCGGCTGGCGGTAAAACAATGTGCCGAGGACGCGGCAAACTACGGAAAATTCATTCATATCGGCAACCTGCTTACCAGAAGATAAAGGGGATATTCAAAACGGCCGTGACAATGTCACAGTTCGCTTAATTCAGCAATGGGTGCGCGGCCACGCATGACCAGAAAATCCAGAAAGCGGCGCGGGCTGACGTTGAGGATGCGTTCCTCAGGGAAGCCAACTTCACGCAGAATTCTTTCACAATGTTCAAATCCGCCAAGTGAATAAGCAATATGTGAGTCTGAGCCCAGCGCCAGCCAGCCGCCGGCCTCTTTTACGGCCTGCACGATGGCGCGGCAGTTTGGCTCACTGCCTTTGCGAGAATGGGTAAACGACGAGTTATTCAGTTCCAGCGCTACGTTATATTGCGCGGCAGCGGCGGCCACGGCAGGAATATCAATCGGATAACGCGGATTGCCCGGATGGCTGATGATATGGACTTCGCCACCGGCCATAGCCGCGATCATCGCCGCCGTATGGGTCTCTTTATCAGATGGCGGCATGACCGGTTCGTGGAAACCGGCAATGATCACGTCAATGGCGGTCAGCATGGGTCCCGTGCAGTCGATATCACCGTCAATATTTTTAATGTTCGACTCAATCCCTCGCAGGATGCCGACGCCATCCACCAGACGCGGCCAGACATGCATATTCATAAAGTGCCAGTAATGCGGCGCATCCGCCATGTCAGGGCCATGATCAGTGATAGCAAATAGCTTGATGCCCTTTCCTTTCGCTTCATCAATATAGTCATGCAGCGTGCTGTAAGCATGGGTGCTGGCGACAGTGTGCATATGTAAATCAACCGGATACGGCATAGTGGCTTCCTGAAGTTAGCAGCCACGACGGCGATGTTCATCGTGGCTGAATTAATTTTAGCAGACTCTTACGGGTTATCGGGCCGGTGAGACGGTGCTTAATAACCGCGCGTTAAGTCCACCAGCCCCGTCGGCGCATGCCCCTCTTCCATTGCCATGATATTGGCGGCGATGTTGTCCATCGCCTGCTCCGGTAAGGTATTTGCACCGATGTGCGGCGTAATGCTAACACGCGGATGTGACCAAAAAGGGTGCATACCCGGCAGAGGTTCTTCGACAAAAACGTCCAGCGTCGCCGCGGCTATCTGTCCGCTGTCGAGCGTGCGCAGTAAATCGCCCTCAACCAGATGCATCCCCCGCGCCAGATTGATCAGATAGGCGTGTTCCTGCAGATGGGAAAACAGCCCCTGATTCAGAATGCCTGCGGTTTGCGGCGTGTTAGGCAGCAGGTTGATGAGCAGCTTGCAGCCACTGGCGAACTCATGGAGCTGTTCATCGCCAAAGAAACTTTTGACGCCCGGAATATCTTTAAGGCTGCGGCTCCAGCTGCGAACCCGGAAATTCATACCAATGAGCTTTTCTGCCACACTGCTGCCAAGCACACCTGCGCCCAAAATTCCGACGGTAAAATCTTGATGCTGATGCGGTGCCAACGGACGCCACTGCTTTTGTTGCTGGAGCAGCTGATACTCGTCCATGCGGCGAAAATAGCGCAGCACCGTGGCCAGCGCATATTCCTGCATCTGTAGTGACATGCCGGTATCTTCGAGACGCAGCAAGGGTACACCGGGCGGTAATGTGCCCGGCTGACGCTGCTCCTGCATGATGATGGCGTCAACGCCAGCACCGAGGGCAAAGATGCCTTTCAGCGAAGTGCGCGGCGCCAGCATCTCATGGGGCGGCTGCCAGACCAGCGCGTAATCGGCGGGTTGTGTGTCGCCACGGTGCCATGCGCGGACGCGGGCTTGCGGCAATCTTTTACTTATTCCGTCAATCCATGTCTTCGAATCAAATGTAGGGTGGTAAAAAATAATGTTCATGGTGGTTTGCCTCCTAAGCCCTGATAGATTTCCCCGAATATCATCAGGATGCAACCCAAAGATGAAAAAAAGAACAGGCCCCGTTAAACGGAGCCTGTGTTGTTATCCATTGATGCCCTGAATAGGGCGCGGCCTTCAGGCCGGAACGCGTTGGATCAAACGGCGCAGCAGCGGGATGAGAACGACCAGCACCACGCCGGTGACGACTGAACCCCAGCCCAGCGCACTGAACACCGAGCTGTAGCCCGGATTGGTCAGCACCGGTGTGCTGCCTGCGTTTTCAGGCATCAGGCCCGAGACATAGCTCGCGAGCACGGACGCCACGCCGGTCACCATCATCCAGCAACCCATCATGACGCCCTGATAGCGGGCCGGAGCCAGTTTGCCTATCATCGCATAACCAATGGGTGAGATAAGCAGTTCACCGATGCTTTGCAGAATGTAGCTGATGGCAATCCATTTGAACGCCACCAGACCATTGCCCCCTGCCAGACTGATACCCCACGGCAGTACCAGCATTCCCAGCCCCATGCAGAACAGAGAGGCCGAAAATTGCAGGGGAATATCCAGCTTCCAGCCACGCTGACGCAGACTTTTGAACCACAGCGCCATCAGCGGGCCGCCGACCACAATCACCACGGTATTAATGTTTTGCACCCACTGCGGCGCAACGCGGATACCGTACACATTGAGGTCGATATTGTGCTCGGAGAACAGCATCAGTCCCATCGGCGCCAGCTGATAAAGCGTCCAGAACACCAGCGAACCGAGCGCCAGAATCAGGTAGGCTTTCATACTGCGGCGTTCGTCGCGATCGCGATGACGAAACGTCAGCAGCGCCATGGCGGCAAAAATCACAATCCCCAGAACCACCACAAAGTAGCTGCTGAACTCAGCATGGGTCAGCATCAGGCGGATAATCGGTACCAGCACCACGAGCACGGCAATGCCGATAGCGCCACGGCGCATAAACTGGCTGCGGCTGACCTCCCTGAGCGGCGTACTGATATCGGCCAGTATGCGCCAGCGGGTAAAGGTGACAATAATCGCCAGCACGTTGCCGAGCGTGGCAAACAGGAACAGGGCTTTATAGTTTTCGCTCAGCTGGAAGTAACCCGCAACGGCGAAACCGATAAAGAAGCCCAGATTCATCCCGGCGTAGTTCCACAGGAATGCCGACTCACGGCGGTCATCGTCCGGCGCAAAACGCTGGGTCAGCATCATATTCAGGCAGGTGACATTCAGACCACTGCCGGTGAGGAACATCGCCAGGCCCCAGTACAGGCCAAGCACGCCTTCCATGGCGATAAGCCCGCAGCCAAATACCTGCAATACCATGCCAAGAACAAACAGGTTACGGTTGCTGAGATAACGCCCTCCCAGATAACCGCCAAACATATGCAGGCCATAGTTGAAGGCGCCGAACACCCCCATAATGGCGTTAGCGTTAGCCTCGCTGAACCCGAGACGCTTGGTGGCGTAAAGCACAAGCGTGGAGTACAGCACCGCGAAGCCTAATGTCGAAAAGGTTTGAATAAAGAATAACGCGCCGGAACCTGCCGGAATGACCGACCGGTGCCCGTGGTGCGGCGATGCCGCATTCTGTGAATGACTCAAGTGTGAACCCCGTCTTACCATAATGTGAATAAACGAAATACGGTCTGCTCTAACCCTCTTTTTGTGTGGTTTTATTATGAGGCAAACTGATGAAGGGCATTGTTATACCCCCGCAAGTGCACTTTTTCACAACATATTTTGCTATTTGCTTCGCGGCTTAACTGTTTGCATGATAATTGTGCTTCTATGCGCTTTTACTAATTATTTATTCAAAATCATTAGTGAGATTAATAACACGAAACTCTTTTCCCTCGCTGTTCAGTGCTACGCCTTTTTTTGCTCTGTAAATCAGCAAATTGCTTTAAGTTTGAGTCATCGGATCGGATCGTGAAAAAGAGTGTTGACGCTGGGTCTGCTTTTCCCTACATTAGCGCCGGTCAGCAGCGCTCCGGCGATGTTCGACTTACGGTGAGGTGTCTGAGTGGCTGAAGGAGCACGCCTGGAAAGTGTGTATACGCTAACGCGTATCGAGGGTTCGAACCCCTCTCTCACCGCCATATAATTAGCAAAAGGCCCAGATGAAAATCTGGGCCTTTTGCTTTTCTTCAATGATCGGTGCCCGGTAAGGATCCTGCGGTGTTGCACCCGAAGTCATACTGACGTCTCAACGCAAATTGCCCACGTCTTAACCATCTGAACCCAATCCGGTAAATTCTTCTTGACCCGTCAGGCCGCTCTCCCTATAGTAGCGCCCCGTTGCACCGCACAGCGATGTAACGACTACGGTGAGGTGTCTGAGTGGCTGAAGGAGCACGCCTGGAAAGTGTGTATACGCTAACGCGTATCGAGGGTTCGAACCCCTCTCTCACCGCCATATAAAAGCAAAAGGCCCGGATGAAAATCCGGGCCTTTTGCTTTTATTCTTTTCAACCCCTGGGGTCACACCTTCGGGCTTCTGTCACCCAGTCTGGCAAGATTGAGAATCGGGCTGACGATCACCTGATTTTTCCCCTGTCGTTTGGCCTGATAAAGCGCCTGGTCAGCCAGTTTCAACGCTTTGCGGATCACCATTCCCGGCAGATAAAGCGATACCCCGAGCGATACCGTCACTTTCAGCTGCCGCCCGTCATCGAGTTCGATGACGCACTGTTCAACTTCCTGACGGATACGTTCTGCGATAGAGATAAGCGTCCCCGGCTCATACGTCGCTGTCATCACCAGAAACTCTTCGCCACCGTAACGCCCGGCAAAATCTTCATTGCGGGTAATATGGCGCAGTAACCGCCCCACTTCGCTCAGTACACGATCACCGGCCAGATGCCCGTAGCTGTCATTGACCTGCTTGAAATTATCGACATCTATAATGATCAGCCCGCAGGCCTGACGCCGCCTTTGCTGTAATAACAGTCGGTAATCGATACTGGCTCGGTTATTGATTTGCGTAAGTTCATCCGTTGCCGCCTGTACCCGGATGTTGAACACTTTATTCATGTAAATTTCTTTAAAATTCAACGCGTGATAACACAAAATCATGCAGGCTGCTGCCGTCAGCTGATAAAAAATCAACGAGGTCCAGGCCACATATAAGCCCTGCTGGCTGGAGACCAGCGCCAGACGCAGCAAGCCAATTAAAATGATGGTGATATAAAATACCCGGTGACGGCGGTTACGCCAGACGCGAAATAAAAGTAGCGGCACCATAATGCAGGCAATAAACAGATTATTCAGCGTAAAGGCACCGGTGAAAGCAAACACAAAGAGATAACAGAACACCCCGCTGAGCCAGCCTCCAAAAAAAGTCACCAGAATCATCGGCAACATTTCGAAGCTATAGAACAGATGTTCGTTGAGTACCAGACGATCGCCGGACAGAAACAACGCTGAAACCCCGGCCACCAGGCCAAAGACTACCCGTTTCCACACGTCGCCGTTGAAATTAAAAGGTTCGCTGCGGCTGAGAACAAAATAGCTGATCGAAAGCGTTGCGTAAGTCACGCAAATACCAGCGTATAAATTGCCCAGAGAAGTGAAATCCGGCATGGGGAATAGAATTTCCTATGTAAAAATTCAACGTAATAAGCACTGATTTAAATATAGATGATCAATCTGAGCGCCGTGATGACCGCCTGAGATTTGTAAGATCCGGATCATATAAGAAATAAGTACCCCATTCACCCGCTCCCCTTGCGGTCATTGATTTATATCTACAACAACTGCAGTAAAAAAGCGTATGGTCACCCCATAACCCGTGACGGGAGCTAAAACCCGCCTTACTTAATGCCAGTTTTCAGGTGAACCACGTTGTTATGAATACCTCAGCAAATCGTCCTCTGCGTCTCTTTAGCGCCCTCATCGACGCTTGTATCAGCGAAAAATATACCGTCCAGCGCCTGCTAAAAGACGCCATTGCCGGCGTCACCGTCGGGATCATTGCCATTCCGCTGGCGATGGCGCTGGCTATCGGCAGCGGGGTTCCACCTCAATATGGCCTTTATACCGCCGCCGTCGCCGGGATTATCATTGCGGTCTGCGGAGGCTCGCGTTTTAGCGTCTCCGGCCCGACTGCGGCTTTCGTGGTGATCCTCTATCCGGTCTCGCAACAGTACGGTTTATCAGGCTTATTGCTGGCGACCCTGATGTCCGGGCTGATGCTGGTACTGATGGGGCTTGCGCGCTTTGGCAGGCTGATTGAATACATTCCGCTGCCGGTAACGCTGGGATTTACCTCGGGTATTGGTATCACCATCGCGACTATGCAGATTAAGGATTTCTTCGGACTAAGCGTCGCGACCATGCCTGAACACTACGTGGGTAAAGTGATGGCACTGGTGCAGGCCATGCCGACGCTGGATATCGGCGACGCATTGATTGGCATCGTGACCTTGGCCGTTTTGATGGTCTGGCCAAAACTTGGCCTGCGGGTTCCTGGTCATTTACCGGCACTGCTGGCCGGTTGTGCAGTGATGGCCCTCTTCATGCAGGCCGGTCATCCGGTGGCGACCATAGGTTCACGATTTCACTATCTGCTGCCTGACGGTTCACAGGGCAGCGGCATACCGGCTATCCTGCCGCAGTTCACCCTGCCCTGGGTTCAGGGCGGAGGCCACGGGCTGAGCATTGATCTGATTCAAGCGCTGCTGCCTGCGGCTTTCTCGATGGCGATGCTCGGTGCCATTGAGTCCCTGCTGTGCGCCGTGGTGCTCGACGGTATGACGGGTAAAAAACACCACTCCAACAATGAGCTGATCGGTCAGGGTATTGGCAACATCATCACACCGTTCTTCGGCGGGATCACCGCCACGGCGGCGATTGCCCGTTCTGCGGCTAACGTGCGTGCCGGAGCGACCTCACCGGTCTCCGCCATTATTCACTCCCTGCTGGTTATTCTGGCGCTGCTGGTACTGGCTCCGTGGCTTTCATGGTTGCCGCTGGCCGCGATGGCCGCCCTGCTGCTGATGGTGGCGTGGAATATGAGTGAAGCGCACAAGGTCATTAACCTCCTGCGCCGTGCGCCGAAGGATGACATTCTGGTGATGCTGACCTGCATGAGCCTCACCGTACTGTTCGACATGGTGATCGCCATTACTGCCGGGATTGTCATGGCCTCGCTGTTGTTTATGCGTCGCATCGCGAAAATGACGCGCCTGACTGAGGTTCCGGGGGAATACGGCGCCGACGAGTGCGTATTACGCGTCAGCGGCCCGCTGTTCTTCCCTGCCGCTGAGCGTATTTTCACTGAGTTACTGGTTCGCAGTGGCAGCGCGAAACGTATCATTCTGATTTGGGATCGCGTTGCGCTGCTCGATGCCGGAGGCCTGAGCGCGCTGCAAAGTTACATTGAAGCGTTGCCCGAGGGTGTGGAGCTGGTGATCACTGATATCCCCTTCCAGCCGCTGAAAACGCTGGCACGCGCGGGAGTGCAGCCCGTTGCCGGCCGCCTCAGTTTCTTCAGTTCGCTGGCCGAAGCGCTCATGGACCCTGTACCGCGCTGAGAAATGCGATGAATAGTTGAAATGAAAAAGGCGACCTGTAGAGGCCGCCTTTTTGCTTTCTGCACGGAAAACCGCGCGGATCACTGTTGCTTATTTGCTGGTATCAAGCGCCGGGAAGCTTTTGACCAGATCGTCAATGGCTTTCATCTGTACCAGGAAAGGTTCCAGTTTAGCCAGTGGCAATGCGGAAGGACCGTCGCACTTCGCATGTTCCGGATCTTCATGGGCTTCAATAAACAGACCGGCAAGACCAACGGCCATACCGGCACGGGCCAGTTCAGCCACCTGTGCGCGACGACCACCGGAAGCGGCACCAAATGGATCGCGGGTTTGCAGGGCGTGTGTCACGTCGAAGATCACCGGATGACCGCCAGTGGCGTTAATCATCACGTTGATACCCAGCATGTCGACGACCAGATTGTCATATCCAAAGTTGCTACCGCGATCGCACAGAATGACCTGATCGTTGCCGCCTTCTTTGAATTTATCCACGATATTACCCATCTGACCAGGGCTGACGAACTGTGGTTTTTTCACGTTAATGACGGCGCCGGTTTTAGCCATGGCTTCAACCAGATCGGTCTGACGTGCCAGGAACGCAGGCAACTGAATAACATCAACCACTTCTGAAACAGGCTGTGCCTGCCAGGATTCATGCACGTCGGTGATGATTTTCACGCCGAAAGTCTTTTTCAGCTCCTGAAAAATCTTCATACCTTCGTCAAGGCCTGGCCCACGGTAAGAGTGGATGGACGAGCGGTTGGCTTTATCAAAAGACGCTTTGAACACATAAGGGATGCCCAATTTTTGCGTGACGGTAACGTAATGCTCACAAACACGCATTGCCATATCGCGTGATTCCAGCACGTTCATACCACCGAACAACACAAACGGCAGGTCGTTGGCGACGTTAATATCCTTAATGCTAACCACTTTCTGTTTCATGCTTTGGCCTTATAAAGAGTAATCAGGTACGGTAATACAGGTAATGTGCTGTATTTAAACGCTAATCTGGTCATTGAAATCTGAAAATTCGTTGCAGATTGTAACTCAGTGCAGCGTCACTTGCTTGTGTTCAATGGCATGGATCTGCATTTTGATCACTTCGGAAATCGGATCTTCCGGGCACTGCTCAACAAAGTAATTTAAATCAGAAATCGCCACGTGGTTACAGTCCAGCTGGGCATAAATCAACCCACGATCGCGAATTTCATAAGGGTCATCGGGATCAAACTCCAGCACGGCCTGGCTGGCGCGCAGTGCCAGCTCCATCTGTTTCTCTTCCATCAGCGCAGCTTTGAGTGTATCGAGCATTTTACGCACGATGACGGTGTGCTCAGCTTCTTCGAGATCATCATCCTCGATTTCCGCGCTGACACCCAGATTGCCCTTCAGCCATACGTGCAAAATATGTTCACTCAGCGTATCGCCGTTGATCGGATTCACCAGCCACATCTCTTCATCGAGCCAGTCGGCCCGCAGGATCAGCTGAGTGGGGAAGATAACCGGCATCAGGGGTAAATCAAGTTCATGGGCGATATGCAGGAAAATAATTCCCAGCGATACCGGAGTTCCCTGACGTGATGCCAGTACTTTATCCAGCCAGATAGCATCTGACAGGCGATAAACGCCGCCCGCACCGCCGAAACCCCAGGTGCGGTAAAACAACTTAATTAATACTTCAAGTTGCTGATCCTGATTGAGATCTTGTGGCACCACCTGGCGCGCTTCATCAACCAGCGACTGTAACTGACGACTGACCTCTTCGGCTTTAAAATCAAAGCGAATCGCCTGTGTCACCAGGATCACCCCGGCGCTCAGCGGCGAGGTGTTAAATTCAAAATCAGCAATGGCACTCATAGTTATCCCATTAGCAGCGGTATTTTGGTCATGGCAAGCTTCACGATCAAATACAAGCATCCCAGTGCCAGAATAAAGGCAATCCAGCGCGTCGTCTGACTGCGCGGGCGCTTACTCAAGGCCACAAAACCCAGGAGAATATAAATGATAACGCCAAAAAGCTTTTCGGTCAGCCAGGTTCCCTGTGGACTGAACGGATAGAAATGGGTAATAAAAATCAGCGCCACACCGCTCAACAGTAACAACGTGTCGACGGCGTGAGGCAGGATCTTCACCCAACGCTTTTGCAGCATAGCAGAACCGGCCCATTTCCAGAAAAAACGCAAGACGAACAAGATAATGCTCAGCGTTATAGTGACCAGATGGAGATTCTTAACCCAAATATATGACGACATACCCAGCTTCCTTGTTAGTAAAAAATTGGCCTGATGCCAGACCGGTCACTGCTTTATTATTTATTGAGTGACTCTTTGGCCCACTGCCCCAGCGTGACCCGATCGTTGCCGCCATAATCTTTCACGGTAGAAATTTCACAGTATCCCTCCTGAGCAAATCTGTTTTGAACGTCCTTTGCCTGTTGCCAGCCATGTTCGAGCAACAACCAGCCGCCCTCTTCAAGATACGCCGTTGCCGACTGAATAATATGCACCAAATCGGCCAGACCAGCATTTTCAGCCACCAGCGCGCTGGCAGGTTCAAAACGCACGTCACCTTCAGCAAGATGAGGATCGGCGGCATCAATATAAGGAGGATTACTGGCGATCAGCGCGAAACGCTGCCGGGGAACTGGCGTAAACCAACTGCCGTGCAGAAACCGGGCATTGGAGATCGTCAGTTTTTGCGCATTATGCTCAGCCAGTTTGACAGCTTCGGGGTGCAGGTCGATACCGGTGATATCACAATCTGGCCGCTCGCTGGCAATCGCCAGTGCGATAGCCCCGGTGCCGGTGCCGAGATCCAGTACCTTGACAGGCGTCGCAGGCAGGCGCAACAGCGCCTGCTCAACCAGACATTCGGTATCAGGACGGGGAATTAATGTGGCAGGGGAAACGCTCAGCGCCAGCGACCAGAATTCGCGTTCGCCGACCAGATAGGCCACAGGCTCACCCCGCTCGCGTCGCGCCAGCAGGGTTTCAAGCTGTTCAGACTGAGTAGCCGTCAGCGGTGTTTCACCGAAGGCCATAATAAAGGTGCGCGCCTTACCGGTGACAAAACCCAGTAAAATTTCAGCATCCCGTTTAGGGCTTTCGCCCGCCGCCAGACGCGTCGTGGCCTCAGCCAGCCAGTGCTGAAAATCCATTAATCCTGCTCGGACAACGCAGCAAGCTGGTCGGCCTGATATTCCTGCACGATAGGCTGGATCAGCGCGTCCAGTTTGCCTTCCATGACTTCATCCAGACGGTAAATCGTCAGGTTGATGCGGTGGTCGGTCACGCGGCCCTGCGGGAAGTTGTAAGTGCGGTTTCGGTCCGAACGGTCACCGCTGCCGAGCAGGTTGCGGCGCGTTGACGCTTCTTCCGCATGACGTTTTGCCATTTCTGCTGCACGGATACGCGCCCCGAGCACCGACATCGCTTTGGCTTTATTCTTGTGCTGAGAACGCTCATCCTGACATTCGACCACAATGCCGGTGGGCAAGTGGGTAATACGGATGGCGGAATCGGTGGTGTTAACGTGCTGACCGCCCGCGCCCGAAGAACGGAAGGTGTCAATTTTCAAATCACCGGCGTTGATCTCCGGCAACTCGGCTTCCGGCACTTCTGGCATCACGGCCACGGTGCAGGCTGAAGTATGAATACGGCCCTGAGACTCGGTTTCCGGTACACGCTGGACACGGTGACCGCCGGATTCAAATTTGAACTGGCCATAGACGCCATCGCCCGTCACTTTAGCGATCACCTCTTTATAACCGCCATGCTCGCCTTCGTTGGCGCTGATGATTTCGACACGCCAGCGACGGGTTTCCGCATAACGGCTGTACATGCGGAACAGGTCGCCGGCGAAAATCGCCGCTTCGTCACCACCGGTTCCTGCACGGATCTCAAGGAAACAGCCGCGTTCGTCATCGGGATCTTTTGGCAACAGCAGTAACTGAAGTTGCTGTTCCAGCTCTTCCAGTTTGGCTTTGCAGCTTTTGATTTCGTCCTGTGCCATTTCCCGCATCTCTTTATCATTAAGAGAGGGATCTTCAAGCATCTCTTCGGCGGCAGCTAAATCTTCCTGCGCCTGACGCCAGGTCAGAAAACATTCAGAGACGTCAGTCAGCTGCGCATATTCGCGGGAAAGATTGCGGAATTTGTCCTGATCGGCAATGACGGCGGCATCGCCGAGCATCGCCTGTACTTCTTCATGGCGCTCTTGTAACACTTCCAGTTTGGCAACAATAGAAGGCTTCATGCGTGGTGTTTAACCCTGTGAGAAAAGAGAACTATTGCTGATCCAGCCCGAGGCTGTCGCGTAAAATTTGCAAGCGTTCGACATCACCATCGCTGGCGGCCTGTTGCAAAGAGCGGGTGGGAGCGTGAATAAGACGGTTAGTTAATTTGTGCGCTAATTCATGGATAACCGCGGTGACATCGGCGCCCTGCGCAATGGCCGCCAGTGCTTTGGCTTCGGCCTCGGCACGGACTAGATCGGCACGGGAGCGGTAATCACGAATAATTTCCACCGCGCCCTGCGAACGCAGCCACGCCATGAAATTAGAGCTTTCCTGCTCAACGATGGATTCCGCCTGTATCGCTGCGGCTTTTCGCTGAGCCAGATTATTTTGAATAATGCTGTGCAGATCGTCAACGCTGTAAAGGTAGGCGTTGGCGAGTTTGCCGACTTCGGGCTCGATATCGCGCGGAACGGCGATATCCACCATCAGCATCGGCTGATTACGACGCGCTTTCAGCGCCCTTTCCACCATGCCTTTACCGATGATCGGCAGCGGGCTGGCAGTGGAACTGATAATAATATCGGCTTGCGCCAGACGGGAGTCGATATCCTGTAAGGTGATCACTTCCGCGCCGACTTCATCGGCCAGCACTTGCGCACGTTCGCGGGTACGGTTGGCAATCATCATATGGCGAACTTTATGTTCGCGCAGATGACGCGCCACCAGCTCGATCGTTTCACCGGCCCCGACCAGCAGCACGCTGACGTCAGAGAGGGATTCAAAGATCTGGCGCGCCAGCGTACAGGCGGCAAATGCCACAGACACGGCGCTGGCGCCGATATCGGTTTCAGTGCGCACGCGCTTGGCGACAGAGAAGGATTTCTGGAATAAACGCTCAAGTTCACCAGAAACAGCCTGACCATGCTGGGATTCCGCAAAGGCTTTTTTAACCTGACCCAGAATTTGCGGCTCGCCGAGTACTAACGAATCAAGACCACTTGCTACACGCATCAGATGGCTGACTGCAGCGTTATCCTGATGCCAGTAAATGCTTTTTTTGACGTCTTCAACGCTAAGCTTGTGATAATCACAGAGCCAGTTCACCAGCTGTTCCTGAAGATTTTCCTGTTGTTCCACACTGAGATAGAGCTCAGTCCGGTTACAGGTGGACAACACGACACCGCCCTGCACCAGCGGTTGCTGGAGCAGACTGGAGAGCGCCTGTTCAATGGTCTCGGGCGAAAAAGTTACCCGTTCACGCAAAGAAACCGGTGCGGTTTTGTGATTGATACCTAATGCAAGCAGGGTCATAGGGAAGCGATTATCGAGTAATACTTATGTTGGTATGGGTTTACGTCTGAAGCGCATTCTACATAATGCGCGGGATCAATAAAAGCTAAGCAGCATTATCCGTTAAATCCTATTACAAATCAGCTTTGCCACTGACAGGCTTCTCAAAGATGATCAACGCTTGTGTTTCATTCTTAATGATAGAACAACAGGAAATGTTCCTGTTTTTGAAAACGCGCAACGTGCCAGTGTGATAAACTGGCGACCGCCGAATTTGCCCAGGCACTGATGCCTCAGCACCCAAGGACTTAATCCGATATGCCAATGCGTAAAGCCCACTTACTTCGCCTTCTTCCTCTTGCCAGCCTGGTTCTTGCCGCCTGTTCGATCAATGCCCCTAAAGGCCCGGCAACCAGCCCGACTTCGCCGCAGTGGCGTGAGCACGAAGCGCAGGTCAAACAGCTGGAGCATTATCAGACCCGCGGCGCCTTCGCTTATATTTCCGACCGGCAGAAAGTCTATGCCCGCTTCTTCTGGCAGCAATACTCCCCGGACAGTTACCGTTTACTGCTGACCAATCCGCTCGGCAGCACCGAGATGGAACTTAAAGTGCAAAGCGGCATCGCCCAGATCACTAACAATCAGGGCAAAAAATATACCAGCGACAATCCTGACGAAATGATCCAGAAACTGACCGGCATGTCGATTCCGCTGGCTAATCTGCGTTTGTGGATGCTCGGCCTGCCGGGCGATGAGAGTGATTTCACCCTTGACAGCCAGTATCGTCTTTCAAAAGTGAACTACAGCCAGAACGGCCTGAAGGGCAACGTGGTTTACCAGAGCTACAGCGACGACGTCATCCCTTCCCTGCCAGATCGTCTGGAACTGACTCAGGGCGATCAGCGCATCAAATTGAAAATGGATAGCTGGACCTTAAACTGAGATGACGCAATCGTGGCCTTCTCCGGCTAAACTCAATTTATTCCTTTATATCACCGGGCAGCGTGCCAACGGCTACCATGAACTGCAAACGCTGTTTCAGTTTGTGGCCTACGGCGACAACCTCGGTTTTACGCCGCGCACCGACGGCCAGATTATCCTCACCACGCCGGTCGCCGGTGTCGATGATGAAGATAATCTGGTGGTGCGCGCCGCACGTCTGTTGCAGCGTCACACCGCCACGACGCTGGGCGCAGACATTGCCCTGACCAAGCGCATTCCAATGGGCGGTGGCCTTGGCGGTGGTTCATCCAACGCAGCCACCGTGCTGATTGCGCTTAATATGCTGTGGAATTGCGGTCTCAGTGACAAGCTGCTGGCTGAGCTGGGCGTGGTACTGGGTGCCGATGTACCGGTGTTTGTCATGGGTCATGCCGCTTTTGCCGAAGGGATTGGCGAAGTGCTGCAACCCGTTGAACCGGAGGAAAAATGGTATCTGGTGGCGCATCCGGGAATTCATATTCCCACCCCGGCCATTTTTGGTGATCCGGAATTGATCCGCGACACCCCAAAACGACCGATTAATGTGCTTTTAAGCACAGCCTGGACAAATGATTGCCAACCGATTGCGAGAAAACGATTTTGCGAGGTTGAACAGCTTGTTTCTTGGCTGTTAGAATACGCGCCGTCACGTATGACTGGCACGGGTGCTTGTGTGTTTGCCGAATTCAACTCAGAGCATGAAGCCCGTGAAGTCTTGCGTCAGGTTCCTGCGTGGGTTTCGGGTTTTGTGGCGAAAGGCGTTAACGTCTCCCCCCTTCACTCTTACCGCACAGAACTGTTGAGGGCCGCAGGCAAAGCGTAGAGCAATCACAGTCCCGTTATCTGTGTCTGTTCTTTGCCAGCCTCTCAGTAGGCAACAGAGTTATTTTTGCAGTACCGTTTTGATCTACCGTAGTATTTTTTCTCGTAAGCATAATGCTGTGGCACCGCTCACCGCCCGGTGGTGTCATAAGCCGATGTCTTCCCTGGACGCAAGCCTGAGGTTCTTCTCGTGCCTGATATGAAGCTTTTTGCTGGTAACGCCACCCCGGAACTAGCACAACGTATTGCCAACCGTTTATACACCAGCCTTGGTGACGCCGCCGTCAGTCGTTTCAGCGACGGTGAAGTAAGTGTGCAAATCAACGAAAATGTACGTGGCGGAGATATTTTCATTATCCAGTCCACCTGCGCGCCTACTAACGATAACCTGATGGAACTGGTCGTAATGGTTGATGCCTTACGCCGCGCTTCCGCCGGCCGTATTACCGCCGTCATTCCTTATTTCGGTTATGCACGTCAGGATCGCCGGGTACGTTCAGCCCGTGTGCCAATCACAGCGAAAGTTGTTGCTGATTTCCTCTCCAGCGTGGGTGTTGACCGCGTTCTTACCGTAGATTTACACGCCGAACAGATCCAGGGCTTCTTCGACGTACCGGTTGATAACGTGTTCGGTAGTCCAATCCTGCTGGAAGATATGCTGCAACAAAATCTGGAAAACCCAATCGTGGTTTCTCCGGACATTGGCGGTGTTGTCCGTGCCCGCGCCGTGGCTAAACTGCTTAACGACACCGACATGGCTATCATCGATAAACGTCGTCCTCGCGCAAACGTTTCTCAGGTGATGCACATTATTGGTGATGTGGCAGGCCGCGACTGCGTACTGGTTGATGACATGATTGATACTGGTGGTACGCTGTGTAAAGCGGCTGAAGCACTGAAAGAACGCGGTGCGAAGCGCGTATTTGCGTACGCAACTCACCCGATCTTCTCCGGCAATGCTGTTGAAAACATCAGAAACTCCGTGATCGACGAAGTGATTGTTTGCGATACCATCCCGCTGTCTGCGGAAATTCGCGCGCTGAAAAAAGTCCGCACCCTGACCCTGTCAGGTATGCTGGCCGAGGCTATTCGCCGTATCAGCAATGAAGAATCTATTTCTGCCATGTTTGAACATTAATCATTTTCCCTTCCTCTTGGGGAAGGGAGATGAATTAATCCGTTCAAACATCGGTAAGTAATAAGTAGTAAATAAAAAACCCGTTATGGCCTTGGCGATAACGGGTTTTTCTTTTACCAGAAAACTGTTTTACCAGAGTTCTAATCGGGGGCCATTAAGGGTGGCGATGGCTTTTACGGCAGCGGGCATCGTAATGACGAACCCAAAAGTAACGGTCAGCGACTCGCTCACGTCCGCCGACTCTTGCACCGGCCAGCCAAAGGATCGCGCCGAGGAAGATACTGGCGACGGCACCGTGGGCCAAAAACTGCGGTAAATTCATACTCGGCAGTTGATTAAGAATGGAGTATCCTACTCCGCCGAACATAGTGACGAGACCAAGCCCCATCAGCACGTTGCCTAATACTGCTGCGGTTTTACGTTTCATATGTCACCTCCTGTAATCCATCAATTAAACAGCCATGCTTATCTGCTTTTCCTGATTAAAGTGTAGTCGGCGACCAGATTTAACTTTGCGGCAACGATCACAGTCGTGAAACATCAAATGACAAATCTTTACGTTATTCGGTCATTTACCTTCGGAGGGTGAATAATACTCGATCAATATTATTAACCCTACGAAGTAATAAACGGGAATACCCTTCCGGGGTTTGGCACAGCAGACCTGCGCAGGTAAACTAGCGCCCTGAACGTCACCTCATGAAGAAGCGAAACCAACGTGAGCAGCATTAAATTAATAGTGGGTCTGGCCAATCCCGGTGCGGAATACGCCCAAACACGACATAACGCCGGTGCCTGGTACGTGGATCTTCTCGCCCGCCAGCACAATCAGCAGTTGAAAGAAGAGAGTAAGTTTTACGGCTATACCGCACGCCTGTCGCTGTCGGGTCAGGACGTCCGCCTGCTGGTGCCAACCACCTTCATGAATCTCAGCGGTAAAGCCGTGCTGGCGATGGCTAATTTCTACCGCATCGAACCCGATGAAATTCTGGTGGCCCACGATGAGCTGGATATTCCGCCGGGCGTGGCAAAAATCAAACTCGGTGGCGGCAATGGTGGTCATAACGGTCTGAAAGATATTCAGAGCAAGCTTGGCAATAACCCGAACTTTTACCGTTTGCGCATCGGCATCGGCCATCCGGGTGACAAAAGCAAAGTGGTGGGATTTGTGCTCGGCAAGCCACCGGCCAGCGAACAAAAACTGATTGATGATGCAATTGACGAGTCGCTTCGCTGCACCGAAATGCTGATGAAAGAAGGGTTGGAGAAAACGGTTCAGCGTCTGCACAGCTTTAAAGCGCAGGCGTAAACGCCCCCTTCAAACGGGGTTCAATCAGCCGAACCCCGTTCTGGTTTTCCGTAAATCAGAGTGTATCTTCCGCCACATAATATTGCGGGTCATCCAGCTCATGGCTGCAAAACGGACCGGCTTTCTTCAATAAACTGACGCAGTCGCTGCTCAAATGGCGCAGGCGGATGGTTTTTCCTGCCTCCAGATAGCGCGCCGTCAATTTATCAATGGCTTCAACTCCGCTTGAATCCATTACCCGCGTACCGGCAAAATCCAGCACCACGTTCTGCGGGTCATTCTGCGGTTCGAAAAGTTCCGCAAAAGCCGCGGCAGAGCCAAAGAACAGCGGCCCGTCGAGCTTATAGACCGTCAGTTCACCTTTGGTTTTATGCCAACGGATACGAATACGCGCCTGCTGCCAGGCAAACACCAGCGCTGCGATAATCACGCCACTGATGACCGCGACAGCCAGATCGGTAAAGATGGTGATCACTGTGACGATCACCATGACCAGCGCGTCGGCCTTAGGCATTCGGCGTAAACGTCGCAGTGAGCTCCACTCAAAAGTGTTGTAGCACACTACCAGCATGATCCCTGCCAGTGCCGCCACCGGTAACAGCCCGATGTAATCGGAAAGACTGACCACAAACAAAATCAGTAAAATGGCACCGACAATACCGGAAATGCGCCCACGCCCACCGGACGTGAAGTTAATGATCGACTGACCAATCATCGCACATCCGGCAAAACAGCCGAACAGTCCGCAGACTGTATTACCGGCCCCCTGCGCAATACTTTCACGATTCCCATTGCCTTTATGGCCGCCCATTTCGTCAAGCACCGTCATGGTCAACAGGGATTCGATCAGCCCCACTAACGCGATCACTACCGCATACGGCAGCACCACCTTGATCATCTCAAGATTGAACGGCACCGCCGGCAAGCTGAAATGCGGTAAGGCACCGGAGATGTCCGCCAGATCCCCTACCCGCAGCGTATGCAGATTAAACCCAATCGCCACCGCCGACACCACAATCAGCGCCGCCAGTGACGCGGGGATCACACGCGTGAGTTTTGGAAACAGCAATACCACCAGAATGGCCAGCAGCACCAGTCCGTACATCAGCAGCCCCTGCCCGGCAATCATGTGTAACTGCGCCAGCATAATGACGATCGCCAGCCCGTTAACAAAACCGTGAATGGCGGGCAGCGGCACCAGCCGGATAAACTTGCCCAACCGGAACACACCAATCAGTATCTGAATGACTCCGGCAAAAATCGTCGCCCACAGCACATAGCCCATACCATGCTGCGCGGCGAGACTCATCAGCACCACAACTATAGAGCCTGCAGCGCCTGACACCATTCCCGGTTTCCCGCCAAACAGCGCGGTGACCAGCCCGATAATAAACGCGGTGTGCAACCCGACAATCGGCGACAGTCCCGCCACCAGCGAGAACCCGACGGCTTCCGGGATCATAGACACCGCCACCACAAATCCTGCCAGCGTTTCGTTCTTCACGTCCAACATCTTCAGGTCACGCAGGCTAAACATAAAACATCCGGTTTATTTCCAGTCAGTTAAATAATTGTGACAAGTATCTAAAAATGGGTGAGGTGAGGCAAGAATTGATTCCATGCAGTGACGGCCCGAAGGATGACGGGTATTCGAGAAAAACTGCTATTGCGTGTATAATGCGGCCTATTATGGTCATTACATCGCGCAATTAACGTTAATTGCTTGATTATTAAGATATTAAGGTGAGAACAACATGGGATTCAAATGCGGTATCGTGGGCCTGCCGAACGTCGGTAAATCTACTCTGTTCAATGCGCTGACCAAAGCGGGTATCGAAGCAGCTAACTTCCCGTTCTGTACCATCGAACCCAACACCGGTGTGGTGCCGATGCCAGATTCACGCCTCGACCAGTTGGCCGCCATCGTAAAGCCGCAGCGTATTCTGCCGACTACCATGGAATTTGTGGACATCGCGGGCCTGGTAAAAGGCGCGTCTAAAGGTGAAGGTCTGGGCAACCAATTCCTGACCAACATCCGTGAAACTGAAGCTATCGGCCACGTGGTGCGTTGTTTCGAAAATGACAACATCATCCACGTGAACAACAAAGTTGACCCGGCTGACGACATCGACGTTATCAACACCGAACTGGCCCTGTCGGATCTCGATACCTGTGAACGCGCCATTCACCGCGTACAGAAACGTGCCAAAGGCGGCGACAAAGATGCCAAAGCCGAACTGGCGGCGCTGGAAAAATGTCTGCCACAGCTTTCTGAAGCCGGGATGCTGCGTGCGCTGGATCTGACCGATGAAGACAAAGCGGCCATCCGCTACCTGAGCTTCCTGACCCTGAAGCCAACCATGTACATCGCTAACGTCAACGAAGACGGTTATGAAAATAACCCGTACCTCGATATCGTGCGTAAAATTGCCGAAGCTGAAGGTTCCGTTGTGGTTGCCGTATGTGCCGCCGTTGAGTCTGATATCGCTGAGCTCGAAGATGAAGACCGTGCAGAATTCATGGCTGAAATGGGCCTGGAAGAGCCGGGTCTTAACCGTGTGATTCGCGCCGGTTATGAGCTGCTAAATCTGCAAACTTACTTCACCGCTGGCGTGAAAGAAGTCCGTGCCTGGACCATCCCTGTTGGCGCCACCGCCCCGCAGGCAGCAGGTAAAATCCACACTGACTTCGAAAAAGGCTTCATCCGTGCGCAAACTATCGCCTTTGACGACTTCATCACCTACAAAGGTGAACAAGGCGCGAAAGAAGCCGGCAAGATGCGTTCAGAAGGCAAAGATTACATCGTTAAAGATGGCGATGTAATGAACTTCCTGTTCAACGTCTGATCCCTCCGCCGCCGGTTGGCGTTGCTAGGTACAGAGAGCAATTTGAGAATCCACGCGAAAGCGTGGATTTTTTTGTTTTCAGGGATCTGCGGGCATGTTTTTTCCCGCAACTCAGGGCTCAAATTCACAAAACACAGCCTGAGGATAATGCGATTATTTGTCGCTATTCGGGGAAATGAGTATCACGGGCATCTACGCACCGCTTCTCACATTATTCTTCAGGAAAACAAAATGACGACCTTAAATGAAAGACTGGCGTGGCGTTACGCGACCAAGAAATTCGATGCAACAAAAACAGTGTCTGCCGAAAAACTCGAACGTATCGTAGAGGCTGTGCGGCTGGCACCGACGTCAAGCGGGCTGCAGCCGTTTGAACTCTTTGTGGTGAGCAACCCTGATATCCGCGGAAAAATCAGAACCGTGTCCTGGGATCAGGCGCAGGTGACCGACTGCTCCCACCTGCTGGTATTTGCTGCATGGGACGATATCACCGCGGATCGCGTCAATATGATGTTCGACCTGACCAATGACGTCCGGGGTTTTAAAAACGAAGGATGGGAAAACTATCGCCAGATGCTGTTGGGGATTGTCGCTGAACGGGGAACCGAAGCGAATTATCAGGCAGCAGCCCGTCAGGCTTATATTGGCCTTGGCGCGGCGCTGATTGCCGCAGCGTTCGAAGAGGTGGATGCAACTCCAATGGAAGGTTTTGATCCGGTGGCAGTTGATGAGATCCTCGATTTGAAATCGAAAAAATTACGCAGCGTGGTGATGCTCCCGCTGGGTTATCGTGCAACAGAAGGCGACTGGCTGGTGAACCTGAAGAAAGTGCGTCGTAGCCGCGAAGATTTTGTGACTGAAATTAAATAAGCCCGGACGCCCGCTGCTAATAATGGTTCGCCCCTCCAGCGCTTCATTGAGTTCTCAGTCCCCATCCATGCATTCACGCATGTAAGGGTCGACCGAAAAATGGATGTTCTCGACTAAAGCCGCGCCGTCAGCCAAAGCGGGCAGAGGCTTTCCACAAAGTGAAAATGCTGCGGCGACGGTTCGCCCGTTGGGCGGGAAACCTGATGTACCAATAAATTATAAAGGGGTTCAGCTGCCTGACGGCTCACCTTTTCATCCTATTAAGTGGGGTAAGTTTCAGAAACAGTAATGGCTGCCCCCCTTTGCCATCAAAGATTTTATTAATTACTTATCCATTATTGAGCAATGGAGAAAGTGGCCCGCTAAATTGCCACCGGCTCAGGGCGACGCGCCTCTGCGAGAACGCCCTTCAGCTCACTTTTTGTCATCCGTACGCAATAAGCCGGCATTCCGCGCTGGAACCGCCAGCCTTCTGGGAGTGCGCCCGCATCTACCGCGTCAAAGCCAAAAGCATCGTAAAGAGCGATTACCTGTTTTTTGGTTTCTGCGTCATCCCCGGCCAGTGGCAATGCGCGGCGCTCAGAGTCTCCGGCGGGCAGCCCCTCGTTTTCGAGGTGGGTCATTTGAATAGCATTAAAGGCCTTGGTTATCTTCGATTGCGGCAGAAAACCCGCCAGATACTCACTGGTCGTGGTCGTCTGCTGATCCAGTTCAGTTACCTGCCCGTCGCGTTCGGGGTAATAGTTAACGGCATCGATAACCGGTTTACCGGCAAGTTCGGCCACCGGCAACTGCCCGATGGCCGTAAGAGGAACCGCAATCACCACGATGTCGCCAAAGCTCGCCGCCTGCGTGGCGGTACCGATTTCGCAACCCAACATTGGCTTCAGGCTGAACAACGTCTGGGGCCCACGTGAATTACTGACCATGACCCGATGCCCGGCCTGAGTCGCCAGTTTCGCGACCGCACGGCCCACAAATCCCGCTCCGATAATGCCTATGTTCATCATTCTCACCTTTCATTTAGCTACCGAAAGATTAAGATAATTCGATACTCAGTGTTGATAAATACCCATCGAAGCTATAGACAAACAACAAAAGAGAGGGAATCGTGGACCGGTTAACCAGCATGAATGTCTTCGTCAGGGCCGCAGAACTGGGATCCTTCGCGGCGGCCGCTAACGCGCTGCGAATTTCTCCACAGATGGTGGCCAAACATATCGCCCGGCTCGAATCACGGCTGGGGACCGCACTCCTGAGCAGGACCACCCGCCGCCAACACCTGACGGATATAGGACGCAGTTACTATGAGCGTTGTAAGGTCGTGCTTGCCGAAGCAGAAACCGCCGATGCTATCGCGCTGGAGATGAAAGCGACGCCCTCAGGCACCCTGCGCGTCAATGCCCCGGTGACCTTTGGGACCTCGACGTTGGCCCCTTTTATTACGCAGTATCTCGATAAATATCCCGACACGCAGGTTGAACTGACGTTGAATGACCGCTTCGTCGATCCGGTTGAAGAAGGCTATGAGGTGATCCTGCGTATTGGTGAACTGAACGACAGTCCGATGATTGCCTATCCGCTGCGGCCCTACCGGCTGATTGCCTGCGCATCACCGGAATATCTGGCGCAGCACGGTATGCCGCAAACCCCCGACGACCTGGCACAGCACTCGTGTCTTATCTACGGAATTTGGTCGCCGCAGATACCCTGCCGCTGGTTGTTTTGCAAAGAAGGGAAAGCTCAGGAGATCCAGCCCACAGGCCGTTTTCGCGCCAATGACTGGCGAGCGCTGCTCCATGCGGCGGTCAGAGGGTACGGCGTGACGCTGGGCCCGGAGGACGTGCTGAATGAAGAGATCAGGGCCGGTCGTCTGGTACAGGTTTTATCAGATTATGAAGGGCCTTCGCGGCCGATGCACGTCCTGACACCGGCGGGAATGAGACAAACGGTTAAAGTCCGCAGCTTTATTCATGCTCTCAGAGAAGCATTGGGTGAACACAACCGGTAACGCCCCGTCAGCGACAGCCGAAACCGACATAAATACGCGAGCCCGGCTGACACTGACTGTATCGCCGAAAATCAGACTTCCAGCAGTTTTCCCTTCGCTTCTTTCCCTTCCTCAAACACCCCGCCAGACGTGCGTCGCTGTGCCAGAATCGCCAGCACTTCGGCATGTTTATCTTCGGTAAAGTCGAAGAACCACATAAAGCCAATGCGGATAAGCGACCCGACGGCAGGTAACAGACTGATACCAAAGAAGAGCCCGTTCAGCACACTTTCGCTTTGCTGCGCCGCATGAGGGACATAGTGAATCGCCGTGAGAAAAATCCCCACCAGCCCGCCGCCGACCGCGACCGACATTTTGCCGGTAAACGTCTGGCCAGAGAATGTGATGGCCGCACAGCGTTTGTTGGTTTTGTATTCGGCATATTCGATGGTGTCGACAATCATGGCGGACGTGAACAGATTACTCATCATCACGAAGACGGTACTTAACCCAAGCAGGATAAAGAGCACAGTGAGATTGTGATAACCGGCAAACCACAACAGGATACGCACCAGAATATCCAGCATACACAGCACAATGAACAGCGTGCGTTTTTTATACCGGCGGGTTAATAACGGTGCTGTCAGGCAGGTGATCGCCGCTAATATTCCCATAATACCAATACCGGCCTGTAATGCCCCGTCGCCCATATTATAAATAAAGAAGTAGATATAAATACCATTGGCAATATTATGCAGAACGCAGAAAAAGAACGCGGCTAAGACGAAAAACAGTGGCCGGTTGTTCTTCAGATTATGGAAAGTGTCCCGCATCGTGACTTTTTCACTGCTCGGTGGCACGCGTTCTTTAATATGCCAGAAGCCATTGAGCATCAGCAGCAGGCCCACCACCATCATTACCACTGTCGCCCAGAAGTAACCGTGGTCGTCGGAGCCTGGCGCAAAAAATGCCGTCAGACGCGGGAAGAAAATCGACGCACAGGCGATCCCGGCGTTGACGCCGAGTACCGCAGCGGTCACTGCCTTGGTACGCTCTTTCGGCTCGGAACTCATTACAGAACTCATCGACCAGAACGGAATATCCGAAATCGCGTACAGCGTTCCCCACAGAATATAAGTGGCGCCAGCATAGATAATTTTCGTGCCCATCGGCGCGTTAATATTATAAAACGATGCCAGCGTCACCAGCGTGATCAGAAAAGGTGCCAGTAACATAAAATGACGGAATTTGCCGAAGCGGGTCTGAATGGTGTCCATTACGCTGGCAAATAACGGATCGTGAATCGCATCCCATGCACGGGCAACCAGAAAGATAGTACTGGCGGCCAGTGCTGAAATACCCAGAACGTCAGTATAAAAATAGTTAATAAAAGAACCCACCAACCCGAAACTGAAACACTGCCCCAACCCGTAACCGAAATAAGACCACAATTCCCTGGGAGGGATTTTCATTGAAATCGTCATTTTTTTCGCCCCGCACGTCCCTGTGCTGCCTGTTGTAAGAGTTATTTTATGTTTGTTAAACGGCGGACCAGGTCCATTTCAGCGCGACGGAACGGGATACCGTACTCGTCCAGCACGTCGTGGAACCATAGATGGGCATAATCGTGGTTTCCTTTGCGCACAATGGGCCACGGCAGCGTAGTCTGTGTTTTGCCACGCACTAATCCCCACTGATAACAGCCCGCGTTGAAGGCGCTGAACAGCGGTAACTGCTCCTCAAACACGCTGCCGACGTGGCGCGCCAGCCATTCGGTACACAGCATCGGACGATTAAACTTCTGCCAGAAACGCAGCGCCTGCAGCAGTTTCGGCGTCGCCACATAGGCGTGGAAACTGATGATATCGGACAGCTCTGCCGCTGCGACGTCGACAGGATGGGTGAAAAATTCTCTTTCGGGCTGATCCAGATCTTGTGAAAAATGCCATGCGCCGACAGTTAACGGTGCCACAGGATCCTCCTCGCGCGCCCAGACAAAGGCTTTCTGCATCAGCTCAAGCGCATAGACTTCCAGCTTTTCGTCATACAACACTTCTTCAAGGCCGGTGGCAAACGTGCCCCGGTTACCGGGTTCGTTGTATAAATCCCAAATCGCGATACGCGGATCGTCACGGAAACGGCGGATCACGTCACGAACATACCGCTCAACCTCCGGCCATTTTTCGCGGTTGCAGACGATATCCCGCCCCGGGCTGGCGGCCGCCTGACTGTTATGTTTTCCCGGTTCCGGGGCTTTTTGCGGCCCGAGATAGGGCTCGTCGCCTGAGAACCCGCAGTCGTCCATCAGCGTCAGCATTACCTTAATCTGATGACTGTCAGCAATGGCGAGGAACTGATCGATACGCGCCAGTAAACCCTCGCGGTCGTCCTGCCAGACAATAAACGGCAGATTGATGCGCAACTGGTTGTAGCCAATGCCATGTGCCCAGCCCAGCTCCTGATCAATGGTCACGGCATCAAAGGTCTCGCGCTGCCAGAGTTCCGTCCAGTTCACCGCCGTACGTGGCAAATAGTTAAAGGCACATATCCATCCCTGCCGTTTTCCCCACTCTCCTGCCTGCTGCTCACTCCATTTCTCTTTCATCTCATTGCCCTTAGTTTTAGAATGAAAATGCACCAACTAATATTATTAGCTAATTTTTATTATCAATTAACTTTGGCTGCAAATCAGACATTCAGGTTCTGGAAGTGAGATCACACTCTTTCATCTTCCCGGTCCTGTGGTCTGGGAAAATCAGCGGTTGTGATATAGTGCGCGGGGAGAAAAATGGGCGACGGGATAGGGAAAATGGAGAAGAAAAATAAAGTCACGATGATTGATATCGCGCGTGAAGCGGGCGTTTCTCAGGCCACTGTTTCACTGATTTTAAACAATTCGCGCTCGGTTAAACTCAGTGATGAAACCCGTGAGCGGGTCTTCAACACCGCGCTGGCTCTGGGCTACAAAAAAATGCCTGCACCGCACCGCGATAATGGTCAGGAAGAGATTGCCTTGCTGATCAACACCATGCCCAGTTATGACCCCTTTGTAGATGCCCTGAGTGAAGCCCGTGAAGCCGCGTGGAGGCATGATACCCTGCTGACGATTTATGATTACGGCGACGACGTCGAACTGGCGGTGCGTATCATTGCGCAACTCAATCAACGGCGCTGCGCGGGAATTATCATTGCTTCACCTGTCACGCAGGCAATGGACTTTTCCCCGTTCATCAACCAAACCCAACTTCCCGTTGTCCTGCTGAACGTTTATGATCGCGCGTTTCCGCTGCTGCCCACCTTTTTGCCGGATGACCGCGCCAATGCGTTGCAGATCACCCGCCATCTTATCGATCAGGGGGCGACCCGCATTGCCCACATCATGGGCGATCACTGGATGGAAGCCTGTGAAATGCGCCTCGAAGGTTATCGCGAAGCCCTATCGCAAGCCGGAATTTCACACGACGATCAACGGGTCAAAACCACCAACTGGTCGCTGAACGAAACCTATCGCGCTACGTTACAACTGATGCAACAGCCTGAACCGCCGGATGCGATTTTCTGCTCCAGCGACTGGATGACCATCGGCTGCTATCAGGCACTGACCGAACTGCATCTGCGTATTCCTCAGGACATTCTGGTGGCAGGTTACGACGATCAACGCATCGCCGACCAGATGACACCCAAGCTGACCAGCGTCCAGCTGCCCTATATCGAACTTGGCCGCATGGCGGTGGAATATCTCTGCTCCGGCGAAGATGCTGCCACGCGGGTGATTATGGCGGGAAGATTAAAGATGCGGGCAAGTACGCTCGGCTAAAACCCCAGTTCAACGCTGCAAATAATAAAGAGGCTGTAAATGACAATCTCTCTGTTTAAACGCACTAACCTTATCCTTCGCAATGGAATTCTGCTCGCCCTTATCTCTGCATCTTCCTTGAGCTCCGCAGCTTATGCCAGCGACACTCCACCTTCTGGATACCGGTTAGATAAGGTGGTCATACTCAGCCGCCACGGCGTGCGGGCGCCCACCAAAATAACGCAAACCATGCGCGACGTGACGCCTGAAGTTTGGCCGGAGTGGCCGGTGAAACTCGGTTACCTCACGCCGCGCGGCGAGCATCTGATTAGCCTGATGGGCGGGTTTTACCGGCAGAAGTTTCAACAGCGAGGTATTCTGCCAAAAGAAGGTTGTCCGGCACCGGGCTCGGTGTATGTCTGGGCAGATGTCGATCAGCGCACCCGCAAAACCGGCGAGGCGTTTCTGGCCGGCCTTGCCCCGCAATGCGGCTTAACCATTCACCACCAGCAGAATCTCAAGCAGGTTGATCCGCTGTTTCACCCTGTGAAGGCAGGTGTTTGCTCAATGGACAAAACGCAGGTGCAGCAGGCCGTCGAAAAGCAGGCCGGAGTGCCGCTTTATACCCTTAATCAGCAATATCTCCCTTCCCTGAGGCTCATGAGCAACGTGCTCAATTTCCCCAAATCAGCCTATTGTCAGCAGCATCACGCAGACAAAACCTGTGATTTTGCGCAGGCAATGCCAACTAAATTATCGGTAACCGACAACGGAAACAAAGTCGCGCTTGGCGGTGCCGTCGGGCTTTCGTCAACGCTGGCAGAAATCTTCCTGCTTGAACAGTCACAGGGGATGCCACAGCCTGCATGGGGCAACATTCATTCAGAACAAGAATGGGCATCCTTGCTGAAATTGCATAACGCGCAGTTTAATTTGATGTCGCGCACACCTTATATCGCCAGACATAACGGCACGCCATTATTGCAAACCATCGCCAATGCGCTCGACCCGAACACCACCAGCAAACTGCCCGATATCTCACCAGAGGATAAGATCCTGTTTATCGCCGGGCACGACACCAATATTGCCAATATTTCCGGCATGTTGGATATGTCATGGACGCTGCCGGGTCAGCCAGACAATACTCCGCCGGGCGGCGCACTGACCTTTGAGCGCTGGTCAGATCAAGCGGGCAAACAGTATGTCAGCATCACTATGCTGTATCAGACACTGGCACAGTTGCGCGAACAGACACCGCTGACCTTGCAAGCACCGGCAGGTAATGTGCAGATAAACATACCGGGGTGCCGTGACCAGACCGCAGAAGGATATTGCCCGCTGCAAACCTTCACACAATTAGTCAGCCAAAGCGTTGAGCCCGCGTGTCAGCTGCGCTGATCACGCCGCTGACGCCTCAGGCCAGCGCTCAGCAGGATACATCGCCATGCGGATATTAAACAGATGAAACAGTGGCGCGAACAGCTGCATATCCGCCCGGCAGAGTTGTTCAAGCTCAAGCAATGCGCGGTTTAATTCTTCTAACAATGAATCCGGCGGGCCGATATAAATATTTTTTAACCGCCGTTTCAGATACTGATTAATTTCGTACATCAGGGCATCAGCTTCAAACGTATGGCTGCGCAAAATATCCTGATGGCGTGCATAAAAATCGTAGCAGTTTACCCCCAGCCAGATTTCAGTAATTAAGTTGCCACCGAGCGCCACATTAGGAATTGGGTCAACTTTATTACGCGGCAGAATAATATTCACTTTATCCAGCATACTGGCGACATATTGCTGGCGCGAGAGCAGGGACGACGCATTAATTTTGATTTCGTTGGTAAATTGCAGCAGCTCTTTAATGCCTTTGCGCAGTGCGCGTTTGGCGGTCCAGGAGGGGCGTTTATTGCGGATCAGCGCCGTGGTCAGCAGTGCAATAACAATCCCCACGATGGTCGATATCGACGCATTAACGATCGCCAGCAGATCCGGTTTGAAATCATGGTTCATGCCGATAAAGCCCGGTATCTGCGTCGCGATAATCAACCCGATAAAGTTCGTCGCGGGGTTGGCAATCACCAGCCCGAGCGCCAGCAAACCCGGTGCAAGGCAGATAACCAGCGCTTCAAAGTTGATCGACATCGGGATAAATACCGCGACATACACAAAACTGATCACGATGGCGATCAGCACCCCTTTCAGAAAGACGTGAATGGACGCAATCGGGCTGTCGAGTGTGGCAAAGAATGAGCAGATAACCGCCGCCATCATCGGTGCCGAAGCCCCGTCGCGCCATCCGGTGCCTATCCAGAACAGGCAGCCAATCATGGTGGCCGCAAAGGCGCTGAAGGCGGAAAGCAGGATCATCCCCTCATCCTTGTGCTTTCTGAAAAGCGTCATTTTGCCGCGTTTTTTATCACGACTTACCTGACTGACCCGCTCGGTAACGCCAAAATAAGCTTCCGCGATATGAATAAAATTCTGCAAGCGCTCCAGCAGGCCAATGAGCAGCAAGCCCTCTTCGGCGCTCATTTCCCCGGTGTCATACTGGTTTTTTATTCTTTCCTGTGAGGCACAGATCTCCTCCTGAATGGCCTGCGCATTCCCGCTCTGCTCCGGGCTGTTAAGCCATAGCAGAAACTGACTGAAAGTTGCAGAGACAAAATCCGGGAAAGCGATCCCCTGCTCCGCCAGTAAACTCAGGCGTTTTTCTATCGCAGTCAGCGTGGGGATGAGATAGGAGAGATGCTGATATTGCGCCGACACTAATCGGATCAACTTACGCGCCGAATCGCCCTCAAACACACAGTGGGTGATCAGCGCTTCAACGTTAATCGGGTAGTTCGCCATCTGCACCAGAATATGCTGCCGTTCCGGCGAGCTCTCTTTGGCCTCTGCGGTCAGCAGTTCAGTACAGAGTTTTTTCGCACTGTCGTACCAGTTGCTGACGCTGTTCTCCAGCAAATTACGCATCCGCACCGGGAACACCAGCATGTGGATCAGCGTACTGCAAATGATGGCGACGGTGATCTCTTCAATACGCGAGATAACGGTATAAGTGATCGACAGCGGCGTATCGACATCCGCAAACCCCATGATCGCCGCACTGTATCCGGCCAGCATAAATACATAGCCCCGCGGTGTGCGGTCATGCAGCGAAAGATAGAGACAAAACGCCACCCACAGCGAAACGCTGAAGCTAAACAGCATCGGATAGGTGACGGTGGCCGGGTAAATCAGAAAGATAAAGATCCCGCCAAGAACCGTACCTAAAAAGCGATAGGTCGCTTTGGAGAGCGTCGAGGCGGAATAGAGCTGTGAAATAACGTAAACCGACACCATCGACCAGGCGGGCTTATCCAGATTGAGTTCGAGCGCGATATAGAGTGACAAAAATGCCGCAATACAGGTTTTAACAGAGAACAAAACAGCATTTTTTGTTAACCATTTCATTGTTAAATCAACGACTCAGCGAAATTCAAAGCAGCATTTTATACTGGTACTGACTTTCCACTATGATCAAGTTTGTAACAAAAAGCATGCTAACTATTTCGTCTTCACTGATGCGGCACTGATTCTAACGACTCCTTTTGTCGATCACCCAAGGTCTCCCCCATTACTGGCTATCAGTTTCTGATACCAGTAGAAGGATTTCTTTCTCTTACGGTCCAGCGTACCGTTACCTGCATCGTCGCGATCGACATAAACAAAGCCGTAGCGTTTGCTCATTTCGCCGGTAGAAGCCGAGACCAGATCGATGCAGCCCCACGAGGTGTAGCCAATGACCGGAATACCGTCTTCGATGGCTTCGCGCATCGCCAGAATGTGTTCGCGCAAATAGCTGATGCGGTGATCGTCCTCGATTTCGCCCTGCGCATTGATCTCATCTTTTGCGCCAAGTCCGTTCTCGACCAGAAACAGCGGTTTCTGATAGCGGTCATACATCATGTTCATGGTGATGCGTAAACCAAGCGGGTCAATCCCCCAGCCCCATTCGCTGGCCTGAATGTGCGGATTCTTCAGCGATTTCACGATATTCGCAGCACTGCTGTTGTTGTCGTTCATGTCGGCAGACGCACAGCGTGAGGCGTAATAGCTGAAGGAGACAAAATCGACGGTGTGTCTGAGCAGCTCGTCATCGCCCGCTTCGGTCGCGATGCTAATGCCCTTATCTTTAAACAAACGACGGGTGTACGACGGGTAAGCACCACGCGCCTGAACGTCGATAAAGAACAGATTCTCACGGTCCTTTTCCAGCGCGGCCCAGACATCTTCAGGTTTGCAGGTTCTCGGGTAGAAATTTCCGCCCGCCAGCATACAACCGACCTGATTATCCGGGTTCACCTCATGGGCAATTTTGGTCGCCAGCGCACTGGCCACCAGCTCATGGTGCGCCGCCTGATACTTCACCTGCTCCTGATCTTCACCCTCTTCAAACACCAGACCCGCACCGGAAAAAGGGCTGTGCAGCAGAATGTTAATCTCATTGAAGGTCAGCCAGTATTTCACCAGCCCGTCAAAAGCGTCGAAACAGGTACGGGCATAGCGGCTGAAAAACTCCACCATTTTGCGGTTACGCCACGAGCCGTATTCCACCACCAGATGCATCGGTACGTCGAAATGGCACAACGTCACCAGTGGCTCAATGTTGTGCTTTTTACATTCGGCAAACAGGTCACGGTAGAAGGCGATTCCTTCAGCGTTCGGCGTCAGTTCATCGCCGTTCGGGTACAAACGGCTCCAGGCAATCGAGGTGCGAAACACGCTGAACCCCATCTCGGCCATGAGGGCGATATCTTCTTTATAGCGATGATAGAAATCGATGGCCTGATGGCTTGGGTAGAATTCGTCGTCCTTAAGCGAAAAACGCTTTTCCTGCCCGGTTTTTACCGCCAGACGGTGCGGGCCGTGCGGGATCATATCGACCGTCGTCAGCCCTTTACCGCCTTCACGCCATCCACCCTCGGCCTGATTAGCGGCCAATGCGCCGCCCCATAAGAAACCGTCGGGAAATGTTGTTGCCTGCATGAGCAAGTCCTTCTGTTACTGAGTTAATTTTTTACTGCGTTCGGGGTTGCAGCAAACGGATTCGGGTTGGCGTCTTCTGGTTTGTCTTCGACCACCGGCTGATCATCAACCGGGATGTCTTCAAAGCCCAGCAGTAAGGTGGTGAAAAACGAGATCACCACGGCGAGAATCATCACGCCGAACACCCAGACAATACTCATCGGGTTGGTCGGGTCGAAGAACTGAACGCTGGTAAACAGACCCGGCGACGCCATCGAATGGCTGGCCAGTCCGCCGATACCGGCGATACCGCCACATATAAAGCCGCTGATCAAACAGGCGATCAGCGGGCGTTTGAGCCGCAGCGCCACGCCGTACAACGCAGGTTCCGAAATGCCGGCCACGATGGCGGACGCCGCCGCCGCCAGTGCGGTCTGGCGCAGTTCAGGGTTTTTCGTCTTCCATGCAACCGCCAGTGAAGAGCCACCGAGCGACAGGTTGGCACCAATCTCAGAGGGCATCACCATCGACTCTTTACCGGTTTCGGCAATAGTCTGAATGATGGTCGGCGTAAACACGCGGTGCATACCGGTCATCACCAGCAGCGGCCAGAGCGCGCCCATAATGGCGACAGAAAGCCAGCCCAGATAGTCGTGAACGGTGTAGACCACCGCTGAAATCCCGCTGCCGATCCAGATACCCAGCGGGCCAATGAACAGAATGGCGATCGGTGCCGCAATCAGCATGATCAGCATTGGTTTGAGGAAGTTTTTGGTCACTGCCGGAGTAATGCGATCTACCCATCTTTCAATGTAAGAAAGCAGCCAGGTCATGCACAGTGCCGGGATAACGGTGTAGGTATATTTCACCGCCGTGACGGACAGGCCGACAAATTCGACTTTCTGTCCCTGCGCCGCTTTGGCCATTAAATCAATAAATGCGGGATGCACCAGCACCCCGGCAATCGCAATCGCCAGCGACATATTGGTTTTGAATTTTATCGCTGCCGACGCCGCCACCATCACCGGCAGGAAGAAGAACGCGCCGTCACCGATGGTATTTAAGATAATCAGCGTCGAAGCGCCCTTCTCAACGACGCCGGTCATGTCGAGGATCATCGCCAGCAGTTTCACCATCGAGCCGCCGATAATGGCCGGGATCAGCGGTGACATGGTGCCAATCAGCGCGTCAAGGATCCCGGCACCGATGCGTTTGAGCGTGATTTTAGTCTCAGGCATTTTCGCATTGGGCGTCAGCGCGCCTTCCGGCAGCAGTTTCACCACTTCGGCATAGGCCTGAGAGACATTATTGCCGATGATCACCTGACACTGGTTTTCGCTGCGCACCACACCAAGCACACCTTTGATGGCTTTCAGTTTCGCGGTATCAACACTCGCATCGTCATTGAGTACGAAGCGTAAACGGGTCATACAGTGGGTTACCGCAGAGACGTTCACGGGGCCGCCGATGGCGTCAATAATCGACTGTGATATTGCTGCATAGCTCTTTGACATAGGTGCAACTCTCTTCACTTCATAGGGTTGTGAGTTTTTTCGGGCGCGATATTCACCGGTCATGCGCGCAATTTCTTCTTCTGAAATTTCGTCTTAGATGTTTAACAGAAGTAAATGGGTAACCGGTTCCACACAAGAATGTTCATATGAGATGAAGACATCAATAGATTAAGTTGTAAAATGTTTGTTATGTGATCTTGATCGACATCATTGAGCCCTTCACAAGCCCGTTGACTGTCTGCCTGCAACTGGCCGGGATTTGGGTATAGAATGTCGATAATTTACAAGGCTTCAGGAAGACCCGATGTCAACAATGAAAGAAGTGGCGACAAAAGCAGGCGTATCGAAAGCCACTGTTTCACGCGTATTATCTGGTAAAGGGTATACCAGCGAAGCGACGAAAAACGCCGTCTACCAAGCCATAGAAGAGACGGGATACCGGCCAAATTTACTGGCGCGCAATCTGGCTTCCAGTAAATCAGAGTGCATCGGTCTGGTGGTGACGAATACGCTTTATAACGGCAGTTACTTTAATGAACTGCTCTCTCAGGCTGCGCAGAAATTAGAAGATTCTGGCCGCCAGCTTATTCTGGTCGATGGTAAACACAGCGCAGAAGAAGAAGAACAGGCTATCCAGTTTCTGCTGGATTTACGCTGTGACGCCATTATTATATATCCGCGCTTTTTAACCATCGATGCCCTGGATCTTATTATTGACCAGTGTAATAAACCGATGATGGTGGTGAACCGTAAGCTGCGAAAACATCAAAGTCACTGTATTTGCTGTGACCATAAAGGCTCAAGCTTCAATGCCACTCAATACCTGATTGAACAGGGTCACCGCGAGATTGCTTTTATCACCGGATCGCTGGACTCACCGACCGCCATTGAACGACTTTCCGGCTATAAAGAGGCGTTGAGCACCTTCAGCATCCCAGTTCAGGACAATTTGATCGTCACCGGAAAATGGACGCCCGTCAGCGGGGCGGCCGCCGTCGGCCAGCTGATCGCCGGTAAAATAGCCTTCAGTGCCGTGCTGGCAAGCAATGATGAAATGGCCATTGGTGCCATGAAGACGTTAAGTGAAGCGTGCATTCCGGTGCCGGAAAAAGTGTCGGTGATTGGCTTTGATAATATTCCGACGGCCCCTTTCCTTCAGCCCGCATTATCGAGCATTAAAGATCCGGTTCGCGATATGGTCAATGAAGTGATCAACCGGTTAATTTCCATGCTGGATGGCGGCTATTTATCCCAAGATAATCTGTTTTCTTCAGAGCTTATTATTCGTGACTCGGTAAGGCCCGGCCCTTATTTTAAATCGACAAAATAATCTTCCGTAAAATGCTCAAAATAAAAATCCGCGTATTAACGCGGATTTTTTACACACCTAATCCCCTAAATAATTTGTGTCGCAGGAAGGCGGCAAACAAACACATCCCGATGAGCTTACATTAGTAAGTGATTCGGATGTATGAGAGCAGCCAACGCACCTGCGCCGCAAAGGATGACGGGGATTTTAAAGCACACCCTGCGCCAGCATGGCATCCGCCACCTTAACAAAGCCCGCAATGTTCGCGCCGTGCACGTAGTGGGTCTGCTTACCTTCGCCGCCGTGCTCCACGCAGGACTCATGAATATCCAGCATGATGTGATGCAAACGCACGTCGACTTTCTCTGACTTCCAGCTCAGGCGCGCAGCATTCTGCGCCATTTCCAGACCGGAAGTCGCCACGCCACCGGCGTTGGCCGCTTTACCCGGCGCGAACAGCACACCGGCATCGAGGAAGGCATCGGTGGCCTCAATCGTGGCAGGCATATTCGCGCCTTCGGCCACCGCTTTCACGCCGTTGGCGATAAGCTGACGGGCAGCGCCAATGTCCAGCTCGTTTTGCGTGGCGCACGGCAGCGCGATATCCACCGGCACGCTCCACGGCTGCTGGCCCGCTAAATAGACCAGACCGCGTTCATTCGCGTACTCTTCGATGCTGCCATAACGCGTGTTTTTGATCTCAGCCAGATGTGCCAGTTTTTCCGGCGTGAAGCCGGCTTCATCCACCACCGTACCGCCTGAATCCGACGCGGTAACCACGCGCGCACCCAGCTGCATGGCTTTCTCAATGGTGTACTGGGCTACGTTACCGGCCCCTGAAACAGACACCCGGCTGCCTTCAAAACCCAGACCGTGGCGTTGCAGCATGGCATCGGTGAAATAGACCAGCCCATAACCGGTGGCTTCCGGGCGGATCAGACTGCCGCCAAACGACAGCCCTTTGCCGGTAAATACGCAGGCGGTGTTATTGGAGAGCTTTTTCATCATGCCGGACATAAAGGCCACTTCACGGCCACCGACGCCGATGTCCCCTGCCGGAACGTCGGTATCCGGGCCCAGATGGCGATATAACTCCGTCATCAATGCCTGACAAAAACGCATCACTTCAAACTGGCTTTTGCCTTTCGGATTAAAATCAGACCCGCCTTTCCCGCCGCCCATCGGCAGCGTGGTTAGGGCATTTTTCAGCGTCTGTTCAAACCCGAGGAATTTGAGGATGGATAAATTGACCGAGGGGTGAAAACGCATTCCCCCCTTATACGGGCCAATCGCCGAGTTAAACTGAACGCGCCACGCGCGGTTAACCTGCACCTGGCCGCGGTCATCCGTCCAGGCGACGCGAAACTGGATCACGCGTTCCGGCTCGACTAAGCGCTCCAGCAGGCTCTGTTCGCGGTAATGAGGATGTTGTTCAAGAAAAGGCCACAGTGAAGTAAAGACTTCACGTACCGCCTGCAGGTATTCAGGCTGGTGAGGATCGCGTTGTTGTAATGATTCTAAAAACGACTCGAGAGAGGTCTAACCCTGCATCCTTAATTCCTTTTATTCAGGAAATATCCCCGACAAGTTGTTAGGTGCTTTTATTATTAAAACCGTCCGGAGAAGATGTTGTGCAACCCGAATATATCACCGCTTTAGATGCATACAGCAACGGGTTGAAAAACTTTTTTACATGTCCCTAAAGTTTTCGTGGAAATGGCCGATACCTCCCTTCTGTTACACCGGCCTCGCGAAGGAAATTTTGCTTAAGTCCGATCTTTTTACTGTAACAGCCTAAATATGAACACATTACTGCCAAAACCGGACGTGATAAGAATTTTCTTATGCTAACGTCAGGCCATACAACACAGCAAAAATGCGTCGGGACAGACGTAAATCACAGCCGGACCCTTGTTTGGGAGGATCCTGAACAGTGGCGGTCCGCTATCAGGCAAATAAAATGAACGAAGATTCTGATGTAATGTATCGGTTGCTGGTTCAAAGCGTGGAAGATTACGCCATTTATATGCTCACGCCCGAGGGGGTTATCGCCAACTGGAATGCCGGTGCGCAGCGCGCGAAAGGCTACCGGCGCGACGAAATCGTGGGCAAACATTTCTCCTGTTTCTATATCCCTGAAGATCAAAAAGCAGGCTGGCCGTCACACGGGTTGGAAACGGCCCGCAGCGTGGGCCGTTATGAATCTGAGGGCTGGCGGCAGCGTAAAGACGGCACCCGATTCTGGGCGCACGTGATTATCGAGGCGGTTCGTGAAGCGGGTGTGCTGATTGGTTTTGCAAAAGTAACCCGCGACGTCACCCAACGGCGTGAATATGAACAGCAACTGCTGGCTGCCAAAGATCTGGCGGAAGCTAATAATGAGCGGATGACCGCCCTGTCGCAGTTCCTCGACACGGTGATCGCCAATATTCCTTCGTCGGTGATCGTCGAGAATGCCGTCTCGCGGGAAATTTTACTGGTTAACCGTCAGGCAGAGTTGCTGCTGGGGAGACCCCGCGACCAGATGATCGGCAAGCGTCCGCAGGACTGCCTCAATCAAGGGATCAGCGATTACCTGAACAAGCAGTCAGACGAGTGCCTGCGCTCCGAAGGTCTGCACAAAAGCGAACAACAGCTGGCGACGCCACTTGGCGAACGCACCCTGCAAACCACCGCATCGATGATCAGCGGCAGCGACGCGCAAACCAGTTATGTCTTGATGATTGCCGATGACGTTACCGATCAGCATGCGGCCCACGCACGCATTCATCACATGGCGCACCACGACAACCTGACCAGCCTGCCGAACCGCGTGCTTTTCGGCCAGCGCTTGCAGGAAGCGCTGAATCTGTCAAAACTTTCCAACCGTCTGACCGCCACGCTCTGTCTGGATCTGGATAATTTCAAGAATGTGAATGACGCACTCGGTCATCAGATTGGGGATGAACTGCTGCGCGGCATCGCCAAGCGTTTACGCTTTGTGCTGCGTGAGCAGGACACGCTGGCCCGCGTTGGCGGCGATGAGTTTGCTATCGTGCTGCCGAACCTTCCTTACGTTGAAAAGGCGCATCAGATTGCCCAGCGGCTGATTGAGGCGGTCAAACCACCGATCAGCATTGAAGGCCATTCGCTCACCGTCGGACTGAGCGTCGGGATTGCCATGGCAGAAGACAGCGAAGATTCTCCGGACCATCTTTTGCGCTGCGCAGATATGGCGCTGTACGAAGCCAAGCGCAATGGCCGCAACCGCTATGAAGTATTCCGGGTAGAAATGGACGAAGCGGCCCGCAAACGGCGCGATATCGAACTGGATTTACGCGACGCTATCACCGGCAAGCAGTTACGTCTCTATTACCAGCCAATCACCGACAGTGCGCACAACGAAATCATTGGATATGAAGCCCTGATGCGCTGGAACCATCCGGTTAACGGCCTGATCATGCCGATGGATTTCATACCAATTGCCGAAGAGACCGGGCTGATTCACAGCATCGGCGCTTTCGCGCTGCACGAAGCCTGCCATGAGGCGGCCAGCTGGGTGGGCGAACAGACGATTGCGGTCAACCTCTCGCCGGTTCAGTTTAAAAACAGCGCCTTGCTGTCAGTTATCGAAGCGGCACTGACGGAATCCGGGCTGGCGCCGCACCGGTTGGAGGTTGAAATCACCGAATCGGTGCTGCTCGACAACAACCACAGCAATGTGGCGACGCTGGAAAAACTCAAGGCGCTCGGTGTGCGTATCGCCCTGGATGATTTTGGCACCGGTTACTCGTCGCTGAGTTACCTGCGGTCATTCCCTTTCGACAAAATCAAAATCGACAAATCCTTTATTAATGACATGCAGGACAGCCGCGAAGCGCTGGCGATCATCCGGGCTATCACCGGTATGAGCCGCAGTCTGGATATTCAGACTACCGCAGAGGGCGTGGAAACCGACGAACAGTTCCGTCGCCTGAAAGAAGAGGGATGCTCGTTGTTCCAGGGCTATTTCTTTGGTCGTCCGCAACCGTCTGAATCACGGTTGACCGGATTTACACCGGTAGATTTGTCACTTCAGTACGCACAGTAGACCACGGGAAAGACGGGTTTAATGGGGTGATAAGCGTTTGATTCACCCCGCTTTTCGGCTTATTACTTTTTTGGTTCGGCTTACGCCGGGCTTGGCTTGCTGCGGCCTGTCGCAAACCAGGAGGAAAAGGCATCTTTAATGCCAATACAAATAGAAATCATTACTATTTCACTTTATTTTTGGTTACCCTGTTTTCATTAGCGTGATTTATAGAACTTATTTATAAGCGATGATGCAGACGATCCTCAATAGTTTCCGCGACACCCCAATAAGCTGGGTTGCCGACAGTTTCAAACCGATGACGCCTCTGGTGACCAACGCCCTGCCGATGTCCCTGCTGACAACCGCTGAGGGTTGTACCCGCGTGCTCGAACGCTATCTGACGATCTACGCAGAAGATGCCCGCGATACGGAAAAACGCCGGGCGCGTATCTCCATGTGGTCACAGTGGTACTTCGCCAACCTGCTGCCGAGCTGGGTGATCATCTCCCTCAGCCGCGGCTGGCAGCTGCCCATTGCCGCGCAAAACGTGTATCTCTCGCTACAGGAAGAGGGATTGCCCAACCAGATTTACCTCGACGGCTCCGGTGAGGCACTGCTGACCACGCAGCCGATGGCGCGTTTTGATGAGATGATCGAACAGCATCTGCGTCCGGTCTGTCAGGCGCTGGCGGACGTCTCCGGGCTGAAACCGGGGATTTACTGGAGCAATGCTGGCGTGCGCGTCGGCTGGGGAATTAAGCAGGCGGAGCTGGTCAATGCGGATATCTCCGACGGCATGGCGCTGCTTAACGCCCGTGAACTCCATTACGGCGGAAAAAACCCGCTGCATCAGCCCATGCGCCCTGAAGATCCGCAGGATGAAAACAGCCCGCAGTTCCGCCGCCAGTGCTGCCTGCGCTATGATTTATCCGACCACGTGATGTGCCCTTCCTGCCCGTTATTGCTAGCAGAACGTAAATCCGGAAAAAAAAGAAAAAGTCCGGCCTGAAATAAGCCTCGATTTCTCCGGCACTTACCCTTGTGAACGAATTAGGCTCTAAGCTTAGGTAAAAAAAAGATTGGATCTTAGCCGGAGGAAATTATAAGAATTAGGTTATAAGCCCCTAAATCATTCGAGTTACATCAAGGCGGCAACGCCATGAATCCTCTGGAGCTTACATAAGTAAGTGACCGGGGTGAATGAAGGCAGCCAACGCAGAGGCAGCTTGAAGGATGACGGGGATAGACCAACGAGGTATTCACTTTATGCTATCCAAGATGACTATCAAATCGCTGGCCTCAGATGTGCTCGTCACACTGTCGCAACCCGTTAACCGCGTATGGAATACGTTAACCGGCAAGCAGCAGCCGCTCAGAGCAAGGATTGTTCACCGTTATGCCATTCCTTCATCGCGCACATTCAGCGTAGCGGAAGGTTTCTTCGGGTTTATCCCGATCGACTCTTTCGAAAATGAGCGATACATTCTGGAAGTCGCCTGCGACGATCAGCAGTATCAGGTTGAAGTCCCGCGTAACTATTATCAGAACAGTAATATCGGCGATGGTATCGATATTCATACCCTCTGAATCTTGCGTATAGCGCTCCTGATAGTTCCTCATCACTCTTCCTAAAAACAGGCTGCACCCGAAAAGGTGCGGCCTGTTTTGTTTTGCCCGTTGCCGCCCCATCCTTCTCCAAAACGTTGCCTGCTCCACATCTTTCGCTTTTATTTTGGTCAAAACATGAAAATCATTGACATTAAATCAGCATAAATTTAGAAAATTGTTTACAAGAATTTTTCACCCCTCTTTGCTCCTATAAAAAAGACAATCTTCACGACCTTTGAGGTAACTGATGACCAGCTCCGGGAATACAACAACACACAACCAAAACACCTCACCACCAGCAATCAGCGCCGGGCAGTCACGCCGTGCGCTGGTCGCCGGTTCCGTCGGTAACTTTATCGAATGGTATGAGTTCGGCGTTTATGGCTATCTGGCGACGCTTATCGCCGGTAACTTCTTCACCCTCGAAGGCCAGAGCGGCGCGACGGGACTCATCCTCACCTACGCCTCCTTTGCGCTGGCCTTCTTCTGTCGCCCGATTGGCGCAATTATCTTTGGCCGCATCGGCGACCGCATTGGCCGTAAACCAACGCTGATTGCCGTAGTGCTGCTGATGACCCTCGCCACCGCATTGATCGGCTTGCTGCCGACCTACGCACAGATTGGCGTGGCGGCGCCGCTGTTACTGACGCTGCTGCGCATGTTCCAAGGGTTGTTTGCAGGCGGAGAATTTGGCGGCGCTGTGTCGCTGATGACCGAATTTGCCCCTAAAGGTAAACGCGGTCTGTACGGCGCGTGGCAGTCATTCACCGTTGCTTTAGGCCTGCTCACCGGCGTCGGTCTGGTGGCCCTGCTGGTACAAACCCTGCCCGATGCGCAGATGAAAGAGTGGGGCTGGCGTATACCCTTCCTGCTGGCGCTGCCGATGGGCTTTGTGGCCCTTTGGCTGCGGCTGAAACTGGATGAAACCCCGAGTTTTCAGGCCAGCCAACAGGCGCCGGCCAAAAGCAAGAAAACCGCCGCCGAGAAAGCCTCGGCTGTCGCCACGCTTAAAGCCATTGCGTTGGGCATTGGCCGCATGATGGGCTGGTCCGCAGGCGGCTACACCTTCCTGGTGGTGATGCCTTCGTACCTGCAAACCTCCCTGCACGCTACTTTCCTGCAGGCGCTGATTGCCACGGTGCTGGCAAACATCGGTTTTGCGCTGGCTATCCTCCCTGCCGGAATACTCAGTGATAAAATTGGCCGTAAGAAAGTGATGATTATGGCCGTGCTGGCGGTGATCCTGCTGACCTTCCCGCTGCTGCACCTGTTGCAGGACACCCAGAGCAGCCTGATGGCTAAGGGTATCGCGGTACTGATCGCCGGTGCGGCTATCGGCATGATTGCAGGCCCCGGCCCGGCGATGCTGGCGGAGATGTTCCCGACCCGCGTGCGCTACACCGGCCTCGGCCTCTCTTATTCCCTGTCAAATGCGGTCTTCTCGGGCTGCGCGGGGCTTATCATCACCGGCCTGATTAAAGAGACCGGCAATCTGGATATACCGGCTTATTACGTGGTCGGCACCTGTATCGTCAGCCTGTTTGCGCTGATGACGCTGCGTAAAGATGACCACCTGCGTGAGCTGGAAAAATAATATGAATACCTTTTCGGGGGGCCTCGGTCTTGAAGCCCGCTTGCGGGCATTGCAGGGCAGCTTTTCGCAGGCGGAGCAGCGGGTGATCAGCCTGATCGCTGAAGACCCGCAGCGCATTGCCCACATCAGCGTGACAGAGCTGGCAAAGCAGGCAGCGACCAGCACCGCGACCGTGGTGCGTGCCAGCCGTCGTCTGGGATTTGAAGGCTATCCGGCGCTGCGCCTGGCGCTGGCGGCCGAGCTCTCCCGTGACGAGACGCAGCCCCCCTCGCCGCTGGTGGCTGACATCAGCGATCAGGACAGCCCGCAACAGATTCTGCGCAAGCTGCTGGCATTTGAAGTAGAAGGGGCGACGGCGACGGCGGAGCTGATTGACAGCGACGGGCTTGAACAGGCGATCAACGCTCTGAGCCACGCAAGGCGTATCGACGTGTATGGTGTGGGAGCGTCGGCGCTGGTTGCGCAGGATTTCTGCCAGAAACTCAGGCGGATTGGTATCGCCTGCCAGACTTACGGCAGCGGGGATGAAAGTCTGGTTAGCGCCTGTCTGCTGACCTCGATGGACGTCGCGCTGGCCATCTCCCACTCGGGCGAAACCAGCGAAACCGCCGATGCCCTGCAACAGGCTAAAAACGCCGGTGCCTACACGCTTGCGATCACCGCCGGTGCCCGCTCCACGCTTGGCCGCAAAGCCGACTGCGTGTTACTGACCAGCGGCCGTGAGTTGGGTTTTCGCGCCGCCGCGATGGCCAGCCGTACCAGCCAGTTACTGATCATCGACTGTCTGTTTATTGGCGTGACCCAGCGCCTGCCCGCCGCGCGCGATGCCCTGCAACGTACGCATGACGTGGTCGCCACCAGACGGCGCAAATGATAGGTATCAGATTAGCGTCTGGCTTAACCCATTAACCCGCTCTATCGCCGCCTTCATGGCGGCGAAATCCACCTCAAACGGCATATTCGCCATATCGGGCGCGCTCAGGCTGCGGTCGATAATATCCGCCAGATCCTGTTCCGTGATGCCTTGTGCCAGATGGTCAAGCTGAGTCGGGATCGCACTGGTCCGCGCCAGCGCCAGCGCACTGTGCAGCTCTTCGTCACTGCGGTTTTCCAGCGCCAGCAGGCACAAATTGCCGTAACCGACCAGCAGCCCGTGCGGGAAGTGGCGGGTTTTACCGCAGGCCGTAAACCCTTCATATAAGGCATGTGCCGCGCCGGTGTGTGCGCCGTTGCTCATTATCGACGTCAGCCCGGCGTAGAGGAAAATCGCGTCCAGCACCTGTTCCAGCGCCGCGTTGGCTTTACCCTCGCCGACCGCCAGACAGGCGTCGGCAGCGAAATGCTCAATCAGCGTAAAGCACAGTTCGCTGTTGGTGCGCGCCACGCCGGACAGCCCGGAAAGCGTATTCAGATCACTGATAGCGCGGTACTCATACCATTTCGCCAGCGTATCGCCGATACCCGCCGAGAGCCAGTTAAGCGGCGCCTGCGCCAGAATATCGGCATCAATTACCGCCGCCGCCGGGCCATACGTCAGCGGAAACATATCGCGAAACTGCCCGTCCTGATGATAGCGAAACGACAGTGACGTCACCGCCGAACAAGTCCCGGCGATACTCGGCAGCGTGACCACCGGAAGATTACAGGCTACGCCCGCCGCCTTGGCAGTATCCAGCGCCTTCCCACCACCGGTGGCAATAATCACCTCAACCCCTTGTACGCGAAATACATCCGCCAGCCGCGCAATCTCCTCCTGACAGCACTCGCCGTTAAACACTTCATGCCCGAGATAACTGACCATCTGTTGCTCAAGTTGATCCGCCACCCGCGCCTCCACGCTGGCAATCCCGCGCTTTCCGCCCACCAGTAATGCCCGCTGCCCCAGACGCCCGCACACAGCCCCCAGATGCTTAACTGCCCCGCGGCCACGTAATACGCTGGCGGGGAAAACCAACCGATGGGTATACATATTTGTCCTCAGGATGACAAAGGGATCATTAAAGAGAAGCGTAGTCGCTGGCGGGCGATTTTGCCGCTATCAACCTCTTGGGCAGCAGCCCAAACCTGCTTTTAAATCTTTAAATTCAAATTCAAGCTCGTGGGCGTCGGCCCACATCGGTTAACTTCGGATTGCGATCCGAATTCGCTTTTTTAAATTCAAGGTCAAGGTCGTGGGCGTCGGCCCACACCGGTTGGCTTCGGGTTGCGATCCGAATTCGCTTTTTTAAATTCAAGGTCAAGGTCGTGGGCGTCGGCCC